>NZ_BAABMP010000002.1:0-992835 GCF_054767395.1 Methanocalculus sp. MC3
ATATGGGGTCTAGCGTTCCATTTTTGTATTGGGGGAGTTGAACAGTAGTTATGGATCTGGAAGAACTGATATGCCTGATTCAGTCTGAGATAGCATCAGTAATTCCCTGTATATTTAATTAAGGCTCTTAACAAGTTAGGATTGTAATAGAGTGGCAGATCCGGGATCTGGGTAACGTCACACAGTTTAAAATGGGGATGTCTGTGCAGCAGCCGCTGCATAAAATCTGGATCTGGTCATGTGGCACACACGGATCTGATCTGCTCCCCATCTCACACGTGATATCGGATCGTCTCATTCCGTAACAATATCCATCCGGCCCTCTAAAACGACGTCCCCGAGGATGTATCTCACTTTACCTTCGGTATCAAGGTTGACTTCACCGCGTCTGATCATCTGTGCAAGTTCAGTCATTGCTTCAGAAATAACTTCATCTGTCAATGCTGCTGCATTTTGCATCTCAATCTTTAGCGAGAATGATCTTCTCTTCTTCTGGTTCCGATGCATGACTTTGTCAATAAAGCTCTTCATGATATCCTGCTCAGTTCTTTCTTCTCTTTCCTGAAGCTAAAAACGTTTTGAACTGCTCTATCGTTATCGGATCGGGTAGAGTACCGAATTGTATCCCATCAATACTCATGATGGCAGATCTCATGTTTGCCCGTGCAACCAAAACCCCCCTTTCATGAAGGCGAAACAAACATAGCAAACAGGATAAAAGGCTAAACCGAGAATGAAAAGATAAAAGAAATCCATGCCCCAGCCCGGATTTGAACCGGGGACAACCAGATCTTCAGTCTGGCGCTCTCCCAGTCTGAGCTACTGAGGCTTTGGGATTACAATATACGCCAGATCTCTATTTAATACATCCGATCTGATCTGGCCATTGTATCGAGAATCAGGGCGAATCCTTCCTTAAATGGGTAAAGCTTGTTGTAAAGTGCGTATGCTTAGACCCATTTACCATCCTCAATTAACTCAGGTTTATTCTTGCTACAATCTCCAGAAAAACCCTATATCTCATTGATTATCAGAGTCCCACTCTTCTTTCGTTCCTGGTACTCGCCAATCAGGCTGATCTCATCATCATCCGGCTCAATCTCTTCAAAAAGTCGGGCATCAATGTTCTTTTCAATCTTCTGAAGGAGAAAACGTCTATCACTCAGTTTATTGTTGCCATCTGCCACAACCATACATCAGCCTTCATTCATTTAATTTTTCCTGAGTATTCAAAAGAATTTCAAAATACGATGCATCTGTTGATATGAAGCCAGGGTACTCCAATAAAAATAGAAGCATAATTCCCGTTCTCTGGCTTCATGATCTCACCTCCCATCTATCCCTCCCCCTTCCACCGCCCCCATTTATCACGCCTGAAGAACAGACATATCACCATGAGTTCGTCCTCCGGCACCGGCAATCCCGGCAGTTCCGGCAGCTCCACCGGCGCCGGCATCCTTCATCGCATCCGCTCGCTCTTCGGCCCCAAAAAACCAGAGAAGAAGCAGGGGCCGACGTTAGAGGAGCTGGTGCGGGGGCGGACCGCCGGCATCGTCCACCTGACCCATAACGATCTTGATGCCGCCGGGGCAGATGCGATCCACAGGCGGGTCTATGGGCACGACGAGGTCTTCACCGTCTTCTCATCGGTCGGCAGGTTCACAAAGAACCTCAATTCAATAGCAAACGTCCCCGGCAAGGGCGATATCCTCTCCATCTCGGATGTCGGATACCAGAACGGTGTCGATGAAGCCGCACGGCGGGCAAAGGCATCGGGTTGGCAGATCATCTGGCGTGATCACCACCGGTGGAAGCCTGATCAGATCCGGCAGATCGAGCAGTATACAGAAGAACTCACAGTCGATACCTCCACCTGCGGGTGCGGGCTCGTGGCACGGGCACTCGCACCTGATGACCCCGTTGCCGTTGAGATTGCAACCGTCGTCTGCGACTATGATCTCTGGACCCACCGGGACCCGCGATCTGCAATCCTCGGCCAGATCGGATCCATCAATAAAAACCTCAGGCCACTCAGGAACCGATTGGAGCAGGGGATCTTCACCGATGACTGGATCGAGGAGACCTATGCGGAGATCGATCGCGAACGCACCCAGGCCATCAGGACGAGCATCAGGAGGATGAAGATCCGAAAAGGACGATACACAATCGCCTTTGCCCCCCTCATCAACTACCCCAGCGAGACGGCAGCTGCCATCAGGGAAGAATATAAAACAGATATCGAGGTGATCATCTCAGAGAACGGCCGCTTCTCCCTGAGATCAGCCCCGCCCATCTCACACCTCATCGCAGCAGAATTTGGGGGCGGCGGACACCCGAATGCTTCCGGTGGCACCTTCCCCTTCACTTTCCGGGACAAACTCTCCTTCCGGATCCTTGGGACAACCTCCCACTTCAATAGGTTCGTTCAGGTGGCAGAAGCACAAAACACACACTCTAGCGCAGAATAAACGATCCTTCTACAAGCTCGTCCCAGTATGAGGGTTTTTTGGCGGGGGCATAGCCCCCGGTCATGATGTTATCAAGATCCACAAGTTCCTTCGCAGCCCGGAGATCGGCCTCGCCCCCATCCATCACGATGATCTTCCTGACGGTATAGGATCCCATGAGTTCACCAAGCAGCGGCAGGAGCGCCGGTGCAACCGCGATATCCCGCTGCACTTCAAGCACCTTCTCCAGACCACGTTCAGTCGGGCTCATCTGGTGCAGAAAGATCCGCCGGCCGGAGACGAGTTCGAGCTCAAGCGGCTTTGGCTCCTCTTTCAGAAGGATCACGTGCCCAAAGACCCCGGCATCCCGCATCGTCCTGAGGAACTGCCTGAAGAAGAGGATCTGATCCTCATCGGGATCACTACATAGTGAAGCGGCAGAGGGCAGCGACCACCAGCAGTTCTTCCTGACACTGTTCACCGCCTCAATATCATCCAGCAGATCATCTGATGGCGCATCGGGAAGAGATGCGGCCCGTGCCCGATCGAAATAGAACCAGCCTCCGGCCGCAGGAATGTGCACCTCCTTCTGCGCTTCAACTGTCTTCATCAGGTGATAGGTGACCAGATCACCGCCCTGACCAGCGCGGGTCTTTGCCCATTCGCTGAGATCGGAGACTGACGGAGTATCGACCTCGGATCCAAGGCTCCGTACCGGTATTGCCAATCGCTTCGCCATAGTATACCCTGTATTTTATACGATCCAGCGCAAAAAGCATATTGATGAGTGGTACACCGAAACTGGTTACATGCGGACTTCCCTATACCAATGGATTATGCCATATCGGGCACCTGCGGACCTATGTGCCCGCCGACTGCTATGTCAGGCATCTCAGGCGTGCAGGTGAGGAGGTTCTCTTTGTCTGCGGTTCAGACAATCACGGAACTCCGATTGTCGTATCTGCAGAAGAGGCGGGCACCACCCCGCGGGCGCTCTCGGAAAAATACCATGATCATTTCAAAGAGACCTTCGAACGGATGGGTGTCATCTTCGACCATTTCGGGATGACCGACAACAAAACCAACCATGAACGGACTCAGTCGATCATCAACCGCCTGATCGACCGTGGCTATGTCTACTCCGAGATCATCAACCAGAGCTACTGCACCTCCTGCGAGCGTTTCCTGCCTGACCGTTATGTCGAGGGAACATGCCCCCACTGCGGCAAGCATGCCCGGGGAGACGAATGCGATCAGGGCTGCGGCCGCCATCTCGAGCCGGGCGAGATCCAGGATCCCGTCTGCACCGTCTGTAGCACAAGGGCCGAGATCCGCCAGCAGGAACATTATTTCTTCAAGCTGAGCACCTTCCGCGATTATCTCCTTGATTACTTAAAGGATCTCAAGGGGACTACAAACGCGAAGAACTACGCCATCGGCTGGGTTGAGAACGAGCTCCGTGACTGGTGTATCACACGAACCCTTGAATGGGGTGTGACGTTCCCCGGAAACCGGGAACTGGTCGTCTATGTCTGGGTGGATGCACCTATTGGCTACATCTCCTTCACCGAGGAGTGGGCTGATGCCCACAATGATGACTGGAAGAGATACTGGTGTGGCGAGGGCGAGGTAACGCATTTCATCGGCTCAGACATCATCTACCACCACTGCATCTTCTGGCCAGCCCTCCTCCATGCAGCGGGATATGGAACCCCGGATGCCGTCGTTGCATCGGGAATGCTGAAGGTCGAAGATCAGAAGTTCTCAAAATCCCGTGGCTATGTGGTCTGGGCAAACGAAGACTACCTCGATGTCGGGCTCCCCTCAGACTATCTCCGGTACTATCTCCTCAGCTATACAAGCCATACAAAAGAGCTGAACTTCTCCTGGAAGGCCTACCAGGAACGGGTCAATAATGAGCTTGTGAATACGCTCGGCAACTTCATGTACCGGACGATCTACTTTGCAGAAGCAAAACTCGGCGGCATCCCCGACACCCCGGCAGGCCCGGAGATTCTAGAGGAGATCAGGAAGGCACGGGAGAGTGTCGACTCTGCATTCAGATCATTTGAGTTCAAGCTGGCAGTTGACGGGATCATGGGGCTTGCCGGGTTTGGGAACAACTACATCCAGAAGAACGCACCCTGGAAACTGATGAAGACGGATCGCCAGGCAGCAGAATCTGCAATTGCAGACTGCCTCCAGATCGTCAAGGCACTCGCCCTGATGCTCGAGCCGGTCCTTCCGGATGCAGCGGCGAGATGCTGGGCGATGCTCGGCTACACAACTCCGATTGCCGATCACCACCTGGACGAGTGTGACACCCCGTTGTCAGGTGTCACCTTACAGAAGGCTGAGATGCTCTTTGCCAAACTCGAAGACGAACAGTATGCCGTCCTTGAAAAGACCTTCAATGGGCGTGTAGAAGCAGCAAAGAAGAAACAGGCATTAAAAGAGGAGAGGAAACCAATGGTCTCAATGGATGAATTTGCAAAGATGGATCTGAGGATCGGAAAAGTCCTCTCGGCAGAGCCGATCAAAGGATCAAAGAAACTCTTAATGATACAGGTGGATATCGGGTCTGAGACCCGCCAGGTGGTATCCGGGATCGCCCCCTTCTATGCACCAGATACACTCACCGGCAGCCTGGTTGTGATGATCGCAAACCTTGAGCCTGCGACGATCTTCGGTGTTGAGAGCAGGGGCATGATCCTGGCAGCAGGCGATGAGGCTGCCCTCCTGATGCCGAACCGCGAGATCGAGCCGGGAACACAGATCCGGTGATCAACCGGAAAGGTACCCTGCACCAGTGAGATGGGATCGGATCCGCTCCTGGTGCAGAAGCCCTCTCGTTTCGATCTCCACCTCCACCCTGATCTCGGTTGGATGGAGCCCTTTCTCATCCCTTTTCTGGATAATTTCATGGATATTGCCCCCGGCACCAGCGATTGTGCCGAGCAGTTTCGCAAGTGATCCCGGCCGGTCATCGACCACCACCGAGATCGTCATCGAACGATCCCGTGCAACCTGTGCCTGGTGGATCACCCGCTGGAAGAGGGGGAGATCGATATTTCCTCCCGATATGACCAGCACGATCCTGCTCTGCTTCGGAAACATCCCTCTCCCCGAGAGGAGGTAGGCGAGCGGCGCTGATCCCGCCCCTTCCACAACGAGATGTTTTCGTTCGGCAAGGAGGAGGATTGCCTGAACCATCTCCTCTTCCGAGACGATCCCGATCCGATCAACAAATGCCCTGATCATCCCAAACGGCCGTTCGCCAATGATCGGAACCGCAATCCCATCTGCGATCGTCCTGCCGGGAGAAACAAGCTCCCGCTCCTCGAAGGCAAATGCCCGGTATGCGGCATCACAGGCAGCCGCCTGCACGCCGATGATCCGGGCAGGACTCCCGGCACCCTTGATCGCAGCGGCAATCCCGGCGATTAAGCCCCCGCCGCCGACGGGTACGATCACATATGCAAGATCACCGAGTTCCTCGAGAATCTCAGTGCCGATGGTACCTGCACCGGCGATCACATGCTTATCATCATAGGGATGGACAAGAAACGCTCCCCTCTCAGCCAGTACTTGTGCATAGAGGATTGACTCCTGAAGCGTTCGCCCGGCAATGACGATCTCAGCCCCATATCCTCTTGCCGCCTCCTGCTTGGCAACCGATGATCCAGCGGGCATCACGATCGTCGCCCGGACACCCGCAATGCCTGCGGCGAGGGCGACCCCCTGCGCATGGTTCCCCGCAGATGCCGCCACCACTCCGGCACTTCCAATACCCTTTCGATTTTTGAGTATCGAGTGGACGGCTCCCCTCACCTTAAACGAACCCGCCTTCTGGAGTGTTTCGAGCTTCAGGTACACCTCGCAGCCGGTCATCGCCGAGAATGTCGGCGAGTAGACAAGCGGTGTCCGGTGAATATGGGGGCGGATCAGATCCGCGGCATCTGCAATATCCTCGGGGGTGAGCATAGAGGCACAATCTACCTCCATGATGAAAAGATGATCGTTCATAAAGAGGTTTCAGGTGAACACATCTTGCTGAAATGGTTCGGCGGTGATCCCCTGTTCCCGGGGGGAACTGGTTCTGCACCAGATCCGGTAAGAAGAAAGATCGGTAGTTGACAGAAACCACTCGTTGCCAGTACCCACTATCCTTCGCTATCTCTCCCAAAATGCATGCAGAAGAGGGAGGTATACCGGTCCATATAACAGGGCGAATGGCACCTGAGCGTAAACTCCCCTCCGAGGCATTCGGAGAAGAGTGCCAGCCACTGGCTCTGGAGCATATGGTACTCTGTTCTCTCCCCCCGTGGTTGCGTGAAGAACGAGATGACCTCGGTCATAAGGAACTGGTCGACACAGGTCCTGGCGAGATCGATTCGCACATCCTGTGAGAGGATCGAATTGATGATGCTCCCATAGGACTGGTACACGGCGAGTGCCAGATCCGGGGAGTAGATCTCGGGCCGATCATTGTCAGCATCCATCTCGTAGAGAATGAAGTGGTCTATCCGTGGCCTGAGCCGGGAGAGGTGCAGCCTCTTCTCCTCATAGGGCATGTGGTGATAGGCAAGGGAACTTGTTGCGAGATCGAAATGCCGGTATATCCTGCCGGTACAATCCTGAATGCGGCAGTTTTCTTTGCTGATATGCACGCCGGGAAACGCTTCTGCTACCGTCTTCGCGGCAAGCTCCACCATGGCAGCCGATGAATCGATCAGAAAGATCTCATCGATCTCACCAATCCTGCCACCATCACGGAGTTTTTGAAGCAATGCCACGGTAAGGCTCCCATCTCCGCACCCGAGATCCATCATCGAGAACGGTTTTTGGAAATATGGCAGGCTGTCGGCACATTCGGTCACATGCCTTAATCGTGCAGCCTGCATCACAGGGTTTTTCGCAAAGAGCAGGAAGGCTTTGGGATCGAAGAACACCACATATGGCATCTGGAGCTTCCGTTCATGCCGCTCTAAAAAACCGACGAGCTGGGATGCCGAGAATGGCCGATCCCCCTCCAGCCGGGCAGCCTCGGAAAGCCACCCGAACCCGGAATCAACAGATCCCTGTGCCATCAGGAGGGTGCCGATATAGTAGCAGAAGACCGGGAGGAGGTTTGGGCGGATCTGACCTGAGAGGATCTCCGGAACGGAGCCGGGAGTTCTGCCATCTTCGAGGATCTGATCGGCCAGATGTGACCACAGAGCTGATTCCTGAGGAGATAAGAAGAGCATCTCTTCATTTTGTTGCTCCCAAAGGGTGATGAAGATTTGTATCCGACCTGTTCTGATCTTCTCACAACCCCCCTTCCTGTCTATCTCCATCTGGTGCATCGAATTGGTTTTTAAGTGCCCTTTCGTTCCTCTATAGATAACAGGAATACAAGCAGCCTGTAATCACATCTTCTTTCATCTGCTCTTTCACTTTCGCCCTCCGCTGAAGACTATTATAACGCGATCTGACAGAATACTTCATAATCAGCGCTTTGTATTCCATTCCATTTTCGATGGATTGGGAGTTTACGCAAAGCAATGATGATATTTCAGCTTGAGATCAAGGGAGTGTGAAAAGATCACAGATTCAGATCACCCGTATAAACGCCTCTTCAGCCACAAAGAGATGATGGCAGATCTCATCCGTGGTTTCTTTCATCCCGAATTTGCCTCTGCCTGTGACTTTTTGACACTGAAGCGGTGTAATGGAAGTTATGTGACTGATGATCTCAGGGAGCGTGAAGATGATCTCATATGGAGTGTCCGGTACGGTGACCGGACACTGGTCATCTACCTCTTAATTGAATTCCAGTCAGCACCTGACCCGACGATGCCGGTTCGGATCATGTCGTATATGGCACTCCTCTGGCAGGATCTGATCAGAACCGGCCAGGTCTCATCCAGGGAATCATTGCCCGGCATCATTCCCGTTGTGCTCTACAATGGTGAGATCCCATGGACAGTGCCTGATGATATCGGGGCAAGCATCCTGATGCCGGATCCGATAATCCGGTTCAAACCGTCAGTGCCATATCTGGTGGTTGACGAGCTCCGGCTCTCTGTCCATCATCTCTTTGAAGTACGGAACCTTGCAGCCAGCCTCTTTGGCCTTGAGCAGTCATCTGGAAGTGAAGATCTCTTCCGGCTAGGGAAACGGCTGAATGCATGGATGAGGAAGAACCCGGATCTCGATCCATTGCGCCGGGATCTCTCATTATTCTTTGAGAATACCTTAAAGACAGATGAAGATAAACCACTACCAAATCCGTTTTGTGGGGATACCATGTTAAAAGAAAAGGTCAAAAGATGGACAGCAGAGCTGAAAGCCGAAGGAATGGCGGAAGGGGAAGTTAAAGAGCGCCGTACACTCCTTCGCAGGATGAAGGCATTTGGGATGTCCATCAGTGAGATCTCAGAAGTCACAGGATTGCCGGAAGAGGAGATCCGCCACCTGATCTGAAACGGTTTTTATTCAGGTTTGATCCGGTTTGAGCTACCTGATTCTCCACAAACGATCCGGCTCAATTTTTATCGGAATCAGAGACCCGATCTAAATCCCTCTTCTCCCCAATTATCACTCCTTAGAGAGGGGTGCCGTATCCTTTTACCCTCACTTCATGTACCCCGGTTTCTTCTCCTCCTTTTTCCTTCTCCTTCGATCCTTCCCCCCCTCATTGGATGGAACAATTCTGACATGCCTCGGATCTTCAAAGAGGAATACGCACCTTTTCAGCCATCCCAGTCCTCTGGTTCAGAAGTCGCCTGTCTTATCGATTATTATTGTAACTCTTCCTGAGCCCCTTCTGATCACGATCCTCTTCATCATCTCCTCTCCAAGGTGTTCAGGGAGCTCTCCTGACTGCCACGCATATTCTGCTGAAACCGCAGTCTCAGCATTGGCAGGATCAGCGGCTGCGATTGCTTTCAAGGCATAGTATGCAGCGCCATAGGCATGCTGGGGCACATGGGCAGTTGCCACCGCCTGTCCGGCGGCACGTGCGGCGAAAGAGGCCGGGTTATTCGATGCAGCCTCCCTGGCGGCCGCATGGGCGCCAAGAGATGCCCCGCGTATCTCTTCCATCGAAAAGGAGCCAAAATCAATCCACCTCCGGCAGACGTCCAGTGCAGTCCGTGGCCGTTTGTCCCCTGAATATGCACTTTCAAAGAAGGGAAGCACCCGCTCAGTGCAATCTGCCGCCCAGGCGGCCATCAGTTTCTGATCCTCGCGGCTGTACTTCTTCATCGGGATAAGAAGATAAATGGATGTTCTTTGGTCAGGCAGATGGACAAAACCATGGGATGCACCTGCATACACCAATTGGAATACAAACAAAAGAAACGGGCCTGGGGGGATTCGAACCCCCGACATTCGGGTTAGAAGCCCGACGCTCTATCCTGGCTAAGCCACAAGCCCCGGAAGGATATAATAGTTCGATCTCCCGGTTTTTATTCCTTTGTGTGATGCATGATGTCCGGGCACCTCCTTCAACCATACATCATCATGTAAAAAAGTCCATGTTCACTGCATGGGGGGATTCCGACATAGTCACCGGTATATGTACCCGCCTTTCTGTAGTGCTCCTCTCTGCATGGAGACACGTCTCTCCTGATCCGGATAGCTTTATTATTCCAGAGGTTTTTGATCGATTTGTGGAAATAATGATTCAGATGAGGAAGAAGATCACTATCAGAAGGCTGTGCGATCAAATCACTGTTGATCGCCTCAGGGAAGAGGATGTATCTCCATGAAGATCGCTGTTTTAAATGGAAGTCCAAAAGGCGATCTCAGTGTCACCATCCGTTCTGTCCGGTACATGGAGCTGGCAGGGTCCGATCATAGCTTTGATATCATTCCTATTGCATCGGAGATCAACAGGATCGCGAGAGATGAGGCGTATTTCGATGCCCTTATGCAGAGAATTTCCGGAGCTGATGCTGTTCTCTTTGCATTCCCCCTCTATGTGATGCTTGTGCCGGCACAATTCAAGCGTTTCATCGAGCTTGTCTTTGAACGGGGTGCTGGTATTCATTTTCAGGGTAAATATGCCGCCTCCATATCGACATCCGTTCATTTCATGGATCATATCGCCCACAATTACATCCATGCGATATCCGAAGATCTCGGAATGCAGTTCGTTGGAGCTTTCTCGGCACATATGCAGGATCTCTTAAAGGAGGAAGAACGAAAGCGGCTTGAACTCTTCTCATCCATGTTCATAGAGACGATCCAGAAGAAGCCGGTGATACAGCCGATCTACCCGCAGATACACCAAAGCCTCCCCTCCTACACTCCGGTATTACCCATGGCCCCCCTGGAACAAGGCAATCTACGGATTCTTATCCTCACTGATCACAATGCCCCGGATTCAAATTGTGCGAAGATGGTAAACCGGCTCAAAGAGACATTCGGGGGGAAGGCAACAATCGCAGAAATTCCTGATATCGGAATGAAAGGCGGATGCCTTGGATGCTGCCGGTGCGGGTATGACAACACCTGTGTCTATACTGACGGGTTTTCTGAATGGTACAGGAACACGCTCCTCTCATCTGATATCATCATCTTTGCAGGGGAGATCCATGACCGTTTTCTCTCTTCAGGTTTCAAGCAGGTCTTCGATCGCTCATTCTTCATGGGGCATATCCCCGCCTTCAAGGGAAAGACGCTCGGCTACATGGTATCAGGGCCTCTCAGTGAAAACCCTGTCCTGATGGAGTTCTTCAGAGCATTCACAGATAGCGAGGGTGTTCTCTGCGGGCATATCATCAGCGACGAATCCGATGACCCGGCTGAAATAGATCGCAGGATCGACAGCTTCGCATCATCGCTACTCTCCAGTGCAGGAAGCGGATATAGTCCTCCGCCCACCTTCTATGCTGTCGGAGGCCACAAGATCTTCCGGGACATGATCTGGGGAGCTATGCGGGCGATCTTCAGGGCAGATCACCGCTATTTCAAAAGAAATAAACTCTATGATTTCCCGCAGTATGAGTATACAGATCGGCTCCGGTCTCTCTTCCTGACACTTATACTCGCGATTCCAGCGGCAAGAAGGTCGGTCTTTCTCAAAATGAAAGAGCATATGGTTGAAGCCCATGACCGGGTGCTTGAGGGGTATACCCGGTAACACTCTTCTTTTTACTTCCGGCTACCGATACCTTTAACAGTATCCCTGCGTAATGCTCTTCTGTTGCCGCAATGCGGCAGATACAGGAGTTATGACTATGATCCCAACGAAGATGGAAGATCTGATCAATACCCAGATCAATGCCGAGATGTACTCGAGTTACCTGTACCTCTCGATGTCCGCATGGTGCTCGGATAAGAACTGGAAGGGCTTTGCCCACTGGCTCCGCCTCCAGGCACAGGAAGAACTGGCTCATGCGATGAAGTTCTATGACTATCTCAGTGAGCGGGGCGGAACCATTAAACTCACAGCAATCGCAGCCCCGAAGGCCGACTGGAAGGATATCCCTGCCATCTTTAAGGAGGTCTATGCCCACGAACAGAAGGTCACCGGCATGATCAACGCCATGATGACAGAAGCGATCAAGCAGAAGGATTATGCATCTGAGATCATGCTCCAGTGGTTTGTCACCGAGCAGGTTGAAGAGGAAGCGAATGCCTCTGACATCGTCGCAACCCTTGAAAAGATCGGTCCTGCAACAGGCGGTCTCTACCATCTTGACCATCAGCTCGGCAAGCGATAAATGTTAGAATCCAATACCTTTTTTTTGGTGCTGGCGCACCAGAAAACCAGACGATCAGCAGAGGATACCAGATGATTACGACACAGATAAGAATCGCCGGGATGCACTGTGCAACCTGTGCCAAAGCCATAGAGAGCTCTGTTCAACAGCTTGATGGCATATCCTCGGCAGAGGTGAATCTCGCCGCAGAAACACTCCGTGTTGGGTTCGATCCGGATGCTGTATCAATTCGGGATATCGAGGAGGCAGTCAGGGAAGCAGGCTTCTCACCTGTTCCCGAACAACTCACACTCAGGATCAGCGGCATGCATTGTGCCGTCTGTGTCCAATCCGTAGAAAAAGCACTTGCCGGTCTCCCCGGAATTACCTCTGTCTCGGTTAATCTCGGAACAGAACAGGCATATCTCACCTACTATCCGGAAATAACATCGATTGAAGAGATGAAGAAAGCAGTCTCGGAAGCTGGCTTCACCGTCACCGGCAGGGACGATGACCCCGCATCCGGCACCATGGATGCCGTGGCTGCACGTGATCTCCGCATGAAGGCATACAGATCCCTCCTCGGATTTGCAGTCTCAGGATTCCTGATGCTTCTGATGTGGACACACCCTCCTCTCCCGCTCCCGATGCCGCTGATGATGTTTTTCATCGCAACACCGTTCTTTGCCTTCCTCGCATACCCGATCTTCTCTGCGGCCATCCGATCCCTCAGACATGGCATCCTGGATATGGATGTCATGTACTCGCTTGGTATAGGGACAGCATATTTTTCAAGTGTCCTCTCGACCTTTGGGATATTCCTCTCAGCAGAATTCAACTTCTATGAAACAGCAATCATGCTCACTGCGTTCCTCACCCTTGGCCGTTACCTTGAGGCACGGGCAAAAGGAAAGACGGGTGAGGCGATCCGCTCCCTGATGAACCTCCAGCCAAAGACGGCAACCGTGATCAGGGATGGTGTCGGGACGATTGTGCCGGTTGAGGAGATCGCCCCCTATGATCTCGTCCTCGTCCGCCCCGGAGAAGCCATTCCTGTGGATGGAGTGGTTGTTGAAGGAGAGAGCCATGTGGATGAATCGCTTGTGACTGGTGAGCCGCACCCGGTCTACAAAGGAAAGGATGCCAACGTCATCGGCGGCACGATCCCGACAAACGGAGCGATCACGATCTATGCAACAAAGGTTGGAAAGGATACCGTTCTTGCCAGGATCATCAGGATGGTCGGGGAGGCACAGGGGAGCAAGCCCTCGGTTCAGAGGGTTGCAGATACGGTGGTATCCTACTTCATCCCGGCTGTGCTGATCATCGCGTTCTCAGCATTTGCCTTCTGGTACTTCATCGCCGGCTCTCCGCTCCTCTTTGCCGTCACCGCCCTCATCTCGGTGCTGGTCGTCGCCTGCCCCTGTGCCCTCGGGCTTGCCACCCCGACCGCCATCACCGTTGGAATCGGACGGGGTGCAGAACTTGGTATCCTGATTCGAAACGGTGAGGTGCTCGAACAGTCCGGCACCATCACCACCGTTGCCATTGACAAAACAGGCACCCTCACCGAAGGCCGCCCTGAAGTAACAGATATCACACCCTACCGTCGCACCGAAGAAGAGCTTATATCGTATGCAGCATCTGTGGAGCGATTATCGCTCCATCCTCTTGCAGAGGCGATTGTCAGGAAAGCTGAAGAGGCTGATGCACCGCTCCATGAAGTGGCCGGCTTTGAGTCATTCAGCGGAAAGGGGGTCTTTGGATATATTCAGGATCTCCCGGTTCTCATCGGAAACCGCTCCCTGCTTGAGGAACACTCCATTCAGATCCCAAAGAATGCACTTGGATCGATCGTCAGGTTTGAGAGTGAGGGGAAAACCGTCCCCCTCATTGCAGTGGACAGAACCTATGCAGGATGTATTGCCATTACTGATCCGATCAAGGCCACCTCGCATGATGCAGTGAAGGTGTTTGAGGAGATGGGGCTCTCTGTCGTGATGATCACCGGCGATAACGAACACACTGCACAGGTGATTGGAGAGGAGATCGGAATCTCCCGTATCCTTGCTGGCGTTCTCCCCTGGGATAAGGCAGAGGAAGTCTCCCGACTCCAGGAGCGTGGTGAGAAGGTCGCGTTCATAGGGGATGGGATCAATGATGCCCCGGCGCTTGCACAGGCGGATGTCGGGATCGCCATCTCCGGTGGAACCGATGTCGCAGTCGAGAGCGGGGGCATCGTCCTGATGCAGAGCGACCCCCTCGATGCCGCTGCAGCAATCCAGCTCGCCCGAAAGGTTATGGGCAGAATCCGGATGAATCTCTTCTGGGCATTCTTCTATAATATCCTCCTCATCCCGGTTGCAGCAGGGCTTCTCACCCCCTTCTTTGGGATCACCTTCCGCCCCGAATATGCAGGACTTGCGATGGCACTCTCATCTGTGACTATCGTCTCGCTCTCGCTCCTCCTGAGGGGATATAACCCCCCGGCAAAGAAGCGGGGAGATCCACCGGCAGATGCCGGATAACCTCCTTTTTTTTTGTATCCGGGGTAATAGTCTTCTCTTCAGGGGATATCCGTTGAATCGAGGCAAAAATCCATATTCAACGTCTTTTTAACCAATTCGCGTATGTATCGAGTTATAGGTTTATGAGGTCTCAGAACAGATAGTATACAGAAACAACTGTTCCCCTCTTTTCCGGGGGCGTGAGGTACCGGACGATACCGGCCGAGCTGAGCACGTAGAATATAATCTATCAAATTTGTCCGGACTGATAAGAATGGGATACCGTACTCACGCACGCCACACCACCTGCCCTGGGTGTAATGAAGAGATCTATATGGAAGAGCTGGTGAAAGGACAGTGCCCGCTCTGCGGCTCACCGGTTGAAGAGCTTGAGGCTCATGATGAGTCGCTTGATTATGATGACGGATTCGAACGGTCCGAACTATCCTGGCTCGTCCTCCAGTACTTCCTCTTTAAGAAGTTCGAGGATCTCGGAGCAAACCCCCTCCAGGTCTTCCGGCTGTTATCCACTGTTGAAGAGAACGGAGAGGTTGTTGCCACAAAGAAGGAGAAAGAAGAGCTTCCCTATGAACTGGATGCGGAGCTCTCACGTCTGGAGGGGCTGCTCCCAAAGCGATGCAGCTCATGCCGGAAGATCTTCGTCCGGGGTGCAGCAAAGAAGGTCTCCGGCGACCTCCTTCTTGGAGGTATAAAGGTTAACTACCTGTGCGGGAAATGCCAGGGGTAAGAGCGTAAACTCCCCCCAAACTGCTATTTTTCAAAGAAGAATGTGGGTCTGCACCCGCAGAAATAATTAATACGACCGCCCGATAAGGGCAGCCTTACCCACTTTTCCGCAGACTACGCAGGTGCTCCCGCTCACCTTAGCGGCATGAGGTCCACGGAGTTCTGTTCCGAGGAGCGAGGCGTCGGTCTCAGCCTCGATCTGGTCGGCACATTCCCGCTCACCGCACCATGATCCAACGGCAACCCCGGACTCGACCGCAGATCGGATATCCGGGATGGTTCTGCAGATCGTAATCTTTCCTTCCATTGCTGCCTCTGCACGGCCTGCAATCATCGTCTGGATCTGATCCAGCAGTGCCGGGACTTCTCCGGCTGATCCGATCTGCTGTTTCTGCTTGAACCGGTCAACGGCGACAATGGTTCCCGCATCGATATCTCTTGGCCCTATCTCAAGCCGGAGCGGCACCCCATGCAGCTCCCAGTGATAGTACTTCGCACCGGGTCGCATATCGCGGAGATCGAGTTCCACCCGGATGCCGAGTGCCTTCAGCTCGCCCTGGAGTGATTCTGCTGCCGCAAGCACCTCGTCTTTCCGCTTTCCGATGATGATCGGGATGATGACGACCTGCACCGGGGCAACCGAGGGTGGAAGCACAAGACCGGTATCGTCGCCATGCACCGAGATAACCGAGGCGATGCACCGCTCCGATATGCCATAACAGGTCTGGTATGCGAGCTGTTGTTCCCCTTCCAGATCCTCGTAGGTGATATCGAAGGTCTTTGAGAAATGTGTCCCGAGATGGTGGGCGGTTCCGATCTGGAGGGTCTTGCCATCAGGCATGATCGTATCGACAGCGATCGTATAATCCGCACCAGGGAACTTATCCCAGTCAGGACGCTTCGAGATGAGGATCGGAACTCCAAGGGATTCATAGAACTGCGAGTAGAGCCTGATCGCCTCTTCAACCTGTTCAGAAGCTTCTTCCCAGGTACAGTGGACGGTATGGGCCTCCTTGAAGGAGGTGATCTCCCTGAGCCTGATCAGCGGCCGGGTATGTTTCGTCTCATACCGGAAGGTATTCACGATCTGGTAGATTTTTAAGGGGAGATCGGCATGGGATCTCACCCAGAGGGCATACATCGGATAGATTGCAGTCTCACTTGTGGGCCTGAGTGCAAGCTTCACGTCGAGCTCAGAGAGGCCCCCGTGTGTTACCCAGTAGACCTCCTCCTCAAAGCCCTTGATATGCTCGGCTTCTTTCATGAACTCATGATCGGGGATGAGGAGCGGGAAGATCGTCTCCTGATGATCGACATCAAGGAGCGAGCGGAGTATGGCGTACGTATTCTTCCGGATCGAGAACCCAAAGGGGTACCAGACATACAGCCCCTTCACGGGATACCGGACATCCATGATCTCGGCGCGCCTGAGAATCTCATTATACCATGCACTAAAATCGGAAATCGGGGGGAGTGCATCCGTCTTATCTTCCATAGTATGCCACCTAAACGACCAGTACTATGATACCCGGTGTTATAAATGCCTCCGTAATTGCAGCAAGAACAAGGAGGGGGAGGACGGTCTTTGTAAAAACCACCGTATATCGCCGGGCATCTGCTGCGGCATCACCATCTTCGTACAGTTCCCGCCTGATCGACCCTGCCAGCATCAGCCCGAGGGCACCGGCGATGAAGAGGGCGGGAAGTTCGAATATGCCATGAGGGAGGAGGGCGGCGACGACAAAAAGACCTCCCTGAAGTTCGTTTGCCAACTGGGCGACTGCCCCCACGATGATCCCGTTTGTCGCCAGCACAAAGATCGTCAGGATACCAAAGGTAACTCCTCCGAGGAAGAGGATGATGCATGCCTGCAGATTATTCACAAAGAGTATCGCAGCCAGCATGAACGGCCCCTGCTCCATAAGCCCCTCAAGATCCAGCGTCTCAGCGAGTATCTGCATGAAGCTCTCACCGATTGCCGGATCCTGCATGACGAGCACGGCACCAGCACCTGCTGAAAAAACGAAGATGAGGGTGGCAAAGAGGATATTCTTCAGGATATTGTCAGACATGGAGCACCATCCTCATCATGCCCCGGATGCCTGGTGCCATCCCGACGACGATCATCGCAAGCAGGAGGAGATACCATAGGCCGGAATCCCCGTTCTCCCGGCGATACATCTCCAGGATATAGATCCCCGGAATCAGGACGGCCAGTTTCAATGGATACATGGCAAACGCGGTGCCTGTCCAGTCGATGAGCGCTCCGCCGACCACATGCTGCTCCACGTACCGTACCGGGTGGATATCGATCCCGTAGCTCGTGGCACTGGCATCAAGCAGGTGACCGAAGATCAGGAGGGTATAGAGCGGATTTTGCATATACTCCCACCTGAACAGGTACCGAAGCCCTGCATAGGTAATTCCTGTTGTGATGACGGCCATAAGGAGGATGATCACAAGGACAACGATGTCAAAGCTCGTCTGCGTCATCCCCCACCACGCGAGGGTGAAGAATGCCAGCACCGAATAGAGAGTTCCGAGGAGCCAGTATGGCCGGATGAACGTCTCCACAATACCCGCTGTCTCAAGCCACCGTGCGATGAAGAGCGAGATGACGGTGATGAAGAAGATTGTAAAGAAGATCAGCGGCGTGATCAGGAGGAACCGGTAATCGCTCTGTATCATCCCGGTATCCTCGATCACCCTGAGGAATCCGCCGAGGACGACATAGGGGATCGTGGCAAGAACAAACGCACCATCAATCGCAATCTGCTTCCTTGAAAGCCACCGATAGACGAGATAGACTGAAATGATCAGGATCAGGGCATAGGTGAGGGTATCGACTAATGTGTATGCCCCTCCATACCGGATGGGATCAATGTAATATTTGTATATGAAGTCACTAAACATGAAATGATCTCGATGGGCTCAGAATATTTCAAGATACTCAAAAATAAAGTTTTTGATAAGTCAAAATGGATGCAGCTCCCCCGTGATGTGGTCATCGGGCATGATGCCCTCGACCAGATCCCGAGGGTCCTTGAGGAGCTTGCTCTTGGGCAATCGGTCCTCCTCCTCTCAGGTCCAAGGACGAATGGGGCGGTCGGGAGCCGGGTGGCTTCCCTTCTTGAGGGTCAGTTCGATTTCACCCGGCATGTCACTGATGCAATCACTCCTGAGACGATCCGGTCTGTTGAAGAGGCGGGATCAGCAGCCGATATCATTGTGGCGGTTGGTGGCGGCCGGGTGATTGATACTGCAAAGATCGCATCATTCAACCTGGATTGCCAGTTCGTCAGTGTTCCGACTGCTGCATCTCATGATGGAATCGCCTCTTCCCGCGCATCGGTTCCGACAGAAGAAGGAAGTTCGTCACTTGATGCCCATCCCCCGGTCGCAATCGTTGCAGATACCGGGATCATCGCTGCTGCACCCCACCGCCTCCTTGCATCCGGGTGTGCGGATATCATCTCAAACTACACCGCAATACTCGACTGGGAGCTCGCACACCGGCTCCGTGGCGAAGTAATATCCGAGTATGCGATCGCCCTCTCCCGGATGACCGCCGAGATCCTGGTGAAAGATGCCCATCTTATCAGGCCAAACTCTGAAGAAAGTGCCTGGATCGTGACAAAAGCCCTCGTATCCTCGGGAGTTGCCATGAGTATCGCCGGATCGTCGAGGCCTGCCAGCGGAGGGGAGCATAAGTTCGGGCATGCAGTCGAGCGGCTGGCGCCGGGGAAGGTGCTGCACGGCGAAGCATGCGGGATTGGAACGATCATCTCGATGTACCTGCATGGAGGTGACTGGCGTGGGATACGCGATTCCCTCAGAACGATAGGTGCACCGACAACTCCGGCCGAGGTCGGCCTCCCCGATCATATTGCAGCTGAAGCAATCGTGAAGGCAAAAGAGATACGGCCTGAACGCTTTACTATTTTTGATATGGGTATCACACAGGAATCAGCAGACGATCTGATCCGAATGCTGTACCGGGAGTGAGATGTATGACTGAGGCAAAGAACCGGGTTACATTAATTGGAAAAAAACTTGCCCGTGACGGGACAGAATTTGTCTATGTCGGGGTAGTGGATGCATGCAACGGATGCAAGGTGAAGAAGGCCTGTCACAACCTCATTGAGGGGAGGAAATACCGGGTGGTCGATGTCAGGCCGACAACCCACTCATGCCAGGTCTTTGCAGATGGCGCCTGCGTTGTTGAGGTGGAGGAGGCGCCGGTGGTTGCGCTCATCGCCGGTGAGATGGCGATCACAAATTCAAGGTTTATCTATGAGTATACCTGCAACCGTGAGGAATGCAGGAGCTATGATCTCTGCCATCCGGATGGAGTCAATGAAAAGGAAAAATATACGATCACCCAGGTTCTCGGGAGTGCTCCTGACGAATGCCTCAGGGGCCGGAAGAACCTGAAACTTGTTGAGATACTCCCTCTCTGATCCTCTTTTTTTAATTATCACACTGCAATTGACGATCACTTCTCGCCCGCTGACCAGACCGCCTCCTCAAGCTCAAGGAGTGCAGGCCCGCCTTCAAGATCCGCGATCCATTCCCGTGGAATCCCTCCGGCTCCGTGGAGTGCGCCCCCGAGAGCGCCGCAGATGGCGGCTGTTGTATCGGTATCACCACCATGAGAGATGGCAGCCTGTATCATCCCGGCAAAAGTCTCTTCTTCCATGAAACAGGTGATGGCAACATGCGCTGCTTCGAGGGCATCCAGGGAAGGTATCAGCGGTGCGGCTGAAAGGAGTGCAATCCTGTTCCTCACCTCTATGTTTTCACAGAATTTGAGTGCCGAGAAGAACGCCTCCTCCTTTGAGCCGCCACGGCAGAGGATCGAGATCATCTGGTTAACAATGCCGGATGTTGCACCCGCCACCGGGTGGGGATGGGTGGTGGCAGCGGCATATCCGCTCATGATGCGGGCATTTCCGGGGCGGTAGAAGATCCCTATGGGCGCCCCCCGCATCACCGCCCCGTTTGTCCTCCCGCTACCGGAGATCCCCGATACTGCACGCTCCGGGGATGCCCCTCCCTTCACGCGTTCCAGAACCTCCCGGCTTGTAGGTCCGAAGAACTCGGGATGGAGATCATAGATCCGGATCAGGCGGCTCAAAAAATCAATTGCTGAAAACTGATGGCAGGTGATCAGGGTCTCTGCCAGCGCTATCATCTGGAGGGTGTCATCGGTATACTCTCCTCTCCGGGTTAAGAAAGGCCCTCCTCCTGTCATCCGCTTAGGTATTTGATGGATTTTTGGGCTTCCTTCGAAGGGCGCACCCATTGCATCCCCTATTGCCGAGCCAATCAGCGATCCTGGTATGCGCGTGAATTGGAATATAAAGATCACCAATAAATTATATTTGGCTACTCATTAGAGTCTCATCTGAAAAAGGTGATAGGTTGCAGAAAGAAGAACTCATTCATTTACACATGCTCATGGTAACCGTAAAGAAATATTATGAGACCATGACTGGCGACGCAGTATCGACTCACAAGTACGACTCTCTTCTTATCTCCCCCGTTCATATCCACAAAAATAAAAACTCACATAAAGAAGCGCTTCTGACGCTTGCAGAAGAGATTGTCGAGCGGATCCATGATCATCCCGGTTCCATCCAGCCTGAATATCATGCAAAAACCGCCACTCCTGTTCTGATAAAAAACTGATCCTATCATGGATGATTATACCGCTTTCCGGGAGATCATCTCCCGGCTTTCTTCTTCAGATACTCCTGATGATATCCAGAGGATCAAGCTCTCTGTCTGCCGGGAATTCCGGCTATCTGCATTTCCAAAGAACTCTGCCATCCTCCTTGCAGCAGAGCCACATGAACGCGAACATCTCCGGCGTATCCTTCAGGTGAAGCCAACCCGGACCCTCTCCGGGGTTGCTCCCGTTGCGGTGATGACCTCCCCGCACCCCTGCCCGCATGGGATCTGCCTCCCCTGCCCCGGAGGGCCTGACCATCTCTTCCAGTCTCCCCAGAGCTATACGGGGGAAGAGCCTGCCGCACTCCGGGGGAGAGAACACGGCTATGATCCTTATGAACAGGTGCATGCCCGCCTCTCCCAGTTCCGGCTCCTCGGACACCATGTCGACAAGGCGGAACTGATCGTGATGGGGGGGACGATCACCGCCCGCGATCCGGCATACCAGGAGCATGTCGTCACCCGATGCCTGATGGCGATGAATGACTTTCCGGATCGATCATCCACTGAGGCTGGCTTTGAAGAAGCTGCACTCGCAAATGAGTCCGCGGCAGTCCGGTGCATTGCGATCACCTTCGAGACCCGGCCTGACTGGTGCAGGCGCGAGCATATTGAACGGATGCTCTCTCTTGGGGTCACCAAGGTTGAGATCGGTGTCCAGCATGTCCTCAATGAGATCCTGGAGTATAACCGGCGTGGGCATGGTGTCGAAGCATCTATCGAAGCCAACCGCCTCCTCCGCGACGCAGGGTTGAAAGTCGGGTTCCATGTGATGCCGAACCTCCCCGGAAGCGATATCGAAAAGGATCGTGAACTCTTTCGGAGCCTCTATTCGAATCCGGATCTCCGGCCGGACTTCCTGAAGATATATCCGACTCTGGTCACCCCCGGATCCGAGATTGAGGAGCTCTACCATCGTGGTGAATACCGGCCATATGACGAAGAAGAGCTGATCGCACTGGTGGCATATGGAAAAGAGCAGCTCCCCGAATATACGAGGCTCCAGCGTATCCAGCGTGACATCCCGGCGAAGCTGATTGTTGCAGGATCGCGACATGGAAACTTCCGGCAGCTCGCACAGAAGCATCTTGAAGCTGAGGGAAAGCGGTGCCAATGCATCAGGTGCCGGGAGATCGGTCGGAGCCCGAACAGGGAAGAGGGTGAGATCCGGACGATTGAGTATGACTGCTGCGGCGGCGTTGAGTTCTTTATCCAGGCAGAGGCAGGAGACTCTCTCATCGGTTTCATCCGCCTCCGGTTCCCGGGAGAGGTCTTCTCACCCGAATGCGAGGGTGCTGCCCTCATCCGTGAACTCCACGTATACGGGAGTATCGTCCCACTCTCATGGGATCCGACTGGCGGTGAGCGGCAGCACAGCTCCTATGGAAAACGTCTTCTCGAAGAGGCGGAGGAGACGGCACGGCGTGGAGGGTTTTCCTCTGTTTGTGTAATGAGCGGTATTGGTGTCCGCCCCTATTACCGTAAACAGGGCTATCTACGGGAAGGTCCATATATGATTAAGAAGCTGTCATGAAACCTGCAACTGTTGAATTTCTCAGAAACCGGTTCTCTGACTATTATTCCGGTACCTTGAAGATGACCGCTCCCCTGCGGGTACCGGAGGCGCTCGACTCCCGGGAGTGGGGTTTCATGTTCTTTGGCACCAGAACTACTCCCGGTATGCGGCGCCACCTCTCGTTTCCATTAAAAGATGAGCTCTTCTCGTACCTCAGGTCGATGACGCCGGCCCATGTCTATTACTCGACAGCGTATTATGAACATCCGGCAGCCCCGACGATGGATGAGAAGGGATGGAGCGGTGCGGATCTCATCTTCGATCTCGATGCCGACCATATTATGCGCGGACCCTATGACCAGATGCTTGCACGGGTGAAAGAAGAGCTCTTCAAGCTGATCGGCATGCTTACCGACGAGTGCGGGATCGATCCCGCAAAGGAACTCTCTCTCGTCTTCTCCGGGGGAAGGGGCTACCACATTCACCTCCAAACGCTTGAGATGCGTTCGTGGAAGAGTGGTGAGCGGCGCGAACTCGCAAACTATGTCTGTGGGACCGGCATCTCCCTCACCACGCATCTCTCCGATCAAAAACGCCCCGATCGCGGGTGGCGTCTCCGCCTGAAGGAAGCCCTCAAGGCAACCTGTGAGCAGATCCGCACCCTTCCGCCTGATGAACAGATCAAATTTCTCTCATCGGTGAGGGGTGTCTCGGAGGCGGGTGCCACTGATTTCATAAAACGGCTTGACCGGCTGATCCGATCGATGGAAGGGAATGATTACCTGGCCTGCATCCATGATCGCGTGATCCTGGCGATGTCCGACGATCCCGACAGTCTTCTTTCACAGCAGATCCGGAATCGGGCCGCTCTTGCCGATGAGCCGGTGACAACCGATATCAAGCGGCTGATCCGCCACCCATCTTCTCTTCATGGAGGAAGCGGTTTCCTTGTCACGCCGCTTGATATCCGTGATCTCGAGGATTTCGATCCCCTCATCGATGCGGTCGTCTTCTCGGAGCGTCCGGTCAGAATTGATTCGTCATTTGAGACGACGATGCCGATCCTAGGGAACACCTACACGCTCACAAAAGGGATCAACACCGTCCCCGAAGCACTTGCAGTCTTCCTCTGCGCACGGGGAATTGCGGAGCTTGAAGGAGGGTCTTTATGACCATCTCCTTTGACCGTGTCAGGTCGATCCTCTTTGATGAGCGGGCAAGCGGCACGCTGACGGATATCCCATCGGATCTCTACACAAAGGTTCACGAAGAGATTGAACTGATGTACAAGGAGCTCTATGAATCCGGTGATCCCCTCTCCGAGCGTTCACAGGATATGATCCGCCAGGTTGAGAGCTACAAGTCCTATATCCAGGAGATCTTTTCGATCAGAACCGGCAGGATCATTGAACTGGCCCTCGCCAAAGGGAATGGCGATACGATCGATCGTGAGATCAAGCGGCTTATGATCGCAGAGGAGCAGGCGCTCTTTGAGACTGTTTCAAAGGCGGTACAGCATGCACGGGCGGAGTTGATCGATCGCCGTTCCAGAAAACCCACCATTATCCCGGAGACCGAGATCGAAGAGCCGGTGGATGAGGCGGAAGAAGAGGGCGCCCCGCGTGGTCTCAGCCTTGTCCGGCTTATTGCCCCTATTGAGCCTTTTATGGGGATTGATGGCAGAACCTACGCACTAGCGAACGAGGATGTTGTCTGCCTTCCCTCTCCCAATGCAACGGTTCTCTGTGACCGCAACATAGCCTTAAATATAAGAATTCGCAAATAAATATGGTATTCGGGTTCCTGAAACAGAGGTATTTTTCATGAAAAGACCAGCAAAATTCAACACATATTGTCCGTTCTGCCGGACACACACGGAACATGAGATCGAGAAAGTGAAGAAGGGCAAAACAACCGGTCTTCACTGGATCGACCGCGAGAAGGCACGGAGATCCCGTGTTGGAAATATGGGTAAGTTCAGCAAGGTTCCGGGTGGCGATAAACCAACAAAGAAGATCAACGTCCGATACCGCTGTAAAACCTGTAAGAAAGCCCATCTCAGAAAAGGGTACAGAATTGCAAAATTCGAACTGACGGAGTGAGTATACAATGGTCGAGTTAAACAGGGAAAACAGAAGCAGTTTTGTCAAAGTGAAGTGTCCTGACTGTGAAAACGAACAGGTCATCTTTGAGAAAGCAAGCACCGTCGTCGACTGTATCGTCTGCGGAACAGTACTGGCAGAGACTACCGGCGGCAAAGCACTGATAAAGGCTGAGATCGTATCACAGTTTGAGTGATTATCTGATGAGCGAGAGGTACTGGCCCGAAGATGGAGAACTGGTCGTCTGCACCGTCGTTGATGTAAAGGACTTTGCAGCGTTTGTTACCCTGGATGAATACGAAGGGCGCCAGGGTCTCATCCCGATCTCCGAGATCGCGCGTGGGTGGATCAAATATATTCGCGACTTTATTCGTGAAGGGCAGAAGGTCGTATGCAAAGTCCTTCATGTCGACACCTCACGCGGGCATATTGACCTCTCCTTAAAGGATGTCAACGATCACCAGCGTCGTGAAAAGATTCAGGAATGGAAGAACGAACAGAAAGCCCACAAATGGATAGGGTTTGCGGCCGAGGTTGCAGCTATCGATCCCGCCAGGATTATTGATGCAGTCCGTTCGGAATATACTCTGATCTACCCGTTCTTTGAAGATCTTGTCATAACCGGTGAAGAGATACTTACCCGCTTCGATTTCTCAGAAGCTGTCAATAAGGCGCTGATGGTCGTCGCCACAGACAATGTCAAGGTTCAGAAGGTGATGATCTCCGGGATTATGGATATGATGTCCGATAAACCCGATGGTGTCAATGTGATCAGACGCGCCCTCCGGAGTGCCGAGGCGAAGATCCCCGGTGTCGAGGTTGAGATCACCTATCTTGGAGCCCCCCAATACCAGATCAAGGTCACCGCACCTGACTATAAGACCGCTGAGAAGGCAATTGAGAAGGTAGCGGCAAATACGATCGGTGTTGTTGAGCGGGCCGGCGGATCAGGAAAACTGATCCGGAAAGCAAAATAATCCGGTTGCTATGAAAGGCCGGATGAGACGGTGCATGGAAGATGGCACCTACACTCTTTCTCTGCAATGCAGGGTATGCGGGGGCAGGACTGCTCCGGTTCACCCACCTCGTTTTTCTCCGCAGGATCGGTATGGTAAGTACAGGAGGCAGATGCGTACATGGATCCGGTAACAATCTCCTATGCTGTTGAAAATACAGATGATTACAGGGCATCAATATTAATTGAAGGCCTTCCCGGTGTCGGCCACGTCGGCAAGCTTGTCGCGGATCATATCGTCGATGAGCTGGATGGTGTACTCCTTGCCAGGATCATCTCGCACCATTTTCCACCCCAGGTCTTTATCAATAAGGAAGGGGTGGTTAATCTTCCGAAGAATGAGCTTTACCTGGTGAGATCTGAGCCTCCGCTCCTTCTTCTGACAGGCGACTGCCAGAGCACCTCCCCTGAGGGGCACTATATCCTCACAGAGGAGTATCTCAATCTTGCAGAACAGTTTGGCGTTCAGCGGATCTACACCCTCGGCGGATACGGTGTCGGGCGGCTTGTCGATGAGCCACGGGTCCTCTGTGCTTCAGACCGGCCTGAGCTGATCGAGGAAGCGGTGAATGCAGGCTCGGTCTTTTCACAGGAGGAGCCTCCCGGCGGGATCATCGGTGCCGCCGGACTCCTCATCGGCCTTGGCGCTCTCCGTGGGATGGAGGGTGTTGCCCTCCTCGGCGAGACCTCCGGGTACCTCGTCGATCCGATCAGTGCCGGTTCCGTCCTGACAGTCCTCTCGAAGATGATCGGCCTTGAGATTGATCCTTCACGCCTTCAGGAGACCGCTGCGGAACTTGAGGGGGCTCTTGAGAAGCTGAAAGAGTCCGAACAGGATCGCGAGCAGGAAGAGCTCTCCTATATCGGATAGGCATGCCTCAGGTTGCAGCAGATATCCATATCCACTCCTGTTTTTCGATGGCAACGTCGAAGGATATGGTTCCTGCCCGCATCCTCTCCGGGTGCCTGATAAAAGGGATTGCTGCAATCGGGACTGGTGATGCACTTCACCCAAAATGGCGGGAGATGTGGGAGGATGTTTCAAATGACTCCGGCATCATCATCCTGCCGACAACCGAGGTTGAGGATGAGAACCGGGTACACCACCTGATTGTAGCAGAGACCCTTGACTCATTTGCGGTGATGCAGGAATCATTCACTCCGTTCTGTTCACACCTGAAGACCGCCGGTCGGCCGCATATCCGGCTGAAGGGGGAGGCGATTGCAAAAATCGTCCATGAGGCAGGCGGCATCATCGGCCCTGCCCATGCCTTTACGCCGTGGCGATCCGTATATGCGGCTTTCTCCTCGCTTGCCGACTGTTATGGTGAAGAGGAGGTATCCTATCTCGAACTCGGCCTCTCGGCAGACAGCCGGGATGGTGCTGCGATCGAGGAGCTTTCGGGAATTCCGTTCCTCACCAACTCGGATGCACACAGCCCTGTCCCCGAGAAGCTTGGCCGCGAATGTACCATACTTGATCTGAAGAGAATGGATGTCTCTTCCCTCCTCTCAGCGATACGGGAGAACCGGATCCTGATGAATATCGGGTTCTTCCCCGAAGAAGGCAAATACAACCGGACTGCCTGCACCCGCTGCTACCACCAGTTTACGCTTGAAGAGGCAGTTGATCTCAAATGGCGTTGTCCGCATGACAAGGGGCGGATCAAGAAGGGGGTCTCGGATCGTGCCCGCGAGCTCTCCGGCAGAACCAGAACAGAACGTCCCCCCTATATCCATATCATCCCGCTTGCCGAGATCATCGCAAACCGGCTCGGCACCTGCTCTCCACGGACAAAGAAATGTTCAGCCCTCTATGATGAGCTGATTAAAACCTTCGGCGATGAACTTTCGATCCTGCTTCATCTTCCGACAGAGGAGATCCGATCGGTTCATCCGGGCGTTGCCGATGCCATCGCCGCCTTCCGTGAGGGGAGGGTAACCCTGCATCCGGGCGGCGGCGGGCAGTACGGGACGTTCTCATTCTGAGTTCTTCTTCTCTGCCATCCAAACAAATGCCTCAGCAAACCGCCGCGTGAAATAGACATGGGTGTACCCGGCGATCGTATTGCCCTCAATGATCCCGTCCTTCCCATCCATGATCCCAGTTCCCCGTTTAAGAGTGAATGCATACCGGCAGCCGCTATCGGGGTAGAGGGCAGAGTAATGGAATTCATGGCCCCGGAACCCGAGATTGGCGGGGAGGAGGGCAGCGTCTCCTGTGACGGCACCGTCCACGTACCCAAGCGCCTGGAACCGGCTCTTCATCTCGGCATCCCCCGGAATCACTCCTGCACCGGTAAATGTACCCTCGTCAGTCTTCAGCGAGCGGGAGAGATAGACGAGCCCTCCGCACTCCCCGAAGATCGGAAGGCCATTATCGGCGGCTCTCCTGATCTCCTCCCTGCACGGGCTCGCCTCAAGGGCTGCCGCATGGAGTTCGGGATACCCGCCGCCGAGGTAGAGTGCGTCTGCCTCCGGGAGCGGGTCAGCGATGGGAGAGAAGAAGGTGAGTTCCGCTCCCGCTCTCCTCAGCTTCATGAAGTTCTCTGTGTAATAGAAGCAGAATGCCGCATCCATCGCAACGCCGATCCGAACCCGCGTTCCTTCTTCGCTCTCATCATCAATCCTGTGCCGGAGCGGGGGGGCAGCGGATGCCGCCTGAATGATCCCCTCAATATCGCAGCACTCCTCCACGATCGTCCTGCTGGCACGCATGCCCTCTCCTTCACCTGCCATGGTGAGGCCGAGGTGGCGGCTCTCCACCTGGAGCTCATCCCGGCGCGGAATCCAGCCGAGTGACTGCAGCTTCCTATCAGATCCGATCATCTCCCGGTGGCGATCTGACCCCCCGCGGTTGTAGATGACGCCCGCAAAGGAAACAGCCGGATCATAGGTCGTGTACCCGAGGATCATCGCATGGACACTCCTGCTCATCCCTTTCACATCGCAGGCGAGGATCACCGGGCATGAGAGGATCCGGGCGACATCGGCGGTGCTCGATTCTCCGGTTCCTTCGACACCGTCGTGGAGCCCCATCACCCCTTCAATGACGGCGATATCCGCACCCTCTGAAGCCGAGATGAAGGTTCGCAGCACCTCGTCCTTTCCCATCATGAAGGGGTCGAGGTTCCGCGAACTCCTCCCGCAGATCTCGGTATGGTGGGTCGGGTCGATGAAGTCGGGTCCGACCTTGAAGGGCTGGACAACAAGTCCGCGTGCGGCAAGCGCCCCCATCAGGCCGGTGGCAATCGTCGTCTTCCCGCACCCGCTATGGGTGCCTGCGATGATAATCCGGGGAATCTGTTTCATATTTTCAGGCAATGAATGGTTCACTCCTTGTTCAGGGCGTATGATGCCGGGGATAAAAAATAGCTCTGTTCTGCGAGCCGAATCAATATGCTTTTATAACAAGTAAATCTTATTTAGATAAAACAAATTTGGTGTAATAATGCATATCATGGAAGGTTTTTTACCAAGCCCCTGGTGGCAGATCTGGTTCATCCTCTCTGCCCCCTTTGTGATCATGGGGTTCTATGCTCTCAGGAGAATGGTGCGTGAGAACAGGGAGGCGCTCCCGCTCCTTGCGGTTGCCGGGGCATTCGTCTTTGTCCTCTCATCGCTGAAGCTCCCCTCGGTCACCGGGAGCTGTTCGCATCCGACCGGTACCGGCCTTGGATCGGTTCTCTTCGGTCCCTTCATCGCATCGGTGCTGGCATTGATCGTCCTTGTCTATCAGGCGCTCTTCCTTGCCCATGGCGGAATCTCAACGCTCGGCGCAAACCTCTTCTCAATGGGAATTGCCGGGCCGGTTGTGGCATATGCGATCTTTATCGCCGGAAAGAAGGCGGGCATCAACGAGATCGTCACCATCTTCTTTGCAGCGGCTTTTGCAAATATCGTCACCTATGTCGTCACCTCGCTCCAGCTTGCACTGGCATTTCCCGCTGAAGCCGGGGGTATCATGGCATCCTTCATGGCATTTGGCGCAATATTTGCGATCACGCAGATTCCACTTGCGATCATTGAGGGTCTGGTCATCGCACTCGTCTTCAAGTACATAGTGCAGCTGAAGCCCGAGATCCTGATCAAGATCGGGGTAATCACGCAGGAGCGTGCTGAACGCCTCAGGGAGGGATGGGCATGAAATACGGACTTGAGATCGTTGTGGCTGTTGTCATAATCGCCTTTGCCGCAATCTTCCTCATCCAGAACGCTGCCATTCAGGCAGAACTTGGGGAAGACCAGGAGGCATGGGGAGGTGCAGATGGGATAGTTGCCGACATTATCGAAGAGCAGGGATATGAACCCTGGGCCAATCCACTCTGGGAGCCGCCAAGCGGTGAGATCGAATCGCTCCTCTTTGCCCTTCAGGCAGCAATCGGAGCATTTGTTATCGGGTATGTCTTCGGGCTCTGGCGTGGAGCAAAGAACACATCATCGTAGTTAATACAACCATAAATCAAGGAATAAGAGAGAGCAGTGCAATCAATCGACCATCATTTCCTGGATGATTATGCCTGCAGGAATGAACTCCGGGGTATTGATTCCCGGATCAAGCTCATTCTCGGGCTCGGGGCAATCCTGATCGCGATATCGGCAGATACGCCCTATGCCCCCCTCTTTATTGCTTTGATTCTCTCAATTGTCACCGTCTTTTATGCAAAGATTCCTGCCCGCCTCTATCTCGCACTCCTGTTGATCCCGGCGTCCTTTGCCCTGATGAGTGTGATTGTGATCCTCTTCCTGACCGGCGGCGGCGTTCCCATCCTCACCATACCACTTCCCTGGCTCACCCTCACCGCAACGGATGCAGCAGCACTCCATGCCCTTCTCATCCTTTCACGTGCAATCGGCGGCACCTGTGGTCTCCTCTTCATCGCTTTGACCACCCCGATGATTGAGCTCTTCGGTATACTGAGATCCCTCAGGCTCCCTGACGAGTTCATCGATCTCGCGATGCTCCTCTACCGATCGATCTTTGTGATCATCGGGGAGGCTGTCGCCATCTACAATGCCCAGGTGATGAGGAATGGATACTCCTCCTTCAGAAAGGGGATCATCGCGATTTCGATGCTCGCCTCCTCCCTCTTCATCAGGGCATGGGATCGGGGGGAGGAGCTGATGACAGCAATGGATCTCCGCTGTTATGATGGAAAGTTTGAGATCCTCGAACCCACATCCGCCCCGACCATCTACCAGATATTCCCCGTCCTTCTCTTCCTTTCACTCGCAGGAATCCTCGCATTCCTCCCTCTTCCGTTCCCACCATTATGAGATGATACCCATGCCTGCACCCGCCATAGAATTCAAGGATCTCACATTTGCCTACACGAGCCATCCGGAGTCACTGAGAAATGTCAGCTTCTCCCTGGAGAAAGGGAGCCGGACTGCACTCGTCGGCCCGAATGGTGCTGGCAAGACAACCCTCCTCCTGATGTGCAACGGCACGCTCAGGCCGACATCAGGCGAGGTGCACGTCGGCGGTGAGCCGATCAGTTACGGCTCACGGCAACTCCGTGAAGTACGCCGAAAAGTGGGCATGGTCTTCCAGAACTCAGACTCCCAGCTCTTTGCCCCAACCGTGTACCAGGATGTGGCATTTGGGCCCCTGAACCTCGGGCTGGGCGAGGACGAGATCCGGCAGGCCGTCTCGGATGCCCTCTTTGCAGTCGGGCTCACCGGATATGAACGCAGGCCCCCGCACCATCTCTCCGGCGGCGAGAAGAAGCGGGCAGCCATCGCCGGGGTGCTGGCAATGAAACCGGAGATCCTGATCTTTGACGAGCCGACGAGCTCGCTTGATCCGGCGGGTGCTGCGGAGGTGATGGATCTCCTCGAAGAGATCAATCAGCAGGGGGTGACGATCCTCCTATCGACCCATGACGTGGAGCTTGCCTATTCCTGGGCAGATGATGTGGTGCTGATTGAAGGTGGCGAGATCCTCACGCATGCCCCGCCCCGCTCGGTCTTCTGCGATGCTGAGCTGATGCGGCGGGCACACCTGACCCAGCCCGCAGTCCTCTCGCTCCACCACCATCTTGCCTGCCGGGGGATCATGAAGGAGAGCGACCCCCCTGCGGGACTGCTTGAGATGGCGCAGCGGATCGAGGAGATGGCAGCCACCGTCGCCACACACCATGCACCTGCCCCGATCTACCTGATCGATTGCACGTCCGGACTTGATGGTAGCCTTCCCCACCTCATGGAGACGGTCTCTTCGCTCAGGATCGGGGTGATGGGGACAACTGCAAAAAGGCACCTTGCCGGGGTGGAGATTTCAGCAGACTTCACCTATGGTGTCATCGATGCCTCGATCCTCCATGCACTCAGGCAGGAGCCGGTTGTGATTGTTACCAGTGGAGGGATGATCGACCGTGTCCATAAAAGAATAGCGGAGTTTTCTGAAGAGAGTACAATCTCCCTCTCACTCCTTCCGGTTGGGCGCCACGATACAGCAGAAAAGGTTTGAATCAGGAACCGGGGGATTCTCCGGTGTGCCGGAGATGATCCGCTCTTCCGTTTCCCCCAGATCCTGGCAGATATATATTATGAGATCCATCCCATGCAAGGCCTCTGCCAGCTCGTGAACCGGGAACTTCGGATCGGCGATGATGAATATGGGACGCCCTCTTCTGCAATCTGTGACAACATCACCAATTGCCTCTGCATGATCTTTTCCATGGGCATCGATCACCGAAACATTGCTCCAGGGAAGACCAACCGCAGCAAATGCCGCCTGAAGGCTTGATATGCCGCAGATGATCCTGCTACCGGGATGGCCGAGTCCGGCAAGCAGGGGATCGCCTGTCGAGAGGATCACCGCCTCATCAGGCAGGCTCCGTATCGCCTTGTAGTCGGTGATCGTCCTGACGGTGCAATCGGGATTGATATGATGCCGTACCCGCTCAATTGCCCGGCTGGAGCCGTAGATGAGCCGTGCTCCCTGTATGGCGGCAATTGCCTCTTCGGTCAGCATTCTGTCTCCGCATCCAACCCCCACCACTTTCATGCTGAATCACCTATGATCTCTCCGTCCCGGCTCACGATCACAACCCTCACACCCTCAGGAACATTCTCTTCCAGTATCTCTTTCATTGAAGTGATACCTTCCGGTGTGGCGATATACTCCTCCACCGTCTGGTATTCGGTACCGTTCAGGATATCGGGGCAGAGGAACTTCAGGACAAGCCCCGGCAGGCCGCAGAGGATCACTTCACCCTCAGCGGCAAAGAGCGCCTGCCTGATCTTTGATCCGGCGAGCACCACCTCGTGAGCCGGGAAGAGGAGGCGGGAGATCCTAAGGCCAATCCTGCCGGTTGTGATCACCACCCGCTCGGCCCCACGCACCCGCTCTTCCATCGTTGACTCGAGATGATCGTCCCATGGCTCGACAAAACCGGTTGTCCCGAGGAGGGAGATCCCGCCGACAACCCCGACCTTCGGGTTTAAGGTATCCGCCCCCGCCTCTCTGCCGCCAACGACGCTGAGGGTGATGTTAGCACCGGAGAGTCCAATTTCCCGGACTGCTTCGGTGACTGCATTCAGGATACATTCGCGTGCCGGGGGGGAGATCGCCGGTTCGCCCTCGATATAGCGGGGAGTGTCACGGACAAACCTCCCGATCCCCTCTCCCGCGTGAAGAAGAATCTCCGGGGCAGGAGTGGCTTTTGCCCGGAAGAGGAGGCCTGCGGTCCGATCGTCCGGGTAGTCACCCGGATCCTTCACCGCAGACCCCTCTCCATTCTCTCCAGCAGCATCCACCATCACGCGGATCCCGCAGGGGAGCAGGGTATCGACTTCCGATACCGGCTCCCTGAGCGAGAGGACGGCTGCCTTTGCTGCTGCTGCCGCTGTTGCCCCGGTGGTGATCCCCCGCCTGAGGATCTCACCGGATGATGTCAGAACCGCTCTTCCTTCTTCAACAGCGGTGATATCCCCCCTCTCTCTGGCGCGCCTGATCCACTCGTCTGGATAGGAGAACCCGGTTACCGGATCGATCATAGATTACTGAAGTGACATTGTGATGATCTCGTTCATGCTCGCAACAGCGATCGGTGTGCCGCCACGGGTTCCAACATTTGAGACCGAGGGAACCCGTATTGTCCTGAGCAGCTCCTTTGACTCGGCCGCATTCACAAACCCGACCGGGGTTCCGATCACAAGCGCAGGCACAATCCCTTCGCCAATCATCCTACAGACAGAGAGGAGGGCTGAGGGGGCGTTTCCGATCACAATAATGGAGCCGGAAAGTTTCTCCCCAAGCGCAAGGAACCCGGCTGATGTTCTTGTGATCCCCTCAGCTGCGGCAAGCTCCGCACCATAATCGAGGGCGCATTCGACACTGCATGAATGCCCTTTCTTCAGGATGCCAACCTGCACCATCCTGATATCCGTATAGATCGGGGCTCCTTCCCGGACAGCAGCGATCCCGGCAGCTATCGGATCATCTGTAAACCTCATCAGATCCGCCATCGCAAAATCCCCTACAGCAACCGAACAGCGCTGACGGATCCGATCTTCCGGTGTCTCATCGCCGATCGCCTCCCTGGCAAGCTGCCTGCTTGTCTTTGCGATCTGATACCCTTCGCGGGTATCTGCGCCGAGATCAATATACGTATTTTCTGTGGTATCCCCGCGGGGTGATAATTCCTCTGACATCGTCTCCCACCTTCCATATCCTGCTTTCAAGTCCGCCGATGATCACAATCGAATGCATATCCACAATACTTGTGTCTGCAACCAGATCAGAGAGTGTCATGATATGCCGCTCTTCACCTGGACGGTATGCGTTCTTCACAACAGCAACCGGAGTCTCTTTTTCCCTGTGCTTTGAGATGATCGCAAGGGCAGAATCAAGGTTGTGCGGACGCCCCCTGCTCCGGGGATTGTAGATCGCAAGCGGCACACCCATTGCTGATGCATGATCGAGCCGCATCGCAATCACCTCCCATGGTGTGAGGAGATCAGAGAGCGAGAGTGTGACATAATCACCTGACAATGGGGAGCCGATACATGATGCCGCAGCAGTTGCAGCTGTTACTCCCGGTATCACCTCGATTGCAACTGTTGAGCCTGTCCTCTCGGCAACCTCGATGACGATCCCGGCCATCCCGTAGACGCCGGCATCCCCGCCCGAGACCATCGCGACACGATGATTCTCCGCGAGATCGAGTGCGAGCTGCGCCCGGTTCACCTCTTCACCCATCGGGCTCTTCACGACCTCTTTTCCCTCAATGAGAGGTCGGATCAGGTCGATATAGACATTATTCCCGATGACATACTCCGCCTTTGCGATCGCCTTTAAGGCCGCCGGGGTCAGTTGCTGGATATTCCCGGGACCTGTGCTGACGATCGAGAGGAGGCCTTTTTCTTTACCTTCCGATTGCAATGGTCACCCTTCCATAGGTCTTCTTCTTCATAATCAGCTCGCCCTTCTCCGAGCAGGCAATGGCAGCGGGTTCTGCAACCCCACTCAGGCCAATCAGCCCAGCCCGTGACGGAGATGGTGTCTCTATACTGTTGATCATATCGTCACCAAGGTAGATGAGGACGCCCCCAAGCCTTCGTACCCCCTCGGCGAGTCCGGGGTCAGGCCGTTTCTTCTCGGTAGTTGCAAATGCTCCCACCTCATCTGAGCGGATCTGAGCATCTTTGAGTGCGGACGCCACCGCATCCTCCACCTCTTCCGGCGTGATCCCAAGCCGTGCCCCGATCCCGATGGTGTAGGGCTTTGCCTTGATCAGCACCGAGACTCCCGGCCCCGCGACCACGATGCCTGGCTCAGGTATCTCGTAGACCGGCACATCGCCATCGAGGAAGGCGGCATTTACCCTCCGGGTGGAGGGGCGGTTGATCACCCGGCACTGCTCAACTGCGGCATATCCCTCAACAGATGGCCGTCCATGCACCTCGGTTGCTGTTGAGATCACAGGAATGATCCCGATCCCAGCAAGGCGGTATGCGAGATCGTTTGCACCATGATGGCCGCCCAGGATCGGGATCGCATACTTCCCATCCGGGGTCACAACGACGATCCCCGGATCATGCCACTTGTCGGTGAGGAGCGGGGCAGCGGAGCGGACGGCGATCCCTGCCGACATCACCGCAACGATCCTATCATAGTTCGCAAATGCGGTGGTGAAGATTCCTTCCTCATAGGGAAGCAGATCGGCATCAATCGCCTCTGCTATCTTCTGGCCGAGTTCTGAGAAGCGGGGCAGGGCGATGACACAGCAGTTCATGAATAGAGATGTGAATGGACAAAACCGCTTTCGATACCAAGGACTGCACGACCGATGACGATCAGGGCGGTCTTTGTAATCCCTGCCGCCTCCGCCTTATCTGCAATATCGGCGACAGTACCTTTGACAATCTTCTGGTCATCCCAGGTGGCATGGTAGACAACAGCAACCGGCGTATCCTCAGGGCATTCAACCCGTGCCATAATATCCCTCAGCTTCTCGGTGCCAAGGAATATCACAAGCGTCTCCCCGGTTCGGGAGAATTCTTTAATCCGATCTTCTTCGAGGGTTGCACCGGCAGGGCGGGTGATGATGACGCTCTCGGAAACACCCCGCAGGGTGAACTGGGTTCCGAGTGCTGCTGCTGCCCCGAAGAGGGAGGAGACGCCGGGTACAATCTCCGGTCTGATCCCGTCCTTCTCAAGGACTGCCATCTGCTCGATGATTGCACCATAGAGTGCCGGATCACCTGAATGGAGACGGACAACCAGTTTCTTCTCCAGGACTCCGTCTCTGATCGCTCCGCAGATCTCCTCAAGGTTCATCTGTGAGGAATCAAGTTTTGTGGCTGCTCCCGATGCAGCAACAAGCTCCGGGTTCACGAGCGATCCCGCATAGATCAGGATATCCGCCCTCTTCAGGAGATCCATCCCCTTCACCGTGATAAGGCCTGGATCTCCGCATCCCGCGCCGACAATATAAAAATCGCTCATAATTTCCTCGCGTACAGTATGCTGAAGTAATTGGATTTTTCAGGCAGGTTCTCATTGGTATAGATCGTCATATCGTCCATATACATCCGTTCCACAAGTACAAACTCCGAGTATCCTTCCTTCTTCAGCTCCGCTGCTATCTTCTGTGGACGCCGTACCTTCAGCGTGATCCTGACATCAGGATCAGATCCATCCGAGACTGAAAAACTCTTCTGGATCGGAAGATCTGCAACAGATGGAAGTGCCGTAATCGAGCTGATCCCCGGCACCGTGCTGCATTCGATCTCCGGGTGGTCCCGTTTTAAGATCGCTGTTAACCGGGAGAAGGTGGAGAAGAAGTTCGGGTCTCCGATGATTCCAAAAACTGCGATCCCAGAGAGGGCATATGGCGCAATCTTCTTTGCATTCTCCTCCATGCAGGCCTCGATATAGGATTCATCATTCGTCATCGGGAAATCAAGGGTGATGGCATCTCTTCTGTATGCTTCAACGAGATTATATGCCATCTCCCCCGGTACAAAGACAGAGTCTGCCTCCCTGAGGAGCCGTGCTGCCTTCAGGGTGAGGAGTTCGGGATCGCCTGGCCCAAGGCCGACAGCAATCAGCATTGTCTGCACCCCCCGACGATGATATATATTGGGTTTTCCGGCTTAAACATCGTTTTTCCGGCGAGATCAGCGGATCGTGAAACCTGAAGGTGGATAGCTTCGACAAAGATGCCACGTTCCCTCATCGTTTGAATCGCAAGCGTGGCGGTCTCAAGGAGGACGGCATTCACCACAATCGTTCTGACCCCCTTCTCTGCGAGAAGTGAGAGTACCTGCAGAAGCCCCTTTGAGCCGCCGACAAACGCAACATCAATTCCCTCAATCTCACCGAGAAATGGTACTGCATCGCCCCCGACAAGGTTGATATTTGTTAACCCGGAATCGGCAATTGTTCTTCTGGCGACTGCAATTGCCTCCGGCCGCATGTCGATTGCAAACACCCTTTCAGCAGTCCGTGCAATGGCGATGCTGACGGTTCCTGTCCCGCACCCGATATCAACAGCAGTATCTCCGGGGCGGACTGCAAGCTTCGAAAGCGCAACGGCACATACTTCGGGCTGGGTCGGCCCTCCTCTCAATTCACTCGTTGTCATGGATCCCGCAGCCCAGGCAGCTATTCATTGCCTGCCTGTTTCAGAAGTATTGGCTTGAATTCTTAATAGTTATTGGGTATCTCATCTGAAAGCAGAACGTGTTTATCGTCTTTGCCAGTTTAAACCTGAATGAATCAATATAATTAAACGTATTCCCATCCCATAACATTGTCAATGCTCAATATACGACGGGATATCTGTGGGTACTGCGGAGCGTGCGTCTCTGTATGCCCGGAAGGTGCCCTTGAGCTGGTCGATGCATTTCTTACAGTGGATACCGCCTGTATCAACTGCGGAATCTGTGAGAAGGTCTGTCCACTCGGTGCTCTGGAGGTTGTCAAGGAATGAAGCGGCAGTATGACATGCTGGTCATCGGCGGCGGTCCCGGAGGAGCGCTGGCCGCAAAGACTGCCGCAGAGAAGGGTCTCTCTGTCTGTCTTGTCGAGAAGCGTCCTGCGATAGGAACTCCTGTCCGCTGTGCCGAGGGTATTGGCAAAGAGCTCCTGAACGACTTCCTCCCCCCGGATCCAAGATGGATTGCAACTGAAATCGAACGGGCCGAGCTTGTTGCCCCTGATGATTTCTCGATGCTCCTTGAGCCGAAGATGGCGGGATCAGAAGTCGGGTACGTCCTTGACAGGAAGGTCTTTGACCGGGAACTTGTCTGGAAGGCTGCCGAAGCAGGAGCCGAGACGTATGTGAAGGCCCGGGCCACTGCTCCAATCATGAGAAATGGTGCAGTTGCCGGTGCGGTCATCGAACAGCATGGGAAGACCTATGAAGTGGATGCGAAAGTCACGATCGCTGCAGATGGCATCGAGTCGAAGTTTGCAAAATGGGCAGGTATTGATACAACAGTCCCACTCCGTGAGATCGAGACCTGTGCACAGTACCTGATGACAGGGATCGATATCGATGCACAGATGACCTCGTTCTATCTTGGCAATGAAGTTGCTCCAGCCGGATATGTCTGGATCTTCCCCAAAGGCAAAGGGCTTGCCAATGTTGGTATCGGTATCGGCGGCGGAAAGAGCGGTGCTGGGCATCGTGCAAAGGATTACCTTGACCGTTTCGTCAAAAGGAAGTTCCCTGATGGCAAATGCATCGAACTGATTGTCGGTGGCGTATCGGTCTGCAAGCCGCTCTCCTGCACCGTTGCAGATAATATGCTGATCGTCGGCGATGCTGCCCGGATCTCTGATCCCATCACCGGAGGCGGGATTTACAATGCGATGTACACCGGACGGCTTGCCGCCGAGACTGCAATCGGAGCACTTGAGAAGGGTGACACCAGAAAAGCCGCATTGATGCCATATGATACAATCTGGCGCAGCTCAAACATGGGGAAGGCGCTTGAACGGAACTATGCCGTCAAGGAAATCTTTGTCGGGTTATCAGATGAGAAGCTGAATGCCATTGTTCATTCTATCTCAAAGATCAATCTTGAGGAATTCAGCACGCTGACACTGATCACCGAGCTGATCAAAGCAAACCCCTCGCTCCTCCTGGAGCTCAAACATCTCAAAGCATTCCTCTAAAACGGCAACCGGTCAGAGACCGGTTTCATATTTTTGTGAACTGTTGGTTTAAATAGCGGAGACTGCTTAATTCAGCCTCTTTTTTAGAGAATACGGTGATTAAGTCTTCCGGCCTGATTACAAGATCTCCCTTCGGGATGATCAGATCTCCTGCCCTGTGAACTGCAATTATGACGAAATCCTTCACATCAAGGTCACTGATCTTTTTATTGGCACCGCGTGAATCTGCTTCTACGGAGATCTCAAAGATCCCTCCCCCATGGATCGAGGCAAGTGCCTGGGTATTTGGGTTCTCTGCCCAGGTATAGAGGGATCTGGCAACGATCTCATCAGGATTTTCGCTGATCCTGACTCCCACCTCGGAAAAAAGCTCGGAATGTTCCTTGTGATTTACAATCGATACAACATTCGGAACAGAGTACCGTTTTGCAAGCCAGCATGTCATGAGGTTTGCCGCATCATCGCTAGTGGTTGCAACAAGTGCGTCTGCATGATCGATCCCGGCATCCTCGAGAATCGATTTGTCGGTGGCATTTCCGGTGATTGCCAGGAGATCGTAGGTCTCAAGCATCGAAGCACACCGCTCTTCATCCCTGTCGATGATTACAACGCTGTCGCCATTCTCAGCAGCAGTGGCCGCAAGGCTTCTCCCGATACCGCCGAGGCCGATAACGATGATGTACATATACGGTTTTACATAAGCACGTGTTGAAATACCTTGCGGAGTGATCTGTATGTATGCTCTGCGGAGTGGATGAGGCAGGGAAGGGTGCGGTTCTCGGGCCGATGGTGGTTGCAGCCGCCGGTGTTTTTGATCTCACGCAGCTTGACTCTCTTGCAATCAGGGATTCAAAAACCCTCAGTCCCCGCAAAAGGGAAGAGCTTTTCCCTATGCTGACGGAAATGTGCCTCTTTCATGTCGTCTCTGTCTCTCCGGGTGAGATTGATGCTGCACTCCCTCTCATCTCAATGAACCTGGTGGTGGCACGGGCACATGCAGCATGTGTTGCGGCACTGAAGCCAGAAACCGCATACCTTGATGCATGTGATGTAAATGCCGCCCGGTACGCAGATACGGTGCAGTCTCTCCTCCCATACCCATGCAGACTGGTAGCCGAGCACAGGGCAGATGCTACCTATCCAATTGTCGGTGCCGCCAGTATCATCGCAAAAGTAACAAGGGATCGGGCGATTGCCGATCTCGCCCTTGAATATGGTGATATCGGGAGCGGGTATCCTTCCGATAAAAAGACGATCCGTTTTCTCTCAGAGTATATCCGGGAACATGGGATCCCCCCCGCCTGTGCCCGATCGAGCTGGAAGACAGTGGCAGCTCTCCTCGAAAAAGAAAGACAATCATCGCTTTTCGATTTCTAACACAATGAACGGCTTTATGAAGGTTCACAGCAAACAGTAAACCTACTTATGGACTGGCTTTTCCCTGTTGTTCTTGTCATTGCTTTATATGCAGTTATAGCCGGGGTCATCTGGAGAAATGGTTTATTTCCAGAAAATATCACGTTTTATGGCCCTATTATGATGATCAAAACGGAAAAAGTCGGTTTTTTTGATCGTTTTATTCCCTTCAGGGCATTCTTCAGGATCTATGGGACTATCGGGGTGCTGATGGTGGTCTTCATCTCAGCCCTGATGATGTACCTGCTCGTCAAGACGACCGAGATCACCCTTCTGACACGCCCGGAACCAACAGAGTTCCAGAAACCCCAGAATCTTCTCCTCATCCCCGGTGTCAATGAGTTTATACCCTCATCTTTTGCGGTCTGGACCGCCCTTGTGCTGACGATTGCAATCCATGAATTTGGCCATGGTATCCTCTGCCGAATCGAGGGGATCGCGGTAAAGAGCACCGGACTTCTGCTGGCGGTCATCCCTATCGGTGCATTTGTTGAGCCTGATGAGGAAGATCTCGATAAAAAACATGGCATGCCGAAGATGCGGATGTTTGGGGCGGGTATCACTAACAACCTCACCGTCGGTGTAGCCTGTTTCATCGCCCTTGTCCTCCTCCTCGGGATGGTAGCCCCCTCCCCTGCCCCGGTTGTCACCGGTGTCTACATGGATTATCCGGCATATGAGGCCGATCTCCCCTTCCCTTCGGTCATCATGAATGTCAATGGCGAGCCGGTGGCATCCAGGGAAGAGGTGACGGCACTCCTCTCCCAAACCCGTCCCGGCGATTCCCTGACGCTCATTGTTGATTCGGATGGCACACCTGTCGAACGAACCCTTATCCTCTCGGATTGGCCGGAGGAACTTGCCAGCGAAATGGAATCAGGGTTCATGGGGATCATGTACTATGACAGCGAGCGTGTCGTTACCGTACTTGGCAATCTCGCCTCTCCTGAAGGGATGCTCTATCTCCTGATTGCACCACTCAATATCGTTCCGGGAGCAGATTTCCTCAGGGTGATCCCCTATGACTCGGTTGAGAACACCTACCTCCAGGTGCCGTTTGATGGTTTCTGGCCACTGATTCACCTCCTCTTCTGGGTTGGCTGGATCAATATCATGGTCGGGATCTTCAATGCCCTTCCGATGCTTCCGCTTGATGGCGGCCATATCCTCAGGGAAGGGTTAAACAGGATTCTTGACAAGCGTGGACTGGGAGGATATGTGGATCGGATCGTCGTCTCGGTTTCATGGGTGGTGCTGTTTATGCTCCTGGTTCCGATCCTCCTCCCCTACCTCTTCCATCTGTGAGGGGGGATCGCAGCGTTATATGGAGGGAAGAATACCCTGATCTGAGTATCCGGCAGAAGGCCGGATTTACGGCTCTTCGCTGATTAGTCTGATTTTTCAATAGTGAACGAGCCATCATCTGGTTATCAGGTGTTTGAATCAAGCATTCGGATCTGTTCACTTAGGTGTTTTTCCCCACCGCCCCGTCCCCGTCCTCACATGCTTCGCAGGGAGGTTGAACGGATGGCCGCACCTGCTTCAAACTACCCTCACCAATAGCGGGGAGGAAAATTTTACCTTCCTCTCCTCACCATCGGGATGGCGTTGCACCCTTCCATTTCCCCGAAACAGAAGATGAAACGCTCACGGATCGTCTGTGGCATTGCCCGCTCTTCAATCCTCTCAAATCCAAGGGATGTGTAAAATGCGATCAGTGGGAGGGTGGAATGGATATATATGTCCTCACCGCCGCAGGCATCAAGGAGTGCCTGTACAACAATGCGGGCAAAACCCCTGCCCCGGTACCTCTCGGGGGTGAAGACACAGTCCATCTCGAGACCCTCCGGGTGGTGGGTACAACGGGCTGTTGCAGCCAGTTCCGCCTCAGTAAATACGCCGAATATCCGTTCTTTTATTGCATCTGCTTTCTGCCCGCGATACTCCCGCCAGAGTGTTTCTGCGAGGTGGAATTCTTCTTTGCCGAGTTCCCGGATGATCTCTGTCATAATGAGCTGGTTGGAGTACCGGCTGATAGAAGTTATGGTTTGATTTAAAAAAAAGGAAAGGAAAGGAACGGCTTTGCTGCCGGTTCCCGGTTATTCGATCTTATCTTTTCCGATCATCTTGATATCGGATGTATCGATATCCGCTTCGATCGATTTTAAGATCTCTTTCGCAGAATGGATTGCATCCTTTCCAGGCATCTCGCCGAGTATATCCTCAGAAAGCTCCATTAAGTCTTTTGGATCTTCATCATGCATATCCTCTGTTGCGCCAAGGAACTTCGCGCTCTGCTTGATGAGGCTTGTCAGCTCAAACGGCAGCACGATCTTGGTTGCTTCTCCCTCGGCCATCTTCTTCAGAGCCTCAAGTGAGAGGACAGTAATTGCACGCTTATCAAGCGGGCGGGCGCCAAGTGCCAGGATACGGAGCCCCTGTGCATCTCCCTGCGACACCAGGATCTTCCCCTGCCGTTCACCCTCTGCTCTCAGGATCTTGCTCTGCCGCTCACCCTCGGCTTCGAGGATCATACTCTGCCGGAGACCTTCGGCCTTCAGGATGGCAGCCCTCTTCTCTCCATCTGCCCTGAGGATTGCCGCACGCCGTTCACGCTCGGCCGAGGTCTGCTCGGTCATCGCCTGTTTGACGGCACCGATCGGGTCGACCTCTTTGATCTCGACACGCTCAACCTTGACACCCCATTGGTCTGTCTCCCGGTCAAGCATATCGCGGAGCTTGGTGTTGATAAGATCCCGGTTGTAGAGGACTTCATCAAGCTCCATATCGCCGATAATGCCACGAAGGCTTGTCTGTGCAAGAGCCACCGTGGCGGATTTATACGCGGCAACCTCAAAGAATGCTTTTTCAGGATCCATCACCCGGACATAGATGATGGCATCGACATTTGTCGGTGAATTGTCTTTTGTGATCACTTCCTGCGACGGAACATCAATCACCTGTGTCCTGAGATCCAGCTTGATGACTTCCGTGATGAACGGGACAACCCAGCGGAAACCGGGGTTCATCCGGCCGGTATAGGTACCGAGCCGGATGGTAAGGCCCTGCTGGTACGGCTGGACGATGACCACGCCACGGGCAAATATGAAGACGATAATTAAAATTAAAATGATCGTTACAAAACTATCAATGAGAGCCATACTTTCATACCTCCTCTACAATGACATGCACTCCCTCGGAACTGACAACCCTGATGGTTGTACCGGGGGAGAGTATTCTTCCTGTTGAGCGTGCACTCAACTCGACACCGGAGACCGAGACCTTCCCTGAGAGTTCGTCCGGTTGTACTTCACGCACGACCTTCCCTTCCTTTCCAACAAGAGAGTCACGACTCATCGTCGTTGGCAGTTGTTCGGGTGAGAGGCGCCGGTATAACAGGATAGTCAGGCTTGCGGCAATGAGTGCCGACGCAACTCCGATCAGAATCCCCCACGTGCTGCTGAAGACATCGATGCCCATCAGGAACATGACTCCAAGGACGATCATCGTTGTGCCGGGTACAGCGGCAAAGAACCCCGGATTCATCGCCTCAAAGAGAAGCAATAATGCACCGATAATAATCAATGCGAAATACAGGTTGGTCTCAAGCACCATACAGATAGATGGTGGTTTGGGGGGATAAATGCTTCCTGAAAGGAAAATTATCTGATGATATGGGCAATCTTTGCCCCTTTTGGAACTCCGAGCTTTTCTGCGATCGGATCACACTTTGCAACCAGCAGGTACGCAACCGGCGGCAGATTGGAATAATCTGAGAGAGACTCATAGTTGGCAAGCCCTTTTGAGATGATCAGGGTTGCACTCTGGATCGCATCTTTCAGATCGTCTGGGATCAGTTTGAGATTGACGCCGATTTCTGCACCGCCGCCTGTTGTGGTCAGGTGGTCTGCGACCTCATCTATCCCGGCATCCCGTGCCTCATCAAGGGTGACATCGTTTAATATTGGCGCGTGTTTCACGGCAACCGTGACATATGCCCCCAGATGTTTCAGCTCCTCAATGAGAATCCGGTCAAAGAAACTCTCACCGGTATTATCCATAAAGTATACGACTCTCCGGGCAGCTTTTGCAATTTCATCGGAATCGTCGATAAAGAGTCCCTTCTCAAATTCTGCCTTGAAAAAGCTGACAAAGTCCTCTGCAATCGTATGGCCCATCACTCCGTAATCCATTGCGTTTCCGATGACTGCCGCCCGAATGGCAGATGGAAAATCTGTTATCAGGTGGCGGACCTTTGCTACAACATCCCGTGCTGTCCGGGTATCCTGGTACTTCAGTGTCCGGTACGGATCAACAGCCCCTACAGTTCTATAACAGCAACGGTGAACCGCACTTGCAATCACGGGTGCCGGAACATCGTCTTCAAACAGTGAGTCAAGCAGGGTGCGGGAAGCCCTGACTGCTTCTTCAACGATTGCCGTATCCTCTGTGCAGAGTTCTGCTTCAAAGCGGACGCGGGAGAGGAGACAATCCCGGCATGTTTCGGTGATTCTCATTTCATCGACCTGTTACCTGATAATCTGATATTTTTAAGAAAGAGTTGAATGGGGCCACTGCGATTTGAACGCAGGTCAGAAGACCCCCAGTCTCCTAGGATGGCCAGGCTACCCTATGGCCCCGTGCTCATACTATTCGGTTGTATTGCATATGTAGTTTCCTTTTTTAACCGGGATTGAAAGCACAATTGCCTGCATCCGCCATCCCCCCCATCTCTCAAAACGATCTCATGAACACAGGGGCGGATCTCTGGTGGAAAGCAAAAAGGTATTTATGTATGGGGCTAATTAGTCTTCTAATCCTTTGTATCGCGGGGAAAGAGCAATGATCGATAGTTCATACCGATTAACGCTGGATACACCTCCCTCAATAGAGTAAAAAAATACCGGAGATCAGTTGCAGATGTCGTCAGCAGGCCCTCTTAAGCAGATGATTCGTCAGTTCGTAGACGAAATTAAGGCTGTTTCAGGCGTAAACGATTGCGCCCTTGTTTCAACCGATGGAATCCTCATTGGCAAATCATTTGAAGACTCCCTCTCTGCCCAGTCTTTTGGGGCGATGTGTGCCACCATGATCGCCTCATCCGAGGCTGCCGCATCTGTCGTCAATATCGAATCCCCTCTCTGGATTGTGGTGAACAGCCACAAAAAAGCAATAATCCTTGTTCCTGCTGGCGAACGGCTGTTAATTGCTGTCACTGCCAATAACGATGCAAATCTGGAGGGGGTCTGCGCCCATCTTCAGGAGATTGGAGAGCGTATCGGAGGAGCTCTCTGATGACAGCAAAAATCCTTGTGATCGATGATAACCCTGGCATTGTAGAGGTATTTGTAACCATGCTGAAGCGTGGTGGATATACGACATATTCCGCTGGCAGCGGGGCAGAAGGACTTGATATTCTTCTGGATCTCACTCCGGATCTCATCCTCCTTGATATCATGATGGAGCCGATGGATGGCTGGGAGACTCTTGAAAATATCAAGCTGAACCCGGCTACCCGTGATATACCTGTCATGATGCTGACAGCAAAACAGCTCACTCCCGATGAGGCAGAAGAGTATGGGATGTATATCGAAGATTACATCATCAAGCCAATCACGCATACGGAACTCTACGAATCAATAGAACATGTGCTCGAGAGGCGCCGGTCAATCGCAGCGGCGATCAGGCTCGCCGGTGAGCGGGGTGTCAACCAGGTTCTTGTATCGGAATATGCGCGCCTCGTAAAAAGTGTTGATGTGAATACACGTCTCATCCGTATTCTTGAAAATACCTATTCTCTCAAGGATCGCAGGACAGGAAGCGTCGAAAAGATAGAAAATGCCATTAACAGCATGAAGAAAGGCCTTTCGATCCAGCAGTCCCGTCTCGAGGAGATCCGGGCTCAGATTGGGATCTGAACTCTGTTTTGCCCGAATCTCTCTCTTCTTCAGTGTAAAATCGTATTATCCTCGCTTCTTCCCACAACATAGATTGCTGCTGTCAGGACGGCGATGATACCGATGATCCAGATCATTTCTGCAACCTGTGCATCATCCACACTGATAATGAGCACTTTTCTGATCATCGCGGTCATTCCTGCAATCAGGATAGGGCGGACAAGAATGCGTTTTGTCCTGAAATACCCGGTAACGGTCTCAAGCACCTCGACAACGATGATCGTCAGAAGGAGGACATGCAATACGTCAAGAATGCCGGTGATCACATCTCCATGCGAGAAGATCGCAAATATCAGGTAGACTGCATCCAGAAAGGTCAGAAGGGCAATAATGATCAAAAGGGCGGCAATTAATGCATAAATAAAAAGTGTACACCGCGAAATCATATTCATTACTGATTTCATTATCGGAGTCAGATGATCGTAATCTCCCATACTTTTCACCGTGTACCTTCGATTCTACTTTCATATGAAGCGGTTTTGAATTAAAGGGTGTCGGTTGGATTGTTAGTGATTGGGCATTTCCGGGTCCGGATCGCTTCATGATGATCGGAAATGGGGTTGAAAATGTGGGTGAATAACAAGGTTTTTAAGTTAATATGGCATTTTAATAATGCTAGGTTTGTTTGACCGGTGGGTCCGTAGCTCAGTTAGGTAGAGCGCCTGGCTTTTAACCAGGTGGTCGGGGGTTCAAATCCCTCCGGGCCCGTTACCACGGTTCAAGCTGTGGTTTTTAATCGATGAGATCTCTGAACATTATCCTATTCAACACTATTAAAAGGGGCAATTATTGATGGGCACCAGGTTAAATGTTCTGATGCATGATATGGTGCCAAAGCATCAGATCATGGCTGTTGAAGAAGTAAACACTCTCCTGACGGATTATAATCTGATAATGGAGCAATTACTAAAGATATATCACGACGACCCAATTGTTAAATCTATTGATGCAGTACCCGGGAATGTTATACGCATCACCCGAAAAAGCCATACAGCGGGTGAGGCTGAAGCATTTCGCCTTGTTGTGAGAAGACCCAAGAAATAATCGGAGATGATACATCTGATTGATAGAAGCGTATTATCGCAGGCATATTTTTCCAAAGATCATGTTGCACGCCACCAGTTCGAATCCTACAACAACTTCTTAGACTATAATCTACAGACCGTCGTTGATGAACAACGCGTCATAGAGACGGATATTGAACACAGGGGCAAGAACAACGAGGCTGTCTGGGTCGAGCTTGGTAAGATCCGGGTTGAAAAACCCATAGTCCGGGAGGCGGACGGATCCCAGAGCGAACTCTACCCGACCGAGGCACGGCTTCGGAACCTCAACTATGCTGCACCCATGATCCTGGAGATGACGCTCTGCCAGGGTGAGGAACGGTACGATCCAATCGAGACAACAATCGGTCAGCTTCCGGTAATGATCGGATCAAAAGTCTGCAACCTGTACGGCCTCTCCGATGACGAGCGGGTCGAATGTGGTGAGGATCGCTTGGATTCCGGCGGATATTTCATTGTAAACGGCACAGAACGCGTGCTGATGTCACTTGAAGATCTTGCATCCAACAAGATCATGACCGAGTATACCGAGCGGTACAACGAACAGATCCATGTCTCAAAGGTCTTTTCGCAGTACCGTGGCTACCGGGCACTCGTTGTCGTTGAGAAGAATAAGAAGAATCTCCTTGATGTCTCATTCCCCTCGGTTGCCGGGCACCTGAAATTTGCAGACCTGATGCGTTCACTCGGTCTTGAGACCGATTCCGATATTGTGACCGCGGTCTCTCTTGACGAGGATATCCTCACCTACATGATGCAGAACCTTGAAGCCGCAGAATGCGGATCAGTCGAGGAAGGAGTCATGTATGTCGGCAAAAAGCTTGCACCGAACCAGACGAGGGAGTACCAGAAGAAGCGTGCTGAATTTGTCCTTGACAACTATCTTCTCCCCCACCTGAATTACCTCGTCAGCCCCTCGGTGAAAGAGGATGATCCCGGGTATGAAGAGATGATGATCAGTGTCAGGCTGGCAAAAGCCCATTTCCTCGGACGAATGGCTGAAGCCTGTTTCCACCTCGCATTGAAGAAGCGGAAGACAGATGACAAGGATCACTACTCAAACAAGAGGCTGAAGCTCGCTGGTGACCTGATGGAGGATCTCTTCCGGATCTCCCTCAACCGGCTGACCCGTGATGTCAAGTACCAGCTTGAACGTGCCAGCATGCGGCACCGCGATCTCTCAATACAGACTGCCGTCAGGGCAGATGTATTAACCGAGCGGCTTCTCCACCCACTTGCAACAGGGAACTGGGTGGGCGGAAGAACCGGTGTATCACAGCTTCTGGATCGGGTTGACCACATGTCGGTCATCTCCCACCTGCGCCGTGTCATCTCCCCGCTCTCCCGCTCACAGCCGCATTTCGAGGCCCGTGATCTGCACCCGACACAATGGGGCAGAATCTGCCCGTCAGAGACTCCTGAGGGTCCGAATTGTGGTCTTGTAAAGAACTTTGCCCAGCTTGTCGAAGTGAGCAAGGGTGTCCTTGATGAAGAGGAGATAAAGAATGTGCTCTTCAGCATTGGTGTCGAGCCGATTGGTGGTGAACACTAATGTCAGTCAAAACACGAATTTTTGTTGATGGAGCACTCATTGGTGTTGTAGATGACGGACAGGCGCTTGCAGCCAGGGTCCGTCAGCTCAGGCGCCGTGGCGAGCTCTCCTCAGAGATCAATGTCTCATTCAAGGAATACAGCAACGAGATTGTTATCAATACCGACCGCGGCCGTGCCAGAAGGCCACTCATCATCCTTGATCAGGGACTCCCGATCATTTCAGACGATGATATCGACAAGATCCGGGCCGGGCAATATTCTTTTGAGGATATGGTCTCCCAGGGGAAGATCGAATATGTGGATGCCGAAGAGGAAGATGATCTCTACATCGCTGTCAACCAGGATGGACTTACCGCTGAGCATACGCATATGGAGATCGACCCACAGCTGATGCTTGGTATCGGTGCGGCACACGTTCCATTCCCCGAACACAATGCATCGCCCCGTGTCACCATGGGCGCGGGAATGGTCAAGCAGGCACTCGGGTTTGCACAGGCAAATATGAAGCTCCGCCCTGATACCCGTGGCCATATGCTCCACTATGGACAGCGGCCGCTTGTGAAGACACAGGCAGCGGAACTGATCGGATCCGAAGAGCGGCCCCAGGGCTATAACCTCGTTGTTGCCATCCTCAGTTACGAAGGATACAATATCGAAGATGCACTCATCTTCAATAAGGCCTCGATCGAGCGGGGTGTCGGGCGGTCTCATTTCTTCAGAACCTATGAGGGTGAAGAACGGAGATATCCTGGTGGCCAGATCGACAGGATCGAGATTCCGGATGAGGAAGTATCCGGCTCTCATGGTGAGGATGCATACAGGAATCTTGATTCCGATGGTATCATCAGCCCCGAGACGATCGTGAATGAGAAGTCCGTTCTGATCGGAAAAACCTCACCCCCACGGTTCCTTGAAGAGCCGACGGCTGAGCTGATCGCTGTTGAGAAACGGAGGGATACCTCGGTTACGATGCGGAGTAATGAGCATGGTATCGTCGATACCGTCATCCTCACAGAGGGTGAGAACTCATCCCGCCTTGTGAAAGTCAGAACCCGTGATCTCAGGGTGCCTGAGATCGGGGACAAGTTTGCCTCGAGGCACGGACAGAAGGGTATCGTCGGGCTTATCGCTCCGCAGGAGAATCTGCCGTTTACCGCTGAAGGGATCTCACCTGATCTCGTCATCAACCCCCACGCCATCCCCTCACGTATGACGATCGGCCATATGATCGAGATGATCGGTGGAAAGGTCGGCAGCCTGAATGGGCGGCGGATCGATGCAACCCCCTTCCGTGGTGAGAAAGAGTTTGCACTCAGAAAAGAGCTTCAGGATCTTGGATTCTCACATACCGGACGCGAAGTGATGTATGATGGCATCACCGGCAGGCCGTTTGCCGCTGATATCTATATTGGTGTCATCTACTACCAGAAGCTCTACCACATGGTCTCAACCAAGATGCATGCACGTTCCCGCGGACCGGTGCAGGTGTTGACCCGCCAGCCAACTGAAGGACGTGCCCGTGAAGGAGGTCTTCGGTTTGGTGAAATGGAGCGTGATGTGATGATCGGCCATGGCGCTGCGATGGCCCTGAAGGAACGTCTCCTTGATGAATCGGATGCCGTGAAGGAATGGGTCTGTGCCCAGTGCGGTATGGTTGCCATGTATGATGCGAAACGGAAGGTTACTTCATGTCTTGCCTGCGGTGCCGAGACGGACATCTACGAGGTAGAGATGAGTTATGCATTCAAGCTCCTTCTGGATGAGATGATCAGTATGGGTATTGCACCACGACTGATGCTTGAGGATATAGTCTGAGGTGATCTGAATATGCCAAGCCCAAAACGAATAGGAAAATTAGATTTTGGCCTTCTGTCACCGAAAGATGTCAGAAAAATGAGTGTATGTAAGGTGATCTGGCCAGACACCTATGATGACGATGGTTTCCCCTACAGCAAAGGTCTGATGGATCCAAGTCTCGGAGTTATTGATCCGGGTCTCCGGTGCAAGACCTGCGGCCAGAAATCAGGTGACTGCCCCGGTCACTTCGGCCACATCGATCTTGCAAAACCAGTCATCCATGTCGGATATACACGGCTGATCAGGAAGCTTCTCCGTGTCAGCTGCCGGGCATGCGGACGGCTTCTCCTTGAGCCACAGGAGATCGAGAAATTCTCCGCAATGGGTGACGATCCCTTCTCTGCCGATGTCGTCTCCGAGAAGGATATCAAGAAAGAGCGGGTCTGCCCGCACTGTGCCGAGCAGCAGCTGAAGGTGAACTTCGAAAAGCCGACCACCTTCATGGAGGCATGGACAGAAGATGGCCGGAAGACAGAGCACAAGCTGACTCCGGCTGACATCCGTGCACGCCTTGAGCGGATTCCCGATGACGATCTCAAGATTCTTGGAATCGATGCAACCGTGGCACGCCCCGAATGGACGATTCTGACGGTATTATCGGTTCCCCCGGTGACGATGCGCCCCTCGATCATCCTTGAGAACGGACAGCGTTCTGAAGATGACCTGACCCACAAGCTTGTCGATATCATCAGGATCAACCAGCGGTTCAAGGAGAACCAGGATGCAGGAGCACCCCAGCTGATCATCGAAGATCTCTGGGAACTGCTCCAGTACCATGTGACCACCTACATGGACAATGAGGTGGCCGGATGCCCGCCTGCACGCCATCGTTCCGGCAGGCCATTAAAGACCCTCTCACAGAGACTGAAGGGAAAGGACGGGCGATTCAGGGGATCGCTTTCAGGAAAGCGTGTCAACTTCTCTGCCCGTACAGTCATCTCTCCTGATCCGAATCTCTCGGTATCAGAACTTGGTATCCCGCTTGCAATCGCAAACGAGATGTCGGTTCCAATCCGCGTGACAAAAGAGAATGTTGAGGAGCTCCGCTCAATGGTTCTTGTCGGACCCGAGCGGCCGACACTCCGCGATCCCTGTGGCGCAAACTATGCCATCCGCCCCGATAACAGAAGGCTTCGTCTCCATGGCGGATCAGGTCTTCTCGATAACCGTGAGATGGTCTCCTCGATGATCGAGCCTGGATGGACCGTTGACCGGCAGCTCAGGGACGGTGATATCGTCCTCTTCAACCGTCAGCCATCGCTGCACCGGATGAGCATCATGTCACACCGGATCAAGCTGATGGGTGATAAGACATTCCGGTTAAACCCGGCAGTCTGTCCGCCATATAACGCTGACTTTGATGGTGATGAGATGAACATGCATGTTCCCCAGACCGAAGAGGCAAGAGCAGAAGCCTCGCTTCTTGCATCGGTTCAGGAGAATATTCTTTCGCCGCGTTTTGGCGGACCAATCATCGGCGGGATTCACGATCACATCTCCGGCATCTTCCTCCTGACGCATGAGCTACGCTGGTTTACCAAGCCTGAAGTTCTCTATCTCCTGCGGCATGCGGATATCGAGTTCCTTCCAAAGCCCGGCAAGGTCGAGGATGGCGTATCGTACTGGAGCAATAAACAGGTCTTCTCGATGATCCTGCCCCGCGGACTGAACATGGTCTACCGGGCAACATCATGCGTGAACTGCAATGAGTGCAAAAAAGACCTCTGCGAACGTGATGCCTATGTCAGGATCATCGATGGGGATCACATCTCCGGAACCATTGATAAGAAATCCGTTGGTGCGTTCGAAGGCGCGATAATGAACCGGATCATCCGGACACACGGCCTGAAAAGGGCCCGCGAATATATCGACGATATGACCAAACTCTCGATCCGGAGTATCATGTTCATCGGCTTCTCCTTTGGGATTGATGATGAAGATCTCAGCAGGACCGAGTATGGACAGATCCGCGATCTGCTGGATGAGGCCGAACAGGATGTGGAGAAGAGGATCCGGATCTATAACAACGGCCAGCTTGAACCAATGCCCGGAAGAACTGCCGAGGAGACACTTGAGATGCAGATCATGCAGGTCCTCGGAAAGGCGAGGGACAAGACCGGTGATATTGCAGGCAGTCACCTTGGTCTTGGCAACTCTGCTGTCGTAATGGCCGTCTCCGGTGCCCGTGGTTCCATGCTGAACCTGACACAGATGGCCGGATGTATCGGACAGCAGTCTGTTCGTGGTGAGCGTATCGTTCGTGGATATGAAGGGAGAACCCTCCCCCACTTCAAGAAATACGACCAGGGTGCAGGAGCACATGGTTTCATCCGGAACTCCTATAAGAGTGGAATCTCACCGACAGAGTTCTTCTTCCATGCAATCGGTGGCCGTGAAGGTCTTGTCGATACTGCGGTCAGGACGTCACAGAGCGGTTACCTCCAGAGGAGGCTGATCAATGCACTTCAGGACTTAAAAGTCGCCTATGACGGCACCGTCAGAACAACAGGTGGGCGGATCATCCAGTTCAAGTACGGAGAGGATGGAACCGATCCCACAAAGAGTGCCTTTGGAGATCCGGTGGATGTCAAGGGAATCGTTGAGAGTGTCTTAAAGGAGGAGATCTGAGATGAACAAACAGTACATTGACAGGATCGACTCACATACCCTCCCGGAGACGATTCACAAGCTGATCACCGAATGGTTCTCTGAGCGCGAAGTTGAGGATGAGGTATTTGAGCGTATTATCAGCCGAATCCTCAGAATCAATGATGCAAATCTCCCGGTCAAGACACACGATCAGCTGATCACCCTCCTTCTGAAGAGAGAAGAGAAGGAATCACCGGTGACTGATGAGCAGTTCGATGAGATCCTCAACCGGGTCGTGAAGGAATACCTCTCTACCAGGATCGAACCCTGTGAGGCGGTTGGTATCATCGCGGCACAATCAATCGGTGAGCCGGGTACACAGATGACAATGCGGACCTTCCACTATGCGGGTGTCGCTGAGATTAACGTCACCCTTGGTCTGCCGCGTCTCATTGAGATTATGGATGCCAGGCGTGAACCTTCAACACCGGCAATGACGATTCACCTTGAGGATGGGTACCGTGATAACCGTGACCGTGCCCGTGAAGTCTCCTGGGATATCGAAGCATCACCGCTTCATGAATTTGGTGATATCACGACAGACATGGAGAGTATGGCTGTTGTTGTCACCTTAAACAAGGCGGTATGTGATAAGCGCCGGATCAAGGTTGCGGATATTCTTGAGCGCGCTCCGGCGAAGATCCGCGAACGGCGCCATTACCGCGACTTTGAGTCTGAGGTGGATGAACAGGCGGGAATCCTCAGATTCCTCCCAAAAGACCAGGATAGCTATCAGAATCTCTTCCAGCTTCAGGAACATGTCAGAAATGTCATTGTTCAGGGTATCGATGATATCCAGCGTGTCGTCGTCAGAAAGGAGTCCGGAGAGTATATCCTATATACTGAAGGCTCTAATCTTAAAGACGTATTCGAGGTAGAGGGTGTAGACACCACCCGTACCCGAACGAATAATATCAGCGAGATATCCCATGTCCTTGGGATCGAGGCTGCCCGGGATGCCATCATCCATGAGGCAAACAGCACGCTTCGTGAACAGGGTATCGGTGTTGATGTCCGCCATATCATGCTCGTCGCAGATATGATGTGCATGGATGGCGAGGTCAAGCAGATCGGCCGTCACGGGATTGCCGGAGAGAAAGAAAGTGTCCTGTCACGTGCAGCATTCGAGGTGACCGTAAATCACCTCCTTGATGCATCAATTGCTCATGAGCATGATGAACTCTGCGGCGTGACAGAGAATGTCATCGTCGGCCAGCCGATCCGGCTTGGAACCGGCGATGTCCGTTTGGTCGTAAAACCAATGCAACCAATCACCAAAACAGGTGACAACTAATGGATTTCAATACATCTTTACGCAGGGCAATGAAGACCGGAACGGTCATTCTTGGCCGAAACAGCACAGAAGCGAGCATTCAGGATGAGACCGCAAGGCTCGTAATTATTGCAAAGAACTGCCCGGAAGACTTCAAAAAGATCGTTGAAGCGCAGGAGAAAGTCGCTGTATACCACTACAATGGCTCAGGCCGCCAGCTCGGCAAAGAGTGCGGAAAGGATTTCATCGTGAGCGCACTTGCAGTCATTAACGCCGGTGAATCCGACATTCTAAATATTCAGAGAGCTTGATATGTCGGAAATAACCTTAAATGAAGACTGCATGCACCTGATCTCCCAGTTCGAGAGCCTCACAGGTGCAGGTGCACGCGACTGTGTCATCGATGACAGGCATGACCGGGTCATCTTTATCATCAACCCCGGCGAGATGGGTCTTGCAATCGGGAAGAAGGGCGCCTCAATCAAGAAGGCATCCGAGGCCCTTGACAGGCGTGTTGAGGTCGTTGAATATTCTGACGATCTCGTTCAGTTCATCAGGAACTGCTTCCTCCCAGCAGAAGTTCTCTCGATTGAGTTCGAAGGCGAGGATGATGAGCGTGTTGCACAGATCGAAGTCCGTGAGGATGATCGAGGCCTGGCAATCGGCAAAGAAGGTAAGAATATCTCAAAAGCCAAGCAGCTTCTCCGGAGACAGTTTGACATCGCGGATGTCGAACTGATTCAGGAATAATTTTTTTTTGAAGCAGGGGCAGATCTTCGTTCTGCTCTCTGGAAGAATGGTTCATCTCTATGCCTCATCCTGGTTTCTATTCCCTCCCCTGTCTTCTCCTTGATGAGAGAGAACTGCTGGAATCAACAGAGGATGCATCCCGGGAGACGGCAATTGCCCTCTTTGTGAATGGCCGCCATGCAGAGACGGCGATCCTCTCTCCGGGCAGTCTTGAGGAGTATACAATCGGGTACCTCTTCTCAGAAGAGATCATCAGGTCAAAAGATGATATCGAATCAATCAAATTCGAGAAGAACCGGATCAGTGTCCTGACAACAAACCCCTTTCGGATCACCGGCCGGAGGAAGACCATTCTTGCCGGATGCGGTGGGAGTACATCCTACATTGATACGACATCACTTCCCAGGATTGAGGGTGGCGGCAATCCCATCTCTCTTTCTGTCATAAGAAAGATCCTCTCACAACTGCCGGGTGAGAAAGAATCAGCAATACTGATGGATCGGGATGGGGGAATTATTGCCTCGTTCCATGATATCGGCTGTTCACCTGCTGTTGACAGGGTGATCGGGTATGGTATTCAGCACGGCCTTGACTTTTCGGGTGCCGTTCTTGGGATCTCCGGCAGGATTACCTCTGAAATGGTCAGGAGATGCCTCCTTGCCAAAATCCCGATCCTGTTATCAAGAGGGCAGGTAACAGATCTTGCCGTTTCGATTGCAGACGAGACAAACCTCTGCATCATCTCTCATACCCGGGACGGCAGGCCCGCCTGCTTCTCACATCCCGAGAGGATCAAAGGCCCTGTGTGATCTCGCGGATCGCTGCTACCAGGAGATCGACCTCATCGATGGTGGTATAGAGGGCCAGGCTTGCCCTCACCGTTCCATTCGAAAGGCCAAGCGACTCCATCAGCGGCTGGCAGCAGTGATGGCCGGATCTCACCAGGATGTCATAGTCGCTATCAAGACGCTCTGCAACCTCATGAGGATGAAGCCCCTGAATCGAAAAAGAGACAACACCGATCCGTGATGCCGGATTGGATGGTGCATGGATGGTGACTCCATCGATCCGCGAGAGCCCCTCTCTCAGACGGGTGGTAAGCTCTTCTTCGTGGCGACGGATCTGATCCATTCCGATCTTCTCAAGGTAATCGACAGCAACGCCAAGCCCGATTCCGCCTGAGATGTTCGGAGTGCCTGCTTCATACTGCTGGTATCCCTCGATCGGGATAAATCCATCCTGATGCACCTCTTCGATCATCCCGCCACCCAGCATCATCGGTTGAATGATCGGCTCCTTCATCCAGAGGACACCTGTCCCGGTGGGAGCAAGCATCTTATGGCCTGAGAAACAGCAGAAATCGCAGCCGATATCCCGGACACTGACTGGCATATGTGGTATTGATTGTGCGGCATCGATGAGGAGGAGGGTATTGTATCTCCTGCATATCTCTCCGATCTCTTTGACAGGGATGATCACCCCGATTGCATTTGATGCATGGGTGATCGCAACAAGTTTCGCTCCTCTTCTGACCTCCTCCTCAAAGGCTTCAAGATCGAGGCTGTAGTCCGGCTGTATGCCGAGGACTGTGATTTCGACTCCCTCTGCTTTCAGTGCTCTCCAGGGCAGGAGGTTTGAATGGTGTTCGAGGATGGTGGTGATTATCCGATCTCCCGGTTTCCAGTCGAGGCCGCGGGCAACCATATTGATCGACTCGGTGGTATTCTTTGTGAAGACGGTTGTGCCCTCTTCTCCGCCGATGAACCGGGCGACCTTCTCATGGGCATGCCAGTACCGCTGCGAGGCGATCTGCGTGAACCGGTGGATGCCTCTTCCGACATTGGATCGATACGTGTGTTCAAACTCAACAACAGCATTGACAACCGGTTCAGGGGAGAGGCTGATTGCCGCTGAATCGAGGTAGATACAGTCGTGGATGATTGGAAAGTCCCGCCGTACTGTCTCAGAAAAGGATACCCCTTTTGTCTTCTTTGGAGCTATCTCTCCATCAGTTTCTTCCTTCTCCATCCTCTCGGGACTCTTCCGGGGCGCCCCTTCTTTCAGGGTGAAGTCCTTGTTCACCGGGATGTCGTGTTCACGGCAGAGCTCGCGCATCTTTGGGGGGAGCGCCTTCCATCGCCAGAGCCCCCACTGGTGGTATGCATCAGGCAGCCCGTTCTTCCCAGCCCATTTCATGAGGAAGGCATCCCACCGATCACAAAGATCAGGATGGAGGGTTCTGAGCAGCTCATATTCGCTCTCGAGCATTGCCGGGCAGAGGTAACAGCCGATCCGTTCAAGCCCCAAATCATAGAGCGGATTAATCGGCACATCCTGCCACCAGAGGTAGAGGAATACTTCAAATGCCCGCCAGTTTCTAATCGGTGAAACATTCAGCTGGAGAGGGTTTGCCGGATTCTGGCTCGTCTCATCAAGGTCTGCCCTGTTCCACGACTCGTACCACCGGTTCCCCTGAAAGGTGACCGATGCCCCAATCTCCGAGAGATAGATCCTGAGGGGATGGAGTTTTAACAGTTTGCAGCACCAGCGGTGGTCTTTTCCCGGCGGGCCGGCCTTTTCGACTGCTGCGAAGAAATCTCCGCCTTTTCTGATGATATCGACCTTCTGTGATTCGATATACCTGATCGTCTCGGGGAGTTCGATTCCGGTATCAATGAAGAATGCCGATTCCACTCCGGCTTTTCTGGCAAGGTGGAGGACGGCGGCACTGTCTTTTCCACCTGAGAACGAGACATTTGCGGTTGGCCGGTCATTTTTATGTTTTGCAATGATCCGCAGGCTGTCCCGCTCCATAAGCCTGAGATGGTACTGGTTCTGCAGGACTCCCCTCTTCCAGTCGGGGTTTTTGAAGGTTACGGGATTTACCTGCATTAGTTCCTTCACTCTGATATGGCCGTCACGAACGACACCGGTTCCATATTTCCTCCTGTAACTGACGATGACGGTACCATCCAAAACAGGTGACTTGAGGGGGAAGCGTTTCCCCCCGATCCTGACCTTCTTCTCCTGGTCGATGTGATCGTCAAGGTTTACGATGCCGGTTGTTGTATGCTTCAGCAGGTAGGGAAGTGATTCCGGTGCGACATCCAGTGAAAACTGCCGGGAGATTGGATCGAAGAGGAGCCACCCAAACCGGCTGCCATTCATGATGATGAGATCGGCCTTGTCCTTTCCGCCGGTTTTGTTCAGGAGGATGATTTCAGGGAGGGGTACCTCTCCAAACCGGCTGTTGAGCAGTTGTTGAATGAGTTTGCGATCTGCACCAAGGGCGGGCCTTAAGTCAAATGGCTCCAGCAGGGGGATCGCCCGCGCCTCTTTTCCGCATCCGCATCTCCTCCCGATAAGCGGAAGATTGCAGGTATCGCACCAGAAGAGTTCCTTTTTGACTGCCGGCTCTCGCATCATTCATTCTATTGGTGCTTTGAGGCGATGAAAGATATGGTGGGGGTGTTCAGATGAGCACGCGCCGGTCTGCCTGCACGATGCTCCCGCTCGTCTCCGGCGTTTTATCAGAGCGGTACTCGGTGAACTGCTTGAGTGATACCGTCAGATCACGGGTGAAGGCGAAGTATCCGATCTGGGTGGTCCGGCAAAGGTTCATCGCCATATCCATCAGCCCGCGGGGATCAGGCCGGGCTTCTCCAAGCCAGATATGGAAGATATTACCCCCGTCTACGATCGGGAAGAAGACATGCTCTATCTCCATCCGCCTTGTCAGTGGAATATCCGCGGAAGGTGTGACATGAATGCCGTTTGTATAGTAGACCGGGAGATCGAGTGTCTTCTTTGACCGCTCAAGCAGGTTCTTTGTATCTCCCTTGACGATCCTGAGGGCATGGGGGCGGAACTGCTCATCAAGCAGATCGGCAACGGCAAATCTCTGCCCGGTCGTCTCTGCAGGGGTGCGTGCAAGTGCAATCGTCATCCCGTGTTTTGCCGAGAGTTTCTTTGCATATTGTTCCATCTCGGTCATTGTCCGGACCGCGAACCTGAATGCCTCTTTGGTCTCGTGGAGCTGGGAGCCGAGATGATGCTGGATCATCTCATTGACGCCGACGATCCCAACGGTATAGACGAGCCCCTCGAGATCGACTGCAACAGCCCCCCTCTCCTGTGTCTCTGGATCTTTTGGCCTCTGCATTGCAAACGGCATCCGTCCGTTCGCTCTGACAAGCTCCATCCAGCGGCGTTTGATCTTAAAGATTGAGACCGCAGAATCCATCAGTTTTCGGAGTTCAGCAAAGAGTTTCTGGTCGTCGTGGTCTGCCCGGAATGCTGCCCTGGGACAGTTCACCGAGATCACCTGCCAGGATCCCATTGAAAAATGTTTGCCATCCGTGAAGGTGAGTTTATCCTCGAATGAGGTGTCATTTGCTGCGGTCGTCGAGAACTGGTAGGCACAGCACTGGTAACATGAGATCCCCTCTCCGGCACCCCTGTAGGCGGGGAGCTGGTTGTCATAGTATGGAGTGCCGAACTTTGATGCAAGCTCAAATGTCATCAGGTAGAGTTCACGGTAGGTCGGGATATCCGGATTGTTCGTATTGAAGTCTTCATCCTCATCCATAAAGTCCGGTTCAATACTGATCTCGGGTTTTGGGAAGTTGAAGGGCTTGCCCCAGTTATCTCCCTCAAGCATCACTTCCATCAGTGTTGCAAAGAGAAGCCGGACTTCACGTTCAAACTCTCCATATGCCCTGAAGGGAGCCTGCCTGCCATTCCAGACCTTGCCTTTGAAGACGATTGGCTTGTCACGCCAGAGCTTTGGGACTCCTGGTGAGAGCTGGACTGATGAGAAGACGACCTGGCCGCCACGTGCCACCATCATCTGGGTCATCTCATAGACAAACATCTGCATAAGCTGTTTGATCTCGGCCCTGTCCATCCCCTCGACATAGGGGGCTAAGAAGGTGAGGAAGTTGTAGTAACCCTGCCCTCCGGCAAAGTTTGTCTGTGCGGATCCAAGTGCCTTGACCGCATGGAGCACAGCCACCTCGGCGCGTTTTGCCGGACCTGCCACACTCGCTTTTGTCCCGTTTCCATCCGGCATTAAGCCATAGTAGAAGAAATAGCGGAGATCCCAATCCTGGCAATTATGGATGAGGAGGCCGTCCGATGCAAAGAAGGTATGGCTCTCCTCGCTCCCGTCACCTTCCAGAAAGAGATCGTAGACATATCTGCTGGAGGGTGTGCAGGGTTCAATGGTGAGAACGCGTTCAGGCTTTTCAGCCCGGTTTATCTTCTGAGTATGCTTCAGGAAGGAATCGATATGATCCTGCCTCTCATCGAGGAACGAACAGTATTTTGAAAAGATATCGATATTCTTTCGTCCATGGAACTGGATACGGTAGAGTATCCGCCGCTCTGTATCATCATTATACAGCTCGGTGATATGCACCCCTATGCCGAGTGCCGACAGAAGAAGGGCAAGCTCCTGGCGGAGTGATTCTGATGCTGTCGTATAGGTGATGATACAGTCAGACTTTTCCGGGCGATAGTATGCTGATCCATCGCCGGTGTAGAGTGCTGAGAGGAACTCACGAAGCAGTGCGTCATCGGCATGATAGACGATCCAAGGCAGGCGCTTGCTGCTGCTGCCTTCTGGTATGCTGAAGATGTAACGGAAGAGGAGATAGACGATCTTTCCCCCGAAATAGACCTGCTGTGCACGATTCCTATGAACTTCGATTCCGTAGATCTCGGTTGTATCCGGGGTGGGGCGGGTGATCGTTGCATAGGTATTGAGGGTAGCTTTCACTGATGCCTGTATCGAGGCTGACTGATGGTTTTCAGTGATTGCAAGATTATATTGTCCGGCCTTTGGAGAGGCATTGTAATTTCCTTCAGAGATAAAGAATCCAAGCAGCCGCATCAGGTCAGGGGTGATCGGCAGGAGAGCCGGGAGGTCATGCTCGCTGCCTGTTACCCCCACTCTCAAACCTGTCATCTCAACTATCCCATAGTGCTCACAGAATGCCCGGAAGGAACGAAGAGGCATGATACCTTTTGTGTACCATTGTTTCCTGTGTTCGATTCCAAGGGCTCGTGAGATCGCCGTATAGGATCGTGCCTGCCCCGTCCTGACAATTTCAGAGAAGAGATCTGCGGCGCCCCGGACATACACGCCGGTGAGAAGATCTTCAGGAACAAGTTCTGTGAGTTCACGGATCAGGTTTATTCCGCATACCGGTTCTCCGCGGATCGGATCAGATGCAGTAATTGTGTAGAGGATATCACCTTCCCGTATCTCATCTGCCCGCCGGATCACCATCCCATCATCTGTCTGTACCGGGATCCTGTGCTCCCCGGTGACAGAGAGCATGCGGCCGCCCGATGTCTTTATCCTGAGCATCTCTCCATCGAGAGCTACCCTCCGGGTTACCTTATTCACCCGCACCCAGCCTTTGGGCGTAAGAAGGGAGAGATCATCGGGGGCGTTTTCATCCCCGTCAATTGGCAGTTCATCGGCCCTCGTACTCCTGATCCGACCCTCAGATTTCACCGGAATGACGGTACTACCGTCTATGCAGAACGGGCGTGATCCAAAATATTCGAGGTCGTGAATATGCATGTCGCCGGTCAGGTGGATGTCTGCGAGTTCCGGGGGGAGCTGGAGGAGGTACTGCTCTTTACTGATCTTGTCTGCCTTCTTCTTATGGGATGTCTCGGCATTCTCCTGGAGGTTTGAGTTGTCCTTTGCCTCAAAACCCCTTCCGACATCGATTAAATGCGCATCATAGACGGGTGTTCCGACACGGGTACAGACGTTCCGGTAATCGACAAGCCCCTCTTCGAGGAGGGTGATATTCATGATCTCACGGATAAGGGGACCGGAGAGGAAGGTGAGGCCGAGCTTTTTGATCCGGGTCTCAACATTCTGGGCTATCCGCTCAGCAAGTTCGAGGTCCGCCCCTTCCCGTCCATAGAAGGTCTCGACAAGGCGGGTCTCGGTGAGGATCTGCTGAACAATCTTCTGGCGGTCCCAGTCCATCATGTGACCCTGGGAAGTCCGCACCTTGGGCATCGGGGGTTGGAATGCCCCATCAAGTGTTGACTGCCGCGTATCTTTCATGCAGCCTTCACCGTCGGCAGACTTCTGCAATCGAGGTCAATACAGCACCATTTTCAAAGATCTCCTGTGAGGTGAGGTATTCATCCCCGACCTGGAGTACTGGTGCTTCCATCACAAATATGCCGTTCATTCTCAGATCGGTGAGTGCTTCGGGATCCTCAAGGCTCCGTTCCATAAAGGGGATCGCATTGTCCTGAAGGTATTGTTTGAGTATTTCACAGTTCGGACAGACTTCGAGTGAATAGACAATAATTTCATGAACATCAGACATGAGGCATACCCCTTCTCTTAGTATAGATCTATACGTTCCTTCTATTCTTATTTGCCATCTGATATCTGTTCCTCTCCTGACAGAACCGGAGGTGAAGATATTTCCCCTTTTATGACGAAGACATACTTCAGGTTATCGAGTTATGGTGAGGGCATTTATTGCAATCGATCTGCCGGCATCCCTGCAGGAGGCATTATCTCTCGTTCAGGAGCCACTGCACAAGGCACCGGGACGGCTTGCGATCGTTGATCCCTCCCTCCTTCATATCACCCTGAAATTCCTTGGAGAACTGTCTCCCGATCAGGTTGCCCGTGTCATTGAAGAGCTGAAATCCCTGGAATTTCCTGCATATCCAGTTTCGATCAGAGGTATTTCAGCAAACAATCCAACTCGCCCCCGCGTCATCTGGGCAAAGGTGCAAGATGAGGGGAAAACTGCTGCGCTTGCCGGACTGATTGATTCAGCTCTTGAAACTATAGGTGTTTCTCGTGAAACCCGGCCATTCCGCCCACATATCACCATTGCGCGGGTGAAGGAATTTCATCCCGGAATTCCAGCAGCCATTTTCCCACTCTCCGGATGGATTGGAGGGGAGATCGATATCAGCCGGATTGTCCTGAAGAAGAGCACTCTCACCCCGCGGGGACCCATCTATGAGACGCTTGCTGAGGTGGCGCTATGACCAGAAGTCCCTTTGAGGAGGAGATCCTCTCCCGAATCAGGCCTACACCTGAGGAGGTGGAACACCTCCGCACCATCTCTGATCGGATCATTGCGTACCTGATGGAATATCATCAGCGCCCCTCAATGGTCGTCGGATCAGTTGCCCGGGGGACATTTGTCCGTGGTGACCGCGATCTTGATATCTTCATGCTCTTCCCAACAGATCTCCCCCGTGATGATCTTGCAAAGGATGGGATTGCGCTAGGGCGTGCTGTTGTGGCTCACTTCGGGGGTACCGCTGTTGAAAAGTACGCCGAGCATCCGTACTTAAATGCCCGGATTTTTGACCTTGATATCGATCTCGTTCCCTGCTACCATGTGGCATCTGCTACCGAGATCAAGAGTGCGGTGGACAGAACCCCGTTTCATACCCGGTATATTATTCCCCGTATCGCCGCATATGTCGATGATGCCCTGCTAATGAAGCAGTTTACAAAAGCAGGAGGCGTGTATGGATCAGATCATATGACTGAGGGCTTCTCAGGCTATCTCTGCGAACTCCTTGTCCTTCATTACGGTGGCTTCAATCCGCTCATAAGGGCAGCGACAGAATGGCGGCCCACGGTTCTGATCGATCCGGAGAATCACCGGGAGCGTTTTTTTGATGAGCCGCTTGTTGTGGTCGATCCAACCGATCCAAACCGGAATGTCGCCGCAGCCCTTTCACTTGACCGGATGTGCGCTTTGATAGAGCTTGCACGCGCTTACCTGAAAGATCCGACGGAGGCATTCTTCATGATTCACCGTCCAGCCTCATTTACAAAAAAACAGGTGGAGCTGGCACTTGCCGAACGTGGATCTGCGCTGTACACCATAACCTTTCCAACACCCCCCTATGTCCCGGATACTATTGTTCCGCAGCTCAGGAAGAGTACAATAGCAATCAGAGACCTTCTGGAGCGGTCGGGCTTTTCCGCAAACCGGATCGACTGCCATATGGGTGAAGAGAGATCCGTTCTCCTCTTTGAGCTCCTCAATGACAGGGTTCCACCAGTTGTCCGGCATATCGGTCCTCCGGTGAATAACAGTGACAATGCAGAACGCTTTGTCCGTAAATATATTGAATACTCACCTCTCTCTGGTCCTTTCATTGAGGATGGGCGGTACATTGTTGAGGTTCGCCGCCCCTATACCGAGGCTAAAACCCTCCTCTCATCAAAAGATCTGCTTGAAGCCGCCCTTGGGAAGCATGTGAGAAAGTCAATGGTGGAGCATGGCTGGAATGTTGCGTCCGGCGCCAACTGCTGGAATGAGAATCTCTCAGAATTTCTGGCAGCCTTCTTTGAGCGATCAAGCCCGGCTGTCCGGATCATGAGGATGGGTGGGAACACCGGGAGATCATGATCCTTCTTTCTGGTTCTGATCAGCCTCCTCATAAAAATTGATTCTGCCAATATCGGCGATCTACATATGTTCTCTCCTGAAAAACCCTTGCTTCGGTCAATAGTTTTATTCATTCAAACCACGAGTCACCAGTATTCCCGATCCCGGATCGCCTGGTACCCGCCTTGCAATCCTCTATGTCGATGATGAACCTGGTCTCCTCCATATAGGAAAGCTCTACCTTGAACGGGAAGGTGAATTTGCGGTTACAACCATCAGGAGTGCACACGAGGCAATCCAGCTCCTCTCGGAAGAATCATTTGATGCAATAATCTCAGATTACCAGATGCCGGGATGCGATGGCATCTGCTTTCTCAAGCATCTCAGGGCGAATGGGAACCCAACTCCGTTTATCATCTTCACCGGAAAAGGGCGTGAAGATGTTGTTATTGACGCATTAAACAGCGGAGCTGATTTTTACCTCCAGAAAGGCGGTGATCCAAAGTCGCAGTTTGCCGAGCTCTCAAACAAGATACGGTATGCTATATCAAAAAGGAGGAGTGAACAGGCGCTTTTTGAAAGCGAGGAACGGTATCGGAATGTTGTTCTTGTGCAGACAGAGCTTATCTGCCGTTTTCTACCGAATGGCACCATTCTCTTTGCAAATGGTGCATACTGCCGTACCTTTGATCTGGATCCGGACTCTGTTATCGGAAGACGGTTCAAGCCAAAGATTCATCCCGATGACGTTCACAAGGTCGCCCTCCTTTATGCTTCTCTTACCCCGAAAGAGCCGTCCGGGACCATCGATCAACGAACCATCATGAAGGATGGCGGGATCCGGTGGCACCGGTGGAGCACGACAGCCCTTTTCGATGAACGGGGTATTCTTTCCGAATACCAGGCGGTCGGAAAGGATATCACCGATCTCATTGAGCGCGATTTTGAACTCCAAAGGAGAAATGATGAGATAAGGGCTGCTTTTGAACAGCTGGCTGCGGCTGAAGAGGAACTCCGCCAGCAGCTGGATGAACTGACTGAAGCGCAGCATGAACTCCGTGAGGGCAGGCGACAGCTTCGGACTATTCTTGATCACTCATATGATGGGATCATCATCAGTGATTCCGATGGTGCAATTATCGATGTAAACGAGACGATGCTGAGGATGTTTGGGGTTTCGCATGAAGAGGCGCTCTCCTCTTCTCTTTCTGAATATCTCTCCGGCAGCCGAAGCCCTGGTCAATCCGAAAAAGGCCTGATGGATGGTTTTTCAGATGCCGGGGAATTATCTGCCCTCTCTGCCCGTCGCCCTGGTGATGGGACACTCTTTGATGTGGAAGTCTTCCGCACCCGGATACGATTTGAAGGGCGGGATCTCCTCCTCCTCAATATCCGGGATCTGACTGATAGGAAGCTTGCTGATGAAGCCGTGCGGAGGCGTATCCTGATCGATCAATCCCGTGACGGTATTGTGACCCTGGAACAGGATGGCAGCGTCTTCGAATCGAACAGGCAGTTTGCCGATATGCTCGGGTATACGCAGGATGAGATCCGGAATCTCCATGTCTGGGATTGGGATTTCCAGTTCAAACCGGAGACGCTGCTTGAGATGCTCGGAACGGTTGGTGAGGACGGCGATCACTTCGAGACACTGCACTGTAAGAAGGATGGCAGTGTCCTTTCGGTTGATATCAGTACAAATGCAGCCGTATTCTCTGGAAAGAAACTGATATTCTGTGTAGTCCGTGATATAACCGGGAAGAAGCTTGCGGAAGATGCACTCCGGAATGCAAACCGCCAGCTCAACCTGATGACAAGCATCACCCGTCATGATATCCAGAACCAGCTCATGATCACTGAAGGTTTTCTCTATATGGCTAAGAAGCGTGCAAGCGGAGATGAAGAGTTGCTCCGTCAACTGGAGAAGATTCAGATCTCATCAGAGATGATCCAGCGCCAGATTGCCTTCACCAAGACGTATCAGGATATTGGTGTACATAAGCCAAAGTGGCATGAACTCAATAGCATACTTCCACGAACAGATGTACCGGAGGAGATTCGTTTAACCGCAGAGGTGGAAGATGTTTCCATCTTTGCAGATCCTATGATATCCAGGGTTTTTGAGAATCTCCTGGATAATACAATCCGCCATGGAGAGCATGTTACGCGGATCTGCGTCAGTTATGCTCAGGCAGGCGATGATCTCATGATCATCTGGGAGGATGATGGAGCCGGTATCCCTGAGAATTTGAAAAAGAAGATTTTCAATCGTGGCTTTGGTAAAAATACCGGCTATGGCCTCTTCCTCTCAAGCGAAATCCTCGGGATAACCGGGATTGCCATTCAGGAAACCGGTGTGTATGGGGAGGGAGCACGGTTTGAAATTCTGATTCCAAAAGGTGAATTCAGGATTTCGACAGCCTCTCAAGCTGCATGATGTATGCTAACCCGCTCTTTTTGGCCACAATAGCTGACAGTATGTCTCTCTCGAGCAGATAAGTTCCGCTTCAGATGATCTCTTTCCAAAAGGAAGAGGGATATCTATTGATTGCCTCTTTTTCGAATTGACAACCTTCATCATCTAAAAAGAGCTATTCTTGGATTGGGAGCAGACTCATGGAGATGGAGCGGGGTATTTTTCATGGGGATATCATCAATTTTCTGCCTGATGCAACACTGGTTATTGACCGGGATGGTCTTGTCATTGCATGGAATCGTGCCATGGAGGAGCTTACCGGAGTATCTGCTGATTCGATGCTCGGCAAAGGCGACTATGAGTATGCTCTCCCGTTTTATGGGGAGCGGAAACCGCTTCTTGCAAACCTGGTCTTCATGCCCGAGGTCGAGATCGAAAGGCGGTATAATAGTGTCGAAAAGATCGGCGATACGTTGGTGGTTGATATCTTCATCCCGACATTTGGGCCGGACGGTATCTATCTCTGGGCAAAAGCAAGCCCGCTGTATGGTCCGGATGGCGGGATCATCGGTGCAATCGAGACGATACGGGATATAACCGATCGGAAACGTGCTGAAGAGGAGATCGCCAGATCCCACAAGAGCCTTGCAGATACCATAAATTTTCTGCCTGATGCAACACTGGTTATTGACCGGGATGGTCTTGTCATTGCATGGAATCGTGCAATGGAGGAGCTTACCGGAGTATCTGCTGATTTGATGCTCGGCAAAGGCGACTATGAGTATTCTCTCCCGTTTTATGGGGAGCGGAAACCGATTCTTGCAAACCTGGTCTTCATGCCCGAGGTCGAGATCGAAAGGCTGTATAATAGTGTCGAAAAGATCGGCGATACGCTGGTGGTTGATATCTTCATCCCGACATTTGGGCCGGACGGTATCTGTCTCTGGGCAAAAGCAAGCCCGCTGTATGGTCCGGATGGAGGGATCATCGGTGCAATCGAGACTATACGGGATATAACCGATCGGAAACGTGCTGAAGAAGAGATCGCCAGATCCCACCAGAGCCTTGCAGAGATCATCAACTTTCTTCCCGATGCAACATTTGTGATCAACAACAGGGGCAATGTTATTACCTGGAACCGTGCCATGGAGGAACTGACCGGAGCATCTGCCGAATCGATGCTTGGTAAAGGCGATTATGAGTATGCCCTCCCATTCTATGGCAAACGCAGGCAGATGCTTGCAAATCTTATCCTATTGCCTGGCGCCGAGGTTGAGAGCAAATATTCCACTGTACAACGGGAAGGGGATACCTTGATCGTAGATACCTTCATTCCGGGTATGGGGGAGTCCGGCAGATATTTCTGGGCGAAGGCAAGCCCTCTTAATGATCCTGAGGGAAAAGTCATCGGTGCCATTGAGACGATACGGGATATTACGGAGAGGCGGGAGATGGAGGGGCGTATTGCACGCTCAAATGCCGAACTTCAGATTGCCGCAGAGATCCAGCAGAGTTTCCTTCCTGATCATATTCCAAAGCTTTCGGGTTATGATATCGCAGCACGGAGCGTGATGGCAAAGGAAGTGGGTGGTGATTTCTTTGATGTCATCCCATTCGAGGTGATCCTGCTTGAAAGCGGAACCCTTGGCATACTTATTGCAGATGTTTCGGGAAAAGGCGTTTCAGCAGCACTCTTTATGGCGTTGTCACGTATTGTGGTACGGATGACTGCAATCTGGCATAAGGACCCAGCCTCAGCCATTTCTTATGCAAACAATATAATCTGTCAGGATTCAAAGGCCGGGATGTTTGTAACCCTCTTTTATGGCAGGATTTCACAAGAGGATGGAACGATGACCTATGTCAATGCGGGCCATAATCCGCCGGTTGTTTACCGGGCAGGGCCACAGTCCGTTGAGGAGCTCATGCCCACCGGTATTGCTCTTGGTGCAGTTGAGGATGCGGAGTACTCCTCTGATATCATCTCTCTTGAAACCGGTGATGTCGTCGTCATGTATACTGATGGCATTACAGAGTCAGTCAATTCGGAAGGAGAGTGGTTTGGTGAAGATCGTCTCCGAATGATACTCCTTGAGAATGCAACACTTCCGGCGCAGGATATCCTGGATAATATCCTCCGGGCAGTCATTTCATTTGTCGGCGATCTGCCCCAGTTCGATGATATCACACTGATGGTGGTCAAAAAGACCTGATGAGGCGATCCGCGTTATGACGTGGAATGGCAGGATCCGGATCCACCCTGCCCTCCCAACATCAGCCAGATTACTCTCAATGAATGGGAATAATCAAGAACTTCAGAGTCGATGAAGATATACTGATGTCTGCTGTTTCGGTTCGATGATGTGGGGATATATTTGAAAAGACGCCTTCCAATACACAAGCCAGGCAGAGCCTGCCACCAGATCGATCAGGTATCACCGCCGGATGCACCTGGTTCCTCTGATAGGCCGCACTCTCCTGATCCCGCCGATACAGATGTCTGGCTGAACCGTGGCATTGCTGAGGCAGCCCTCGGACATCAAGAGGAGGCACTTCTCTCCTATGATCGTGTTCTAGCAATCGATCCGGATTATACTCCTGCCTGGATATTCCGTGCCGTTGCTCTTGCTTCACTCTCCCGTCTCAGTGATGCACTTGCCTCAAATGACCGTGCAATTGCTCTCAACCCCGGTGATGCTGTTGCCTGGATCAACCGTGGCGCCGATCTCGCCGATCTCGGCCACCCTGTGGATGCATTCGCATCATTTGAGAAGGCGATTGCACTCAACCCTGACGATGCCCTTGCCTGGTCTGGCCGGGGCATCTGCCTCACCAGCCTCGGCCGGTACGCCGATGCCCTCACTTCTTTTGATCACGCCCTCACCCTTGATCCGGATGATGGCTGTACATGGACGAATCGTGGTAATGCGCTCCTTGGACTGGGACAGTATGCCAATGCGATCGCCTCATGTGAACGTGCACTCGGAATCGATCGAAAAGATGCGTCAGCATGGTATTTTCGCGGTGTTGCCCTTGCCAATCTCGGCAGGTATGCTGATGCCGTCGCCTCGTTCGATCGCTCCCTCTCCCTGAACCGGAGAAATGCCTATGCCTGGTATAACCGTGGTAATGCACTGAGGAGCCTGTCTGAATATGAAGATGCACTCATCTCCTATGATCGTGCCCTTGCACTGGATCAGAAGAATGCAAGTTCCTGGACCGGCCGCGGCAACGCCCTCCTCCGTCTCGGCAGATACTCCGATGCCGTCTCATCATATGGAAATGCGCTTTCAATCAACCCTGAAGATGAGGTTGCCTGGAATAATCGCGGTGTTGCCCTTGGTGCACTTGGCAGGTATACTGAAGCCCTGGCATCCTATGACAGGGCGCTGTCGATGAACCCGGATGATGCCCTCGCCTGGACCGGCCGGGGGGTGGCACTTGCAGAACTCTCCCGATACACCGAAGCACTTGATTCCTTTGAGAGGGCGCTTCAGATAAATCCGAAGAATGCGCCGGCGTGGTATAATCGCGGCAATGCCCTCGCGAACCTTGGCCGGTATGATGATGCCCTGAGATCCTATGATCGTGCCCTTGCAATCCAACCCGAATATGCAACCGCATGGTATAACCGCGGTAATGCATACCTTGGTATCGGGAGGCTGGAGGATGCGCTCGCCTCATATGACAAGGCTCTGGAAATTGATCCCTCCAACCCATGCGCATGGGCAAACCGGGGCAATGCCCTTGGCGTTATTGGAAGGTATGCAGATGCGGTTGCATCCTGTGATAAGGCGCTCTCCCTCGATCCTGAGAACGCAAATGCCTGGACCGGCCGTGGTGTTGCTCTTGAAAAGATTGGCCGGAGAAATGAGGCGGTCGCTTCGTATGATAAGGCCCTTGCCCTCGATCCGGATCACGCCCTTGCCTGGTATATCCGTGGGACTGCACTTGGAAATCTAGGCCGCTTTAAGGATGCTCTAGCCTCCTATGATCGTTCTCTTGCGCTTAATTCACGGGATCCACACGTCTGGACCGGCCGTGGTGTTGCCCTTGAAAAACTCGGGAGGTTTGGCCATTCCCTTGCCTCGTATGATAAGGCCCTTGAGTTCAATCCTGATGATGCCCATGCATGGGCAAACCGGGGCAATGCCCTTGGCGGGCTTGGACGATATGATGATGCCCTCCTCTCTTATGACAAGGCCATCGCATTCGATCCGGATCTTGCGGTGGCCTGGACGGGCCGTGGTGTTGCGCTTGAGAAGCTTGGCTGTGTGGATGAAGCATTCAGATCCTATGAGCGGGCGCTTTCGCTCAATCCTGATGATGATGTTGCCCGAACCGGAAGAAACACGCTTATTGACAGGCTCAGCCGCCAGCATGATCTCCCGGCACCCTCTGATCCTGGTGTTGAGTGTGATGAGCCTGTTACGGACATTGCCGGTGAAGGATCGAATAGCACTGGTAGTGGCATGAGTCCTCTCTACCCGGACTCGTCTGCCGCTCAAACGGTTGTATCATCCACAGGATCGATTGATATCGCTCATCATCCGAAACTGCTCTATTATCTTCGTCGGAAGAAGAGGGGTGCCGTATCTGCTGCTGATATGGATCTGTCTCTTTCAACTGCCCTCTCAGAGATCCGGAGGATGGGATCGGCCCTTGGGCTTTCCCGGGAAGTCCAAAGTGAAGCCAGGGAGATCTGCAAAAAAGAGGCTGCGGCGGGAAGGATTCCGGGTGGATCTGATCAGACTCTTTCAGTAGCTGCACTTTACCATGCCTGCCGGCAGAAGAGCCTGCCTGTAACCCTTGATGCGATCATCCATCTCTCGCGCCTTTCACGGAGAGAGGCGGTATTTATCGGGGAGAAAGCTGATGATATCCGGGTTGTCGATCCCTATCAAACCGATATCTCTTCTGCTCTGGATCGCATATCCGGGCTGCTTGGGATCGATGAAATCCAGCGGAGGCGTGCCGGGGAGATCCTCTCCGGGCAGCCGGTAATACAGGAAGAACGAAAAAAGGATGCTGCTGGTTTTGCAGCTGCTGCTCTCTATCTCGCCTCACTTGAAACCGGAGAGAGGCGAACCCAGAGTGATGTCGCAAAGGCTGCCGGGGTGGGGGTTGCCACCCTCAGGAACCGGTGCCGGGAACTGGGTCCCTGATCTCTGGCAATTCCTTTTAGTATGGGTTGAAATCTGCATCTTTTGTATCTGATCACTCTTGTGGGATGCCCCGTGCCGCTTTCTTCGCGGCAAGTGATTCGATCGCTTTCTCGTCAATTCCGTCTTTTATCAGCAATGCTCCCGATGCAATCGCAGACTTGACAAATGTTTCTCCGGTGCCGCTCCTGATGATCAGTGTCGTTTGTCCGGGAGGAGAACCGACTGCACCTGCCGAGATATCTGCTGATCTGGCAGTCAGGTCGGTGCAGATCCGGCATCCCGGGCGAACCGCTTCATTCAATTCCTTCAGGGGAATCGTCAGTGTCTCGCCATCGGTCTTTGTAATCAGAAGCCCTTTCTTCATATCGAGCCTCCCGATATCCTGGGGCTGAAGCTGGTATCTTCGCTCAAAAATTCCCTGCACAAGATGATTGTAGTCAAACGTCTCTGTGCAGAAGAGACCAAGAACCAGCCTGATCGATCTCGCATAGGGCCTGACCAGATCGTTTTCGCTTGCCTTCATCTCCGCTACCGCCTCGGTGACACAGGGAAGCCCGATGACGGCGATCTTCCTGCATTTCTTCTCAAGGACGGCTGTCTTCAGTGCTGCAAGCAGGGGAACCCACCAGGCATACCTGCTCCCCGCATGGCGAATCAGCTCTCCTGACGAGGTGATCACTACTGACTGGGGTTTCAGGGTGAAATGGTCCTCGGAAACAGTAACGACAGCATCGATCAGGCCGTTGTCAAGGGCATCAGCGAGGATCGCCGTGACTGCTCCGCCGCTCTGCCGGTGTGGGATCTCGATTCCTGCTGTTGCCGAGACGATCGAGCGGTAGTCCCCAAGGAGGCCCCGCCCCTGTATCATCTTCACTCGTGGGCAGACCTCGTAGCAGGCTCCACAGGGAACTCCATCTGTGGCCTCTTTACAGTAACTGCGGTTTAGAGGATGGCTGTTTTCTTCGGCTGTAAAGATGAGGGCATCTGCGGGACATACAGCAATACATGCCCCACAGCCACAACATCGGTTCGTATCCCAGACTTCCCGCCTGAGATCTTCATAACATCTTCCCTGCATGCTCTGTCACTCCCAGGTGTATTTATTTGCAAATGGTCGTCCGCTGGCAGGGGTAATCCTTGTATATTCAGCAGAGAGGAGCGTTTCCTCATCCACTGAGAAAGCCTCCGCATATCTCCGGATAAGCGGTTTGATCCTGTCAAGATCTTCTTCGGTTGCCACCGCTTTCCGTGCACCGACCCCGAGGATCCTCTCCGGGATATCGCCCCGAATGAAGATCTCACCACCATGAATGCCGGTTCCAACCCCGCGATCAGGCAGGATGCGCTCGCCCCGGCATCCAAGGATGATGATCACTCCGCCTGCCATGTACTCCCCAAGGAAGGAGCAGGCATTTCCACCCGCAATCAGAACCGGGCGGTGATCACCATACTCTTTCATATGAATCCCGCCACGATAGCCGATATCTCCTTCAACCATCACCGTACCGCCACGCATCGAGTGTGCGGTTGCATCTCCCGAGTTCCCATGAACGATGATCTCCCCTGCATCCATGGTGTTGCCGGGTGCATGATCGCAGTTGCCAAAGACTTCGATCACCGGTCCGCTCATGAACATCCCGAGATCTCCTCCGGGTGTGCCGCATACGGTGATCCTGGCTTTTCCTTTCAGCCCGTCAGCAATAAACCTCTGTCCAAGGACATTTTCTATCCTGATCTGGTCAACCCCCCGTGCGACTGCTGATCGAATCATGATATTGAGGGGGGTATAATGGATGCCTTCTGCATTGATTACCAGTTCTTCATCCATCGTTTATGCCCCCACTGGTTTCACATCAAGCACATTCATCATCGCTTCGTCCAGCATATATCCTCTCAGCCGGTCACGGTTTCCACGCAGGCTTTCGATGCTGTTGATACCGGCAGCACCCATCAGTTCACTGATCTCCAGCGTCCATCCACGGATCAGGTTTGCCACATGCTGCCACTCGACATCAGGATCAAGCCGCTGGGTGAGGCGAGTATCCTGGGTTGCAATACCCCACGGGCAGAGGCCGCGATAACATGTTCCACAGACACGGCAACCCATTGCGATCAGTGCTGCGGTTCCGATGTATATTGCATCCGCTCCAAGAGCGATTGCCTTCGTGACATCCGCTGCATCCCTGATCCCGCCGGATGCGATGATCGAGATCTCGTTCCGTATCCCCTGTGACCTGAGTTTCTGGTCGACTGCTGCGATTGCTGCCTCGATGGGGATACCGACATGATCGCGGAATACCCTCGGTGCGGCTCCGGTTCCTCCACGGAATCCGTCAATGACGACGGCATCGGCAGAGGAGCGGGCAATGCCTGAGGCAATTGCTGCAACATTATGGACTGCCGCGATCTTGACAAAAACCGGTTTCTTCCATTCGGTTGCCTCTTTCAAGGAATGAACCAGCTGTTTGAGATCTTCTATCGAATAAATGTCATGGTGCGGTGCCGGGCTGATCGCATCGCTCCTCTCAGGTATCATTCTTGTCTGTGAGACCTCAGGTCCGACCTTTTCACCGGGAAGGTGTCCGCCGATACCTGGTTTTGCCCCCTGCCCGATCTTGATCTCAATTGCAGCCCCGCGTTCAAGGTAATCGATATCAACACCAAAACGCCCGGAAGCGACCTGGACGATCATATTATTCTGGTACTCCCTGAGTGAGGGGTGAAGCCCACCTTCTCCGGTTCCCATGAAGGTTCCCAGATTCGAAACTGCCCTGGCCATTGAGAGCTGGGCATTGAGGGAGATTGCTCCATAGCTCATATGGCCGATCATGATCGGGATATTCAGTTTGAGGTTCGGGGAAAGGGTGGTATTCAGCTCGATATCTCCGTCTTTTCCCCGTTTGATCTCGAGCTTCCTGGGTTTCTTGCCAAGATATGTCCGAAGCTCCATCGGTTCCCTGAGCGGATCGATACTCGGGTTTGTTACCTGGCATGCATCAAGCAGCAGCCGGTCGAAGATGTTTGGAAGGTCGGTTGCATTCCCCATACCGGCAAGGACGATCCGTCCGGTCCGCGCCTGGTTATAGATCGCCTCCCGTGCCTCCCTGCTCCAGAGCGGGTGACTCCGGTAGTCGATTGGTTTTTCTTCAATAGAGATCGCATCACGCGGACACATGGCGACACACCGGTGGCATGCGACACATTTCCGTGAATCAACAACGATCGTCTCGCCTTCCCGGCGATACGTGCCGTAGGGACAGTTTTCGATACACCGCTCACAGAGCATGCAGCGGGCGGGGTCTATCCTGACTTTGAATTTGATCGGGATCGATCCGATGCTCATACCCTCACCCTCCCGATAACCGGTTCACCCGCTTTTGGCATCCATACGCGGTCAAGATTTGGCTCCATCCTCCTGATCGCCGCCTCTTCACTGGATATGTAGAGACGGTCGCCTGCCTCTGCTGCAATCAGCGGCCTGAGCTTGATCCGGTCGGTGAAACCGACGATCCCGTCAGCCGTTGCAACAACAATGGCAAACGGTCCGTTCATCAGTGCCGATCCATAGGTCAGCCTGATGGCGCTGTTCAGTGTGGCGTCGGCTTCTTTCATCCGGTCGATCTCATCCCAGAAAGGTGGGGCAAAGGCGCGGACCATCAGTTCTTCAGGGAGGCCGTGCTTTCTCCCGAGGAGATCGCAGAGGTATGCGACAACCTCGGTATCGGTGAACATGGTACATTTGTATCCATAGCTCTCAATATAACGGCGGTTTGTCCCATATGAGGTAATCTCGCCGTTATGGATGACACTCCAGTCGAGAAGATTGAAGGGGTGCGCACCACCCCACCACCCCGAGGTATTTGTCGGGTACCTGTTATGGGCAAGCCAGATGTAGCCTTCGTACTGTTCAATCTGGTAAAAGTCAGCAACCGTCTCCGGCCATCCTGATGCCTTGAATACTCCGATATTCTTGCCTGATGAGTAGACGAGCGCACCCTGGACGGTGGTATTGATCTTCATCACGAGCATCGTGATGATATCCTCTTCAGGGGTTGTGCTTCCGGGCATCAGGGTCCGGTCAGGCTTGAAGAAGTATCGCCAGGGGATATGGGTTCGGCGGAGATCGGGCTGTTCAATGGTTGGTATCTCTTCTTCGTATTCTATCTCCCCCCAGGTTTTGAGGATCTCATCCACGGTGCCCTTTGGCTCGACAAGGTTGTTAAAGAAGAGGTGAAGGGCATAGTACTCTGAATAATCCGGATAAATGCCATATGCGGCATACCCTGCACCTTCGCCGCTCCCCCGTTCATTCATGAGCGAAAGTGCGTGTTTGATGCGGGTTCCATCCATTCCGGCTTTTGATCTGTCAATGACGCTGATAATGCCACACATGAGTATCACACGGGAACGATTTCTTCATGACTCCCGGATGTATATGGTTGTTCCATTAACTATTTATAGTAATCAGTAGAAGTAATCTTCCATATGACAGGAGACGACGTGTCCAGGATCCTGGAACAGATCGAGGAAGACCGGGTGAAGTTCATTCGGCTCCAGTTTACCGATATCATCGGTATGGCAAAAAATGTTGCGATCCCTGCGAAGCAGGCCGAGAAGGCACTGACTGACGGTATCAGCTTCGATGGGTCGTCCATTTTGGGATTTGCACGGATTGAAGAGTCGGATATGGTTCTGAAACCGGATATCTCCACGTACCAGATCCTCCCCTGGAGGCCTGAGGCGATGCGGGCTGCACGGTTTATCTGCGATATCTACACTCCGAAAGGAAAACCCTTTGAGGGTGATCCGCGCTACATCCTCAGGAAGCAGGTTGAGGAGGCAGCGAAGATGGGGTATATCTTCAACACCGGCCCGGAACTGGAGTTCTTCCTCTTCCGCCAGCAGGATGGAAAACCCTCCCTTGAACTGCAGGATACTGGTGGCTACTTTGATCTGGCGCCAACAGATCTGGCAGAAGATGTCAGGCGTGATATCATCATTGCCCTGACCGATATGGGCTTTGATATAGAAGCATCTCACCATGAGGTTGCCGAGTCGCAGCATGAGATTGACTTCAAGTACGGGGATGCCCTCACAACGGCAGACAATGTGATCACCTTCAAGTTTGCAACCAAGACGATTGCTCTTCAGCGGGGGCTGCATGCAAGCTTTATGGCAAAGCCGATCTTCGGGATTAACGGGTCCGGCATGCATACGAACTGTTCTCTCTCGACGATGGATGGTAAGAATGCCTTCTATGATCCTGATGCGCCAAAGCAGCTGTCTGATATTTCAATGAAGTTCATTGCAGGTCTTCTGAAGCATGTGAAAGCGATTACACGGATCGCAAACCCGACGGTTAATTCGTATAAGCGGCTTGTTCCCGGCTATGAAGCGCCTGTCTATATCGGGTGGAGTACTTCAAACCGGACAGCGCTCATCCGTGTGCCCGCTCCACGTGGGCGGAGTACCCGTGTGGAACTCCGGAGTCCGGATCCCACCTGCAACCCCTACCTGACCTTTGCTGCAATCCTCGCCGCAGGTCTTGACGGGATCAAAAATGATCTTGAGCCTCCAAAGAGTGCTGATAAGAATATCTTCCACATGACCGGCGATCAGCGGAAGGATGAAGGGATCGATACCCTGCCGGGGAGCCTGTTTGAGGCGAACCAGTACCTGATGAATGATCCCCTCATCTGCAATGCCCTTGGCCCTCATGTAACAGAGAACCTCAACTCGATCGCGGAGATTGAGTGGGATTCATTCAGGACAGCTGTTACGGACTGGGAGACAAAACGGTACCTCGCGACCTATTAATCCCCTCGTCCCTTCTTTTCCTTTTGAATCAAACCGGATTCATTTTTTTTCTGCATTTTTCTCCCTTTTCAAGCGCATTTTTAGCCGGACTTCTCTCTTTGGAAAGGCAGGATCGCTATCTCTCATTGTATTCATCTCTCTCATTTCTATATCATAATAGTAAACTATTTATCTGATAGAAGATAACTTCCTTCTAAGTCATGCAGGATGGTGGTGTGGAGTATCGGGGTAATTCCCTGCTCTGCTCCCTTCTGTGTGACTTTGTATGGTAATTCGGGCATTTTCTCCCTGCCCTGCCCCATGTGGCAATGAGAAAACAGCCGGGATGTATGAAATAGATCTCAGAAATGAAGAAGATGGAGTTGAAAGAGAATGGGACTTGATTCGGGTGCAACGGCCTTTGTGTTGATTGCAACGGCTATGGTCATGCTGATGACACCCGGTGTCGGGTTGTTTTACGGCGGCATGGTTCGGAAGAAGAACTTCATCTCGACGATTGCGCTTTCGATGATCGCGTTTGCTGTTGTGAGCATCCAGTGGGTAATCATAGGGTATTCCCTGGCGTTTGGCCCGGATGTAGGCGGGTTCATCGGAAATCTCGATTATGTCGGGCTCCAGGGAGTCGGGATGGATGGTGACGGGATACCGGATCTCCTCTTCATGGCCTTCCAGCTTGTCTTTGCAGGGCTGACGCTTGCGATATTGACCTCTGCAATGGCAGAACGTGTGAAGATCAGTTCGTTCATCATCTTCGGCCTCCTCTGGACGACGCTCGTCTATGATCCGCTTGCCCACTGGGCATGGGGTGGTGGCTGGGCACATCAGCTCGGAGCGCTTGACTTTGCCGGTGGAACGGTCGTTCACATCAGCTCAGGTTTTGGAGCTCTTGCCGCAGCACTCATCATCGGGAAACGTATCGGATTTGGAAAGCACTCGATGGAGCCGCATAACATCCCGATGACCCTCATCGGCGGTGCGCTTCTCTGGTTTGGATGGTTTGGATTCAATGCCGGTTCAGCCCTTGCAGCTGATGGCCTTGCAGCAAATGCCTTTGTGGTGACGAATATCTCAGCAGCTGCGGGTGCTCTCGCCTGGATGTTCGCTGCATGGGTTCAGGGCAAGCCCTCGTCCCTCGGTATGATCTCGGGTGCAATTGCGGGTCTTGTGGCAATCACGCCTGCTGCAGGCTTTGTCGATCCGATGGCATCAATTCCGATTGGTCTCATTGCCGGTCTTGTCTGCTACAAAGCAATGCTCTGGCGGATCAATAAAGGCCTTGATGAAACCCTCGATGCATGGGCGATCCATGGTGTCGGTGGTCTCTGGGGTGCTTTGGCAACGGGTATCTTTGCGACTGCTGCTGTTGGCGGTGTGAACGGTCTCCTCTATGGAAACCCAGGCCAGCTTGGTATCCAGGCAATTGATGCGTTTGCAGCGGTGATCTATGCATTCGTTGTGACCTACATCCTTGCCTATGCTGTCCACAAGACGATCGGTCTCCGGGTAACAGAAGAAGAAGAGTATGTTGGTCTTGACATCTCACAGCATGGAGAGAAAACTTCAAGTTAGCTGGGGGAGTGTGGATGAAAAAAATTGAGGCAATAATCCGGCCGGAACGGTACGAACATGTCGAGAAAGCCCTTGAAGAACATGGGTTTTCCGCAATGACCGTCTCGGATGTCAAAGGACGCGGTTCCCAGCGTGGGATCATACTCCAGTACCGTGGCAAGACGATGAAAGTGAATCTGCTGCCAAAGATCAAGATCGAGATGGTTGTAAAAGATGAGGATCTTCACCGTGCAGTCGAAACAATCCAGACAGCTGCACGGACAGGGATGGTTGGTGATGGCCGGATCTTCGTGATTCCGGTTGAGGAGGCATACTGGGTACGAAAAGACGATAAGAGCGAATAAAAAGAGAATTGGGCTCCATAATTCTTAGTACTATCTCCCACTATAAAAGGGGGGCTGATGGAGCCCTATAAGCCCCCCTTTTCCTATCACCCTTGTTCTTATGAATGTATTTATCGAATGCTGATGCTTTTTTTGTGTATGGCTGAGCCGGGAAGAGCGGATTATTATGCAAAAAAAGAACGGAATTGTTGGATCAGAGATCCAGCCAGCCACGAAGCTTCATCGCCTCAACGACACGGGAAATAGCAACAATATATGCCGCTTTTCTCATTGAGATACCGCGTGCACGTGATGTCTTGAAGATCTCGTGGTGTGCTTCAACCATCTTCTCTTCGAGTTTATGGTTCACCTGATCCTCTGTCCAGTAGTCCAGTGTCCTGTTCTGAACCATCTCAAAGTAGGAAACAGTAACGCCTCCGGCATTTGCGAGGATATCGGGGAGGACGATGATGCCCCTGTCTTCAAGAATGCGATCCGCTTCCGCGGTAGTTGGCCCGTTTGCCAGTTCTGCGAGGATCCTTGTCTTGACCCGTCCGGCATTCTCGGCGGTGATTGCATCTTCAAGAGCTGCTGCAATGATGATATCCGCTTCGATCTCAAGCACCTCGGCGCTTCCGACTTCCTGGGTGTTTGGTGCACCTTTGACTGATCCGGTCTTTGTCTTGTGTTCGATGATCTCCTCGAGATTCAGGCCATCAGGGTTGTAGGCGCCTCCGCGTGAGTCGGAGACGGCAATGACGCGGCAGTTCAGCATATTGCGTGCAAGCAGGGCGGAGTACATACCGACATTTCCAAAGCCCTGGACAACAACGGTTGCTCCTTTTGTTTCAAGCTCGATCTCGCGTGCTGCTTCCCTGATAGTGAGAATGCCGCCGCGTCCCGTTGCTTCTGTCCTTCCGAGTGAACCGCCGATCCGAATCGGCTTTCCGGTGATGATACCGGGTTTGTACTCTCCGCTGAGACGGGCATATTCATCCATCATCCATCCCATGATGGATGCATCGGTTCCGACATCAGGTGCGGGAACATCGGTCTCCGGACCGATAAATTTCCATATACGGCCCATATATGCTCTGGTAAGCCGTTCAAGCTCGCCGCGGGAGAGCTTCTTTGGATCACAGATGATGCCGCCTTTTGCCCCGCCTAGCGGGAGGTTCATGACGGCACATTTCCAGGTCATCCATGCCGCAAGTGATCTGACGATCTCAACGGTCTCTTCAGGATGATACCTGATACCCCCCTTCATCGGTCCCATGGCATTGTTATGCTGGACGCGGTATCCGGTGAAGACCTTCACGCATCCATTATCCATACGGACCGGAATAGAGACCTTTAGCTCCCGTTTTGGGTTCTGAAGGAGTTCTGTTGTACTCTTGTCGAGGTTCAGATCGCGTACGCACTCTTCAATAATATTGTACTGCGATTCTGTTGAATGATTCTTGTCAGTATCCATGTACTATCTCCTTGTAGCATTTGGGCCACTACTCCAAACGCACATATTTGTAAGGCGTGAGGGTAATAAGTGCTTGTCTTCCATCCCTTTATAAATGTGCTGGAACTTGTCCTATTTATATAGTTTATTATGCCCCCTCGTTCAGGGGAAGATTCCTATCATGCCAATTCCGATTCCAAACATCATTATTGCAAAGATCTGTTTCAGCCTCTCTGAAGGGAGCCGGTGGGCTGTTGCCACACCTACCCGGCTCAGGGGGATCATTGCTCCTGTTAAAAGAACCCATTGGAAAATGTCGATATAGCCAAGGAATCCTCTTCCAAGCTCTTCTATCATTGCTCCATGGAACATGTATGCAGCGATGCCGCCGATTGAGAATAAGAGGATGCATGCTGAGGATGTCGCAACTGCCCGGTGTATCGGGAGTTTAAAGATGAAAAGGAGCATCGGGACCAGGATGAATCCTCCTCCAAGTCCGAGAAGCCCTGAGAGGAGGCCTGCAATAATCCCGGTCAGTGTCCATATGCAGAGTCCACTTCTTGTTGTACCGCCTGATGAGGCAGAGGTGCCCCGTACCATCCGGATTGCAGCGAGGATGACCAGCATCCCAAAGATTACTTTCAGGATTTCAACAGGGAGATGCGACGCGAGGGTCCCCCCTGCAAAACCTCCTAGTATTCCGGCTATTCCGATTGGAAGAGCAGCATTCCAGTCGATTGCACCCCTTTTCTGATGTGCCCATGCAGCGGCACAGGATACCGGGAATACAACCGCGAGGCTCGTTCCAAATGCAATGCGGATGGCATATGTCGGATCAATCCCACCATCAACCAGGAGGAGGTACTGCACCGGGACCATGAGGAATCCGCCTCCGACCCCAAGGAGGCCCGCAAAAAAACCGGCAATGATGCCTGTCAGAATCAGAATGAGTATGATCCAGATCAGATCCAGCATAATCACCCATTTTCTCTCTTAGAGGGGCTCTTCACCGCGATATTCGGCAAGGAGGCGTTTCATCCGTTCTTTCTTCAAAATTCCCTTTACCAGGTTATTGATCATATCGGTGGTCTCCTGATCATGTGCCTTCAACAGCATTGCATCCTGAAGTGCCGGTACCGCATCATTTCCCATACGCATGAGGACCTCTGACGCACCGCTCTGCAGGTCATCGTCTTCTGATTCCAATGCAACAAGAAGAGATGGAATGGCGGTTCTTCCCATACCTGCCAGGATCTCAACGCTGCGTTCACGAACCCGCCGCCTTGGATCAAGGAGGCTTTTCATCAGGGGATGGATTGCCGGTACTCCGACAGCTTTGAATGCAGCAGGGAGAGCCTGGCGTACTCCCTCTTCAGGTGATGCAAGGGCATCAATCAGCAGGTGAATGGATTGTGGATCGGCGGCCGCTGCCAGGGCATCCGAGAGGGCATCCCTGATTGCCGGTGTATCCTGGCGAATGAGTTCACGGAAGATGGCTGGTACCAGATCACCCCCGATTGAACGGAGGATCTCCCGAATAAATGCCCGATCCGGTTCATCACCTGATGCATATCTGACCATCAGGGGTTGAAATGATCGCCTGATCACCTGTCTGAGCACCTCTTTTGCCTGCCCCCTGATCGATGAATCATGGCTCATGAGGTGGGTGAAGATCTGGTCAATTGTCTCCTGATCTCCAAGAGTGCCAAGGGCTGTGAGGGCGACAAATGCTACCCGGATCGAATGATGGGTAGATGCTTTGATGAGCAGGGATACCCCCCGCTCATCGTGGGTGCGTTCAACGAGCCTTATTGCACGGATTATTTTCGTTTCTTCCCTGTCTGTCAGGGCTTCTTCCAGTGCAGATACTGCGGCAGGCTGCCTCATCCTCCTGAGAGACCGGCCGATTGCATCAAGAAGTGTGGCTGCCTTCTCTCCGCCTCCCTCCTCCGGGGTCTCCATGGATAATCCCACTCTCACAAAGAGCCCCGCACAGCGGGGATCTCCAATTGCGAGAAGGACATGAAGGGCACGGAACCTGATCTCCGGATCATTGTTCGAGAGGAGTGGGCGGATATATGGTGTTGATCCGGTTCCAAGCCTGATGAGTTCATGAGCAGCTTTCATCGCCCTGGAATTCTTCTCACGGGAGAGAATTCGTACAAGACCTGGATAGTCCGCTTCTTCCCGGAGGAGGGTAAAGTCCCGCTCCTCTGTCCTGATCAGGTCCTGTTTCATCATCCGGATGGCTTTTCTCCGGGCTTCCTTTGCCTGCTCATCATCAGGCCGGATCTCAAGGAGATGATCGAATGAGATGATCGCCTGATTGAACCGCTTCATTTCAAGCAGTACCCTTCCCCGTGCAGACCAGATATCCGGATCCCGCTTGTCCTCGCCGAGTGCGGCGTCGAAGAGACGGAGTGCCTCTTCGTACTCTTTGTCTTCAAGGAGCAGTATCCCAAGGGCATAATGGGCGGGACCGGGTTTTGCCATGGCACCAGTTGCCTTCTGAAAGCTGGATTTTGCAATACCCCGTTCCCCTCGTATATTCTTAATGACACCGTGCAGGTACCAGCCCTCTCCTTCATCAGGATTCTGGCGGATAACCTCAAGGATCTGCGTTTCGGCCTCATTGATCATCCCGGATTTTAAGAGTGCCTTGCCTCGTTCAATCCATGCTCCGGGATCATCAGGGAGAAAGGCCATCGCCTGGGTTGCGAAGAAGAGCTTCCGTGCAGGATCTTTTTCGAGACGGGCACGTGCAATGAGCTCCTCCCCCCTCTCCCGGTCTCCTCTCTCCTCTCCCATGCCAGATCCCTGCTAACGTTGATGTAATCGAAGTATATCAGTATTTGGGTAAAACCATTCGGCACAGTAGCCTCTCTCATGGGATGATCTCGCATCCATTATACCTGGTATGGGCAAATGATCCCGGATCGATTCTGCCATCCTGTAAAAGGGTGCGAATTATCGGGAGGGATGCAATGAGTTCTGATCGCAGGTGGTGAATGGTCGAACAGACAGCATCTCTTCCTTCCTGTGGCCATGGCCTGATGATGTTTGAATAGAGGCACCGCCCCCCGCAGAACTCAGCTATCGAGCAGACGGTACAGGGATGGTGCGGCCGGACTTCGCGCAATCGGGTCGGGTCAGCCGATCTGATATCCCCCAGCAGGTATTCGTTCATCCCGATCATGATCGGGCAGGGGATGATCGATCCATCAGTCTGGATGGTGAAATTTGTCACCCCGGAACCACAGCGAAGGCCGGATGGCCTGTTTTGTAGCAGGTCTTCGGTTGTCTGGAGGAAGGGATACCACCTCAGTACCTCGCCATCAGATTGCATATGAGAAACCCAGTGATCGATGAGTGAAGAGATACCCCTGTTATAGTTTGCGCTGGCCCATTCTGCAAAGTGCCGTCTTTTATAATCTCCTGAGAAGTTTGCATCCATCTGCCAGTGAATGGATGTGAAGGGGGAGTCTTCAAGTGATGCAAGGTGAAGAACCGACGCAGCAATATCGGTCTCTTCATCAACAGTCATTCGTGCGATAAGCTCCCCGGTAAAGCCTTCTTCCCGGAGAAGCCTGGCATTTTGCAATGCACGGCGATATACTCCCTCCCCACGGTTTTGGTCAGTCGTCGCCTCATCACCATCGATCGAGATGAGGATCGTTTCAAACCTGTTTCTGTATGCAGCAGGCATCCGATCGAGCAGGATTCCGTTTGTCTGGAGCATGAACCTGTTGCAGGGGGCTTCGTCCATAATCTCGCAGATAAGATCATGCATCAGGAGCGGTTCCCCGCCGATGAAGGTGAGGACCGGCTCGGGATCTGCTGCGAGGAACCGGTACAGCGGGCTTTTCAGTGAGCGATCAAACTCCACCGGGAGATCCACTGCGATATCGCAGGGTGATGCACATTCATCCTCGTCATCATCGAAAAGTTTTCCGCGGCAGTACCGGCAGCAAAGGTTACAGTTGTCTGTACAATAGAGATGAAAAAATACCACCTGATCGTCACCCGCATAACAATGCAGATCATTATTTGAAGGGCACGATGATAAGGGAAGTGGAAAAGACATGCAATTCTTTAAATACTGTCGCTCGTATTCTCTAGTATGAACGAACAATCACGTATGCCCTATATCGTGCGAGGAGTGCTTGCCCTTCTTCTAGGTATTATTGTGCTCTTCTGGCCCGGCCTCACCGTTGAGGTGGTTGCAATCCTCTTTGCGGTCTTCATCCTGATCAATGGCCTTCTCCTTGTCGGGCTGTCACTCATGAAGCCCTCTGGCGAATCATTTGGAACTGCATTTCTCATCCTTGGAATCCTCCTGGTGATTGGTGGCATATTTGGGGTAATTAACCCGATCATGACTGCAATTACCCTGACTATCCTCATTGCAATCCTTGCGATCATATCAGGTTTCTCAGATATCTGGGTTGCACTTACGGTAATGGACTCAGGCGGTATCCGCCTGCTCCTTGGGCTCTCCGGTGCACTCTCGGTTATTCTCGGAGGTATCTTCTTCATCTTCCCGCTGCTTGGTGCGGTGATCCTGGTCGCCGTCTATATCGGTGTCTTTGCGATCGCAATCGGCATACTCAGCATTGTTCAGGGAATAATGACGCCAAAAGCCGTTTCTATGGACTCTGAGTAATTCCGGAGTATTTTTTTTTAAAAAAAGGGTTTAGATGATGATGGTCTGGCTTTTCTGATCCTTCTCATCATCATAGTCGGTGATGATTGCTTCTGTTGAGAGTATCATTCCTGCAATCGATCCTGCATTCTGAAGCCCGATCCTGACCACCTTGGCGGGATCGATGACACCGCTCTCGATCAGGTTTTCATACTCGCCCTTCTTGGCATTATACCCGATTGACGGGTTCTTCTCACCCTTCAGCCGGGCGATGATCTCGGCTCCTTCGATCCCTGAATTCTTTCCGATCTGGCGAACCGGCTCTTCGAGGGCACGGCGGATGATCCCGACTCCTGCATCCCTGCCATCATTGAAGGAGAGATCCCCGAGGTTGTCTATTGCACGGAGCAGGGTGATACCGCCTCCGACGACAACCCCTTCCTCGACTGCTGCCTTTGTAGCATTCAGTGCATCGTCGATCCGCATCTTCTTCTCTTTCAGTTCGGTCTCGGTGGCAGCACCCACCTTGATGACAGCCACTCCCCCGCCGAGGCTGGCGAGCCGCCGCTTCAGTTCATTTGTCTTGAACTCCGCATCACTGATCTTAATCTGTGAATCGATCAGTTTCATCCGCTCTTCGACCATTGCACGATTGCCTGCGCCGCCGACGAGAAGGGTCTTCTCATCATCTACCCGTATGGTATGGCAGGTGCCAAGCTGTGAGCGGGTGACATCCTCAAGTTTCAGTCCCCGCTCTTCGGAGATGACAGATGCACCGGTGAGTGCAGCGATATCCTCAAGGTTTGCGAGCCGGTCATCACCAAATCCGGGTGCCTTCACGGCACAGACCTTCAGTGATCCGCGGATGATATTCAGAACCAGTGCTGCCTGAGCTTCTCCGTCAACATTCTCTGCAATGATTAAAAGCGGCCTTCCCTCGGATGAGACAAGTTCAAGGATCGGAACGATCTGCTTGATGGTGCTGATCGTCTTGTCGGTGATCAGAATATAGGGGTTTTCGTACTCGCAGACCATCTTCTCCTGGTCGGTGACCATGTAGGGTGAGATGAACCCGCTGTCAAACTGCATCCCCTTCACAACCTCAAGCCCTGTATCAAGGCTCTTTGCATCCTCGACACTGATCAGGCCATTATATCCGACCTTCTCCATTGCTTCTGCAATGAGGGATCCTATCTCTTCATCGTTGTTTGCCGAGATGGTTGCAACCTGATGGATCTTCTCCTGGTCGCGGACCGGAATGCTGGTTGACTCGATATATTCAACTGCGGCACTGACAGCACTTTCAATACCCTTTTTGATCTCGATTGGATTTGCACCAGTTGAGATGATCTTGATACCTTCTGTCAGGATCGCCTGTGCCAGCAGACAGGCGGTTGTTGTTCCGTCCCCGGTCTTATCCTGTGTCCGTGATGCGACCTCTTTTATCAGCTTTGCACCCATATTTTCGAATTTGTCGTGGAGTGAGATCTCTTTTGCAATTGTCACTCCGTCATTGGTGATGATCGGGTTTTGGTTCTTGTCGATGACGACATACCGCCCTTTTGGCCCGAGCGTCACCTTGACCGTATCTGCCACCTTATTAACACCTGAGAGGAGGGATTTTCGTGCCTCCTCATTGAACATGATCTGTTTTGTTGAAGTCATCTGTATCACCTATTCCACTTTTGCAATGACGTCCTTGAATTCGATCATGACGAGTTCTTCATCTTCGACGGTGATCTTCTCTGAACTGTATCCGCCATACAGGATCCGATCCCCGGCTTGTACGGGAAGTTCCTTCCCATCTTTATATGTCCCGCAAGCGACAACATCGCCCTCTTTCCGCTTCTCCTGGGCGCTGTCCGGGATATAGATCCCGCTCTTTGTCTTCTCTTCAGGTTTTCTCGGCCTGATAAGAACACGCTCACCGATTGGAACTATTGCCATTGTGTATCAACTCTCCTGATAGATTCGGCTTTCTGCCTTAACATAAGGTGAGTAGCAGTTCTATATATCCTTTGCCTATTGCCTCAAAACTTCTCTGTGATACACTGTTATCTCACCGTGTTCTGGTGCTGGTGAGCGCAACATAATTCGGAAGTTTCATCAGTTCAGAGGGAGAGTGTGTCCGCATGAACGGGCGAATACTCGTTGCCTATGCAACACGGGCAGGATCGACCGCCGGTGTTGCCGGGGCGGTTACTGAGGTGCTACGGGATGCCGGTTATGATGTCGATCTCTCTCTGCTTAACTCCGATCTGATACCTGAACACTATGATGCTGTCATCCTTGGGGGGCCGATCTATATGGGGGCCATGCGTGAGGTGGAGGAGTATGTACACGCCCATCACGCCGCACTTGAAAGCCGTTTCAAGGCGGCATTTGCTGTCGGGATGTCATTTGTCGAAGATGATGAAGAGAAGCGGGCTGTGGCACGTGATGCACTGAGCAAGGCTATCAGCCCCTTTGAGCCTGCGCATCTCGGATATTTTGCTGGTAAAACGGATCCGGCGAAGCTTTCGTTTCTCCAGAAGGTGGCGCTGAAGGTTGTCAGCTCACCAATCGGTGATTTCCGGGATTATGAGGCGATCAAAGCCTGGGCTTTGGAGGTGTCGCGGGATCTGGGTGGTTCTCACCCGGCATGACCTTCTGTCTCTGCCTGCAAACCGGTAAGATATATCTCCTCAATCATCATCCAGTATCAGTACAGGAGCTCTATTACTGATGCTCGATCTTGCAATTGTCTTTGGAACGCTGCTTCTGGCACTCGTGCTCTTTGCGACCGGTAAGGTCAGGTATGACATCGTTGCATTGATTGCACTCCTCATCGTCACCATTGCAGGGATCATCGATCCGCTTGATGCGTTCCTTGGATTTGGCCATCCCGCGGTGATCACCGTTGCTGCTGTTCTGATCCTGAGTAAGGCGCTTCAGAACTCAGGGTTAATAGATATTCTTGCCCGCCAGGTGTCGCGGGTGGGTGATGGGAAGGTGCGGCAGATCTTCTCACTCACCGGTATCGTTGCCCTTCTCTCCGGATTCATGAATAATATCGGGGCACTGGCCCTGATGATGCCGGTTGCCATCAGGACTGCGAGGAAGAGCGGGAGATCTCCTTCATATCTCCTGATGCCGATAGCGTTCGGCTCGCTCCTTGGTGGCATGGTCACCCTCATCGGCACACCCCCAAACATCATCATCGCCACCTATCGGATCCAGAATGGAGGCGATCCATTCCTCATCTTTGATTTCGCATATGTCGGGCTGGGGGTTGCGATCTGTGGCATCCTCTTCATCTCACTCATCGGGTATCGGCTGATCCCGATCCGGGAGAGACCGGCATCGCAGGAAGAGCTTTTCTCCGTTAAAGATTACTTAACCGAGGTCAGGGTTCCCGAAAAATCCAAATTCGCGGGAAAGATGATCATCGATATCGGGACCGCCACAGAGGCGGATGTGATGGTGGTCGGGATCGTACGAAATGGCCGGAAGATTGTCGCTCCCTCGGTCTATGAGAGGATACTTGAGAGTGATATCCTCATCATCAAGGCACATTCCGATGATCTCCAGACTCTCCTTGATGCAACCCGGCTCGAACTCACTGAAAAAGACGATGTGACCGAGGAGGTGATCGGATCGGAGAGTGTGGGCATTCTTGAGGCGATCGTCAAGCCGGATTCACCGATCCTCGACCAGACTGCATACTCTGCAAATCTCCGCTGGATACACGGGCTCAATCTCCTTGCAGTTGCACGGGAAGGCGGACGGATCAAGGATCGGCTGAAACAGGTCCGGTTTCAGCCCGGCGATATACTCCTCCTTCAGGGGAAAAAAGATGCATTGCAGGCAGCCCTTCCAAAAATCGGCTGCCTCCCTCTTGCAGAGCGGGGATTCAGGATAGGTGGCCCGAAGATGATCCTCCTCGCCCTGATGATCTTCGGATCGGCACTTCTGGTATCTGCATTTGGGCTTCTGCCTGTTCAGATCGCCTTTTCCGCTGCAGTAGTCCTGATGATCCTCACCTCCATCATCTCTCTTCGCGAGACGTACGAGAGTGTTGAATGGCCGATCATCATCCTCCTTGGTGCAATGATACCTGTTGGACAGGCACTTGAGATCAGTGGAGGTGCTGCACTCATTGCCGGAAGTATCGTCTCGGCAGGCTCGACATTTCCACCGGTATTGACGCTCGTTATCCTCCTTGTCATCACGATGTTCCTCTCGGATCTCGTAAACAACGCCGCATCAGCTGTCCTGATGGCCCCGATAGCTATTGGTATTGCTCTTGATATGGGAGCCTCAATCGATCCCTTCCTTATGGCGGTTGCAATCGGGGCATCCTGTGCATTCCTTACCCCGATCGGCCATCAGTCCAATACCCTGGTCATGGGTCCGGGTGGATACAGGTTCACGGATTACTGGAGGATGGGGATTGTGCTTGAGCTGATCGTTGTGGCCGTCTCGATCCCACTCCTGATCTTCTTCTGGCCAATGTACTGATCAACGCGAGTAGATTGCCTCAGCATTCCCAAACTGGATGACATGGCCTGCGAGTGCAGCAGCAAGCTCTTTTCGTGTCGCCCCGGCGGGAAGGTCGATCTCGCTGTCAAGTGCATAGACCTTGAAGATGTACCGATGGGGTGATCCGGGTTGTGGGCATGGGCCTGAGTAGCCGATCTTTCCAAAGTCATTTACCCCCTGTACTGCTGAGACCGGAAATGAGATCGTCGGCTCTTTCGCGAGTGATTCAGGGAGGATTTTGACGGGTTCAATATTCCAGATGATCCAGTGGGCGAAGTTGCCGCCACCTTCTGAACTTGAATCCTCCATGATAACGGCAAGGGCTTTCACCTGATCGTTTAACCCGGCGATGGTCAGGGGAGGGGAGCGGTCTGCCCCGTCACAGGTGTAGTCGCCTGGAAATTCACGTGTTGGTAAGGTTATTGTCAGTTTCTCCATGGATTGTCACCAGTTGATGAGTGTGTATCATGTGTAATAAGGGTATGTCATCGCTGAACAAGTGCCTCGGTCTGCCCATACTGGAGGACATGCCCTTTCATTGCGCAAATCACCTCATGCTTGTCTGCACCTGGCGAACAGTCAAGGGGAGCATCGAGGCCATAGACCTTGAAGAGGATCCGCTGTGTCTCTCCTGCTGGTGGAGCGGGTCCCCGGTATCCGATCTCGCCATAATCGTTTTTTCCCTGTTTTGCCTGGATAGGCGTGGTAATTATCAGTTCGTTTGGGAAACCGGATGGAATCTGGTGAATGGCGGGGATGTCCCATGCCACCCACGAACAGAATGAGCATCCGGGTTCAAAAGGATTCAGGGCAAAGACTGCCAGATATGGTGATTTCAGGTTGGCCAACCGTATCGGCGGGGAGATGTTTCCTCCATCACCGGTATGGGTCGGGGGAAATTCTATGAATCCAAGGGTTACCGTGAGTTTTTCCATATTGCCGGTGATAGTACCAGGAAGAATAAAAACGTGTTGATTGGGGTTATTATGGCACGGAAGGTTTCACTCTATACTGACGGGGCATCCCGGGGAAATCCGGGTCGGGCGGCGATTGCCTACATCCTCATCGAGGATGGCCGGATTCTACGGGAACATGGGGAGACGATTGGTATTGCCACAAATAATGAAGCTGAATACCGGGCACTGATCGCAGGTCTCAAAGCTGCTGCTGCCCTCGATGTGCATGAAGTGGCTGTCCACTCTGACAGCGAACTGATGGTGAAACAGATGAAAGGCTTATATGCTGTCAGATCGGCGAGACTTCTTCCCCTCTATAAGCAGGCAACTGAAGCGAAGAGTATGTTTGATCGTGTCACATTCACCTCTCTTCCACGGGAAGATCCTACTATTCAGAAGGCAGATGCACTTGCAAATGAGGCGCTTGATGGGAAGATGCCCTCCTCTCCTGTTGGATCACGGCCGGAAGCGTACATGAAGCCGATAGGTATCGTCTCTTCTCCGTACAAAGTGCAGGCAGATGCTCCGAGGCAGGGGAGGCTTGATCCTGTCGAGAGCATAATTGAGATATATCCTGAATACGAAGGAGGTCTTGCCGGGCTCCTGAATTATGACAAGCTCTTCATCTTCTCCTGGTTTGACCGGAGCCGCCGCGATCAGCTCCTGGTTGAGCGTCCGGGGAGGGGTGATACGCGCGGTGTCTTTGCAACCCGCTCCCCGAACCGCCCAAATCCGATCGGCCTCACCCTTGTAGATCTCCTTGAGATCAATGGCAGAATCCTTCGTGTGCGGGGTCTGGATGCCCTTGATGGGACTCCGATTCTTGATATCAAACCATATGAGCCGGATCTTGATTCCCAGTAAAAGAGAGATATCTGGTATTGATTCCTATCCTTCACAGGATGCACCGATCTATACACCTATAATCTCTCTTTCACAACCTTCCTTTGTATTGTGTATTGAGGCATATCATGACAGATAAACAACAACCACAGGAATGTGATGGGCAGTGCGAAGGCTGTTCATCAAAGACAGATGAATGTCAGTCAAATCTCCCAAAAAAGGCGAATATAGATGTCAAGCATGTCGTTCTTGTCCTCTCCGGCAAGGGCGGCGTCGGGAAGAGCACCGTCTCGGTGAACCTGGCCTATGCTCTCTCAAACCATGGGTTCAGAACCGGCCTGATGGATCTTGATATTCACGGTCCAAGCATCCCGAAGATGCTCGGGCTTGAGGAACATAAGCTCCAGATCATGGGAGAGAAGATCCAGCCGGTGAACGTGACAGGAACGCTTGCTGTTATCTCTATGGCGTTCCTCCTTCCTGAGCGCTCCACACCGGTTATCTGGCGTGGTCCCATGAAGATGACAGCGATCCAGCAGTTCCTCTCGGATGTGAACTGGGGTCCCCTTGATTTCCTTGTGGTTGATCTGCCCCCGGGAACAGGCGATGAGGCGCTTTCGATCGTTCAGCTTGCACCAAATATTGCCGGTGCGATCATCGTCACCACCCCGCAGGATGTCTCGGTGCTCGACTCGAGCAAGGCGCTGAAGTTCGTTGAACAGATCGGGATTAAAAACCTGGGCATTATCGAGAATATGAGCGGCATGGTCTGCCCGCACTGCCATGAAGCAATTGATCTCTTTGGGAAGGATGGCGGGAAGAAGGCCGCCGAAGAGTTTGGCGTCCCCTTCCTCGGGAGCATCCCCCTTGACATCGATATGCGGAAAGCTGGAGATGAGGGCAAGCCATTCATCATCCGCCGTGCCGATAACCCCACCTGGCAGGCTGTTGATACCATTATGGAGAATCTGATCGGGATCATCGAGGATTGATCCTGCTCTTTCTCTTTTGAAAAGATAAACAACAATATTTAATACCATTTCTGTCGATTCTATCACTAGCGTTCGAATCGCACTCTTCTGTGGTTTGAGACTGAAATGAAGGTAATTCTATGAAGATTGGAATTGTTGGCGGAACCGGGGATATCGGTGAGGGGATGGCACTCCGACTCTCTCATCTCCATGAAGTGATACTTGGATCAAGAGATGAGTCGAAGGCATGTACAGCCAGCGACTGCACCATCGAGACACTCAAAGGGCGAGGAGTTCAATCAAAATGCCGGGGTGTCTCCAACCAGGAGGCTGTGGATGCAGGGGATGTTATTGTCCTTGCACTCCCGTTTGCCCATGTAGACTCCACTCTTGCCGGGCTGACCGGATTTGAGAATAAGATCATCATCTCTCCGGTGAATCCGATCGCCCGCTCAGGCCATTTCTATTATGATCCGCCTGAGGAAGGATCGGCCGCCGTCTATATCAAAAACCGGCTCCCTGAGAGTGCCCGGCTTGTTGTTGCGTTTAACAATATCGCCGCTCACAAATGGAAGGATCTTGATGCGGTCCTTGACTACTCGGTAGCTGTCTGTAGTGATGATGCGGAAGCAAAGAAGATTGTCATGGATCTCATCCGGGATCTCCCAAAACTCTCCCCCCTTGATGCCGGGCCCCTTGCCGTCTCATCGATTGTTGAGAGCATCACCCCCCTCCTCCTGAATATCGCAATCTCCAACAAGATGCGTGATGTCGGGGTTTACTTTAAATAATTAATTTTTTCTTCAACCTAAAACCTCTTCCGATGTGATAGAGCGAGCTTCAGGCTTCGTGTGTCCTGATATTCCTGACGTGTGTACCTGATCATTTTCCAGATTCTTCTTCACTTCAGTGTCTCATCCAATGATCCTGTCCCATCACCATTTGGTTTTCTGTTTCTCCTTGTGTCAGGGTATTGGTATTTCTGCACATCCTGATCAGAATCTTATTCTTGGATGATCGTACTTCCGATTAATTTAAATACCGATGGAAGGAAACCTCTTATTAATTACAGATCAAACAGGAAATAGACGTTTTGGGAATCTTTCTCCCCTATGCGCCATTTTCAAGGAGAAGTATTATGAATCTTCGAACCCCGAATGCAAACGAAGCTCTCGGTACCTTCAATCGATCACGGGATGTTGTCCCGATGTCCGGTCTCTGCAGCCGGTGTGTTGATGGCTGCAAAGGCGGCTGTGATATATGGCTCTCCACAATACGGAGCCGGGAAGTCATTTATCCAGGTCCTTTTGGTGAGATCACCGCAGGTGCCGATAAGAATTATCCGGTCGACTACTCCCACCTGAATATCCAGGGCTATGCAGTCGGTGCGAAAGGTATGCCCGAAGGCGTTCCGATTAACTCAGATACCGCACTCTTCTCTTCAGTTGATACCACAACAGAATATGGATGGGATATCAAGGTCCCGATGCGTGTGCCGATATTTACCGGTGCTCTTGGATCAACCGAGATTGCACGGGCAAACTGGGAACATTTTGCCATTGGTGCTGCAATTTCGGGCATTACTCTTGTCTGTGGTGAGAATATCTGTGGTATCGATCCCGGGCTTGTCCGTGATGTCCATGGCAAGGTGAAGGAGTGTCCGGAGATCGATCGGAGGATCAATACCTACCGGGAGTTTCATGATGGCTATGGCGAGATCCTTGTCCAGCTGAATGTCGAGGATACCCGTTTTGGAACAGCCGAATACGTATCCTCAAAACACAATCTCGAGACGATCGAGCTGAAATGGGGGCAGGGAGCAAAATGCATCGGCGGAGAGATCAAGGTTAAGTCCATTGATTGTGCAACCGAGCTGAAGCAACGAGGTTATATCGTCCAGCCTGATCCGACACTGCCTGAAGTAAGAAAGGCTTTTGCATCCGGTGCTATCAAGGAGATTGAACGTCACTCAAGGCTTGGATTTGTTACAAAGGAAGATTTCCTGGCTGAAGTGGATCGGCTCCGCGATATCGGGTTCAAGCGTGTTACCCTGAAGACCGGTGCCTATTCCGCTGTGGAACTGGCAATGGCTCTCCGGTATGGTGCAGAGGCGAAGATAGATCTCCTGACTATCGATGGCGCGCCCGGTGGTACTGGCATGTCGCCGTGGCCGATGATGAATGAATGGGGTATCCCGACTGTCTATATCCAGAGCCTTGCGTACCAGTATGCCGAACTCCTGAAGAAACGGGGGATACGCGTACCCGATCTTGCCATTGCCGGCGGAATTGCTGATGAAGCAAATGGTTTCAAGGCTCTCTGCATGGGTGCACCCTACTTCAAGGCGGTCTGCATGGGCCGTGCCCTGATGATCCCAGGCATGGTCGGGAAGAATATCCAGAAGTGGCTTGATGCTGGAGAACTGCCAAAGAGTGTCTCGAAGTACGGCAGCCATGTTGAGGAGATCTTCGTCTGCTATGAGGAACTGAAGGAGAAATATGGCGCCCGGATCAGTGACATTCCGCTTGGTGCGATGGGTATCTACAGCTATGTCGAGCGGTACCGGCTCGGCATGCAGCAGATCATGGCAGGGAGCCGAAATTTCAGCCTGAAGTCCATCTCACGAAACGATCTGATGGCTCTCACCGAAGAGTCCGCAAAAGTAACCGGCATCCCCTATGTGATGGATGCATACAGCGATGCAGCTGAGGCAATTCTCCTCAGCTGATTTTTTTCAATTTTCTGGGAAATGAGGGGGAGAGGATTGCCCCTATTATTCTTTCAGGCAAGTTTCCAGACCGGGGATTCCTCTTCCGGAAGGAAGATGCTGACATAGGTTTCAAAGGGTGAGATTCCTTCTGGCACTTCGTAAATGATGAACCCTTCTTTTGTCTCATAGACGTAGAGTTTTCCTCCGGTATACTCAAGTTCCTTTATATCTTTAATCTGGACAGTCGGATCTCTTCCGGATTTATACGAGTAGGCATTTCCATTTGTATGGACGGTGATCACCGAAGGGTACGGGGCTGAGATCTCTTTCTTAGTCCCGGTATGCTTTACCCGGACGAAGATGAAGAGAAACTCTTTCCCCTCAGGCGGACTGACCGGTTCCCATCTGCCCCAGCCCTGGGCAAAAAACTCATATCCGTCCCTGATCAGGTATTTATACACTGAAATCTCGCGGGTGTTCTCCCCCTCGCCAACTGATGCAATTGCCCTCAGGGGAAGGGCATCCGGGAACGGGGAGGCTGCCTCTGTGGGTGCAACAGGGGCGGGAGTTGGAACCGGGGTTGGCTCTGCCGTTTGGAGCGGGGTAACAACTGCGGCTGGTTCCGGTGTCACTGGCGATTCGGTGCATCCTGCAAAGAATACAAGAAGGATAACAAGGATGGCTGCTGCGAGCAGACGTGTCTTCTGCATATAGCGGAGTATCATCTTATTGTATAAGAATGCTGTTGCCCGGCTGTTTCGATCCATAGAATGAGTGGGGTGTCTCTTCCGGTATTCATATCTGAATGAAATGCAGATACACGGATGGTGTCTCTGTTCCGTTTCCCTGTGATAGCAGTACTGGTGCTCCTCTGTATTGCGTCTGGCTGTGTTCAGCCCGATATGGTGCTCCCATCGATCTCACCAGCTCAGGCTGAATCTCCGGCTCTGGTCATTGATCACACATTCCCCTTTGAAGAGAGCGAGATAACAATCAGTCTTCCTCTTGATTCTGGTGTCTATTACGGGGCACGGGATGCCGATAAGCAGATCTACCTCTATACCGATCTCACCGATCGTGACTGGCTTCCCCATTATTATCGGGCGTTCATCGATGATCCCCACCAGGAAGAATTCTTCCTGGATCTGATCGAAGAACTGCGGCGGGTGCGATCCGATCTCCAACTGGATGATGATCGCTACCTTGAGCTCTGCTGTGTCTTTGTCCAGTCTCTCCCCTATGATGATGATACCGTCCTGATTGAGCCGAAGTTCCCGATTGAGACCTATGGGGACGGCACCGGTGATTGTGATGATAAAAGCCTCCTTCTTGCTGGAATTCTCTCACGAGAGGAGTATTCTGTTGCTCTGCTCCTCTATTCAGAGGAGGCGCATATGGCAGTCGGGGTGAAGGGAGATGGCTGCCGGGATATAGGGGATGGGTATGTATTCATTGAAACAACCCGTTCCAATTTTGTTGGTATTGTCCCGGAGATGCTTGCCGGGGATATTGTTCTTGAGTCTGATCCGCTCATTATTCCCATCGGGGATGGAACGATTCGGTATGGGCGATGCGATCAGACGATCGTGTTGTCTGATCTCCTTACATACTGCCGGGATGAGATAGATCGATTGAATGCTGAGATGGAGCGCGAATCAGTTCTCATTCGTGAGATGAATGATGATATCGGGGCGCTTCGCAGGGAGATGGATATCCTCATCCGGCAGGGGAGGTACCAGGAGTACAACCGGCAGGTGCCTGTCTTCAATAGCCTGATTGATCGGTATAATAAGCGCATTGAGGAGTATAATCGCCTTGTTCGTTCGGCTGAGCGGTATGTTGCCATTCATACCACACTCATCAACCGGATGTATGACCGCTACGGGCTGTATAGCGAGATGCTTAAGGAGGGAATTATTGCCGAGCTGAGATCCGGAATCTGAAACGAAGAGCGCTCAGTTCTGCTTTCCTTCACCCTCAGAAAGGCCACTTATCTGCATCATGTCTGACTTCATGAGATGGAACTCCTGGTTGAAAGGTAAGATATTATAGTGGATAGTGAGAGAAGTACCAGATAAGCAGATTCTAATCCCAGATGATACGCATGCTGGCAGATCATCTCTCCGGATGTATCCGGGATTGGATTCTCAGAGGATGGGGTTCAAGATGGGGTTGTTTGATCTTCTCAATAAAAAAAATGCTTCTGTTCTTTCCTTCATTGAAGAAGGTACCCGGTTCCATGAGAGTGGACAATTCGCTCAAGCAGTAGACTCTTTTGAGAAGGCATTATCCCAGGATCCCGGGAGATATGACGCATGGGTTGGCCGCGGCTCTGCCCTCTTTTATCTTGACAGATACTCTGATGCACTCACCTCATTTGAGAAAGCCATTGAGATTGATCCAAAAAGACCCGATGCATGGAAGAATCGTGGCCGTACCCTCCATGAACTTGGCCGCCCTTCAGACACTCTCGAGTCATATGAGAAGGCAATCGATTGTGATCCCCGTGATACCGATACACTTTACTATCGTGGGCTTGCTCTCCATGAACTCGGCCGTCTTGAAGATGCTATCGAGGCATATGAGCAGATCCTCACAACCGATCAGAATAATCCTGACATCTGGTTCAGGCATGGTGTTGCCCTTGATGATCTTGGCCAGTATGTCCGGTCCATTAAATCCTATAACCACGCTCTTGCAATAGATCCAAGCAATGCTGTTGGCTGGTACAACCGTGGTGTTGCACTTGAACGGCTTTCGCGTCCACAGGAAGCTGTGGAATCATACCAGAGGGCACTGGAAATTGCTCCCAATCATCCCGGTGCCCAGAGGAATCTTCCACGCCTGATTGAGGAGATGCAGAGGAGAGAAACCGGGATGTCAGATGAAGCGATCTCTCCTCTCAGGGACGGGAGTTCCCCGGTTGATGCTGAATCAGGATTGGCTCTCCCCGATCCCGGATCAGATCCGGAAGAGATGCTTCAGGAGATTGATGCAGAGCGGATCGATGATCCAGATGATGGGATTGGATCACCCGATGCTGGTGCACCTGATGAACTACCAGTACCTGATGAGCTACCAGTACCTATTGAACTACCAGCACCCGATAAATTACCAGCGCCCGATGAACTACCAGTACCTGATGAATTACCCTTAACAGGGCCCGCTCTGCCTGATCTGGAGGTGAAGGGTGATATGAATTCCCCTATAGAAGAGCGTGAGAAGGTTGACTGGGCGAAATCCGCTATGAAACATGCAAGTGAAGGCAGTTTTGAAGAGGCGCTTCTGTCATATGAGCAGGCACTCAGGGACGATCCGGGAGACGCGTATCTCTGGGTTGGCCGGGGTCTTGCGCTTGAAAACCTTGAACAGTATAGTGAAGCCGTCGAATCATTTGATATGGCGATCGAGATTGACCCGGATAATGCCAAAGTCTGGTATAACCGTGGCCTTGCTCTCCAGCATCTCAAACGATATGATGATGCGATCGACTCTTATGATCGGGCTCTTGCAATCGACTCACATCTCTCTGCCGTCAGAAAGAAGAGGGATAGTGCGATATCTGAAAAACAGAAGGAGGAGGGTTGGATGGTCCCGGAGATGGCAAAAAACCCTCTCCCGGAGAATCTTCCATCCCTTCTCCGAACGAAATCCCAGGATCAGGCGGCAGCACCGGTTTCAGAGGAGATACCTGACAAAGAAGAGCTGATTGCGATGGCAGCGCCTCAGGTTGATGAGGAGCCCCTTGAGGCTGATTGGGATGATTTGGATTCCGGCTCGGATGAAGATCCTTCCCGGGAGATACTATCCCCTTCACCCCTCGCCATCGAAGAAGACGAGATGCCTGAGGTGGTGTCTGATGATGGCGGGGAAGTGGTTATAGATGTTATCACGCCAGATTCAGTTTTTGAAGGGGATGAGGGTGCTTCTTCCCCGTTGGCAGATCCATTTGAAGCGGCACTGGATGCAGCCGATCGGGCTTTATCCCGGAATCCTGGTGATAAAAACGCCTGGTATAACCGTGGTGTTGCTCTTCTCCACCTGGAACGCTTCTCAGAAGCCGTCGATTCCTTTGATCATGCACTGAAGCTTGATCCCGGCATGCCTGATACCTGGAATAACCGGGGGGTGGCTCTTACCCGGCTCGGCCGCCATGAAGATGCCATGGAATCATTTAATCGTGCACTGCTGCTTGATCCCGTTCATGGCAGTTCCTGGATGAACAAGGCTCGTACTCTGGCAGAGCTTGAGCGTCCTGCTGATGCAGTTGAATCATATGATCGTGCACTTGCGATCAATCCGGGGGATGCATCTGCCTGGTATAACCGCGGAGTGCTGCTTTCTGAGATGGGAGAGATTGAGGAGTCTGCTCATTGCCTTGATAAAGCACTTGCAATCGGGTATAAAACTGGAAAAGAGTGGTACACATCTGCCCCATTCCAGGGGTACATTGATGGCTATGCCGCTGTCTCCGAATCAGATGATGGTGGGAAAACACCAGGATCTCTCGCCTTAGAGCGGGGTGAATATGGAGAGATCGGTCTGGAGACGGGAGAAGAAATTGATGATGCAGATCCGGATTCGTTTGCTGCTCTTCCGGATATCACCGGCGATCTTGAACTAATTGAAGCTGCCATGGCGCGATCGGATGTTGATGTTCCATCAGATGCCGGATCAGATGATGCGGATATAGTTACTGGATCCGAGGCTCCCGAGATCGCTTCTGATGACTATGAGGATATTGACTTGTCAGATGATCTGCCTGAATCAGAAGGGATTGGTGAGATGGTTGAGGGCACTGAACCCGATCAGGATTCGTTTGCTGCTCTTCCGGATATCACGGGTGACCTCGAAGCAATTGAAGCTGCCATGGCGGGTTCGGATGTTGATGTTCCATTAGATTCAGGCTCCGATGATGCGGATATAGTTTCTGGATCCGAGGCTCCCGAGATCGCTTCTGATGACTTTGAGGATATTGACTTGTCAGATGATCTGCCTGAATCAGACGGGATTGGTGAGATGGTTGAGGGCACTGAACCCGATCAGGATTCGTTTGCTGCTCTTCCGGATATCACCGGCGATCTAGATGTAATTGAAGCTGCCATGACGGGTTCGGATGTTGATGTTCCATCAGATTCCGGCTCCGATGATGCAGATGTAGTTTCTGGATCCGAGGCTCCCGAGATTGCTTCTGATGACTTCGAGGATCTTGACTTGTCAGATGATCTGCCTGAACCAGACGGGATAGGTGAAATGGCTGAGGACGCTGAATCTGCACCTGATCTGTTAGCTGCTCTTCCGGATATCACGGGTGACCTCGAAGCAATTGAGGCTGCAATGGCGGCAACGGATGTTGATCTTCCATCAGATGCCGGATCAGATGATGAGGATGTCGTTTTTGGATCGGAGGCTCCCGATACCGTTTCAGATGATTTTGGCGAGGTCAATTGGGAAGAAGATCTGCTCTCTCCGGATTCTGCCTCCCTTCTACCTGAGATCTCTGTTCTCCTTTCAGATATGGACGGGGATGAGGAAGCTGGCGGGATGGACCTGCACGATCTGCCTGAAGCACCCGATGCCCCTGATGCCGATGAAGAAGTATCTGATCCGGATGGAGTCGAAGGTGTGTATGGAGATGATATGGTGTATGGGCCAGACACGTCCGCTCCTTCCGGTGATTCTGAGGAGGTGGATGAAGAGCCCTCTCCAGAAGAGGGAATGATTGGGCTTGAAACTGATAGCAGCTTTGCCGAGATCCTGAAATATTATGATCGGGCAGTTCTCCGCAGTCCGGATGATGCTGATCTCTGGTATAATCGTGGACTCGTCCTCTATAACCTCAACCGGTATCGTGATGCCGTCGTGTCGTTTGAAAGAGCCGTTGCTATCAATCCGGACTATGCCGAGGCAGAAAGGAACCGGCGCATCCTGATGGCGTTAATCCAGAAGAAGATCGTCGATTACGAAAGGAAAGGAACCGAGTGTGCGACTGACGGCAGATTTGATGAGGCAGTTGTCTATTATGATCAGGTGCTCTCACTTGATCCAGAAGCCCCCTCTGTCTGGTACAACCGTGGTGTTGCTCTCCGTAACCTTGGCAGGTATGAAGAAGCAGTTGCATCCTATGACCATTCACTCTCACTTGCACCTGACGATCCCGGAACCTGGTATAATCGCGGTGTTGCGCTCCGTAATCTTGGCCGTTATGAAGATGCAATCGAGTCATATGACAGGGCACTCGCACTCGACCAGGATGATGCTGATACCTGGCACAACCGCGGTGTTGCCCTCAGGAAACTCGGCCGCCATGCCGATGCAGTCACCTCATTTGATCGTGCCCTCTCAATCAACCCGCAGGATGCTGCCATCTGGTATAACCGTGGTATTGCCCTCAGGAAGCTGGGCCGTTATGATAATGCATTGGAATCCTACGATCAAATGCTTGTCCTTGACCCGGAGAATCTCCTCGCCCTGAATAACCGTGGTTTTCTCCTGAATGAAATCGGCCGCCATGAAGATGCTGCAGAATCATATAATAAATCGATCCTCCTCAACCCGGAGAATGCCGCTCCCTGGGTGGGACGGGGTATTGCAGAGTTCAACCTTGGCCATTATGCTGCTGCTGTTGAATCACTGAACCGGGCTCTTGGAATCGATCATGAAGACAGCTACTCCTGGCAGGTTCATGGCCTTGCCAACGCACGACTCAACCAGCATGCCGAGGCCGTTCTTTCATATGATCATGCTATTGCTCTTGATCCATCTGATGCGAGAATCTGGGTTATCCGTGGCCTCTCTCTCATGGGAACTGGTAACTATCCTGATGCGGTTCTCTCATTTGAACGGGCTCTTTTGCTGGATCCGGATAATCCTGATATCCTCTCCCATCGGGATGAGGCAGCCCGGATGATTCCGGTAGATGAGAGGATTTTGCCGGTGGAAGAGACCTCTGCCAGATCCGGGGTTGAGCCGGGGCCTGTATCCTCCCCTGAGATCGGACGCTCATTCCCGCCAGCTGCCAGCTTCTCTGTAACACTTGATCACTCCCGGTTTATCAGGAACCAATGGCACCGTGTCCCCCTGACGATCCAGAACAACGGCGATGATCCACTCATCGATCTGCTGATCTCGTTCTCTGAGGATTTCGCCACCAGACGGCTGATCCCGGTCACGGTTCCTCCCACTGAACAGGTTACCATTGATATTGGCATCAAACCCCTCTCGGTAGGGATGGTGCCTCTGGATCTCAAGGCTGATTACCGGGATGAGGAAGGACACGAATATACGAGGATATTTGAGTTCTGGATAGAGGTTCTTCCCGAGCCCTGAAGGGATCTTGATCGTGGCATTCTCCGGATGCGGGGTGTGCTGGTGATTGATCCCGCCTTTCCTTCCCTGCTCACATCATTCCCCGCCCACAAATATTCGTCATCCTTATCTCATCTGAAACGCTTATCCTACAGAGATGACACCCAGGGTTATCATCCACTCCTCAGTGAGCCTGGATCATGCCATCATCGGCTATGATATTGATATCGGGCTCCATTATGCAATTCTCGGGGAATATGCACCCGATGCCGTTCTCGTCGGGTCAACGACAGCTGCGTTTGGTATTAAGATGTTTATGGATAGCAGCCAGCCTGAGACGGCAGCAGACCGGACCCGGCCTCCGCCGGTTCCTGGTGACAAGAGGCCAATTGGGGTCTTTGTCGACAGCAGGGGCATCCTTCACGGGCTTCTCCACTTCTACCGGCAGATGGAACATATCAGGGATGTCGTTGTCCTCGTATCCGAGGCGACACCTGATGCCTATCTTCAGTACCTCAGGGAACGGGAGTACCCGTATCTCCGGTGCGGGAAGGATCGGGTGGATATCGGAGGCGCCCTGCGGGAGCTTGAAGATCGTTTTACGATACAGACAATTGTCTCTGACAGTGGTGCGGATCTAACCTGAACTCCCGTTGTTTATAGGCACTGGATCACAATAGGATCTCACATAACCATCTATTTCCTCAATTTATCCTCGATCTGGGCTTTTAATCGAAAGTACTTTATACTATCATGTGCCTATATTATGTGGGCACGCCATGGAGCCTATTCGAAGGATCAAAAAATCTGGCGGAAGAGAATACTGGTACGAAGAAACACCCTATTACGACCCAGTATCAAAGCAGACTCGATACAAAAACTCCAAATATCTGGGTCGGAATATCGATGGAAAACCCGTCCGTATGCGGGATGCACCACAAGAAGTCAAAGATAAGCTCAAGAAAAATACCCAACCCATAACGATCCGATCTGCCTATGATCATGGCTCAATCATGCTCCTTAAGCAGATCATGCATGACCTGAAACTGGATCAGTATCTTCATGAGATCCTCAACGACTCCGATGCGGCAATGGTGACTGCACTTGCAATGAACCGTATTGTCCGACCAATGGCAATGAAAGATGTCAGGACATGGTATGCCGGAACCACCCTTGCCCTTGATTCACCACAGAGGTCTATTACCGGCCAGAGGATCAGTGAACTGCTTGCTCGAATCGGAACCAGTACTGTTCCGCAGCAACTGATGGCAAGACTCCTGGAAGAGAACAGGACGAAACGAACACTGATCTATGATATCACCAGTCTCTCCAGCCATTCTTCCCTGATGAACCTCCTTGAATACGGTTATAACAGGGATGGCGTGTCACTTCCCCAGATTAATCTCTCACTCATCATGGACAAGGAACTTGGTATCCCGGTGATGTACGATCTCTATCCAGGGAGTATTACTGATGTCACAACGCTCACTGGAACCCTGAAGAAAATTGCCGCATATGGCGTGAAAGAGTATACCGCCATTATGGATCGTGGATTCTTCAGCCAGCATAACCTTCTGGAGATGCTGGAACAACAGATTTCATTCATTATCGCTGCAACGATCCAGCTGAAGGAAGTGAAACTCCTTCTCACCGAAGCTCAGCGGGATATCACCAATGTTGAATACCTGCAGAAGTTCAAAGACAGGACGCTCTACGCAAAGCCAGTGACACTCCCGCTTGAGTCCTCTCAATTGAAAGGGTATCTCTTCTATGATCCAAAACGGGAACTCGAGGAGAAAGAATCACTCACCAGCCGCCTGATTGATATCAGAGATAAACTGGCCACTGTCAGGCTGAAGAAGGAAAAACCTGCATATATCAGGTTTTATGAGATAGCTGGCAAGCTTAAGAATTTTTTCGATTGGAATGTGGTTGATGATCGGATTGAGGCAACCATTCGGCAGAATGCTGTTGCACAAAGGATGAACAGAATGGGGAAGTTCATGGTGTTTTATTCAGGAGATGTTGACTGGTTGACTGCTCTGTCCCTGTACAGGGAACGTGATGAGATCGAGAAGGAGATAGAGATGATGAAGTCGGATTTGGATGTACTCCCACTGAATACACATAAGGACAGTACCACAAGCGGTTTCATCTTTGTTGTGTTTGTGGCGTTAATTATCCGCACCAGATTGCTGGGAATGATGAAGGAAGATGACAAAGAAACAGCGGCTCATTCTTGAGGCACTTGAGATCATGTGACTACGTTTTCCGGGAGTTCAGGATCTAAACGATCACCTCATTCGATCGGGGATTGCTGATGAACTCAACCTTATCGTAGCCCCTGTGATCGCCGCAGGTAATGGTAAGAGGCTCCTTTCATCTGTGGATGCATGCACCCTCGATCTGATCGGTTCAAAGGAGGTTGGTTCCGGGCGGGTGCATCTCCGCTATGCTCTCAGGAGAGAACCGATACGCACCTGAAATTAAATTAGAGAACAACCGGGAAGGGGTATCTGATTATGGGTTATTCTTCGATAATATAACCTTCTTTTGGCACAAGAATCTCAAATCTTGCCCCTTTCCCCGGCTCACCATTCTCGGTGATGGAGATCCTGGTGATGGTTAATATCTCCTGCACAAGGAAGAGACCGTACCCGGTATTCTTCCCAAAACCCCGATCAAATATACGTTTCTTCTCTTCATGCGGGATGCCGGGGCCGTTGTCCTCATAGGTGATTGTCAGTCCGGATCCGGTCTCCCTGCACCTGATCCGGATCTGATCTGCTCCTTCTCCATGGCGGAGGGTGTTATCGATTAAGTTTGAAAAGACCTTCTGGATCATCGGATCTGCCAGAATCCTGGCTTTTGGTCCTTCATAGCCGATATGAACCCCCTGCTCATGAATCTTACCGATGGTGCTCCAGATGGGTGTCCATACCGGCTCACTGACGCCAAGCTGTTCATATTCGCGGGTGAAGATGATCTGCCCTTGAATTGCAGATACCGCATCAGTTACATTATCAAGATACTGTGAGATGGTGGAGCTTGCATCAATCTCTCGTGTGAGATCGAGGTATCCCTGTGCGATCATAATCTTGTTTAAGATGTCGTGGCGGGTGATGCTTGAGAGGAGGTGGAGTTTATTGTTAGTCAGGCGGAGTGTCTCCTCCATCTGTTTCTTCTCGGTAATGTCACGGCCAACAGACTGGTACTCCCTGATATGTCCATATTCGTCAAATATTGCCCGATCATTCCACTGCTGCCACCTGATTTCACCGTCGGGCATGATGATCCGGTGCTCAATGGTTCCGATGGGGTGATCCCGTGTGAGCGATGCAAAGAACGTGTTGACCTTTCCTGAATCTTCAGGGTGGATATTTGGTGAGAAGTTTTCTCCAAGCAGCTGATCCTTTGTTGTACCGAAGTATCGTGCATAGGCATCATTGACGAGGATATGCGTTCCATCAGGCTTGAACCGGCAGATGAACTCGGACTGGTTCTCTATGACCGCCTGGTACCGCTGCTCGCTCTCCTGTAATGCCGCCTGAGTCTTGATGATCTCATCGAGCTGCTGGCGAATCTCCTCCTCTGTTGCTGCCAGCTGTTCATATGCTGCATTCAGTTCGAGGTTCTGTTCTTTGAGCGCCTCCTCAGCCCGTTTCTTCTCGGTGATATCACGTCCGACCGACTGGTATTCCCTGACATGGCTGTATTCGTCAAAGATTGCCTGGTCATCCCAGTGTAGCCACCTGACTTCGCCATCCGGCATAATAATCCGGTGCTCTATGGTGCCCTGTGGGTTCTGGTAGGTGAGTGAAGAAAAGAATCTGCGAACGATCTCCCTGTCATCCGGGTGAATATTGGGAGAGAAGGGTTTTCCCATGATCTGATGCTTATCTTTGTTGAAGTATCGTGCATAGGCATCATTGACGAGGATATGCGTTCCATCCGGCTTGAACCGGCAGATGAACTCGGACTGGTTCTCTATGACTGCCTGATACCGCTGTTCGCTCTCCCTGAGTGCGGTCTGTGTGGTGATGATCTCATCGAGCTGCTGGCGTATCTCCTCCTCGGTTGCTGCCAGCTGTTCATATGCTGCATTCAGTTCGAGGTTCTGTTCTTTGAGCGCCTCTTCTGCACGCTTTCTATCTGTAATATCACGCCCGACCGACTGGTATTCCCTGACATGGCCATATTCGTCAAAGAGTGCCCGATCACTCCACTGCTGCCACCTGACTTCGCCATCGGGCATGATGATCCGGTGCTCAATGGTTCCTTCCGGGTTCTGGTACGTGAGTGATGCAAAGAACCTGCTGACAATCCCGCGGTCATCAGGGTGAATATTCGGGGAGAATCCTCTCTCTATGATCTCGTGCTTGTCTTTATTGAAGTATCGTGCATAGGCATCATTCACGAGAATGTGCGTTCCATCCGGTTTGAACCTGCATATGAATTCGGTCTGGTATTCAATAACCGCCTTGTATCGATCTTCGCTCTCCCTGAGAGCCGTCTGTGTGGTGATGATCTCATCGAGCTGCTGGCGAATCTCCTCCTCGGTTGCTGCCAGTTGTTCGTATGATGCCTGGAGCTCCATATTCTTCTGTTGAAGCTCCAGCTCCCGATCCATCACTTCTGTTATGTCCCTGCCAACGGACTGATACTCCCTGAGCTTCCCTTTCTCATCAAAGATCGCCCGCGTGTTCCACCGCTGCCATATGATACGGCCATCCGGCATAACCACACGTTGTTCGCTGAATGCGGATGGGTTCTCCGGTGTCAGGGAAGAAAAGAGCCGGGTAACACTTTTTCGATCATCCGGGTGAATTTGTGGCTTGAACCGGGTGCCGATGATCTCCTCATCCTGCATCCCAAAGAAGGTGCTGTATGCCTCGTTCACAAAGAGGTGTGTGCCATCTGGCTTGAACCTGCAGATGAACTCGGTCTGGGCCTCGACAACATTTCTGTACCGCTCTTCGCTCTCCTTGAGGGCCTTTTCTGCTTTTTTTCGTTCGATTGCGTATTGTATCTTATTCTGGAGTTCGGCAAACTGCGATCTCGGATCTCCTCCCTTCTGCATATAAAAGTCAGCACCATTGTTGAATGCCTCGATCACCACATCTTCACGGCTTTTTCCGGTGAAGATGATGAAGGGTGTTTCATTGCCGTTCTGCCGGAGATGTTTGAGGAGCTGTATACCGTTCATTCCGGGCATCTGGTAATCTGAGATGATCGCATCAAATGGCTGGGTGGAGAGGATCTTTATTGCATCCAGTGCACTCTCGCAGGTGGAGACGGCTAACTTCGGGTTCTTCTCGAGGAAGAGCCGGCCTATTCTGAGCAGATCAGGCTCATCATCAATGTAGAGGAGTGTATGTGAAGTCATGGTCAGGCCCTGATGGGATGCCAATTGGAAACAGAGAAAAAAATGCTCGGGTATCCCTTATAGAAAAGTGTTGAGCTCATCTGTTTATGAATGTTTGTATGGATTTTTACTCAAATCTCGATGATATGGCTTTTAATTAAGTTATATTAACATAATTTTTTTTCTTTCACTTATATAAAGTTAGTTGGTTATATTTATAATATTGATTCTTATGTATCATATAAATATGTGTATCTCCTTCTCTCTCTTCAAAATGGAAGAGTGATACAAAGAAAGAAGGGTGTCTGATATCCCATCATTTTAGTGTTTTGGATATCCCATATACATGAGTTTTTCTTTGATCTCGTCAAGGATTGCGGGATCATCAATCGTTGCCGGAACCGTATAGGGGGTGCCGTCTGCAATCTTCTTGATCGTGCCGCGCAGGATCTTTCCTGACCGTGTCTTTGGGAGGCGTTTTACGACTGCAACCTCTTTAAATGATGCAATCGGCCCGATCTTCTGCCGCACAAGTGCAATGAGCTCAGATTTGATGGCTGTCTCATCACGCTCCACCCCGGCCTTCAGGAGAACAAAGCCAAGCGGTACCTCCCCTTTGACCGGATCGTGGACGCCGGAGACGGCACATTCGGCAACATCAGGATGGGATGCAAGCACCTCTTCCATCGCGCCGGTCGAGAGCCGGTGCCCCGCCACATTGATGATATCGTCAGTCCGCCCCATGATCCAGAGGTACCCGTCCTCATCGATGAAGCCGGCATCGGATGTCAGGTAACAGCCCGGATATGCCGAGAAGTAGGTGGTGACAAAATCGGCATCATTTTTCCAGAGTGTGGTGAAACAGCCTGGTGGAAGCGGGAGCCTGACGACGACATTCCCTGTCACTCCGGCAGGAACGCTTCTCCCTTCAGAATCGAGCACCTCTATCCTGTAGCCGGGAACCGGTTTTGTGCATGATCCGGGTTTCACCGGCAGCAGCTCAAGCCCGGCGCAGTTGGCTCCGATCGCCCAGCCGGTTTCTGTCTGCCACCAGTGATCGATCACCGGCACATTGAGCTTCTCTTCTGCCCAGAGCAGGGTGTCCGGATCGCACCGCTCGCCCGCCAGAAAGAGCGTTCTCAGGGATGAGAGATCATATCTTCTTATGTATGAACCATCGGGATCTTCTTTCCTGATCGCCCGGAATGCGGTTGGGGCACAGAAGAGGACTGATACGCGATGCTGTTCAATCACCCGCCAGAAGGCCCCCGGATCCGGGGTGCCGACAGACTTTCCTTCATAGAGGACCGTCGTACAACCATGCAGAAGAGGTCCGTACACGATATAGGAATGGCCGACGACCCAGCCGATATCGGAGGCGGCCCAGTAGACCTCTCCGGGTTTCATTCCATAGATATTCTCCATGCTCCAGGAGAGTGCCGCCAGATGGCCGCCGTTATCCCGCACCACCCCTTTTGGCCTCCCGGTGGTGCCGGAGGTATAGAGGAGGTAGAGGGGATCGGTTGCCCTGACAGGGACACATGCGGCAGGCTCTGCATCGATCAGCTGATCCCATGTGATATCTGAATTGCCTGGTAAATCAACCGGGTGCTCTTTCCGCTGGACATACACGCATGCCGAAGGTTTGTGGGTGCAGAGGGCGAACGCTCCCTCAAGGAGCGGCTTGTAGAGGATGATCCGGTCCACTTCGATCCCGCATGATGCGGTGATGATGATCTTGGGCTCTGCATCCTCGATCCGTTTTGCCAGTTCGCGGGAGGCGAAGCCCCCGAAGACGACCGAGTGGATGGCGCCGATCCGGGCAGAGGCGAGCATTGCGATGACCGCCTCCGGGATCATCGGCATATAGATGATGATCCGATCCCCTTTCTGCACACCAAGCTTCCGGAGGCCCCCGGCAGAGCGGGCAACGAGATCACGAAGCTCACTGTAGCTATAATTCCTGATCGTGTGTGTGACGGGGCTGTCATAGATGAGGGCTGTTCTGTCTCCCCGCCCCTCCCCGATGTGGCGATCAAGGCAGTTGTAGCAGGTGTTCAGCTCGCCCCCTTCAAACCAGTGATAAAATGGAGGTTCTCCGGCTGTGAGCACCCGGTCATATTCTCTGGACCAGATGATGTTTTTAGCCGCAGTTCCCCAGAACTTTGTTGGATCGGTTATCGATTCACGAAATGCCTGCTCGTACTCTCCACTCATACATCTCCCCGTGCTATTGTAATGTAAAAATGGGGGAAAAGTTCTTATTTGTTGCTGTTTTTACCGGGGACGGAATGGGGAAGATGGTGGTGAGGGGGGTGATGTATCCTGTAATGTGAGGAGGGTATCAGTTCACCAAATTGATTTAATCCGTTATAGCTGAGTCTGATATGGATTCATCATGGTGATTCCGGGTATCTTCCTGAAATGTGCATCTTCGGTATATATTGTATGAATATGGTTTTCCAGCATTGTTGCAGCCAGCAGGGCATCCCAGAAATGGAGCTTATGCTGTTCTTTAATCTCATGGGCATGTATGATTGTCGTGCCTGTGTAGTGAACGAGATTCCATCCCTGGTATGAGGTAATCGTATGAATGAATTGCTGGATATCTTCAGATGGCATTGGATCTGCGACCTTCTCAGTGACAACGACAGAAAATTCTGCAAGGTTTTGGTAAGACAGAGAATACCTTCTCTCTGATTTGAAACAGCCTGCGATGAGCTGATGAGAGATATCCCGTTTATTTGCCGCGTCTTCATCAAAGAGATAGACCAGTATGTTGGTATCGATGAGCGGTGGTGCTTCACCGGTCATAGAGATCCTTCCTGTAGCGATATTTCTTCTCTCCAAAATGGTATGTCTTCCTGATGAGTTCCAGAGCATCTTTTGCTATGGCTTCCTGCGTCTTCTCGTGAATCCAGAGTTTCATCGCATCGGTTGCGGCTTCGCCCAGGTACCCTTTTCGCTCCCCTATAACCTTCCTGGCTGTGCTCCGAAAGCGCCGCTCTGTTTCATCGTCGATGCTGAGTGTGATCGTTCCCATGGATGTAAGTATATCTCAGACTTATTTAAATATTGTGTGTATGTATGTGTATGTTTATGTATGTTTATGTATGTTTATGGGGGAGTCATTTCTTGATCTGCCATTCTTGTTCTACCACTCATCTTTGTTCCTGCTCACTGCTGCTGTGACTCATTCTATTTTCAACCCCCCCTGCCCGCATCTCCGAATAGATCTCCCCGATCCTGCCCCAGCACTCTTCCCCGTGGTACTTCCAGTCTTTAGCCGAGAGTCCGGAGGTGGATGGAGCGACGAATACGGAGCTCTCCCCGATCATCTCAGATTGCATGCCATACCCGATCTCTCTTCTCTTTAAGGCGTGCCTGGCTGCTTCTTTCCCATTGAAGACGATGAAGCGGGGTGCATATTCCAGCATCTTCTGAATGAAACTGTCCGTGTTGTACTCTGATTTTGTCAGGGATCTGTCGGATCCCGACTCTGTCTTATTCAGATCGGTAAGCCCGATGCCATATTCCAACACAATCCTGCAATCCTCAATGGAAGCGGGCATTACGATCTCTCTGCCGGTTATCCGGGAGAACTGCGGCCAGAATTTGTTGCCCGGCCCGCAATAATAACACCCCTTCTCTCTTGACTTCCTGCTGACAGCAGATCCGCAAAAGACGATTAAAAGGTTATATGCCAGGATATCTTCAAGGATGTGCATCAGATTGTGATTGGAAGGATTGATTACCCATTTGGTTTCATCTGACTGGTATCGATCCTGAAGGAATTGAAGCTCATCTTCACGATCAATGAAGTTTTGTTGAGACATACGTAGACTACTTTGGTGTTAATGTAACTGATTAAGGAGACGGTGTGTGGTGGATCCCGTGTTTGAGGCTCATAATGATCACCCTCTCCGGTTGATGGTCTCAGGTGGATCAGTTTTTGATGAGTGGATACATTCATGAACGAAATGAATGGAAAAACCACACCGGGGATGGCTGTGGGTATTATTAACCGCACGATCACGTGGCGGATATTTTTCCATACACCTGTTAAGTATCTTTAATTGGGTCAATACCTATTTTTACGCGCCTTCTTCAGTAATTAATTTAAACTTCAAGTCGCAATTATGATCCACAAGCGAATACTTGCTGAAGTGGTGTGCGGGAAAAATGAAAGAAAAATTTTTGGAAATTGTCAATGAATCCGGAAATTTGAACTCAAAGTTATTTTCAATGAGCCGGATAAAAATTCTATGGGCCTTATCAGAACTCGGCGAGGACGGAGCAACAGCAAGGCAGATTAAAAACGGCCTTAATATCGGAAGTGACGGCTCAACATATTCAAATTTAAATGCACTTGTAGAGATGGGTTACCTGCGGATGGAAAAGGTCAGATTTGAATCAAAGGAAAATCTCGAATTATATGTCATTACTCCCGCTGGACTTGAAGAGTGGAATAAAATAAAAAACTGGCTTGATATGCTTGTATGCGAGGGTGAATAAGATGGGAGATTGGAAGAAAGCGATTGCAGTATTTGAAGAGATGGACTTTCCCTTAGACTGCGATGAATTTGAGGACAAAATTATTGCTCAAAAGACGATATGTCTCCTTCAGTTAAAGGGGATGAATCTGAATTATCCTTTTGGAATGTATGTTCGCGGTTCGTATTCCCCGGCATTTACCAAGGATTATTATGATCACAAAGAGGAGTTTAAAAGCCTTAGTTCAGGTTCTTTCTTATCTGATGAAGAGAAAGTGATGGTAAAAAATCTTGATGATCTCTTTTTGAAGAACGCTCCTCTTCTTGAGATTGGTGCAACATATGCCTTTATTGTTAAAAAAACAAACAGAACGCCAATAGAAGCATTCCGAATTATCAAAGAGACTAAGGGCTTTTATCGTGACACCCAGATTGCAAAAGGTATTTCAAAGGTGAAACAATTTTTATTTGAACCGACTGAAAAAGACCTTGAGTGGCTTAAAAACGAGACCGGGCCGATGCAGCGTGCATCTATAAAATCAATGAGGTATTAGGGATGGACTTCAATGAACCTGGAGAAGTCTGGTTTATTGAACTTGAAAACAGTCGCGGGCACGAACAGTCCGGCCGACGTCCGGCAGTTGTTCTTGCTTAATCTTTCGGGACGCATACGGTTGTTCCCCCTTACCACATCGGAGAATGGATTCAATTTTCCTCATACACATATTATTAACCCGGATTCAAAAAACAATCTTTCAAGCTTAAGTTTTGCAATGTGCTTTCAGGTTTTATCTCTTGATGAAGAGAGGTTTTTGAATAAAATAGGTGTGCTTTCAGAAAGTGATCTGGAGTGTATTAAAGAGCTTTTAAAGGATCTGCTGGATTTATGATATAGATTGAAACAAACAAGTAACGGATCAGCACCACCTATCCTAACACCCTCCCCAAATCACATATCACACTGTATTCGCTCCACAAAACCGATCCAGATGGAACCGGAGCATCATCATGATCGACGGAGGTTTGTTGAGAGATAAGTAGAGCCCATCAAATCAGGGATCTGACTTATAAAACCTCCCCTATTTTCCGGCACTCTGCGCGTTTCTGAAGAAATCCGCTTGATTCCACCATTGTTTCTATAGGTTTACCGAATTCACGAGATTTTTTTGCGCCCCTAAGAGGGGTTTTCAGTCAGGTTTATATACTCAGCGTACGACTGGCTCATGGACTCCAGCATTGAGTTCTCGGAAAAAGCAGGTCGAATTAAAGAGATTGAACAGGGAACCTCTATCTCAGAATTCCTGAGTTCATCGCATCTGCACACAATTGCACAGACCATTGAACGAGAATACTACCCCACAGGAAGCACCAGATTCCGTTATCCGGTTCATCTCCTGCTGAAACTCCTTATCATCAAGTGTTTCAGGAAACAATCCTATGCCCGGACAATTCTTCTCCTGACAGACGAGGATTGTTTTCATCTTGGGGCAGAGTTGGGCGAAGATGGGTACATCATACCCAATTCAGCAACACTCCACTACTTCGTGAAATACCGTCTCGGAGTCAAGGGGATGAAACGGCTCATGCACCTTGTCGGCGAGGCAATCCTTCTCTGGGCACAGAATGAGATGGTAGGTATCATTGATTCAACTCCGATTGAAGCTTCCCGGTACGACAAATATGCTCCGTTTCATCCGCACTACTCGGTGAAGATGGATAAAGCGCATATCTTCCATCTGGGACCATACCCTCTTGCAATGGTCTATTCGTATGGAACCGATGCTGATCCATCTCATCTTCTACCTCTTCTTAAACGGGTGAAGACATTGAATCCACGGCTCATCAATGTGCTGCTTGATGCAGGATATGACTCATTTGAAGCACATGCTCAGGTTTGGTATCATCTGAATGCCCGACCCTGTATCGATATCCGGGAAGGAGCAGTTCTCCAGAATGAAGGAAATGTTGAGAGAATCAGACACTGGGTCAACAAGCTCTGGAGAGCAGGGGGAGATATCCACGCTCCCCTGGCTCAACAGTTGAGATTCCTCTTCCAGAACGGAAGAGTGGAACAGGTCGGGATGCATTTCCGAAACAAGAATCTTCTCGACCCTGAATTCTCAGCAATCATGCGAAGCCGTGGTGAGTGTGAACGGGTACATGCCCGGATGAAGGCATCAGTTACCTTTCACCTCAGGAGGATTCAGCATGAAAGCCGGGAACTCTATATAATCCTCAACTTTGTTGTTTATCAAATGCTCCTCCTGACGGGGTTGCGTGCCGGGGTGAAGAACCCGACACACCTGAGTACGTTATTCTGAGGACTGATTCCTGCAGTCAGAAGAGGCAAACCCCTTGGTGAGAGGGGAATAAAGAGAGCGATAGCTTTGTCTTTTCAATGGGTTTTTGGGTAATCTGGCAGTGGAACCGTATCGCTGTTCAAGACAAGGGCAGGGATATTGAGCAGTTGAGTGATATATTCAGGGCTCATTATGGAGATCTGACGGAACAAATGACCCAGAATTTCATATCATCAAATCAGGAGGGGTGTTGTTTTGATGGGCTCAAGTAGACTACTTTGTTGTCAACAAAAGAGATTAAGGAGAGGGTGTTTTGGACTGGTGTGTTTTGGGTTCTGTAATGATTCACCCTCTCAGTTAGATTGCCTCAGGTGGATCAGTTTGTAATGAGTGGATACGAAATCTTATATTCTATACTCTCCTATGGGTTATTATGGCAACAACGATTCAACTTCAGCCGGAGACAAAATCCCGGTTGGATGAATTAAAAATACATCCCCGGGAGAGTTATGATGAGACGCTCAACCGCCTCCTGGATATAGCATATGACTCAGAACCCCTCTCTGAAGAGACATTGCAGCAGATAGAGGAAGGTATCGCAGATATCCGGGCCGGTCGCTTGCGCTCACTTGAAGATATTGCTTTGGAACTGGGTCTGGAATGATCTGGCGAGTCCTCTTCACTCCGAAAGCGGAACGTGACTTGAAACGCCTTCCAATGTCTGAGGAGCAGCGGATCAAAGACGAACTAACTGCTCTAGCAGAAGAATCATATCCTCGCTTACACATAAAAAAACTGAAGGGACACCAAAGCATTCCGATTTACTCTTATCGGATAGGGCGGTTTCGGATTATACTCACAATTGAGGATGACGTGATGGTCATCTTTGTGATTGAGATCGGAGATAGAAGCACAGTCTACCGAAAATATTGAAATGTCGAGGTTTATTATTTCATATTACCTTTTTTTCAGTTGCTATAGACAAGTGCTCCTCAAAGCAACATGCTTCCTATGATAGTATGAAATTCCAACTCGATATCTCGTTTCGATCTTCAATTCAAGGACTGAATTGTTCGCTACTGCAATATCTGCCCTTTGGAAGAAATACTCAGGATCAAGGTTTTCAAATAACGAGTAATGTAAGCCTTAATCTTGATTTAACGACTTTAAAAGAGAGCCGCCGGAGGGCTTTTAGATGTGAAGTTCTTAATCCCACAGCAACTATTTATAGTATCAAACCAAATATAATTTTATGAATAACACACGTTTTCATAACTCCCCTGAACAATACTTTGCAGCCGCAAAGAAATCTATACTCAAAGGATTGGAATCAGGCAGATTAACTGACGACGATGCAACACTCATTCGAGACTATGTTGATGAAAAGTCGAGTAGGCTGTCTCCATCACGATATTATAAGACAGTCTCAACTCTGGTAACTGTCAGAAAATATTTTGCTGTAGAGTTCCGAAAAGCAAAAAAGAACGATTACTATGCCGCCATGAATAAAATGCGGTATGCAAATAAACCTGATGGGACCTCCTATAAGAAAAATACTATCGCCGACTATACCAAATTCACTAAGAGATTTTTTACGTGGCTTGCCGAAGAGAACCATGTTGAAATAAAACCTGATCATATTCAAAAATTTGCTACTGAAAAATTTGATCGGAAAACTAAATCTAATGAGGATGTTCTCTCGGCTGAAGAGATCACCGCAATTATTGGTAAAGCAAAATCCGCCAAATACAAGGCTTTACTTGGGATCTTATACGAAGGAGGTTTCCGTATCTCCGAGGTTGCGTCTCTTAGATGGCGAGATATCACTCCTGTTGATTTCGGCTTTAAGATCCAGACTGATGGAAAAACCGGCTATGATCGGAATCTCCCAATTCGAACATACCAGAACTATCTTGCTCAGTGGCGTGTTGCATATCCCGGAGATCCGACTGGTGATGCATTTGTGTTTATCACGCCATCAGGTAAACCTCTCCAATATCGAGGTGTGGCAAAAGCAATCAAGGGTTTTGTTAAGGAAGCAGGGATCACAAAGAATGTTACTCTTCATAGTTTCCGACACAGCAGGATAACACATGCACTCAGCGGAGGTATGCAGGAGACTGTTGCAAAGAAAGCGTTTTGGGGTAACGAGAGCACGGATATGATTGCATCCTATTCGCACTTGGTAGATGATGATGTGGATAATGCTATGGCAGCACTTTCCGGAGTAGATATTGGAAAGAAGAAGGTAAAAGAAGCTCCACGCCCGGTGCAGTGTCCGGAATGTCACTATATCAACCCTCCTTCTACAAGATTCTGTGGAGATTGCGGTCAGCCGTTGACAGTAGAAGCGATTCGTGATGTGGAGTCTGCCCAGAAAAAATTATTGAAAATAATGCAGGAACAACCCAGTTTTGCACTTCAGGTTCTCGAAAAAACAAAACATGAGAAAACGGAATAGTCGCAGATCTGTACATCATACCTAAAAAAATAGGTTTGAAATAAAACATCTTCCCAAATCTATAAATAATATAATTCATTTTTGGTTGGTCGGACGGTCTGTTAAGCGAACATATCATCCATCATATGACCACCTCATTACTAAAAGAGCATGCTTATGCCCTTTAAAGAACTATTTGTATTTTCCTGAATAGAGTCTATTATAAACCCTATACTCGATAAAGTGCACGTATTGAGCACACCTCAGTGCCAAAGCTTGTATCGAGTGTGCATTTGTTTTGTTACTGATCTCTATTACTGTTACTCGGAGCACCAATATTTGTTAATTGAATTTTAAAAAAAAAAAACAGATTTCTAAGCATCATTCGGAAACTGTTCCTATACATAAGTACGGAACTCAGTTTAGGATGACAAGAACAGCAAGCAGATCATAGCAAGCAGATCACTGATAACAATGAATTCTGAATACATACACATTACAAGAAGACAAACAAAACAAATAACCAAACGCATTCTTCGTGATACTCAATGGGCAAAAGACCTCCAGAACCAAGACCTTCAGGCTGGGTTGATGAACCCTTCATCAACCTCATTCCTATATCATGGGTTGTCGAACTCTGCAAACTTCCCCCGTCAGCTATCCGAGTCGGACTCCTCATCTACCATAAGAAGGGACTCAATGACAAGAATCCATATCGAGATAAATACGGACCCGGGGTGCTTAACATAACCCGGAAGTTCGCGAACATTGCCATGCAAATACCTCCACGGACCCTTACGGAAGGTCTTGACAGACTTGAGGAGGCAGGATTGATCGCTGCCTCAAGAGGACGAGGAAGGGCGATACGCGTCTCGATCATCGATGTAAAGAAAAAAGAACAACCTGATGATTCGAACACTGAGGCGAATCAGCAAATTCAATGTTCGATTATTGAATAAAAAGAAATGTTACTTGAACACATCCGCGATGAATCTCATTGTCGCCCATACAAACTCAAAAGATCCCCTCAGACCCACATTCATTTATATGGGGATACTTCAAACTAGTATTTGTGAATAGAAAAATAGTTTCTATATCCAAACTGTCACGCAACGGAGGTCCCAAAGGATCGAACGTTCTGACAGTCCCAGCAGAAATCTGCCGACTTCACAATCTCCATCAAGGAGACCGATTTCTGATCAGTATCGATGATACTGGATGCATAGTTTATGAACACATCAAAAACGAAACTGAGTGACAGGGAGATCGAAATGTTCCGCAACATACCTCCCCGACAACTCAACCTCACAACCCTCCATGGAGGAATTACAATTCAATACTTTAAATCTCAAACGCTAAATAATGATCTAATCCAGATCCCCCGTGATGTATACGAACAACTCGATTCTCTCTATTTTGCAGCAGCAGAGATCCTTATGGAGCAGGGAAAAGTCATCATTATCGAATCTGATGGCAGCCCTGCACAAAGCGTATCACGAGGGTCTTCACTATGAGTTCGGATATACCTCCCGTCTCCGAGATCACAGTAATACCCGAATCATACTCGTCTTATACGGGGAAATGGATGGGAGGATTCACCCCCTCCCCCGATATCCCGATACATTCTGACGAGTATCATCAGAAACTGGCAGCAAAACTCTGGGTTGACAAAGTAATGAAGAAGAACCCTTCGTTGTTCGATTCGCTGAAAGAGCAGCATCTCTGGTCGTGTCGGGACAATGAGGTTGTCTTCTGGCAGGCGGTTGCAGCGATAATTCAGGAGAAAGGATCGACCTCACCAAATGTCGAACCTGAAACTGAAACAATTGAAACCAAATCGGATTTCCCCTCGGACGAAGAACTCGGAAAACTCGATCATCCTGCTCTCCTGAATCTCTGTGAAGAGCTGGCTCAACACTACCCATTCCTCGCGGGAAAAAGAGAGGAGTTCGACAAAAAAGGCGTTTTTTCCTCACCTGAAAATACTCGAATATTTCTTATGAATATGCGGAACATGATCTCCCATGATAATAAACAGACACCAAAACAGGATACAGCATCTACCCTCACTCCAAGAACAGCTCTCGATAATGTGCCGCTCCTTGTAGGAGATCTTACTCTGAAGATATCATCTTCTGGTAACAACTACATATCGGAGATATATAGTAAGGGTGAAGTTGTGGTGTCAGATACAGCATCCATACCCGCATTCCAGGATTCTCGGGCTGCCGGACGAATTGCTCGAAAGATAAAAGATACACTGCCGGTTTTCGATCAGAAAAATGTGAAAGATCATCTCGATCGTATTTTCAATGATATGGGAAATTCCCCCGATTCTCATGCGATCATGAGTGAGGCATGTGCAGAAGTTCTCCGGAAAACAGTTTCGGTTAAACGAGAAATGACCGAATCTCCAACGTATATCATCGAAATGGATGATACTGTATCTTTGACATTTCAAACAAAAGATTTTGGATCATTAAACTCGTCATCAATCAATAACCAATGGATCGAAAAATATAATCGTGGTCTTGACATAAAAACAAAAGAATTCAAACAAATTCGAGATTTTTGGATGGAACGTGCTGAAGATATTGAACCATTAGGATGCGTGTCTCCTTGGGAACCAATCGCGGAACAGATATTAGAACAGGTTGCTTCGAAAACAGCTTCAAATGAGCAAGAAGGGCTCGTGAGAAGCGGGTTGTATAAGGATCTTCACGGTCCGTTATGGGTCGCTGGTTCGATAATATCTGATGTGATGAAAGATAATGGTAAAAGTCCGACAGATCCCGGTCTTTCGCATTATCTGAAAAAAACAGGATTTCTGATTACTGGTTCCACAGTATTCAGAATTGGTTCGCAAACGGTGAGAGCATGGGGGTTCGATCCACAATTGAAACCCCTTCCCGATAATTCGAATGATGATCCTTTTACTGATTCGGAGGAGGTGTGTGCAGCATGATCCCCCATATTTTTGTTACAGGTAACCGACATGTAACACGCGAGGAAAGTTGTTTGCACGAAATCGTGCAAGATGCAAAACTACCCGTAACACCCGTAACACCTGTAACTGGTCGTCAAGAATCTATTTGTTCTTATATTAAAAACCAAATCGTCGTCCTTTTAGTAACGGGTGAAAACATACTAACCCGTAACACCTGTAACAGAAATACCTCGCGTGATTATATGGAGTTAACCTATGGCTGAACTCTCCCGATTCAGAGGAGGACCTGGTAGTGGGAAGACCACTCAACTAATCTCCTTTATCTCTGACGAACTGGGGAAAGGGGTATCTTTTGACGATATCAGTATCATGACATTTTCCCGATCCCAGACAGAAGATCTAAAAACCCGGCTCAGAAACGATATGCCGGATCTCTCTCCAGAACAAATTGACAAACGAGTAGCAACAATAGATGCAACGGTTTACCGGCAGTGTAGATATACCGGATTGTTCACGTCCGATCAAAATCCTATACTCCAACCCGGTGATTCCAAAAGGAACGGGGTTTTCCAGGAATTCATGGATCAACACCAGCTTGATTACAATCCGAAAGGGTGGCTCACCGATACTGACGATCATAGGCGTCTTGCCGACATACCGGTTGGAAACCAGCTTATTACCCTGAACAGCTATCTTAGTTCGACATTGAGATCTCACAATTCATGGCATGAATCAGCTTCATCCCTCGGATTAACCCTCTCCGGTGACGCATACAATATTCCCGAACTCCTCTCTGCATGGAGCGAGCATAAGATTCAAAAGGAGGTTGTCGAACACAGTGACTACGTCCGCCTGGCGCTGGATCATGAAATCCTCCCCCCAGCTTCGATCTTAATCATCGATGAATATCAGGATGTATCGCCTCTCCAGCATGCTCTCCTGAAGCACTGGATCGCCCATCCTGACACCAAACGAGCGTTTGTCGCTGGTGACGAAGATCAAGCAATATACGCGTTCAGAGGTTGCGATCCAAATCTCTTTCTCTCTCTCGATGCAAAGGACGTCGGATCAGATGGGATGGAGAATCGTCCTGAATCCCATCGTTGCCCAGTTGCGATTATGAACGTTGCCGAACGGGTCCTTGGAAAACAATCAAATGTCTCCGCCCATACCCGATGGAAAGGTCGAGCCGCTCATCAAAAATGCCCTCATGCCCACGATTTAATCGAGCTCGTCGAGGCTGGGATCAAACATCTCCATGGTAACAGTATGCCTGAAAACCTTTCCAAAAAAATGTTCATCCTCAGCCGGTTTAATGATAATGCGAAGAAAATTGCCCGGACACTCGCCAAACACGGCATCCCCTGTATGGGTATCAAAGAATCGAGAAATAAAGTATGGACCGCAACTATCGCCGGTAAAAGAATCGATCTCAATGAACTCAAATGTGTGATTCAGAAATATCTTACTCCCGGCTCTGAGGTCGATTATGACGAAGCCATAACATTTGTTCATTCACTTAGCGGTATTGATGGGATTAGGTATCATGATATCATCGCCGAACTCACTTCCTTAGATAAACACACAATCCTCCGAGCAGAACATTTACATCAGATAACCCGCGGTCGTAAAGACGACATCCTCGATCGATTGAACCTTACCCAAAAACAGATCGATCAGATCCGGGCATGTCTCCACAGAGATGCAAGGCGAGGTTTCACCATCCCTCCCGACATGATTCAAATCGACACAATACATGCCTCAAAAGGTCTGGAATCTCCCATAACACTTCTTCACTCCGGCTACTTGAAAAACAGGTATTCTGATCTGGTGATTCCCGAACGGAATGCTGAGGAACGGAGAGTATTTTTCACAGCGGTGACACGTACAAGCAAAAATCTGGTAATCGTGGATTATGGCAAGAGCCCGGTTTGCCCTCTGCTCGAAGAGGTGATCTAATGAAAAACCAAATCCTTGAAGATGCATGCCAATATTTCGAACGATACCTCACAGAAGAACACAGGAACTTCCTCCAGTCCCGGTACGGGTTCTCCCGCGAAACGATTACAAAGTACCGGATCGGGTATGCACCTCCAAAAGTAAGCGGGCTTCTTGAGTATCTCATGAGTCGTGGGTATCCAAATGAAGATATCAGCACTTCAGGTTTGATCAATCAGATCAGAACTGAAACCAAACACTCATCATCCGATCTATTTCAAGGAAGGCTCGTGTTTCCCTACCTTCTCTACGGTTCCCCTCTCTATTTCATCGCCAGGGAGACCGATGCCACTCCCTCCTGGGGGGACTACAAATCACCTAAATACATAAAGCAAAAGGTCTTAGAGAACGGATTCATCGAGCCAATATTTGGTGCTGATACAGTCATCCCTTCAAACACTCTCGTCATCACAGAAGGGATCACCGACTGTATTGCTGTCCATCAGGCAGGGTATCCGGCAATCAGTCCTGTTACAACTCGTTTCAAAGAGGAACGGATGCCTGATGTCATCAAGTATTGCAAATTTGCATCCGAGATCATCATCATAAACGATTCTGAGGAGAGCGGAATAGGAACACGAGGGGCTGCAAAAATAGCTATGGGATTGATCACAGGCAACTCTCCACCCACACGCATAGGCGAGATCCCCCGTCCGGACGGTGAAGAGAAAGTTGATCTGAACGACTATCTCCGGGCAGGTGGGTCTCTCGCATCTCTCATCGAGAGCGCCATTCCAGCTCAGGATCACCCTTCGGTACACGAGCTACAAAACAAGATGATTAACAGGGCAATGACAACCCTCCGTTCTGAAAGATCATCCACATCAAGAATTGCCTATTCTCAAGATGATATTGAAGCACTTAAGGACGCTATGCCTTCTCTCTCCGCATACACGGGTATAGCGCCCGGTCATCGTGGCTCCCATCCAGTATACGGGAGCATTCACGGTGATAATTTTGCTATTTCTCAGGATGGGCAGACCTGGACATCGTTCCATGGGGGTGCCGAAAAAGGAAGAGCCGGGGATATCCTCAAACTGATTGCCCTTGAACAGGGGTTCCTGGATGACGAAAATGACAAATTACGTGGTGATGCCTTCAACGAAACAGTGAAATTCTGTAGGAAGAAGTACGGGGTGAAATGAATACCTTTCCCTCCTCCTCCTTTAATTTCATGTCGTGACTCATCACATCAAAACCTTACTAGCCATGAGAGCTGTATATTGCCCATAATAATGGTCGATCTACAGAAACTGATATTTGACATAATCGAATAACAAACACGCGAAATAACCCTCTTCTCTCTCCTCTCCCTCTTATCCAATGAAAGAGTGATCACGTTGAGAACCCAGCAACTCATTTCAACTCAGCTATTCTCCCTACCTTTTCATTGACATACTACCCTCCTATCTGGGAAATCCTCTCATGCTGGAACAACTCCTAAAAAAAGCTCTTCAGGCTTGTTTGGTGATTATGAAAAATACCATAGATATTAATTAACACCTCAAGTTCTGACTGGGGCACCAATGCTGACATCCATCCGCAGCCTCATAAACCAGATAGCACAGCCGATTGAGCAGACTACTCCAAAACACGATAAATTTTCTGAAAACCATGAAAACCGACAACACCACTCCCATCCCTAAGCGACAGTCTGGATATCACATCTATAATGATATCTCCCCACATGCTCCCCCAAGCGAGAAAATCTTAAATGCCCTCCTTATCATCTCCATTAGAGATCCGATCTCCTTCAATCTGATCCACCCTCGCCATCTCAAAAGCCCCGGCGACTGGATCCGGTTCGTTGATTATGCAGTCAGCTCTCCTACAAGAGACGGTATCGGTTTTGTCGCCAGACAAGCAATGATAAAATACCTCGCCTCCTGCGATATCAACGACATCACCCGGCGCGAGGCGGTCCTCCTGACAAAGGTTGCCCGTCCCCATTCGGATCAGATTCCGAACCTGAAACCGCTGTTCGAACGAATCCGAATTTGGGAGGAGTGAGGTGTTTTAAAAATATTCTTATATAAGAATCTCGAACCCGCAACAGCTCTATGAACACTTCGAAATATTCCCCTTATCAACTGAGGAATTTATATGAAAAAAAAGAATGCGAACAACAAATACGACGACAACGTCCCCGTATCGCCAGAAAATCCCCTTCCCATGACCCGCGAAATGATCTTTGCGTTTGAGCATTGGAGCCCAGAAATGAAGGGTGTTGGACGATCCATGATTAAACAAGGACTCTGGTTCGTCCCGGAACCGCTCTCCGCTATAGACCAAACATACCCCGACCCTCTCACAGAAGAGATGGCTCATCCCTTTAAAATCCGTAGATCTATCATGGATCAGCTCATCGAACGCGAGCCGTTTTATAAAGATCTTGAAGAACAAAACGTGCGTAACCAAGTCTGGATGATCATTGAGGATCATGACGATACCCAGGACAGCGATTGTTATCCCACGGACTCCCTTTCCCCTCCATCCAAAACTCAAGATAACGGCGTCCCTTTTCACCTCGAAATCGTCCAGGAGGATTCTGTCGCCCTCTCCGATCTCAGTCTGATGGTCTCCCTCAAGTGCAATGTACTTCCAGGCTGCGATCCCATTCTTACAATGATCTGTCTGGGCAGCACCGAGCCGCTCATCATATATACGGGCGAGAGAGCTGGTAAAATCTATGAATGGATCCTCAGGGCGAAACATCTCAACAAATCCTTTTTGCGAATCGATCTGGTATCCGGCAAGGTTTCGTTCTGGACACAGAGCCAGATTCTCCACCAGAAGGGCAATCTCGTGTCAGAATAGGCTCGACCTTCTTCAATTCTCTTTTTGCCACTGGAAACGACTATCGTTAACAACATACATTGGCAAAAGCCTGAAAAGTACCTTCATCCATTGGTTGTGGCGAAAAGCCCTACCCCCCCCACCCGATTTTCCATTTTTATATCCGCGTTAAACCCTGGATATCAAAAATTACGCGCACAGAGCCGCCCCTCACCTCAGAGATGCGGGGGCACCCCACCCGACTTTCCATTTTCAAATATCCTAGTGGGAAACCGACCTCCGAAAAATTTTGAACCCAGAAAAGTTGAGCATGTATTATTACTCTCATGCATAAAATGATCAATTATAATTTATAACGGGCGGGGAATCCGAAAAATTGCAACACTCGAATCGAAACATAATGAAATTGGTGTACTCTGATGCACATATTTGTACATTGTGTATGTATTGATAGGTAAAGGTCTGTATACATGTCTCATCCTTGGGGGATTTGTGGCATAACTACGATTTCACATCGGTATGGCTAAACAGCGCTATTGGCACTCAAAACCATAACAGGGTTCAAATTTGACATCAGGATCATATGTCTGAACAGATGGGCACGTCATCACTCAGATAGATGATAGGAGGACACATGATCTTTATGGCTGAGTTATGCGGAGCTAGTTCAATTTGGAGAATCTTCCCCACCCCATGATAGAATCATAAGGAATAACATATAGCAGGTTATATTCCCACTATTCCGTGATTGATATCTCGATCAGATAATGTCATTATAATCAATCTCGTTATGGCGGGTTGGATGTGAAGGGCAATGGGTTTATTTGAGGAATTAATTGAAAAACTCAGGGGCAAGGGTAAAGACGTGCATTTTGAGACTTCTTCTGGGTTTGAAGAGGACGTTGACCCCTGCGCTGTTATTACTTTGACTCAAGGACTTGGGGGTGAAAATGAAGAAGATTACCTTTCCCCCTTCCCCGCACCCGAACAAATCACGGGTAGCCACGCAAATATGTCCTCACGATTTCTTATAACAGGTAGGTTTACACCAATTGGAAATAATTTCCCTGACTACTATGATAGAGGTGATGATTCTCTCGATGAATTGGAGCCATATGTCGGTTATGATTTAAGTTGGGGGGACGATATTGACTATTATCATTCTGGCGATTATCATGATTATTATGATCATCACCTACCCTAATATGTCAGAAGGAACAACGTTTGTGTTCTCTTCAATTTATGCTTTATTCGGTATTTAGATAATAAATAATCTGATTATCCGTCATTTATTTTCAAAATCGGAATAGGGTTATATATCAAAATCTCTGTAAATAACTGATGCCTATTGATTGACTATTACTTTATTTACACCTAATATACAAAATTACCACAACAGTGATTCCAATGAACCCAAAACATCTCATCCTCACCATACTCGCAATCTTTGCGATCATCACCATATTCAGCACAGCGGGCTGTGTCGACCAGGAACAACCCCTTCCCATCGCCACTCCTGAACCAACCCAGATCCCAACTCCTGAACCAACCGAACAGCCGACACAGATAACGCCAACACCACCCCCAGACACAACCCAAACCCCTCCCCCGCAAGTCCAACCCGGCAGTCGGCTAGAAGCTCACTTCATCGATGTGGGGCAGGGCGATGCCATCCTGATCCAGTATAATGGGAAGAACATGCTTATCGATGCAGGCGACCGGGGATATGGGTCAACAGTAGTTTCCTATCTCAGAGAACAGAGTGTATCCAGACTGGACTATATTGTAGCCACTCATCCGCATGCAGACCATATCGGGGGTATGACCGATGTTCTGGATGCATTCCCGGTCGGTCGGTTCATTGATAGCGGCAACCCGCATACATCGCAGACTTACGAGAACATGCTGCTTGCGATCGATGAGAAAAACATTCCGTTCAGTGTAGCAGAACGCGGGCAGACCATCAATCTCGACTCAGCTCTCTCGATCCAGATCCTCAACCCCGGACCACAACTCACCGGCGACCTGAACGAAGATTCGGTGGTCTTGAAGATGGAGTATGGGCAGGTCGCGTTCCTGCTCACAGGAGATGCCGGGATCAGCACCGAGAACCTCATGATGCAGCATTATGACCTTGAAAGTGAGATCCTGAAAGTGGGTCATCACGGGAGCAGATATTCATCAGGTGCAACGTTCCTGGCAGCCGTCAGCCCCGAGGTGAGCATCATCATGGTCGGGGAAGGTAACCGCTACGGTCACCCAACAGATGAGGTTCTCGACCGGCTCCGTGTGATTGGATCACAAGTCTACCGAACCGACCACCACGGGACTATCGTGATCGCAACAAATGGCGTGAAATACACCGTCACATCCGAACGTGGAGCATGAACCTGATGGAGAGACGCGGTTTCAAAGCCACCATAGACCGTTTTGCTGGCGATTACGCGGTACTTCTCGTCCGGGACGATGAAGATATCAAGATAGACTTCCCCACTACCCTATTGCCTGCGGGATGCAGGGAGGGGGATATCATAGATATTCAGATCGGCAGGGATGAGGAGGCGACTGCTGATGCCCGGGAGCGGGTGACAGCGTCGCTGGGTAAACTGAAAGCAAAGAACGGGTAATGTTATTCTTCATTAACCGAAGAGTAGGCTTCAACAAGGATGTATGGACGTTATCTACCCTTGATAATGCCCTGATATAACCCATTAGAAGAAAGATGGTTGATAGGTATGTATAAACGCATGACAGCACAATTCAGCAGACGATGTGCGGTAGTTGTTAACAGCCTGACATTTCACAAGAAGTATCATTTGTTACGGTCAGAATTTGTAAAAGCCATCGAAGAAGCAGGGACCTTTGAGAATCTCCCCTTTAAATGGCAAGAAATGATATTGGATTGTGAAGAATCGCTATAATGATCTGCCTCAAAAATGCAATCCTGACTCTTAACTGATCAGTGTGGTTTTTTGAAGATTTCTCATTGCTTCTTCTCTTTAATATGATTTAATCAAGTTTTCTGAACCATTCTCATTTATTAGAGGTCTGGAAGTTCTCGGATAATAAACTGTATTGTAGTTACCATTAACTCTAATCATCGTAACATCTGAATTGAGTATCTTAACTTCGTTATAATTGCCATTTACATGAATTCTTTCACCGGAAACATCTTGAATCTTATAATTACCATTAATAAATACATCTCCAACTGAAGGTAATACCTGCTGAGTAGATGATGGAACTCCATATGTTGGCTGTGAAGTAGGTGATGCTACACGTGCCTGATTATCGGAATGATTTATCTCAATACAACCAGAAAACGCAACAAGAATGAAAATTATCGTCGCAAATAAAATTCTTATATTTATTTTTCCCATATCCAATCAATCAACAATAGAATGCCATTAATGATAAGTTTTTCTCGATTATTAAGGATTTAAGATGATATCTTCTTTTTATGAATCTCCTTATTGGATGGAATATTAATTATGCATTTATTTGAATAAATTGTTCATTTGAAAATAAATGTCCTCTAAATCGCGATTTGCATTGTTAAGATTGTTCGTTGCTTGATTCAGCTCACCAACCCGCTGAGAGACTATCATCCCTTGTGCATTAATTTGAGAATATAAATCCATTGCCGCCTGTATTTCGTAAGGATTACTACTCGTTCGCCCAGCATAACGAGAATATTGGTTACTAAGTTCGTTATAGCGATTTACTGCTGAATTATATTCGGACACTTTTTGGTTGTAATCGTTAGTTGCCCTCTCAACAACCTTTAATTGAGTATTTAATTGTTTTATTAACGAGAGATAGGTTCTCATTTCCCGTGGGGATTCAAAAGACCAGCCCCGATAGTAGCCATCATCATAACTTATAAAACCGCCAGTTGCCTCTAATGCAACCCATTTCCCAGGCGATGTTTCCGCTAGAACCCATGCATGGGTTACTTCACTCAAATCTGTTAGTTTTGGTTTTTTTGGATCTCCAATCTGGATTTTTGCATTGATTCCCTCCGTTTCAACCATATTCCACACATCCATAGCCATATCACCACAAACAAAAATATCCGGACCCATATATGTGTGTGTTTCGTGGTAGGATCTCACAATCTCCTCAACAATATCTACATTAGTCCTCTGGGGAACCGGTTCCGGCGTCGTTTTAGGTGTTGATACAGGTGTAGCGGGTGCTGATGCTGGTTCTGAAGTACATCCCGCGATCCCGACTCCTGCAATTAGGAGCAGTCCGATAATAAAAAAGGTCAGTAATCTCCTCATTGTTTGGACTTGGCTATAGGGTTGGATAAAGGTTGCTATATTGGATGAAGAATAAAGGATAACTGCCTCCTCATCACACATTTTACAACTGACACATCGTTCGATGCGGTCATCAGCCAGAGGTTATGGATCGGTAAACTCACCAACGGCAATGGTCTGGAATTACGAATTTAAGGTTATAATTCCCTGCTAAAATCTAAGGCTATTTCGAATTTATTTCTTTTTTGAAATATAATTGGATCTCGCTACTCTACCGTTTCCGAAATGCGACTTTCCCAGGCAAGATCTGAAAAAGAGGTATAATTTCCCCCGGAGCCACCCCTAACATCCACTCATCCATCTATATCATCCGCGCCTATAATGACGTGGCAAAATTATTTTATTCTTGTTATCTTCACATCAACCATAGCAGTCTCACGTGCAACTACAAGATCTTTCGGACTGTTTCTTGTGTCAAGACAGAGTGAGTATCTTCCCGTACCTTCAGGTATGGTTACAACGAATTTTCTGTGATATGTATCATCGAATTGGGAAACAATTTTTCCTCTATAATCCCACTTTCTTTGATTCGAGTTCCACTCAGGGCGATAATTTCTGAAATTATCAAGATTAGTATCTTGCATGAAAAGGACATTCAGACTCTTATCTGATTCTACCTCGATCTCGTACTGTTCACCACCATAACAAAAGTCTACCCCGTGATCCCTAAATTGTATAATATGATAATAATTTATGGTAACTCCAATTCTTTGATCATAAATAACCTTGGGAAATGTCGTTAGGGGTGTTGGTGTCGATTCTGGTGTCGCTACTGGTACAGCGGGTGCTGGTTCAGGAGCCGATACAGTCGCAGCAGGTGTTGGTTCAGGTGTTGGTTCAGGTGTTGATACAGGTGCTGCGGGTGCTGGTGCTGGTTCTGAAGCACATCCTGCGATTCCGACTGCTGCAATTACGAACAGTCCGGTTATGAAAAAGATCAGTAGTCTCTTCATGATGTGGACTAGGTTATAGGGTTCGATAAAGGTTGCTATATTGGACGAAGAATAAAGGATAACAACTTCCCCATCAAACATTTTACAATGGACACCTCGTTCGATGTCAACATCACCCGCAGGTTATGGATGGGAACTATCATCGCCGGGCTCGGTATGGGATTGCTTCTGGAACTGGTTTTCCGGATCTTCAACGGGTCGCAGGTCTTACCGTTACTATTCGTTGCAACCATGGCGGGTGTTGTTCTGGTCTTTGTGTATTGGGTGCTTACTGAGTTTCAGAAGCAGCGTCCTTTATAAAGCAAATTTTAACCAGTCCGTAAATGAGTGGTCGAGAGATTACGAAACTTTTTTCAGTTAATGTCACATAATGGGATGATGGAGAATTGAAATGAGATTGTTTATTGACGATAGAAGCTCAAATTGGGCAGCGTATCCTGTTGATGATATCGAATCGATTTCATTTAAAGGTGGGGTTTTCACAATTAAAATTACCTTAAAACAAAATTATATTACTGCTGTTCATGGGGGAGGTCAAAAGAGCGTTATTTTTTCAATCAACGCGAATATTCCTAGGAGAGAATTTTATATAAAAATGTTTGAGGATATTTGCAATATTATTGCAGATGACAATATAAAAAAAATCTATCTCCGCGAACTTGAGAGTTTGGGGAGTGAAAGTAGTAGTGTTGCTGAAGAAGCTGAAGAACCTTTATCGCATAAAAAGCGTGTTAGAAGATAATATAAAGGTTTATAATAATCTTTTTATTAAAATTAGTAGTTAATATGTAGTAAATTCATGCATTAAATTGAAGTCCTATTTTGAGTTATTCCTTAAATCCCAACACTTCCACACCCTGACCCCCACGTATCCGACAACCACAACACTCCCAATCACCGCCCACCGGACCATCATCTCTTTAAACGCCAGCTGCTGCTTCAGGGTGTCCCTGCGCCACCGCACTGCCTCATCATCCGGATCAAGTGCAAGTGCCTTCTCAAACGCTGCTAATGCCTCCTCATACCGCCCCTGCTCGACAAGTCTTCTTCCTAAGTTATCCCAAGAGGGTGCATACATCGGATCGAGTGAGATTGCCACCTCGAACGCAGCCACCGATTCTTCAATCAATCCCATATCTGAATAGACTGCTCCTACATTGTTCCAGATCTCAACTGAATAGGGCGATCTATCAAGAGCAAGCTGAAACGATTCCATTGCTTCATCATACTGCCCGAGTGCCCGGAGCACAATGCCCCGGTTGATAAGTGCGTTTGTATAGTATGGATCCAGAGCAATTGCCCTGTCATATGATTCCAAGGCATCGTCATATCGTCGCATCTCATGGAACGTCACACCTTTATTGTACCACGGCAGGCTGAACCCAGGTTCCAACTCAATTGCCCGGTCGAACGATGCGATGCCTTTGGTGTACTGCCGTGCTTCGACGTAATCGCAGCCTTCGTTGATGTGGAAGAATACAGACTCGTTCTCCGCAGCGGCAGCGGGGCACAGGATGAGGATGAGGAGGAGGGCGGTTGCGTAGATGAGAGTCGGGCGGCGGGACATTGGGGATATGTTGGGGGCGGCAGGGGTTGAAGGTTGTGAAGTGATAGGCGGAGGGGTGCGCATTTCCCCGATCCTCCCCGAAACGTATGGATATCGTTTTCTTTAAAGATTAATTGATTATTGGAGGATTTTGTGACACTCGTGAACTTTGGATTAATTATATATAGTAGTATGATCTATAATGTGTAATACACCTATATTACAAAATGAAATACAGAGTTATTACATATTGTAAGTATCGGGTGTATTAAGGAGGTAGAGTGTATGACAAAAGATGAGATATTAAACAGACCGCTTGTTGAATGGACTATTGAACTACAAGATGACATTAAAAAATTAGATCGATCAAAGATATACAAACGGCAATATCGAAATCTGATACGATCCATAATCCAGATTCGGGGTTATCTGACAGAAGACGGACTTGGATTGGTCATTAATCCACAGGAAGACTTAGTTGAAGGGTATTATATCGTATCCTCGGAGGCATTTACTGATATAGATCTGCTTAAGGACTTAAATGAACGGGAGATTCATAATGAGTTATATGGGTGCTTTGCCACATTGGTATATAAAAAATCGATGGAGGATAAAGCCGAGTTTGTCGGAGTTTTTGATCCAGAAGACAACCAACAATGGAAAGAGGTCGCTATTAATGACACAACGAGTCCCGCAACATTCCGATTTCCAAAACATATTTTGGAGGAATATCGGACAGGTTGTAATGAAAAGGAACAGTCACTGACAGATGCTCTTGTAGGACAAATGTGGAATACGATTCGCCATTATCGGTACGGTTTGATGAATGCTGACACAATAAACATTCTAGGCAATGGTGAAGAATGGGATTTCATATCAGATGAGGGTATTCTTACTTTTTTCACAAGTCCTCTTGCCGAAAAAAGGGAGGTGGAGAAATGATCTCTCTCCATCAACTCTCCTGCTATCAGAATCCTCGACTTGTGAATCTCACACATCACACAATCAGATTGTATCAATCAGATGATTCGTATATAGAGATCCCACCAACAGGTAAGATCGCTAGGGTCGGGGCAGCAGAAGAGATCGTTGGATATGTTGGTGAGACACCCATCATTTACAAAGAATTTGGATCTGTAGTTAATCTTCCGGATCCAGTCGACAACGTAGTATACATCACATCAACTCTGACGGCTGAGACCGTTAAAAGACCTGACGTTGTATCTCCAGATAGAACCCCTCATTCAGCAGTTCGTGACGATTCAGGAAAAATGATAGGTGTGAGGATATTACGTTCGTATACACCCTCATCTCGACATATTAATGCCTTTGAAAGTTCACAATGCAAAGAGATGGAAGCTACCTTAACATGTTGTTTATAGATATTGGGGGAGGTAGCAGTATTGGAATTCATAAAATATTTTTGGGATGACAATATTGGACCCGTGTTCTCCATAAAAATTAAGGGCAAAACAATAAACCTTTGTTTCTGTCATCGAAAGAAGGAACGTTCAATACCGTTCTTCGGTTTAGAAAAGTATCTTTGTAGTAGATGTTTAGGGATGTATTTAGGTTTTGTATCTGGTTTGTTTTTTGTTATTGTAGGTTTTCGTCTACCATTTTGGATTCTAATACCCTTCTTTATTCCCATGGTTATTGATGGCACTACACAATTGATGGGGTTGCGAAAAAGTAATAATTGTTTAAGACTTATTACAGGTTTGTTATTTGGTTTCTCTATAAGTTTCTTGGTGGTTATATGGTAAGCGAAAGAGAGGAATATGAAGCACAATGTTGTCTCCATTTTATAATTTTAGTTATAATATTTATTATAATTTATTTTATTGTGTCATTATTTAACTATATCAACTCCATATTTAATTTTATTTAATCTAAAATATTAAATTAAATATAATTAATAATTTTGCATCCAATCTCAAAAATAATGGATTTATGTCTTCTTTTTGAGATAAAAAGATGACTTGCTCAGTCTACACAACAACAAATCGTATAAGAACATATTTCAACAAAGGATAATTGCGACTCATTATAACCAACCTGATACAATCAAATCTGAACAATTAATATAATGCCCCATCAACCATTGGTTATCATGCCCCTCCTCTCAGACACTCTTCAAGATAAAATTCTCAACGAACCCAAACCTCTTTCAGACCAACAACGCCGTGCTGTTCTCTGTCCTCGTTCACATATCCGTATAATCGCGGGTGCAGGTGCCGGGAAAACAGAAACCCTGACTCGCCGAATTGTCCATCTTCTTCTGGTTCAAAATGTTGATCCTTCTGCGATTGTTGCATTTACCTTCACTGAGAAGGCAGCACAAAGCATGAAAAGCAGGGTATACGAGCGGGTAAGAAATCTCGGGGGTGATGAGATCTGTTCCCGTCTTGGAGAGATGTTCATCGGAACCATCCATGGATATTGCTACCGTTTACTTGACGAGTATTTCGGGTATGGGGATTGGGGGGTCCTCGATGATAATCAGGAGATGGCATATCTCATGCGGTTTGGCTGGTCTCTCGGATTAGGTAGGGGAAGGTATTACGCAACTGATTGTGAAGATTTCACAAACACTCTGAATGTGTATTATGGAGAAATGATACCACAAACTGCATTCAGAAAACCCGAAGATAAAGCATTCCTTGAAAAACTAAAAAAATACGAAGATCTGCTTGATACCCATAAACAACTTACATTCAACCGAATGGTTCAGCTTGCACTAGATAGTCTGCGAGAGAAGCCGGAGGTATCAAAGTATGTCCAGCATCTCATTGTCGATGAATACCAGGATATTAATCTCGCACAGGAAGAACTGATTCAATTAATTGGAGATAAGGGGAATATCTTCGTAGTAGGTGATCCCAGACAAACCATCTACCAGTGGCGTGGTTCAGATGAACGTTGGTTTGAGGAATTTGCCAAAAAATACCCTGACACAGAAACGATTCATATCACCGAGAATCGACGATCAACTGTATCAGTTATAGAAACTGCCAATGGTTTCTCGGATACATTCGAAAACCAACATTATGATCACATGGTTCCTGTCCGTCGCGAACAGGGTGGCGTCTATCTCGCAGAGATGGAGAGTGATATTCAGGAAGTGTACTGGATAGCTGATCAGATCCAACACCTTATTTCTCAGGGGAAATGTAATTATTGCGATATTGCCATCCTGTTTCGAAGTGTATCAACCTCAGCACCACTCTTCATCGATGAATTCAGGCGACGAGATATTCCTTTTATCGTCGGTGGAAAAGTCGGTCTCTTCCGCAGGAAAGAGATCGTCAGTCTGGGAAAATTGTTTGCCTGGTTATATGAAGATGGGTTCTGGAAACCCGATCGATATTCAAAAGAGACAATACAGGGGGAGGAGTTATTTGATGGAGCAATTGATGACTGGAACCAGGGGATCCCAGATCTCAGACTAAACCAAAACACCATCACCAACCTTCATAGCTGGAAAAAATCTGTTGCCAGTGATACTTTTGAAAACCTTTCTCGGATCCTTGCAGAATTGTTGGTTATCCTCGGATTCCACCAGTTGGATCCCGATGATCCCCGTCATGCAGTCATCATGGCGAATATCGGGCGGTTCAATACCCTTCTTACCGATTATGAAACCGCGATAATGTTAGGCGGTCGCAGAAAAAGAGACTTGACCAGCGATTTAAAAGGGCTCTGCTGGTATCTGAACACCTATGCCTCATCAAAATATGAAGAACAGGCTGGTGACGATTTCAGTGGCGTTAATGCCGTCCAACTGGTGACAATCCATCAGAGTAAAGGTCTTGAATGGTCACAGGTATTCCTCCCTTGTCTGGTGAACCAACGGTTCCCATCAAGTCTTATTGGAAGAGGCAGGATATGGTTAATGAGCCACGGGCTGTTTGATGTTGCCAAATATCAGGGTGATGTTGAGAGTGAACGGAAACTCATGTATGTTGCTCTCACCCGTGCAAAAGATGTGGCAGTGGCAAGTTACTTCACTACCATGAGCGGTCGTCGGAAAGGAATGAGTTTGTTCATCAATGATATATCGGACCTGCAGTATGTGGAGCCACTATCCCAAAACGACAATATACCCGATCATACCTATTCGACTGGCGGTGTGAATGACGAGTTATTGACATTTACCGCAGGTGAGATTGTTGATTATGGAAGATGCGGATACTTTTACCGGCTCAGACACTTATGGGGATACCAACCAGGTCTATCCGAATATCTGGGTTATGGCAAAACCCTCCATTTCTGTTTGCGAGAAGCTGGCAATCTGATGAAGAACCAACAACTCCCTCCCTTGATCGCTGTATCAACCTCTGTTGATCGGCATTTCCATATGCCGTTTGTTACCGGAGGGCGGATGGAGAAGATCAAACAGGCAGCAAAAAAACAGCTCATGCGATTCGCAGACATTCATTCTGATGATATGCGACGGATAAAAGAAGTGGAGACACGAATCGAGTTTCCCATTCAAAACGCCATTGTTGCAGGTAAAGTCGATGTCATACTCCATGACGGTGATGCGGTCGAAGTGCGTGAGTATAAGACCTCTGATACCTCTACAACCCCCGAAGATTCAGCACTTCAGGTTCAGCTGTATGCAAGAGGACTCAGTGTTCTGGGAGAGACGGTGTCTCATGGATCGGTTGCGTTCCTCGAAGAAGCAGTTGTCAATGACGTGGAGGTAACTGACCAGACAATAAACGACACAGTGAAACGGGTTGAGAATCATATCAATCATATTATCTCCGGTGATTTTACACCGTGTCCAGGGGCTGTGTGTTCGGAGTGCGATTATAAGGTTATTTGCAGGTGGCAGGTATGATAGGATCCGATAGTAAAGTGATACAACATCAGGAAGATCGTTTGAAACGACATAAACAACAGCTAAAACAGAAACTTACAGAAATTTTCCAGATAGATTCTCCCGATCTCGATTTTGGTGTATATCGAATCATGAACCAAAAACGTGATGAGATTCTCAGGTTCATGGACGAGGAACTAATCAATACGGTTGATACAGAGTTCGGGAAATATGATGCGGATATCCGTAACCAGTTATTAGAAGATCTCAATACATTGGAACAGACTATCCATGAAACCTATGGTGAATCTGCGCTGGATGAATCTGGTCTTAAACCACAATACCGTGAGAGTCTGAAGGGGAAAGAACTACACGAAAAGTGGCTGAAACTCCAGGACAAGGTAGAAGAATCCTCGATGAGTGATCTTCAAAAAGCAGAGATATTTGCTCATCTCGAAGAGTTCTTCTCCCGATACTACAAAGATGGTGATTTCCTATCTTTGAGACGATACTCAGCAAATGAGAAGTATGCGATCCCCTACAATGGTGAAGAGGTCATGCTTCATTGGGCAAATAAAGATCAGTATTATATCAAGACGGACCGGCATCTGAAAACGCATGGATTTGATGTTGGAACGTACCGAGTCCTCTTTGAAGTGGTACATGTTGAAGGAGAATCAAATGGGAATGGGAAGGGAAGATATTTTGTTCTCGCAAATGACGATTCCGTTCTGTATGATGACGAAAAAAACCTTCTGACCATCCGATTCAGCTATAAACCTCTTTCAGACGAGGAATTAATCCATCAATACCCGGCTGGGGCGTCACGGCAAAAACCAAATCACGAAGATATTGTTACAGGACTCGTAGCACAGATACTTGATACAGAGATAATACCAAAAGGGTTAGCTGATGCGTTGAAAGCAAATGAACGGGAGAATGATTCCAAACCCCGTCTTTTCAAGCATATCAATAGTTTTACAAGAGAAAACACAAGCGATTTCTTCATTCACAAAAATCTGGGGGTTTTCCTCCGTCAGGAACTTGACTTTTTCATAAAAAACGAGGTCTTCCGTCTGGATGACCTCGGAACAGAGAATGAAGTTGCTGTCGAACGTTATGTGAAACGAGCTAAAGTAATAAAATCAATTGGTCACCAGATAATCGAGTTTCTGGCACAACTCGAAGAATTCCAGAAGAAGTTGTGGGAGAAGAAGAAATTCGTTATCCGAACCGGATACTGCATGACTATTGATCATGTTCCTGAAGATTTTTATCCCGAGATCCTTGCCAATGAAAAACAATTAGATGAATGGCGGATACTCTATGGTATTGGTGACAAAAGAGAACAAACCACGATTTTCGATACAAAAATCGATGTAGATTTTCTACAGAACCATCCATTCCTCGTCATCGACACAGCATTTTTTGATGAACGTTTCACAGATCGGTTATTAGAACATTTCCAACACCCTGATGGCACACCTGTTGATGATTTGGATGAGGTGGTTGGAGGGTTGATGATTAAATCGGAGAACTGGCAAGCTCTGAATTTACTCCAAGATAGATATCTTGATCAGATTGATACTATCTATATTGATCCTCCATATAATACTGGTAACGATGAATTTATCTATCGAGACAATTACCAACACTCAAGTTGGATCTCTATGATCTATCATCGAATTCATTTATCTAAAACTTTATTACAAAATGATGGAGTCTTTTTTTCTTCCATCGACGATCATGAGGTTCATAATTTGCGGATTTTATTAAATGATTTATTCGGCGAGAAAAACAATGAGGTGTATATATGGGACGTTCGTGAAGATGGAAATATGCCTAAAACCGCTCGAAATACAGTGCGGAAAGAACACGAATACATTCTCTCTGCATTTAATGATAAAAACACCATCAATTTTCGAAAATATCAAGAGATGAAATATAGTAGTAATGATGGTTGGGGCAATCCTGATAATGATCCCAGAGGCGATTGGATGTCTGGCAATATTTCACGCAATCAAATACAATCAACGACTGGGAAAAAATATTACTCAATCACTACTCCAACGGGGAAAATATATACAAGAAATTGGTCATTAGATTTTGAAGAATTTGAAGTTTTACGAAAAGATAATCGAATATATTTTGCAGATAATGGAGATGGGGTTCCCAGAAAAAAAATATTTGCGAACGAACCAATAGACATAATTCAATCTTCACTCTTTGAGGGCTTATCATCATCACAATCTGGGAAAAAAACAATAATTGATATCCTTCAACAATGTAAACTCAACCATCCAAAACCACTACCTCTAATTGAACGATTAATAAGAATATCTTCATATAAAAATTATCAAATAATGGATTTTTTCGCCGGTTCTGGCACCACTGCACATGCGGTTCTGAATGTTAATATGAAAGATGATCTTTCTATTAAATACATACTCATAGAAATGGGAGATTATTTCGACACCCTCACAAAACCCAGAATTCAGAAAGTGGTATATTCAACGAACTGGAAAGAAGGCAAACCTCAAGATACGGACGGTCAGAGCCACATATTCAAATATCTGGAATTAGAACAATACGAAGACACTCTTGATAATATCGAATTTTTAGATAGTGACGGGCAAATCCAAGCCACCATCTTCGGCATGAAAGATTACATGCTGAACTACTTCCTTGATTTTGAAACAAAAGAGAGTGCATGCAGACTCAATATTGACAAAATTGCCACTCCCTTGGCATACAAACTACGTATCCGACGCGATACTGGTTTCGAGCATCTCCCTGTTGATGATGATGGGTTCCGTGAGGTAACTGTTGATCTTGTTGAGACATTCAATTACCTCCTTGGTCTGCATGTCAAACGCCGAATCGTCCGAGAAAACAACGGGCTCACATACAGAGTTGTGCACGGGGTATTGCCTGATGGAGGCACTGCCACAATAGTCTGGCGGAATTCACCGAAGAATCCTGTAGGGCAAGAGAAGGCGCTTGAAGCCGATGAAGCGTTCATCAATGGTAATATCCTGAAAGAATTCCCCAATACCGGTACACTCTACGTTAATGGACATTGTTTCGCAACTAAAGCGACACCCATCGAACCTGAATTCAAGAAAAGAATGGGTGCGTGATAGATGTGCCAGTAACACGAAGAAGAGGGCAAGCACAACCCAGGAGTCAAACCTCAAAAGAGGGCGAGCTCCGACCTTGGTTAATGAAATTTTCATTTGCATGCCACATGTTTGGGTTAAACAAACTGTCTGATTTCCAGGTTCTCCTAGCAAAGATCGAAGAGGGAGAAGACGAGGATGGACAATCATACTTCTACCACGTTTTAAAACGTCATGATGGATTCAGAGAGAATGCCCGGATTACTCATGACGAGTTGCAGAATTATGATGAGAATATCGTTCGTTACATGAAACAGATCAATCATAACCGTGACACACCAATCCGTCTCAAATATTACCAGTGGCTGGCTGCTCTCTTCACGGAAGTGTATCTCGATCTATATTTTCAAAGTCCAGGAAAACTCGCCGCTAGGATCGAAGATGTGGTGAAGAATCATGTCAAAGAACGATTGAGAACCATTGAGGAGCCGTATGAATATTATGCCAGATTCACCCCAAATATAGATGAACTCCGGAAATGTGCCTTCTGGATGGCTACAGGATCCGGCAAGACATTTCTCATCCATCTCGCATATCTCCAGTTTCAACATTATAACAAAGGTCCAAACAAACTCGATATTGAACGTGTTCTGCTTATCACACCGAACACCGATCTCTCAGCACAACACATTCGCGAGATGAAGATCAGCAACATACCGTGTACCCAGTTTGATCCCGAACGGCTAAGTGGTTATTTCCAACCCCAATCTGAAGAAGCAATCAATGTAATAGAAATCACCCGGTTTACCGAAGATAAAAAAGATGGTGGACTCAAGAGAGTTGATATTGAAAATTTCGGCAAGAAAAACCTCATTTTCGTGGATGAAGCACATAAAGGATCCGGCGGAGAGAAATGGAAAAAATTCAGACAAGAGGTTTCCCGGGAAGGGTTTACGTTTGAATACAGTGCTACATTCGGACAGGCTGCAGCCGGTGGAGGATCAGTCGATAACGATAACCTCAGCGTATTTGCAAAAACCATCTTGTTTGATTATTCATATCCACACTTCTATAATGATGGATATGGGAAGGAATACCGTATATTAAACGTCAATAAATCCACTTATGAAACAGACAAAGTGCTTTTTGCCAACCTTCTGACCTATTATGAACAGAAGCTCGTGTTCGAGGATCTCAAAGAGGTTGCGACAACAGAATATAATATCGCAGATCCATTGTGGATATTTGTCGGAAGCACCGTAAATGTCTCCAGCACCAAATCCGATGTTCTCACTGTTGTTCGTTTCTTTAAGAGAGTACTCACTGACCGCGATTGGGTAATCAAGACAATAGATGCATTTGTTCAAGGGAGATCAGGACTACTGCATGAGAAGACAAAACACGATCTTTTCAGCCCAGCATATCCCGAGCAACGACTTCGTTATCTCCGAGAAAAGGGTTTGAATCCAGATGCAATATACTCAGATATGCTTCATCGAATATTCCGCTGTTCAGAAGCTTCCGGTCTCACTCTGGTCCACCTCAAAAATAGTGAAGGAGAGATCGGCTTGAAAAGTGGTGACAACCATTTCTTCGGAGATATTTATGTCGGTGATGCCCCAAAATTCATCAAAATTGTTGAAGATAATGAACCGCACATCAATGTTGAGAAAATCACCCATCCCTCGTTATTCCGTTCGATTGACAGTCCTGAATCCACGATAAATATCCTCATTGGTGCTAAAAAATTCATTGAAGGCTGGGATTGTTATCGCGTTTCCTGCATGGGATTGATCAACATCGGTAAGAGCGAAGGAACAGAAATTATCCAGCTATTCGGTCGAGGTATCCGCCTTAAAGGACATGATAACTCTCTCAAACGCAGTACAAATGATACCGGCGATCAACCACAGAACCTCCCTCTACTCGAAACACTCAATATTTTCGGGGTGGATGCAAAGTATATCGGATATCTCCGGGAATTCCTCACAATCGAAGGTGTGGATGAATACAAAACCGTTGAGAGACGGATTCCAATCAAGATCACTTCTGAACATATTCAGAACAAACTATTGATTCCACATTGGGAGAAGACCGGATTTGAACGAAAACAGCGGCTTGTGTTATCCAAAGAACATATAGTTCCAGTGACAATCGATCTACTTCCCAAGGTTGAGGTTGAAGACAGTGCGTTTTATTTAGGGGTTGAATCAGACGACCGCCCGGATCCAATCCGTATCGATACACAATACCTTGATCTGATCGATTGGAATGAGGTGTATTTCACTCTTCTCAACCATAAAAACACAAAAGGCTGGAAAAACGTTGTATTCAATAAAGATTTACTTCGTATGATCATCGCGGATCAGAATTGTTATACTCTATATTGTGATCAGAATGTAGTTCGCCCAGCAAAATTCACCGAGATCTCAAAATTACAGGATGTGATCATCCTCATCATCAAAAAATCAATCCAAACAGCATACAGCAGGCTGAAAAATATCTGGATGATGGATACCATTCAAGTTGAACGGTTATCTGAATCTCATGGGAATTTCGAGTTTGGTAAGTATACCCTTAAAATCAAGGAAAACGAGGTAGATGTCCTTGAAGCAATTGATGCTTCAATCAATGAGATCGAACAGATCAATATAGGTGAAACGACGAACTTCATAACAAACATCTTCTTTAAGAATCACCTGTATCAGCCACTGCTTGCCAAGACAAGCAAATCATCCACTAAAATCGATTCAATCTCTCCGGAAGGACTGAACGAAGGTGAAGAAAAACTTGTCCGGAGTATCAAGGTATTCATTGATGAACACCCGGAGCTGTTCTCGGATAAGAAAATCTACTTGATCCGCAATATTCCTAAGACTGGTGTCGGGTTCTACAAACGATCCTGGTTCTACCCGGATTTCATCATGTGGTTAGTTGATACCAACACACAACATATCATCTTCCTTGAACCGCATGGTATGGTCTACAGTGCCGGATTTGATGACGAAAAGGTGCAGCTTGCCAGTGATATCAAACAAATAGAACACAGAATCAACACCCGATTAAAAGAGAAGGGGATTGTATGTGGATTAAAACTTGATTCGTTCATTATCTCTGTAACCAAACCCCAGGATGGACAGCATTCATTCTATACCGATAAACAACTGAGGAAAGAACACCATATTCTATCAATCCATCAATCTGATTTTGTGAAAGAAATCTTCGAGTTTGCTCTATCCTGATCTTTCTCCATCATTTATTTCATTCGGTGTGTTGACACACCTGCTCTCTTACTTCAGAGATAGCTGACAAAAAAGAGTTGGTTATCTTCAAAGATTACTCAATTACTCAGCAACATCCCTAGCAATCGGTTTTCCCATTGCTACTTCTATTCTTCTGAGAATCGCCTCTTTCCGTGCCATGAAGAATGATTCAAAATCATCAGATCGAGCGATGGAGGGATCGATGTTATGACTCATCATAATTTCATCCAGACGATCAGGGGTGATATTGGTCTCCTTGTGAATCTTCTCTAAATACAGACTTGGAGCATATCCTCCGATTTTGCGGTTCGTTTTGTAGGAGAGAGGCGTTTTATTGATAATACAGTCATAATTGATGCCTGTGTTACTGTCTTTACTGACATTGTTTTCAACACACCATTTTTCTGGGGTTATGTCAGTATCGTCCTGTAAATTAGGCAAGACCTGTACCTAACACCAATTCGATCTCTTCTATATTAAACATTATGTGCAACAATTGGCTGTCGCAAATTCTTTTCCAGTACAGCGGGCTATCCTAACGACAAGGGGGTGGGCTCACCCACCCCCGACCACATGCAGCCACTGGGCACCAGTCACCCGTTATTCCTTTTCTACGGGAATTCAACGGCAGTTCATATGAAAGGGCTATTGAACAGCTACAGAACACTCTCTGGACGATCTGGTTGTCTCATCTACAGGAGGCGAGATCGTGAGGTATCGTTTGCCACAGAGCCAGTCTTCGTTCTTATCAATCAGGATCGAACCTATAAGACGCATCGCTGAATCGCCGTTCGGAAACGCCCCAATACTTCGTGATCTCCTCTTAATCTCAAGATTCACCCGTTCCAACATGTTCGTTGTCCTGAGACGTTTCCAGTGCTCTTCAGGAAACGCCTGGTAGTTGAGGAGGTCCGTAGAGAACCGTTCAAGACTTGCCGCAGCACTCTTGTATCCCATCTCTTCCAACTGTTGTATGGCGTTCTGGAGTTCCTGGAAATCTCCCTGAATTCCATTTCTGACAATCTCAACAACGACTTTTATATCGCACCTCCTGATCCCCTTGGATTTGATGATCCTGTGCATATGGACATGACACATCTGCCAGCTTGAACCGAGAAAAGCTCGTTGAACTGCATTCTGAATCCCTGTGTGTCCATCAGAGATGAGAAGTTGTACTCCGTGGAGACCACGCTCCTTGAGCATCTCAAAATGGTCGTACCAGAAGGCTTCACCTTCGCTGTCCATCAGGTCGATACTGAGTATCTCACGGAACCCATCCTCCCGGATCCCGGCTGTGATGAGAAGAGCCTGAGATACAACACGGGTACCGCGACGGACCTTGAGATACGTTGCATCAACGATTAAATATGGAAATGGCTGTTCTATCGGGCGATTTCTGAATTCTTGTACAACACCGTCAAGTTCCTTGGCCATCCTGGAGATGGTATCCGGACAGATGTTGGTGATCCCGAAGTGTTTCATCGTTTCATTGATCTTTCGGGTCGAGACACCGTTGATATACGACTCGGTGATTGCAAGAATAAGAGCGCGTTCAACTCGTGAGTATCGCTCAAAGATAATTGTCTGGAATGGCTTCTCACGAAACTCAGGTTTTTGAAGCCATATGTCGCCGTATCGTGTTTTTAAACCTCGTTCTGAATACCCGTTCCGTGTGGCGGTGCGGTGTTCAGAACGCTCATAATACCCTGCTCCGGCTTGTTCTCAGCCTCACAGCGCATAACCATGTTCATAAAGGTGGTCAGCAGGGTCTGCATTGCACCCTGTGGATCGGAAAGATAATCTTCTGCTAAATCGTATAGATCCATGGCTCTGTTCCTCTTTTGCAATTCTAACTTGGTACAGAGCCTTAATTAAATTTACAGGGGATTACGGATACTATCTTTTCTGGGAAGATATGATGAATATCAACGTTCTCTTCGAAGTACGTGGTATAATCAATCGGTTGACCACTCATGAAATCCAAAGCCCCGTCTCGCATCAGGAGGGTGTATACACCTTTGTATGCAGCACTATTCCGTGTGCGAAGGGTAAGAAGTCTGGATGGTGAGAAATATGCTTCAGTGACTGTTGACGGTTCAGGACCATCATTCTGAATCCAATTGTAAATCTCTGGTACATCTTTTGCAAATCGAGATTCAACCCCTGCTCCATAGAGTTCGCCCAAGACGCCACACCAGAACCATTGGAATATCTTCTGTCTAACAGTGTCACTCTCGATTTTATCACCCAACAATGAAACAACCGTAGCCAATGACGTGATCTGTGATCGGTAGGGAATATCACGAGACGAGAAGAATTTTTGTAGAGTCAGTAGCCGAGAAGCTTTGATAAAACCTTGCAACGCTTGATCGGAAAAACTCTGGTAATCCTCCAGAGTCATCTTCAGAATATCTTTTCTTTTGCAACTAATCCCTGGAGCACTCTCGGGATTCACACCGTCCTGAATTGCAGAGATATGCTTTTTTCGGGTTGCAAGCAGAGATATTGATTGCAGAAAATCCGTACTTTCAACCTTTTTTAGGATCGGATTGGACTTCAACTCTTTTTCGATCCTATCCCAATCATCCCGAAGATTGAAATTGTCTGCAGCGAATGTAGCTGTCAACAATTCAAACACATTCAGCGAGACACCACCTGTATTCACCTTCTCAAAGACAATACAGACTGCTTCTTTTGGCGTTTCTTTACCCATTGTGATAAGCGGTAACTGATACTGTTCAAATCGTTTAATTACCTCCGTATTGAACCGATTGAACAATTTGGTTTTTTCTTTATCATAATCCCAATATTCCTGGAATCCCATCATCCAGCCATCACTTTTAAAAATCTGATTAAATGGGAAGAGTCCAGCTTCATATTCTTTTTCAGGAGTTGTATAATCCTCAATGATTTCACCCCTGAAGTTTTTGACAAGTTTTGTCTCACCTATGCTACGGATACAATCATCCCGATCGTTGTTGGGATCGAGGGCTTCAACCATATCAATGTAATACCATCGATTCATAGGGTTTCCGCGAGTATCACGGGTTTCAACAACCGTTTGAGCGATGAGAGATTGATACAGAGCTGTCAATCGTTGTTGCCCATCCAAAATCAGGAGATCGGGATCGGGAGCAGAATTATGATTCACTCCCTCAACTAACCGGGGTTTAAATTTTACATCAGCATTCCCTGTCTCAAGCATCATAACTGTGCCAATCGGAAATGACTGAGATACACTTGCCAAGAGGCTCCGAATCCTATCATCATCCCATTTCCAACCCCTTTGGAAATCGGGCAGCTGGATTATCGCTTTTTTGATATTGGACAGAAGACTCAATAGAGATTCTTTGGTACTGTCGAATGTGGTTGATGTCATTGAGCATACCTCATGATGAGTATCATTAGTAGGCTATTCTGTAGAAGAAATGAAATACATATTGATTTGATTACGAAGCACCACGTTACACGCGAGACAAACTATACACAATTGAAAATGGATCAATCATCCCCCAACCACCTTTTCCATCCCCTCATACACTCCCGCCAGCCCCTCATCAAACACCTCTCCTGCCATCCTGGGGTTGACCTCAACCTTCCCCACCCCATACGTCACTACACCTTCATCACTCAACCAGGACACAACCGGGACACTCAGGATGGATATCGGAAACTCATCGTCAGCCGCCTCCTGCCATCTCCCTGCAGAGAACATCTTGTCTGCCACAGGAGCCAAGTGGATCTCCATGGAGGCGGCGAGTGGCTCGGTGATGTGGAGCAGCCGGTTGGGCGCGTCTACCACGACAAGAACGCCGCCGTCATAGAGGTCGAGTCGGCACCGCCCTACAATGATAGGGTTGCCGTCCAGCCAGGCGAGGCGGGATTCGTCGTCGGGGATGATGGAGGTCATTATCAATACTTTCCAATACATGTGTGTGCGAAACCTGATTATACAGTCTTATATCGCCTTCACATTAGCGATATAAAGGCGGATCTCAGGCTATCCTGATAGATACATCATATGGATTCAGTGTAAGACCCGTATGATCCGATTCCAATCAATTGAATCACATAACTCCTTACGCCACCGAAGAACTCAGGTTCTCACGAGCGCGGTAAAGGATTATATGGTTCGACCTTCAATGTCAGTATATCGATGAACTCAGAAATCGATATACATGACCAATCGAAAAAACCAACAGAAATGCGAGAATTTAATTTTATTTCAAAAAGTAAATAAACTCAGAATGAGCTTGGATTTTTGGAGGGATTAAGAACTTCACTTCTTGAAGCCGCCGGAGGGAGTTGAACCCTCGACCTGCTGATTACGAATCAGCCGCTATGCCGGGCTAAGCCACGGCGGCACTGCGACCATTCTATTGGCTTTGAAAAGGTTAAAAGGTTCTGCTCTTTTCAGCATCGCGGTATCATTTCTGGTTTCGCTCTCGTGCAGACTGTCGTAGAGACTATCGTTCTGACATCGCTTACGAGTATCCCCGCATCGTCACCGAGTCGCCTGCCTGCTGCTCCTGGGGGGGCTCGATGGTGCCGAACTTGGATTCAAACTCAGCAACACTCTGCTGGAGCACCGCGAGGAACTTCTTCGCATGTTTTGGGCTGATGGTGACGATAGACTTCGCCTTTGCCTGGTTGATATTTGGAATCTGGTGGAGGAAGAGGAAGGTGAATTCGTCGTCCCGGAAGGCGATCTGGATCATGTTGCTGTAAACGGGATCGAGATCCTGAGGCACATTTACGGTTATTTCCTTAGAAGCCATGCAAATCTATTAGCGGAGTGAAAAGAAAAGCTTTCTTACGCATGTCTGCGCCAACACGACCCTCAGAACCACAATTCATCCCAGTCTCGACACTCGTCCGCACTTCGGTCTGCCCGGTCCGGGTGTATCTGGAACGGCATGAAGGGATCACAGAGCCGCCGGAATATACCATTGCGAAACAGGTCGGCTACCACCTGGGAGCATTGGCCGTATCTGATGGTTCAGCGGCTACGGAATCTGAGGCTGTGTCATCTGTTGGATCTCCACAGGTTCCAGATTGTAATCCAGATCCCCACGTTGAGAGGATCTGGGGGGAGATCCGACTCGTCCGGCCGGATATCGATGATCCAATGAAAGAGTACCTCAAAGGGTGTATCGCCGCCTGCCGGGGGCTTGCCTGGGAGGCGCCTGTCGCAGCCGATGTTTCCTGTACAAACAGGAAGTACGGCATCTCCGGGCGGATCGACTGGATATTCAGCAAAAAGCCTGCAATCGGCATCCTCAGGGCAGGCCGTGCCCCGACCTATGGTGTCTGGAAGCAGGATCGGATCCGGGCGGCTGCATACCTGCTGGCGGCAGAAGAGATGGAACAGCTGAATGATGGAGGACACCCCCTCTCTGAAGTCCGGATCGCCTATATTCCATCCGGCATCGTCCGGACGGTCGCCCCCACCGCCTCGGACAGGCGGAGCCTCCTCGCCGCCCTCAGGAAGGCAGAAGCGATCTATCGCGGCGAAACCCCGCAGGCACCGCCGGATGCCCCCTGCGACCGCTGCCCGAAGAGGGAATCCTGCACCCGGGGCGCCGGCGAACCGCAGACGCTCTTTGACCGGTTCTTCAGGAGAGGGTGAATTCAGGAGAGGATAGACCGAAAAAGAGGGCGGAAACAGATTGGCAGGTGGAAAAGAGATCTCCGAAAAAACTGCTCACCTGTTCAGAAGTGTTCGTGAGAGGATGTACTCGCCCCGTGCCTCGCGGGTGGTGCCGACGATCAGCCATTTTTCTTCTCCATGATCCTCGACTACACCTGCTGCCTCGATCACTTCTCCTGCGAGTGCCTGCCCGGCATAGGTATGGGTGAAGGAGAGGACATAGCTGATCTCCTCGTGGTCGATTGCATAGACGGACGGGTTATCAAATGCAAGGGAGGCATCGATCACGGTCGCCTCGATCACATCCCGGCCGGTTGGAACTCCTTTTTTGATCGGAACGGCGTTCTGCCCTGCATATCCACGAGAGAAGAGGAGGTCGAAGTAGGTTCCTTCATACTCGCCCCGGTTGTATTTCCGGGCTTCATGGGCGACGAAGTCGTCAAAACCGATCTCAGGGACACGCTTCCTGTAGACCTTCCTCCACATCTCTTCGCTCATCTCCGGGATCTTCCCCGCTGAAACAGCATCGGCAAGCTGCCGCTGTGCTGAGAACCACTGCTCCCCATAGACGACGAGATCGATATCTGATGCTTCATTCTCAAGACCGCAGAGGAGGGAGCCGGTACAGCCAAAACTCTTCTCTGGGAGGCTGAAGAGATTTGCGAGGCTCCTGACACGGGGGTTCTGCTGCATGATCCGGTCCATCTCCTCTTCCGGCTTCAGGACAGAGGCGATCTGATCCAGCGGGATCCGATGAACGGTATCATTCCAATCCGGATGGTGGTCACGAATCCAGGCGAATGCCTCATCAAACTCGATCTTCCGGTACCGCTTTCCATCTGCACAGGTTCGCTCGCCATCCGGATCGGGGAGGTATCTCAGGACACAGCCTGCCCGCTCGTCGTTGTCGTACACTGAAACGGCATATATCCCGCCATCTCTATCGACTAAAAAATCACGAAGCCGGATAGGCTTCTCCATCCGCTTTATCTCCATGCAGCTCAGTCCATTTCGATGAGGAATCTGACGATCTCATCAAGCTGTGATCCCGGCCTGACGATCTCTTTTGTTTGGAGATCCACAACCGTGCTTGGCGTCCCCGGCAGCTCTCCCCCGTCGATGAAGAGCTCGTGCCGAACATTCACGTCATTTTTGGTCCTTGGAGAGATGTCACCGGAGAGGTTTGCGCTGGTTGCGGTGATCGGGGCATCCAGCTCGCTGATGATCGAAAGCGCTATTTTGTGATCCGGCCAGCGGATCCCGATCATCCCGGTGCCGCCGGTCAGTTCTGTCGGAACACAGCTCTTTGCCTTCAGGATTACTGTGACGGGTCCCGGGAGGAAGCGGTTGATGAACGCCTCTGCCGCCGGATTAAGATATGCGACACAGGCGAGCATCTCGATATCCGATACCGCAATTGAGATCGGTTTTCCCCTGAGCCTGTTCTTTGCTTCATATACCCGCTCGATTGCAATATCCGAGAAGGCATCCCCGCCAAGCCCATACACCGTCTCGGTCGGGTACACGATTAAGCCGTCATGGCTGAGGATGGAAACGGCCTGCTTAATGATGTCATCCATATCTTTCATAGTATCAGATCAACTCTTTGGAAGGTATATTCAGCACGTTAAAACTCGCGTCCCTTCACCCTGCTGATGTCAAAGATTGCCTTTTCTGAGACATGCATCACGGCAAAGACTCCCGCCTGGATTGGGTCGGTGACCACAAGATCCGCATGTTTTGTGACGCTCCCTGCCATCTTCAGGGCAATCACCGGTATTCCTTCTGCCTTTACGTTCTCGACAGCACGGCTGATCTTTCCGCCCATGATCGATCCGGCAAGCACAAGGATCGAGGCACGAGGCAGCCGTGTCACCGCATCAACTGCGAGTGCCAGCGTATCTTCCCCGACAAGCGGGATGGTATCGACCGAGATCCGTTCTCCCCGGATATTATGGCGATCCGCCTCATTCACAGCACCCATTGCCACCTGTGCAACCTGGGCGCCGCCGCCGATGATGATCACCCGCTGCCCGAAGATCTTCGAGAACGTCTCATGGGTTTCGACCTCAAGAATCTGGGGGAGGGCAGTCAGCGCAGCAACGATTGATCCGAAGTTGTCATCAACCTCGATCTCAAGATCCACCCATGCAAGGCCGGCCTCAGGTCCGCGTTTGATGATCTCCTGCTGTATCGTCAGAATATTCCCATTATGTTCGGCAAGAGTGGTTGCGATATCGCGGAGAACGCCTTTTTTGTTCTCGGTGATCAGGCTGATCGCATAGCTTGAAGAAGAGTCCATTGTCGCAAGGTTACCTTTTTCCCGGAATATACTTCCGGATATTGTTTTTCTTGTTCATGTACAGTTCAGTGTTCATCGAGTCCATAGTACCCTTCGATCCGTATATACATGGTTACTGCGGGAGGAGAGAAAACAATATCGGAAGTGCATTCTCTGGATGAGGAACCGGGCAGTCTCAAAGCATGCCTGGAAAATTCGGCATCTGGTTTTGATGGATGGCTCTTTCTGATCTGAAATATGAAAAGAGGAGAATACTCAAAGTCAGAGAACCTGATTAACGGAATTTTTAAATAGTCAGGATCGCAATTCCGTATTGATCCATTATGGAATCAGAAGTTATGACCCGGGGCGGGCTGTTGGCCCGCGGAATCTTTGCCCTCATCATTGGTGTCCTTTGTTTCACTATTCCGATCGCGATGGAGGCGTTATTTGCTTATATCATTGGAATCTTCCTGATAGTCATCTCGATTGTCACCGGCGCAGTCTCCATCAGTGACACCGGGAAAGTGCACTGGGGTGTTCTGATCCTCTCAATACTCGGATTGATCGTCGCAATCCTCCTCTTCATGACCCCGTTTGTCATGTTCGTTGCCCTGACTATCCTTGTTGCTGCCTGGGCGATTATCACGGGAATTGCAGAGCTTGCCCTTGCATTCAGCCTGGATGAACTGCCCTTCCGTATCATGCTCGGCATCGGCGGTTTCTTCTCGGTGCTCTTTGGTATCCTGATCGGATTTGCACCACTCCCGATGGACGGATCACTCATCCTGATCATGCTCATTGGAATCTACTTCCTGATCATGGGCATCCTGAGCCTTATCACCGGCCTCCTGATGCGGAAAGGCGAAGTGATTGTATCAGTCTGAGTAATCACCGAGTCTCCTGATGGTCTGATCACCCAAACCCCCTGTGAAGGATAAGATCTCGCATTCGGCAGCTAATTTTTCACGCATAATATTTTTCCACCCCAGACCCGAACAGCCGCGTTATATCCTGTAATTCATCTGTATAATTGAGAATACGGCATTCAACCCCTGCATCAGTCACTTCTTCAATCTGCCGAACCCGCCTGAAGAGATGGTAGATCCGTTTTGTCGTCGGTTTGTCGGTCTTCTTCTTGACATCACGAACCGTCTTCTTCTGCTCCTTAAGGATCTCCCTGATCTGCCATTGAGTAACCGTGTACACCATTAGACTGAGCACCATTAGCATTGAGACTGCGGCTATTCTATTCGGGTTTTTCAGAAAGATCTCTGAGATATGGAAGCTATTATCCTTTAAAAACCGGAAGCCGCGTTCAACTGCACCCTGCTCCTTGTACCAGTCGAGAAGTGTATCAGGATCGATCTCACAATCGTTTGTGGCGAGAATGAACCGTCCAAGCCGCTCTTTCTCCCGGTGCACCTCATCATCATTAAACATCAGCTTACAAGAGATGAGGAAGACCTCCTTCAACTCCTCTCCAATTTTTGGCCGCCCCTTCTTACCATCTGCACGACGGTGCTTGGTTATCACAAGAATGTTGCCAGGTAGGTATCGGTGATGTTTTCCAAACCATCGTTCAAGTTCAGCACGTGCATCAGTTTCACAGGCATATTCATGAGAAAATATCTTTTTCAGAGCGGTTTCATCCTTTTTTCGTTGCTTTTCTATGCGGGATGTGAACTTCTTTTCCGATCTGGTTTGTTGATCCCGTGAATGGTACAGCACCCATTTCTGAGGGATATCAGCATACCCAGATTGGAGTTCGTGGTAGTGATACCGGTCATCGGCACAGGGTTGCCAGGTGACGCCTTCCAGGTGAATGAGTGTTTTTGCTTCTTTAATCGTGTTTGGAACATGAGAGATCCAGTAACACTGGGTTCCCAGGGTTTGGAGATTTAATTTCGTATAAAACGCTGAATCTGCGATATGGTAGATTCGTTGATCGGTCACCAGATTATTCCGGACAGCCTGAATTGACCTGAGAAGGGATTTTTTATCCGAGGCATTCCCGGAGAGGGGTTCCATGAAGACGGGAATGCCATGCTGGTTGGTGACCAGGGTTATGACGAATTGGTTGAGATCGTTTCGGTGATCTTTGGAGTGGCCACGGACAATCTGAATTAGTCGTGTTCCAAAATCACTGTCATACTCTCCTGTTACCTTAAAAGAGCTTGTATCATGATGAAGTCGAGGAGAGTCCTGAGGTTTGGGAGGTTCGGGTGTGAGCTTTTTCATCATGGTGAGGCTGATTGCAGTGAAGAGCTGGGTCGGGTTAAACCGTGCAATTGCATCCAGCGTCTCACCAAAGAGAGATTCATTAAGATGATCAGGATGGATTCCCGGACCAAGGAGTCGTTCTGTTGCAATATCATCGAAGTAATCCGGCATGATATAGAGCCGCCGCTCCACAAAGCCGAGAGAGTTGAGGAGAAGTGCTTTGACAGCGGTGCCATGGGAGACGATGTGATGCCGTTTCTTGGGTATGAGTTCGTCAATGAGATCGCCGATCCCAAGCGAGTCATACACACCGGCAACGAGCCCAAGATGGGATATTGTGACATTCGAGCCATCTACAAGAGCCATAGTAGAACAATTGAATATTAAACATGTACTCTCATATAAAACTATGTACGTAAATGTTTGATAGTTGGATCTTTACTGCCGAAGACCGGATAAGATCGTTTAATGGGGGAACCTGGGTGAGGAAACAAAGGAGGGGGAATCTGAAGGGGAAATGAACTCCACCTCCTCATTTTCAAGTAATAGCCTCATGATGTGTAACTGAGCGTTTCAGATACATCCACTTCTTCTGGTGGAGCGTAAAGACAGGTCTTAGTACAATTTCTCTTTCTGCAAAGAATCTGTTTGGAAATCTCCGCCGTTTCGGAAGCGCCAACTCAACCTCTCTCCCATCATTTCTTTGTTCTATAAGCCTGCATGGGGTGCCTGGGATTTGATGGGAATGTATATTCAAGGATCCCGTTTTTAATCATAGGAGAGAGATAATTCTGAAATATCCATTTTTTATTTCTTTTTATGATCGTGGCAAGTTCATCCGCAGTATAGATCCGAATACTACAGAGCTCTACAATGACCTGTTGCACCCGCTCCGGCGGACTTCTCTGCCCGAGATTCCCGATGGCTTCTTCAAGCATGGTAGGTATGCCCTCAGGCATGGCAGGTAAGCTCTCAGGCATGGTAGGTATGCCCTCAGGCATGGCAGGTAAGCTCTCCCCTTCATCTGGGATGTTGGTGTCTCTGTGCATGAGTTGCTCCCTTCCGATGCCCTCTCCCTTTTCAACAGGTCTCGTCTCCTCCTTTCCCTCCGGTTGACGTATTTTTTCAGTGGGGGTATAATATGTCGCTGATGCGTGGGGATGCTGGTTTAGAAACCCCAGGTTACGTAGCCGCCGTAATGTTCCGCTTGCCTTTAGGGTGTTGAGACCTGTAATGTCCCGGCAGACAGCGTTGTTAATTGATCCGATCTCACGAGCATGAATCAGTATCCTGACTTCATCATCGCTCAGATTCAACTCTTTGAAATGCTCAAGCCACTTAATATCCTCCAGATCGAGGAAATGGTGCATAAGAAAGGTTGCTGTGAAGAGATCCTGTTCCCGGTTAGATTCGAAGGCTGGTGGAGAGAGATGTGCATCCTTCATGAGATGACGCATAACGCGTATTCCGCTTCCTTTACTCTCTGCGAACTTGGTTTCGTGTAGAACACCTGCAATTATTGGATTGCGAGGAGTTGAACCCGGCTCGCCGAGTATCTCAACAGGTTTGAGAGAATGGCCGGGATTTCGTATTTCAAGCCGGTTTGCATATCGTATAACCTGTACTGGACTGTTGATCCGATAACTTCGATGCATCAGGGAGTTAACAAGTGCTTCACGGATTACCCGAGGAGGGATGCGAGGTTCCTCCTGTCGCATGAGGCCGTCGGAAGTAAATGTGAATGCACGAGGAATATCGTCCATAATTGCTGCCTGTCCTCGTGTTAGAAGGCGAAAAAGAGGCTCGCGCATCTCTATTGCTTCAAATGGATGGTTCGGATCTTCGATCCAATCACGCCCAGCAACGCGGAGATAATCAAGGCGTATCATCGGAAAAAACATTCTGAGTGCCTTCCTTGAGCCAAATAGAAGAATTCCTGCCACAGTTGGCCGAAGTATTTCTCTATCATTTTTGATGCAATGAAGTGATTTGAGGAGGTCAGCATCGTTCCAGTGGAGTTCTTCAGCATCAGGGTCAACAACAGAACGAATACGGCGGTACTCCGCGATAGCCTCACTATCAAGATCTTCAATTGTTGCATCTGTGAGGATAGTTTCATCGTAGGGACGCTCTCTACCTTCTTGATAAATCAGTTGAAGATCATCATCGGTACAATGTTGATTTGTTGAACCGATACGGCGGAAAGCTCCTTTAGGTAATCCCATTTTTTTAAAGAATATTGGCTTATCTCCCGCCTGGGCTTCAGAGATGAACACTCCTACAACTGCTCTTCCTTCAATTGTCTCAACGAAACATTCCGGGCGGATTACGCGATTAAAACGGGAAGCGCACTGTTCAGCAATGTCATGTTGGATTTTATCAGGGTTGCTGATACCTGTTATGCAATATTTATGCTTTCCGGGTTCTTTACACTCATGGACACCAAGAAGGAGAAATCCTCCTGACAATCTGGGCTCGTTGGCAAATGCACATATCGTTTCCATGACGGATGTGCTGACCTGACTGGCAGTTTTTGCTTCAATGCGTGGATGCTCGTCAAGTTCATTTAACTGGCTGAAGAGATCAGAGCATTTCATTGAATCATCTCAAATATCCTTACAATGGGGTAAAGAGGGCAAGCATCACTTATAAGAGTGAGTTAATATTGTCGCACCTGAATCAAGGAGGAGTGATGATCTGATGCATATACAGAGGAACTTCCCTCAATGCGATAACCGGGATTCGAACCCGGGCTAGAGGCTTGGGAAGCCCCTGTCCTACCACTAGACTATTATCGCGCTTCCTCATTTTATCTGTCTGATCACTTATAGAAGTTATCGTTTGTATGCCCCATGTACTCCCTGATGGAGGGGAAAAAGGGGGTCATCCCCCGCAATTCTTTGAAAATCACTCTTCCCGTGGCTCTTCAGGGGGTTCTTCCGATGGTTTTTCAAACATCTGAAGTATCGAGAGCGCGATCTTTTTGAATGCATCAGCTTTGACGATTGCAATTCCACGATCCTCGTCCCCGAGAACTATCAGCGTATCCCCCGGTTTGATGTCGAATAATTCACGCGCCTCTTTCGGAATAACGATCTGGCCCCGATCACCCACCTTTACAGAGCCAAAGATATGCTTCTTCTCATCCGGGTGGGAATGGTTACAATGATGGTGATGAAACATCTGATTCTCCCTCTCTCTTCATTTCTATTGATGGGGTACATCTCAGGAATGCTTTCTCCTCAGATATAATATCCCAGAGTCCTGAGCCTGAGATGATCTGCCTCGTTCTGTCACGGGGTTGGTGGCCGTCGTCGATGATCAGTATGCCATCTGGTTTTGTGATCCGCAGCAGCTCTTTCAGAAATGCAGCGGTATCCGGAACCATGTGGAACATATCCAGTGCATAGACGAGATCAGCTGATCCTGTTGCCAGCCCTGAGTTGTACCCCTCTGCCAGCACGGGAATGATTCTGTGCTGTCCGGTCTTTGTGATCCGTTTTGAGACGGATTCAATAGCACGCTCATGAATATCCACCGCATACACAATGCCATCCGGACCGGCGAGACGGGCTGCACTGTCAAGATAGCCTCCGGGACCGCACCCGTAATCAACAACCGTCATACCGCTTTTAATGCCAAAACGGGTTACTTTATTTTCAGGCGGATAGAGTCTGTCCCTGATACGGAATAAGAATGCCATTGCAGAGAAGGCCGGATCAGGTATCCGATAGACGGAATCCCTGGAATCATGGCTATTGCCGGTCATATAACCACCACTCTGGTAAGATGGAGTTCAGGGCTCAGGCCATCCCGGTTTGGGATCTGAAGTGTTGGTTAAAAATTCATGTAATTCATACTTTTCATACTAATATGAATGTTCATACTTTATATCTTTTGTGATGATGGACTGCTGAGGCTGATGAAGTGGTTCTCTTTGCCGGAACTCAATGGGTGAGCCAAAATGTGAAGTCAGGTTCAAAAGGGGATTGTTGTGATATGATAGATTCGTCTTTTGGATACCATCAAAATGGTGTTATTGGTATGTGTATTTCGAGAGCCTTGCTCTCATGCCGGGGGCAGACCCGCATCATAGCGTGCCTGGATCTCTGCCTGCGTGAAGGCACGCTCATATGTGCCGAGGCCGCGGATCTCGCCGCCGAATTTTCTCAAGCATTGATGTTGGGCCGGGCCATTCTATTCCGGCCGGACCGCCAACCTGATATCTGCCCGGAGATGGGATGATTGTTCCCTTAAACCAATCGAGCCTTGATGGCCGCCCCATCCACATAGATGCGCAGCTATCCTGCATCCTGGTTATATACGCCAACCACATGATATCAGGTATCTCTCACCGGGGATGTGCTTGAGCGAGTAAACTGTCGGTTGGCATCTGTTGTCATGGCTACTTCTGATTGCGGCAATTGATATGATATTCACCCAAGCACAATAATCTCTTGTATCCGGTCCTGATTGAGCTGTAGTTGTATCTGTAATCTGATCACTTTCGCTCCATCAGTTGACTCGATGATGATTGGTGATACTGTTGCAGTGCCGACACCGGCAAAGTTCCGGTTTATGTATGTCAGGGTTGCTCTTCCATCACTGCCGATATTTGGACTCCATACTGCATCTGCTGAAATGACGACTCCTTGATCAACAAGGGCATTGCCCGCCCGCTCAAGAAGCGAGATGGCTCCCGGCAAGCTCCCATCATATGGGGTTCCATCCGGGTTATTGACCTGAAAGGTAATTGTTGTCTGTGTAAAGCCAACCAGCTCAATTGCCTCAGGTATTGGTGCTGGCGTTGGAACAGGCCCATGCAACATGCCCTTTACAGTCATCTGCTCCATAAAAACCAGGAGTTGGGAACCAATATCCACCGCAGTGATTGATCGTTCACCTGGTGCACACCCAATACCAGAGTTGACGGCAACCGCCCTGTCCTTTGTGAGCCGGGGGCCGTCAGGTGTATTGAACATGAAGATGCTCTCGCCCGGCCTCCAGTTCATGGGGGCAAGAGGAACTACACGGATTCTCTGCCCACCAATTGTGACGAAGAGATCAACTGCTTTTCCCTGTTCTGCGCCGGTTGTGTTCAGGGTAATCGTATCCCCGCCCCTATGCCGGAGTTCAATATAGGGTGTGCCATCGGGATCATGGACTTCGGACTCTATTGCGAGATAAGGAGGCTGGATAATTGTGGGGGCAATTCCATAGACTGATCCATAGATGACGATAGCAAAGAGGGAGGCGAGGGCTATCATCATGACTACGCCAATTACGGGGGAGACTGCGTCGTTATTAGTGGTTTTCATCTATTTTCCTGTTGTATTCTATTCTGTATTGTTCTTTTAAAAATTGGGTGCAGGGGGTTCAAACACCTCTTAATCAGAATGGATAATCATTTGGATCTCCAATATACTGGTCAAGGTTCTTGAAGGTGACTGTTGTCCCGCCACTTGTCACATAGAACCCGTCACGGGCAATGACAAGACCTTCAAGGAATGCTCCGTTAAAGGTTACCCTGCCATTTGGTGCATAAAATACGCCGGTAACGCCACCTCCTCCCATTCCGGTAATGGTTATATCACCAGTACGTGCGATGATGATCACATTCGTTGCTGTGGGTCGCCAGCTTGTAGATGAATAGCTGTCAGCAAATATTTTCATATTGCTCGTTAAAGCTCCCCCAGAGACGTACCCGCGTGGGTCATACCAGTCAGCGGCTTTTGTCGGAGGGATCTCCTGATCTGGCATGTCGAACCCGGGAACTGTTGCCTGGTGGATGCATTTGGCAAGGATATCTGCCGGGTAACTTGCTGGATGAGTAATTGTCCCGGTATAGTAAATGCGTGAATCCGGAGCAAGTGTTGGCGTATATCCAAGGTTCAGATTGCCATTGACATACACATTACCGAATATATGAGCATCTTTTAAGTCAAAGTTGCCATCAATATAGACATCCCCATAGATATGCCGCTGCCCTTCCCAGAGTCTCGTATCACCGTTCACGTAGATATTTCCAGGTTGAACTGATGATCCAAGCCCTGCACTTCCACCATCGAGATTCACATTTCCATCAATGTATATGGTTGAAACTGCAACAGCTGCGCCCTGATTTAAATCTGAGGTGATAAGGCCGCCGGTAATCACAATCGTTGCTCCTGGCCCTGTTACGCCACTTCCACTGAAACTGAGTACATTCCCATATACAAAGACATTCTCATCGATGACAAAGTCAACGAACGACTCTCCTTCGACTGTGATATAATCGATCTTCGTCACGGTCACGTTCGCATCCAAATTATTCACATCCTTCTTCGTCACCGTCAGGCTGACAGTATACGTCCCTGGTGTCACATAGGTGTGGGTGGGGTTCTGTGCTGTCGATGCCCCTCCGTCCCCAAAGTCCCATGCCCATGCAGTCGGAGAGTGTGTGGTCAGATCAGTGAACTGTACCGCAAGCGGGGCAGTGCCGTTGGTAACATCAGAGGTGAAGTTCACCACAGGCGGGCACCCTGCATTATATTTATCCAGGATCTCCTGCGGGGTGAATGCCCGCTCATGTGTCCCAAGGCAGAGGATGTTGCCACCAAATTTTCGCAGCTGAGCCGATGGCGGTGGACTGGGCCAGTTTATGCCGGCAGGGTCGCCGATCTGGTATAAGCCGGGCGATGGGATCAGTCCGAGGGTACTTACCGAAGCACTGCTCTCTTCAATTCCATTTACATAGATGCGGAGGTGTCCTGTCTCCTGGTTGTAGACACTGACAACATAGTACCATATTCCCTCAAGGGGGGTAGTTGTACTCTGGCGGAATGTCCTGACATTATTTGCAGTACGTATAGCAAATTCAAATTTGGTATTCTGCTGATCATGCTGGAAGTGATAGCGGCTGTTGGAATCTGCATTCCCATCGACCACGATCGTTGCCCAACGCTGATCATTATTATCCGGTGTTGGGTTCCTGTTCCACCTGACCCACGCCTCGGCTGTAAATCCACTGACTCCCGGGGGCTCAAAATTCGCCACAAGAGTCACGTCTTCAGCTGGCATAGTGTAGGTAAAGTTCGCATTGAGACTCTCTACGTTGCCATTCTTTGTCCAGTTGATAAAGGTGTAGCCTGAAGATGGTATAGCAGTTATAGAAACAACATCTCCTGCCTCATACATGCCTGAGCCATTGATTATTCCACCCACCAATGGATCGGCAACAAGTGTGAGAGTATATTTCACCGTTGGATCCATCTCGAAGTTCGCCACCAGCGTCACACTTTCTGCTGGCATGGTATAGGTGAAACCTGATGATGCACTGACCAATACGCCATTTCTTGTCCAGCTGATGAACTGGTAGCCTGCATTGGGCTGGGCAGATACGGGAACCTCTACTCCTGCCTCATACACGCCTGCACCAAAGACCGATCCCCTCTCTTCCGGGTCAGGAACTAGCGTCAGACTATATTTCTCCGTTGGATCCGGCCACGGGCCTGGCGGTACCCCGATATCCCCGATTGTGAATAGGAGTGCCGGGACATCCGGCCCGGTATGGACGATCTGCACACTGATATCATCCTGATAGGAAAAGCCAGGAAGATTCAGCCTGAGCCAGTCTCCGGTGCCAAACTCCGCCCAGCTCGAAACCTCCTCTTCACGGAAAAAATCCCCTGTCCGATCCACACCATCCACAAAGATCCTGGTCTTCTCCCGGAAGAGCATATCTCCTCCCCGGTTGATCAGAACCAGTGCACCTGAGTCATTATGAATATCCACCCGCAGCGCCGGCACCTCCGCAGGCGGCCCCTGGGAGAGGAGGGTCACCCCGACGATCCCGATGACGAGGACGATCAATGCGGAGAGGATCAGCGTGCCAACTAGTTCTGAGGAGGCGAGGCAGTTTAACCTATATTTTTTTTCCATGTCAATTCCGAATCATATATTCAAAATTCCATTCTGATAGATTACTGTGTTGCCAACTTCCACTTGATCCGCCTGACCTACAAATGAAATTTTATCATTGCTTTGTTTTGGATATTTTAAAACAAGTAAAGTTGGTTCAGCTGGCTTAACATTTGTGAGGGTAATTGTTGTAGAATTAGTACTATCTATTATTGTATGATTTTTTATTATTAATCGTGTATGTCCAAGATTATTTCCCTTTGAGGTAAATGTGAGACTAGATTCATAGTCTTTAAATGAAGTTATCCAGCTATCTATTAAATCTCCAGTTAATTCCACCCCATTTCGGTAAATCTTGGTTCCATACCCTTCTATGGTCCATCCTTTACTACCAACAGAAAACAAATCTGCGCTTGGCTGACTCTTTTTTCCAAATTCTATCGATAAGGTATCTCCAAAATTTAGATCAACTTGTTTAAGGGGATCCGTAGTTGTCAATATATATGATCCTGTGCTGTTAATAGTTAAATTTACAAACCCACCCAACGATGACTGCCCGCCAAGTGACATTCGATTAAAATAGATTGCATCAGATTGTAATCTCTCAGTGAAGTTATCAACAACGAATTGTGGGTCACACCCCCCTGGCTGTGGCGGCTCAGGCGATATAGGCGCCGGTCCTGGCGTGATAGGCACCCCCCCTCCGGTCACCTGTCCGATACTAATCTCGCGGATAAGATTCTGCTGCCCGCCGCGGGTAGAGATGATCTGAATGCGCTCCGGCTCTTCCAAAACATCCGAAAAAGTCAAACTCCCTCCAATTCCCCATTCTCCTCGATAGATTGGACTGCCCCCATCAATCAGGATATAATACTCCCCTGGTGCCATCAGATCCCCGCCATCGTGCTGGAGGTAAAGGACTTTGCTTGTTTCATTATATCCTGCAATCACATTCAGATCCTGTGTCTGCACAGGCGGTGGCTGAGAGAGGAACCCGACACCAATAATTGCGACAGCAAGGACGACCAGAGATATCAATAGAATTGAACCAATGACTTCCGATACAGCCTCATACTGCCTCTGCCTCATTATTCTATCACCGATGCAATTGACTGAACTGAAATGACTAAATCGACAGTACCATAAATAAGGGTGTTATTCCCATCCGGACGGGATACTGAAACAGTACTTCCACTTTGGGTAATAATCACATTGTCTGTGTTTAAACCTGCAAGCGCCCGTCGCTCCTTCAGTATCTTTTCCCATCCAATCGCTGCAAACTCGTCCCTCAGCTCGAATGTAACTGGCAAGGTTCCAGGAATTCCGGTGGTTACGTGATTTAACTCCGTATCTATCCTGACCGGCCCCTGCCCGGACATCCCCGATTTAGCCCTTGATGATATTTGCATAATCACCGCATCGTTTCCTTCAAGATTAAAATTTATCAATGGAGCAACCCTTGCAACCGTTCCGGCTGGCTGACGGAGAAAAACCCCTCCCATCTGATAGTAATAAGACTGCGGTATCCAGTAGTTGTTCGTTGTCTCAAATTCCAGAATTGCCAATGGGAAATGCTGCTCGTTATTATGGACGTCTCGAATAATGATGAATTCACTCTTATTTGTCACCACAATCGCCCCGGTAGATCCAACCGGGCTCATCACCGGAAGAAACAAACCCCCCGCCTGGGTGGTACCACCTTGCGACCCGAGTACCAGAGAATTGGAAAATGTCATTCCGGTCAGTGACTTATCGTCATTATGATTTACCCACAGCGAATCCGCTGTCACCTTATATTGCGTGAACCAGTTCCGGACATAGTTCATATGCTCGATCTCCTGCTGCCGCCCTTCCGCAGGAACCACATAGACCATCCAGAGGGAGAGGAAGATCATGAGAATAGCAATAATCAGGATGAACCCAATCACTTCAGAGAGGGCATCATCCGATCGTGGCAGGGTCGATCGTGCAGTCTTCGACCCAGCAGTACCAGACCACCCATTATCTGATCGTACATTCCGGGACCGGCTCAATCGCCTCGGCATGATGATACATAGCATCATCATAATGAAAAAGGTACTCCTCAGGATACCTCTCTTACCCCGGCATTGCCCTCCTTCCACATGCCCGGCTCTCCCCGCCACCCGTCCGCATACTGTTTTACTCATACACGATCAATAGAGAAGCAGAGATCCAAATGACACTCCCCACCCCACTTTCAATCCACATACAAAATCCCACACCCGCGAGGCGATCCCATGGACAATGATGAATCCGTATCCGGCCTCATGGAGCGGGCCGAGACTCTTCTGCCGGAGAACTTAAGCGACGGGTGTATCCTCTGCTACCAGGGGGCAAAGCTCGTCCTCTTCATAACCGGCCTCTGCGACCGCACCTGCTGGTACTGCCCCCTCTCGGTCGAGAGAAAAGACCTCGATGTAGTCTTCGCAAACGACAAGCCCGTCTCATCAGATGCCGACCTAATCACCGAGGCAGAGGCGATGGATGCGCTCGGCACCGGCGTCACCGGCGGCGAGCCCCTCCTCTTCATTGATCGGACAGTTCACTACTGCAGGCTCTTAAAAGATCACTTCGGCAGCAATCACCAGATCCATCTCTATACCGGCCGGGCCCCGACAGAGGCAGATTTAGCCGCACTTCAGGGGGTTGTTGACGAGATCCGGATGCACCCGCCATATGAAGTCTGGGAGCATATCATGGAGACGGACTATCCGGAATCCGCACGGCGAGCAAAAGAGATGGGCTTTGATATCGGGATTGAAGTTCCTTCCCTCCCCGGTATCGGGAATCTCAGGCCGATTTTGCCGCTGCTTGACTTCTTCAATATCAACGAGCTTGAGTGGGGCGAGACCTGTGCAGACGAGATGCGGAGGCGTGGCATGGAGTCGGAAGAAGGGCTCTATAACGCAATTAAAGGGGCAAAGCAATGGGCTGAAGAGATCACCGATGATCCGAAGGTGCACTATTGCTCTTCCGGCTTCAAGGATGCCGTCCAGCTGAGGGAGCGGCTCATACGAATAGCAACTATGACCGCCCGGAACCTCGATGAGATCACCGATGACGGTACAATCGTCTATGGAAGGATCAGATCCAACACCGATCTCAGCCATCTCCTCGCCATATTCGAAGAGGGGAGTTACGAGCTCCAGCCGGATGGCAGCCTCGAATGCGAATGGTGGCTCCTTGATGATCTGAAAGGAACACCCGGCCTTGAACTTGAGATCATCGAACGGTACCCAAATAATGGCATGATCGTGGAGATAGAACCGCTATGACACTCAGATCCCTCCTGGAACCCCTCTACTTCCGGATCCTGAAGTCGACCATCACCCATATCCCGACCCATATCGCGATCATCCAGGATGGAAACCGGCGATATGCAAAAGAGATGGGGCAGAAGACGGGGTTCGGGCACCGGCAGGGGGCCAACACCACCGAGACGATGCTCGAATGGGCACGGGAATTTGGGATCAAACATATCACCCTCTATGCCTTCTCAACCGAGAACTTCCGGCGGAGCGATGAAGAGCTTACAGAACTCTTTGAACTCTTCAAGGATCGGTTCTTAAAAGTACTCACAGATGAGCGGGTACACAGAAACAAGATCCGGGTCAGGATGGTCGGCGACAAGACCCTTCTTCCGGACGATGTCCTCGCATGTGTCGAAGAGGCAGAAGAAGCAACAAAAGAGTACAGCAACCACTACCTCAATGTCGCCATCGCCTATGGGGGCAGGAACGAGATCGTCCATGCCGCCCGCCGCCTCGTCTCACAGGTCCGGGCAGGCACCCTCAGATCTGACGAGATCACCCCGGCAATGGTCGAGGAGAACCTCTACGGCGGCCTCGGGCTCCCGCCGGTTGACCTGATCATCAGAACCGGGAACGAATACCGGACCTCAAACTTCCTGCCATGGCTCGCAAACGGTAACGAATCTTCAGTCTACTTCTGCGCACCATACTGGCCGCAGTTTCGGAAAATAGATCTGCTCAGGGCGATCCGGGTCTATGATCAGAGAAGACGTTCAGGCTCCAAAGCGTCGTGCCCGTGACTGGAAATCCCTGATCGCACGGAGCAGATCGGTCTTCCTGAAGAACTCCCAGTTTACATCCAGGAAGAAGAGTTCGGAATAGACCGACTGCCAGATGAGAAAATCGGTGAGGTAGCTCCCGCCAGTCTTTATGATCAGATCGGGTGCGGATCTGAAGGTGAGATGCGACTCGATCGTCTCCTCGGTAAGATCACATGGGTCAACTCCTTCATCCGCTATCTTTTGAATGCTCTCTGTGATCTCCTCCCGGCCACTCCTGCCAACGACGATCAGAACCGGGAGGCCCTCTCCTGAAAGAAAGACCTCATCTTTGAGATGCAGCTCGAGACGGGCATGCCGGGAAACCTCCTTCAAGTCATTAATAAAAGGCATCACGCAGGAGATATCGTCTGTGTCGATATGGAAAGTCAGCATCCCGATACCCGGGACACCCTCTGACCACCTGACAACATCGTTGATCCGCTCAGGCGCAGAACGGAGATCGAATGCCGTCAGCATAAAACAGATCTCGCGGGGGGGAGTTGTGATCTCCCGCATCAGCAGGTATTCATAGAGCCTGTGTATCATCTGAAATAGTCCAGTAATCCGGATAATGAATAGGTATTCAGAATATCGCGGGCTCCGCACCAGCCACGCCGGGCTGTCGTCACGCCATATCTCATCGCGGCAAAATCTCCCGGCCCATGGGAGTCGGTCCCGATTGCAATCTTCACTCCTAGTTCTTTTGCCGTCTTCAAATAAATATCATCAAGGTCGAGCCGGTATGGTGAAGCATTCAGTTCAACTGCCACCCCTGCCTCTCGTGCAGCCTCAAGGATCCGTGGAATATCAATTGCAGACGGCTCCCTTCTGCCGATCAGCCGCCCGGTCGGGTGGCCGATGATATCGACATGCTCGTTTTCTATTGCTGTTATCACTCTTCTTGTGATCTGATCGCCTTCCTGGTGAAGTGAGGAATGAACCGAGGCGATGACGAGATCGAGATCGGCGAGTACAGAATCAGGCAGCCCGAGACTCCCGTCGGTCATGATATCCACCTCGATACCGGCGATTGTCTGGCATTCATGGTTTCGGTTTGCGATCTCGATCTCATGTGCCTGTTCGAAAAGCCCCTCAGGTGTGAGGCCCCGTGCAACACCGAGTGAGGCAGAATGGTCAGAACAGAGGATATAGTCATATCCAAGCGCATCTGCGGTTGCTGCCAGCTCATCAACCGAGAGCGATCCATCTGATCCGGTTGTGTGGGCATGGAGATCCCCCCTGATATCTGATAGCTCAACCAGCTGTGGCAGCGTTCCGGCTTCTGCGGCAGCAACCTCGCCACGATCCTCCCGGAGCTCAGGGGGAATGAAATGGAGGCCAAGAAGCGAAAAGACCTCATCCTCGGTTGCACACCGGGTCATCTCCCCGTTCTGTTTATTCAGCAGCCCGTATTCATTCAGCTGCATCCCACGTGCAATTGCCCGCTCACGGAGCCGGATATTAAACTCCTTTGATCCGGTGAGGTACAGAAGCGTCGCACCAAACTCTATTGTATCTGCAAACCGTACATCAACCCGTTTCCCCCGATAGAAGAATGAAGTCTTCTTCATCCCCTCATCGATCATCTCGCTGGCAATCTTCCGGATCCTGGGATTGACCGATTGCGCAGGCTCGGTCGTCACAATATCGATATCCCCGACTGTGCTCCTGCCGCGCCTGAGCGACCCGGCATACTCAAATGTCCCCGGAATGAGAATGGCAGCAACCTCTCCGGCAATCTCTTCTGCCTCCGGGATGAGCATCCTCCCGGATCGGTTCTTATAAACCCTGACCGCCCGGAGGATCTCGTCTTCCTTCTTCTCACCAAATCCCCGCAAACCCCGTATCCGGCGCCCGCGGGCGGCGGTTTCAAGCTCTGCAATCGAGGTGATATTCAGGTGGCTCCAGAGCTTCTGCACCGTCTTTGGCCCGACACCATCCAGCTCAAGCAGTTCCGGAAGATCAGGGGGCACCTTCTCCATCAGGGATTCAAGTTCAGAGCAGGTTCCGGTCTCAGCAATAGCAAGAATGGCTTCTGATGTCCCCTTCCCGATGCCATCAAGTGCCATCAGTTCATTTTGGGTCATTGTCAGAACAGCGTGCGGGCTCCTCCGCACCGCCTCTGCTGCGCGCTGGTATGCACGGACTTTGAATTGATTCTCACCGATTACGAGAAGGAGATCGGCAACCCTCTCAAGCACCCCGGCAACCTCCGCGTTCACCCCGCTTCCCATATCCGGTATTGGTATCCATCTCCTTATAGATGCACGCATTTCCTCCAAATGGCATACTATATCATTTACGACTCAGATACTCTGTATATGCAGACCTCTCTTGAGGAAGATCTCCTTGAAACCATCCTTCGAATTCAGCAGGATGGTGACGTTCCTACACAGGAGAGGATTTTTTCTCATCTCTCTCAACCGGAGGCATCAATTTCCACTGCACTTGAACAATGCATGCATCAGGATCTCATCATCTCCGGAGGCTCCTCCGGCTACCACCTTACACCGGCAGGAAGAAGAGCTGCTGAGATGATCGCACGAAAACATGCTGTTCTTGAATGTTTTCTGAAAGAGACACTTGGTCTTGAGGCAGAGGCTGCCTCCCGTGAAGCATGCCTCCTCGAACATGATGTCTCCGAAGAGACGATCGACGCCCTTGATTCATTCATACAGTCAAAAGGGGGAAAGTGCCGGGGGCACTACAGGCGTCCCTGTCCCACCCCTCCGGAATCAAAACCACTCATCTCCTTCCCGGAAGGCGAGCCCCTTATCGTCACCTTTGTCCGTTGTCCCGGACGTCACCGGAGACTTATTGATCTTGGTGTTATCGAGGGTGAACCGATCATTATCCGGAGAAAACTTCACAATGAAGCCGTCGTCATCTCGGTGAAAGGGTGCGATATCGCCCTCTCCCCCGAAGTCGCCTCCGAGATCCATGCACGGAGAAGGGTATGACCGGACGCCTCTCCTGCGCGCTCATCGGAAACCCGAGTGTCGGGAAATCACTCATCTTTAACCATTTGACAGGCCTTGGTGTTGAAGTCAGCAATTATCCCGGCACCACCGTCGATCTGATGCGTGGAAATGTCTGTTTCCAGCGCGAGATGATCGAACTCGTCGATCTCCCCGGAATCTATTCTCTTGAAGGCGAATCTGAGGAAGAGACGCTTGTCCGGGGAATTTTAAGTCGGAAGGAGGTGGATATCCTCATCGCTGTCCTGGATGCCACCCATCTCGAACGGAACCTCTACCTCCTCCTTCAGGTCGCAGAATACAAGATCCCGATGGTTGTCGTCCTGAACATGGTCGATGAAGCAGAAAAGTTCGGGATAGAGATCGACTATGACCTCCTCTCAGAGAAGATCGGATCACCGGTCATCCCGACGGTTGCATCTGAGGGGAAGAATATGGAGGCGATCATCGATCTTGCACGGGGAGAACCCCCCATCCCGACAGTCAGTGTTCCCTACGATCACCATGTCGAAGCAGCTGCCCGGAGCCTCACCAAGATCTTTGGTATCGGGAGAAGTGCTGCTCTCCAGGCACTCGTACGCCCTGAGGGATCTGATGATCTCGCTGACTCGGCGCAGGGGCTTGGAGCTGAGATCGAAAAGCGGCATAATATGACGCCGCACCAGATCATCGCAACCAACCGGCACAACTTCTCACATGCACTGGCAGGGGAGGTAACCGAGCAGCACTCCCGCCCTCCCCGGTTTGATCTTGATACGATTCTGACACGGTCATTTCCCGGTATCCCCATCCTGATTGCGATGATCATCGCCATACTCCTGCTTGTATTCACCGCAGGCGCATTCTTTGAAGAACTTATCGTTACCTTCTTTGATACATATGCGATAGAACCATTTCTCGCTCTTGATCTCCCCGGAATCGCCTCAGCTGTCGGCCTTTCCATAATCATTGCCCTTCAGGCAGGCATGGGGATTGCGTTTCCTTATGTCTTCATCTTTTACCTGGTCATCTCGATCATCGAGGATTCAGGGTACCTCACCCGTGCCGCGTTCCTTGCTGACCGCTCGATGCACAGGTTCGGAATGCATGGGCAGGGGATCATCCCGATGGTTCTTGGGTTTGGATGTAGTGTCCCGGCACTGATGAGTGTCCGCCTCCTTGCAACCCGAAGAGAGCGGATCATTGCCTCGGTCCTTGTCACAATGATCCCCTGCTCAGCAAGAACCGTTGTCATATCAGGGATTGTTGCCTCCTTTATCGGTCTTGCCGCGGCATTCTCCGTCTATGGAATCGTCTTCCTCCTCGTCTTTGCAACCGGGATCGTTCTCTCGAAGGTGACTCCCGGCCAGCAGTTTGGGATGATCCTTGAGATGTCGGCACTCCGGGTTCCCCGGCCCGATATGGTTGTGAAGAAAGCCTGGTCGCGTCTCTCGGAATTTCTTTTCATTGCCATGCCGCTCCTCCTCGTGTCCAGTGTCTTCCTTGGGATCTTTGAGTATCTCGGATTCGTGTCGGCATTCCAGGATATCATAACCCCCTATTCCGAGGCTGTCCTCGGGCTTCCGGGATTTGCCGCGACCGCCCTTCTCTTTGGCATCCTCAGAAAAGAGATGGCATTTGAGACGCTGGCCGTTCTTGCAGGAACTGCAGATCTCGGCGCAGTCCTCTCGGGTGTGCAGCTGTATATTTTTGCGGTTGTCTGTGTCCTATTTATCCCCTGTATCTCAACAATTGCCGTTTTAATCAGAGAAATTGGAAAACGGTGGGCGATACTCATATCTTTGTATACTGTTGCCCTGGGTATCATCGTAGGAGCATTGTTAAAAATAGGGATGACATAACACGTAGTATATTATGTACAGCTACCAGTTCGGTATCCCTGCACTCGATGATCAACTCGGCGGATTGACCTCGGGTGCGAACGTACTCATACTGGCACCTCCTCTCTCTGGTGCCGAGAGGATTGCGTATAATCTCTCGTTTCCTTCTGAAAACGAATACTCGGTTCTTCTCTCGACAGATGAACGGGCATCTGAGATCCTAAACTTCTTTAAGCTGAATGGAACGGAGAGGAGAGCCCTTGCGATCATCGATGCTATCACAAAAAGCGATCTGCCGAACGTGCCTGATACCGACAGGATGAAGTTCGTTGCAAGTCCGGTTGATCTGACCGGCATCAGCATCAAGATGAGCAAGATGTTTGCGGGCATCGTCGATGAGAGCCTGAAGAATCCAAAACCCGGTGTTTTTCCGCCCCCGATTCGGTTCTGTGTAAGCTCTCTCTCAACATTTCTGATGTACAGGAAACTGGAGGTGATGTATCAGTTTGTCCACGTCATCTCTGCCAAGATCAAGAAGAACGAGTGGATCGGGCTTTATACCTTAAACAACGAGTCATTTGATGCCCGTACCATATCGGTGATTAAACAGCTGATGAACGGGGTGGTTGAAGTGAGAGAAGGGAAAGATAGCTTTGAGCTGAGGGTTGTTGGCCTTGGAGGACGGATGACTCCATGGCTTGCGTATTCATTTGATCCGAATGGGAAACTGGTGGTGGAAGGATGATATATACTGGAATTGATGCGCTGGATGGATTGCTTGAAGGAGGGATTCCTGATGGGAGCAGGGTTCTTTTTTCGATCGAGCCGGAGGCAGACGGACAGCATTTCCTGATTTCGATGCTCCATACTGCTGTCGTTTCCGGCAGGAAAACACTGGTTATTGCGCCGTTTACCAGTAAAGATGCCTACTTTAATGATATTGCAACACAGAGCCATTATCATCTGGATTGTTATGATGAACTGATCAGTTTCCTTGACCAGTCTGATGTCGAAGCAATCACGAGACAAAATCCTGACCAGAGTGCATGCAGGGCAGCATGGCGGGACAGAATCCGGAGCATTGTCAAAGAGGAAGATATCGACGTTATCGTCGTCTATCTTGATGTCCTCTCCGACTACTTTGAATTTGCCGGAGCAGTCTCGCTCTTTGATGATCTTGGATCAGATAAACCAGTCACCATCGCCTTTGAGTATTTCAATCTCTTTGGTGATGAGATGCTCAACTCAATCCTCAGCGAAACTCCCTGTGATCTCGTTATAACCCTTCAATCGGGAGCGGGAATTGTCTCTTTCTTCAACTACTTCACCCTCCATACCGTATCATGGCTCCCACTCCCGGCACGTTCACTCCCCTATATCGTCACCGAAGGCCATATTGTCCCTTATATCCCGAAGATCGTGGTGACCGGCCCCTCAAACAGCGGCAAGACGACTTTTGTCAAGAATATATCAGAGAGCGGCATGTCAGTCGATCGCCTCGGGGTACTTGGTACACCGACAACCGTTGCTCTTGATATCGGCCATATGGCAAGCAAGGGTTTTGATATCAATATCTACGGCACTCCAGGCCAGGAACGGTTTGATCCGATTGTTCCCCAGCTGGCACGCAATGCGATGGGCGTCATCCTGATGGTGGATGTTACACGCCCCGATCAGATGGCACGGGCATTGAAACTGAAGACAATAGTCGAGGGAAATGCTGTTGTTCCAGTGATCGTCGTTGCAAATAAAGCTGATCTTGAATATTCGATTAATGAGGAGGAAATACGTTCTGCTCTTGAGATCGGACAGGGAACACCGGTATACTTCATATCGGCAACCGACCACAGGCAATGCCGTGATATCATCGATTCAATGGTCGATCAGATCACGCGATTTGAGTATTGAGGATACAGATGCTGACATTTATCGGGCTTGGGCTCTTTGACGAGCATGATATATCCCTAAAAGGACTTGCCGTCATTCGTGAGGCAGATGCAGTCTTTCTCGAAACCTATACCTCCAGGCTGATGGGTGCGGATATCCCGGCACTTGAAGCACTCTACCAGCAACCCATCCGGCTTCTCTCCCGCGAGGATGTAGAACAGCACCCTGAACCGATCCTGGATGCCGCAGAATCGGGATCCGCTGTCTTTCTGACAGCCGGGGATACCATGGTCTCAACCACACACGCAGATCTCAGGATCCGTGCAGCCCAGCGGGGTATCCGGACCCAAATCATTCACGCGGCTTCGATTGCAAGTGCAGTCTGTGGCTTGTCCGGTCTCCAGAACTATCGGTTTGGAAAGTCATGCTCGCTCCCTTACCCGGAAGCACGATGGATGCCCACCACACCTGTTGAGGTGATTGCAGCCAACCGTTCCCAGAATCTCCATACGATCGTATACCTGGATATTCAGAAAGACCGGTATATGCGGATACCTGAAGCAATTGTGATCATCGAGGGGATCTGTTCAAAACTGAATATCACAATCCCTCTCTATGTCGGGATTGCACGGGCAGGTTCAGCTGATCCGGTGGTGATCGCCGGATCAGGGGATCAGTTGAAGAGAATGGATTTTGGCCCGCCGCTCCATATCCTGATCGTCCCCGCAGATCTTCATATGATGGAACGTGAGTACCTGGAATTGTTTGCCGGCCTTCCCCCTGAATCAGATCCAATCCGATGAATGCTCAGCTTGCAAAACTCTGCCGGTCTTTCACCGAAGCGCTTGAAGATACAAATCCACAGATAAACCCATCCTCTCCTTATCTCCGGGTTGCTGAAGAGATACTGGAGATGGCATTTGCCTATCTTGAGGATGGTGTTGTTTTTTACAGGCGGGGCGATCCTGTCAATGCCCTTGCCGCCTGGTGCTATGGATATGGGTGGCTTGATGCCGGTGCAAACCTTGGTATTCTGATTGTTTCCTCTACATTCAGCAAGATCCCAGGATTCCATGGTTCTATCCCCCCAACCTGTACTGAACATCTTGAAGAGAAGACAGAACGATACCAGAGGATGCTCCGGGATGCATGCCTCTCAATTGAAGATGCACCAGATGAATCAAGCCCAATCTATCCTTTATGTAGCATAATCCGGGACTGTGTTGATGATTGGCAGATGAAGGGCGAGGCATACCATGCCCGGCAGGATTCTGCTTCAGCACTTGCTGCATACAGCTATGCATATGGATGGCTTGACTGTGGCGTCAGGGCAGGAATCCTCCGGATCACCGGAGATCGCCACCTCTTCACGGCATAATTGCCAGAAGACGTTTTAAGAATGGCAGATAATGGTTGATGACAGAATTGTGATGTACAGGTACTGCGATGAATCAAGAACATAAGAAATGGATCTGGATCTCAATTGGCCTCAGCACCTTCTTTCTCATAGGGCTCCTGTACTTTACTTTTGATGAGTCCACACTCATCGCCCTTAAGAACCTCAGCCCGTTTATCATCCTTTTTGCCCTCACCATCCATGTTATTGCCCTCATCTTCTGGGCTCTCCGGATCAAGGTGATGGCATATTCGCTTGGCTATCGGGTGGGACTCTTTCATTGCATCAATCTCGTCTTTGCCAATCTCTTTCTTGCCGCAATCACTCCGTCCCAGGCAGGAGGCGAGCCGGTGCGGGTGCATGAACTCTATCGGGTGAATGTAAAACTGGGGGACGCGACAGCCATTGTGATCATGGAGAGGGTACTTGATGGCGTCATATTCGGGCTTGGCGGAGCAATCACCCTCTTTCTCCTTGGTACTGCCTGGAAAGAGGTTAATTTCCCTCCAATTGTCTATACTGTCATTTATATCACCTGGGCTGTTGTGACATTCGGGGTTATTCTCTTTGCCCTCTCTGTCAGAAACCCTCTGATTCTGAAAAAGCTGATGAGAACTGTCTCTGGTTATCTCACAAAGAAGTGGGAGATGGCACGGGTCGAGCGATTCATGGAAAGAGTCGATCGCGAGGTGGATAACTTCCATTTCAGTCTCAGCAAATTCATCGGAATGGGTAAGCTCGGTCTTCTCCTTGGCCTCTTCTTCACCGCACTCTTCTGGATCCTCGAATTTTTAATCGCCTCTATCCTTCTGATAGGACTCGGCCAGGGACCATTTTTCCTTGAATCATTTGTGTCTCAGCTGATTATTGCGATCCTCATGATGATCCCGCTCACACCGGGTGGTGCGGGTGTTGCCGAGATCTCGATCAGTTCGATCTATGGCCTCTTCATCAGCACATCGGTGATTGGCGTCTTTGTCCTGCTCTGGCGGATCATCCTCTACTACTTCAATATTGGAATAGGCCTCGTATCCAGCCTTCTGATCGTCAGGAGGGAAGTCGAATCCGGCGAGGGTGACCAACAGCTTCATAAAGAGTAATGACATTGAGACGGTCATGGAGCAGATCAACTGTGAGGTGGCCGGCGTCTACCTGGCGATACATGATCTCGGTGTTGCCCCGGTTGTTCTCCTCAAAACCAGGGATGAACGCTATATCCCAATTTTTATTGGTCTCTTTGAGGCCGTATCCATTCATTCTGCTCTCAACGGCCCGCCACCCCCACGCCCCCTGACGCATGATCTCTTCAGTGACACACTCACCGCACTTCGAGCAGGGCTGCGTGAAGTCAGGATCGATTCTATCGACGATGGCGTCTATTATGCCACCCTCTTTCTTGATACACAGACAGGCGATCTCTCAATCGACTCCCGTCCAAGCGATGGGATCGCCCTCGCTGTCCGAAAGAATGCCCCTGTATACATTGATTCAGGACTGATGGCGGAATCAGCGGTGACCCGGGATCAGCTCCCCGAACTAAGGGAATTTACTGAATATCAGGTGTAAAAAAGGTTAATCGTGGAGATTCATTCCTGCCCGGCGAACAGAAAGCTCCTCTTTTACAGCATCAAAACTGATATCAGCTGCTTTTAAGCTCACCATCAGGTGAAAGATGAGATCTGCTGCTTCAGAGGTGATACGTTCCGGGTCTCCTCCTTTTACTGCAAGAACATATTCGATCGCCTCCTCACCCACTTTCTCAAGGGATTTATCTAATCCCTTCTCATGGAAGAGGAGCGACCGGACATAGGACTTCTTCCCGCTCGAATCAACTGCCCGCTGCTCTATGACTTCCCAGAGGGTATCGAAGATATCAGGCTCCATGGTCTTCCTCAACGATAATGTCCCCGCTCTCGGGACCAAAGAAACGGCGTACGATCATGCGTGCCTTCTCGATGGTGCAGCCACCTTTTCCAATGGCGATCCCCACCTCATTCTTGTTCCTGACCGTAACCCGGATTCCGCCGGTCTCCCCTTCGGGGAAAGAGACCTGCAACACTTCGGCAGGTTTGAAGATGTTCCTGATGAACTGATCCCGCTCCTCTGCATACTCGACCATCTCAATCCGCTTGCCGAGCACCTTCTGCATTCTTTTAATATTGTCACCACTTTTTCCAATGGCAATACCCATGTCGCCCGGAGTTATGATATAGATCAGGCGGTCAAAGCGGTCGTCGATGATACAGTCAATTGCGGTTGATTTGGTGAGGATACGGAGCTCTTCAATATACCTGCGTTCTTTAAAACTAATCGTTCGCTCCATTGTATTATCCCGAGATGATGATTCATTCTCTTTAGGAGGAATATTGTCAATATTCCTCATTAAGCATTTGTATTCTCAGGTACTGATGTGGCATTGCTGAAAAAAGAGAAAGGAGGGGTTGTCTGGATGCAGATCCATCAGCAGATGTAGGTGATTGAGACCGTTGCGGTAACGCTTACCTCACCAGCTTCAATCGGGGTTGACGCCTTCTCCATGCCCGCACCGAGCATCCTGTAGTCATACATCGGCGATGCAGGATAGTACCCGCCCCCGATTGTAACCTCCTTCACATCACGGACAGTTAAGCCAAGGGATGCGGCGACGACATTGGCATCGCCACGGGATTGTGCTACCGCCTCTTTGAGCGCCTCTGCCCGAAGGCTCGCCTGTTTCTCGTCACTCAGGGTGAATGAGATATAATCTATGTTGTTTGCACCATTTTCAATGGCGATGTCGATGAAATCTCCAGCTTTTGTGGTGTCTTTGAGGGTGATCATGAGGGTGTTCGTAACACGGTAGACCTGGGCCTTCCTGTCTCCCGGGAAGACCCTGTCCTCTTCTTTTGTTACCTGGTAGATCGAGTACCCGGTGGTTTTGATATCCTCTGAGGTGAGCCCGGCATTTTTCAGGGCATTCATGACAGTGTTCATCTTCACAGCGTTCTCCCGCTGTGCAGCCTTCACATCGGCATGTTCTGTCATGACCGCAACCGAGATCTCGACGCGGTCGGGAGTGGTTGTAATGGTGCCGGTTCCCTGGGTGTGGATCACCCTTTCATCTGAGGTGGTTGCCGCCGATACCGGCAGAACAATCAGGCTGAACACAAGGATCAGTGCCAGCAGTGGTGTGAGTATGTGATTACGCATAGCGATCATACTATCAAGGGATTGTATATATCTTATAGTTTCTCTTAACTGCGAAGTTATTTGCAGTCTAATTTAGAAAATAATGGATTTTTGGATTTTAATGTTGTAATGGTATTCAGTAGCCTGATTCATCTGGAATAACAACACACCTGTTCCTACTGATACGTCCATGCCGGATCTCATCTCAATTTTTATCATAGGCCTTCTGATCGGCCTTACCGGGACACTTGCACCGGGCCCCACCCTGATCGCCACCATCAACGCTTCTGTCACCTCTGGCTGGCGTGCCGGTCCGCTCGTCAGCATTGGCCATATCGGAGCTGAGATCGGGATCATCCTGCTCATTGTTGTCGGGCTTGGTGCCCTTATTGGTTCAGTGACATGGGTGATCGGCCTTGTCGGGGGTGTAGCATTAGTGCTCTTTGGTCTCCTTACCCTCTCCTCGGCCCGCGTAGCTCTTCTTCCGACAGGAGATGATTCCATGGACGTGAAGAAGCCGGTTGCAGCAGGCCTTCTCACCAGCTTTGCAAACCCGTACTTCTGGATCTGGTGGTTTACCGTTGGTGCTGCCCTTCTCTGGAGCTACCTTGATGGGGGTATCATCGCAGGAGGTGCCTTTATGGCCGGCCACTGGGCAGCCGATATCGGGTGGCTCACTCTCGTCTCTCTGAGCCTTCACCGGGGCAGGTTCTTCCTCTCAGAATCCGGATACCGGCTCGTTCTTGCTGCTTGCGGCATATTCCTGGTCATCTTTGGGATATGGTTTGTATCGGGTTCGATCTAAAAAAGGGTGGCAGAGTCCTGCCAGGCAGCTTTCAGTCAGGCTGGTTCCATCCATCTCATCAGGCTTTGTCGTGATGTTGCCAATAGAATTCCCATTCATCCATCTCGGTTCCATCCGGGAGGATAGCTACTCCATACTCTCCATCAGGCCCGGATCGGATCTCATATGCATACCCGGACTCTTTCACAAAGACGGCTGCTGGATTTGCCATACCCGCCAGGGGGGCATCATATTCACTGATCGAGATGATCGTCACCGGCTGGCCCCACTGCTGGATTGTCATGACATCCTCAGGTGTTGCCGTGAAGGTGACGGTAAGCCCGTCTGTTTTGAACTCCTCTGCCAGGTTCAGGGGAAGGTAACGTGTACCTGCACCGGTAATAATCCCATAGAATCCGCCTTCAAGATCGATATAGGTGATAACTCCGGTGCCGGAGATCGAAGGTTCGCCATGTTCAACCCTGATCTCGGTGATCCGGATAGGAGTTCCCCACATCTGCATGGTGATGAGATCCTCTTCGGTCACACCGGTGAATGTCACTTCTGTCCCATCCACTTTCAGCTCTTCTGCCAGATTTGTTGGGAGGTACTGGGTGCCTTTTTCGGTGACGATTCCGAAGAATCCTCCTTCAAGGTCGATGTAGGTGATTGTTCCTGTCGCAGAAACTTCCATTCCTGCCGGAGGCTCCTCAGCCACACATCCGGCTGCTAAGAGGAAGCAGGCGGCGGCAGCCATGAGGGCTACTAAGATCAGTTTCGCTTTCATTGGTATCAATCAGATACTGGGCAGTATAATAATAAATATATTCCTTTAACTGCGGGGATTTCTGCAGTTATCTATTCGGAAAAACCCCTGCTCAGACCGGCTTTTTGTGCAGTTGCGAGTGCATCATCAAACTCCTGCTGCGTGATCATCCGCCTGAGAGCATCGAACCCGGAACTCTTCTCCCGCACCTTCCAGGCAGGGCGGTACTGGGGCATGATGTTCACATAATTTGAAACAGACAGCTCGTCTGCAATGAACCTCATCACCTCCTCTGTTCCGGCGAGCCCGTCTGGCAGCACCAGGTGCCTGATGATCATGCCCCGTTCTGCAATTCCGTTCTCAATAACAAGATCCCCTACCTGCCGGTGCATCTCAGACAGTGCTTCTTTCATCCGATCAACATAATCGGCAGCACCTGAGAGTGCATGAGCAATCCTATTGCTCCCATACTTCGCATCAGGCATATAGATGTCAATCACTCCGTCAAGGAGACGCAAGGTTTCGACTGCGTCATAGCCGCCGGTATTGTAGACGATTGGGATATGAAGCCCCCTGCCTGCTGCGATATCTACTGCCTTCAGAATCCCCGGCACCTGATGGGTGGGTGAGACCAGGTTGATATTATGGCATCCCCTCTCCTGGAGCCTGAGCATGATCTCCGCCAGATCATCTGCATGTACCTGAAAACCTCTCCCGCACTGGCTGATCTCGTAGTTCTGGCAGAAGATGCATCCGAGATTGCAGTTGGTGAAGAAGATCGTTCCTGATCCCCTTCTCCCGACAAGCGGCGGCTCTTCGCCGAAATGAGGGGAATAGCTTGAGATGATCAGCTCATCCCCTGTCCGGCAGAACCCGGTCTCTCCGGCGGTTCTGTCAACATGGCACTGGTGGGGACAGAGGGTGCAGTCGCTCAGTATCTCATATGCGGCATCTGCACGATCCCGTACTATACCTTCTGCCTGGAGGTCTGGGTATCGCTCTTTCATCAGTTCATAGGTGTTTCGGGTTGTATTCATATCCTTGGCAGTGCCGTATTGCTGACGAGAAACCATAATACTATCATGCATCATGCACGATCATCTGCTTGTTGCCGGAGAATCATAGAATGGATACCAGTATACACACCCTCATACGGAAGAGCAGGAGTACCCGGAGATTTCAGGAAGATCGTCTTCTACCTGAATCACGGATCATTGATTTCATAGATATCGCCCGGCTCTGCCCCTCTGCCCGGAACCGCCAGCCCCTGAAATATATCATCTCGGTTGACCCGGAGGAGACAACAAAGATCAGACATGCCCTCCTCTGGGCACTGGATCTCCCTGAGTGGGATGGTCCCGTTGAAGGTGAGCGGCCACCAGCCTATATCACGATCATTGCTCCTGAGAACTGCAGCCCTGACCCGGCGATCGATCTTGGGATCGCCGCCCAGACGATCCTTTTAGCAGCTGCCGGGCAGGGGATCTCCGGGTGTATGTTCGGATCCATAAGACGTGAGGAGATGAAGCGGATCCTGCCGGTTCCAGAAGGATATGAGATCCTCCTTGTGATTGCACTTGGCTATTCCGGGGAAGAGATCCGGCTTGAGCCCCTCGGAGATGATGGAGATACCCGGTACTGGCGGACACCCGACGGCGTCCATCATGTGCCGAAACGCTCCCTCGAAGACTGCCTCGTCAGGAGATAATCGTCCACATTTTCATAAAAGAGAGGGGAGATGTATTCAGATCTCCTTATTGTTGCTGCTCTTTCGGACCTGCACTCTCCCCTGACTTCCCCTCTGCAATCTCCTCGAATATGGTATCCACTCCAACCAGTGTATTGATCCACCTTGTCTCGTCGCTTGATTGGAGTATGATCAGAATAAGCAGGGTGAATGGCACGGCAAAGACGAGCCCGACAACACCAAGCGTCCAGCTCCAGAAGATAAGCGAGAGGATAACAACGAGTGCGGGCATCTCGAACCGTTTTGATGCAAGATGTGCATACACGGGATTCTCAACAACGACATTCAGGATGACGACAAGAACGACCACCGCAACAGCGCCCCAGACCCCGAACTGGAGCCAGGCAAAGAAGATCGCGGGTATCGCTGCGATGATCAGCCCGATATAGGGGATGTAGCCGAGTATCACTGTCAGAATTCCCCAGAGGATGGCGGAGTGCACCCCCATCACATACAGGACGCCTCCAAAAAGAAACCCATGGACAATATTCGTCTCTGTCCTGACGACGACAAAATCCACCATGAACCTGCTCATCCGGGCGAACTGTCTGAGGGATTTGTTCTCCACGCTACCGTAAATCTTCCTGATCCGCTCTGGAATCTTTGGTGCTTCAAGGAGGGCGAAGAAGGTGGTGATCGCAATGAAGAAGATATACAATAATGCCTCTCCAAGGCTGAGCATCGACTGGGAGATGATCACAGCAGTTGACTGGAGATCTATTGTCGGATGGGTGACTGATGTCCGTTCGATCCCGAGTCTGTCAAAGAGCATGAAGATATCAGCAAGACGCTCCTGGAGTTCTGCCTGGAAGAATGGGAGGTCGGCGATGAGCTGGCCGATTGAAGCGAGAATCAGAAGAATCAATGCGATAATTATCAGGATTGCTCCGCCTGTGATGATAGAAACTGCGGCAATATCGGGGAGCCCTTTCTCCTTCAGCCACCGTACACATGGGTAGATGAGCATGGTGAGAACGAGCGACAGGAGGAGGATATTGATGATATACGAGGTGATCTGTATTCCTATCACAAATACGATTAAAAGCGACAGAAATCCGAGTGTCGCATACGTCATTGGAATTGTCCGTGTGTCAATCATTGTCCACTTCCCCTCTCTTCAAAGAGATCATGCAGCCGGAACCTGTGGGGTCCCAGTCTGCCATCAAAGTTCGATGCGCCGATCGCGAGGATGCCGCCATGTGCAGTTGCCGCTTCTATCCCGGCCCTCATCGCCGTTTGGATCGCATCATCACCGATCCCGTTGATCACCACTTCATAGATCGAATTGACGCTGTCTGGAACCTGTGAGCCTTGCACCTTTCCTTTCAATGTCGGGCAGAGGAGATGGTTTGTGCTGGCGGGCATGGGGAAACGGTAATTTTTGCATCCGACTTTTGATCCGCTCCCGACAATACCCCCGGCAAAACTCATGATCACATCCCGTATCGGCTCTATTGCCTTCACTCCCGCCTGTGCGGCGGCGAGAGCCTCGCGGCGGTTATCCCCCATTACGAGGAAATTTCCTCCTGCAATGCCTTTCACTGTTCCATACCGCTCCTCTCCGATATATTCCCCTTCCATGACAGGAATACGCCAGCAGTGACGGTTGCCGACCATGCACCGCTCCTCATACCCATCTCCAAAGTAATGCATCCGTGTATAGAACCGATCGGGTGCATCGGGGAGTCCGTCATAGGCGGATGCTGTTGGCGCCGGGAGGATGCACTGGGATATTCGATCCGATACATTTGATCGCATCTGTTTCTTCTCCGCGGAGATCAGGATCGAGACACCCGGTCTTCCGTCAGGGGTATCATCCAAGGTGCCTTCTATACCTGCCTCACAGGGGCAGTAGATCTTTGAGGTGGCAAAACCTGCTGCTTCTGCTGCTGCTGCATATGCCAGTTCATGTGTGTCTGCGGTGACGATCACCCGCGAGATCCAGACCGGGAACGCCTCGGCAAAGGTATCGATTATGGTGATCCCGTTTCGTTCCATCCGGGATCACCCTCTCTTGAATATGACTCCGTCTTCGGTAATGATCGCATCCATTGGAATGTCGTGCGGATCAAGTGGGAGTGCTTCCATCTCCTGGCATGCAAAGGCAATACCGATCTTCCGAATCGACGGGTACTTCTCAAGAAAACGGTCATAATAACCTGCGCCATAGCCGATACGCCCGCCCCGGCGGTCGAATCCGAGCATCGGGAGGATGATCGTATCGATATCTGCACCATCCGCTGGGATCTCATTCCCGATCGGTTCAGGTACTCCGAAGGTGCTTGGGATCAAAACCCCCATATTCTCAATATAAGATAGACGAAGGCTGTAATCCTCTTTCTGGATGATCGGGACAATCACCGGATTTTTGTATGCGAGGAGCATCGTGATGAGCGGGACTGTGTTCACCTCCATCTCCTTTGAGGTGTAGACCATCACCGTCTCATTTGGCTGGATCATCTTCATCAGGTGAGCGCAGATCCGCTTGCTCCTCTCAAACCGCTCTTCCGGTGTCTGCATCTCCTTCCTGTGCCTGAGAATATTCCGAATTGCCTCCTTGTCTTCACCCATAGGAATCATCACCTAATGGCAGTAGTAGAGCAGGAAGGTATATAAGACTCATCCCTCTATCTGTGCCTCATCTCTCTTCTGCTTCCCGAGGATGTATGCAATAATCATGCCGATCAGAAATGCGGGTGTGATGCCGCCGATGAGAGCGATGATTCCCATTGTGATTGTAACCGGATAGGAGTCGGTCTTCATGCCATGTTTTCCAAGTTCAAGGGCAACGAAGATGAGAAGGCCGCCGAATATGCCATAGGGGATCAGGGTGAGCACTTCAGGGGGTGCAAAGGCGATTGCAAAACCGATGATGATAAGGCCTGCGATGATATTTGCACCGCCGGTTCGTGCACCAAACCGGTACATGGCGGCGAGCCCCCCGGCCCCGTGGCACATGGGGAAGCCGCCGAAGGGGGCAGTGGTCAGGTTCATGATCCCAATCGTCTTTGCAAGCCGATCAGGTTTGATCTCGTGCCTGAAGAGGTCAAGGGTGAGGAGCGATGTGGCAAGGATTGCGTTACCGATGGTGAGCGGGATCTGCGGGATCACCAGATGCAGAGCTGAGAAGAGCCAGTCTCCTGATGCAGGTATGATCAGCTCAGGAAATGGAATCAGCCGAAACGGGGGCAGTCCGGTCATGATGATACCTGCGCCAAGGCCGATTCCGATCACGATAAGTGAGGAGATATCCGGAATCTGCCTTGTATGTGCAGCAATAAAGAACCCTCCTATGATCAGAATGGCAACTCCCGCAAAGAATGGATCCGGTACAATATAGCCAAAGGATGTCCTGAGAAGAATAAGTGCCAGGCCGACCTGGATTCCCCGGATCACACTCACCGGGATCACTCTCTGAAGTGTCTCCATCCCCTTCAAATAGCCAAGGATGATAAGAAACAGCCCGATGATGATCCCGGAAGCAGCAATCTCGCCTGCTGTTAATCCTTCAGCGATGGCAATAGCACCGATCGCTTTCATCGGCTCGATAGGGACAGGGAGCCTGTAATAGAGCCCTGCGATGATGAACCAGAGCCCGACACCGAGGAATGCATAGCTGACATTGACTCCGGCGGCAATCCCTGCCCCGAGTATGATCGGAAAGATCGTCCCGAAGTCGCCGACCGATCCTGCAAGCTCCCTGAGTGAGAAACGGATGCCTGTCATCTGGTTCTCTTCAGGAGCCGGTTCCATATCCATCCGCATCACTCTTCTGGTAAGAGGGATAGGAACTGTTTATTGATAAAGAACATGGATAGTATCAGAATGCTGCGGTGGAGATTACTTCCGCTACCTGGGCGGCTCTCTCAGAAGATCAATCATTGTTTTTGGGAATTTCTCTGAAAAAATATCTACATAACGGCGATCGATTATGGAAACGATTGCATCTGTTCCCTTTCTTGTGGTGGATATGCCCACCCGCTCGGCTCTCCTGATAAGCCCGTCCTTCTCCATCGCGGCAAATTGCGGCAGGACATAATAGTGGGGTATACCAAGGTGCTCGGCAAGCCGACGTGTTCTGGGGAGTGATATGGAAACCTCCTCCCCGGTAACACTGATGGTGATGCGGCCTTCTTCCAGGATGAGCCGGATGGCCGCATCAAGCATTTCGTGGTGTTCGTATGCGTTCATTGAATGCTCTCACTATTCTGCTCTCTTTGTAAGAGCGGTTCAGTTCAGATGCCAGAGACAGTGCCTGTTTGATGCTTAATTTGATTTCTTCTTACCGTGCTGGTCTTCAGGCATATCCTGGAGATACACGATCTCAGCACCGGTATCGGTTGCAATCTGTTCAAGTTCGGTCTTCCGGAAGTGGGTTCCCTCAACCTTCAGCTGTCTCTTGTCATCTGCACCTGCGGTGACTGCAACAACCCTGAATCTGGGTTGTTTTACACCTGTGCCTACCTTCTGTCGTTCTCGTACATAGATCTTCATACCCTTCACCTCATTTCAGTTGGTATATCAGTTGATATACATGAATAGTATAAATAAGTTTGCACAATATGCTCCCTTTTAAGGTGATTTTGGATCTGTGTTCTATGAGGAGAGAGTTCATGATGTTTATTAAACTTATTAAATGTATTTAATCAACAATACATTATTCATATTTGTCAGCGAATGAATATGCTGGTACAGATGAAAGAGGAGAAGGGTTCGTGACCGTTTATCTTGGCATTGATGATACGGATACGCAGGAATCACGGGGAACCGGAAGGCTTGCCCGTTCTATCGCAGATGAACTGTCTTCAGAGTATACGATACTCGGTGTCACACGGCACCAGCTTTTTGTCCATGATGAGATTCCCTATACATCCCATAACAGTGCTGCTGTTATTCATATCGATTGCAATGGCAATGGATCTTTGCAAAAGATTTACCAGAGAGCCCGCGAGATGATGCTCTCTGACTTCATCGTTGGTAGTGATCCAGGTATCTGCATCGCAACATCAGATACAGTAACTCCCCCGGTTGTTGCATTCGGATGGAGTGCGAAAAACACCGTTCTCACGCAGGAAGATGCACGTCATCATGCAAAGAACTGTGGAATCACCCTTGAAGGGCTTGGAGGGACTAACGGCGGTATCATCGGTGCGCTTGCCGGGGTTGGCTTAGCGGCTTCGGGGGAGGATGGCAGATTTGTACAGAGGGGACGTTCCCGGATGATGACCGGAAGCCGGAGTATTGAAGAGCTCCTCGCCTCCGGGATCGATCAGATCATGACCCGGGATCGCGAGCCGGTTCCTGACGGGCTCGTGGAGATACGGAAGTTCCCAAAACCGGCTCTCGTGAATGGAAAAGCAGTCCTGTACGTCACAGGAACAGATGGGCACTATCAGGATCTCGTGGTTGGATAACACCCTTCCGGGATCGATCTGCCTATCACAGCAGTCAGAATAAATAAAGGCTGACTCCGGATGAATGATCTAGAATAAGGATAACGTAGAGTTACATAATGGTTTGATTATTATGCACAGAAGAAGGGAGATTGAATCCAAACTCAGAGGCGAGACGCTTGGACGTCGTGGCCTTCTGAAACGGTATGAAGGTACAGATCAGCTCAGGATCGCTCCGGATCTGAATGTTGTTAAGATCGGGGGGCATGGGATCGTTGATTACGGGGCTCCTGTATTAAAGCCGCTTGCAGAAGAGATCGGGGCGCTCTCACGGAAACACCAGATGATGGTTGTGACCGGCGGTGGTGTCCGTGTCCGTCATATCATGGATATCGGCCTGGATCTCGGTATGCCAACCGGCGTGCTTGCGGAACTCTCTGGTAAGGTGAGTGAGCAGAATGCGATCATGATGTCTGTTCTCCTTTCTGAGTATGGTGGAACCCGCATTCACTCTGCAGATCTCCTTGAGCTACCGATGCTCCTCCGGATGGGCATTCTTCCGGTGACACATGGCACTCCCCCTTATGGTCTCTACGAATCACCCTCAGAAATTGGCATGATCCCGGCTCACCGGACAGATACCGGTGCCTTTCTTATGGCTGAGGTGCTCGGGGCGAAGTCCTGTATTCTTGTCAAGAATGTTGACGGCCTCTTTACGGAGAATCCATTTGATAACCCGGATGCCGAATTGATCGAAGAGATCACAGCCGCCGAACTCCTGGATCTGGGGATGGAGGATCTGGTACTTGAGGATAAGGTGGTTGAGATGCTGCTGGATGCAAAATGTGTCCGTAAGGTTCATATCATCAATGGGCATGTTCCCGGCACACTGACACGCCTCCTGAATGGTGAGCGGGTTGGATCGATCATTAAAGCATGAATGTGGAATGTGATAGTTAATTGTGTTAATTAAATGAGGTTAACAACAAACTAAAAAATAACCGTTAAATAGTAAAAGATAGTAATAACCGCTGTTTGCTATGGAATGGAACAGAATTATTCTTGTAGCAGCCCTTCTGATCGCAGGGCTGCTTGTTGCAGGATGCGTCAGCGGGGATGCACCTGCCGTACCGGATGCAACACCAGCACCAACAGCCGCTCCAGCTCCCGAAGAGCTTCGGATCGCGACAACCACCAGCCTGTATGATACAGGATTGCTTGATCACCTGACGCCCGCGTTTGAGGAGAAGTATAATGCCAAACTCCTGATCGTCTCTGCCGGTACCGGGAAAGCTCTCGAGTATGGCCAGCGGGGCGATGTGGATGTAATGATGGTGCATGACCGTGCCCGTGAAGATACCTTCATGGCTGATGGTGATGGAGTTGAGCGGCGTGTCATCGCGTACAACTACTTTGTGATCATCGGTCCCGAGTCTGACCCTGCAGGCATCCGTGGAACAGAACCCGAGGAAGCATTTCAGACCCTCTTGACTGAGGGCAAAGCCGGAACTCCGGGTGTTGTCTTTGTCTCACGTGGTGATGCATCAGGAACCCATGCAAAAGAGAAGGCTATCTGGAAGTCCGCAGGCTATGACTATGCAACCGATGTCCAGAACTCAGGTGACTGGTATGTTGAAGCGGGAACCGGTATGGGTGCCACACTGGTGATGGCAAATGAGAAAGAAGCATACACCCTCTCGGATATTGGGACATTCCTTGCATACAAGGGAGATCTTCAGCTTGTGCCGGTCGTTGATTCCGGTGATATCCTCCTGAATATCTACTCAACGATGCTGATCAATCCTGAGAAGCATGCAGGTATCGACACAGAACTAGGGAAAGCCTGGATCAACTACTTAATCTCCGAAGATGTACAGCAGGAGATTGCCACATTTGGTGTTGCAGAGTATGGTGAACCCCTCTTCTTCGCAGCATCCGGAAAATGGGATATCATGGGTGTTCCCGAGGCAGAGGTAACTTCACCTGTTGTCTGATCGAAAACCAACTCTTTTTTTCCATCTTCGACTACATTTTCCATGAGAGTATGCTATGAATGAGATCGTTGCCGGCTTCACCACCGCAATCGAGTTGATCGTAAGCCTGGATCCGGAGGTAATAGAGACCGCTATACGGAGTATTATTATCTCGCTCACAGCGACGTTCTTTGCCACCCTGCTTGCGATTCCGATTGGATCTGTCATAACTTTCTCCGAATTCCGGGGAAAGAAGTCACTTATCAACCTGATCCAGACGCTCTATGCCCTCCCGACGGTGCTTGTCGGGCTCTTTGTTTTCCTTCTGATCTCACGTGCAGGGCCTTTTGGTTTCATGCGGCTCCTTTTCACCCCTGAAGGGATGATCATTGCCCAGGCGATCCTGATCCTGCCGATTATGGTCGGGCTGACGATATCAGCCCTGAAAGGTGTGGATTCGACGATCCTTGACACCCTCCGGTCACTGGGTGCGACCCGGTACCAGTTCATGAACAGCGTCGTCCGTGAGGCACGGTATGCGATCATGGCGGCAGTGGTTCTTGGATTTGGCAGGGCAATCTCTGAAGTCGGCGCTGCGATCATGATCGGCGGGAACATCCGGGGCCATACCCGTGTTTTGACGACCGCAATCTCGCTTGAGACCTCAATGGGAAACCTTGCTATGTCGATTGCCCTTGGGATCATCCTCCTCGGAATAGCCCTTGTGATCAATCTCATGCTGGCATTTGTACAGAACCGGTGATCCTGAATTCTCAGACTGCGTGATATTACCAAAAAATTCGGCGACACCCACGTGCTCAGGGGAGTATCTGCTGAGATCCAGAAAGGTGAAATCTTTACGATCATCGGACCCTCAGGTGCCGGAAAGTCGACACTGCTCAGGATCATTGATTTCCTGGAGACACCAACCTCCGGGACGGTGATCTTTGGAGGGAGGGATATTACCTCCGAGGGATCAATTGAGGTTCGCCGCAGGATGGGCATGGTCTTTCAGAAATCAGCGACCTTCAACACAACCGTGTACGAGAATGTTGCCATCGGCCTCAGGTTCAGGGGGATACCTGAGGCAGAAGTCAGGGAAAAGATTACAGAAGCCCTCGGGATTGTCGGGCTCACCGGGTTTGAAGAGAGGAAGGCAAAGACGCTCTCAGGTGGGGAGATGCAACGGGTGGCGCTTGCCCGGGTACTGGTCACAAATCCGGATCTTCTTCTTCTTGATGAACCTACAGCAAATCTCGATCCGGTCTCGGTGGAGATGATCGAGGATCTGATCAAGAAGATCAACCGAGATTTTGGGATCACCATTCTCATGTCAACACATGATATGGTCCAGGGGCAGCGGCTGGCACACCGGATAGGGGTGATGATGAATGGGGTTTTTTCCCAGATCGGTACCCCCCGTGAGATCTTTTCAGCTCCCCATGACCGTTACGTTGCCCGTTTTGTCGGAATTGAGAATATTATCGAGGGTACCATCACTGGAAAAGACGGCGGCCTTGCCACTATCGAGGCAGATGGTACGCTTCTGTATGCGATCTCCCCGCTTACAGAGAGCACTCATGTACATCTCTTCCTCAGGCCTGAGGATATCGCCCTCAGTTGTACAGGCGAACATGCGACAAGTGTCAGGAATATCCTCCCCGGAAAGGTGGTTGAGATCATCCCGATGGGACCCTTGAACCGCCTCATCCTTGACTGCGGGATACAGCTCATCGCCGTTATCACCTGGAAGGCAACCGAGGAGCTTGGGATCAGTGTGGGATCTGAGATCTGCGCATCTTTCAAGGCCTCGGCTGTGCATGTGGTGAAGAGGTAGGGCAGGTCATCATTTTTTCATCTCTTCTTCCTCTTTTCCTGCCTTGCATTGTGAAATGGGATTATCGATCATCCTCTTCGATCAATATCCGTCCACCGCAAACCCCCATTATTGCACAAAGAGCATGCACCGGGACTCCTGCCCGGATCCGATCCCTCCCTGCCTCAAATGTCTTCTCAACAAGCACCCCGACACCAACAACCTCCGCACCCGCCAAATCGGCAACCCTGATCAGTGCGGCGGCAGTCTCCCCCCGTGCCAGCACATCATCGATGATCAGCAACCGGTCCTGGCTCCCAATGTATTCCGTCAGGATGAAGAGATCCGTCTTGTGTCCTTTTGTCCGTGAATGCAGGCTCTCGTGAAAATATGGTCCCTGCATGGTCTTCGGGAGCTCTTTTCTGGCGATTAATACCGGTATGCCAAGCTCCATTCCGGTGGGGAGTGCCGCGAGTATCCCACTCACCTCGGCGGTCAGTATCTTTGTCGGGGAGAGATGCCTGAAATGCTCTGCCAGCTCCTCTCCGCAGCGCTTCAGGAGGTTGGAATCGGCAAGATGATGGGTCAACTACCCCGCCCTAAACGGCGGGGCTTGCAATAGCGGTGTTACCACAGACATTGCAATTTAATGTGCACGAAGGTTGCTCGTAGTTGAGCCTTATTCGTACCGGTCGGTTGACGCGACCGCTACTGATTATCGGTGTCATAACCGAATCACCAGCTACTTTTCTCAAATGGTTTAACGCACCATTGACATCCGCATTGATCACGATACCGGAACTACTCTGGTACAGTCCCCGGCTGATACGACGGCATCTTCCATACCATGGTTTCTGGATCGGATCGAGTGCCAGGGCATCAACCTGCGATGTGTACCGTTCATCATGGGAGTCGTCAAAGTGTATCCCGAATATCTCACATTTTGCCTGTAATTTCCGTCGAAATTTCGCATAGGGAATCTGGACGAAATTCTGGTTGTTTCTCGCACCATGATTGATCTCTTGTTTGATCCCATCCCATCGTGGCACAATAATGGTACCGATTTCGTGATCACATGCAAATTTGATGAGATAAGCGACAAATCGGTTCATCGCCTCATCGATTTTGTTATTTCGTCTGATGAGGAGGCGTGACTGGCGGTGCGTAAACTCCTCGGTTAATCCCTGTTTATCTTTAATCGATTGTAATCGGGCGTTTTCTTTGTTGTACCACCGGTTGATTGATTTTAGATACGTACCATCGATAATCGAGGCAGTCCCGGTAGCAGTGTCAACGATTGTTGCAAAATTGGTAACGCCGAGATCAATCGCAAGATAATGGTCAGGATTAAGACGTGTTGGTTGAAGGGGAACCATATACGCAAATTCGATCGTGTATACCTTCCCGTTATGGTGTGGCACAATGGTCACCTCACGGATCTGGTTTGGTTGAATGTGTGGCGGAATTTTGAATGTCAGTTCTTTCCCGGTTAATCTATGCTGTTTTTTAAACATCCGTGACATGCCGAGAGTGACATATCCATTCCGCATTGTGATATGCGATGCAGGAAATGCCAGTTTGTACCTGCCATTTTTGTCCAGATAGCGCGGGGATCGTGGTTGGCTGCTGAGTTCGCCACAGTGGTACATCCGCATGAGTGCAAAATACGAGGTGTACGCTTCTTCAACACTCCTAATCGTCTGTTGCGCAACATCACTATGGAGCAGCGGATAGTTCTCATTCTGGCGGGATTGGACATAATTTGAGACATCTTTGTAGGGAAAGTCTTTCTTCCGGGTATAGGGGAGAAAGGAACCGATACAGATGGTGACGTTTGCAGCAATATCCGGTCGAACCGCTTGGAAGATCGGAGCATTTTCGCAATATTCGAAGTAATGCTGCCGGGTATTGTACAATGCAACATTGTACAAATTCTTTGAATGGTATGCGAGTGTGTCAATAATATGATACTGTCGTTGTGACAGTCGCAGATAGTTTGACACCGTTCGAATTACCATTTGATGCATATGGGTTGTACTACAGGATATGGGTTATGGTTCAATTATGGGCGATTCCTCCCCGGCATGAATGCCGGGGTCTCCTCGCCCTTTTAGATGAATCATGGATCTTCAGCACGAGATTGAGTTGTTCCAAGTGCATGATTCAAACCCCTTGATCGTCAGATGTGAATTCATACACTTGTTAGGACTGGTCACCGAACATCCTCCGGGGGGGCACTGCCATCCCCCTTCGGAGCTCGGTGAAGGCGACCTATCGGTCACCAAGCGAGGCTTATAGCCCCGCCATTGAGGATAGATGGCGCTTCGCGCCCATTACTTGTTACTGTTTCCTCTCTCTTCCTCAACCACAGTTTCTTATGCACTGTCGCTTGTATGAAAGGGGATCATTTGTGAGGATGAAGCCACGACATTTAGATTCTTTTACTCAGGAATCAGGGATTAGATGATCAGAAATTTGGAAAAAAAGTCCTCATATGAGATGGAAGAGAACTGATCTGGATATTCTCAGATGCCATCTTTAATCTCGAGCTCAGACAGCCAATGATTGCTTCATGGATATTGTCAATAGCTTCTTTGAGCGTTTCTCCTTCGCTCATACATCCCGGCAGGTCAGTACACTCCACGACATACCGCCCATCCTCGTCCTTTTCGACAATGAGAGAGAATTTCATAATGGTATCGTAGATCATATTCTGTCAGGACATTCTATAAAGGTATGTGTATGCCCGGAGATCGAATGGAGGGAAACAATGGATCACTCATTTTTCCCTCTCTTGATTTGAAGAGGGGCAATTATCCTGGTGTGTAGGGTTCCTGATGATATCTGAGCAGCTAATAAGAATCTATTTAAACCTGGTATGGGGGAGTTCGGAGAAGATACAAAAAATAGTGAATCTCAGAGGCAGAATACCCAGAGATTCCAGGAATTGATCCACCAGAGCATCGCCACTGCGGCAGCAGCAACAACCGTATAATGGATTCTGTGCAGGCGGTTCCAGTACCCTTCTTTCCAGGCAATGGCAGCGAAACCAACTGTCAGCAGCGTCAACAGAAGCGAAAGTACCGGGACAATCAGGGCGAGGGTAAACTCAACTGGTGGAACCGGACTGATCAGGTATGTTGAGACGAGTGTCTCGTTATCTATGATTTCGGGTAGTAGTACCAGGACGAATCCAAGGAGCGAGAACGCGGATGCACCGGCAATCCACCGGGCAATCCGGGCGTGGCGTGGCATTGCCTTTTCAGGTATAGCATATGCCCGCCTGAATGCAGCGAGGAGCGGCCAGATGAGTACCGTTGCAAGAATAATCCCGGCGACATTTTTCACATTCTCCAGAAATGACGGTGTATCATGCCAGGCAAGCCTCTCAAAAGTGAGAATTGGGACGTTTTGAAGGACGAAAAACTCCGGCCTCCCGGCAGAACCGAGATGAAAGATGAGGTTTCCGGTGCACTGGGGGTCTCCATCCGGGAGTGCGAAGATATCCTCTTCAATCATATAATATTCCTGAGCATTTCCGGGGTGCTCAAGGAGGAGTGTTCCATTACTTGAAACAGAGATCACAATTGGTGATCGTTTGGCGACATACTTCTCAAAATGTGCCATATTGCGCCGGTTGGTCTCATAGGTGCCCGTATATTTCTCAAGATAGGCAGTGTTCAGTGGATCTGGATCCGGGATGGCTACCTCTTCTGCCGGGTAATAGTGATCCATAAATGCCCGGAGCAGTTCATTTCTCGCTGCCCCTCCGCCGACGCTATTATAGGAGACGAAGAAACCTGCCTGCTCTGTTGGCATGAAGATCAGGAGAGAATGAAACGTGTTGGTATCTCCGCCGTGACCGATCAGCCGCCTGTTATTGACATGCATCTCGTAAAATCCGAGACACATGCCCGAGCCGCGTGGATCATTTGTGAATGACTCTGCATGCATGAGCTCAGCGGTGTCACGGGGAAGGATTGTGACATCATCCAGGCTCCCACCTTTCATATGCATGGCAAGAAATGCCGCCATATCCGGTGCTGTGGAGCTGATTGTTCCGGCAGGCCCGATATTATAGATGTCATCATGGATGGCTTGATTCTTCCGGCTGAATACATATCCCTTCGAGAGTCTTTCTGCTCTTTCAGGAGGGAGATCCTCTCCTGTACTGGTGCTCTTCATTCGGAGTGGTGAGAGGATATTGTCGTTGATATATACTTCAAACGGAACTCCGGTGACATCCTCGATTATAACTGCTGCAAGGGTGGTTCCGTAATTTGAATAAGATGAGACCTTGCCGGGTGGATTGACCCGTGCGGGCATATAGCCGGCACAATAGTCCCTGAATGATATCATATTATCAACATTATCAACTGCCATAAACCAGATATACTCTTCAAACCCGGCAGTATGCGTCATCAGGTGGCGCATTGTTATCGGCTCACCGGGATAGGTGTCTGGTATCTGGAAATCTTTCAGGTACTGGTTCACATCAGTATCGAGATCGATTCTGCCTTCAGACTGAAGCTTCATCACAGCAGTCCAGGTGAAGAGTTTGGTGATCGATCCGATCCGAAAGAGCGTATTGTCCGCATCCACAGGCACCCGCTTTTCGATATCGCTGTAACCATACCCTTTTACAATAACGAGCTCTCCGTCTTTCACAACCGCAACCGTTGCCCCAGGCACATTGTAGAGGGCGAGGTTTGCCGGCATGATCTCATCAAGAAACGCTTCGACCTCTTCCGGGTCAAGCGGCCCGGGTGGCTGCACAGGGAGCTGATCTGATCCGGCAACCGGCAGGGCTGTTATGAAGCAGATCAAAAGGAGAAGGAGAAAGTGCCCTCGAAAGTCCATGCGGATTCATGGATTGAAGGGATGATAAGCCTTACCGCGTGTCTGAAGCCCACGCATAAGGCTTATCTTCCTTCGAATCAGCCTTTCAGCGAATCTCAACGATTGAATAGACCTCCAGCCGTTCAATTGGGATGACTATGCTATTGCCAGTACTGGCAAACGGTATCTCGCCGGTTACACCAGTTTCAAGATTATAAAGGATTACTCTCTCAGGGTTCCGTCCAGGAGGCATCTCAACCACAACCTCAAATCCGGGTGTGGTTGTGAATGCATCGGTTCTGTGATTATAGTTATAATTCACGAGATGAAGCAGCACGCTCTCATCCGTTGCATATCTCCGGATGCCCACGGTGATTGGCGCATCCGTTCTGATCTCGGGGTCATAATAGGTATAAAGGATGTCGCGGAACCGGTTCAGGTGTGGATCCGCATCTGTCTTCTCTGAAGGCAGCCTGATTTCTCCATCATGGAGGTAATACGCATACCCTGGCACCTCAGCCACCGTATGCCAGGTGCCAGCACCGATCTGCTTTGCCCCGGTTCGCCGCAGCTCTTCCAGGCGATTATGGGTATTCGTCTCAAATTCCTTGTTGTAGAGGCCGAACTTCCCTGTCTGAATCACAACACCTCCGTTTCTCACATACTCAAGAAGTACATCGATCTCTCCCTCATTCAGGATCGTTGCCGAGGGAAGAATGACAACTTCATAGTTGACAAGATCAGATGCTGTTATATCTCTTGGAACTACATCGCAGCCAGAGATTATCATTGAATAGGGAACATACAGGTCAAAGAGAAGATCCATTGTTCCGATGAGATCATAGTTCGATATACCGCTTAATTCCAGAGGGAGATACTGCCCTTTTCGTGAAGCAAATGAATGAATAACTGCTACCCGTGCGGGTTCATCGGCATGGAATAATTCAGGGTGCTCATGAAGGTACCTGGTATACCGCCCTGCAGCCTTGCCATCATACCGGACATAGTCACGGAAATCCACATATGTCCTTCCATCCATTGTGAGGATACCTTCAGGCCCTCTGATCAGCATATTTGTCCGTGATGAATAGGCATCTGCAAACAAGTACTTGAACAGGTTCTCGGTGTCGCGGGGAATTCTTCCCCTGTCATAACTGACCTCAATATAGGGGCTGAAATGCTTTGAATGGCCTTCTGTCAACTTCTGCTCGATTCCAACCTTCTGCGGGCTATTAAATACTGTATTGAAGTAGAAGAATTCACCACTAAGATAATCCACAAAATCCATCGGTAGGAAGCGATCCGCAAATGCCGGGCCGGCATTCATGCTGAAGAAGAACTCCCTGCCGTACCTATCCCTGGAATACGCTTTCATCTCATTGACTGTCTCTCTCCAGAACTCCATTCCGGCAATCTTCTGGAATCTCCCAAATTCATAGATCAATGGGTGGGGGTTATACGGGGACTCCGTCAGCAGGTGTTCCATATTGTTTTCGAGAAGATAGTCGCCGAGATGGAATGTATCAATATCAGGGATGGCATAGCGGGATTTGAGTTCCTCAGCAGTATACTTGTCTTTGAGGTATGTATTGAACCCGGCCATCGAGTATTCATCAAATGATCCCCCTTCCCTAAAGATAACAATATAGCCGCTCTGAGGATGATCCACGACTACTCCCTGCACTCCTGCATCAACATATTCCTTCAGATCAGCCCGTATCTCCTCCTGCCAGAGGGGATTTAAGATATTCCGATAGTAATAGCCTTCGAGATAACCGGGATTGTGGGGATCAAACCATACTATCGGGTTTCCATGGATGTCGACTGCGGCCATATCCTCCCGTTTGGTTGGATGCGGGCTTGTCGGGAGGTTCTCATCACGTCCTGCACCAATAAAATGGATATTTCTCTCCCTGAGCATCGCCATCATGTTCATATGGCCAACTCTATAGAATGACTCAAGAATTACCGGGCTCCAGGCAATTCCATGTGGCTGCAGGTCATCAAGGACCTCACCATCAATTTCATAGGGTGTGCTGGAAAGGAGAAATACCGGTCCTTTAAAGAAGGTGTCTCCATCACCTGACATGATATATGCAAAATCAGGATCTTCGCACCATGGCGGGGTTGGCCATGGCCCGGGTGGCGGACAGATCTGGAAAACCGCCATCATAACAATCCCAAACAGTATGACAGCTCCAATCCCTCCGGCTATAAGTATTATAGGGCTTTTCCCTGCCTCCTTTCGTGCGGAGAAGAGTGCTGCTATCCTGCACTGTTGATCGGATAACCTCAGGTATCCGCCATACAGGAGAAGCAAGCCTGCAGGTATGGTGATATTCAGCCCGAATGCCAAAATGAGGATGATACCCGATACAGCCATAAGTGCTCCTCCGATCCTCTTATTCGAGAGGACACTACCTGCAATTCCTGCAATTGAGACGAATACAGCGAGTATGACGGGCAAATACTCTCCGATATGCGGAGCTTCTACAGCACCAAGATCTCCGATGAGGATCAAAGGAACGATCTCCATCGCAAAGAACCAGGCTGCAAATATGATAGCTATGAAGCCACCAATGAGCCCATACCAGAATGGATGACGGGATGAGTCTGACATATGCGTTCCTTTGGAAGGCACGCTATTTGAGTGTTATGGCTGGTGGAAAGCCCGGAAAAAAGTGATTATATAAGTTTTGAATTTACCATATCGGCGAGCATTCTGCCCAGTTCAGTGAGCCGTATCGAGATATTGCGCCCTTTCTTTGCCTTTTTAATGAACCCGGCCTCTTCAAGCTTTGAGAGGTGGTGGGAGAGCCGGCTCCGCTCGCTCCTGAACTCCTTGCTAGCCTTCTCGATATCGGGAGTGATCATGAAGATAAGGCTGTCAAGTGACTCGACTCCCTCTCCAATGAGAGTGATGATATGCCGCTGCTCTTCACCAGGATAATCCACCGGGATGACCGGGATCTCAATGACCTCCTCAATTCCGATCTCTTCTCCCATGTCATCATATTTCGGAATGGCTGTTATCATCTTCGATCCGGTCATGCAGGCGGCGATATAGGCACCAACCGACAGGGTATGAGTTGAGCCGGATGTATTGAGGAAGACATCATTTCCTATCATCTTCTCTTCAGTGATCATCGTGAAGAGCTGGTTTGCTGCCTTCAGAACAGATTGCTTGTCAACTGCCCGGATGTCAATATCCCAGAGCATCTTCAGCTCGGTCTGAATCTGCTTGGCAATCTTTTTTATATTTTGTTCACTGGCTTTATTTTTATCTTCCCCGACGATAAGAAAGAGTTTTGAAAAAGGAATCTCACGAAGGGCGCTGATCGACTCGATCAGGCGATCCTTCTGGTTTCCCACAAAAACAATGTGTGTAGTTGGCATGTACATATAGCTATCACGTTGAATCGTGTATATATCTTTCTATGGATCAACCTCTTTTTCGAAGTCCCTAAATTAAAGTTGACTTTTGTCTTTTCACTCATCAATTCATTTCTCAGCCAATAGTTATGCATATATTCTGAAAATACAGGAATCATGTAGAGCATTGACGATTATATTTATGGATGGACTCTCTCTCACATAACCCCGGTGAAGTAGCCTGAAAATACCGGAATCACAATATTAATCTCTATGAAAAAGATTAGTATATGGAATCCACTGCTTCCTTTGGTATCAAAACAGGATACACTATCCCCCCAAATCCAAAGATCATGGTTTTGACATTCGTCATCCTCACCTTCATCTTCTCTTCACTCTTCTGGTACCTGATCTCAGGGACACCTGCACTGGCAGACAATGCGACCCGCCTCTATCTCTATACTATCGCCGTGATGTGGTGCCCGACGCTTGCTGCCATAATTACCCGCCTGTACTTTCAGCGGAACCTGAAGGGATTTGGAATGGCTGTCAAAAAGCCGATCTGGCTCCTTTTTGCTGTGCTCATTCCAATTGGAGCAGGGCTCCTGATGTTTGGATCGGCCTGGATATCAGCTATAGCCCCCTTCAGCCATGAGGGTGCAGCGATTCTCCTCTCAATCAGTTTCATCCCCACACTCACCATCGCAGTTGGATTCAACCTCTTCGCAGCAGCCGGTGAGGAGTTCGGATGGCGGGGATTTCTGGTTCCGGAACTTGCCCGGTTCCAGAGCTTCACACCCCTCGCACTGATATCCGGCGGCATATGGACGGTCTGGCACTTCCCGCTGATCATCTTTGGATCCTATCATGGGGCAGGATCACTCGCCTTCTCCCTTGCCGTCTTCATCCCCTCAGTGATGGGTGCAGGACTCATCCTTGCCTGGCTCCGCCTTATGTCGGGAAGTGTCTGGTCTGCCGTCCTTTTTCATGGCTTCTGGAACTATCTTATCCAGCAGTTCTACCCGGCACTTACCCAAATGACTGATGCCGGGGAGATGATGCTTGGGGAATTTGGCTGGTTTGCTGCTGCCTTTTATGTGGTTCTCGCACTCATCTTCTGGCATTACAGAAATGCACTGCCAAAACTGCCGGCAGAGGGGGTGTGAGCATGAGATCAGGCTCTGGTGTGAATGCTCTCAGACACTTATTGTCCAGAGAAGGAATGGTTCCCTCCCTGATCGGAATCTATCTCTTCCATTGAAGGTTGAATACAAAATCCTCCTTTTGGAACCAGGATTTCAAATCTCGCCCCCTCTCCGGGCACCCCGGTCTCTGAAATGGTAATTCCGGTAATCTCAAGGATCTCATTGACAAGGAAAAGGCCAAAACCCGTATGTCTTCCAACCCCGCTCTCAAAGATCATCTCTTTCTGATCATAGGGGATGCCTTGTCCGTCATCCTCCCAGGTGATAAGGAGGCCGTCATCCCTCTCCTGGCATCGAATTGTTATGCCTGTTGCCCCTTCTGCATGCCTTTGGGCGTTATCATAGAGGTTCATAAAGACCTTCCCGATCATCGGCTCGGCATAGATCAGCACAGGATCACAAACAGCAGTGATTGGTAACAATGAATCATCTATCTCTTCCAGAAGGCCTGATAACGAGATCCACTCAGGTTCATTTACAGCGATCTGGTCATACTGGCGGGTAAACTCAATCTGTCTTTCTATTGCATCAGCAGCGGCTTTCAGCTGCTCAAGGTATTCTGCGAGTTCCTCATCTGATTCTGTCTCCCCGGCAATTTCCAGGTACCCTTTGATTGTCATTATCTTATTCAGTATATCATGGCGGGTGATGCTTGAGAGAAGGTTTAATTTCCGGTTTGTTTCCCTGAGTGAATCTTCGGCCTGAATTCTCCCGGTAATATCAATCCCGACTCCGACAATAAATCCGGGTGCCATACCACCGGAAGATGCCCGCCGTCCATGCCACTCGATGAGGAGTCTTTTGCCGGTTCTGCTGATTATATGGTTCTGGTTGATCGTCGATTCTCCATTATTCATAATACGGGAAAAAATGTCAGCGAGACACCCATGCTCTTCTTCCGGAACAATTGCAGTGAGGTAATTCTTTCCGATCAGATCCTCTTCCCTGTATTCAACTGCTTCAAGAAGTGCCGCATTCATCTTGAGAAGTGTTCCATCATCTCCAATCGCTACAAAGAATGCAGGTGATGTGTCAAGGAGGGTTTTGATAAACTCCTGCTCTGTTTTGACTTTTTCCTCAGCATGCTTCTTATCTGTGATATCAAGAATGATTCCATCCAGCACCCGTGTCTCCGCCTCTCCGTCTATGGCGGCTCTCCCATTTTCATACACCCATCTTGTATCACCATTTCTGGTATAGATCCGATATTCGATCTCCCAGGGCTCATTTAGGCTGACCGCTTCATTGATTGATCTCTCAACATATGCGGAATCATCGGGATGAATGATACTTGCATATGTCCTGACGGCGTTCCGGATAAAATCACTGCCTGGGTATCCGCTGATCTCCTCGATATCGTCATTCAGGAACAGCATAGTCCAGTCTGAATCAAGCAGGCAGCGGTAAACAACCCCGGGAACATTCGAGACAAGTGACCGATAGCGGTTCCTGCTTTTTTGCAGCTCTTCTTCAAGCTTCTTTTGTTCGGTGATATCGATGATGATCCCCCGAATCCCGGCTAATACCCCGTCTTTTAGAATGAGTGATGAGTAGATGTTGATTGGGAAGGTCCTCCCATCTTTTCTGATTGCCAGGTATTCACGTATCGGTTCATCCAATCTCTCTTTTTTCAGAACTTTCATGAAGTTCTCCTTCGCCTTATCCCGTAATTCAGGGCTGAGAGTTGAAAGGACGTTTAACCCTGCATCGACATCTTCCTGTGAATAACCAAACATCTCAAATGCCATATGGTTTGCATAGGTAAGGGTGCCTTGTAGATCTGTTTCATAGACTGCCTGCGGAAGGAGTTCTGCAAGTTCCCGGAAGCGGCTCTCGCTCTCCCGAAGTGCGGCCTCTGATGCTTTCCGTTCAGTGATGTCGGTTGCGATGCTCAGCATCGCGGGTTTTCCTTCCCACTCAACCTGCTTGACAAAGATCTCAAGTGGAACACTAGATCCATCTTTTCTCAGATGTTCAACCTCAAAGGATGCTTCTCCATACTGAGCGATCTGCTGCATCCGTTCCTCAATCCGTGCAGCACTTGATGGGACATCAATCTCTGCAAGGTTCTTTGAGAAGAACTCCTCTTTCGAATATCCATGAATTTCAAAGGTCTTCTGATTGGCATACAGGAAATGTCCATCATAATCATGGACGGTAATTGAGTTTGGGGCAATATCGAGCATCCCGGCAATTGCCCGGCTTTTTTCCTCAATCTTCTTTAATTCTGTGATATCCCGGATTGACTCAATGGCGCCGGCAACATTTCCCTCTTCATCATACAGGCGTGATGCCGTAAACCAGAGTGCGGCTCCCTCCCCGCCCCGAAGGTGAGGTAATGTGATCTCGGAAAAGACTGTATCCCCACGCCGTTTGACATAGGGGTATCTGGACTTGACATCCGGATCATCCCTCAAAGCAAGATCGATAAGAAGTGGGCGCCGTTCACGATAGAAGGGGAGTGCATACTCGTAATTGCCTTTTCCAAGCATATCCTCTGCCAAAACCCCGCTCATCTCTTCCATCGCCCTGTTCCAGGCGATCACAACTCCATCGGTATCGATTGCAAAGGTGGCATCCGGTAGGAAGTTGATAATGTCCGCTTCACGACGCATGTATTTTCTGATGCTCTCTTCCGCAGCTTTTCGTTCGGTGATATCCTGGCCCTGGGCAATGACCGATCGAAGCGTTGTTCCATCATAATCCATGATCGCAGCAGAGTTCCAGATGACGCTTCTGACCCTGCCTGACTGGTGGATGATCGGGATCTCTACACCTTCAAGCCGCTCACCCCCCATCGCCTTATTGATGAGAACCATCCATTCATCTCTTGAATCTTCAGGAAAGAGGATCGGGAGCTTCTGCCCGAGTATTTCTTCTTCAAAAACTCCGGTCAGTTCCTCAAATGCATGGTTGATGCGGGTTATGGTGTACTCCGGATCCCAGACGATGATCGGTGCATTTGCATATGATATCAGGCTATTTAGGTATTCATTTGATTCTTCGAGGGCGTCATGGGTTGCGATAAGCTCTTCCAGCTGTGACCGCATCTCCTCCTCAGCTGCAGCGAGCTCCTCGTTCTTTCGCAGAATCTCCTCTTCCCTGAGCTTTCTCTCGGTGATGATCTCGGTATAGACAATGAGCCCGCCGATTGTCCCGTCCGATTCAAACCAGGGGCGGCATTCCCATCGTGTCCAGTCGAGCGAACCATCTTCGCGTGGATAGGGATCATCGTCTTCACTGAACACTCCTTCCCCGGCGAGTACCTTGCGGTGAATCTCCCTCAATTTCTCCGGAAAATCCGGAAAGACATCGTAATGGCTCCTGCCAATGACATCCTGATTTGTAATGCCATATGTCTCCAGGTACCGCTGGCTGACAAAGATATAGTCCATATTCAGATCATGCACGGCAACGGAGGCATTATTGTGCTCAATGATGTAGCGCATCAGTTCAAAGGTATGTGCGAGTTTCATCTCGCTCCTTCTCCTGGCAACAGCGTACATGATCTTATTTGAGAGTTCGGCAAACTGTGACTTCGGATCCCCTCCTTTCTGGAGATAGAAATCGGCACCGCTATTGAGTGCCTCAATCACCACATCTTCACGCCCCTTTCCGGTGAAGATGATGAAGGGTGTCTTATTCCCATTCTTCCTCAGATGCTGGAGAAACTGAAGCCCGTCCATTCCCGGCATCTGATAATCCGAAACGATTACATCGAATTCTTCTTTTCCAAGGAGCTCTATAGCCTGATCTGCACGATCACTTGTTGAAACAGTAAAATCTCCGCTCTTTTCAAGGAAGATCCTGCCAATTTCCAATAGAGCAGGCTCATCATCAACATAGAGAATTGATATGGATGGAGTGGATATACCGGGGGCGGGCATAATGTAGTGTTGATTGTTTAGTTGATTATAATGGTATTGGTTATTTTGAAACTATATTTCCTCTTCTCTCTCGAAGCAGTCATTCAGGAGCATTTAGGAGGGTATAAGAGAGGCAAAGGATTATATGCCCCTGTAGCAGATACAGATACCGGCGAGGAGTACCCCCTCTGGGATTAATTGATCTCCTCGTCGTGAACATATTCAAATCTAAAGGTATTTTATCATTTTTGCTGAATATTCAGGCTCTTTTACTAATCGCCTTATTTAGATCTCTGCTTCAAAAGATGCCAAGGGGCGTTCCGATCCTACGCTCACCATCATAGAGGCGGCAACAGGGAGATGACACCTTTTTAAAAGCCTCAAACCAACACTAAAATACTCATATGAAATTTCAATCCGGTCTTCGGCAGTAAAAATCAAACTATCAAACATTTGCGTACATAGTTTTATATGAGAGTACATGTTTAATATTCAATTGTTCCACTATGGCTCTTGTAGATGGCTCGAATGTCACCATATCCCATCTTGGGCTCGTTGCCGGTGTGTATGACTCGCTTGGGATTGGCGATCTCATTGACGAACTCATACCCAAGAAACGGCATCATATCGTCTCCCATGGCACCGCTGTCAAAGCACTTCTCCTCAACTCTCTCGGCTTTGTGGAGCGGCGGCTCTATATCATGCCGGATTACTTCGATGATATTGCAACAGAACGGCTCCTTGGTCCAGGAATCCATCCGGATCATCTCAATGAATCCCTCTTTGGTGAGACGCTGGATGCAATTGCACGGTTTAATCCTACCCACCTTTTCACTGCAATCAGCCTCACCATGATGAAAAAACTCACCTCTGAGCCACCCAAACCTCAGGATTCTCCCCGACTTCATCATGATACAAGCTCGTTTAAGGTAACGGGAGAATATGACAGCGATTTTGGGACACGGCTGATTCAGATTGTCCGTGGCCACTCCAAAGATCACCGAAACGATCTCAACCAATTCGTCATAACCCTGGTCACCAACCAGCATGGCATTCCCGTCTTCATGGAACCCCTCTCCGGGAATGCCTCGGATAAGAAATCCCTTCTCAGGTCAATTCAGGCTGTCCGGAATAATCTGGTGACCGATCAACGAATCTACCATATCGCAGATTCAGCGTTTTATACGAAATTAAACCTCCAAACCCTGGGAACACAGTGTTACTGGATCTCTCATGTCCCAAACACGATCAAGGAGGCAAAAACACTCATTCACCAGGAAGACGTTCCCTGGCAACCCTGTACCGATGAGCGGTATCACTTGTATGAACTCACTTCTGAGTATGCCGGGATCCCCCAGAAATGGGTGCTGTACCATTCCCGTGACCAGCAGACCAAATCTGAAAAGACATTTGCATCACGAATCAAAAAACAATGGAAAAAAGATTTAACCGCTCTGAAAATGACATTTCAGCATGAATATGCGTGTGAACCAGATGCACGTGCAGAACTTGATCGATGGATGAGAAGACACCCTCGCTACGTTCCAGTAAACATTCAGGTGACGAAGAAGAACCATCGTGCGAATGGGAAAAAGGGTCGGCCAAAGAATGGAGAGGAACTGAAGGAGGTCTTCCTCATCTCTTGTAAGCTGATGTTGAATGATGAAGAGATACGGCGGGAGAAAGAGCGGCTTGGGCGGTTCATTCTCGCCACAAACGATTGTGATTTGGATCCTGACACACTTCTTGACTGGTATAAGGAGCAGGGTGCCGTTGAACGCGGATTCCGGTTTTTGAAGGATAACAGTTTCCATATCTCTGAGATCTTTCTGAAAAACCCGAATAGAATAGCCGCAGTCTCAATGCTGATGGTCCTTAGTCTGATGGTATACACGGTGACCCAGTGGCAGATCCGGGAGATCCTCAGGGAGCAGAAGAAGACAATCCGTGATGTCAAGAAACAGACGGCGAAACCAACAACGAAACGGATCTATCATCTGTTCAGGCGGGTTCGGCAGATCGAAGAAGTGACTGATACAGGGGTTGAGTGCCGTATTCTCAATTATACAGACGAATTACAGGATATAACGCGGCTGTTCGGGCAGGGAGTGGAAAAATATTATGCGTGAAAATTTAGCTGCCGAATGTCGGTTCAATCAATTGAACTGTATTTTTTGCTCATTATCGAATCTCTCTTGACCTGGTTTGCATGGTCGGCTTTTATCAATGGAGACACCGTCCGTTTCTTTGTTGTCATCATCTCTATGGGTCTTATATTCATCCCATCTCTCATGGAGTTCCTTTTATCCATCCGGCTGCCAGCAGGAACTCACTTTGCAGTGGCAATTGCCCTTATCTTCCATGTTGCTGGTGGAATAAACCAGTATTACTGGATATATGCTCCCTACTACGACAAGGTGGCACATTGCATCTCAGGCTTTGCTCTTGGCCTTGTTATCTTCTCATCTCTCCTCTACCTTGGCATGAGGGGTGTCCGGCTCTCACCATTTCATATCGTTGCAGGAATAATCCTTCTTGTCTTCTTTTTTGGTGTGGTATGGGAGATATGTGAGCTTACAATTGACGCTCTGACCGGATCAACCTATAATCTGGGAGCAGAGGATACTTTCTTTGATATGCTTGGAAACACTCTCGGTTCACTTGTTGCGGTTGCGTATGCACTCCATATTATGAATTCAGTCGCACCTGAAAAGCAGGTCTTTTCCATCCTGGAAAAAACGGAATAACTCTCCTTTAAAAAGCAAAATCAAAAAATGAGAAGCCTCAGCCGTGATTTGAACACGGGACCTGCTGATTACAAATCAGCCGCTATGCCGGGCTAAGCCACTGAGGCGCTGTTGACTGCATTATCTGGCACCTGTGGGGAGAGAAACCACCCCGAATACAACCGCCCTGAAATGCTTATAATAATATGCCTGCCTCATTAAAAAGGTCTTCGGAATGCCTCTTCAAAAACCTCATCAGTTCCTCAGGTCACCAGTATAATCCGATGACAGAGAAGGTCAGGATGGAGAGGATAAATGCCAGGATCAACATCCCGAGACTTAATGGAGGAATAAAGACAAGCATGGCATTCACAGTGCCTGCAAACTGGGCAATCCGGTGAGAGCCGAAGATAATGAGTCCTTCACACCATGTTGTCACAGATGCCGACTTCGCGGGTTTCAGGTCATCAAGTGCCTCAAGAACAGCAGATCTGACATGGGGAATGATCGAAGAGACGGGAATGATATGGCCGATCGGGTTCTTCCCGCTCACGGTATTGACAACATGGGTATCTGTCGTCATGATTTCGCATTCATCAACGAGATCACTCACTGCCTCCCGTATCTCTTCTCTCACCCCTTCCTGGATATTGTTGCCATCAAAGAGAATAAAGGCGCATTTTGTGCCTTCAACGCTCATCGCAAGCACCTGAATGCCAAGATCGCCAAAACCCTCCATCCGTGTAAATGGCAGGCGTCGGTGGCATATCCCAATAGAGAACGGCAGAAGTGGTTCTTTAACCGCTTTCTCCATTGCAGCGAGGGCTGCACGGTAATATTCAGTTCCAAGCGGGGTTGCGGGCAGCACCGGGGAAGAGACATCTGTCATACAGTTGTGGGCATCTATGAAGGCAACATCACGGAACCACCGGTGTCCCTCGGCCATGATCGTCATCCCGATATTAAAGTCGATATCCTCTGTCTTTTCAGGTGAACGGGTGGAGATCATAAGGATCGAATCTGAGAACCGCTGGGTCAGGATCTCGACACTTCCATATCGGGTCCTGACCGGCCTGCTTGCCCCCTCAGAATAAATAAGGTTCTTCTGTGACTTGGCAAGCGCATCAATGATCACTTCAACTTCAGACTCTGAAACAAGATTAAAATCATGGGTTGCACACCCATGGGCGACAAAGACCTCCTCATCAAACCGATCGTGAATGATTTTGGGGAGGTTCGCACTCCCTATCTCGCCCATCGGTCCGGGATGGATATTGGGTACTGTGAGTACCGCATCACCTGCACCATCACGCGAAAAGAAGAGGCTCACCTGTGGAATTGTTACTTCTTCTCCTATCTCAGAGAAGAAATCTTCCAGGGTCTTCGATCCATCGGTCATATGGGCAATGAATGCATTCAGAAAGCTCAGTCCGGAGAGCCCAAAGGCCCTTTTCAGGGGTCTTTCGATGAGCCAGATGAATATGGAGCTGCCTATTCCGAAGATGATCAGGAGCCCGCCTGCCCAGAGAAGAAATTCCTGCCCAAAATAATAATATCCTGCACACAGTCCAAACAGGCTCTGGAGTGCCGCAGGAATGATCATTCTCCTGAGCCGGTAATCTGCAACTGCGACAAGGACGGGCATCCGGAGTGAGAGAACCATGCCAAGACCGGTTGCGTAGGTTATCGGAAGATAGAACCCTGAATCTACGCCTATGGCAGCAAAGGCGGTGATAATAACTCCGACAACCACTGATGCCAGGGCAAGAAGCCCGGATCTGTTCCAGGTCAGTTTCTTTCCTGATAAATGGATAAACTGGCGGGTAAAATAAAAGGCAAAGAGCGCAGGCAGAGTAAAACCGATGGATCCGAAGAACCAGATCGGCTCCTGTGCCCTAATTAATGCGATGTCTATTAAAAAACCGAGAATGATAATGATCAGAAGGGATCGTGGCCAGGAGGGGGCGGTAAAGATAAACCGCGATAATCTCTCGATCCTGACGTCGCCCCCCGGAGCCATACTACCACAATCCGTTGAGAATTAATTCACTTCTGCCAGTATAAACCCTGCGCATCTCGCCGCTCCACCTGATTGGGGTGCTATAGAAGGGTGCGTTTATTGCAAGGGTCTCGTATTCGCCCCCCTCTCCTGCGATATGTATCCGGTTCTTCGCTGAGATTTGCTTCAGCCTCTCTACCACTCCGGCATCAATATGGGTGCCAAGCATCTCTTCACCCAGCCCGTCTGCTGCACAGACCACGATGATTGCATCAAGCTGACGTACCACCTCATCCATGATCCATTCCGGATCCTTCTGCCAGAGGGGGGTGAAGACAGAAAGCCCCAGCCTCCCTGCAATGGTGCTGACCCGATCATACTGGTACTTCGACTGGATTGCACCGGCGACTATGCCTTCGATTGGAAGGAGAGAGAGCCCTTTCTCAAGATCAACCAGCTCCTCCTCCTTTTTACCGTGGGTTGTAATCTCTATGTACTCCATCCGGCCCCGTTCTGCGATCAGTCGGACCGCATCCAGGTTTGATGAATGGAACATATAGGAATCCGGATTATCCGGCCGGACGCAGACGATATATCCAACATCAAGCGCGGCATCAAGGGCAAGCTGGATGGAGAGGACTGAATCCTTTCCACCTGACGTCAGTGCCGCATACACCTGCATATCACCCAAAGTATGTATCCAGCCTATCCTGCATCTGATCCCATGTCGGTAAATTCGTCTGACACCCGGTCTTCTCGATGACAAATGACGAACAAACCGTCCCGATACGGCAGCAGTCTGCAAGAGGCAGCTTTTTCTTATAGGCCGTCAGGAACCCTGCACGATATGCATCGCCAGCCCCGGTCGGATCAACAAGCGTCACCGGAACTGATGGGATCATCGTGAGCGCTCCATCTTCGTAGAGTCTGCTTCCCTCTTTCCCCTGGGTAAAGATCGCAACAGGAACGCGTGCAGAAAGATCCTCTTCAGTATGCGAAAGAACTTTTGCCATAATTTCTGCCTCGTACCGGTTTGCGAAGAGAATATCAATTGAATCAAGCAGCTGTTCAAACTGCTCGGCACTATATTTGTGGATATCCTGTCCGGGATCAAAAGAAGCAAAACCGGCACGCTCCGCGACCTTCACGTTGTACGCGGGATCGGCGGTTGCCATATGCACAAAGTCAAATGACGGTGGATCAGCTTTTGTAAAAGCCTCTGATGCACCCCATTCAAAGAAGGTGATCTGATCTTCCCGTTCATCGGTGAACATACAGGCAAGGGGTGTGTGGGCTTCCTCCTCGATGTAGAAGTACCTGCCGACATGATGTGAATGAAGCCAGCGGTCATAATCTGTTCCTTCAAAATCGCCCCCTACAGCGGAGACGAGTGTTGATTCTCCACCAAGGACTGCAATGCCGACAGCGATATTTGCTGCCCCGCCGCCGAAGAAGATCTGGTGGTCGAGGATCTGTGTCGAGGTGTTTGGATCCGGAAGATGCGGGACACGAAAGATATGATCTGTCGCCGTATGGCCGACGACATGAATCATATCTCGATCACTTCCACAACCTGAAGTGGAATCTCCCTGAGTGCTTTTCCGATTGTCGCTTTTGCGATACGCTCGGCATGCTGCTCGGACTCCGCCTTGAAGACCTTCATATCCAGGGTCAGGCCCACAAGGGCGGTATTTGCTACCATAAGCGCGTTATTCAGTTCTTCTTCGCAATTTGGGCAAGATGTTGCCCCGATCTCAACCTCGACAAACTTTGCCGTCGGATTGAGTCGCTTACCAGCCTCGCTGATGGCAATACCGATCGCATCGTCAACGGTTTTAACGTCCTTAACGATCCATGCCGATTCCAGTGTCACATGATAATCTGCCATAATAATGAATCTCCAATTTACCAGTAATCCTCATGAAGGTGTTCGTGAATGGTCATCCGCTCAGGCGATACCGCCTGCTCCTTCCCCTCTCCGATCAGGAGGATTGCAACCGGCCGGACATGAGGGGGTATGCCGAGGATCTCTTTTACTTCCTCCTCGTCAAATGCCCCTATCCAGCAGGTGGCACGCCCAAGGGCATGGCTTGCGAGCATCATGTAGGTTCCGGCGATAGTCGCATCCTGTACAGCATAGAGTATCCCCCGCTCCCCATACCTGGACATCGATCTGACATAATTTGCACAGATGACAAAAGCGGTCCCTGCATGGGCAATAAACTCCTGGTTGAATGCCGCATCTGCAAGAGATTCCAGGAGATCCTCCTGCCTGCAGATGATCACATCCCATGCCTCGCGGTTTCCGGCAGTCGGACAAGTTGATGCAGCAGAGAGAATATATTCTCTCTCATCCTGCGTAATCTGCTCGCCGGTATAACTCCTGATTGAACCGCGGGATTTCAGAAAACCAAGAAACTCAGAGGATTCCATGTGAATGTAGTACTTCCCAGGCTTTCTGTGCCGCTGTTGTTGCAGCAGAGACGCCTTCGCCTGCCCGCTCTGTTGCAAGCCCAAACTGGCTGCTTTCGGTGAGGCTGATCATCTCCGAGAGTGAGTGGGACACTTTTGAAAAATCCGCATTCCCGGTTGCCGCTGATGCTGTCTCCGCATCTGCACGCAATTCCTCGATGATGCTGATCAACATTCTTCGACCGCCTGTTCTCTCTTCTTTTGGATAATCCGGCAGGCTCATGAGCATCTTTGATACCTGGATAATGCCGGTCTTGAGACGCTCAGCATACTGCCATGATAAAACTGCATTCCTGACATCCATATGGATATACAGGGGATAAAAGAATATAAAAAGGTAGGTAGTAGTCTTCTATTACCGCCTGGATTTCTGTTTTGCGCCCATCATCGTCTTCTTCGAGCGTCGAATGTGGCGCCTGACACGTGGGTCGACAACATGTCCTCCCCTGCGTCCTCCGCCCCCACGGCCCTGCTGCTGGGCGTTTGCCATCTTCTGCTCAAGCTTCTTGACGATGGTGTGTCTCTTAAATCTCTGGTTCGGTCCCGGCTTCTTAGCCTCACCACTCTTCTGAGGAACCAGTCTGATCTGTCCCTGGTTTCCTTTTACCTGGTGCCAGTTTATGCTGCCTGTCTTTCCCATGTGAAACTCCTTATAACTACTGTCTGGCTTTTTGATAAAGATATCTTTTCAAATCCTCTTCTCAATCGATCGCTTTAAAACATCTGCTACAATCTGGCCGTCTATCCTGCCCCTCACTTCCTTCATAACAACACCCATCACCGGACCAAGCGCCGCCATTCCACGATCCCTGATGAATTCTGCACGTTCGGCGACAATTCCCTCAATTAATGATTCCAGATCGGAAACCGAGAATGTAGGTCCGACTGACAAAATTGCCTCTTCGAGTGGAGAACCCCCGGCAAGGGCACGGAGGATGTCGGGAATTGCTTCCTTGGCAATCTCCCCGTCATTGACACGTGAGAGGAGCACAATGAGCGTCTCATCAGGGACTCCCCCACAATCCACACCATCGCGGGACAGTTCCCGCAGGGTTGAGATGAGGGTACGTGCAGCTAATGCAGGTTTTATCCCGGCTGCAATCGCCTTCTCGAAGGTCAGAAGCCGATCTGAATAAGCGATATGGCGGGCAAGCGCGCTATCGATGCCGAGCTCCTCTGTGAAGCGTTCCGCAACATCGGTCAACAGCTCCGGGAGCTCGATTGCATCCATCATCTCCCCGGTGATCTCAACAGGAAGAACATCCGTCTCGGGGTACATCCGTGCTGCTCCGGGGAGTGGCCGCATATATGCGGAACTTCCTTCGGGAAGCATCTTCCGGGTCTCTTCAGGAACTCCTTCAAGTGCCATCCCTGCACGCTTCAGTGCCTGTTTGATTGCACAAGATGCCTGCGGTTCTGTTCCTGAGACGATAATCACACAGTCGCCATCGCCTGCCATCACACGTCCCCTCAGGGCAGCAACCTCCTCTTCAGTAACGCCGTATGCAGGCAGTTCATCGGTATGGAACAGTCCGCCAACGCCGCATTTCTTTGCATAATCTGACATCTCACTTCCAAGGCGGCGTCCGGGTTGGATCTCCCGCCCTATGATCCCGGCAAATCCTTTCAGGGTCGCAGCCATGATGCATGGCGCCTTCTTCAGCACCTTCGATTTCGTGGATGAGAAGAGATCAGTGACATCAATCTCCCCGGGGAGCACCTCAGCACCACGGCTTTTCAGTTCCTCCCTGATCGCAAGCAGGCTCACCTGCCGCTCAACTTCACGGGAGACGACCTCCGGGATCAGATCGAGTTCCTGGACCCCCTTGATCTCAACACGGGCTCCGTCCCTGATCGAGATGTTCACATCCTGCCTGATTGTTCCAAGACCGCGTTTCACTTTCCGGGTTGATCTGAGGATCATGCCGATATATTCTGCGATCTCCTTCACTTCTTCCGGAGTATGCATACAGGGTGTGGTTGTGATCTCAACAAGCGGTATCCCGAGCCTGTCCAGCGAGAATGTCTTGTCGGTCACTCTCTGGGCTGCCTCCTCTTCAAGGCAGATCGACTCGATCCTGCAGCTGCCACCTGCAATCCCGTTCATGGCAACAAGTGCCGTTCTCTGGAAGCCGGTGGTGTTTGACCCGTCGATCACCATCTTCCTCATCGTATGCACCTGCGAGATCGGGGTCATCGAGAGCATCTTTGCGATGGTGAGGGTGATCTGAAGGGCCTCCGGATTCATCGGTGTCGGTGGCTCATCATCATTCTCGACAAGGCAGGTGGTATCGTAGGAATAGTATGAGAAGAAGCGCATCTGTTTCATCTCTTCTTCTGCCGCACGGTCGATGACACCCATCTCCGAGACCGTTGCCCTCAGGTATCGCCTGATCTCACCGTTTTTCTCATCAATATTCCTGAGAATGGTCGGACACCGGCAGTAGAGCTTTTCAGCTGTGTCGAGCTGCTGGTGAATCTCGATTCCTGCGGTCAGGCCGAGTGCCTTATAATCCATACACAGACCTCCGTACAATCTCACCCTTCAGATTCTCCTGCATCATCTTCCGGATCTCATCAGGGTTCTCTGTCTGTCCAAGAACCCACATCAGTTTGACAAGAGCAGTCTCGGGAAGCATATCTTCTCCTTCGATGACACCCGCCCTGAGGAGATCCCTCCCGGTATCATAGACCCGGTCGCAGACTCTTCCCTGGAGGCATTGCGTTGTCATCACGATTGTTGTTCCATTGCAGACAAGCTCACGTATCCTATCCATAAGGACAGTTCCGACATGGCCAAGCCCGGTTCCCGCGATGACAACCCCGCGATATGATGTATATGAATCAAGGATTGCCGGATTCATCCCCGGATAGTAGGAGATAAGGGCACATTTCTCCTCCATTGTATCCCTGAGAGTCAACTCCCGTGCATCTCTCCCTATGGCATCTGCCTGAAGCGATACCTCCAGATCCGGGTAGGTGACCGTTGCAATCGGTTCTGCTCCGATACTCTGGAATGCATCGCGGCGCGAAGTGTGCATCTTTCGTACCCTTGTCGCCCGGTGCACAGCACAATAATCGTCATTGACGGTACCATGCATGCAGATGGCGACCTCGCCCAGATTTGCAGATGCAGCAGCAGCACTACAGAGTGCATTCATCACATTGTCGCTGCTCGGGCGATCGGCTGATCGCTGGGAACCGACAAAGATGATGGGAACCGGTGTATCAAGCATGAAGCTGATGGCAGATGCCGAATATGCCATCGTATCGGTTCCATGAGTGACAATGACACCCCGGGCGCCTGCCTGAATCTCATCATGGATGCTGCGTGCAAGCTCAATCCACATTGAGGGTTTCATATTCTCAGACAGTATCGAGAATGGCTGTCTGGTTCGGAAACGCCCGATTGTAGCAAGCCGGGGAATGGCTGAGATGATCTCATCAGCAGTTGATCTGCTTGTGACCGCCCCTGTCCGGTAGTCTACACGGGATGCGATGGTGCCTCCTGTTGAAATGATTGCAAGCTCAGGTAATTTCGAATCCTGCACAACAGGAGGTTCGACTCCTTTCCTCTCCTCCCCATCCCTGATATGCCTGATTTCAGGGAATGGCACTCCGATATTGTATCCTGATGGGAGTTTCAGGACAGCCCTCTCATCCCGTTCTGTGATATACACTGCTTCAAGCGTCTTCCCGCCAATGGTACAGGAAACAAGATCTCCGGTCTTCATGCTTCAATAAGCCCCCGTATCATGGAGACAAGCTCCTCTTCAGCATCCTGTAAAACTCTTCTCTGCATCTGTATCGTCTCATTATGCTCCTTCAGAAGACCTGAGCGTATCCGTATCGCGTCATGGATGGCCTCTTCAGCCGGCCCCCCGGCAACCTTCTTCGCGGCAACTACGAGGGCTGGATCGAGTGCATTTCGAATTCGATCTTCTGTAAGCCCCATTTCCTGAAGAGAGATGCCTGAGATCTCTTTGCCCGCCTGTTCGATTACGCTCAGGGTGATCTCTTTTGAGCGGACTGCCCGGCCGACAATGTTGTGTGCTGTTCTGAATGGAAGCCCAAACTCACGCACAAGTGTATCGGCAAGTTCGGTGGCGGTCGAAAAGCCCCGGTCACTCTCCCGATACATCCTTTCGGCATTGAATACTGCCGTCTCCATCATTCCTGCAAGAATCTCCATGCTTGCAGCGGTATGTGAGATTCCACTCCAGAGATGGGGTGTCAGTGTCTGGAGATCGCGGTTATAGCTCATGGGGAGACCTTTCATGCAGACGAGTGCGGACTGGAATGCCCCTGCGACCGTCCCGGCGTGTCCGCGCATAATCTCGGCACAGTCCGGGTTCTTCTTCTGCGGCATGATCGAACTGGTGGAGCAGTATATGTCATCAAGCTCGACAAATTCAACAAAGGCACTGCTCCAGAGGATCAGCTCTTCGCAGAGCCTGCTTGAATCTGACATCAGAATGGCGAGGGCAGAGAGCGTCTCAAGTGCAAAATCCCTCCCCGATACCGCATCCATCGAGTTCCCGAGGATGCTGTTGAACCCAAGCAGCCGACTGGTCATCTCACGATCGATCGGAAAACCAGTCGATGCAAATGCGGCTGACCCGAGAGGTGATCGGTTCACGCGGGCAAATGTTTCGAGAAGCCGTTCTGCACTTCGGGAAAAGGCCTCTTCATAGGCGAGAAGGTGATGGGCGAGTGTTGTTGGCTGTGCATGCTGGAGGTGGGTGAAGCCCGGCATCACTGTTCCTGTATGCTCCCCGGCACGCCGGATAAGGATCTCCCTGAGTGTGGCAACTGATGTCAGGATCTCCAGAATATCCTCACGCACCCTGATCCTGAGGCAGGTTGCCACCTCATCATTTCGTGACCGTGCAAGGTGAAGCCGTCCTCCGGAATCGATACCGGCTTTTGCAATTAATTCTCCCTCTATTCCCGCATGGATATCTTCAAAACGCTCATCGAATGCCTCATCCGGGATGCCCTCGGTATACATTCTGAAAAGCTCTGATGCAATCTTCTGTGCATGCTCCTTTGGTATCAGGTTCTGCTGCCTCAGCATCGCCAGGTGAGCCATATCCACCCGGAGATCCGCAGAGGCGATCCTCCGGTCAGCTTCCATTGATGAGAGGTACCGTGCAATGAGCGCGCTCCGCTCCCCGGCAAGCCTCCCTTCCCGTATCTGGTCGTGTCGCATCCTCTTCCTCTTCAGGTATGATAGTATCTGAAAACTGATTATCTCTTCGTAGAAATCGATTCTTTTCTGGAAGGGTATGGAGTTACTCCTCAACTCCTCATTCTCTTTTTGTAGAATTTTTCATCAAAATATCTCTATAATGTCCACGAAATTCCGAAATCCAATAGATTATATAGTCTACCTAACCACTCATATTTATGAAAATGAAGGTGTTTTGGGGTATCATAACTCTTCTAGCACTTGCCATGTTTGTAGCGGGCTGTGTCACAGAAGAAGTACCGGTAACTCCCCCCGATGGTGTGCAGAGTGAAGTAGGTATCATGTATACGGCAACCGGGCAGATGCCTGTATTGCTCTCGACCGGCCAGATTGACGGCTACATGGTATGGCAGCCATTCGTCTCTGTCGCTGAGGTTTCAGGTATTGGAACTGTCGTCAGCTACTCCCAGGATCTTCCGCCAGCAGGTACCTGGACAGATCACACCTGTGATGCCCTGTCTGCACGCGAGGACTTCATAACTGCAAACCCTGATTTTGTGAATGCATTTGCTGCACTCCTTATTCTCTCAGGCAACTACGTCCAGGAGAACCCTGATCGTGCCGCAGAGGTCTCTGCCAACTGGCTCTTTGGTGGCGGGACCATGACTTTTGGTGATGTCAAGGTTGATTCAAAGGATGTTCTTGCCCATTCCATACCGACAATACGGTTCTCGACTGAACCCTCTGAAGAGTGGCTCCAGAGTAATGATCGCTTCATCGAAGCGCTCCGCGAGATCGGCTATCTGACAGGAAGCCTTAAGGATGCCTCAACTGCCGACGTACGTGCCACACTCTATGACTTCTCCCATTACGAAGCTGCACGGGTGATGGTTGATGCAGGCGAGATCACAACTCCCGGGAAGCTGACAAAGCCAGTCTCCCTTGGGTACCTCCCATCAGATCATGATGCACCCCTCTTTGTTGCTATCAAGGACTGGGAATACTTCAATGAGAATTATGGGATTGCCCTGAAGCCCCGGGCAACTGCCCCGGGCAAGGTCGATGTTGCCGATTTAATTGTCAATGGTGAGACCATCGCCGAAGTCAGGCTCGTCCAGGGTGAAGGTGGCGCCCAGCTGATGACACTCATGGGAAGCGAAGCTATCCAGCTCTCCTATGCAGGCACCCCGCCAACAATCTCTGCAATTGACAAGGGAATGGCTATTAAGATCCTGCTTCCAACACAGAATGAAGGATCAGGCCTTGTTGTTGCGGCATCTGCTCCGGTTGATGACTGGGATTCATTCATCGCATGGGCTGATGCACGATCCGCCGAGGGTCGGCCACTGAAGATCGCCGCACCAATACGTGGCTCGATCCAGGATGTGCAGATAAAATATGCGCTCCAGGACAGCGGTGTGGTGGTGAAAGAAGTCTGATGAGATGGTATCTGAAATTATTACCTCCTTTTTTTCTTCTCCTTGCGTGGGAAGTCGCATCGGTTCTGATCAATAACCCATTCATCCTCCCAACGCCGACGTCTGTTGCTGCGGTTCTTATGACTCCCGGGGCAGATATTCTCGGGAGCGGAAGTATCATCGATAATGCACTGCTCTCTGTCTGGAGAGTTCTGCTGGGTTTTGGACTTGCGGTTCTCTGCGCAGTTCCGATTGGGATTATTATCGGCCGTTATCGCACCATCGAAGAACTGGTAAACCCGATCATCCAGCTCCTCAGGCCGATCCCGCCGCTTGCATGGGTCCCCCTGTCATTAGCATGGTTTAAGATCGGGCTCCTTTCAATCGTCTTCATCATATTCATCGGGTCGTTTTTCCCGGTTCTGATCAATAGCATAGATGGTGTTCGGAGGGTGAATCGGACCTGGATCGAGACTGCGGCGATCTATGGTGCAAAAGGGTGGAAACTCCTTGCATATGTGATTTTACCGGCTGCTGCCCCTGCGATCTGGACTGGTCTTCGGGTTGGGTTTGGAGTTGCCTGGATGTGTGTCGTTGCAGCTGAGATGCTCCCGGGCACCAGCTCGGGTATCGGGTACCTGATCATGTACTCATACAACTGGGGACAGGTGCAGGTGATCATAGCCGGTATGATTGTCATTGGTATCATCGGGATTGGCGTGGATGTTCTCTTCCGCGAAGTTGAGAAGCGAAAGTTCCAGTGGCAGGAGATGAACAGATGACAGTGGTCCTGAAAAATGTAGGCAAAACCTTTACTGCGCGTCAGAATGAGCAGCTCATTGCTCTTGATAATGTTTCTGCCGAGATCTCAAGAGGTGAGTTTCTTTGTATGCTCGGTCCTTCGGGCTGTGGAAAGACAACCCTTCTCAGGATGATCGGCGGCCTCGATCATCCGACCTCAGGGGAGATTATTGTTGAAGGAACGCCCGTCACCGGACCCGATCCACGTCTTGCCATGATCTTTCAGGAATACTCGCTCTACCCCTGGCGAACTGTCCGGGCAAATGTGGGCTTCGGCCTCCAGATGCGCGGGATGCCGCATGATGAGCGCGAGGAGATTGTCAACCGGTTCATCGGTCTGGTTGGTCTGGAAGGATTTGGTGATAGTTACCCATATGAACTCTCAGGAGGGATGCGGCAGCGGGTTGCAGTTGCCAGAGCGCTGGCAACCGATCCTGCTGTCCTCCTGATGGATGAGCCCTTTGGCGCCCTCGATGCACGGACACGAAACCGGATGCAGAAAGAACTCCTCCTGATCTGGGAGAAGACGAAGAAGACGGTTATGTTTGTTACTCACAGTGTGGATGAAGCAGTCTTTTTAGCTGATCGGATCATGGTGCTCTCAGCACGACCCGGAAGGATAGCCGGGATCTATGATGTCGACATCCCCCGCCCCCGCGACCGTACCAGTGTCGAGTTTGCAACCATCCGCCGGAATGTGCTGGAATTTATCGATCGTCTCGAGCACAGCCAATAACTTTTATACCTCATACCATCCATTTTATTAAGCATATTTTCATAGCGAGGAGTTTTTTACATGGTACGAAAACCAGCAAAGATGTACAGGGCCATTTCAAAGAAGGCATATACACGCAGGAAATATATGGGTGGTGTCCCGGGCCTGAAGATTGTCCAGTTTGATATGGGGAATCTGAAGGAAGAATTCCCGGTTGCCCTCCACCTTGAAGTGAAAGAGGCATGTCAGCTTCGTCACACAGCTCTTGAAGCTGCCCGTGTGAACATGAATCGTCGCCTTATGAAGGAAGTGGGCAGGAGCAACTTCCATATGAAGCTCCGTGTCTATCCCCACCATGTTCTCAGGGAGAACAAACAGGCAACTGGTGCAGGTGCGGACCGTGTTTCAGAAGGAATGCGCCTTGCATTTGGAAAGGCAGTCGGGACCGCTGCACGTGTACACGAAAGACAGCGTGTCTTCACCATCTGGACATCTCCCCAGTACGTTGAGAAAGCAAAGTATGCGCTTCTCCATGGCGGACATAAGCTTCCAACACCTGTTTGTGTCGTCATCGAAGAGAAGAACTAAAAACCTTCAATATCTTTTTTTTTACCTGCATATTTCACGACTTTTATCATCTTTCGCATCATATCAGGCGGTATGAGTACCCGTGAAGAGCAGACGCTCCGGAAGGCTGTCTCGGATGCGACTCTTGCCTGTATCCAAGAGGCTGAGGTATTCCTTCCCCCGGATGTAGAGGCTGCTATTGATGCTGCATACGAGTTGGAAGCCGATCCCGTGGCCCGGGGAGAGCTTGCCAATATTCGCGCGAATATCTCCGAAGCCGGGAGACTGAATCTCCCTCTCTGTCAGGATACCGGAATTGCTGTCATCTACATGACGGTACCTCATTGCTACCCTTTACATGAAACAGATCTGAGGGAAGCCGTTTATGATGGGGTCAGGCGTGCAACCCTCTCTGTCCCTCTCAGGCCAAATGCAGTCGATCCGGTTTCACGGCAGAACAGTGGTGATAATACCGGTGTTTCAATCCCGCCGATCCATATCAGCGAAGGACCTGATCTCACCATCACTGTCCTTCCGAAAGGAGCAGGATCCGAGAATGTCTCACGCATCGGGATGCTCCTTCCTTCACAGGGAAATGAGATCCCTGCATTTATTGTTGAAACGGTGCTGCTTGCAGGCGGCCGGCCATGCCCGCCGGTTGTTGTCGGCGTTGGGATTGGAGGGACATTTGATCTGGCTGCCGCTCTTGCTAAAGAGGCGCTTCTCCTCCCTATTGATGCGATGGATACCTATGAAACAGAGATCTGCACAGCAATCAACAACCTTGGAATCGGACCGATGGGTTTGGGCGGAAATACCACTGCTCTTGCCGTGAAGGTGAAGAAAGCCCACTGTCATACCGCTTCACTCCCGGTTGCCGTAAATATCCAGTGCTGGGCATGCAGGCGGGCGACACGGAAGGTGAGTCTGTGAAGATTAAAACTCCGCTTGGTGATGAGATTCTCGATCTCAGGGCTGGAGATTCTGTTCTTTTATCAGGAACTATCTATACGGCCCGGGATGAGGCGCATCTCAGAATGATGGAGGAAAAAATCCCCTTTGATCCAAAGGGGGCCGCGATCTACCACTGCGGGCCAGTAATCCAGGATGATCGGATCATCGCTGCAGGACCGACCACGTCTGCCCGGATGAACAGGCTGACAGCTTTCCTCCTCGATGCCGGGGTACGCTGCCTGATTGGAAAAGGGGGGATGAGTGACGATGTTGCCGCCTCCCTGAAAGGCCGTGGCATCTACCTTGCCTTTACCGGAGGCTGTGCCGCCCTTGCGGCATCTCATATGAAACTCACCGGTGTCTTCTATCCCGATCTCGGGATGGCCGAGGCTGTCTGGGTTATTGAGGTGAATGATCTCCCGCTGGTGGTTGGCATAGATGCAGCCGGGGGCAACCTCTTCTCACTGGTAAATGACAGGGCACGGGAACGGTATGATGCATGGATCAGGGATCAGGTGCGATGATCAATGCGTTGATACGCAAGTGCTTATTGAATAGCCGCACAATTCTATATGCGAGGGTTTCCATTGCATGAAACTGGTTATCGATGATACACGGTGTAAAGGGTGCAACCTCTGCGTGATGGTCTGCCCATACAACATATTCAGGGAGGGGCAGAGGCCGAATAAGCGGGGTGTCTTTGTACCTGAACTGGATCGACCCGGACGGTGTACAAACTGCCGCCTCCAACAGCTGTACCAGCGCCGCCTCTGCGGAGTATGCCAGACCATCTGCCCCGATCAGGCGATCAGATGGGTTCAGGAGGCCCCCTTTGAACCGCATAAGGTGGTGATCGAATATTGACGCGAATTAACTTTATGCAGGGGAATGATGCCTGTGCAGAAGGTGCAGTTGCGGCAGGATGCCGGTTCTTTGCAGGATACCCAATTACCCCGTCATCTGAGGTTGCCGAGCAGATGGCTCGCCGCCTTCCAAAAGTTGGGGGTACATTCATCCAGATGGAGGATGAGATCGCCAGCATGGCTGCGATCATCGGTGGGGCATGGACTGGTGTGCGGTCGATGACAGCAACGAGCGGTCCTGGCTTTTCCCTGATGATGGAGAATATCGGGTATGCCGCATTCACCGAAACACCATGTGTGGTCATCAATATCCAGCGCGGGGGCCCCTCAACCGGCCAGCCGACGATGGCTGCCCAGGGGGATATGCTTCAGGCACGGTTTGGCTCGCATGGTGATTACAGCGTGGTTGCTCTTGCCCCATCAACCGTTCAGGAGATGTTTGACCTTACGGTGAAAGCATTCAACCTTGCAGATCGGTTCCGGGTTCCCGCTTTTCTGATGTCCGATGAGATCATCGGCCATCTCCGGGAAAGGGTGGAGTTCCCTGATGAGGTTGAATGTATTCCTCCAAAGCTGATAAGGGAGGGTATGCTTCCATTTGAACCAGAAGACGATCTTGTACCCGGATTCACTCCGTTTGGCAAAGGGCACCGGGTTCATGTGACCGGACTTACGCATAACGAGAAAGGATATCCTGCATCAACCGATCCTGATCTCCATGAGAAGCTGGTGATGCGGCTTGTGGAAAAGGTCGAACGGGCACGCCATGAGATTGCAGATTATGATATTGTCAACCCGGAAGCCGAGATCGTCTTCATCTCCTATGGTGCTCCGACGCGTGCGGTTCGCCAGGCTCTCCTGGATGCACCCGGGAAAACCTATGGACACCTGAATCTCAGGATCGTCTGGCCATTCCCTGAAGATCTCCTAAAGCAATTCCCAAATGCACGGGTGTTTCTTGTTCCCGAGATGAATCTCGGACAGATTGCGCGGGAGATTCAGCGGCATGTCGATCAGCCTGTTATCCCGATTCCGCGGCTTGGAGGCGAACTCCATGTTCCGTCATATCTTCTGAAATCAGCGGAGGAACATGAATGACAGCTGAAGAGTGGTTCAGGGAGGATCGTCTGCCTCATATCTTCTGTGCCGGATGCGGGAATGGCACAATCATCAACTGCACCCTCGAGGCAGTCGACTCTCTTGGATGGAAGATCGATGATACGGTCTTTGTATCCGGGATAGGCTGCTCGTCACGGGCGCCGGGATATATCAAAACCGACTCGCTCCATACCACGCATGGCAGGGCACTCCCCTTTGCAACCGGCGTGAAGATGGCAAAAAAGGATTTCAATGTGGTCGTCTTCACCGGTGACGGGGATCTTTCGGCAATTGGAGGGAACCATTTCATCCACGCCTGCCGCAGGAATATCGATATCACCATCATCTGCATGAATAACCAGATCTATGGTATGACGGGCGGCCAGGGAAGCCCCTGTACCCCAAAGGGGGCCGTATCAACAACCACTCCCTATGGCATGGATGAGAACCCCTTTGATCTCTGCGAACTGGCATCTGCTGCGGGTGCGAATTATGTGGCACGCTGGACATCATATCATGTCAGGGAGCTGACACAGGCGATAAAGACCGGCCTCCAGAGACCGGGTCTCTCGTTTATTGAAGTCATCGTCCAGTGCCCGACAAATTACGGGCGGCGGAACAAACTCCGTGATGTGCAGTCTATGATATCGTCGATGAAAGATCATTCACTGCTGAAAGAGAAGCGTGACCGTCTCCTTGCCGAAGGAAAACCGATCCCGGATGATATGTTTGTTGTCGGTACACTGACTGAGCGCAACCGACCGGCACTCGGGGTGAAGGAATGAAGTACGATGTGTTATTCTCGGGATTCGGCGGTCAGGGGATCATCCTCTCTGCCGTTGTCCTTGGTCGGGCAGCAGCGATGTATGATGGAAAATACGCTGTCCAGTCCCAAAGTTATGGGCCGGAGGCGCGTGGCGGGGCATCCTCAAGTACTGTCATCATCAGCAACGATCCGATCCAGTACCCAAAGGTTCTGGAGCCAAACCTCTATGTGATCATGTCTGAGGCCGGTTTCCTGAAGTTTGGCGCAGAAGCACCGGAATCTGCCCTGATGCTGATTGACACGGGGCTTGTCCAGTCCCGCCCACAATGCCGTTTCATCGAGATCCCCGCAACGATGCAGGCTAAAGAAGTACTTGGAAAGCCGATCGTCGCCAACATCGTCATGCTCGGAGCTCTCGTTTCTGCAACCGGAATAGTCAGTTTCGAAGCGATGGAGAAGGCTGTTCTTGACAGCGTTCCAAAAGGGACAGAAGAGCTCAACATCAGGGCATTGAATCTTGGTCGGGATATCGTGCAGAAAGGAGGAGATTCATGAAACTGCTTGAATACGAAGCAAAAAAAGTCTTTTCGACATTTGGAATCCCGGTTCCGGAGAGTGTCCTGATCACCAGTGCCAGAGAGGCATCTGCTGCCTGTCAGAAGATTGGCGGATCGGTGGTATTGAAGGCACAGGTCGATGTTGGTGGCAGGGGTAAAGCCGGCGGCATCCTGATGGCAACGGCAGATAATGCGGAAGCTGTTGCAACCGAACTCTTCCAGAAAGAGATAAAAGGCCTTCCTGTGAAGGAAGTGCTTGTGGAGGAGCGGCTTCCCATCCAGAAAGAATACTTTGTATCAATTGCCATTGACCGGAGCACCCGGTCCCCGGTGATCCTCTTTGCCGAAGCAGGCGGTGTTGAGATCGAGGCGACCGCCGGGGAGCGCCCGGATGCGGTCAGGAGCGCACATGTATCTCCCCTACTCAGTGAGGTTCCCGGCTTCATTCTCAGGTATCTGACCCGGGGATGTGAGAAAGAGATTATGCCGGTTATCTCAGCGCTCTACCGTGCATTTCGTGAGAAAGATGCCCTTCTTGCTGAGATCAATCCACTTGTGATCACACCGTCCGGTGTTCTTGCAGCCGATGCAAAACTGATCATCGATGATAATGCCCTTGCCCGTCAGGGGATCAGCGTGAACCGTGACCTCACCGATCGTGAGGCAGAGGCTGAGGCGCATGGGTTCTCGTACGTTGAACTGAACGGGTCGATCGGCGTCATCGGTAATGGTGCGGGACTTACCATGGCAACCCTCGATCTTATTGCCCACCACAACGGCGCCGCGGCCAATTTCCTTGATGTCGGAGGAGGTGCCGGTTCAGATCGGGTGATGCATGCAGTCAGGCTGGTTGCATCTGTTCCGGCTGTAAAGGTGATCGTTGTCAATCTGCTTGGCGGGATTACCCGGTGTGACGAGGTGGCCCGTGGCATTATCGCAGCCGGTGTTTCACAGCAGGTGATCGTCCGGCTTGCTGGAACAAATGAGGCCGAAGGGCGGGCTCTTCTTGAAGGGGCAGGCTACCGGATGCTTGAGACGATGGAAGACGCAGTTGCAGCGGCAGTTCTGGAGGCGTCATCATGATCTACTGCGATAAACAGACACGAATCCTTGTCCAGGGTGCTACCGGCAACCAGGGCGCCTTTCACATCGACCTGATGAACCAGTATGCCCGATCGGTCGGTGGTGCAGGCGTTGTTGCCGGGGTGACCCCAGGGAAGGGAGGTCTGGAAGTCCATGGTGTCCCGGTGTATGATACCGTCCGGGAGGCACAGGCTGTTCACGACACCGAAGCGTCTGTCGTCTTCGTTCCTGCGGGTGCTGCGGCCGACTCGATCATGGAGGCTGCCGATGCCGGGATTGGAACGATCGTTGCTATCACTGAGCACATCCCGGTGCATGATGTGATGAGGGCAGTTGCCTATGCACGTTCATGCGGATCAGCCGTTATCGGTCCAAACTGCCCGGGCCTCCTCTCTCCAGGTGAATGCAGGCTTGGAATCATGCCCTCCCCGCTCTTTCAGCGGGGACCGGTCGGGGTCATTTCGAGGAGCGGAACCCTGACCTACGAGGTTGTTGATGAGCTCACCAGGGCTGGTATCGGGCAGAGCACGGTTGTTGGGATCGGGGGTGATCCTGTGATCGGCGAGACGTTTGTCGATTGTATCGAGAGATTTAGCGAGGATTCGCTCACGAAAGCCGTCATCCTCATCGGTGAGGTGGGTGGTGCACTTGAGATCGAAGGTGCCGAAGCTGCACTCTCGCTCGATCTGCCACTGGTTGCCTATATCGCAGGCATCTCTGCTCCAAAAGAGAAGAGAATGGGCCATGCCGGTGCCATCATCGAAGGGGGTGAAGGTGATGCAGCATCGAAGATACAACGACTGGAGGCGATGGGTATCACCGTTGCAGCACGGCCATCCGAACTTCCCTCAAAAATACGCGAACTGTTATGATCGTGGATAAAGATCAGGTACTGATGGCAGCAGCAGCAGATCTTGCACGTTCAGTTGATGCCATCGCCATCCTCTCATTCCTCGAATCACAGCCATTTGAGTCTGATGTGCCGGTCATCTGGGTGAAGGAGCATCAGCCTGATCTGATGATCAAAAAAAATATGCAGGAACTCCTGCTCTTCTGCGAGCACCATATTCTTGATGCAGTTGTTCAGTATCATCTCAGAACCGAGGTTGCAAGCGGGAAGATCATCGGAGTCTTCCCATTTGCCATCCTCATCTATGATGTCGGGGATGGGCGTGATTACCTTGATCTCGCCAGCTATGAAGATATTGTTCCATCCGATATCCTCCATTCCGCTCTCGCCCTTGCAATTGAGATTGCACATGAAGGGAGGGAAGGTCGAAATATCGGAACCGCGTTTATCATCGGCGATGGTTCATCCCTCCTTGCCCGCTCGCACCAGGCTATCCTGAATCCCTATGCCGGCCACCCGCTGTCTGTCTGTGATATCAGGAATCGTGAGAACTGGGAGAGTGTCAAGGAGTTTGCGCAGCTTGACGGTGTCTTTATCATTACAAAAGAAGGATACATCACCGCCGCAGGCCGCTACATCGATGCGGATTCACGCGGAGTAAGCCTTCCATCAGGGCTTGGCGGCCGCCATATGGCAACAGCTGCGATTACCAGGGATGTTCCGGCTGTCGGGATCACCGTATCCGAGAGCGGCGGACTTGTCAGGGTCTTCCGCGATGGTGTCTGCAGGCTGACACTCCGATCAGAGGTGGCGCTGACCAGATGAACAATGTTAAATCAAATCCAGTCTTTTTTTATATACTGACAGAAACAAAATGAGGCTTCTCATGAAACGCACTATCAACGTTGAATCACTCCGGCAGATGCCGATTGAAGAACAGGCAATTGAACTTGTTGAACGCAAATGCATCGGGCACCCCGATAGTATCGCAGACGGAGTGGCAGAGGCCATCAGCCGCGCGCTCTGCCGTGAATATGAAAGCCAGTGTGAAGCAGTCCTCCATCACAACACCGATCAGGGTGAGGTTGTTGCCGGAGCTTCCCTCCCGTCATTTGGCGGTGGAAAGATCGTTCGTCCGATCTATCTTCTGCTGACGGGAAGAGCAACAAAATGTTTTGAGGGGCGTGTCATCCCAACCGATGCAACAGCAGTTGAAGCAGCCAGGGAATACCTGAAAGAGACCCTTCCCACACTGAACATGGAACGGGACATTATTGTTGACTGCCGTATGGGTGACGGGTCAACCGATCTCTGTGATGTCTTTAAATCCTGTGGTGGAAACGCCGTTCCAAGGGCAAATGACACCTCCTTTGGTGTCGGGCATGCACCGTTCTCTGAAGTCGAACAGATCGTGCTTGCCATGGATCAGGAGATCGCCTCTGTTCTCCGTCCGAAAAATCCGGCGATCGGATATGATATCAAGATCATGGGTCTTCGTCATGGTGAGGAGATGACTTACACCATCGCATCAGCCATGGTGGACCGGTACTGCTCATCCATCGATGACTATGTCGAGGTGACGGAGTTCATGAAGGAAGGACTTGAGGCAGTTGCCCGGAGACATACCAAACGCAAGGTCTCTGTTGCGGTAAATACTGCTGATGATATCAAGAGCCAGAGCCTCTTCCTGACTGTAAACGGAACATCTGCCGAGATGGGTGACGATGGGTCGGTTGGACGTGGAAACCGGATCAATGGGCTGATTACCCCGAACCGTCCGATGAGTATGGAAGCAGCAAGCGGGAAGAACCCGATCAACCATATCGGCAAGATCTACAACCTCCTTTCAACCGAGATCGCACAGGAAGCATGCACAAAGGTTGATGGCATCACCGAGATGTATGTCCGTCTCCTCTCACAGATCGGCCATCCGATCGATCATCCACTCGTGGCGAGCGTGCAGATTATTACCGAGAATGGTGCTGACTTTGGCAGTATCTCCCGTGATGTTGAAGAGATCGTGAATAACGGGCTTGCGAATATATCCAGTATCACCGAGAGGGTTATCAAAGGTGAACTCAAGACCTTCTGATCTGATCAGGCTGGCAATCCCGAATAAGGGAAGGATTGCTGAGCCCATTAACGATCTCATCGAGAAGAGCGGCCTCCATATCATTACCTCGGGGGATAGACGGTTGATCGCAAAAACCGTCGATCCTCATGTTGAGATACTGTATGTTCGCCCGATTGACATTCCCGAATACGTTGCGCAGGGAGTGGCTGATATCGGCATCACCGGACTTGATATGGTCGCAGAACGCGGATCAGATGTTCTTGAACTTCTTGACCTCAAAATGGGACAGGCCCGTCTTATTGTGGCTGTTCCAGAGGATTCCAGCTATCATGAGCTTGGTGATCTTGCGGGAAAGAAGGTTGCAACGGAATTTCCCGGGATCACCCGGAAATTTTTTGCGGATCATGGTGTTGATGTCTCGATCGTCTCGGTCTCCGGCGCCTGTGAGGCTGCCCCAAACCTTGGAATTGCAGATGCGATTGTGGATCTGACCAGTTCAGGGACGACTCTCAGAACCAACCACCTCAGGATTATGACTGACGTCTTCCAGAGCTCCACATGGCTCATTGCGAACCAGAGTTCTTTTTTGGAGTTTCGTGAGAAGATTGATGAGATTACTCTTGCACTTGAAAGTGTGCTGCGGGCAAAAGGGCAATGCTATCTGATGATGAATGTCAGTCGCGATCGGCTGGAAGAGATCAGATCAATTCTTCCCGGCCTCTCCGGCCCCACCGTGATGGAGGTTGCATCTGACCAGAACCTTGTCGCAGTCCATGTGGTTGTTGCCGAAGAGCGGGTATACCAGCTGATCAATATGGTCAAGCGTGCCGGTGCCAGGGATATCCTTGTGATGGATGTCCAGCGGATGATCCCGTGATGGTTATGGACATATTTCCCGCAGTTGATATCCTTGGTGGAAGATGCGTCCAGCTTGTTCAGGGTAAAAGAGAGACCGCATCTTCCTATGGTCATCCACTCTCTTCTGCCCTTCGGTGGATTGATGAAGGGGCAACAGCACTCCATATTGTGAACCTTGATGGTGCTTTTGGAAGTGCTGGGGCGAATGTGGATGTTATCCGCGAGCTGATAGCAAAAACTGATGTTTTTCTCCAGCTCGGCGGCGGTATCAGATCCGAATCCGATGCAGCCGGATGGCTTGAACTGGGTGTGGATCGCGTCATCATCGGAACGGCAGCAGCAGAAGATCCATCAATCATCAGTCGGCTTTCAATAGAACATGGAAGTGAACGGATCATGGCGGGTGTTGATGCCCGTGGTGGTGAGATAGCGATTCATGGTTGGGAGAAGACTGCCGGTGAGGTCTCTGTCTGGGCAAAAAGGTTTGAAGATGAAGGTGCTGGTTCTCTCCTCTTCACCAATGTCGATGTAGAGGGCCTCTGTGAGGGAATCGCCGTTGATCCTATACAAAGAGTTATGGCTGCGGTGAAATGCCCTGTGGTCGTCTCTGGTGGCGTCTCACGAGCAACGGATCTGAGAATTCTCCGGGAACTGGGTGTGGCAGGGGCTGTTCTCGGATCGGCTCTCTATAATGGGATGCTCTCGTTCCCTGCAGTTCTTGAGGAATTGAAATGAGACGGGCAGATATTAGTCGTGAGACGAAAGAGACGAGTATAACAATCAGCTTTGATCCGGATGGAGGTCCCCTGGAGATCCAGACGAGCCTTCCTTTCCTGGATCATATGCTTGAGTCATTTGGGAGGCACGGGGGTTTTGGCCTCTCTGTAACGGCATCAGGCGATCTCCAGGTGGATCCCCACCATACTGTCGAGGATATCGGTATTGTTCTTGGTATGGCTATTAAAGAGGCGATTGGAGATGGTCGTGGGATCACCCGGTTTGCCAATGCTGTTGTACCAATGGATGAGGCACGGGCAGAGGTTGCACTTGACTGCGGAGGAAGAGGGTATCTCGTCTTTGAAGGATCATTTGTTGGAAGTGAGACCGGGGGAATCTCAAATGATCTCTTTGAACATTTCTTCTATTCTCTCGTTCATCAGGCGGGGATTACTGCACATATCGTCTTTTCCGGCCGATCAGATCACCATATCTGTGAATCGGTCTTCAAGGCGTTTGGAATTACCCTCAATATGGCACTCAGACTGAGTGGAAACGAATCAGAGATTCGAAGTACAAAAGGAACGTTCTGAATTTTTTTAGAAAAGAGAGGAAATATCAAGCCTCGCTCTTTGCGGCGAGCTCGATGTCTTCCTCTTTGATCGTCTTTCTACCAGCGTGAAGGGCGTACTGATTTGCCTTCTTGGTGAGTTCGGCGATGTATGCTTCTGCTTTAGCAACAAGTGCTTCAGCTGCATCACTTCCGACACGCTCTGCACCATTCTTCTTTGCGATTCTTACTACAGCTGCAATTGGTAGGTCTGCCATGTAATTACCACCATTGAAAGAGTATATTGTTAAATATTTAAGGCTTTCGTATATTCAGCCCCTTTCTTCCTTCCATTTATCGGTATCTCGATGTTGGAGGGTTATTGTTAATTCAGGGTTTTCTTTTGAAAAGGGGTTTTAAATGGCTTTATTTGTGCCATTTGAGCTTATTTTATTGTTTTTTCAAATCACAGAGCTTTGCTGCCAGCCTGAGGGCATTCTCGTAATTATCAGATGCGCGCGAAGTATCGACGAACGTAACATCGATATTTACGACAGGTGCGCCATGTGATCTCCCGGAACCCAGAAGAACAAGTGTCCTGAAGATCAGGTTGCCGGATATGCCGTCAGGTGCAATCACAATCCCATACCTGTTTGCCGCCTCCTCGATCAGGATACCGGTATGAACTCCTCCGGTCAGTTGTGCAAGGAGCTCTCCCTCGGCCAATGATCGATCAACAACAGGATTCCTGCCGATATCACTCATCCGGCCTCCTGAAAGTATACCAATCGTCTGATCAATTCCGATGCATCCGGCAAGTGCAACAGCCCTCTCCACCAGGCTCACTTTCTCAGAACAAGTCCACCCTTCATCTATGCCAACGGGGGTGAGGAGGAATTTCTTTCCCTCCGGAGTTTCCAGAACCGCAATACGCTCGAGGCCTGAGGTGGTGGTTGATTCCCTGAGATACCTGAGTGTGGCATCGGATGGCAATGTTCCCCGCACCGCTCCATCGATCTCTCCGCTCAGCAGGCCATTGATGAGTGCGTGTATGGGGTTCGGTGATATATGGAAACGCACCTGTCCGCTCTCCTCTTCGCTCACCTCCTGAGAGGTATAAATGATGATGAGGAGATCGTCTGAAGCTGCCTTTCTGGCTGCCTCATATACCCTGGTAAAATCTTCCAGTGCCCCTATTCCGATTCTTCTCATAATGACTTGCACCAATCGATGGATCCGATGATCCCGTCATGGGAGAAGTCAAAGACTTCGGTGTTTTCTCCCTGATAGGTGATGGTGAGTTGCTGTGTATCGTTGATGGTTCCGATTATCTGTGCTGCCATACCTACGTCACGGAACAACCGTAAAACCTCATCTGCATGAGACTGGTTGGCAGTGAGTATGAAGCCCATTCCAGGGTACATTCGTACCCAGTGCTCAAAGGTGATCCCATGCACTGCAAGGTCGGGCATTGGTATCGACTGGAGATCAATACTCGCTCCTTTCCTGCTTACTTCAAGGAGCATCCCAAGGGTTCCGATGACACCGGGATTTGAGATATCCTTTGCAGATGTGACGAGGTGTGCCTCTCCGAGCTTCTTCATTACGCCAATCTGGGATCTGAGGGTCTTTGCATCTTTCATCGTGACAGAATCCCAGTTCATGGCACATGAAGGGTGAACACGGCCGTTGAGATCGATGGCTGCAATCACTGCATCTCCATTCTCTGCCCTGTCACTGTAAATGACCGAGTCCAGTCGTGCTGTTCCAAGAACCGCAACATCAATGACATTATATGGGGTGTTTGGATGGAGATGCCCTCCGACGATCGGAACGCCAAAACGGCTTGCAGCATCTGCCATTCCCCGTGTCACCTCCTGCATCAGTGTTTCATCCGTGAAGGAAAGGATATCAACGAGTGCAAGTGCATCTCCTCCCATCGCGGCAATATCATGAATATTTACAAGAACGGCACAGAAGCCGGACCAGTATGGATCAGCTTCCATCAGCTTGTTCCAGATACCGTCTGCGGCGAGGAGGAGAGCATCATCTCCCTTGCGGATGACGGCTGCATCTTCTCCAAACGATGCCACGATATCGGGAGAATCAAGCTTGAGAGAGCGGATGATCTCACCAATGGCGTGTTTTCTGGTCACTCCCTCGTATTCTCTAACCGCATCTGCTACTGATTGACTGGAGCAGTTCTTCACCACAATAAACACCAAATATCGATTACTCCTATATTTTTGCCTCATCAAAGATAATGTATTTGTTCTGGTTTACTGATCCCGGAACCTATTTTCTTCTCATAAACTGAAATAGATCTGATATGGACTGGGTGGAGAAGTATCGGCCAAAGACACTCGCAGATGTTATCGGTAATCAGTCTGCGGTTCATGAGCTCCTTGAATGGGCAAAAGACTGGACGACACAGAGCAAACCGATCCTTCTCTATGGTAAGCCAGGTATTGGAAAGACCTCGGCTGCATATGCGCTGGCACAGGATCTCGGCTGGGAGATCATTGAAATGAACGCAAGCGATCAGCGGACAAAAGGGGTGATCGAGCGGATTGCAGGGAGCTCGAGTACAACCGCCAGCCTCTCCGGCGCATTACGGCGCCTGATCCTCCTTGATGAAGCAGATAATCTTGATGGAAACGCTGATCGGGGTGGTGCAAAAGCGATTGTGGATATCATCAGGCGATCAAAACAGCCGATTATGCTCATCGCAAATGATGCCTATGGGGTGGCACCCGAGATCAGGCGGCTCTGCGATCAGGTCCAGTTCCGGGCAGTTCCCGCTCGTACGCTTGCCCCACATTTAAAAGATATCTGTGCAACGGAAGGGCTGGATTGCGATCCGGAAGCTGTCCGCATCATCGCCGAGGAGGCAAAGGGTGATATCCGCTCTGCTGTCAATATGCTCTTTGGCTCTTCAGTCGGAAAGGCTCGCATTCTTCCATCGGATCTCCAGGTTCAACAGAAGGATTCCCGTTCCAGCATCTTTGATCTTGTTGCAAAAACACTCTCCGGCTCTTCAGACGATGATTCTCTGATGCGGCTCTCCCGCGAGGTAGACGATTCGCCGGATGCGCAGATTCAATGGCTTGAAGCAGGTGCTCTTCAGCACCGTGATCCCCGGAGGCGTGCGCTCTCTCTCCGTCTTCTCTCCTGTGCGGATTCATATCTCGGCAGGACATTCAGCAGGCAGTATTACACTCTCTGGAGGTATGCAACCGGCATCATGCTCATAGGGACGGCTGCTGCGTCTGCGGGATCGGGACTCCGGGTGAGGATCTCTCCACCGGATCGATGGAAACGGATGGGGCAGGCGCGCAGGCAGAAGATGATCCGGCTCTCACTTCTGCACCGCTGCTCTGAAGCGTACCGGATCCCGGAAAAGACTGTGGCAGATGAGTATCTCACACCAATCGGTCTCCTTGCTGACAGGGATCCAATACGATTTGTCCGCTCACTCAATCTGGATGCCGATCAACTGGCACTGTTAATCCATGATAAGGCGCGTTCCCAGTCGGTCATGAAAGAGATTGAAAAAGCCGTAAAAGAAGAGGAGAAGAGAAAGTCATCACTAAAAAATGTGAAACCTGCACCTCGCGAAGATCCAATCCCTGAAAAGCAAACAGAAGAACCTGCTCTTGAAAAGAAGAAGGCAGAATCGCAATCAACACTTTTCTCTTTCTGATTGGGTTTTTTGTTTTGCGCAATAGCGGTGAAGAATGACGCCACAGTCAATCCTCTCCCCGCCATCCTGGTAGATCTCGCATCCCAGGTGGTAGATGAGCAGGTCTGATCTGACGTTTGCGGCAAGTTCGATGAGATCCGGCATCATCTCAATTCCCGGTCTGATCGCATATATGCAGTCTGATCCCCTGTAGAGCCTCAGATCGGGGTCTGTGATATCATCAACTGCTGTGCGTACCGTGCCAGCTGGTGGAAATGGCTTTCGATCGACACAGAGGATAGATCCACCCCTGCGTTGGATAATTGAGGCGGCAACCAGATTCCCGCCATATCCCACTTCAACGCATCGACGGTATCTCATTCCGATAAATGTGCCAATCGCTTCTTCAATATGTTTATAGCCGCTCATTTCCTATTTACAGTATGGGGATCGTGATCTATTGGGATTATCGATCGGTTGATGGCATCCAGCTTCCTGTGCAACGAATCATTTCGGCTGTCATTGGGTCTCCGGTTGAACTCATCCTTGGTGATCATTTTCCTCTTGAAGGATATCATCGGATACGCCGCCAGTATGATGGAGGGCGGATCATCAACCGGATAGGTCTCTTCAAACGGCTGCATGGAATACAGGATCACTTTCTACTGGTAATACCTGATGACATCTATGCCGACTCATCTGATTTTGTATTTGGACTGGCACGTGATTCTATTGGAAGTGCTGTTGTTTCAACAGCACGGCTGGAGAATGAATACTACGGGCTCCCCGGTGATATTCATCTGATCATTGAGAGGACAGCAAAGGAAGGAGCTCATGAACTGGGGCATCTCCTGGGGCTTGAACATTGCTCTGTTCCCGAATGCATCATGTACAGGCCTGAAAGCCTGAGTGAACTGGATCGGAAGGAGAGATATTTCTGCCCTGAATGCCGGCTGCAACTCCCTCCGATCAGGTGATCGTCCACCTTTTTTTCTCCAGACTTTTTTCCAAAGATTAATCACTGAAAGAACGGATAATATACTGTTGTTCTGTGTATGAGGGTTGATTATTGGTTGGTATGAAGATTCCCTGGCATGCAATCTGGGGATATGGTGCACATATCAAGTCGACACCAGGACTGTTGTATGTCCAGAAACGATCCCAGCAGTCAAGCTATTCAATAGATGCAATCAATCATCTGCTCCTGGTTGGAGGGCATACGATTCAGACTGCAACAATAAACCGTCTTCTTGAGAAGGGTGCATCAATCTCCTTCTTTGATGCTCATGGAACACCTCTTGGTACCCTAACGCCGTTTGGATCAAACAGGAATGAAGAGACCTGGTGCCTTCAGACCTCAACCCCTTCACATCGGTATATCATTGAATTTGTCCGCTCTTCTCTGCAATCACGGCTTCTCTGGCTGGAGGAGCTTGATAATACTCTTGAATCAGGCCTTTTCTATCGTGGGGAACATGATTTCCTTATACAGGCAAGAAATGAGATAGAGTACCTTGTCAGGATAGAAGAGATCAGAAGGCTCCATACTCTCTCAACTGATATGTATTATGAGATTCTTTCACGGATGCTTCCAACAGATCTGGAGTACAGGAGAAGGACAAACCGCCCTCACTTTGATCCTGTCAATGCGATGCTCTCGTTTGGGTATGCACTTCTCTTCGGCAATGCATGTGTTGCAATCATAGGGGCTCATCTGAATCCTGATAACGGCCTGCTGAATCAGGGGGCAGGCGGATTTGTCTATGATATAATAGAGCCCCTGAAGAGGACCATGGTCGATTCGACGGTATTTGAACTTGCAAAGGATTTTTTAACAGCAGGTGATTATGAACTGAGCCAGACCCGCTGTGTCCTCTCGGACGAACTCATATCCCGGCTCCTTGAGCGTTTATATACGAAGATCGATCAGCGGATCATCGATGCAAATGTGTATGCATATCTTAAATCTCTTGAGAAAGGAGGCAATTTCTCAGTTATTTTTTAAGGTATAGTGGAAGATTGGGGGTGCACGCCCTCCACTGCCTGCATAACCAATAATGTCTTCAAAGAGGGCGTTTGATGGAAAAATCCGGAAAATCTGTCAGGATGAACGTTCTCATATCAATATCCCGAATGATAGCACGGGGACAACTATAGAGCATGGATACGAACTTTTCAAGGATAACATCCTCGCCTGTGGCCAGTACATGCACCCTGCCATCCGGGAGATTCTCCACCTCCCCGGAGATGCCGAGGCTGGTTGCAATATGCCGTATACAGGCCCTGAAACCGACTTTCTGAACTCTCCCCGAAATGATCAGTTCGATTGTTTTCATCTCTCCTCCAGACTATTTCTCATCTTTCTTATTCATTTTGAGTGGATATTATGCCCTGTAACAATCAATGGTTGCTTCTTATTCAGAATGTTGTATTCTTTCGCATCTTCAGCTGAATCAGACTTTTGATTTCTGGAATTGATTGAATGTGTCGGGAGACAAACCCGGTTCTTTCTATCAATATGGGTATCTGACCATATCCACGAATCTCACTTTGATCTCAATTCTTGTGGGAAAGTCCTTTGTCATTATGATATGGAATGAATATAGTTAATAAAGAAATCTATTCCTTTGTTTTTTGAAAAAAAGAAAAAATAAGCTTATTATTTGATTTTAAGCCTTAATGGCAGCCTAATTGGAGCAGAGAGAGAAGATAGTCTTTTACTTCTTCTGCCCGCCTTGGATCCCGTGATTCTGCATAGAGCCTGATGAAGGGTTCTGTCCCCGAAGGGCGGATCAGAGCCCATGCATCATCCCACCGTATATGGATGCCATCGGTTTCATTCAGGCCAAGCTCAGAACAGGCTGATCGAACTCTTGAAAGGATGGCAGCCGGATCATCGGAATGGATCTTCTCTTTAACCATGGTATATGGAGGGATCTCATCTGCAAGGGCGGATATCGATCGTTTTGATGCAGCGACAAGTTCTGCCATTGCAGCAGCAGTCATTCCCCCATCCCTGCAGAACTGGTGATTGGGAAAGATCTGACCTCCATTTCCTTCACCGCCAAAAGCAACCCTCTCTCCTGCCTCGATCAGTTTCAGCATGGTTCGTGCGACATATATGCTTCCAACCTTTGTGTAGGAGGTTGTGCATCCGCAGTCGGCTGCCACCTCCCTGATGACATCTGATGTACTGACGGGTGTGACGACAATGCCCGGATTGTTTTGACATGCGGCACGTGCAAGCATCGCAAAGGTCAGATTCTCGTTCATGAAAGTTCCTGTCTCATCCACAAAGACTGCCCGATCTGCATCGCCGTCATGCGCAACCCCGAATGCTGCTTTGGTTGCAATGACTGTTTCAGAAAGGAGGGCGAGCCCCTCCGGGCTCGGCTCAGGGAGCCGTCCGGGGAATGTGCCGTCAAACCGTCCATTGATGGTATGGACCGTACATCCCATTCGCCTGAGGATCTCTGGTGTTGTTGCAGCAGCCGGTCCCGATCCCGGATCAACGACGACGACCATCTCTTTGCAGCAGTCTGTTGGAAAATGAGAGACAATGGCTCTGATGTACTCCTCTATCAGGTGGCTTTCATCAGTCAGCTTCCCAACACTCTTCCAGTCCAGAACTCTGACATCCTCTGAAAAGATCAAGGATTCCAGTGCTATTGTGCGGGTGTCATCCATCTCGGTGCCGTCACCCTCAATCACCTTCACCCCGTTATATTCGGGGGGATTGTGTGAGGCGGTGATCATCGCCCCTCCATCATAATGCTCCCTGACCAGGTACTGGAGTGCCGGTGTCGGGAGTATACCGAGATCGATGACATCGCATCCGGATGCGAGGAGTCCTGATCGCATTGCAGCAGCAAGTGCCTCTCCTGAGGTTCTGGTATCCCTTCCAAGCGCAACTCTGCCCCTTATCATTGTCCCAAGGGATAACCCGATCTTCATGACGAGTTCCGGGTTCATGTCTTCTCCAATGATTCCGCGGACTCCGTTTGTTCCAAAGAGTTTTTTTTTCGGTTCGGTATTATTCGTCATTATCTTCATCTCTCTCAGATTCTCTGCTATTTGTTTCATCCGGCTGAATGGATTGCCGGGATCGTTTGTTCAGGAGAATATTTGCAGAATCGCCAAGTTTTCTCATGATGTCGGTGATCCGGTCTTCTATTTCGATCTCGTCATCGATCTCAAGTGATGTGCCCTCAACTTCAAGGAGGAACCGTGCAATCTCGCTTGATTCAAAGAGGATGTCGTCAAGTTCGTCAAGGGTGAAGAAACCGCACATGGCCCCGTAAAAGAATGTGGCACCTGATTTCCTGACTTTTCTCTTGAAGGATGAACGTGCCTGGTTGACCGCCTGCGGAGAGTATGGCTCCTGCATAAATGGAACCAGATCAGGGAGATTCTCTCCGATAAAAGTCATCTCGGCACCTGCCGTTGTCTTAAAATCGGAACAGAGCCGGGCTATTGCCCATTCCCGGGCAGTTACGTACGTATGCTTCCGCAGGAACTGGTTGACTTTCCGGTATGTGGCGCCATCGACTTTCCGGAACTTCCGGTATTTGGAGATCTCCTCTCTCCGGCTTTCATCGATCTGAGGTTTTTCCTCTTCTGGGTTGCTCATCTCAGTACCTCTGTTGCTCTTCTGCCCCCTTGAACCTTTTTCTGTGTATATCGGTGTCAATGTATGACGAATTCCGGGGGCAGGATGCGGGAAATTCTGTCCTCTTTAACGTATAGCATCATATGGTTTATAGATGACGATCTACCTCGAAACGGCTCTGATTGAAGTATATTGTTGAATAAATAATTTATTTATTTTCCTGGATCCGGGGTGTGGGGGGTGAAGATGCAGATGCCTGGTTGGGGTTCGCATTACATCGGGTTGTATCGGGGGCTTGTAGTCGAACCCGTTTTCCTCACCATTGGGGATGTTTCATTCATCCCTGGATGTTGGCTTTTGACTGGTTCCTCTCTGGCTGGATGCTCTCTGAGATCTGCTGATCGATGTAGAATGTCAATGGCTTCGTTAAATTTGCGCTTCATATTGCTCAGGTGTGGCGATCGAAAAGTGCTCCATTGCTCTCCTGTCTTTTCCAACTGCTTACTCTCTGTTTGTCTTGGGTGGGAGGATTTCATGGCAGGCATGGTCTGATGCTGCTTGGGTATGGCGGTAAACATCGTCCAGACTGTAACCGGGCTCTGGCTCTTCGTTGATGCAGGGGCAAACGCAGTATCGTAAAAGTTTGGATTTGTGTATTGTTGGCTTGGGTTTGCGGGCTATGTGTTAGGGGTTACAGATTGGTTTTCTGATCAAAGGGTGGCTCCTCGACCGGGTCTCCTGGTTATCCCTGCTCCTCTTATTGATAGCAAAGCAGGCTCTCACACTATGATGCAGAGAAATGTCTGATATGTTCTCCTCTGAAAAGAGGCGGTCCTCTTCCAATCTCTATAACGGGCATCTGATCTGTCGCTGTTTGGATCTATGGTGTATAGATCGATTATTGATCAGATCGGTGGGTTTCTTGATCGGAACCCTCGGAGCTGTCAATGTCGGTTTACTTTTCCCCAGTTTCGTCGGCGTAAAAATACCCAAATGCGTCGGAATAAAAATCCCCAATGTGCAACCAGAGAGTGTCTGGGATTCACATGCTCAAGGACGAGGAGTATTTTATGTTACTGGATCTAGCTCGTGAACAGGAACTGGCAACAGGGAAAGTCAATATCAGCTTGCTTGCCCGAGAAACCGGATATGACAGAAAAACCATAGCTCGGCATCTTTCTTTGGATCAACCCTCAAAACATCCTCAGACCAGACAGAAAGCAAGCAAGCTGGATCCCTTCAAACCATACATCCAGGAGAGGCTGAACAATTATCCTCGTCTGAGCCGTGTTCGACTTCTGGAAGAGATCCAGGATCTCGGCTATGATGGCGGGCCAACAATACTTGGCGATTATATCCGCCAGATCCGTCCCAACATCACCATTCCAGCTGAAATCAGATACGAAACCAAGCCGGGAGAGATGATGCAGTGTGACTGGCTTGAATACCCCTATGAAACGGCAGATGGATCCAAAAAGAAGGTCTATGGCCTCTCAATGGTTCTTGGCTATTCCCGGATGAGATATGTAGAATTCTTCCCTCATCAGGGTCTTCTTGCTCTTCTCAAAGGACATCTGGGCGCCTTTGAGTATTTTGGAGGAGTCACTGACATGATCCTCTATGACAACCTTCGGAGTGTCGTCCTTGAGCGGAAATATCCCTCAACCGCTTCAGAATTCCATCCCCTCTTTGCAGACTTCCGTGACCACTTCGGGTTTACATCACGGCTCTGCCGCCTGGGTCGAGCCAAAACCAAAGGCAAAGTTGAACGTGCAATCTACTATGTCAAAGACAACTTCCTGTATGGTCGAACCTTCCATTCCATAGAGGATCTGAATCTTCAGGCACGTACCTGGCTCAATTGCGTCAATGGGAAGGTCCATGGAACCACCCATGAGATTCCGTTTGATCGCTTGGTTCAGGAGAACCTTCGTCCTTTCGCTTTGTACAAACCATATCTCCTCAAGAGGAAAGAATCCCGAAAAGTCTCCAAAGACTGTTACATCTCGTTATACGGGAATAGCTACTCAGTTCCATGGAAGTTTGCAGGAAGACGTGTTGACGCATATGTCCTGGAGAACCACGTATCGATTCATGCTGATGGCACAGAGATCTGCACTCATACTCTCCTGAATGGGAGAAATGAGCGTTCAAAGAAAAAAGAGCATTTTGAAGGGCTTTACAAAGAAATCCTGGGTATATCCAGCAATGGTACAAAGAAGAAACGGATAAACAAACCAGCCATTGATCAGGATTCTGTTGAAACACGAGACCTTGCCGAATATGATGTTTTTGCTGAGGAGGGTCGGGTATGACGACTCTTCTTCTCGAGCAGATCCATCACCGCCTTGCCATGATGAAACTGGATGCAATGGATGCTCTGCTTGAGCCAACGCTTGAACGTGCCATGAACGAGAATCTCAGTCCCATTGAGACGATCGGGTATCTGGTTGAACAGGAATGGAACAACAGAACTTCAACACGAATTCGAACCCGGACAAAAAGTGCTGGTTTCCCTCTTCTGAAGCGAATTGAAGAGTTTGATTTTGAGTTCCAACCCTCGATTGATCAGACGGTGATCAGTGACCTTGCCACTCTGAGATTTATTGACAATGCAGAAAATGTGGTCTTCCTTGGACCGCCAGGTGTTGGTAAAACTCATCTGGCGATTGGTCTTGGTGTTTCTGCAATTGAACAGGGGATCCCGGTTCTCTTCATCAATGCATCTGTCCTGATCGAACAGCTCAAGGACGCATACCATAGTGATCAGCTTGATCGGTATCTGAAGAAACTCACCCGACCAGGTCTCCTGATCATCGATGAGATCGGGTATCTTCCATTTGATGCTCAGGCAGCTTACTGCTTCTTCCAGTTGATATCCCGGCGATATGAGCAGGGATCAACGATCTTCACCTCGAACAAATCGTTTGGTAACTGGGGAGAGATCTTTCAGGATCAGGTGATTGCCGCAGCACTTCTGGATCGAATCCTGCATCATTGTAGAACAGTGAATATCCGGGGAGAAAGTTACCGTATGAAAGACAGAAAGAGCCACAAATTATGGGTGAACAAGCATGAATCGGCAGAATAGAGGTTTCCTAATGTTTGACAGAGAATTGACGATAGGTTTAAGTGGGGTGAGGAGAATTATTCCGACGAAGTTGGGGATTTCTAGACCGACGTTGACAGGAGCTCAGGTCGCTCTCTCTCTCTCTCTCTCTCTCTCTCTCTCTCTCTCCCTTTCAATCCATCTTCTCTCTTCTCTCTCCACTATCTGAATCGATCGTCTGTTATTCTGGATTGACCTCTATCACCGCCAGTTTGATTTTGTGCACTTTCGGCGGTGTAACAATGGGCACGTTCCGAAGTCCTTCCGGGTTGTACCCGAGTGTTGTGGCAACAACTCAATTGCTGGATGGCGTTTTTTCCAGGGAATCTGATCTCCGATCTCCTGTTCTTATGGTGTGTGATTGGTGCGTCTCCTCTTGGCAGGTGTGGGGTGGGACTGGTTATCTAAAAGGCAGTTGGTTTCCAAACCCTCCTCTCGTAATTCCTGCTATCTATCTCCCCGCATTTGGTTCAATCAATATTTCAATTGCGTCCAAAAATAACGTCCTCGTATTGGCATTCTCGTCTACTTTTTTCGATTATCATAATGTCTCATATTAAAAATGTGAAAAGATCGATGAAATCGACGATATGGAGTTTCTTTATATGCACCTTTCAGCCGGGGTGGCTGTACTCGCTGTCTGTCCGGATGGTCGGGGGTTCTGTTCCTCTGGAAAATTATGGTTTGAAGCTGGCCAATGCCTCTTGTCTCTAAAATCGTTAAATTTTAGTCCATTATCTTTTTAAGTCCTATATTGGAGTTATTTTTGGGGCATGTGAGAACGGCATTTTTTGCGCAGAATAGGTATTCTGCGCAATTATGGTGTGCAGGGGCCTGTTTTTGATATCATGCGGTGCAATCTGAATCATCAGACTCGAATGAATAGATCATGAGGGTTCTGTAATTATGATCGGCAATAATCATCTGTGCTTCTCCCGCTGATAGGACTGGCCCTTGGCATCTGGGTCGTTGGGGGGATCTCTTCATTGTGTGTAGTTCACTCTTCAGCATATTCTCAACGTCCCTCTATGTGAGGGATGGTTGTGATGATAATGTTGGGCCAGTAATTGATCCTGCTCTCTCCAACCCGATTTCCTATTATCTGTGTTTTTGCGAAAATGAAGTGGTGGAAGGGAATGCGGAAAATCATCGAATGCGTGTCTTAAAATGTGGGCTGGGCTATGGATTGGGTGGGTCTTGCTGAAAAAAGTCTCCTGGCTGTCAAAGATCTGTTTTTTTTATGGTGGGGGCGTGGGTGTTCTTATGGTATTATGGTGGCGGGTTGATCTGCTATTATTATCTGAACATATTTATATTCGAAATCCCTGAATTTTGTTCTAACTTACTAGAACAATACCTTCTATAAACCATATGATGCTATATGGATACGAGCTCATATTCTGCAACTTTTATACAGACAAAACCATCATCTCAGATCAGATATCGATCATAATTTTTGATCCACAAAGCCGGGTAGTCGAATCACGTATCTGATCGAATGTGGCCAAACTATTCTGCGCAAAGGTAATAACTCCGGAAAACCATGGTATATCATGGCTCCCCGTCAGCGGACGTTCTCTGTCTGGATTCCCCGGTATATGAATCACCTGACGATGCGGAATTATTCTGTAAAAACAATAGATACCTACCGCCGGGTGCTGCACGATTTCTCCTCCTATTCTGCCGGAGTGCAGGCCTCGGATGATCCGGATGTTGAGACTGATGGCTATGAAGTCACCAATTTTATGGCGCAGGCATCAGTTGAACGGGGCCTCTCCGCAACAACCATGAACCGTTATCTCTCAACGCTCAGCTCATTCTACACATTTCTCGTTGGCCAGCAGGTCATTGATACGAATCCGGTTCTCGGCGTGGATCGTCCTAAAATCAAGGATCGGGAACTCTTATACCTGAAACACGCGGATGTCATCACTCTTCTGGAGAAGATCGGGGATTCAAGGGATCGCCTCCTTATCAGGACAATCTATGCAACCGGGGTACGGGTGTCTGAACTCTGTGGAATTATGATTGAGCATATCGATTTTGATGAGGAGACGATTCGTATCCGTGGAAAAGGGGGCAAGATCCGGACGGTCTTCATCGATCCCGATACGCTGACCGCGATCAGGGGGTTTACCGGCGGAAGGAAGGATGGCCCGCTCTTCCAGGGCCATTCTGGCGCTCCACTCTCTTCCCGTTCAGTCCAGCATATATTCCAGAAATATGCCCCTGCCGGAATCACTCCCCACAAGATCCGCCACAGTTATGCAAGTGAACTCTACCGGCGTTCACGAAACCTCAGGGTAGTGCAGGAGAACCTGGGCCACTCATCAATCCAGACGACTGAAGTGTACCTGCATACGGATCTCGAAGAGAGACGTAAGGTCTACCAGGAGCATTTCCCGCTCTCAAATGAGTAATCTCTGAAAAAAAGATACAATCCTCTCAATCCGAGAGGAGTTTTCCGCTTTTTGCGATATTTTCGCGTGGCAACTCGTTGAAGATGACAATAACTGCTGCCGGGTCGACCCCGAACGTTTCGGCAACGGTTTGGGTAATCTCACCGGCAACTCTCCGCTTCTGATCTGCTGTTTTTCCTTCTGACATCTGAATTGTTATGACAGGCATGGAATAGACATCAGCATGTAATCATAAATGCATTGCCGTTTCATCTGGCTCTTCACCACTTTCTGCTCTTCTTACCGTCTATGACCCATTTGCTCGTTGCAGACTGGATATAGATCCCAATAAGTGCACAGAGAAGGCCGGCTACTGTGAAGATGATGATGGATTGCACTCCGCTACCAGCGGAGACGGGGAATTCGGGCACATTGCTGATTGAAAGCAGGTAACTGCTCGCCCCGTAGATGATTGTCCCTATCGCTCCGATAAAAAAGGGGATGATCACAATTCTGCTGAGCATCTCCTGTTCATTGAGGATGCAATCGATGATCTTTCCCGCAAGAGCAACAAGCCCTGCGCCCACAAACCACCATACCGATCCATAGATAAATGCAGCGAAAAAGAGCAGAACTCCGGCATCCTGTGGATAATAAACGAGAAGGCTCGTTAAACCCATGATTACAGCAACAATTGAGATCAAGGCTGCGGTTATGTATGCAACAAAACTGAAACTCCCTTTCTGAAAAGACTGCTGAAGTCCTGAGATGAGATAACTGAAGAATTCGTCAATTCCAAATCCTTTGAAGAGGAGATAAATCCCGACAGCTCCGACTACAAAGAAGGTTGCAAGATCCGGCCTTCCCCAGAGGTATGCTGCTGAATAGAGCAGCATTGCAAGGCCGATTGGAACAAGAACAACACGGGCAATCTTTGGATCATCGAGCAGTTTCTTGATGATATAGTAGGTTCCCTCAAGGTTTGGCATCTGTGCAACGATGACCCGTTTAACGCTCTCAACAGGGATCCTTGACTGGACGATCGGGAGGATGAAATCATCTTCAGCGCCATCAGATACAAGGATGCATGCGGTTACGTTCGTTTGATTGATTAATTGTGAGAGCGAATCGGCGATTTTACGATCTCCATCGAGCATGTTCATATGGCTTCCGCCAATGACAGAAACGATCACATCCTCTCCTCGTGCAGTCAGCTCGTCATATGTCTTGACTGCCTGGAATATCGCATTCACATCGGAATCTTCGGGATCGACAAGCCCGAGGCGTTTCGCTGCCTCGAGGCACGCCTCTCTTCCGATAACGGGACTTTCTATCCTCGCTTTATATCCGATATCGTCATCGCGATCGACGCTCAGCACGAGCGTCTTCCTCTTCTCCATTACAGAATACATGAACGTATTAGGATAATAATGTTGTTTTCTCAGAATGATGAATGAAATCTGGTTTTCCAGAGTGAAATCGTCAGAAAAGATTTCCTGAAAAATCGCCCTGCCGGAGAAGACCTGCCGGTCTTATTCAGTCATATCGTGCGTTCTGAAAAAAAATTAAATGAGTTTGGATCTCTGGAGGAGAAGAAGATCGTCGGTGGTAAGCTTTTCTCCACTCTTGAATGAGTTGAAGATCTTTTCAGCTTCCATTCTGACTGTTTTATTCTCTTTAACGGTTTTAACCTTCTTGGTTTTTGTCCGCATGCCGCTGATGACCTTGTCGTAGTCACGGAGTTCTTTCTGGCATTCGATGAAAGATTTGTGTTCGGCATCTGCTGCTTCCTGTGCCTCGACAAATGCACGGTGCCTGGCATCTGCCTCTTCACGGGACTTGTCGGCTTTCCTGTAGCACTCCACCATAAGATCGTGATGAGTCTGTGCAAGCTCTGCACTCTCGGTCACCTTGATGTGGAGATCGGATGCCTGTTTCCGGAGGTCACGTGCCTCCTGTAGCTTTGACCGGATCTCTTTATTCTGCTCAAGTTCAGCTTCCTGTTCGCGAACCTGGCTTTTCATCTGTTTGATCTTCTCAACGAGCTCACGTTCCTTGTCAGAACTCATTGCTTCGGTCTGCTGTTTGAACTCGAGAAACTCAATCTGACGCTGGATGTCTTTAACCTGGCCCTTTTTTATATTGCCATGTTCTTTTTTATATTCTTCAAGCTCCTCAAAGAGTACATTTGCCTGTTCATTCAGGACATTTCTCTGATCTTTCAGATCGGAGACATCTTTGTTGCTTGAGTCGCGAAGCTCCTTGTGCTTCTGGGCTTCTTCGACATACTGGCGCGTCTGGTTGTTCAGCTCATTCCGCTCGCGGGCACATTTGCTTGCGAGGGCATTGAGTTCATTTCTTCTGTTCTTGTGCTGTTCAGATTCAGCAAGAATAGTTTTTCTCTTGTCTACGAGATCATTCAACATGCTCAACAATCCTCAAATGTCGATACGTTTGCCTCTGGGTTGCAGGTTGGAGTATAAGCGCCCCGTTTGTACAGAGTATCCTCTGTTCCGGGTAGTAGATAAAAAACAGACAGCACTTCACGTGAGTGCTGATGCGCGTAAACCATCCTGTTCAACCTCCGATACGAAAAGCGATCAATTGCTCAATTCCGGTGGCAGAAACTGTTCCCGGTTCCAGAGGCATTGATACGACTTTCTATAAGTAAAGGTTAAGGTTGCTATTAAATGTATCGAATTCTCGGAATAGAGTGTAATTCTGGCCTGATGGCAAAATGTAGAAAAGAAAAAAGTTTTTTGGATTACATTACCCAGTCAAGCAGGCTTCCGGAGCGGGCATCTGCAGTTCCCCGGCCGATGCTCCGTCCCGGGATAACCGCTTCACTTCGTGAGCGTGTTGACTGCATCGAGAGGCTTGGGAGTCCACCGAGTATCTGCGGGCTCTGGACGCCTGTCATAATTGCCATTACCCTGACTTTCCCTTCATAGTCGCTTCTGACGCGCGCACCCCAGATCACATCTGCATGCGGATCGAGCTCATATGTGAGCTGGCTTGCAATCTCTTCTGCATCGTGGAGTGTAAGATCGCTGCCACCGGTGATATGAATGAGACATCCTGTTGCGCCACGATAGTCGATATCAAGGAGCGGGTGGTCAAGGCACTCGCGAACAACACTTTCCGCTTTGTTCTGCTGCTTGCTTTCGCCGACAAGCATTACGGCAAGCCCACCTTTGCTCATGGTGGCACGAACATCGGCATAGTCGATGTTGATGAGTGATGGTTCAGTGATTGTTTCGCTGATCCCTTTGACTGTTTCTGAGATGAGCTGATCCATAACTGAAAATGCCTGTCCGAGTGGGAGGTTTGGAACGAAATTCTTCAGCCGGTTGTTGTCAAGAACAATGACGGAATCTGCTGCATTGCGGATCGCTTCAAGCCCCTCTTCTGCTTTGAGCATGCGTGCCTTCTCAACCTGGAAGGGGTAACTCACCATGGCGACGACGATTGCACCCTGCTCTTTTGCGATCTGAGCCACAACAGGGGCCGATCCGGTTCCGGTCCCTCCACCCATTCCTGCGGTGACGAATACGAGATCTGCTGATTCAAGGAGGCTCTCAAGGGTCGGCCTGGCCATCTCGGCTGCGCGTCTGCCAACATCCGGGAATCCGCCGGCTCCAAGGCCTTTGGTCAGGGATTTGCCGATCAGGACTCTTTTATCGGACTGAACCATATCAAGGTGCTGTTTATCGGTGTTGATTGCGATCGTCTCAGCACCATTCACCTGCATATGGTGAAGCCGGTTTACTGTGTTGTTTCCTGCGCCGCCACACCCGATGATGACAATGCGTGGATTGCCAAGCATCTCATCATCATCGATGATCGATGATTTAACGCGGTCTTTCTCAATCTCTGCGTGTTTTAGAGCTTCATTTATAATTGTCTGCATACTACAACCCCTCATTTAAATTTTTAAAGACGTGACCTGATCGCTTTCGCGCATTACCCGATCTCCGTGCTTGGATAGGAGTTCCCGTACTGCATATCGAACCGCTTCAGATACGGTTGGGAATTCTCCGGCCGCTACCAGTTTCTCCAGCATTTCGACCTGTTGCCTGGGTAATCGGATGGTGATCCTGTCCATTTCTCACTCCAGTCAGACAATTGTCATACATTAATAAGCTAATTGTCAGACATTAAGCGCACAATCGTCTGATCTTACTAATCAGATAAATGTAGATGTATCGTTAATGTATATATAGTTTACGAAAAACTACGGAAGCGCCCCCGAAGAGCCTTTTCAGAACCCTTTTAATCAGAACAATGCAAATTAATTTTAGTATGATTCAACCCGCTTTCTTTGAGAATTGTTTTCATCAGATCCTTTCCTGGTGGCCTGCCCTATGAGGATCAAACACATGCCAAAAAGGCAGATACATGGTGGTATTATCAGGAATCTTCGCAGAGAAGGGCTGAAAAAAGATCTGCTGGACTTCAGTGCAAGCATGAACCCATTCCCTCCTGCTGTTGCATGGGAGCCAGGAGCATGTGATCTGGGCGATTATCCCGATGACACCTATCTTGATCTGAAGGAGGCGATTGGATCTGTATTTTCACGAAAAATCGAAGAGATCACCGTTGGCAATGGATCGGTCGAGCTGATCAGGATCTTTGCGCAGGTGATGGCACCCGCAGGGTCGCGGGCATTTATTGAGAGATCGACATTTGGGGAGTACGCCCAGTCTGTTCGTCTCGCCGGTGGTACAATTACCCATAATCCTGAAGACAGAGTTGATCTGCGGTATATCTGTAATCCAAACAATCCAACCGGCATGCTCCTTTCAAAAGATGCGATCAAACAAAGGCTGAAGGAGTGCCGGGATGAGGGCTCCGTCCTCTTTCTGGATGAGGCGTTCATTGATCTCTCGGATCCCGATCAGAGCATGGTGGATGAGAGGGATTCTGACCTCTTCATCCTCCGATCACTTACAAAGGCATTTTCTGTACCGGGCATCAGGTTTGGTTTTGGCTTTGGTGATCCGGATCTGATCGAAGCGATCGAAAGCACCCGTCCTCCATGGACTGTGAACAGATTTGCTGAGATATACGCAACCGAGGCTATCCGACATCTCCCTGATCTGGCAGAATCACGAAGAATGATAGCAATTGAGCGTGATTATCTCAACCAATCACTCTGCGCCATCGGTTACACTCCACATCAGTCATCTGCGAACTATATCCTCGTTGATGTGGGGATCTCCGCATCAGATCTGGTCCGGCGTCTTCTTCGTGAAGGGGTTCTGGTGAGGGACTGCACATCATTTGGTCTCCCGGAATCGATCAGGGTTGCAATACGAGGGCATGAGGAGAATCAGATTCTCATTGAGGCATTATCTGCATGCGCGCCTTAATAATGGCAGGAGGAGTTGGATCGCGCCTTGACATGGGGGAAAAACCCCTTGTCAGAATAGCAGGCCGTCCGATGATTCGTTTTGTTATTGATGCATTTTTAGCAGCAGGTGTAACTCCGATTATCGTAACATCCATAAAAACGCCCTACACAAAAAACTGGTGCCGGGCACATGATATCCTGTTTGTCTCTACTGATGGCACGGGTTATATCGAAGATCTCGCTCAGGCAGTCTCAATTCTTGAAGAGAACGGTCCTTTATTTGTAGCTGTTTCGGACATCCCCTGTCTCCGGCCGGATATTATCTCTTACATATGGGAGGAGTATGCGATTTCAGGGATGCAGGCCTGCTCAACCTGGATCCCTCTTACTCTCTGCAGCCGTTTTGAAACCACGCCACGCTACCAGATGGAGATTAATGGTGTCCCGGCAAGCCCGGCGGGAATCAATATCCTTGATGGTTCATGTATTCATGCGGAGCAGGAGGAACTCCGGCTCCTTCTCCATGATCCGGGGCTTGTATTCAATGTAAATACCCGGTTTGAGCTTGAACTTCTTGAAAAGCACTTTCAGTCACTCATGAAACGATGAGAAATGATCTCTTTTACAAGGAACGATTCGTCAGAATGCATATAACGAAAACTGCTGACTAGTATATATGAACCATTCGCGGGAGATCGAGGTCGAGGGTCATATCATTGATTCGGGCATTATGACACGGGTTTTTGACCGTATCATGGATATGGGGGGAGACTTTGAGATCATCACGTTTGATGTCGGAAAGAAGAAAGTTGATCCAAGCTTTGCCCGGCTCCGTGTCTTTGCCGAAACTGAGGAGAAACTCGACTTAATAACAAGCGAGCTTCATCGGTATGGTATACGCCTCATTGAGGCTGATAATGTCAGGCTTCTTCCAGCGGAGGCTGACCGGGTTATTCCATCCGGCTTCTATTCAACAACCAATCATCCGACATCAATCAGGTATAATGATGATTGGATTCTGGTTGAGAACATTGAGATGGATTGCATAATCAAAGTAGATCCAAACAATTCGCGTGCTTTCTGTATCCCTCTCTCAAAGCTGCGAAAAGGTGACTATGTCGTCCTGGGTGAAGCGGGTGTCAGGGTTATCTATCCTGAACGGCCCCGGGAAACCGGCATGTTTGAGTTCATGCACGGGCAGGTCTCCTCTGAACGGCCAAGCGAGACCATCGTCAGAAAGATCGCAGAGGAGCTGCTGAAAGTTAAGGCAAAAGGGCAGAAGGTTGCTCTCGTCGGCGGACCGGCAATTGTTCATACCGGCGCAGGAGAAGCACTTGCAACCCTGATCCGGAAAGGATACATCGATATCCTCTTCAGCGGCAATGCCCTTGCCACTCATGATATTGAGAGCAATTTGTTTGGAACTTCCCTTGGAATGAATCTCAAAACAGGTGATCTCGTAACCGGCGGTCATAAGCACCATATTATCGCAATCAGCGAGGTGATGCGTGCCGGATCAATAGCAGCTGCCGTTGAATCCGGGGTGATCACTCAGGGGATTATGTATGAGTGCGTGAAAGCAGGTATACCCTATCTGCTCGCAGGCTCGATCCGGGATGACGGTCCTCTTCCTGATGTAATAACCGATGTTGTGGTGGCACAGGATGCAATCAGGGCCAATCTTGGTGATTGCGGGATGGTTCTCATGATCGGAACACTTCTCCACTCGATTGCTGTTGGCAACTGCCTGCCTTCCTATGTTAAGACGATCTGTGTGGATATCAACCCGGCGTCTGTTACAAAACTGATGGATCGTGGAACCAGTCAGGCGATAGGTGTTGTCTCGGATGCAGGGACATTCATTCCGGCTCTCCTTGCTGCACTCCAGCACCAGAAAGAGACGTCAAAATAAAAAAAAAATTACCGGGTAAGGGGCATGCACCAGGGCATCTCATTGCCAAGGATATACTCCCACTCCTCTTTACAATCACAGCCTGCATCATATACGGCCTGGAGAAGGCTGCGATCAAAGCTCAGCGAATAAAGATTAATCGCATTTTTTATCTCCCGATCACAATCACCGCAGTTATGTGGTCCACGGGCAAACCCGCCCCCAACAGGATCACAACTGACCTTTTCATCGGTTGAGAGGAGGACATCAAGGGCACTCCAGAGGTATGGAGGCCGGTATGCTCCGCGTTTCCAATAGTACTCAACATCAGTTCGCTTCTGAACTGTGCAGAGATTCATTGACATCAAATCCGAATACGGTGCCGCCTCACGGATAGAGGTCTTCATATCTGCTATCGCTTCTTTTTCAGTCATGAAGAGTGGTTTCATCATCAGATATGACTTGACACCGACACCGGCTTCTTCTGCCTCTTTTGCTGCCCGGATAAAGTCGGCAAATGCCATTCCCTTGTCAATGCATTTCTCTCTGATTCGATCGTCTGTTGTCTCAAGCCCGATTGCAACATAGAGGGGCATCGTATGATCGCCGCAATCAATCTGGTCGAGGAATGAAGCAATTGCCGTCTGGGAAATATATTCGGCACGGGATTCGGCAATCGCAATTTTTCCCCTGATGAGCCTCCCAAGTTCCTCTCTCGCTTCCAGCGGAACTTCGTCAGGGTCAAAGAAACTCCCTGAGGTGAAGATCTTGATCACCTCGTAGTCATCGGAGCGATAATTCTCTTCGATCCACCGGATCTGGGCAATCATCCGCTCTTTTAATTCGCTCGTTTCTAATGAATGGTACCGTTCAAACCGGTATCCGCACATCCTGCACCTGTTCCAGCGGCAACCGCCGGATTTCAGAATAATGGTGAGTGTTTTTTTAATCTCGCCATCTATCAGGTCTTCCCCCATCCATGAGGCAAGGGGCTTCTCAACTGTTCGGGATACCATTAAAACCATATAAATATGATATCTCGATCATGAAAAAGATCGCACTTGCTGCCATTCTCCTCCTTCTCTGTATCTCAGCAGTGGGGGCATATAACTTCCAGTTTATCGGGCCGCCACGAGACTCAGGCAGTATTAACGGGAATGTCGGAGATATCATTACCCTTAGTGGGATCTCCCAGAACATACCTCCGGGCGTTACAATGACACTCTCTGTCACCGGTCCGGACAGTTACTATTCCAGCAGGAGTATGGTGATCCAGGATGGAGGGGTATTCTCAACGGAATTTGATACAACCGGGCTGAAAGAGGGTGATTACCGGTTTCAGATTCAGGCACCAAAATACTACGAGGTTTCACAGCCAAGAAACTGGGTTATCTACCACTTAACTGACCGGAGCCTTCTCCTGACGATGATATCTCCGGTTCGCCAGGACTATGATGGCTGGCTCTCTGTCAGTGGCATGGTCGACGGCCTTGGCGCTGATGGGGTTGAACTGACAGTATATGGTCCATCAGGCAACTATTTCGGCCCCCAATGGGTATCGAGCGATCAGAGCGGCAGGTTCTATCAGGAGATATCAATAGACAGAGCGGGGGTTTATTCCGCTCGTATTGCCGATAGGAGAGGATTGATTGGAATGGTACAGATTCAGGTGATCCAGGAGATAGTATCCACCCCGGTCATCCCTACACGAACCCCGGAGCCTTCGATCATCTCTGCAAGCGCGACTGCCTCACGTGAAAATCCGGCATATTTTGTGATGCAGACGAGATCCGGGACGGCAACAATCAGCACTTCGCTTGGAATTGACTGGGTGATCGAGTATATCGATGAATCAGGGAATCACCATATCATCAATGAGTATGGGGCAGACAGGGCAGAGACATTTACCCTTGAAGGGAATGGCGGCATGATTCATATCAGGGCATACCCCGATGGAGCGGGAACCGGCACAGTCCATCTCTATGGCCAGAACATCGTCTCTTTAACCACAAGCACGATGGCTTCAGATAAGTTCGGAGATCTTGTGGATCCGGGGCATACGCCTGCTGAAGAGTCTCCGGCGTTTATCCTTATGCCCCTGGTTGCACTGGCAATTCTCGTCATTTGTCTGGTGAAGAAACCATAATCTCTTATTTCTAAAGAGCATATATGTGTACGGGCCGGGGTAGTCTAGTCCGGAAAGGCGGTGGCCTTGAAAGCCACTGGTGTTGCACCTCGGGAGTTCAAATCTCTCCCCCGGCGTTTTTATGACTCTTTTCTCTTATCTGACTCATTCATCCATCAGCCACATTCGTTCTCTTTATCACTTTGAGAAGACAAGAGGATCTTGAGGAATGGTTCATGTGTATTGCAGTGCCTGCAGAAGTAATTGAGATCAGGGATGGAAACATCGGACTTGTCGACTTCGGCGATCTTCAGCATGAAGTCAGGCTTGATCTCGTTGATGTAAAAATTGGTGAGTTTGTTCTGGTTCATGTCGGTTTTGCTATCCAGCGGCTTTCCCGTGAGGAAGGACTTGAGACACGGGAGATATTCCGTCAGGTCTATGAGGCCATGGGTGCCTGATGCACGAATATGGCATAGCATATGATATCTATGCAACGGCACGCAGAACGGCACTGGATCATAATGCCAGTCATGTAACGAAGATCACCGTGAATTTCGGTAAGATGGCTATGATAAATCCGGAGCAGGTCTCCTTTCTTTTTGAGACCCTCACAGCAGATGATCCGGTAATGAACGGAGCAGAGATCGTCTGTGAGACCATCCCCCCCAGAACCCGCTGTACATGCGGATATGAGGGTGAAGAGATCTATGTCTGCCCGGATTGTGGAAAACTCCCAACACTTGTTGCCGGAAAAGAGATTGTAGTGAAAAATATTGAGATAGATACAGGTGAAGAATGAAAGTCAATCTGATGCATGGTGCCGGTGGAGAGGTGATGGGGGAACTCCTCAGGACTCTGACAGCTTTCTCCCACAACAATGCTGGTGGTGTTGGTCTTGAAGCCCTTGACGATGGAGCAATTATTCCCATTAATGGCAGCAATATTATACTCACCACCGATTCCCATGTGGTCCGCCCCCTCTTTTTCCCGGGAGGAGATATCGGAAGGCTATCTGTCTGTGGCACGGTGAACGATCTTGCAGTTATGGGGGCACGGCCGATTGCCCTCACCTCTGCAATGATCATCGAAGAGGGTTTCTCTGTTGAGGATCTTGCCCGTATTGTTGCCTCGATGGATCTGGCACTCGGCGAAGCCGGTGCCAGTATAGTTACTGGTGATACAAAGGTTGTGGAACGGGGATCCCTCGATGGTATCATCATCAATACCGCAGGAATAGGGATAGCTGATCGCCCTGTGCGTGATAGCACCCTGCAGGAAGGGGATCTCATCATCTCCTCGGGCACACTTGGTGATCATGGCATATCCATCCTCTCATACCGCGAGGGCTTTGAATTTGGTGAGACGCTCAGGTCAGATGTTGCCCCGGTCTGGCCGATAGTTGAACGTGCGCTCGCTGCCGGTGACATTCATGCAATGAAGGATCCGACCAGAGGTGGTTTTGCGGCTGCTATCAATGAGATGGCCCGGAAGAGCGGGTTTGGAATCCTGCTGGATGAAGAGAAGGTTCCGATTCGCCGAAGCATCAGGTCTGCGGCTGATATCCTTGGAATCGATCCCCTTCAGGTTGCAAACGAAGGTAAAGTGGTGATGGGGGTTGCAGCAGATGATGCAGAAGCCATCCTCTCGGCAATCCGCTCCCACCCGACCGGCGCTGATGCTGCAATCATCGGCGAGGTCGTCTCAGGTTCACGGGTTGTGATGCAGACCAGCATCGGAGGCGAGCGCTTTATCGAACCGCCTCTTGGAGATCCGGTGCCAAGGGTATGCTAGATCTTGTCCTGAGAAACGCCTCCCTCCCTGATGGCAGGGTGGCTGATCTCGCCTTCCGGGATGGTGAACTCCTCCATATCGGAAGCGCAGGAAGGGCAGATGAGGAGATTCAGTGCCGTGGTCTCCTCTGTGTACCGGCTGCCACCGATATGCATGTCCATATGCGTGGCGGGATTCAGTCTTCAAAGGAAGACTGGAGGACAGGTACTATGGCCGCCCTCGCAGGCGGGGTTACCATGGTTGTCGATCAGCCAAATACCATCCCTCCACTCTTTTCACGCGATCAGTTCCAGAATCGTATCAGGGAAGCATCTACGGGTGCCCTTTGCTCATTCGGAGTAAACGGGGGCGTATCCACGGATTCAGATCCATTGCCTCTCTGGAACGCGGGGGCTATGGCATTTGGCGAGATCTTCGCTGCCCCTTCAAGTTATGGTGATGCCCTCACCCTTGAAGAGCTGCGAGATGCGCTTCCTGCTATCCACTCACTCGGCGCCCCCGCCACCATCCACTGTGAACAGGTGCTTCCCGGATCGCCGGATACTCTTATAGATCACAATACCCTCAGATCCGCTGAGGGAGAAGCAGAATCATTTCAGCAGATACGATCGGCCATCCCGAAAGGAATGAAACCACATATCTGTCACATCAGCTCATCACAATCCCTCGCGGTTGCACCGGGATCAAAGGAGGTGACTCCTCACCATCTCTTCCTCTCGATTGAACAGTTTGAACCTGAAGATACGTTTGGGCGGGTAAATCCCCCTTTGAGACCGGAAGCTGAGCGGAAAGCGCTTTTTGCATCATGGGATGCTATTGATCTGATCGCCTCCGATCATGCCCCCCATACACGTCAGGAAAAGCAGGTTCCTTTTGCAGAAGCCCCCTCCGGGCTCCCTGGTGTTGAGACGATGCTCCCGCTCCTGATGAACGAGGTGGTCAAAGGTACATTCACCCTTCAATCTGTCATCGAGAAGACGGCAACAGCCCCATGCGGGGTGCTTGGAATACCACCTTCCGGATTTGGAGCAGGAGAACGATCGGACTTTGCCCTCTATGCGATGAAACCAGAAAAAATACAAACAGAAAAACTCCATTCCCGGTGTGGGTGGACTCCATATGAGGGTATGATGGGAGTTTTCCCTTCTCTTGTTGTTCGTTTCGGCAGGATTGCTTATCGCGAGGGAGAGTATACTCATGAGCCTGGAACATGGATGCCGGGAAGGGGTTATCATCCCGGGGAACAAATAGAATAATGTGCCAACATATTCGCATTCATAGGTCCCCAGGTGATCCATATGCCGTATGTCATGAGATGATCCATGGGACAACCCGTCTGCGAGACAGGCACCACCCGGTGACGGGTTTGATGCGGGAGGAACGGCAGCAGCCACCGATGACCGAGATCAGTTTTCACCGGGTGACATTAACCCATAGTTAGTATGGCTTCTTTTGAAGATGCATTTCGGATATCCAATGAAGGATTGTTGATCGCTCTTGATGTACATCCTGGATCTGGAAGAAATGCCTTTCCCGATGGATATAATGCCTGGCGAAAGTCAATCGGCATTGCAATAACCGCCCCTCCCGTTGATGGACGTGCCAACACGGCGATCATCGATCTCGTCTCAAAGGTTATGGGTATTTCAAAATCGGAAATTCGTATTGTATCCGGGCACCAGTCATCGCGAAAAGTGATCCAGATTGCCGGGATGACTCCTCTCCGGTGTAAAGAACTGCTTGCCACACTTCTCTAAATATACCATTTACTGAATGGAATGACTCTTTTCCATACTCTCACATGCCAGGATCGCCTGATGTTCTGAAACGGTATTTCCACCATGGGTTACTTTAAGTAATCGCAAATCCTTATGACATAATGCCTATGATCAAGCGCAGACACAATTGCATGATCGATGGAGGTGCGTTTACATGTATTCACCAGATACGACAAAGTATCTTATTCAGATTCATCTCGAAACAGAGGGGGTGGTTGAAAAACCCGACGTAGTCGGTGCCATATTTGGCCAGACAGAAGGGTTACTTGGCGAAGATCTCGATCTTCGTGATCTCCAGAGAACCGGAAGGGTTGGACGTATTGATGTTCAGATCGTCAGCAAACGTGGAGAGACCGCAGGTGAAATATTCATTGCCTCGTCTCTGGATCGGGCAGAGACAGCTATACTTGCTGCATCACTTGAGACAATAGATCGGGTTGGTCCCTGCGTTGCACGCGTTCGTGTGGAATGTATTGAGGATATCAGAGTAGCGAAACGGAAAAAGATCATCGAACGGGCAAAAGAGCTCCTTCTGGATGCTTTTGAAGAGGACACAATCGACTCACAGGATCTTCTTGATGAGGTGCGTGAATCGATCAGAATTGAAAAGATCAGGCTGCTCGGGGAAGAGCGAATTCCAGCCGGCCCGAATGTCGAAGAATCTGATGCTATCATCATTGTTGAGGGGAGAGCGGATGTTCTGAATCTCCTCCGGTATGGGATAAAAAACAGTGTGGCGGTAGAAGGAACCAATGTCCCCGATATCATCGTCAGTCTCTGCGAAAAGAAGACTGCAACCGTCTTTCTCGATGGGGATCGTGGTGGGGAACTGATACTGCGTGAGCTTCTCCAGATTGCGGATATTGATTTTGTTGCATATCCGCCACGAGGCAAGAGTGTTGAGGATCTCAGCCGGAAGGAGATCGTCAAAGCCCTGAGAAACAAGGTGCCGATTGAATATGTCCGTGATCAGGTGAATCGTGATATCAGAAAGGTTCCATCAGATCATGGAATCCAGCCAACCCTGTATCCGTATTCACCGGATATCAGTGAAGAGAAAATTCCGGGGAATTCTGTTGGGGAGGGGAGTTCAACCCACCCCTCACCCACACCAGTTCCAGGTGAAAGTTCCCTTCAGGTGAAGAGATCTGATGATGGCTCCAATGAGCCGGCTCTCATCCAGCCCTCTGAGGAGAAAGGAGGAAATGCGACACTGGGCAGGCACATGAAGGCAGTGTATGGAAGCGGTCTTGGACGTTTTCTCTCTCCTGATCTCTCGACACTTCATGATTTTTCCCCTCAAGAATTTGAGGCTCTCCTTGAAGAGTATGGTTCCGAGAGTGCAGGTGTTCTTCTTGATATAAATGTGGATCAGAAGATTTTGGATGTAGCTGCCGAAAAGGGGCTGGAATTTATTGCTGCGCGTGACTTTCAGGGTATTGTGAAAAGACCAATATCTTTACGTATGGTGAATATGCAATAGTATTTTAGTTTTTCTTTTTAATCCATACTCTTTTATTCCCAGCCATCACGATCGTACTTGCGGGTGATCCGATGCATAAAGATGAGTTGATCGCACTCCACCAGATGTTAGCAGATATCAAGGGTTACTTTGAAGAAAAGAGTCCTGATATTTCATTTCCTCAGTACCAAGCCCTGAAGATCAACCCTTCCCAGGTACATAAAAGCAAACTTGAGCATAAGTATGCAATTTTCATTCTTGCAACAGAACTTGCAAATGTTATGAAGGATGCAGAACTTGGATCATCGGGAAGGATAAGCTCCAGAATGAGGGAGCTTGCAGAGAAGACGCTAAAAGAGATCGAATGTGCCCAGTAGATATTTTATTTTAATTTTTTTTGACTCACTTCTTCTCTGACCAGGTATTCTGCCATCAGACGGGGTATTGGTGCAGACATGCAATGCCAGTTTGGTGTACCATTCACTTCAAGGACGGTATATCCATCATCTGTCCTGAGAAGATCAACACCACAATAATCTATTCCGACAGCTTTCGCTGCCGCTTCAGTTATCTCCCTCATTGCAGGATCGATCTCAACCGGTGTGCCGACCCCTCCTTTATGGATATTATGGGTCAGGTGGGGTGACTGGCGATATATCGCCCCAACGGCATTATATCCGATGACAAAAACCCTGAAATCGCGATCATTTCTGACATACTCCTGAATATAATATGGGGGCTCAGCGAGATCGGAGATATCTGAGAAGAGGAAAATGCCATCTCCGTCAAATCCATAGACTGGCTTATACACAGCTTTCCCATGTTTTATGAGGAACTCTTCAACTGCTTCATGTGAAGCGGTAAAGAGTGTCTCTGGTGTTGGTACGCCATGGTGGCAGAGAAGTGCGGACGTCATCACCTTGCTTGCACAGGTGGCGATGGCATCCGGGGTATTGACAAGTCGGTTTGTTAACGAGAGGGCTTTGATCTGTTCAAATTCAACACCGTTCTGGCGAATGCCACAGACCCAGATAAGGTCACCCTTGCAGGGAACCCTGAAAGGATTTATTTCATTGAGATGAAGCAGTTCGTATTGTGCATTCAGCGTATCAAGTGCATCAAGCACCATTTGTGTTGAATTATCCTCGGGTGTATCGGTTGGTTTTGGAATGATTCTGATCATCTGAAAACCACATCACTATCAAAACGATTGAGTCTCTTCATCGAGTGCGTGTTTTTTCCAGACTTCCTCACGCCTCATCGGTCCACTATTATAACTGCAGAATGGGATGATCTGGCCATCTGGTGTTGCATAGTGGATACAGCACCGGTTCACCCGGTTGATATCATAGTTATAATTATCCATAAAATGCATGGTTCCGATGAAGAGTGCATTCCAGTGGAATTTTCTGAGAGCATCAAAATTATGGTGAATCAGGGCATTTGTAATGAGCCCCCAGAAATCAATCTTATCCGGCCGATCATTCTTCATGGTGGTGCGGAGATGATTGACACCCTCAAGGAGGGTTCGGTATTTATTGATCGTTCCTTTCTTCTTCAAACCCTCTGAAATGGTATCAATCGACTTAAAAAAGTCATCAACATCTACCATTCTGTTCACCGGGACAAGCCCGTTTTCTGTGACGAAGAGGTAGGTGGCTGCTCCACAGTGTGGGTTTGCGGTAAACTGTATCTGGGGACGTCCGGTGTATGATTCTACCAGATCGATGATCGGCTCGACACATGGGATCGGATAAAAGTCTGCTGCTTGTAGCACTCCCTCTGTCTGCTCTTCTATTCCCTTGAGAAGATCGGGGATGGTGATCCGTTCCTTTGCGATATCGTCGTTGCTTGCGGCCCCGGTGAATGCAACCGGCTGGAAATTGACCCCTCGTATCACATCGATATTCTCAGCTGCAAATTTGATGATGGAACCTGCCTCATGATGGTTCTTTCCACCAATTATGGTAGGTACGAGGACGATTCCCACTTTCATTTCGCGGCAGTTTTCTATGGCTTTCTTACTGATCTCAAGAAGGGGATTTGTTGCTTTGGTGACACCATCAAAATGGAGGTATATAGTGGAAACGCCAGCATCTTTCAGGTCTGAAACAAGCTGTTTATCCTGTGCAAGCCTGATACCGTTTGTTGCAATCTGTACCTGGCTGAATCCATATTCCTTGGCTTTTCTGACGATCTCGGGAAGGTCTTTTCGCATCGTCGGTTCACCGCCGGAAAGCTGAACTGCCGGGGGTGGAACCGGTTTCTGGGATCGGAGGAGCAGAAACATCTCTTCTATCTGCTCCATCGTTGGCTCATAGATAAAACCACATGCGCGGGCATTTGCAAAACAGAATTCACAATTCAGATTGCAGCGATTTGTGACATCAACATTTGCTAGCAGGGTTCCTGATTTATGTTCCGAACAGAGGCCACAATCATATGGGCATCCACTCCGGATTTCAGGCTTATTTGAGTTTTGAACACCGTTCCCTATGGCATTATAAGCATCAAACCTGTGGTACATTGCAGAATCAGACCAGTAGAGCGATCTGTTTGGGCCATGATCCGGACATTCACGGCAGATCCAAACGGCATTATCTTCTTCGATAATATCGGCATCAAGGACCTTTCTACAAACCGGGCAGATACTTTTCGTCTTTTTGATCAGCATTCTTGATTCACCCGCGAAAACCTTCAGAGTAAGTATGTGATACAGTATTTTTTAAACCTTCCACCATAGTACATAGGATATGGGTGGTATCGATATCAATTCACTCATCATTATCGGCATATCCGCGCTCTGGGTGATGCTTCCGGCTTATCTTCCAAACCCGGTTGCAGCTGCACTTGGTGGCGGGAAACCGATTGACGGTGGAAGATGCTGGCGTGATGGCAGAAGGATATTTGGTGATGGCAAGACGGTGAGAGGGCTCATTGCCGGGATCACCGGAGGTGTTGCCATAGGGCTCCTCCAGATCCTTGTCCATTCCCATGCGGAGATCGTCTGGTTGCCAGAGCATACGCTCGTCTCGATCACCCTCCTTGCTGTCGGGGCACTCCTCGGCGATCTGGCAAAGAGTTTTCTGAAGAGGCGAAGGGGGGTTGAAAGGGGTGAGAAATGGCCGGTTGCCGATCAGTTCGATCTTGTTATTGGCGCCTTTATCCTGCTTCTCATCTTTGATCCCGGTTGGTTGTTTTCTACGATCACAATTCCAATTGCAATTGCAATTATGATCCTCACCCCGGTTCTTCATCGTGGAACAAATATTATCGGCTATATACTAGGAATAAAGGATGTACCATGGTAGACGATATTTCATCACTCCTGATTCAGTATCATGCAATTGAATTTGGTGAGTTTATACTGGCTTCCGGCCAGAAGAGCTCGTATTATGTCGATATCAAGCAGGCAGTGACGCATCCTGACCTGCTTTGTGCAATCGGCCGTATTGTATCTGATGCATATGATTTCGAACTGGTTGCCGGTGTTGCAGTCGGAGGTGTTCCGCTTGCAGTTGCAGTATCACTTGTGTCGGGGAAACCCTATGCAATCATCCGTGCGACTGAGAAAGATCATGGTAAAGCTGCGCGGATTATCGGAGATGTAGCCGGAAGGAGGGTGCTTCTCATCGAAGATGTCACCACATCCGGTGGCTCCGCCATCTATGGAGTCGAAGAGTTGCGGCGGGCTGGTGCCTGTGTCGATACGGTGGTGACCATTGTGGATCGTGAGCAGGGTGCAGCGTCACGGATGGAGAAGGAAGGCATCTCTCTCTGCCCGCTGGCACGGGTAAGCGATCTTTTGAAAAAGTGATAGTATAATAGGAGAAGGGTTCAAATACATGAGCATGAATTACCTGGTTGTGGGTGGTGGCGGAAGGGAGCACGCACTTGCACGAGCACTCTCCTGCAATCCGGAGTCCGTACTCTATGCCGTGATGTCACATGCAAATCCCGGCATTACTACACTCTGCCGTGATTTTTTAATTGCAAGCGAGACTGATACCGAAGCGATAGTCAGGTATGCAAAAAGCCATCAGATTGACTATGCGGTGATCGGTCCTGAAGCACCTCTACATGCCGGCGTTACTGACGCTCTTCTTGAGATAGGTATCGGCTGTCTTGGACCAACCCGGGCAGCTGCCCGGATCGAGACGGACAAAGCCTTCTGCAGACAGCTCATGAAGGAGTACCGGATCGAAGGTCTCCCTGCATATCGTATCTTTTCCGATCCCGAAGATGCAGTGGCTTTTATCTCATCACATGAAGAGGATGTTGTCATCAAACCAATCGGCCTGACCGGAGGAAAAGGTGTCAAGGTAATGGGTGAACAGGTCGATCGGGCGGGTGCGATCGAGTATGCCCGTTCCATTCAGGGGGGAATGGTCATTGAAGAGCGGCTCATCGGCGAGGAATTCACCCTTATGGCATTTGTCGATGGCAATTCTCTCATTCCCATGCCCCTTGTCCAGGATCACAAGCGTGCTTTTGAGGGTGATACCGGTCCAAATACCGGTGGCATGGGATCATACAGCATGCCTGATCACAGACTCCCCTTTGTTCTGGATTCAGAATATGCAGCCGCTCTTCGGATAATGCATGATGTCGTCTCGGCACTTGATACATCGGGTTCTCCCTACCGGGGAATCCTCTATGGACAATTCATGAATACGGCATCAGGTCCAAAAGTTATCGAATTCAATGCACGGTTTGGAGATCCGGAAGCCATGAATGTCCTCTCAATACTCTCAAGTGATTTCTCCGAGATCGCCATGCGTGTTGCAGACGGTACTCTCCGCCAGTCTGATGTGGTGTTTGAGAGAAAGGCAACCGTATGCAAATACGTAGTCCCTGCGGGCTATCCTGAAAAACCAAAGACCGGGGATAGAATTGAGCTTTCAGGAGATCATGGTGCCCTCCTCTATTATGCCAATGTCGAGGAGAAGAACGGATCCGTCTTCACCCGCTCGTCCCGTTCCCTTGCCTTTGTCGGGGTTGGAGAGAACCTGGCAGATGCAGAGAGATCAGCTGAGGCTGCGGCATCTTCTGTCCGGGGAAATATCAGGTACAGGACGGATATTGGAAAGGAAACCATTCTCTCGGATCGTATACATCATATGAAGGAATTGCGATGAATGTACTCTCTATTCTGGATCTCTCGTCTGAAGATATATCGACGATCATTGAAGATGCAATCCGGCTGAAAGAAGAGCGTCGACAGAATATCCCTCACCCTCACCTCTCTGGAAAAACACTCGGTATGATCTTTGAGAAGTCATCGACCAGAACACGGATCTCATTTGAAGTCGGGATGTTTGAACTTGGAGGATCTGCCCTGTACCTCAACCCACGGGATATGCAGCTGGATCGCGGTGAGGCTATCGGTGATACTGCGCGTGTTCTCTCACGATATCTCTCGGCAGTCATGATCCGCGCACATACCCACAGCTCTATTGAGGCATTTTCTGCGTCTTCTGCGATACCGGTCATTAACGGCCTTTCAGACAGGGAACACCCATGCCAGATTCTGGCGGATCTGATGACCTTAAAGGAACAGTTTGGCCGCTTATCAGGGCTGAATGTTGCATGGGTGGGGGATGGAAACAATGTCTGCAACTCACTGATCCTTTCATCAATCAGGACCGGAATGAATGTCTCTGTGGCTGTTCCTCCAGGCTACGAACCAAATAGCGAGTGCATCCGCCGTGCCGAAGCCGAAGGCTCTGTGAGATTGTGTGAGAGTCCTCTTGAAGCGGCCGAGGGTGCCGATGCAGTCTATACAGATACCTGGATATCGATGGGTCAGGAGGCTGAAGAGAAAGAACGTCTTGCATCATTTATGGGATATCAGGTGAATGCAGAACTGCTGAAGCGCGCATCTCCCGAATGTATCGTTCTTCACTGTCTCCCGGCACATCGCGGCTGTGAGATCACCGATGAACTTCTGGACGGACCCCGGAGTGCTGTCTGGGATCAGGCTGAAAACCGCCTCCATGCACAAAAAGCACTTCTGCTCTCGATTTTTGGCGCGGAAAAAAAGATTAATTGATAAATTTTTTCAGTTCTTCAAACATGAACGCCTCAACGCGTTCAACCTCTTCTCTTTCTCCCCTGAATGCCAGTAGTTCACGTTCGTCCCCATCCATATTCGCAAAAGCCAGGCGGGTTTTATGCGGCACCAGTTCGACATTATAATTCTCCAGTACCGAGCGGATAATGCTTCTCGGTACTCCCGGTGGGATCACCAGATCAAATAACTCTGCTTCTTCCATACTTTATCTCCCAATCTTTATTCTTCTACCCATGATACAGCCCCCTCCACGGACGCCGCCCAGGGGATTTTTCGGTTTACCGAGCGAATTCATACAGCGTCCCATCAGTGCAGCACCGCGAGCAAGCCCATCGTCCACGAAAACAATGTGATCGATTGGATCTGCAAACAGTTCTCGATCGATGATCCCCTCAAGGATATATTCGGGTTTTTTCCCCGATATCGCTGCTCTTCCGGTAAAACCGATTGATGCATTCCCTGGTATGAAATGTCGTTCATTGCAGACATCAATCATCCTGAGAGCCATGCTTGCACAGACGCGATCGATAACCTCTGTGACTACAGATAATCTGTGTTTCTCATAGATCTCCGCACCAATCTTTTTGAGGTTGTCGATCCCATCTCCGTCAACACCGCAATCGCATCCGATAAGTGCCACACCAGATTCCGCTGCGACATCGGCATAAACAGGAACACGTCCAAAACGCTTTCGATCCGGGGGAACTATCCTGATATCAATATATTGATTACAGAGATCCACATAGTCGGATACTACCTTCCTGTGCCTTCCAAAAGAGAAACTACCCCCTCCGTTCCCTTCGCCAAAAACATCTAGTGCGGTGCCGGTCCTTCCTTCAACAAGACCGGTTCCCCTGACGATCGCATCGGGAATTGCTCCGGCAAGGCCACAGAAATTGCCGATTGTTTTTGCAAACGGGTTATCTGCCTCAGAGGGAACATCCCCTGTGATCCTTCCATCAAGCGTGGTTCCAAAATCAAGTGAGATGCAGGGATTCCGAAAATCAACCGGAGTCCATTTTGCCCCTTCTTTTATGCCTGCCATGGCAAGCTCTCCTTCCATCTCGTTTGCCACCATTTCCACTCCGGTGCTACCAACCGGTGGCACAACTCCTGCAACAGCACCGGTAAAGACGAGGCGGTCAGCGAAGCTGTGATCCTTCAGTTTTTTTGGGAGATTATCAATTGACATCGGCGGGGTCATCTTTCGCGGGGGCACGCCAGCATCCAGACAACCATTCGCTAGCGCGATAACGAAGTCACCTACCTGATCGGGGGATTCCATTGCCGCAACAACCCCGGTGCTCCGTACCACAAAGTCAAGGTCATTTTTGATATCGAGTTTTGCCTCACGATGGCACTGGATCAGCGTATTCCGTACAAGTTCGGTCACCGATTCCCGTGTCAGTTCGGTTCCGTCCAGTGTCTTTCCAAAGATCTCCTCTCCGGGCTTTGGGGGACGGACATCCCGGCTCATGCTCACTGTCTTGTTTATAACATAGCATAAACCGGTTTCAAGGCTGGTTCCTGTCAGGATACATTTTGTAGTGGTATTGCCCATCTCAACAGAAGCGACGATGAAATATGGTTTGTTCTTATATTCTGGTATCTGCATGCCAGCACCGTGGGATATTGAAGGTGGAGGCGGGCTGTAGACCATGTGAGGTTTCTTCCCAAAGAAACCCTTCAAAAAACCGGCGCACATACTAATCGATTCTCAAGGCAGAACAATTAACCTTTCTGTTTCTCTCCTGAAAAAATGCAGGCTATCAGATCCCTGCCTGCCCGATCAGAACAAGAAATCCAATGATGATCGGCTGGTGAATGAGATAGATAAGAAGCGAATTTCGTCCGGGAACAGCCAGGAGACTCACAAATCTGTTATCTCGTTGTTTTTTTGCCTTTTTGGAATACCGGAATGTTCCTGCTGCTATTCCCAACAGGATCAGGGAGAACCATGGTATGAGCGGCTCATAGTCCAGTGTGTAGAAGCCGTGTGGATAGATGCCAAGTGGGATCAGGTACGCAGGTCCATAGAGAGGAAAGAAGAGCAACCAGATGAGAATAATTATGCCAGCCGGAAGGATATTCCATCTTCCAAGCGGGATAAAGAGGATCGCGAGTATGGTGGAGATTCCTATGAGATGGAGGATCCCAAAAACAATGAATCCATCATGGGGATAGATCCAGGTAACAATTGTTATTCCTGCTGCAATACCGAGGATTTTTATGCCGCGTGAGATGAATGGAGAGATAGAAGATCTGTAATCGGCCTTTATCCCGATTGATCGAGCTTTTAGGTGGAGAGAGATCCCGGCGATGAAGATGAATGAACCGGCGATCGGATATGCCATGTAGCGAAAGAACGGGTCAACCTGTATGATTCCAAAATAACTCAGATCGAAGATGATATGGTATACGATCATTGCGATGAGAGATACTCCACGGGCAGCATCAAGAAGATCATCCCGTTTTGTTCCATGCGGCTTGCTCATCAGCTCTGATCTCTTGCCGTGATCATATATATTCTGTCAGATTGATTGCGTTTCATAATGCAAAGGTAGTAAGTATCTGAGGGGATAAGATCTATCAGATTCAGATGCAGTTGAAAAGCTGCCCGAAAGGGTATACGATCGAAACACACCGGGCTGTATCTCCCGAGTCAACCCTTGAACGGATTGAACCCCTCCTTCCACAGGCTGGTATCACGCGGGTTGCAGATATTACAGGTCTTGATCGCCTTGGCATACCTGTCTTCTCCTGCATCAGGCCTACTGCCGAGGGGGGAGCAATATCAGTCTACAATGGGAAAGGAGCAACGCCAGTTGCTGCACGTGTCTCTGCCATCATGGAAGGGATCGAACGGTGTTCTGCCGAGATGCATTCCGATCCGGTGATTGTTGGACGATACTCTGAGATCTCACGGGACTTACCTGCCATTGATCCAATCGATCTGATCCTTCCGGCAGGTGCAGACAGGGAAGCACCAATACCCTGGGCAACCGGGTATGACATCATCAATAACGAGGAGGTGCTTCTGCCGGCACATGCCGTATACCACCCCCTCTCTCATAGCTATCCTCCCCTTCACCGGACAAACACGAATGGAATTGCATCTGGCAATACTCTTGAGGAAGCGATTATCCACGGACTACTGGAAGTTATCGAACGGGATGCATGGTCACTTGTTGAGGCAACCCGCTATACCGGGAACCGGATCGTCGAGATCACGGACCCTTTCAGCCTGGAGATTATCAATCGCTTCTCTCGTGAAGGAATTGACCTGATTCTGAGGGATATTACAAGCGATATTGGGATTCCGACATGCGCAGCTGTTGCAGATGATACTACCCTCTGCGATCCGGCGCTTCTTGTCACGGGCATGGGCACCCATACTACACCGGAGATCGCGCTTCTTCGCGCATTGACCGAGGTTGCCCAGAGCCGCCTCACCCAGATTCATGGTGCCCGCGAGGATACGGTGGTTGCCGATATGAGAAGGCAGATTGGGTATGAACGGACCAAAAGGCTGAACGGTTACTGGTTCCGGGAAAATGGTACTATTCCTTTTGAAAGAATACCCGGCTATAGAAGTGATGATCTCCTCACCGATATCAGGCATGTCTGTGATCGCATCATCTCAGCAGGATTTGACCGGGTTATCGTCTCTGATCTGACGCGGCCCGGGATCGGCATTCCCGTTGTCAGGGTGGTAGTTCCCGGCCTTGAAGTATTTGCAATGGATCAGGAACGGATAGGAGATCGGTGTAAGAATGCACGGCGCAGTCGTTTACCTCGGCCCAAGTCTTCCTCATGAGGAAGCACGGGCACTCTGTCCGGATGCCACCTTCCTCCCCCCGATCAGGCGCGGGGATCTAAATGCCATTTTCGGATCTGAAGTATCACTCGTCTGTATCATTGACGGGTACTTCTTTCAGGATTCTGCTGTAGGCCATCGCGAGATCCTCTCTCTTCTCCGGAGTGGAATTTTCGTGATTGGTGCATCAAGCATGGGGGCGCTCAGGGCAGCAGAACTGGATTCCCTTGGAATGGAGGGGGTTGGTGTCATCTATTCACTGTACCGGAATGGAACACTCGTCTCTGATGATGAGGTGGCCCTTGTCTTCGATCCCGAAACATTGACTCCCCTCTCTGACCCCCTTGTTAATATCCGGTGTACGCTTCGACATGCCAGAAAAGATGGTGTTATCTCAGAAGATGTGGAGGCTCTTCTTATCAGGACTGCAAGAGATCTCTTCTATCCCGAACGTACCTATGAGCGTATCGTCTCTGTACTTGGGATTGAAGAACGCGCTCGCCTTATTGAGTATATTTCAAAATCGGCAATCGATCAGAAACGATCAGATGCCATTGAAGCTCTCACGAGAGTACATGATATGCTGAACAGAACAGAGTTCACCGGTAAGACTGAGGCATAATTAAGATGTCAGCAGACGACGGAATGATATATTTGCCCGGTACAGGGACGGGACATTTGGAGTGATAAGGATATGATTACAGTACAGGAGTATCTCAGGGAGAAGAATTGCGAGTCCGATCTTGCCGATCTTATATGCCTGATTGCAGAACAGGCAGGTCCAATCCGGAGCGCATTTATCTCGAATCAGCGGTATGCCGCCTCACTCAACACATCCGGTGAAGTGCAGGCCGAGATGGATACCTGGTCAGATACACATATCTCCGGAATACTTGCCGAATCAGGTCTTGTCTCTCTGATCGCATCTGAAGAGCAGGAGAAGGTCTTCGCGTGCCGGAATTCCGGGGGCCGGTATTCTGTTGTGATGGATCCGCTTGATGGATCATCGCTGATTGCTGTGAATCTTGCAGTTGGTACAATTGTCGGAATCTATGAGGGATGTTCAGTCCTGAGAAAGGGAAATGAGATGAGAGCCGCCCTCTATCTTCTTTATGGCCCGATGACGACCCTCACACTCTCAATAGGATCAGGGGTCGCTCTCTTCTCCCTGGCAGATGACGGGCGGTATCTGCTGATGGAGGATTCCATCACAATGCCGGAGGGTACTATCTATGGGAGTGGTGGCAAGCGGCCGGAATGGACGAAAAAGCATTCGGGATTTATTGCCGCGCTTGAGGCTGAAGGTGCAAAGAGCCGCTATTCGGGTTCTTTTGTGGCTGACTTCCATCAGATCCTCAAATATGGCGGCCTCTATGCATACCCTGCCGCGCGTGGAAAGCCAGAAGGCAAACTCCGGCTGGTCTTCGAAGCCCAGCCGATTGGTTTCCTCGCAGAGCAGGCAGGGGGCAGGATCAGTAATGGATCTTGTGATATACTTGATATTCTTCCTGAAGATGTCCATCAGAAGACGCCGATTTATGTCGGGAGCAGAGGGATAATCGAGCGGCTGGAAGCGCTGCCCGAATAAGGGAGTTCGTAGGTATGACGGACTCTTTGCTGTTGAAATGCACCCTGATCACCTCCCGCCCCGGCGGATTTCCGGCAGGACATCGCCTACATCCCGGTATTATCGAGCTCTCTGCCCGCCTGCTGAAGAAAGAGGAGGGTGGAATTCTGATTGATTCCTTTGTTTTTCGATGCGGGGATACGCTTGGTTTTCTCATAACACACACACAAGAGGTAGAGATTGATTCCCTGGTAAAGAGGGTTCTTGAATCCTGTCGTGAGTATCTTGGGAAGAAGAATATCTTCTCTCCTGCGCAAGCTTCCACAGTATCATGCACGCTCTCGTTTGCTGAGCGCAGATCTGAAGAGATCGTTCTCTTCATAGCCGATCATCCAACTGCGGATCTCTTTAATCTCCATCTCTATCGTATCTTTGCCGATCCATTCTCGACAACACGGCTTGTTACTGACGATGCGCTTCTGGATGGTTTTGTCTTTTCCACATCCTCCCATGATTCCAGGCGAAGCTTCTCTCTTCCTGAGGATACATACCGTCTTCTCGCCTCGATCAGGAGACCGGAAGAGAGCAGAGTCACAATCGTATCGAAGAGAGATGGGGAGCATGCAGCATCTGTGACCGGACCATCAGAAACTGCCGCCCCCGGCCTTCTTCTCAGGACGGGTGGCATATTTCCAACCTATGGTGAAGCGGTCGAGCCTTTTGCCCAGCCGTACATGGTGCGCTCCTCAGTTGGAGAACGGCCAATGATGCCACTCATACCGGTTTCTATTTGTGATGCACAGGGCTCCCGTTCCGGAGGGCCACCACGGATTGTCTGCCTGGCCTTTACACTTGCGGGGGGGCGGCTGATCGGCCCGGCTGATATCTTTGATGATCCTGCGCTTGACCCCGCAAGAGAACTTGGATCCCGGATTGCAGGCTATAGCCGTGCACACGGCCCCTTCGATCCATTCCTCTGATCAACTCTTTTGTAAAATGGTATGAAAAGGTTAATGTGGCAACCCTGCGATAGTATTCATAATGGTGTCAAGTATTGTTCTGCCTATTAAAAAGGTAAATTCTCTCGTCGATTCCAAAATTGTCGTAGAAATTAAGGATGATGGGCGAAAACTTCAGGGGAGGCTTATTGCGGTTGACGAGTATCTCAATCTCCACATGGATGAAGCCACAGAGCTGACTGAAGGGTCACGTGAACGAAATCTGGGGTGTGTTGTCATACGCGGGAACAATATTCTGAGCATCGCCCCCGTCCTCTGAAGCGCTATGACTGATGACTTGTTTGACGAAGCGCTCCAGATGATACAGTCGAAGAGCGATGGTGTTCTTCAGAGCGAATTATGGAAACTCCTGAATGTTGACTCTAGGAAGTGTTCACGGATTGTCAAGAAGCTCATCGATTCTGGGATGGTTGAGCGACATGAATATCGGAAAAATGGTATTAAGACATATCTCCTGAAATCAACAAAAAAGCGGGTTATTGATCCCTCTCTCCTGATGGCTGGTGAACATCTGATCCCCTGTGTCGGCTGCGAGCGCGAATGTGTTGTTGAAACCTGCGAACTCCTTCTTGACTGGATGTACGAACTTGCGTTTATGGGTTTTGATGAATAAGAGTTCTCCTCTTTTTTCATCATCTCTTCCTCTTCAAAGAGACATATTTCAGATTACATAAATAGCCGGACTTATAACCTTTTTAGGATGTCAGATGGGCGATCCGGGGAAGCAGTATCACAGGTTCAGGGTGTACTGCTCTTAGTTGTGATCACAATCATTCTTGCCGTTCTTCTGTTTCTGATGCTCCATATCCCGCTCTGGCAGGGAGGCTCTCCCGAAGAGCCACCGGAGATCTTTGCAATCACGCAGCTGAGCCACTATTGTGAAAAAAATGGTGGACTAAATTATGATAGCAGGATGACCATCATCAATAGCGGGGTGGCGACATATTTCAATGACGATCTCCGGGCTGAGATCTTTGTCAATGGTCGGGATTCCGGAGCCCTCATCTCTTCAATGAATGCCCATATCTTCATATCAACATACCATATCGGTGTTGAGAGGATGGAAGGTCCCGGCTCGACAGGATTTTACTGGTATCCGGGATCAAGGATCTTTCTTGATCTGACTGATGGTACATTTCGACCTGGCGATTCTGTCAGGCTTGATGTGTATCATAAGGATCATGACCGGATTATCTCCCGTTCTGAGCGGATTGCATGACTGCACGGGCAAAAATCCGGGCAACCCTGACAGGCTCCGGGACTCTGCCATCGAAGGTGAATGTGTTGATGATCCTTGTTGCATCATCAAGCTGGATTCCTGATCGCCTGAGATAGACAACATACCCGGTCTTCAGATGGATGGAATCACGTTCCCCGAGTGCGCAGTATGCCTCCATTCTCTCTCTATCACCCGGGAAATGATTGCGTATTGCCTCTTCAAGGCCGCCTGATTCTTCATAGGTGATGATCATTACCGGTGTGTTTGTGGCTTTTTGAATCAGATCGGGATTGATGATATTATACCAGGCGATTGCAGCCCCTGAGATCAGGATCAGATTGATATCTGTCCGGGATAACGAGATGAAAAGTCGGATCACAGCATCAGTTGCATCCATCCCTCCAACAGTCACATGAGTGAGTGCGGATCCGTCAATTCTGAGATCCCCCCTCATGACGACACCTGCAAGGAATGACTCTTCTCTCCCCATCCAGCTTTCTGCGATGCCAAGGATGCGTATCCCCGGCTTCCCCAAACCCATACAAGCACTTATCAGAATGTACTTATTAATAATTGTACGATGGCCATCGAGAGAACGGATGTCTGTATCCTCATTCCCACACTCAATGAAGGTAAAACCATAGAACATCTCATACGTGAGTTTCAGGAGATGGGTTTTACACGGATACTTGTCATTGATGGTAAGAGCACCGATGGGACAGTGGAGGCTGCAGAGCGGGCCGGTGCGGAGGTGGCAATCCAGGTTGGAAGAGGCAAAGGTGCGGCGATCATTGAGGCGTTCTCGATGATCCGCGAGCCTTACATCCTCATGCTTGATGGTGACGGAACCTATGCTCCGGCAGATGCCGATCGCATGCTCGCCCCTCTGGCACACGGTGCTGATCATGTCATCGGTGAGCGGTTATCCGGGTATGAGAAGGGTGCCCTGACACGCCTGAATCATTTTGGTAATTATATCATCAATGTTCTCTTCAAATGGGCTCATGGGGCATATCTTCAGGATATACTCTCGGGATACCGGGCCTTTACTGGTGAGTCCCTATCCCGGATGAACCTTAAAGAGTCCGGGTTTGAGATCGAGACCGAGATTGCAGCTGAAGCGGTCAGGAATGAGCTGAAAGTAATTGTTGTTCCTGTCAGTTACTGCCAGAGGCCGGGCACTCCCACTAAGCTCCATCCGATCCGGGATGGATATAAGATCATAAAAACCATCTATAAGCTCGCCAAAATCGGGAATCCTCTCTTCTATTTTGGAATTATCGGCCTTCTTCTCACCCTTGCCGGTGTGGTACTTGGAATCATTGTTGTCTATGACTGGTTCCAGAGTATTGAGCGGGTACCAATGACCATCCTGACCGGGCTTCTGATCATGTCAGGACTGATTATTCTGATGTTTGGTCTCCTTGGCGATATCTTCCTTGCTTTTCACCGCGAGACGACCGGGGAGATCCGGAAGCTTCGTGAACAACTGAACCGAATAGAAAATGAGAAAAAGAAGTAGCTTTTTTGGTTTGCTTCTGTTTTTCCTCATTGCTTTACTTTTTCCCTGTGGGCATCAGGTTTTTTTTTTGTGAAATTGCCCGTATAAAAGAGTACACGTGATGCATGCTCAGCAAGTGAGGTATAAAGATATGCTTCATCAATTGTTTTTGCAGCAGCAAATGTCCCATGCCCCCTGGCAATGACAAGATTACTATTTTTTAAGGCTTCTGCACAATTCTCTGCGAGTTCCTGACTGCCGGGTACTCCCTCCACAACAGAAATCTCCGGGCAGAGCATTTCCCCTTCACTGTCGATTGGTATGATCTGATCCATGAGAAGTGAAGCCGCAACCGCACAGGAGGGGTGTGCATGGACAATTGCACTATGTTTCGTCTCCCTGTAGATCGCTTCATGAACCCTGTATTCGCTCGATGCGCCCCTTGGAACCGGCTCGCCGGGAATCACCAGGACAAGGTCTCCAGGATCATCAAGGTATGAACCACTTCTCGTGATCAGGTACCCCTGATCTGAACGTATGCTCATATTGCCAAAATTACCGCCAACGAGTCCTTCATTGAAGAGGCGGCGTCCTATTCGGGTAAAATCCGGATTCTGCATTCCTGACATCTCTTTTTACTACAATATTCTTTTGCATATTCAACAATCTGGCCATGGCAGGATCTGAGGAGGCGGTTGTCGGAACCAAGAGCTGACAGGAAGATTCGGCGCAATTGATCATCAGTGAGAGATACCCCGGCGCAGGTACAGATACGGCGGGTATATGCATCAATTACAAATGTCTCCCGAAAAAGTCCATAACAGAGGATACTATCGGCAGTCTCTTCACCTACACCATTCACTGTGAGGAGGGAACGTCTGAGGAGATCAGTTGGGATCAGATCGATCTCTTTCATCTCAGGATATTGATCCAGAAAAAATGTGGCAAGCTGATGGAGGCGTGCTGATTTGACCCGGTAAAACCCGGTGCATCGTATACAGGACTCCAGATCTGCCGAATCCGCTGCCGCAATCGCGGAAAGGGTATTCAACCCGGCTGATCTCAGCCGGGTTAATGCCGCCTCAACATTCTCCCAGCGTGTCTGCTGGGTCAAAATCGCGCCAACTGCCACTTCGTCAAATGGTGCATCCCACCACGGAAAGGGGCCATAGGTCTCGTTTAAGACCGAAATGAGTGATTCTATACGGTCTCTCTCTTCCATCAGATAAGCGGTTTTAAGAGTTCTTCCAGTCTCCGTGCATCGGTCACTCCTTCGAGTTTATGGATGACGGCTCCGTCTTTCTCTATGATTAGTGTCGGAACAACCTGAATCTGGTATTTTCCTGCAAGATCCATATGATGATCGACATCAATTGTCTTGATTTCAACTGCATCCCCGAGTTTTACCTTCAGGTCCTCAATGATGGGGGTCTGCATCTTGCATGGCCCGCACCATGTGGCGAAAAAGTCAATAAGAATCGGTCTGGTCATGGAACTACCTTCTTTTACAGTCGTTGAAAAGAGCAATAAAGATTGCCTTTTTCCTCTCTCCTGAGATAAACCCCATGAGAATGGCATGCAGATCAGACCTGTTTTGAGTATGTTGACTATCAAAGGCAAATCATGCGCGATCGGAGCCCAATCCCGCTTCTTGCAGTTGTCATGAATAAACACCCAATTGATGATAATCGGGTTTTTTCAATCCTGGCAGATGAAATCAAGGATGAAGATGATCTTCTCTCGCTGCTTGAAGTTGTTGATGTGTTGGTGCAGTTATAGTTTTCAACACACTCTTTTTCTGAGAGAGAACGATGGTGCTAAATTGTCTGCATTCAGATATCTTTTATGAGTACCAGAATCGATATAGAAGTAATCGGGCTTGAGGAACTCTCATGCGGTCCGTTCCCCTGCAATGATGAACGAAGCTGTGAACTTACCGAATGTGCGCCCACCGAGAAACTTGTCAATGCTGTATCGGCGCTCAAAAAGGCGCTGAAGAAGGAGTATGGCGGTACTGTCTCACTTCAACTCACCTGCATCGATGATGGGGTGCCACAAAGAATTCGAACAATCATTGAGGAATACCAGCCCCCTCTTCCAATTATCCTGATAAATGGCCGCGTTACTCCGGTCGGTCGGATCTCGCTTCCTTTAATCAGAGCGGAGATTGAAAAAGAGTTGAAGAACTCCTCTATTTGAGCTCTTCTAGTACTCCGGTCTCAAGATAGTAATAGAGGCCGTGTATCCCCACCTTATTCTCTTCTTCTGCCTTTTTTACGATTGGGTATGTTCTGAGATGCTCTATCTGGAGACGAACATTCTCTTTTTCCATCTCTGTCAGCCGCTTTTTCTCCTCCTCTGCGTTCTTTGGGGGCGGAATTTTTGCATCGACTCTGTTCTGTGCCTCACGAGCATTATTGATCCAGAGGGGGATATATGAATCCTGCATCTCTTTATCGAGGGCCTTGATACCTCCGCATTCAGAATGGCCGCAGATGACAATATTCTCGACCTTGAGGTGTGCAACAGCATATTCAAGGACGCTAGCAAAGTTCCAGTCCTGAAGAGGAACAATATTTGCTATGTTTCGATGGACAAAGAGCTCGCCCGCTTTCGCATGAGTGATTCGCTCGGGATCGATACGCGAGTCTGCACACCCAATCCACAGTGTCTTCGGGCTCTGTGATTGTGCCAGATCGGAATATCGTTTTCTGTCTTTTTCAAAGTCTTCTTTAATAAAAGCTTTATTTCCTTCAAAAAATTGATCGATCATATTACCACACCGGAGCGAATGAAACTGCTCCACTCTATCTGAACACTCTCTATTTATTAATGCTTTGAAATATATGGCGGTTAAATTGAGCTTAATTTTAATAATTGGGTCCAATAATCTCTTTTATATCGAGGAGGTTTGAAATGGCCGGAATTATTCCTGTTAAATATATGATAATCTATGCGCTTTTTGCCATTGTCCTCTTATTCATCCTTTAAAAGTTTCCTTTTCTCCATTTCTTTCGATGAGGAACCGGTAAAACCTGACTGCACTGAATCCACAGAATGGGTAATTATCATATGCCCGACATCTTCGAATAAAAGTTCTGATTATAGATCCAATCCGGATATCCCGGATTATTTTCGAAATTCTCTTATATATTGCGGATACTACGATTATATTCATTTACGTGACAGGTGTCAATACAATGCGGGTATTTTTTATTGGATTTGGACAGGCCGGGGGAAAGATCGTCGATATGTTCCTCGCGCATGACAAAAAACTTCAGAATAGCAGTTTTCGTGGAATAGCGGTAAATTCTGCACGGACAGATCTTCTTGGCCTTCAGAACATCGATATGAAGGATCGTCTTCTCATTGGTCAGACGGTGGTCAAAGGGCATGGTGTGGGGACAGATAATGTCACCGGTGCAAAGATCACGGCCGATGAGATTGATACGATCATCAATGCAATTGATACCAGGGGAACCCATGACATCGATGCGTTTATCGTTGTTGCCGGGCTTGGTGGCGGAACCGGCTCAGGTGGGACGCCTGTTCTCTGCCGGCACCTAAAACGCATCTACCGTGAACCAGTCTATGCTCTTGCGATGATCCCGGCACCGGAAGAAGGGCGTCTCTACTCCTACAATGCTGCACGCAGCCTGGCGACACTGGTGAATGAAGCGGATAACACCTTTGTCTTTGATAACAGTGCGTGGAAAGAAGAGGGGGAAAGTGTCAAGAGTGCCTATGACCGGCTGAATGAGGAGCTCGTCAGGAGATTTGGAGTGCTCTTCAGGGCAGGTGAGGTCGGCCAGTTTGGTGTTGGTGAGATGGTTGTTGACTCATCCGAGATCATCAATACCCTCAGGGGTGGCGGTATCTCCACCATTGGATATGCGATCTCTGATGTTATTACAAAAAGCAAGCCAAAGAAAAGTTTCTTCTCAGGCTTTGGGAAGAAAGAGAAAGATGATAGTGCCCTCACAGGAGAGGATAAATCTGCCAAGATCATCGGGCTTGTCAGAAGGGCAATGCTCGGCCGCCTGACACTCCCCTGTGATTATACAACAGCAGAACGGGCACTGGTGCTTGTAGCCGGCCCCCCAAATGAGCTGGACAGGAAGGGTGTTGAAAAGTCCAAGTCCTGGGTTGAAGAGAATATTGCCGGAATTGAGGTGAGGGGTGGGGATTATCCTGTTGGATCCAATTATATTGCAGCAGTTGTCCTACTCTCAACCATTGGAAAAGCACCCCGGATCTCTGAACTGCTTGAAGAGGCTAAAGAGACGAAACAGGATGTTATCAAGTCAGCTGACCGGAAATCCACTCTCTTTGAAGATTCGATAGATCCACTCTTCGAATAAGTAATATCTCCCTCTCATCTCTCTTTTTTTTAACACCAGTTTCAATAAAAGAAAGGTTGATTATAATTGGACTGCCCCGGAATCGGCCTGTCCGACGATCCTGGCATATCGCGCAAGAACACCTTTTAATCTGCGTTCCTTTGGCCGCCACATGCTGCGTCTCCGATCAAGTTCAGCATCATCAACATTCAGGTCAATCCGCTTCGCCGGAAGGTCGATTGCGATCTCGTCCCCGTCCCTGACGAGAGCAATCGGTCCCCCGACTTCTGCTTCTGGTGCGACATGGCCGATACATGGCCCTCGTGTACCTCCCGAGAATCTCCCATCTGTTATGAGAACAACCCGTTCATACCCAAGTCCCATCAATGCTGATGTTGGTGAGAGCATCTCGGGCATGCCAGGCCCGCCCTTTGGCCCCTCATACCTGATGATGATAACATCCCCCTCTTTGATCTCACGGGCAAGAATGGCCTTCATTGCCATCTCTTCTCCATCAAAGACACGTGCAGGACCCTTGTGTTGCCACATCGATTCTGAGACCGCAGCATATTTGACGACCGCACCATTTGGTGCAAGCGTTCCAAAGAGGATCCTCAGACCCCCGCTTGTGTGGATGGGAGTATCAACAGGTTTGATGACGTTTTCATCCATTGTGAGAATTCCCTTTGCGATCTCGTAAACAGATCTGCCTGAAACGGTCATGACATCTTCAAGGTGATCGATTAAGCGGTTGAAGATAGCGGGAATTCCGCCTGCCCGGTTGAGTGCGACCATTGCATGCGGTCCGGCAGGCTGCATGTGACAGATATGCGGGGTTCCATCACTTATCTGATTGAATGATTCAAGATTCATGGGAATGTCCGCTTCCCTGGCAATCGCCATCAGGTGCAGAACGGTATTTGTTGAGCCTCCAAGCGCCATATCGACCCGGATTGCATTTCTCAGGCTCTTTTCTGTAATGATCTGCCTGGCATTTGTTCCCGATCTGACGAGATCCATGATTCTGTATCCTGTCTCATGCGCTACCCTGATTTTATCTGATTCAACAGCAGGAATGGCTGCTGATCCTGCTAATGACATCCCCATGGCTTCAGTCATGCATGCCATTGTATTTGCAGTATACAGGCCCTGACAGCTGCCGCATCCGGGCATCGCCGCGCACTCCAGGGTACAGAGTTCTTCTTCCGGAAATGATCCGGCAGCGACTTTTCCAACTGCTTCGAAGACATCAACAAGCGAGAGATCCTTTCCATTAAGTGTTCCGGGCATCATCGGGCCGCCGGTGAGGAGAATGGCGGGGATATCCAGACGAGCTGCCGCCATCAGCATACCGGGTACAATCTTATCACAGGTGCCAACACAGACGAGTCCGTCAAACCGGTGTGCCTCCACCATCAGTTCGATTGAATCTGCAATATTTTCCCTTGATGGGAGGGAATATCGCATTCCCTTATGTCCCATTGCAATCCCGTCGCAGATTCCAATCACTCCAAACTCAAACGGAACTCCACCGCCTGCTGCGATACCTTCCCTGACTTTGTTTGTCAGGTTTCTGAGGTGGGTGTGGCCGGGAACAATGTCATTCCAGGCATTGGCAATTCCGATGAACGGGAGATCCATCTCGCTATTGCTCAAACCGAGGGATCTGAGAAGAGAACGATTTGGGGCTCGCGGGTACCCTTTTTTTATTTCATCACTGCGCATAGATGATCAAGATACGTCGTCTTCAATACTGATAAATAGTGTCGGAGAAGACTACCTCGACATGGAAACGTTTTCATGAATGTCCGAACCCAGACGATAGTGATCATCACCCTGGTAAGCATCTGCCTGATCGGCGGGCTTGGCTTCTTTAGCCAGGCCTTCATTCTTGAAGGATTTATCGATCTCGAAGAAGAGATCCTTGAACAAAAAATGGAGTATACTCTTCTCACCGTTGATTATGAACGACAATACCTTGCTACAATTGTCAATAACTGGGCTGAGTGGGATGAGACCAATCAATTTATTGCTGGTTCAAATCCGGATTTTCTTGAAAAGAGCCTTGGTGATCCTATTTTTTACTATTACCATATTCATTTTATTATCATTAAGGGAAAAGACGGGAACGTTATCTTTGCACGGGGCTTAAATCCTGACAATGGTGACGAACTCGACGTTCCCCCTTCTCTTCTCAACATCCATTCTCCTATTACTGGAAAGGATTCAGATGATGTCTCAGGTTTTACTGATACCGAATCAGGTTTCGTGCGTGTTGCATTAAGTCCTCTTGTACCAATGGGTCGTGAAGGCGATGTGGAAGGTTCTGTACTCTTTGGGAGGCTCATTGATGATGGATGGGTGAGCCGGCTCTCTGATCATATTGGGGAGCCTGCGCAGATCTCCGCTTATACTGAGGAGGATCTGAAGCTTGAAGAGGACCTCGTAATAGAACGTGAAAACGATTCAATAACTGGATCATATATTCTCACAGATATCAATGGGAAACCTCTTCTTGTTCTTTCCGTGACTCAGGAACGTACAATTTATAATAAAGGTGTCCTCTCATATCAGCTGGCTCTGATAGCAATTATAGGACTTGGAATACTCTCGGGTATTCTCCTTTATTTCCTTATTAACCGGTCATATCTCAAGAGAATCTCCTCCCTAAATACGGAAGTTAAGAGCATAACTGTCCATTCTCTCACCGGCAAATCGATAGATGTTGAAGGTGATGATGAGGTTGCCGAACTTGGGCATTCCATCAATCATCTGCTGGGTGAAATTGAAGAGGATCAAAAGGTAATTCGGGAGAGTGAAGAACACTATCGCCTTCTATTCAATGCAGTAGATGATTTAATGCTTCTGGTAGCACTTGATGATGATAAGAAGCCTGGAAAGATACTGGATTCCAATAAGGCTGTAACTGGAGCACTTGGTATTTCCCGGGAAGAACTCATTGGTATGCGCCTTTCACACGTCTTTACCATTGATAATGATGACTCCCAAAAAACCTTTCCTACCGGTTATTTCTTTCCAATTACTGGTGATCCTGTCCCCGTTGAGGTGAGTATGCATACGTTCATTCATAAAAACAGATCTGCTGCAATATGGGGTGCCAGAGATATCTCTGAACGGGTTAAGATTGAGCGGGAGAGGGCTGCATCTATCGAAAGACTCAGCCAGAATATTGATCAGTTTGCCATCCTCGGTGATAATATCCGAAATCCTCTACAGGTTATACGGGGATGCGTTGCTCTTCTTGAAGGAGAGGAAGAGTATATTTCATTGATTGAGGAGCATGTCGATCAGATCGACGAACGAATAAAACAACTTGATTCGGGTTGGCTGGAATCAGAGAATGTGATCAAGTTTATGAGGCGGCACTATAAGTAAAACCAGTTAAAGGTGGAATAGATCTGTTTCAAGATGATTATATGATAGCTGATTGATGATACCAGTCTTCACAATACTTTTGAAAAAGATGCTATAAAAATTTATAACCTAAGTTTGCCACTTTGGCTTCGGCCACCAAATGGGAGCATCCACTATCGTGATCTAAATTTTCCAGAATTTCATCGAGAAACTGAATTTGACAGTTGACGATTTTCCCATCAATATTTCATGTAACTGCCCAATTATGCCGTAAAACCATCGTGTTAATGGCATCAAAATTGGAGTGAATGAACCTTTTTGTCTTCCTCATCCACGAATCAACCGTAACTGTCAAATTCAATAGCGCCGTTTTGATGAATTTTGTTGATGTATGCTTCAGTTCCGGGATCTCAAATCGGATCAGGGAGACAAACAACTGTGCAATAAACCCAATGATTAGAGCGCCATAAATGCTATTATCAGTCCATACGCGCAATGGTTTGATCTCGATCTCGTTCTTGAGTGAGTTGAATATCTTCTCGATCGAGTCCTTTTTTCGATAGGTCTGGAGAGCTTCAGTAAGTGTCAAATTCTTACTCGATTTCAGGCAGAAGAATCCCTCTCTCCCAGTGATGAACTTCTCTTCAAGAAACCTGACAGCATCATCTTCAGAGAGTTCAATCAACTTTGTCTGGATGGAGTAGTCCACATCCACAAGAAGATTGTTTATCCGGAATCGTTTCGGAAGAGCCTTATTCTTGTCAATACTCTCCTGAATGGCCTCTGCTTCTTTTATCTCCCGAACGACTTTTCTGGCTCTGGATTCCAGTTGCTCTTTCTGCAGCTTTTCTGAGAAGTAGAGATAGTTCGTACTGTTTGGCTTCTCGAGTTTAATCCCGCGGATTCCTGATTCCTCATCAACCATCTGAGGATTATATGTCTCGAATTCAGCGATTATCTTGTCGTCGCTTTTGTTGAGCTTCTTTCCGGTGATGTACTGGAGATTATCTGCCCGGATCATCTGGGTATTGGTGACACTGTTCGCTCCTTTGTCAAATATTACCAGAGATCCCTCTTTGAGCCGGTTGCTTGACTGGCGATACGTCTTCTTGAAATGGGTCTGATCATTGAGATTGCCGGGTTCAATTGTCATCCCAATTGGGATATTGATTGGGTCGGCAAGTTCAGTGATACCAACGGTGATCTGTTTTTTATCTGGCCGATGATCCCGGCTGTATCCATACTTTCCAAGCCGGGCTTCAGTGCCATGAAGGACTATGCTGGTCCAGTCCATGTTGATGTTGGTATGCTCAAAATCGTATCTCAAAAACAGGACATCCTGGATGTCGGAGATGATTTCATCCCGGTTGGTACCAAGGGTTTCAAGGACACGGTAGAGTGTTCTTTCACTAAATGAAGGGAGGGTGAATTCGGCACGAACTTCAGGCCGGTTGATCCAGTCGTGGGATCGTTTGATGCTGAAGTTATCTGTCAGTTTGTAGCTGATGAGTGCTCGAAGCAGATTATTGATATCGATACCCTTCGTCTTATGTTTCCCGAAAATATCGCGAAAACCCAGGACTTCATACAGCTGATTAACGAGGAAAATAGTACCGATAGGAAAGGATATATTGTCATTCGGCTCAACTTCATTAGTTCTTAGTTTTGTTTGCATTTTCGTCGATACAAACATCACTAAGAACACTTTTATTTCTTGTTAATGGCAAAGTTGGGTTATAAAAAAATTATTGAGAATCCCCTAATCCATACACTTTTAGAAGGTTATTTAGAATAGTTCTCAGTATTCCATATTCTTCAGTCTTATCCTCTTCGTTATCCGGGTTTACAGTTTTGCCTGAGTTCTGTTCATCCTGAATACTATTTGATATAAAGGTCTCTTCACCATCATTTTCTTCGACGACATTATCTGCGGGGGATAAGATATTCCCATTATTCTCTATTGGAGTGACAATCTCCGTGACGATTGGGCTTTGCGCTCCCGGGGCGATAAACATTGCAAATACGGTGAAATGATCTGTAAATGCAGTGACAGTTCTTACTTCTGGGTTTACTGAGGTATCAACCCGCTCCCAGTCATTTGTTTCTGTATTGAACCACTCCACAGCGAGTGATGAAGGATCATCCCCTGTCTCTTCCATGAGTGCGTCCCAACGCTGCTGACTAAATGGACCAAAGGTCACTCCTACTTTTTCAGAGAAGGTGGCACCAGCAGGACCACAGGTTACTGCTTCACCTGCATGTCGATATGTTGAGTCACTGGCTACATCCGGAATAGTATCTGATCCAACTTCCCGAATGGTAATCTGGCTGACCTGCTGACCATTTATCTGGACAAGAGTGCCTTGAGGAATAAAGAGCTGAGCTGTTTCTTCTGGTGATTGTATAATAGTTGAGGAACTGCTCTTACCTGTCTCGGGATCAGGCTTGACTTCTCCAATACCCCCACGACTTACGGTGGGAAGTGATCCTGACTGTCCGGGTGCATTGCCTGAGTTCCCTGGTGTGTCTCCTGACTGTCCGGGTGCATTGCCTGAGTTTCCTGGTGCGTCTCCTGACTGTCCGGGTGCATTGCCTGAGTTTCCTGGTGTGTCTCCTGACTGTCCGGGTGCACTGTCTGAGTTCCCTGGTGTGTCTCCTGACTGTCCGGGTGCACTGTCTGAGTTTCCTGGTGTGTCTCCTGACTGTCCGGGTGCACTGTCTGAGTTTCCTGAGCTACCTGAGTTCCCTGGTGCGTCTCCTGACTGTCCGGGTGCACTGCCCGAGTTTCCTGAGCTACCTGAGTTCCCTCCTGAGTTTGCTGATGAGTCTCCTGAATTCCCTGAGCTCCCTGGTGCGTCTCCTGACTGTCCGGGTGCACTGCCCGATTTGCCCGGGTTATCCGGAGGGCCAGCTGTAAGAGGCCCTTGTATTGGAGTTATGACTGGCGGAATTCTGTAAAGTTCGGAATCCACATATGCTCCACTCTCAACAAGCCCAAAAGGACTACTTGATGACATCATTTCCGATCCGACAACCTGAAATGAATATGCTCCTGCAGTTGAAATGCAGAGCATGAGCATGATGATTATGGATGGTATTAATCTCATGGTTTCACCTATCAACCTGCGTTCTCATAAAGGTATTTCCTGTTTTAAAATTAAAATATGTTTGTTTAATTATTTAATCGACGGTCTTTTATTGCCCCATATATTTCAATAGTTATAAAGGAATAAAAAGAAGTTTCAGCTTCGGCTCCACGCCCCCTCGCTTCCATCACGATACAGGGAGACGACCCCTCCTATCACGATGATTGCAGGTGGCTTTACCCCGGCTTCTCTGGCTTTTTCAGCAATATTTGAAAGCGTTCCGATTGTTACACGCTGATCAGGGCGGAAGCCCCGTTCAATAATGGCAACCGGATTCTCAGCTGTCATTCCATGCTCGATAAGGGATCTGGTGATCATGCCCAGATTCTTCACTCCCATCAGGATTACGATGGTGCCTGGTGACCGTGCCAGCCATCCCCAGTCTATTGCAGATTCTTCTTTTGTCGGGTCTTCATGCCCTGTCAGAAATGTAACCTGGCTTGCGTGGCTCCGGTGTGTAACTGGAATCCCTGCACACCCGGGAACAGCTACTGCACTCGTAATCCCGGGGACAACCTCGACAGCGATATTATGTTCTCTCAGAACTTCCATCTCCTCTCCACCACGGCCAAAGACAAATGGGTCCCCTCCTTTCAGCCTGACAACACGTTTGCCTTTTTGTGCCCTGTCCACCATGAGGCTCTCGATCTCTTCCTGTTTCAGGGTATGGGATCCACCAAATTTTCCGCAGTTGATCTTCTCAGCCGTCTCCGGTAATGTTGCAAGGATCTCATCTCCGGGCAGTTGATCGTAGAGGATCACCTCAGCCGAATCAATCACTTCACGCGCTCGAAATGTCAATAAGCCAAGGCCGCCAGGCCCTGATCCGACAAGATATACGATTCCGGTCATGGTTATTTCAACCCCAGTTTCTCTTTTGCTTCAAGAATAAGATTCAAAGAGCGATCACGAAGCTCTGATCCAATTCTGCGTGCATCGTCAATCTGCCCGACATGCTCTTCCATGCGTTCATACGTCCTTCCATCCAGCGAAAGAATCTCCGCTATCAGGTTGCCGTTTTGACAATAGATTCCCTGCGGGGTAAAGCAACCGCCGCCGACTTCTTCCATCACTGCACGTTCGATCTCTGTATCCCTGCGGGTTGCAGGGTGATCGAGTGGCCGAATCAGATCGGCTATCTCTGGATCATTCCTACTCACCACAGCAATTGTTCCCTGGTTTGGGGCCGGGACAAAGTGGCTTGTCGGGAGCCTGATTCCATTTAAATGAATTGACATCCGGGCAAGTCCTGCTTCTGCAAGCATAATTGCATCGTATTCACCGGATTTCAGCTTTCGAATTCGTGTGTCGATATTGCCCCTGAGCTCCCTGATCTCATACCCAGGGTCATGGCGGAGAAGTTGTGCCCTCCTCCGTGTGCTGGAGGTTCCGATACAGGAGATCTCATCAAGCGGGATATCGAACGCAAGATAGTCATTTGGAGGATCGCGGGGGAGAATAGCAGCGGTAGTAATTCCGTCCGGGCGGGCTGCCGGGATATCTTTCATACTATGAACCGCACAGTCAATCTCACCCCGGAGGATCGCATCATCAAGTGCCCTGACAAAAATCCCCTGCCCCCCAACCTCGTGAAGAGGGACACCGGTCTGTGCATCGCCTTCTGTTTTGATGATGATACTCTCTGATTCAATCCCATTCTTCAGAAGGAGTTTGGAGACGATCTCAGTCTGCTTTCGAGCAAGGGCACTTGCACGTGTGCCTATCCTGATTATGGAAGGCATGAATGGTAGACTCCGGCAATTGTCTCGATATCTTCGTCAGTATGTGCAAATGAGAGGAAATTTGATTCGTACTGTGCCGGAGGGAGGAAGACCCCATTCTGAAGCGCAGCCTTCCAGAATACTCCGAATGCATTTGTATCGCTCTCTTTTGCCTCTGTATAATTTGATGGCGGATCGCTTCTGAAGAAATATTTGAAGATGGATTGTGTCCTGACAAACGATCCCTCCGCAGATGAGGGAAGACTCTCTTCGATTACACGGGTGCGCTCTTCTGCCCGATGATATTCTTCACGGTGAGCATTCAGATAATCGATGGTCGCGATCCCGGCAGCAAGCGAGAGTGGATTGCCGCTGAAAGTTCCTGCCTGGTAGACGGGTCCTGCTGGTGCGATCATCTCCATGATATCCTTTCTTCCTCCAAACGCTCCGATTGGGAGTCCGCCTCCGATGATCTTTCCCAGTGTGGTCAGGTCAGGTGTAATGCCATATTCCTGTGCAGCACCGCCGATGCCAAGCCGGTATCCGGTGATCACTTCATCAAAGATAAGGAGGACACCGTGTTCCTGTGTGATCGCACGAACATCTTTCAGGTAGTTCTCTTCAGGTAGAATTGGTCCGATATTCCCCATCACCGGCTCAAGGATGAATGCGGCAATATCAGGATCGTCAGAGAGGATTTGATCAAGTGCCTCAGGATTATTATACGGTACCTGCCGCGTGAATTCTGCGACACCGACAGGAATTCCGGCAGAATCCGGAATTCCAAGTGTAGTTGCACCAGATCCTGCCTTTATAAGGACACTGTCATGAGCGCCGTGAAATCCCCCTTCAATCTTCAGAATCTTTTTCTTCTGCGTAAAACCGCGTGCCAGCCTGATTGCTGCCATTGTGGCTTCTGATCCGCTTGAGACACAGCGTACCATCTCAACGCCGGGTTGATCGCGGATGATCCGCTCAGCCATTTCGATCTCCTGTTCAGCCGGTGTTCCATAGAGCCAGCCGCGATCAAGCTGCTTCTGAATGGCATCTTTTATTGTATCATGTGCGTGTCCAAGGATCAGGGGACCATACCCAAGGCAGCAGTCTATGAGTTCTCTATCGTCTTCTGTTATGATTCGTCCGCCTTTTCCTGATTTCGTATAGAATGGGTATGGCTTGATCGCCCTGACAGGGCTGCTTACCCCTCCCGGGAGGAGCTTTTCTGCTTTTTTAAATAGTGCTTCACTTCTCATCTAACCACCTCGCAGCATCTTCTGCAAAATACGTTATGATTAAATCCGCCCCTGCCCTCTTAATGCAGGTCAGGGATTCAAGTACAACCTTTTTTTCATCAATCCATCCATTCATAGCGGCTGCTTTTATCATTGCATACTCGCCGCTCACCTGATATGCCGCAACCGGGAGGCCAAGAGATCGTATCTCTTTGAGGATGTCAAGATACAACCCGGCAGGCTTGACCATCAGCATATCCGCCCCTTCCTCAGAATCTATTCTGGATTCCCTGAGTGCCTCCCGTGCATTTGCCGGATCCATCTGGTAGGTGGTCCGATCACCGCAGGTATAACAGGAGTCAGCAGCTTCACGGAATGGCCCATAGAGGGCACTGGAGAATTTTGTCGAATAGGAGAGGATGGGGGTTCCAAAGAACCCTTTGGCATCAAGTGCTTCTCTGATTGCTTTCACCTGGCCGTCAAGCATACAGGAAGGTGCAACCACATCAGCCCCCGCCTCTGCATGGCTGATCGCAATTTTTGCCATCAATGCAAGCGATCGGTCATTATCGAGATCCAAACCATCATCTGTCAGAATCCCGCAGTGACCATGATCGGTGTACTCGCATGCGCAGACATCGGTGATGATCGTCATATCTGGAACCTTCGACCGAATCGATCTCACCGCGTTCTGTATAACTCCAGCCTCTGCATATGCTGATGAACCGATGGAGTCTTTTGTTTTTGGAATTCCAAAGAGGAGCACACCTCTGATTCCCGTATCATACAGGCGCCGGACGACATCCGCGATGCCATCAGGAGGGAAGCGGAACTGGCCGGGCATTGAGCTAATCGGAGAGGGCTCACAAAGTGTTTCATCAATAAAAAGCGGTGCAATGAGATCGGTTGTCAATACCTGTGTCTCCCTCACCAATGGCTGGATTCGGCGCGTTCTCAGTCTTCTTAATCGTGTTTCCGGAAACATATCTTCTCACCTTTTGTTATTGCATCAACGATCATCCCTGCAGTATCCAGATCGCATTGTTCTGCACTTACCCTGATTGCCATTGTAGCATCGGCAAGTATCTTACCGGTCAGTACACGGGTGAGATCATCAACGATCTGAATTGTTTTTTGATCTGCCGGACCAAGCCGGTTAATTGCCTTGTCCCGTTCCCTGATCCTGATCGCTTCAGCCCAGGTATGGAGGGTGGCGATGGTGTCGTTTGCAGCTGCCCGGTTGATCCTGTGGATGAATGTTCCAATTTCTGCTTCTATGAGTGAACGGATTGTATCTGCCTCGCTCTGTCGTGCAGCAAGATTTTCATCGGATATTGATCTCAGGTCATCAATTGTGTACAGATGGACACCGGGGATCTCCCGTATTGAATCCTCGGTATCACGGGGTTGGGCGATATCAACGACGACCAGAGGCTTTGGCATGGTATCAAGGGGCCAGGTTCTCTCCTGCATTGCTTTTTCAAGTTCGTCGTGACGTATTACCGGGTGGGGTGCTGCTGTACATGAGATGACCACATCCGAGAGCAGGATGAATGGAAAGAGATCCTTGAAAGTGACTGCTTTGCCACCGATCTCTTCAGCCAGTTCAACCGCCCGCTCATATGTCCGGTTTGTTACATAAATTGCTGTTAAGTCCTTCTCCTGAAGGGCTTTTGTAACAAGCCTGCCCATCTCACCGGTACCAACAACAAGGATATGCCGTTTCTTCAATGTGCCCAGAAGATCTTCTGCAAGCCGGACAGCAGCCGATCCAATAGAGACCGATCCACGGTTAATCATCGTCTTCTGTCTGACTGTCACACCGAAATGGATCGCCGTATTGATGCAGATATCAATGATCTGGCTGTTCCCCCCATATTCGGTTGAAGTGAGGAGAGCCTGGCGCATCTGGCCAAGGATCTGGTCTTCACCGACTATCATGGAATTGATGCCAGCAGCAAGTCCGAGGAGGTGTCGGAGGGCGCCAAGGCCGTGATGGATGGTAAACCTGTTTCTTCCGATACTCTGCATAAAACGGGCGAGATCGTCAGGATCTCCCTGCACAAGTACCTCAACACGGTTACATGTCTGGAGGAGGAGGACACCTTTATACCGGGAGCGTGCCTGCCTGATAAAGTCCTCATCGTCAGGAAATCTGAATGCCTCAAGTTCGTTCTGGGTTGCCGTATGGTGATCAAGCCCTGCAATAGCGATTGGAGCCAGGAGCCCCTCATTCATGGCAATACCTCGACATCGCAATCTCAATTGTTCTCTCTCTGTCGTCAAGCATTCCTTTCCGTATCGCCGGATCCCGGATTGCTGCTGTCAGCCGCCTGGCTCTTTCTCCCTGTGTCAGATCCATTCTCTTCAGGGCATCACGGAGTATATGCTGAAGATCGATCATCGCATCAATTTCGGGTGTAATCTCTTCGAAATGTTCCCTCAGATGCCTGCTGACTGCCGGGCTTTCGCCCCCGGTTGAGAATCCGGCTATCAGGTGGCGGCCACGGACGATCGAGGGGATGATCACATCCCCCATATCTCCATCTGCGTTGTTGAAGAGGATTCCTGCCCGGGCAGCCAGCATACCGATGCGGTTATTCTCTTCTCTCTCTGAGAGTGCAGCAATGACCAGAAATGCACCATCAATATATGAGTGTATTTCCTTGTTGCTCAAAGCCCCTGTATCGGCAATAATCCGCCTCACCGGAAGTTGGGTAAGAGCATCCGTGAAGCTTCTGCTGATAATGGTGAGATCTGCTTCATCCAGAAAATAACGTGCTTTTCTGGCAGATACCGAACCTCCGCCAAAGATGACGACTTTCTTCCTGCTGAAGTCGATGATCAGGGGGATCATTTCTTCAAGGTTAGTGGTGCTTTCCTATTAAGATGACGATATTTCAGAGGCGATGCTATTTGTTCTACTCAATCGTCTGATCTCTCATTGCATGGTCATCGGATCGATCCTGTCATTCGTCAGGTCTGTGAATAACCACCAATCGAGGAAAGATCGATATGAATAAATACGGATAATTCCTATAAAGTAAGGTCGCAGGGCAGAGATGTCCGAAGTGCGCCGATAGTGTAGTGGTTATCACTAGGCGTTGCCAACGCCTAAACCCGGGTTCGAGTCCCGGTCGGCGCATCCCTTTTGTATTCGTTTCTTCTGGTACTGCCAGGTGCATTCCTTCCGAGGAACCTGTTGAAAAATGATACAATGAACTACTCTTCTCTCTATATTCAAATATCGTTAAAAAATGTAATTATCAAAAAAAGAGATGAAGGGAAGGATTATTTCCTGCCTCCCTTCTTGTCTTTTGACTTGTTCTCAACAGCTGCTTCCTTACCCTTCTTAGCCGGTGCTTCGTATGCCATGAGGATATTTCACCTCCCCCCATCATAATTTGGGACAATCACTTCGTTTGCATATCAGATTATGAAGTTATCGTACACTTTTTCTTTTAATCGGAGAATAACCTTTAAATGCCTCTCAAAATTGGTTTTTATTTCTATATACTCACTGAATTGGAATACGCGCAGCATAGGTGCTTCGAGGAGTTGAAAAGGGCCTCATTTAATCCTTGATTGTGTACTTCTCTCCATACTCGCGGCATGGTTTGTTCCTTCTGTAGCCTTTTTCACATAAAAATTCAGCTGCGATACTCATACTTGTTCTCTCTGGAATCACGGTTCTTTAGGAAAAAGCTAACACTGTTTGGAATTTGCTCTCTCTTCCTCACAATCTTTGGGATTCACTCATGTGGACCAAAAGAGAGAAAAGAGTACATGCAACAGGTGGTGAGCTGGAAGGATGATTATGGGTACCTGTCCACTTGCTTCGCGATCTGTTGCCGGAGCACTACGATGTTTGTAATAGATGAAACGGAAGTGATAATCCTGGATGTGAGCCTGAAATGGGAGTGAACGCGTCAATTGGGAGTCTTGATACTCAGGATGAGAATGAGCGGCAGGCAGCCATCCGTTTATTCCTCAGACGAGGATATCGTCCGGAGTTCGGTTTCTTCCCTGAAGAGGGGCTGGTCTCTTCCCATTCCGGATCCTCTCCTGAGTAGCCTGCTTCTCTTCCTGCTGAAAAAAGCAGGTTGATGTAGTCTGAGGAGGAGATCTATCTACAATGATGATCCTCCTTGGAGTTGGAAACACGCTTCTCTCAGATGATGGTGTCGGTTGTTGGATAGCCGATAGTTTCTCTCCAAAATGCTTCTCTTCAGATGGAATGAGAGCATTTCATGGCGGAACGGCACCAGAGAACTTCACGGCTCCAATCCGGCGTGAAAAGCCGGAAATTCTTATTATAGTGGATGCTGCGGAGATGGGTCTTCCCGCAGGCAGTATCAGGATCATCCCTCCCGATCAGATCGATGATACGAGCATCGGCACCCATATGCTGCCGCTCTCCCACCTCATTCACTACCTGTCATCTGACATTCCTGAGATCCTTTTCATAGGGATCCAGCCGGAAACCATCGAGACGGGCGAAGGGCTCTCGCCTGCTGTACAGAATGCAGCTGAGGCGCTCATTGAAGTTCTGAAAAAAGGAGAGTATGCCTCTCTGGAGAGGCTTTGAAAACTCGTTAAGGTATAGATGGAAAAGCAGGAATAAAGCTATTTTGACAACATTTGAATAAACTCTTCTCGTGTGAGTCCTGCCTGGCGAATAATTGATCTAAGGATACCCCTTCCCAATTCTTCTCCCTGATGGTCCGGTATGACAATAGTTCTACCATCCGGGTGATTCATAATGATATGGCTCCCCTTCTGCCTGACACATGAAAAGCCTGTTTCCTCGAGCAATTTTATAACTCTCCCGGCTTTAACAGGAGTTAATTTCAATGGCCTGAACCCCCACAAACTCCCGTATCTCGTCTGGCTCCGGGCATTCATTCACTTCGAGGTAGAGTGATATCGCTTCATCAAGCCGCCTTAATAACTCCTCATAGGTCTTTGCCTGAGTAAAGCAACCTGGCAGCGATGGGATCGAGGCATAGTAGTAGCCATCCTCGTCTTTCTCAATAAGGCAATTGATTTTCATTATTCTATCCTTGTGTTCTCAAATCAAATAGCTATTGATCATAGAGACGCCCTGCCGGATTTCATCTAAAAGGGCGAGGAGACCCCGGCATTCATGCCGGGGAGGAATCGCCTATAATTGAACCATAACCCATATCCTGTAGTACAACCCATATGCATCAAATGGTAATTCGAACGGTGTCAAACTATCTGCGACTGTCACAACGGCAGTATCATATTATTGACACACTCGCATACCATTCAAAGAATTTGTACAATGTTGCATTGTACAATACCCGGCAACATTACCAGGAGTATTGTGAAAACGCTGCGATCTTCCAAGCGGTTCGACCGGATATTGCTGCAAACGTCACCATCTGTATCGGTTCCTTTCTCCCCTATACCCGGAAGAAAGACTTTCCCTACAAAGATGTCTCAAATTATGTCCAATCCCGCCAGAATGAGAACTATCCGCTGCTCCATAGTGATGTTGCGCAACAGACGATCAGGAGTGTTGAAGAAGCGTACACCTCGTACTTTGCACTCATGCGGATGTACCACTGTGGCGAACTCAGCAGCCAACCACGACCTCCACGCTATCTGGAGAAGGATGGACGGTACAAACTGGCATTTCCTGCATCGCATATCACGATGCAAAACGGCTACGTCACTCTCGGCATGTCACGGATGTTTAAAAAAAAGCATGGATTAACCGGGAAAGAACTGACATTCAAAATTCCGCCACACATTCAACCAAACCAGATCCGTGAGGTGACCATTGTGCCACACCATAACGGGAAGGTATACACGATCGAATTTGCGTATATGGTTCCCCTTCAACCAACACGTCTTAATCCTGACCATTATCTTGCGATTGATCTCGGCGTTACCAATTTTGCAACAATCGTTGACACTGCTACCGGGACTGCCTCGATTATCGATGGTACGTATCTAAAATCAATCAACCGGTGGTACAACAAAGAAAACGCCCGATTACAATCGATTAAAGATAAACAGGGATTAACCGAGGAGTTTACGCACCGCCAGTCACGCCTCCTCATCAGACGAAATAACAAAATCGATGAGGCGATGAACCGATTTGTCGCTTATCTCATCAAATTTGCATGTGATCACGAAATCGGTACCATTATTGTGCCACGATGGGATGGGATCAAACAAGAGATCAATCATGGTGCGAGAAACAACCAGAATTTCGTCCAGATTCCCTATGCGAAATTTCGACGGAAATTACAGGCAAAATGTGAGATATTCGGGATACACTTTGACGATTCCCATGATGAACGGTACACATCGCAGGTTGATGCCCTGGCACTCGATCCGATCCAAAAACCATGGTATGGAAGATGCCGTCGGATCAGCCGGGGACTGTACCAGAGTAGTTCCGGTACCGTGATCAATGCGGATGTCAATGGTGCGTTAAACCATTTGAGAAAAGTAGCTGGTGATTCGGTTATGACACCGATAATCAGTAGCGGTCGCGTCAACCGACCGGTACGAATAAGGCTCAACTACGAGCAACCTTCGTGCACATTAAATTGCAATGTCTGTGGTAACACCGCTATTGCAAGCCCCGCCGTTTAGGGCGGGGTAGTTGACGATCACGGATGCCAGCAGATAGGAGACATCTGGTTTCCCAGTGATAAAAGAGAAATGACTAATAAAAAATGGATTCTGGAGGAATAATCTTCCTTATTCCACAATCTGGCTTTCGGCAAACCGGTCCTCGGTTGCGAGCAGAAACTCCGGGCTCATGGTGAGGACACCTTTTGGGCAGATGTCATTGCACTGGGAACAGAAGACGCACTGGGTGACATAAATCCTGACTCTCTTCGTCTCGGGGATGAACTCGATTGCGTGTGCGGGGCAGACCCGTATACAGAGATTGCATCCGATACAGCCATCCCGGTCATAGACGATCTTGCCGCGGAAATTTGGGGGTGTCGCAACCGGGGGGTTGATTGTCGCTTCGCCTGATCCCACCTTCTTTAAGAACTCGGTCACTGATGGCGGGAGGAATCGTGATGGGAAGGGGTTTGTCGCGGGTATCTTAAAGACCTGTGCGAAGATCTCCCTGATCATCGGAAGTGCCATTTAGAAGACCCCCCTCAGCACCGAATCAAGGATCACAAGCGAAAGGCCAAAGAGCCCGGCCAATCCAAGCCATACCCAGAAGAGGGTGACGACATGGGTAATTCGAAACCTTGCAAGCCCGGTCCTGATCACCGTAACCGAGACGATCATCAGGAGAATCACCTTTGCGAAGAAGAACGCAGCATCCACTGCAATGGCAACGTAGCCTGTAAGCCCAAGCAGTGGTGAGAGATTCCAGGGGAAGAAGATTGCAACTGCAAGCCCGCCCATCACGAGCGTCTTCACACCCTGTGCAATCGTGAAGAGGCCGAGGTTTTTCCCTGAGTACTCGACAAGCACTCCTCCGGCAAGCTCCGTCTCTGCTTCCGGTGTATCGAAGGGGATCTTCGAGAGTTCGGCCGGCGAGACCCAGGCGAAGGTGAGGAGCAGAATGAAGAGCCCCACCATCCCAAGGGGTCCGACCAGAGTCCAGATCGGGTTTGCCACAATACTTGAAAGTGCGAAGGGATCAGCAACTCCCGATGAATAGAGGAGCCAGGCGACCGCTATAACAATAGAGGCAAGCGGGAGCTCGTATGCGATCATGCTCACCATCTCACGCTGTGCACCAACAGTTGCATAGGGTGATCCGGAGGCAAAACCTCCTGCAACCATCGCAAGTGCCGGAACCGCAAGCAGGTACATCACCAGGATCAGATCGCCATAGCCACCGAGGATCGGCATCATCGAGCCGATCGGGAGGTACAGGAGCACCACAATCGATGAGGCGAGCGCCACGATCGGAGCGGCATTGAAGAGCGATGGGATCGCATTCTCGGGGATGATATTCTCTTTCGAGAGTAATTTCTTCAGATCAATAAACGGCTGCCGGAGCGGGGGGCCGATCCGGGCCTGCATCCGGGCAGAGATCCTTCGATCGACCCCAAGGAGGATGAGCCCAAGAGCAATCCCGATGATCGAGAGGCCGAATGCAGCCAGAATGGTGACCAGAATGGTCTCAGGACTCAGCATTCCTGAATCCTCCGTGTCTTCTCAACCGAGAGCCGATGGAGATCTTCCTTTGTCATCAGATCCCGTTTTGTACCACGGATTACAGCGACCCTGTCAGTGCAGGAGAGGCAGGGATCAATGGATGCGACGATGATCGGGACATCAGCAAGCTGTTCGCCTTCGAGCATCGGAATCCATGAATGGAGGTTGCTGTAACTGGATGCCTTCACCTTCCACATTGCGGGAGCTTCATTGCCGTCCATTGCCACATAGTGGAGGCATTCGCCACGTGGAGCCTCGTGCCGACCGACCGCCTCACCATGGGCCTTTTTGCAGGCAGAGAGGAGCTTTGGAAGCTTCGGCTCCCAGAGGATCGGCCCTTCCGGCATCTCTTTAAGGCAGGTCTCGATGATCTCAACAGACTGTGCAACCTCAAGCAGACGCACAACGATCCTGTCATAGACATCCCCGTTGATCTCGCCCCCATAGGCAGTTGGCAGGATCGGGGAGATGTCGAGATCCCCGTATCCCGAGTATGGATAATCCACCCGCACATCCTTTGGAACACCTGATGCCCGTGCGGTTGGACCGACTGTGCACAGGTTCCGCGCTTCTTCAAACGACAGGAGGCCGCAATCTTTGCACCTGATTGCAATTGTGGTATCCTTGAGGAAGAGATTCAGCATCTTCCCGAGCAGATCGCGATACCCGTCAAGGCATTTCTGAATAGTCGGGTGCTGTTCCGGGGTAATATCCCGCCTTACACCGCCGACCTGTATCAGCCCATAGTTCACCCGGTTTCCGGTGATGTACTCGATCACATCCATCGCCTCTTCGCGGACACGCCATGCGAGATAGAAGAGGGTGTCAAACCCGAGTTCATGAGCCGCAACACCGGCCCAGAGGAGATGGGACTGGATCCGCTCAAACTCGGCGATGATCACCCTGATGTATTCGGCATGTGCCGGGACTTCGATATCGACGATCTGTTCGATTGCCCTTGCAAAAGCAAATGAGTGGGTGACACCGCAGATTCCACAGATCCGATCGGTCATGTGGATGATCTTGATCGGGTTTCTGCGCATTCCCATCCATTCGATCCCACGGTGTGCCTGTCCCGGGGCAAAATCCGCCTTTTTGACAACCTCCCCTTCCATATCAAAGAGGAACTGGACTGGCTCTTTGAGTGCCGGATGGATCGGGCCAATCGGGACGACATATGGCGCTTTCTTTCCCGGACTATCGTCACTCATCGGTCTTCACCTCCGTCTCAGGTTTCTTCTCTTCAGAAGGTGTATTTTCCCCTTTCTTCTCTTCTTTCTTCACTTTCTTCCCCTCAGGATCGGCCTTTGGCTCTTCTTCCTTCTCGGTTACCGGTGGCACCGGACGGTCTGTTGGGCGCCCCACCTCCCAGAGGTGCTTCACCATTGTATCGGGGATGCCGGTCTCGTCCTTTCTGAGGGGGTAGACGCCCTCGGGGAAGTCTTCAGGCAGGAAGAGCCGCCGTCCATCAGGGATATCCTGAATTTTCACGCCGAACATCTCCTGCTTCTCCCGCTCGGTGAAGAGCGCCCCCGGCATGATATCGGTGATGGTCGGGAGCACGAGATCGTCTTTTTTGAGGGGGACTGTGAAGATCACCATATACTCCCCATGCCGCTCCCCGAAGTAGATCGAGAAGATGTACTGCATGCGCAGCTCCTCTCCCACATCCCAGCCTGAAATCACTGAAAGATGTGGGTAGGAGATCTCCTTTAACATGGAGATTGCCGGCTTCAATATATCACGGGTGATGGTCATCCAGATATTGATATTCTGGTTCTTCTTTCCACCTTCAGCGCGGATCTGAATTCTTGGATCAGAGACCAAATCACCAAATGCTGTGGTGAACCGGTCGATCAGCTCCTGTGGGGTAAGTATCGTCTCGTTCATTCTTCACCTCCTTCTATCCGTTCAAGTTTTGTAAGTGCAGTAACGACACCATAGATGATCGCCTCTGGCCGGGGAGCACATCCCGGGACATAGACATCCACCGGAATGATCTGATCAACAGGCCCATCCAGGTTATATGAGTCATAGAAGACCCCGCCGGACTGCCCGCATGTCCCGATGCACATGACAACCTTTGGTGAAGGCATCTGTTCATATACACGCCTAAGCCTCGGTGCCATCTTCTTTGTCACCGGTCCTGTCACAAGCAGGACATCCGCATGCTTTGGAGATCCAACAAGTCTCACGCCGAAACGTTCGGGATCATAGCGGGGGGTGATTGTTGCGACGATCTCGATATCACATCCATTGCAGGATCCTGCATTGAAGTGGAATACCCAGAGCGATCGTTTGAAAGATGGAGAGAGTGTCATAGGAAGATCACCACCAGTGCGAAGACGGCAATTATGACACCGAAGTACCAGAGCATATAGTCATTCAGGTCACCCGTATGGAGGGGTATCAGACGGGAATAATACCCTTTCAACCCCTCGGTAAATCCCCAGTAGAGGTTTCCACCGCGGATATGCACCGCGTTCTTCTCAGGCTCTGCATTGCCCGAGAGGTATGGTTTTACCTGTTCTGTCCCTTTCTGGTATGTTGAAACCCCGCACCTCCATATCAGGTATGCCACAATGAATGTGATCACAAACGCCAGAATCCAGATCATCGGATTCCAGAATCCTGTTCCGGTGAAAAGGGTTGCTGTAATATCCATATCAGATACCTCCCATGACAGAGGCGATATAGCCGGTTTTGTCGATAAGTGCCAGCGCGGCGGGTTCAACGAGCGTATTCACAACGAGATCCGGTAAGAGCCCGAAGAGTATGATCAGAACAGCAAGAAGTCCCATTCCAACGAGCATCGGCATCGGCACTTCCTTCACCGCCTCATATTGCGGCAGCTTTGGTCCCATGAACATCGAATGGAAGACCTTGACAAAAGACGCCAGCGTCATGATCGAGACCACCATAGCGATCACCGCGATGAAGGGGTTGAATATGAAGACCGATTCATAGATCATCAGTTTGGAAGCAAAGCCGTTAAAGGGCGGGATGCCTGCAATTGCAAGTGCTGCAATGATAAAGAATCCCATCGTCCATTTCATTGAATGGCCGAGTCCTCCCAGATCGTTTAGATTTGCGGTTCCACACCGGTAGATGACTGCGCCTGCGATCAGGAAGAGGAGGCCCTTGTAGAGGGCATAGTTGATGATATGGAAGATCCCTCCCTCCATCGCGACAACCCCAAACTGTGCGAGCATCTGCTGATCACCAAGCACCGCGAGACCGACACCAAGTCCGACAAGCATGTATCCAATCTGTGAGACTGAGTGGTATGCCATCAGCCGCTTCACATCCTTCTGCGGGAGCGCCATCGAGACGCCGATGAACATCGAGAGGATACCGAGGATGATGATCACCCATCCGACGGTCACCACGTTCATTGTCAGGCCGAATAAGCTGAATGCAATCCGGAAGATTGCATAGAGGCTTGCCATGCTTGAGACGATCAGGAGCGCTGTAATTGAAGACGGTGCACTTGAATACGTATCCGGTGTCCAGAAGTGCATCGGAACAGATCCCGACTTCATCGCGAGCGAGACGACCATCAGGACGACTGCCACAAGTGACAGGCCGGTGAGATCGATCACAGAGGCGATATAGGCGATATTAAGTGAGTTGTACTGGCCATAGAGCATTCCGACTGCAATAAGGAAGAATAGACCTGCAACAGTCGAGATGAACGCATATTTCAGGCCTCCTTCGACTGCAACGCCGCCTTTGATACGGTATGCAGCGAGTGCTGCACCGGCAAGCGAGTTGATCTCTAGGAAGACGAAGAAGTTGAAGAGATCCCCTGTTGAGACCATCCCAAAGATTCCCGCCATCAACAGGAAGAGAAGGGCATAGTACCCGTCCTGTCCGGACTGTTCGGATTCGCTTGAGATCGAGTACAGCGTGGCGGCAAACATCATGATCGCTGCTGTCAGGATCATGAATGCAGACATCGCATCGATCACAAAGAGGATCCGAATCGGCACACCGCCGGAATCAAATGGTATTGCCTGTGCAGGATCGAAGGCGCCGAAGGCGTAGACGATTGTTCCCTGTGTCAGGACTTCCCAGACGAGAAGGAGGGCTGCTGCCACAGTTGCGAGCATCGCAATGATTGCCCATGAGTTGCGCATCCTCTTGCCTGCCAACCCGATGAGTGGCATTGCAAATGCCGCGAGCAGGGGTATGGCGAGTAATAATGCTGCATATTGGCTCATTCCCGAAGCCTCCTGATGTTGTTCGTCTCAACTGACCCATATTTTCGGTAGATCATGATGGCAAAGGCAAGGAGAAGCGCTGTTGTCGCAAATCCGATGACAATGTTTGTGAGGGTCATCGCCTGCACGGTGGGGAGCACCATCTCCCCACCCGGAGCATTGGTAAAGATGGGGGCGATCCCTCCTTCCCGGTACCCGAGGGTAACGAGGAAGAGGTTTGCCGCACCTTCGATGATCGCAAGCCCCATGATCATCTTGATCAGATTCTTCTTCAGGAGAATCGTTGCGATTCCGATGCCTGCGATCAGGACCACAGCCAGGTATGGTATCTGTTCGATCATCAGATCTTCTCCTTTATTCCAGAGAGGAGTGCAAGCAGGATCACGCTGATCGCTCCAACGACTTCAATGCCAACTGCAATATTCATGATTGGGATCAGCCCTCCGGTATTCAGGTTTGCTACACCGGATCCAAATGCAACGATATCACCAAAGATGAATCCACCTGGTGATAACCAGTTAAAGAAGAATCCCGCACCGAGCATCATTGCAGATAATGCAGCAATGATGAAGAGGAGGAGACCGGTTGACTCCAAAGTCTTCATCATCACCTGCCTCACAATTTTTGTGCTCTCAGTATACCTGTATGCCAGAAGGAGGAGGAGAACTCCCGATGCGAGAATGGCACCGCCCTGAAACCCTCCGCCGGGTGTCAGATGTCCATGGATAATAATATAAAATCCATATATCAGGATGAACGGAAAGAGAATATCCGCTGTTGTTTTGACGATAGAACTCATCTGCATTAATCTTCCCTCCGTCTTCGCAGAACGAGGCTGGCACCGAGAGCTGCTGTAAAGAGCACTGCCGCTTCTCCGAGGGTATCAAAGCCCCTGTAGTCGAAGAGGACAGCAGTGACAACATTATTTGCACCACTCTGCTGCTGGCTGTTCTCAATGAAATACCGGTCCATTGGATGATCAACGGGATCGCCAAAGGTAAGCCCGCTCACAATCACGCCGAGCATCCCGATCATCAGGATGGTAATGATGATGGAAACTTTCTTCTTCATGCCTCATCACCCTCTGTTTTTGTGGTGCCGCGTATTGCTATCATGAAGGCTGCAGTCGTGAGTCCGGCTCCGATGGCAGCTTCTGCAATGGCAACATCGGGTGCCTGAAGGAGATAGAATTCAATTGCCAGAAGGAAACTGAAGAGCCCGAATGCGACTGCCGCTGATATGAGATCCTTGAATTTAAAGACCAGAACTGCTGAAACAATCATCCCGGCGAGGATGAATGCGTGAAGGATTATTTCAATCACGGGACTTCACCTCCGCGAGGCGATCGACAACTGAGGGGTCTGGCAGCTGCCCGCTTCTATGTGCGGCCCGTGCAATGGCATGCGAGCCGGTTGCATTTGTGAATGCAAGGGCAATAACGGCGATTGCAGTATGGATTGCAAGGGTGAGGTACTGGCTGTCGTTTGTCCCGGATAACATCCATCCGGCATAGATGATAACCCCGAGTGCCAGGAATATTGTTCCGAATGTCGTCATCTTCGTCTCTGCATGGAGACGGGTATAGACATCCGGGAACCTGAGGATACCGATAACTCCGAGGGTATTGAAGAGGATGCCGATTCCAAGGCATATCATTGCTGCTGTCTGAATCATAATTCTCCTCCTATATATTTCGAAATGGCGATGGTTCCGAGGAATGAGAGGAGGGCATACACGATCGCCACATCCACAAAGATTGTCTGCCCGAGATAGACGGCAAGGAGAATCATTGCCCCGACAACCAGTGTGTTGATTGTATCAAGAGCAACGACCCTGTCCGGTGCTGTCGGCCCGATTGCAAGCCTCAGTGCAGAAAAGAGTATCAAAAGTCCGAGAACTGCAATTGCGATGAAGAAGATATCGTTCATTCCGCAATCCTCCTGATCCAGCCAGGTATATTAAAGAATGAGAAGAGTTCACGCGCCTCAACCACCTTCTTATCACGGAGTTCATCCGGGACATTGATGAGATGCACATACAACTGCTTTGTTGCATCATCAATCTCAACCGAGAGCGTTCCCGGGGTGAGGGTGATTGAGTTTGCAAGAATCAGCATGCCGAGATCTGTCTTCATCCCGGTATTCACCCTGACAATCCCCGGCTTCACGTTTCCGGTTATCACCCTTATGGCGACATCGATATTTGCCCGTGCCATCTCGATGAAGAGCGGAATAATTGCGTAGACGGGCAGAAGAATGAGGCGTATGGGGTTTGCCATACGGACACTTCCTGTCCTGCAGAATATCCGGTATGAGGCGATACCAACAATGATTGCAAGAATACAACCGATGATGAGTTCCATTTCGGACCAGAGAATGATCGTTCCTGATCCGGCTGTCAAAAAGAGATATGCCACAAAAGCGGCTATTGCGGTTGCCAGCAATCGGATCACTGGTGGACAACCCCCCTTGTGCAACGGCAATGCGTCGTCTTATCCCGCAAAGAATGATACAAACGCGGTAGATGTAACTCCAGCCATTTGTTTGTCATGATCAATAATGATCGTTTCCTAAATTATGGTTTTCCATATGTGCAGAATGAACTGATGCTTCGCTATTTAACCAATGCTCAATAATAGAATAGGGATGAAGTCACCGTATCTTGGTGCCGTTCCCCTTCACTGGTGTGACGAATGCCATGTACCGGTTCTTGGAAAACGGTGCGCCTGTGGGGGGAAAACGCGTTTTGTCGGAGTTACACCCCCGGGAGATCTCCGTCCGGCATTTCCCTCCGATATCGAACTGATAAACCATCTGTTTGAGGAGTCATTTGGCTCCCCGCTCATTCCAAAAGATAATCTCGCACTTTTAAACAAGGTTCCGGATGATGACAGGATGGAGGAGATCATTGTCGGCGGGGCAATCGTCGGTGCGATACGGTACCTCCCGGGAGAAGGGAGATGGGAGGTGCTCCCGCGCCCGGATGCCACCCGCCTGATGGCTCCGAAGCTCCGATATGTGATCGTAGATGATGCTGCCGCTGTATTCATCAAAGATGGTTCAAGTGTTCTTGCACCCGGAGTTGTTGAGATTGAATCCCATGTAGAGAAGGGAGATGAGGTCTTTGTCCTCACAAAAGATGGTACCTGCATTGGTGTCGGGCGGGCAAAGATGGGTGCAGAAGAGGGACGGGGTATTTCCCGCGGCCAGGTCGTCCGCCTCAGAAAGAATGCTCCACAGGTGTGCTGCCCCGGTCCCGGAACATGGGATGATACGGTGGATGCCAACAGGGAATACCTTGCATCAATGGAGGCAGACTCCATCACCTTCATTCGTGATCTGGCAGAAGAGGAAGATCTCCCTGTCACAGTATCATATTCGGGTGGAAAGGACAGCCTTGTAACCCTCCTTCTTGCACTGAAGGCAATCGGGCCTGTTCCCTTGCTTTTTGCAGATACGGGTCTTGAGTTCCCGGAAACACTTGAGAATATCTCGGCTGTCTCAGATCGCTATTCCGTCCCTGTATTAAGGGGAGATGGTGAAACTGGTTTCTGGGAAGGTTTTTCAAGGCATGGCCCTCCGGCAGTCAACTTCAGGTGGTGTTGTAAGGCATGCAAGCTGAATCCTGTCAGGAGATTGATCGAACTTGAATTTGGAGAATGCATCTCTCTCATCGGGCAGAGGAAATACGAGTCTGCCAGACGGATGAAGAGCCGGCGTGTCTGGCGAAACCCAAATGTTCCCAACCAGCTCTCTGCAGCCCCGATCCAGCACTGGAATGCATTGCATGTCTGGCTCTATCTCTTCCAGGAGAAGGCGCCATATAATACACTCTATGAAGCGGGCCTCGATCGAATCGGGTGTTATATGTGCCCATCAAGCGATATTGCCCATCTCAGGATGATAGAAGGACGTTATCCGGAGCTCTGGGATGAGTGGAGATCTGCTGTTACAGAATACGCCGAAGCCACCGGCCGCCCCCCGAACTGGTTTGAGAGCGGTGCGTGGAGGATAAAAAAGGGAGAAAACGATGACGAAGATAGCCATTATTGATTATGGTCTTGGGAATCTCAGATCGGTCTTTCGTGGGATCGAGAAGGCAGGGGCACGGCCGATCATCACTCATGATCCAGATGAGATCCGATCTGCCGATGGCATTATACTGCCTGGTGTTGGTGCATTCTCTGAGGGTATGGGGCGGCTCTCACCTCTCAGGCAATGCCTCCTCTCAGTTGCCAGAGATGTTCCGCTCCTTGGGATCTGTCTTGGAATGCAGATGCTGATGGATGAGAGTGAAGAACATGGGAACCACAAGGGACTCTCGCTGATCCCCGGACATGTCCGTAAATTTCAGCCGCAGCCAGGAATGAAGGTTCCACATATGGGGTGGAATACCATTCATCATGCAATGCCGGATGATCCGCTCCTCTCTGGAATAGAGGAGGGCAATTATGTCTATTTTGTCCACTCCTATTATGTTGACTGCCCGATCGAGTACCGGCTCTGTGAAACCATCTATGGTGTCTCGTATTCCTCGGCAGTCAAGAAGGATCGCATATACGGTGTACAGTTTCATCCGGAAAAGAGCGGGGAGACAGGCCTTCTGCTTCTGAAAAATTTTATTGGAATATGTTAATACCGCTCATCGCGGAACCAGTGCATCGCTTCGTACACGATTAAGGCCAATAAGACCAGGCAACCCCCAAGGAAGAAGGCCATGACAAATTCATGTATCATCGGGGGAAGGGGGGCGCCTGCTCCTCCCACTGCCCGTGCTGCCATGGGCATTGCATCAGGGATCTGTATGGCTTCAGGTGGTGGAGCAGTATATACCATCATATCTTCTGAAGAAACCATTTTTTCCTGAAGGAATGGAAGGTACATGGTAAGGAGAGCGGTTCCCACAATGAAGACGCCGAGTGTGGCGGCATATTTCTTCATCATGCCGATTGCACTCGCTCGTCCGGGCGATACGATCAGGATCTGGTTCTTCAGGCTGTAGATCTTGATCTCACGGCCTTTTGCACTCCAGCGGGTATCTGCCACCTCAATAACACCTGCATCCAGCAGGTTACCGAGATGGTATTTTGCGGTGGTGAGAGGAATATGTAGCTCTTCTGCTAATGCAGTTGTGCTCTTTGGCGTATCTGAGAGGCTTCGCAGGAGATCGCCTGCGGTCGGGCTAGACATCGCTTTTGCGATCTTCTGTGCCTGTTCTTCACCAGGCTCAAGGAAGACTATCTCTTCAGCCATTGATCATCGTCTGTATGATTTCACGGGCTTTCTCAAGTGCACCGGGGATGGCATCCGCATCTTTCCCGGCCCCCTGCGCAAGTCCGGGTTTTCCTCCGCCCTTTCCACCAAGAACAGTACATATCTCCCGGACGATTACACCAGCATCAACTGAATCATTTCCGGATCCGGCAACAACACGGATGCCATCGCTTGTGGATATGAAAAGGGCCACTCCCTTCTGTTCAGAGATGCCTGATGCCATATTGACCAGTTCTTTCTGGGTTCGATCGATCTGACGGATGATAACATTCACCCCGCCAATCTCCTCGCCGCTCATGTTCTGTAGTGACAGATCTGCTAGTCTCTGTTCCAGATCCCCGATCGTTTTCCCCCGCTCTTTCCATTCAGAGAAGAATCGCTCCACTGACTGGGGGAGATGCTCCACCTGAACCGAGAGGGTGGCAGCAGCCTCGTTGACAATATCCTGCAGGTGCTGCATGGCGTAGATCGCAGCAAATCCTGCTGAGAACTCAATTCGTTCGACACCGTCCTGAATATGTTCGATCCTGAGTATCTTGATGATCCCCACTTCGCCACTGTTCCTGCAATGGGTTCCTCCACATGCCTGGACTTCTGTTCCCATCTGGACAACACGGATATCCTTTCCTTTGGGAACACCACCCTGGTAGAGTGCGAACCCGAATTTCTCTTCGGCACGGTTTCTGTCTTCAATTTTTATAAAGACAGGTATGTTCTCCATAATGATCTGGTTTGCAGCGATCTCAATCCGCTTTGCCTCTTCCGGTCTAATATGTGAGAAATGGCGAATATCAAGCCTGGAACTATCAATCCCGTTCTGAGATCCGGCCTGGTGAATATGAGGGCCGAGAATTTGTTTACAGGCACGGAGAAGAACATGGGTGCCGGTATGGTGACGCATCAGCGACCAGCGCCGTTCCTCGTCAACAATTCCTTTTACCCGTTCTCCCCGCTTCAGGACTCCGCCTTTGATCTTATGCAGGATTCTATCGTCTTTGATTATTGCTTCATCCACCCGGACAACATTCTCTGAAGTGACAAGCGTCCCGGTATCTGAGGGCTGGCCCCCGCCCTCCGGGTAGAAGAGGCTCTGGTCAAGTACGACATATCCATCGAAATAATCGAGAACAATTGCATCGAATTCAAATTCATAGGGTCGTTCGTAATAGATTTTTTTGGTTTGTGGGAGTCCCGTGATCCTCTCATCAAATTTCTTTGTACCGGCTTCTTCCTCTGATGATTCAGCCTCAGAGTGCATATCTGCGATAATTGAATCGAGGTCGTCGGGGAGATCAAAGTCCGCCCCCTCATTCGTTAATATCTCCCGCATCAGGGCAGTCGGAATACCATGTGATTCATAGAGAGTGACCATCTCGGGGAGCGGAACCGGTTCGTTCTTTTTCATATAGGTCTTTGCAATCCGCTGGACGACCCTGCTTCCCCGGGCAATGGTCGTATCGTATTTCTCTGTTTCACGATCGATGATCTGGCGCACTATGTCCTGTGTCTGCTCAAACTGATCAGATCCGATCGTATTCATCTGGGCAAGTACCAGATCTGAGAGCGTCTCATCCAGATTCAGCTCGCCCATCATCCTGAGACTTCTCCTGAGAACAAGCCGTGCCAGGTATCCTTCACGTGCATTTGACGGGACAATACAATCCCCAAGCATATATGCAAGGCATCGGGTATGATCGCAGAGTGCGTAAATCCCCTCGATTGGCGTAATCATCTCCTCAAGTTTATCAATGCTGATACCGATGGCGTCTGCAACCTTCTTGCGGAGATGAACCAGTTTTTCTCCCCTGATATCGATAAGCCCGGCGAATTTTGCGTTTAAGCCAAGGATATTGGTAAATTCGCTATTATCCAGAAGATGCTCAAGTCCGGCTGATCCCATCAGGCGGGATACCATCTCCGGGAATACCGCATCATAGATGGTTGGTGATCCTTTTGATGCCCAGACGAATCGCTCAAGACCATAGCCGGTATCTACAATCCGAAGATCCATTGGATAGTAATCTTTTCCATCGATCATTGTCGGAGAGTGATCGGTCTTCGTCCTTCCAAGGTTCATGAAGACGAGGGTTGCAACCTCCAGTCCTCCGATGAGCACCTCAACGCTTGGACCAGCATTGCCTCCCCCATACCATGGATGCTCTTTGAATGTGAGGTTTTGCAGGTCTCCGCCGATCGATCTGATGAAATTCGAACAGAGTTCAAGTGTATCTTCTTTCCAGTAGATCTCTTCATCTGCGGAGTTGAAGGCATGATGTGCCATCATCTCAAAGCAGGTGAGATGCCTGCCTGATCGTCCGACTGCATCCAGATCATTTAAGCGGATACATGGCTGGGATATTGTGAGCGGGTTTGCCGGGGGAGGAACAACCCCGCCGGTTACAAATGGCTGAAAATCTGCAATTGATGCAATTGTCAGGTAGATGTCGTCACGCCATCTGGCCGCGACCGGGTAGCGGTCGATTCGTGTATGGTTATTCGTCTCGAAAAATGAGAGGAATGCCTCACGCATCTGATCGAGAGAATGCGGTTTAAAGATCGGCTCTCCGATGAACTGATATGGCTCACAGGGTGCATCTCCACACAACTCACGTTCCGGGTCCTGTGTCCAGAAGGCTGCCCCACAGGATCTGCAGGTTTTCCTCAGAAATCCATTGGATCGAAAATAATCCAGCTCGTATTCTTCCTCAAGCATGAACAACCACGTGCTTGGTATAGGTTCTGTTCGTCACCATAAATGGTTTCTCTTTGGAATCAGCCTGTATCGTCTCCATTTGTAGGTTCGCAATACCAGAGATCGAACTCCTCATAGAGGTGGCAGATATCAGCGATCTGAACCGCGATGCTGTGCCAGCAGACGCCACCCCGAAAGCGGAAATCATCACAGGTACAGAATCCATCTTCGACAATATATTCGTCAGATCGGCCAACGACGACCCAGAAGTCACGGTATTTTTTAACATTGCCATGCTCGGCTGCGAGAATTGCTTTTTCACCGCGTTCATGGTATGCATGGATGAGAGAACGCTTCGCCTCAGGTGACAGTTCCCGACTCTGTTTCAGCAGTACCCAGGGATTGATCATACAAGCAGGCAGCTTTCAGGGGGATCATCAATATATGTCCACCCCATCCTCCCCGAGAGAGCCTTCATGCCGGGCGATTCAAGGGCATAGTGTGTAGCTTCAATGCAGGGAAGTGGTATCTGGCGCCCGATGCTATGTTTCATCTCAGAGGAGATGAAGATCTCCGCGCCGCATCGTACTGCCTCATCCATGAGATCCGGTGAAAAACCTGATCCGCCTACAACAGCAACCCGATTATGGGTGGTGATTGCTCCATGAACCCGGACGCCACACCCAAGAAGCCGAATCAATTCATTGATCCCAAGGTGGCAGTCACCCACAATACCAAGGCTCATTCGTCTCCTGTTTGTTAATCCGATCTGATCGGCAAGCGCATCGTTAATTCCATTCTCTGCATGATCGAAATTCGTATGCATCACAAAGAGATTCATATCATTCTCAAGGAGTATTTTCAATATGCGCGCTGTTGTCCCCATGATCCGGGTAACGGGAGTAAAGAGGGGGGTGTGATGCACAACAAGCATATCTGCACCGAGATTTGCTGCTGACTGCACAACCTTCAGGGTTGGATCAAGTGCTGCAGCAACCACACCGATATCCTCTGTTCCCTCGACAACAAGTCCGATTCTGTTAGAATCGAACTCTTCTGCAAGCGATGCAGGGGCTATCTTCTCCATCTGATTGAGAAATGCGGATAGCTTCATGGATTTATGATTGAATCGGAGAAGGCATAGGTCTTGCGATGCGAAATATTACTCCTGGTTATTATTCGGAACCTTTTTTAATGCATGGAGAAGATATTGTGTATGGCAAAATCCATCGAAGAGATTAATCTCAAAATTCGCGATGGAAGTGCTGTCGTTGTCACTGCTGAGGAGATGCCTGATATCGTCTCCGAACTGGGCGAGGAAGGAGCCTTGCGCGAAGTTGATGTTGTGACAACAGGCACCTTCGGCGCGATGTGTTCTTCAGGAGCTTTTCTGAACTTCGGCCATGCTGATCCACCTATCCGGATGGAACGGATCTGGATCAATGATGTCGAGGCATATGCAGGGATAGCCGCAGTGGATGCATATATTGGAGCAACGCAGGAATCCACCACAGCAGGGTCAAAATATGGCGGGGCTCATGTTATCGAGGATCTCGTATCCGGCAGGCAGATTGAGGTTCGTGCAATCTCAAAAGGAACAGATTGCTATCCCAGGCGGACGATCACAACAGAACTCCTGCTTGAGGATCTGAACCAGGCGGTGATGGTCAATCCAAGAAATGCATACCAGTCTTATAATGCGGTAATCAACCGATCTGACCGGACACTCAATACCTACATGGGGATGCTCCTCTCAAACCAGGGAAATGTATCTTATTCCGGTGCCGGTCTCCTCTCCCCGCTTGCAAACGATCCTCATTTCAACCTGATTGGTTCCGGAGTTCCGTTGTTCATCGGTGGCGGAGAGGGTGTCATTATCGGAGAAGGAACACAGAGTTCTCCATCAAATGGTTTTGGTACCCTGATGGTAAGTGGAGATCTGAACTCAATGACTCCTGATTATCTTCGTGCCGCGAGTTTTACCGGCTATGGTGTCAGCCTGTATGTTGGTCTGGGTATAGCTCTCCCCATGCTGAATGTCGAGGCTGTCAGGAACTGTGCGGTTCGCGATGAAGATCTCATCACTTCTATCGTTGACTATGGGACTCCACGGAGAGACAGGCCGGTTGTTCGGACGGTATCATATGCCGAACTGAAAAGCGGACATGTTGAGATCGATGGCGAGATGGTCAGGACATCCTCACTGTCCAGCTACAGCCATGCCCGGCAGGTTGCTCATGAACTGAAAAGCCTGGTTGAGGCAGGATCATTTACGGTTGCACTCCCGACCCGACGAATTAATACGGCGAAAAGAAGTCATCCAATGAGGGAGACGCGGCAAACCCCGAGGATCTGCGAGATTATGAACCCTGCGGTTGCCACGATCACCGAAGACGAGTCGGTGAAGACTGCTGCCCGAAAACTCCTCAAGGGAGAGACAAACCATCTGCCGGTGATCGATTCCCAGGGGAAGCTGGTTGGGATCATCACAACCTATGATGTATCCAAGTCAGTTCTTCTTAAAGGCGATTCCCTGAAGGTGTCTGAGATCATGAGCAAGAAGGTCGTTGTCGTTACTCCTGACGAGCCTGTTGATGTGGCAGCACAACGGCTTGAACAGCATAACATCAGTGCGCTCCCGGTTGTTGATAGTGAGTTCCACGTGATTGGGATCTTAAATGCAGTTGATCTCGGCAAGCTCTTCTCACGGAGGTGGCAGCCATGAAACTCTTCCTGACTATTCAGAGGGATGTCGTGAAGCGTCCGCTCATTTCACAGGTGGTCCTTGAAACCGGGGTATTGATCAATGTCGAACGTGCCCATATCGATTCCAATGAAGGATGGGTACTGATAGATATCCCGGAGAAAGAGGAGGCGCGAATATCCTCCCGTCTCATCGAGCTTGGTGTGCAGGTGAAGAAGCTCGAAAATGCTGTTGTTCATGACGAACATGAGTGCGTTGAGTGCGGTGCCTGTCTCTCCATCTGCCCGCAGGAGGTCTTCTCATTTGATCAGGAGTTCCATCTGGTGATCAAGGAAGAGCGGTGCATCCTCTGTGGACAATGTGTATGTGCCTGTCCACACCAGGCACTCTCCATAAGGCAATGATCCGGCGGCATTTCGAGTACAAGCAGACGATCACGACAATCCTCGCTGACTGCGAAGCTGATATTGATCTGGCAAAGGCAGGAATTCTCGATGCACGCATAGCTGTCGAGGCGATGGTGGCTGCGGATCCTTTTTTTGCCTCGACCTTTGAGCCCTATGATCCAGGATCCGATCATCCGGTGATCTGCCGGATGGTGGATGCCTCATATGAAGCTCGTGTCGGGCCGATGGCAGCAGTTGCCGGCACAATCGCATGGGCAGGGGTTGAAGCGATGCAGGATGGGGGTGCTCTCTTTGGTGTTGTTGACAACGGGGGCGATATCGCTCTTATGACAGACCGTGTTCTCAGGATAGGGATCTATGCGGGCAGTGCCTCAGCAGGTGGGCAATCTGCATTTCTCTGCCCGCCACAGGAGAAGATATATGGCGTCTGTACTTCGTCTGCAACGGTTGGCCCGTCAATATCACTTGGAACAGCTGATGCTGCTACTGTCTTTTCCGATGATGTGTCAGCAGCAGATGCCTGGGCAACTGCACTCTGTAATCGCCTCTCAGCCGATGATCAGTCAGAGTTCGACCGCCTCTCCGGCTCACGGGTTCATGGTGCCGTTGCGATCTTTGGCGATTCTCTTTTTTCGTATGGTATTGTCCCTGAGATCGTTTCGGCAAAAATTGATATGAATCTGATCACACGTGGGATCTGACTTATTCAAATTCTTCTGCAAAGTGAATTGCAAGCCGGTGTGCATCCTTCCCTCTGAAGGTTGCAAGAATATCATTCCCTATTCTGACCTGGACAACCGGATTCTCCCCCTGAACGAGAAAAATAAGTTCGACAAGACCTATCTCTTCGAGGAGAGTACCTTTCTCAAGAGATGAAGCAGGCTGAAGGAGAAGTCTGTCGATGATCAACTCATCCGGGATCTCCCCAAACAGATAGATATAGACCTGATAGGCGTTGAGGAAGTCGGATATCAATAGTTCAGATCGAACCCCGGGTGTCAGGCTGGAGATTCCCTGCACCAGCCGATTGTCATCATCATCAGCATAGTCAAGGAGTTCGTCTGCAATGTCGGCGAGGGTAGCATTCTGGTTCACAACATATATTGTTTCTTTTCACTCCATAATACTCTGTGAAAGATGAAGAGGTTGACTGGGATGTCTATCATCGGATTGTCTGCAATCAGGCAAACACCGTTTCTGGTATAGAAGAGGTTTGCGGGTTATCGTCTGATGTGGTTCTTGCATCTGTTGATCGGCTCAAGCACTACCTCCTCATCAAAGAGGAGAACGGGCTGCTTCATCCTCTTGGGATTGAAGAGATGCTCCTCTCCTGCCGGATCCGGCATGCACAGGATCTTCCGTTCACAATCGAAAATGGTGTTATTAAGATGAAACAGGAGGATTAGAGCGCTATGGTTCGATCCGCTATACTCAGGATTGGCCACCGACATGATCGTGACCAACGGGTGACGACGCATGTCGGACTGACCGGACGTGCGCTTGGCGCAGATGGAATGTATCTTGCAGCAGATGATCCCGGGGTTGTTACGAGTATCGAGGGAGTTGCACGACGTTTCGGCGGGTCCTTCTTTGTTCAGAATAATGTCTCATGGAAGCGTTGTATCCGGGAGTTTCAGGAATCTGGTGGGGCTGTTGTACACCTGACGATGTATGGTCTCCGTATTCAGGACAAGATCGGCGAGATACGCACGCGCGAGAAGGTGCTTGTCATCGTTGGTGCCGAGAAGGTGCCTGGCGAGGTCTATGGTCTTGCCGATTATAATATTGCGGTAACAAACCAGCCTCATTCGGAGATAGCAGGACTTGCTGTCTTTCTTGACCAGTTGTATGAAGGAAAAGAACTGGATCTGGAGTTTCCTGATGCAGAGATCAGTGTTGTTCCCTGTGAATGTGGCAAAGAGATGGTCGAGCGGTGACAAAGACGGTTCTTGTCGCGGGGTTTGCCACACGGCATGTTGCGCGATCTGCGAGAAGGGCGGGTTACCGGGTTTGTGCGGTCGATCACTTCTGTGATTTGGATCTTGGATGGAGTGTTTCGGATTACGAGGGGTTCCTGGAACTCACCGATCTCCCCGTGGCAATTGAGAAGATTCTATCGCGCAATTCGATCGACCATCTGGTGCTCACCTCAGGTGCCGAGTCAGCGATCTGTCCTGGTATCCCGCGCGCAGGTACCTGTCCGGAGACCATCCAACCATTTCTTGATAAATCTGCAACCCAGTCATTCTTCTCCCGGTTGGCTGTGCCCCATCCCGAAATTGCTGAAGAGGGCAGATATCCCATTATGATCAAGCCCGTCTGCGGTGCAGGGGGCTGGAGGAACGCGATTGTCAGGACAGAGGAGGAGAAGAAAGCATGGATTGAAGATTTTGATCTTCCCTATATCTGCCAGCAGTTTGTTTTGGGACTTCCTGCAAGCGTCTCCTGTGTCTCAGATGGCAGACGGGCTGTAGCTCTTGCAGCCAATGAACAGATCCTCCGTGGATCAGGTGATTCTGCATTTGGCTTTGCCGGATCGATTACGCCGTGCGATCACCCGCTTGCAGGTGAGATGATGGCAATAGCCGAGCGGATTGTTGCTGCGAGCGGGTGTATCGGGTCAGTCGGCGTTGACTTTGTGCTTTCTGATGAAGCTGTGGCGATTGAGGTGAACCCACGGTTCCAGGCGACACTTGATACGGTCGAGGGATCTACAGGAGCAAATCTCTTCTCCCTGCATATGGATGCCTGTTCCGGAAGACTGCCCCTTGAAAGGCCACAACCGACCCGATATTCCGCCCGGCGTATCCTTTTTGCCGGGAAGGATTGCGTGGTTCGATCACGGCTGGATCGGTTCGCTGCGATTGCTGCTGATATCCCCCACCCCGGAACAGAATTTGCCAAAGGGGATGCAATGATCAGTGTTTTTGGATATGGGTCGTCAAGAGATGATGCCCTTTTGATGCTGGATAACCATATTAGTATCATACGCCAATATCTTGAATGATGCAACAAGTGGAAGAATTGTTAGAGAAGCAGGCGATCCATTCTTTTTTCCTCCGTCTTGTTGGTGAGGAAGGAATTCAGCTCCTGCTGCGGTTCCCCGATAACGGAGAGCATAGTGATGAGGAGCTTGCTGAAAAAACCGGGATCAACCTGAATTCCGTCAGGCATACTCTCTATACCCTTTATGAACGAAGACTTGCTGTCTACCGGAGGGTGAAAGACAATGAAACCGGCTGGCTTACCTATCTCTGGCACCTGCAACTTGATCAGCTGGATCCTGTGCTGGCCGAAGATCTGGAAAGGGTGAAGGAGAAGCTTGTCGCACGTGAGAGGTATGAGGAGGAGAACGACTTTTATCTCTGCAAGACCTGTGGTGCTATGCATACCTTTAACGAGGCATATAAACATGATTTCTCCTGCATCACCTGCGAAGTTCCGCTCTCACACTTTGATAACGAGATGCTCGCTCTTGCTCTCCGGCGAAGGCTTGAAGCTATCAGTGAGACACTCGGATAACCTCTTTTTTGTATGGACTTTCCAACCTCGATAGATGAGTCAATGTGTCTTTGGCATCTGGTTGGCGCTGGTTGTTCTCAGAAGGTGATCGCCCATGCGCGAGCGGTTGCCGGTGTTGTTTCTGAGTTTCTTGATGACGAAGCCGTCGACGGGAACTTAGCAACCTGCGGGGCTCTTCTTCATGACATCGGCAGATCAGAGAGCCACTCACTGGATCATGCAATAATTGGCGGTGACATCTGCCGTGAGCGCGGGCTCCCCGAAGAGATCGCACGTATCGTTGAGCGGCATCTTGGAGCCGGACAGACCGCAGACGAATACCTTCAGTTCGGCCTTCTTCCAAGGGACTGTATGCCCATGACCCTTCCCGAGAAGCTTGTCGCTCATGCAGATAATCTGGTGAAGGGGACGTCCGTGATTCATATCGAGGAGCGGATGATGAAGATCCTTGATCTTCCAAAGAAGAAGCGGCGCCGGACCTATCGGCTGGCACTTGAAATGGAACTGTTCAGGAGATGAAAGCCGGAAAGGTCTGATTTTTCACATTCTCTCTCCCTTATATTCTATCTCTATAATCGCACAATCTGGAAGACCTTACCCCTCGCACCTCCGGGGGGGCACTGCCTACCCCCTTCGGTTCTCAGGGTAGGCGGCCTCTCGGCCACCGAGCGGGGCTCGCCGCCCCGCCGAGAGGATAACTGCGCTTCGCGCTCATGCTGTTGTACTGGATCTCAGTTCATCTAACAGATACCGATTCTCCGTCCACCTATGAATAAAATCGATGTTTGACGCGCTCTGCCGCTCCCTCAAGAAGGAGAACACCACCTACCTGCAATCGCAATCGTACACATGCTATGCTGCGCCTCCAGGGGCTTACTCTCACCCGAATCAGGCACCTGTGCTCCCCGCGATTGCCTGGACCCCCATGTTATCCTCACTCCCCCCTTCAGGTGAAGGGGGCAGGGGGTTTGCCGGAGGGAGGAGTGTCACAGGACAGCAGATACACAAAGGATACACACCTGCCTGTAAGCGCTTGTCGAAATAGGCTGAATCAAGTATGGTATGACCCCTCGCCCCTTAGGGGGGGCACTGCCTACCCCCTTCGGTTCTCGGAGTAGGCGGCCTGGCGGCCACCGAGCGGGGCGTGTCGCCCCGCCAGTGAGGATAACTGCGCTTTGCGCTTATGCTGTTGTACTGGATCTCAGTTCATCTCACAGATATCGGATCTCCGTCCACCCATGCATAAAATCAATGGTTGACGGATTCTGCTGCTCCCATACGAAGAGTTGAAAGAAAGCTTGCTGCAATCGCTGGCGTACTATCTCTTATACAGAACCTCTATGGGCTTACTCTCACCCGAACCAGGCACCGGTGCTCATTAGCGGTTGCCCGGACCTCCCTGATATCCTCATTCCCCCTTCAGGTGAAGGGGGGCAGGGGGGTTTGCCAGAGGTAAGAGTGTCACAGGACAATAGATCTCGCATTCGGCAGCTAATTTTTCACGCATAATATTTTTCCACCCCAGACCCGAACAGCCGCGTTATATCCTGTAATTCATCTGTATAATTGAGAATACGGCATTCAACCCCTGCATCAGTCACTTCTTCAATCTGCCGAACCCGCCTGAAGAGATGGTAGATCCGTTTTGTCGTCGGTTTGTCGGTCTTCTTCTTGACATCACGAACCGTCTTCTTCTGCTCCTTAAGGATCTCCCTGATCTGCCATTGAGTAACCGTGTACACCATTAGACTGAGCACCATTAGCATTGAGACTGCGGCTATTCTATTCGGGTTTTTCAGAAAGATCTCTGAGATATGGAAGCTATTATCCTTTAAAAACCGGAAGCCGCGTTCAACTGCACCCTGCTCCTTGTACCAGTCGAGAAGTGTATCAGGATCGATCTCACAATCGTTTGTGGCGAGAATGAACCGTCCAAGCCGCTCTTTCTCCCGGTGCACCTCATCATCATTAAACATCAGCTTACAAGAGATGAGGAAGACCTCCTTCAACTCCTCTCCAATTTTTGGCCGCCCCTTCTTACCATCTGCACGACGGTGCTTGGTTATCACAAGAATGTTGCCAGGTAGGTATCGGTGATGTTTTCCAAACCATCGTTCAAGTTCAGCACGTGCATCAGTTTCACAGGCATATTCATGAGAAAATATCTTTTTCAGAGCGGTTTCATCCTTTTTTCGTTGCTTTTCTATGCGGGATGTGAACTTCTTTTCCGATCTGGTTTGTTGATCCCGTGAATGGTACAGCACCCATTTCTGAGGGATATCAGCATACCCAGATTGGAGTTCGTGGTAGTGATACCGGTCATCGGCACAGGGTTGCCAGGTGACGCCTTCCAGGTGAATGAGTGTTTTTGCTTCTTTAATCGTGTTTGGAACATGAGAGATCCAGTAACACTGGGTTCCCAGGGTTTGGAGATTTAATTTCGTATAAAACGCTGAATCTGCGATATGGTAGATTCGTTGATCGGTCACCAGATTATTCCGGACAGCCTGAATTGACCTGAGAAGGGATTTTTTATCCGAGGCATTCCCGGAGAGGGGTTCCATGAAGACGGGAATGCCATGCTGGTTGGTGACCAGGGTTATGACGAATTGGTTGAGATCGTTTCGGTGATCTTTGGAGTGGCCACGGACAATCTGAATTAGTCGTGTTCCAAAATCACTGTCATACTCTCCTGTTACCTTAAAAGAGCTTGTATCATGATGAAGTCGAGGAGAGTCCTGAGGTTTGGGAGGTTCGGGTGTGAGCTTTTTCATCATGGTGAGGCTGATTGCAGTGAAGAGCTGGGTCGGGTTAAACCGTGCAATTGCATCCAGCGTCTCACCAAAGAGAGATTCATTAAGATGATCAGGATGGATTCCCGGACCAAGGAGTCGTTCTGTTGCAATATCATCGAAGTAATCCGGCATGATATAGAGCCGCCGCTCCACAAAGCCGAGAGAGTTGAGGAGAAGTGCTTTGACAGCGGTGCCATGGGAGACGATGTGATGCCGTTTCTTGGGTATGAGTTCGTCAATGAGATCGCCGATCCCAAGCGAGTCATACACACCGGCAACGAGCCCAAGATGGGATATTGTGACATTCGAGCCATCTACAAGAGCCATAGTAGAACAATTGAATATTAAACATGTACTCTCATATAAAACTATGTACGTAAATGTTTGATAGTTGGATCTTTACTGCCGAAGACCGGATAGATAAACAAATGATACGCACCTGCCTGTAAGAGCTTGTCGAAATAAGCAGAATCAAGTATAGTATAACCCCTCGCCCCTTTGGGGGGGGGCACCGCCATCCCCCTTCGGTTCTCAGGGTAGGCGGCCTGGCGGCCACCGAGCGGGGCGTATCGGCCCGCCGAGAGGATAACTGCGCTTCGCGCATATGAGTTGTCCTAGGCCTCTAATACATGCACAATAATAATGGATGCTGCTTGTAAGCGACTGCTGATCAAAGCAGATTCAGGTATGGTGTGCCGGTCATTTATTTCTAATCCGGTTCTCAGAGTATGAGCCGCTTCACCTGCGGCAGCTCTCTTAAATCTTCGATGACTCCGTGGGGGAGAGCTCCGTCGATGATCATCACAAGTTTTGGCTCTTCTGAAAAGATCGGATCGGTTACAAATAACTGGCGGATTGATAGGTCGTACTCTGCCAGTACCCTGACAGCCGATGCAACAATATGTTTGTCTGAAGCGTTCTTTGGGATGAGGGTAATGATTGCGAGTCCGAGCACTTCTGCAACCTGCGAGAGATCCGGTGTCACGCGGATGTTACAGAAGACCTGGCGCAGGGTCTCGTGATCGAGGATACTGCGGGCGGTGGTGTCGACGACACGCCTGTCAACACCTATTGCACGCGCTACCTGGGTGGCGGGCATCTCGATCCCGTTTGCGGTGACCTTCCCTGATTCATTGACTCCAAACCCATTTTCGAGGAAAAATCTGACAACGCGGAGTTGTGACGGGGAATCTGAGAAGGCATCAACGATATCGTACCACATAGTCACCTGATTGTTGGTGTCATGACGGAAAAAGGATGCGATGTATAATGATGCAGGATAATGTGTATCAGTATACATGGTTGCCAGAGATGGGGCAGGGAAATGAAGGATTGTTCAATCAACCGGGATGAATATCCCCTCTCCGCTTGGAAAGCGAGATCGATAGCATTTTTAAGGATAGCATCGTATTTGTTTAAGTCAACCGAGCGAGGGTTGCCGAGCCAGGTCAAAGGCGCTAGCTTGAGGGGCTAGTCTCGTAGGGGTTCGCCGGTTCGAATCCGGTCCCTCGCATTTTCTTTTACTATCTTCTTGCGTTTAGGAATATTATCCTTTCAATGTCTTGATAATCCTCAACAAATGAAAACCATTGAAAATGCAAAAATGAATTTATTTTGGCTCTTCTGACTCCGTCTTCTTATCCCATCCCAAAGAGCCCTTTAAAGAACCCCAGGATCATGTTCAGGATGTTTTTTTCCTCTTCAATCTCTTTTTCAAGCGCTGCGATCTGAGCCTGAATCTCCTCCTGTTCTGCCGCCAGTCTATCCATCTCGACCTGATCGACTACTCCATATGTCTGGATGGGTATGGGTGTCGGGGTTGGAGTCGGGGTTTCTGTTTGTGCCGCCTCTCCTTCTTCCATCAAAATGATGATCTCTGTCTCATCAATCGCAATTGTTTGTATTGTTGAATTGGTAGTATAGCCTGTTCTCGTGACTGATATGCGATATTCATCACTAGCCCCTTTTCTGAGGTTGTCTGAGACGATGCCATCTGTTCCTGTAATGCCCAGCTCGACTGAATTAACAAAAACTCTGGCAGCATACAGTGGATCATCGGTATCTGCATCGAGTATGAGGAGTTTAACATTATTGCCCCTTTCCAAATAGATTGTATCTTCCTTATCTGCACCATTTACGGCGAGTTGTTCCTCAACATCCTTAAAAGTAAAAGCTGAGATGTACACTGAGTATTGGCCATCATATAGGCTGAATGAGGAGACACCATCGGTATTGGTAGTCTTCACCGATGAATACGAATCGTCTCCGGTTATTCTTATCCTCACCCCGCTAACCAGGTTATTATTCGAACTGTCCTTGAAAGTATATGTGATATTGTATGCGACAGCGGGGGTGGGTGTAGGAGTTGCAGTGGGTGTAGGAGTTGCAGTGGGTGTAGGGGTTGGTGTTTCTGTAACATCTTCTTCTGGAGGTGCTTCCGGCTCACTTACTATGATATAGTCTGCTTCAATCTTTGTATCCGAGCCCTCTGTATTCGTTACTGTCAGGCTGACGGTGTATGTGCCTGCGGTAACGTATGTGTGTGCGGGGCTCTGTTCTGCTGAGGTGTTGCCGTCACCAAAGTCCCATGACCATGATGTCAGGTTGCCTGTGGAGGAGTCTGTAAACTGCACGGCTAGCGGTGCTTCACCACTGTTTGGATCTCCAGTGAAATCAGCAGCCGGTTCCGGTAGAGTATCCGCCTGCACCGTCGAGATACAGAGAAAAAGGATGATGAGAGATATAAGAATGGATTTTTTCATAAAATTTGATTTGAATAATTAAAAGATAATAGTTTCGATTTGATGGTCTCCATCATCTCCTCTTCAGGGCGACAATGAGCACTCCACAAATCCCGAGAGCAGCAATGGCAGCAACCGGCAGACTACCTGATTCTTCTGTTGCAGGTGGTGTTGTTTCTATAAGTGTAGCTGAGACGGGTGTGGACTGACGGGCGTTCACCTGCACCGTCCCCATCCAGTCACTATGCCCCTGCATCTTCAGAGTAATCTGATGGCTTCCAGCATCGATATCCGGGACAATAACTGGCGTAATGCCCCGGAAGAGGTTGTCTATATAGACCTCGGCACCGGAGGGGTTCGAGGAGAGCTCCACAGTACCGGTGGTCACTGGTTTGGGCATCGGCGAGGGAGAGGGTGCGGTCTGATCCATTGTTCCGGTCACATATTTGATCCCTCCGCCGGTTACGGTTACGGCGGTTGTATAATCATAGTATCCGGCTTTCTTCAGCGAGATCGTGTGCTTTCCTGTTGAAACCCCGACAATATCGAAATAATCGTTTGAAACAGTAACTCCTTTGTAATTGCCGTCGAGATAGATTGAAGCGCCGGCAGGGTTTGATTGAACTGCAACAGAACCGGTGGAAGGGGTTGCCGGTGTCAGATATGGATTCAGGGTGGTGGTCTGGCCGGGGGTGATCAGGAATGTGTCTGTGAACTTCTGGTACCCGGCGAGCCTGAGCTCAAGGGTATGGGTTCCGGCACTGAGACTGCCGACGGTCATCGAAGTGTGGCCGCGATACGATCCATCAACATACACATCCGCCCCCGGAGGCTGTGACTGAATGGAGAGTAATCCGGTTGTAGGTTTGATCACTATAAGGGATGCAAATATCTGGGTGGTCTGGCCTGAGCTTGCGGAATAGATCCCGGACCATGATTCATATCCCGGGTACTCGACCTGGACACGGTGTGTTGTCCCGGTGGTCACACGGTAGTCGGGAAGAGGGGTTGTTCCGGCATAGACTCCATCTATCCGGATGGTTGCACCATGGGGCAGGGAGTCGATTGAAAAGTATCCATCAATCGCCGGAGTTGGTGTTGGCTGTATCTTTTCCAGTACTACGTGTACAGTTTTTGTCTCTCCCGCAGCCGGATGAGGTGATGCTACTGTCTTTGAAATGTATCCTCCCTCCGAGATGACGAGTGACTGCGGTGGAGTTCCTGTCACATAGACTTCAATATCGAGCGGTGTTATCCCCTTGTGCACTCCATCGAGCGTCACATCGGCTGTAGATGGATCTGAGGTGACCCTGATGGTTCCAACCTCACCCCCAATCGGTGGGATCACAGGTCCAATAGGTTCAGGAGTGGGTGTAGGGGTAGGAGTTGGGGTAGGAGTTGGGGTAGGAGTTGGGGTTGGAGTTGGAGTTGGAGTTGGGGTAGGTGTAGGAGTAGGTGTTGGGGTAGGAGTAGGTGTTGGGGTAGATGTTGGGGTAGGAGTGGGAGTAGGAGTGGGTGTAGGAGTAGGGGTAGGTGTAGGAGTTGGAGTTGGGGTGGGTGTTGCGGTCTCATTCGAATCAGCTGAAACAGGAGTTGCCATGAGGATCAGGAGAATAATACATGATCCAATTATGAGCGTCAAATAATTGAAAGGACGTCGATTAGTGCGCATAATCCTGGTTGGTTTAGAAATCTTAAATAGTGTAACATATTGATCTCCTTTCTTATGTTTTGCTCAGGAAGCCAGGAGGAAAAGGCATGCAGGCTTGTCGGTATTATAAAGGAACCGGAGTTACCGGAGAGGTTGCATCGGCTGATATCCAGCGGCTCCATAGTGCGAGTCCACATATTCTCAGTGCAGCAGTCTTTAATTGGGAACCACTGATCGTGACAGCTTATCCAGATTCTTCACAGGTTGTTGGATCCAGTCTCAGTTTCAATCCAGAGACTCTCCGTGTGATCAGTGAGGGTGAACGTCATATGTCTCTGGTTTTTCTCTCAGCAGAAGAAATACCCGGTAGTGTGGTGATCATGCACCCGGTTTTTGGATCGGAGGATAAAATAATTGGCGGCGTTAGCACCCTTATCACTCCTGCAACAGCGATCCCTGAGGTGACGGCATCACATTTCACTGATACCAATCTCAGCCTGATCGTCGACCAGGTTGATACAACCATCCTCTATGATTCTGATCCGAAACAGAGCGGACTATCAATTGATGAATCAGATCTATTCCGCATCCCCCACCCTGCATACCATGGTCGGGAAGAAGAGGGTGAACCCGACCGGAACAGAAACGTACGAATTCGTCAATCCGGTATCTGGCGAGACTGTGAAGAAAGAGATCGTCTGGACAACAGTTGTTCTTCACCATACCGAATGGAGGGTCTCGGTCTTCTGGTTGATCCAGTGAATCTCTTCTTTCAAGGATTTTCTTCAAATACAAGATTCATTTTTTATCCTACTGATACAGATAATCATCCATGCGATCTATACTGACCGTTGATGCCCCCACCCAGAAGGTGATTGGGATCAGGCGAACAGGACGTTATGAAGAGATTGGATCGATGATTATGGAGCTTGCATCATTCATCGAAGAACACAAAATCACTGTCATCGGTCCTCCCGCATTCATCTGCCATGAAGAGAGCCTGAATGCTGTGCAGTCGGCAGCAGAAGCCGGAAGTGCGGATATAGAAGTTGCCTTTCCAATTGAAGGGGAGGGGAAGGGAAGCGGCGATATCCGTATCTATGAGCTCCCCGGCGGACAGATGGTTCGGATCATCCATATGGGACCATACCGTGAGTTGCCGGATACCTATCAGGAACTCTTCAGGTGGCTTGGAGATAATCATCTCGTCATAACCGGACCTGTCCGGGAAGTCTATATCAATGATCCAAAGACCACTGAAGAGGATCTTCTGGTGACCTGGATCTATGCCCCAATCTGATTTTTGTAATTAACGGCATAATCCTGTTGTACCGGATGATTCAATCTGTCTCCTTCCACAAGCCTTATACCCAATCAATTCAATCATCATCCATGAAACCGCCCGGTTCTGTCATTCATCCAATCAGAGTCCTCTATGTTGATGACGAGCCGGCACTCCTTCAGATCTGTAAGATCTATCTAGAGAAGAAAGAGCATTTTGAGGTTTTTCTCTCTAAGAATCCAACAGATGCCATTGCTCTCTTATCAAAACAATCATTTGATGCAATCATCTCAGATTACCAGATGCCGGGTATGGATGGTCTCCAGTTTCTCAAATATCTCCGTGAGCAGGGAGATGAGACACCGTTTGTCATCTTCACCGGAAAAGGCAGGGAAGAGGTGGTCATTGAGGCTCTGAACTCTGGGGCAGATTTCTATCTCCAGAAAGGCGGCGATCCAAAGGCACAGTTTACCGAACTTTCACAGAAAATCAAGTACGCTGTTGCACGTAAGAGAAGCGAATCGGCACTCAGGGAGAGCGAGGATCGGTACCGGAATGTCATTGAGGATATGGATGAGCTGATCTGCCGGTTCCATCATGATGGAAGGATCATCTTCGTCAATGATGCCTATTCCCGCCATTTCGGGTTATCCCTGGATGATCTTATCGGGAGCAGTTTCAAACCCGGGATACATCCTGATGATCAGGAAAAAGTCTCATCCCTCTTCTCAGCCCTTACGCAGGATCACCCCTCAGGTATGATTGAGCAGCGGGTGATCATGCCGGACGGGCGGATCGTCTGGCAGAGATGGAGCACCCGGGCGATCTTCGATAAAGATGGAGTTATCACAGAATACCAGTCAGTTGGTCGTGATATTACCGAACTGATGGAACGGGATAATAAGCTCAAGAGAGCCAATGACGAACTCCTTGCAGCCAACGAAGAGCTCACCGCTATCGAAGAGGAATTGCGGCATCAATATGATGATATACGTGCCGCCCAGAAAGAGGTTCGGTTATCTGAGGCACGGTACCGTGCCATCTTTGAGTACACAAGTGCTGCATCAATCATCATTGAGGAAGATACGACGATATCCCTCGCCAATACCGCATTTATAGATTTAGCCTGTTCTACAAAGGAAGAGGTAGTCGGGCGGAGCTGGACCGAATTTGTCAGCCCGGATGATCGGAAGAGGATGCTTCAGTATCACGAGCAAAGGAGAGATGCAACAGTATCTCCTCCCAGAAGCTACGACTTTACTTTTATTGATAAAAACGGAGGTGCCCACTCCACCCATATAACGGTTGGAATGATTTCAGGCACACGCCAGTCTGTTGCATCCTTCTATGATATCTCTGACCGTGTCGAGATGGAAGAGGCGATCAGGAAGAGTGAGGAGCAGTACCGGATGATTGCCGAGAACATCACGGAGACGATAACAGTTCTTGATCTCTCGATGAATTTTACCTATGTGAGTCCTTCTATCACGGCTTTACGGGGATATACCGTTGAAGAGGTGATGCAGCAGTCGTTAGCAGACATATTGACTCCGGAATCCTTAAGAACCGCTTTTGAACAGCTTGATGAAGAGAGTCGGCTTGAAGCAGAGGGTTCCGCTGACCCGGCCAGAGTTGTTATCCTGAACCTAGAGGAGTACCGAAAAGACGGATCAACAATCTGGGTTAGCAATATCATGAAGTTCCTCAGAGATGAAGATGGGAGACCCAGGTCAATACTCATCCTCTCGCGTGATATCACCAATCAAAGAGCCGCAGAACAAGCCCTGAAGGAGAATGAGCTCTTCAACAGAACACTGATAGAACATCTTCCGGACTATATCCTCCTCTATGGAACAGATGGCAGAATCCTCTATATCAATCCTTTAGCAGCTGATGCATTAGGGTATATTGTAGATGAAATGATTGGAACCGATGTCCTCAGCTATGTGGCAGAAGAATATCGTGACAGTATTCATAACAAGATAGCCCTTCGACTGCAAAAACAGCATATTCCACCATATGAGATCGATATCATCTCAAAGACAGGTGATCGGTATTCCGTCCTGATTAAAGGTGCAATCATCAGGTATCACAATAAAGAAGCAGTCCTGCTTGTCCTTACTGATATTACCGAGTGGAAAGCAGCGGAGATCGCGCTTCATAACGCCAATAAAAAACTACAATTACTCTCCGGCATTACCCGGCATGATATCCAGAATACGCTAACCGTTTTGCAGGGATACCTTTCCCAGGTAATTGATCATAATGACGATTCAGATCTCATTAATTACCTGAATGAGATAGAATGTGCCGCAGATGCTATCGAGGAGCAGATTGCGTTTACAAGCCAGTATGATGCCTGTGGAGCAAACATCCGCTGGCAGAAGATCTCAAAATCTATTACGGATCTTCCGACTGGTACCATCACCATCCAGAACGATTGTACCGAGCTCTCTATTCTGGCGGATCCTATCCTCCAGAAAGTCTTTTCCAACCTGTTGGACAATACCATCCGGCACGGTCAGAAAACAACCCGGGTACATCTTTTTTGTGAAATAAAAGATGATGAATGCAGAATTATCTGGGAGGATAACGGGATTGGCATACCATCTGATCAGAAAGAGATGATATTTAAACGGGGTGTTGGGAAGCATACCGGTTTTGGTCTATTCCTCAGCCGTGAGATCCTCCTTATCTCAGGGATAACGATTCATGAAACAGGCACATATGGGGAAGGGGCGCGATTTGAGTTGCATATTCCAAAGGGTATGTGGCGGGTCGATTCAAATAATACCAGTTTTACGTAACCCTTTGGTGTTATCCTTTAACTTCGAAAAAATCCGCAGTTTACAGAAGCTATTTCCAGAACCCCGCTCTTCTTACAGTAAAGGAGTGATATTATGCAGAACCGCTATCTCATCGCAACCCTTCTTCTCGGCATCCTTGTCATAGGAGCAATCATTGGATTTGCCCTGCTGAACCCGCAGGTGCATTCACCGGAAGGAGGGCCGGTGAAGTTTGCTAACGAACAGGAGGTACAGAAGTACTTGGTACAGTCAGAGGCCTCCGGCTATTCGTCCCGGTGGATGAATACGGCAAAATCCGAAGATATGGCCGCTATGCCCCCTGCTGCCCAGGCAGGAATGCCGATCCCGATGCCAACCTCAGCCGGTGGCGCAGTTGAGTATTCGACGACGAATATCCAGGTGCAGGGGGTGGATGAAGCTGATTTTGTTAAAAATGACCAGAAATACATCTATCTCATAACCGGCGGCAGGTTCATCATTGTTGATGCCTTCCCGCCTGAGAATGCAAAGATAATCTCCAACATCAGTCTCTCCGGCAGTCCGCGTGAGATGTACCTGTCCGGTTCAACGGTTGTGGTCTTCTCAGACGAAACGATCGAAGAGTTCCAGCAGGTTGAAGGCAGTGCCGCCCCCGTGCCGGTCAGGCGGCAGGTAACAAAGGCTGAGATCTATGATGTCACAGACCGCTCAAAGCCCTCACTCATCAGGACAATCACCGCATCAGGAACATATGCCTCATCAAGGATGACTGATGGGATCGTGTACCTCATCACTCAGGAGTACCCGCAGAGGAGGGGATCAGATATCCCGATGCCTTTGGTGACAGATGGGAGCAGCACCTATACGCCAGATATCTGGCGGTTTGACGATCTCGAAGGGCCATTCATCTTCCAGACGATCACTGCCTTTGCACCCACGCGATCATCATCCCTGTCAACAGAGAGTTATCTTGTCGGCTATTCATCGACCTTCTATGCAACTCCCTCACATCTCTATGTCGCCTACACACACTATGGCGATCGCTACCGTTCCGGCTGGATGGAACCTGCTGACCCGGCAGGTCCCTCAACGATCATCCACCGGTTTGATCTGAACCGGGGAAACCCTGTATGGAGACAGAGTATGATCGCACAGGGAACACTCCTCAACCAGTTCTCACTTGATGACTACCAGGGTCATCTCCGTGTTGCCACAACTGTTGAGGAATATGGATCAAATGGCTTCCAGACTTCTTCAAGCATAACAATCTTCGATCGATCTGGAACTATCACCGGTGAGATCACCGGGATTGCGCCGACCGAGCGTATATTTGCTGCCCGTTTTATCGGGGAAAGATGCTATCTTGTCACATTCCGCCAGATCGATCCTTTCTTTGTGATCGATCTTGCCGACCCGAAGAACCCGAAGATCCTCGGTGAACTGAAGATCCCCGGTTATTCGGATTATCTCCATCCCTTTGATACGAATCATATAATTGGAATTGGAAAAGATACCGGGGAGACAGCATGGGGAGGCTTCACCACTACAGGCGTAAAAGCGGCCCTCTTTGATGTGTCAGATGTCGCAAATCCGGCACTGAAAGATTCGATCACCATCGGCGGTTCAGGGAGCGACTCCGAGATCCTCCGGGATCACAAGGCATTCTACTTCAATCCAAAGACCAGCGTGATGGTGCTCCCGGTCACGATTGCTCAGGGGTATGGTTCCGGCTATGTCTGGCAGGGATCCTATGTCTACGAAATAACACCTGAAGATGGTTTCACACTTAGGGGCATCGTCCCGCAGTACAGGGGAGATGAACCGCCGGAGCAGGACCGCTGGCCGACAGCAGTAAAACGATCTCTCACCATCGGTGATATGCTGGCTACCATATCAGAGAACGCAATCGTACTTGTGGATATTCGGGAGCCATCACATCGGTATGGATCGATTGACCTTCCAATGACAACCAGTGGATATGGATACTGGAACGGACCAATATGGCGGGACATGCCTGTTCCATCTCCGAATTAATGATTTTTGAGGATGGAAGAAATCACCCACTTTTTTGAGAGAGTAAGCGCTGGTGACTGAATGCTTAACACCGCGAGCTGATCTCAAGGATTGACCCCTCACCCCTCCGGGGGGGGGGCACTGCCATCCCCCTCCGGTTCCCGGGTGGGCAACCTGGCGGTCACCAAGCGGGGCTGAACCGCCCCGCCAGTGAGGATGGGAGCGCTTCCGCGCTTATGAGGGTGTATTGGATCTCTGTACCTGCAATGGCTGGTGGAAGCTGCCCGGAAGAGATGCCGGAAGAAGTACCTTTGTCGTCTCTCTCCATAATCATTATATAATTGGAACTTAAATATTCCATGTGGAACAAAATATTACCATTCAGATAACAAAACATCTTATCCGATCAGATTCGTATCCACGGAATCTGGCAAAACAGATTAATACCAGTCATACGACTGTTCTGAGAAAGCTCCGGGAGCTTTTAGAATCCAATGTCGTCGATTACAGAATTGAAGGGAAAAATACGGTATACTTTCTGAAGAAGACAGTTGAAGCACGTGTCTACATCTATATGGCTGAGCACTATCGCCTTATAGAGCTTATCGAACAAAATCCAGGGTTGCGCCCGGTTATCAGGACTATTCAGGACCATCCGGATATATTATTGGTTTTATTGTTTGGGAGTTATGCAAAGGGAACTGTGAACAGACAGAGCGATATCGATCTCTATATTGAGACAAAGGGTGAGATAAACAATTCAGCTAACAAGACGGCAAATGACAGGGAATTAATACGTAACCTTGAGCGGCAGCACACAAAACTTAGTATCAAGACAGGGTCATTTGATCCGGACAACCTCCTGATCCAGGAGATCATCCAGGATCATATTATTCTCAAAGGAGTGGAACGATATTACGAAAAAACAGGATTTTTTAAGTAAACTCTTTCGTGAAGAGAAAATCCGGATCATTGAACCGAATTCAAGGGTTGCAGAGGCGTATAAAAAGAAATCAGAAAGTTTTCTTATTTCATCCAGAATACTTCTGGAGAACGAGTGACTCGAAGAGACTGTCTCGATGGCATACTATAGTATGTATTACATGATGCTTGCGCTTCTTTTCAAAACAGGTATCCAATGCGAAAATCATACAGGAGCAATGCTTCTTCTTCATCGATTATACAGGATTGATAGTACAAGGGTCGCTGCTGCAAAAAAAGACAGAGTCGATAAACAATATTATATAGATTTTGATATCACTGCTGCTGAAGTTTCCAACTCTGTTGAAGAAGCCGAGATATTCAATGCAGAACTTCTTGATTATATTGAGCGGCTTCATGAAGGTGATATCAGACGCCTCAGAGAGAAGGCAAGAGAAATTCTTGAGAGTTAGTGTGCCGCGTCCTGCAGCTCCCTTTCGAACCTGAACTCCCGCTGTTTATAGGCACTGGATCACAATAGGATCTCACATAACCATCTATTTCCTCAATTTATCCTCGATCTGGGCTTTTAATCGAAAGTACTTTATACTATAATGTGCCTATATTATGTGGGCACACCATGGAGCCTATTCGAAGGATCAAAAAAACAGGCGGAAGAGAATACTGGTATGAAGAAACACCATACTACGACCCGGTATCAAAGCAGACTCGATACAAAAACTCCAAATATCTGGGTCGGAATATCGATGGAAAACCCGTCCGTATGCGGGATGCACCACAAGAAGTCAAAGATAAGCTCAAGAAAAATACCCAACCCATAACGATCCGATCTGCCTATGATCACGGCTCAATCATGCTCCTTACGCAGATCATGCATGACCTGAAACTGGATCAGTACCTTCATGAGATCCTCAACGACTCCGATGCGGCAATGGTGACTGCACTTGCAATGAACCGTATTGTCCGACCAATGGCAATGAAAGATGTCGGGACATGGTATGTCGGAACCACCCTTGCCCTTGATTCACCACAGAGGTCTATTACCGGCCAGAGGATCAGTGAACTGCTTGCTCGAATCGGAACCAGTACTGTTCCGCAGCAACTGATGGCAAGACTCCTGGAAGAGAACAGGACGAAACGGACACTGATCTATGATATCACCAGTCTCTCCAGCCATTCTTCCCTGATGAACCTCCTTGAATACGGTTATAACAGGGATGGCGTGTCACTTCCCCAGATTAATCTCTCACTCATCATGGACAAGGAACTTGGTATCCCGGTGATGTACGATCTCTATCCGGGGAGTATTACTGATGTCACAACGCTCACTGGAACCCTGAAGAAAATTGCCGCATATGGCGTGAAAGAGTATACCGCCATTATGGATCGTGGATTCTTCAGCCAGCATAACCTTCTGGAGATGCTGGAACAACAGATTTCATTCATTATCGCTGCAACGATCCAGCTGAAGGAAGTGAAACTCCTTCTCACCGAAGCTCAGCGGGATATCACCAATGTTGAATACCTGCAGAAGTTCAAAGACAGGACGCTCTACGCAAAGCCAGTGACACTCCCGCTTGAGTCCTCTCAATTGAAAGGGTATCTCTTCTATGATCCAAAACGGGAACTCGAGGAGAAAGAATCACTCACCAGCCGCCTGATTGATATCAGAGATAAACTGGCCACTGTCAGGCTGAAGAAGGAAAAACCTGCATATATCAGGTTTTATGAGATAGCTGGCAAGCTTAAGAATTTTTTCGATTGGAAAGCGGTCGATGATCGGATTGAGGCAACCATTCGGCAGAATGCTGTTGCACAACGGATGAACAGAATGGGGAAGTTCATGGTGTTTTATTCAGGAGATGTTGACTGGTTGACTGCTCTGTCTCTGTACAGGGAACGTGATGAGATCGAGAAGGAGATAGAGATGATGAAGTCGGATTTGGATGTTCTCCCACTGAATACGCATAAGGACAGTACCACAAGCGGTTTCATCTTTGTTGTGTTTGTGGCGTTAATTATCCGCACCAGGTTGCTGGGAATGATGAAGGATGCAGGGTTACTGAAGCACTATTCTGTCAAGAGCCTCTTGCTGGAGCTCAATATGCTCAAAAAGATCACTCTTGCAGATGGGCAGGTGATGACGACTGAGATGACAAAGAAACAGCGGCTCATTCTTGAAGCACTTGGGTTCATGTGACTACGTTTTCCGGGAGTTCAGGTTCGAAAAGGAGGACGCCCTCAGCCTGCTGGTCGCATCCAAACTACCTGCTATACCGCACCTCCATGGGCTTATCCTCGCCCGATACCTGGCACCGGTGCTCATTCGCGATTGCTCAGACCCCCATGCTATCCTTATTCCCCCTTCAGGAGAAGGGGGGCATGGGGGTTTGCCGGATTGGTGAGGAGTGTCACAGTACAGCAGGTATCTCTCTGAGATGCACCTGCTTGTAAGCGCTAAAAACATAACAGAATAGCAATACTTCTCCCTCTCCTGAAATACAATCGTGAACCTCTTATCTCACTGATTCCAAAGGGTACAGAATGAACCCGGACTGTATGTGTGAAGCGATCCGTCAGGCGCGAATCGGTATTGCCAAAGGACAGACCCCCTTCGGTGCATGCATCGAATGTAATGGCGATATCATCGCTTCTGCACACAACCAGGTCTTTTCTGACACAGACAGCACTGCCCATGCAGAAATTGTCGCGATCAGGAAGGCAGAAATTCGTCTAAAGAGCATCGAACTTGAAGGTTGCACCATGTATGCAACAACCGAGCCATGCCCGATGTGTTTTGCCGCATGCCACTGGGCAAAGATCTCCCGTGTTGTCTATGGGACATCTATTACAGATGTACAGGCCCTTGGGTTTTCAGAGATGACCATACCAAATACCATTCTGCAGGAAATTGGGGGCAGCACCATGGAGATCATCGGCGGTTTCCTCCTTGAAGAGAACCTCTCGCTTCTCCGGGACTGGGCAGCTATCCCTGACAGAAAGATCTATTGACGTGCTTTAAGCCTGCATTGGCATCGCCCGATGGTAAGGACGACGGTGACTGTGAAGACTGCAGGAACAATAAATGCCAGGAAGAAGGATGAGAATTCAGCGATAAAACCGGTTACAAATGGAAGCAGAAACAGCCCGCCATAGGTTGCAGTATTATAGAGCCCCATCATAGCCCCCTGCGGTGCGCCGGTCTCTGCAAGGAATGCCATCTGGGAGATAATAACAACCCCGGCAAATGCGCCGAGCAGTGGGAATCCGAATGGTGTCAGTAAACAGATGATGACAGATCCGGCGATACCAATGGCTGCGATTCTGATTGTTAAAACCGGCTCAAGGCGTATATGTGAGACGACAAGAACCGAGATCATTGTTGCAAGATTCATACTGGCAATATAAATGCCGGTTAAAAGGGGATCATGTCCGCCAAATTCAGGATAGAGGGCGGTTGCTGCCCCGGTTGTACCCAGGACAACGATTGCAGAGTACCAGAGCCATTTGTACTGGCTCAGATACCGGGGCAGCTCTGTTGGCAGAGAGATCCTTTTTTCTGCAGACTGTTTCATGAAAAGTGAGAGGAGAAATGCAACCCCTGAGATAATAGTGAAGAATAAAAGTCCTGATCGCGGATCGCTGATCTGTGACACAATCCAGCCGGTGCCGGCAAGCCCGGCAAGAAGCCCGGCATTTAATGCTCCCATAAAGAAACCCGAAAGACGGGTATGATCAGAATCAGCATTCAGAAGCGACATTGCCGATGCAATCAGGAGGCCCGCCCCCACTCCCTCAACAACCCGAGCAAGAATTAGTATGAGTGGAGAAATTGTTGTCAGGAGCACAATTCCGGAGATTACGGTTATAGCAAGCCCGGCTCTTATCAGGAGCACAGAGCCAATCCGATCGCTTGCAAGCCCTGCTGGAAAGACGGTGACAAGCGCGCCAAAAAAATAGGCTGAAAAGATGATCCCCTGGAGGGCTGCCCCCTCCCCAAAAGCTGGAAGTACTGGCACAATGGCATTTGAGAGTGCCATTACCGCAAATACTCCAAGAATTGGGGGGATGTGGTTTTTCATCTATACCATTCGATAGGTCTCAAGGTTCATAGGCGAATAGGTCTGGATATGGAACTTCTTGTAGATAGAACTTGCGAGATCGAGTGTTTTACTCTCCTCCCCATGGATACAGAATATCTTCTCTGGTTTTGGATGCATCTTGCCGACGAAGCTCATCAGCTGTCTCCGATCCGAGTGCCCTGAGAATCCTTCAACAGTGGTGACTTCGAGATTGATGGTTATTGAGCCCTTTGTGCCGATTGGTATCTCACGCCAGCCTTTCTGTATACGCCGCCCAAGTGTCCCATCTGCCTGGTATCCGACAAAAACAAGGGTGTTACGTTCATCTGCAGCGAGGTTGTTGAGATATTCTATAACCGGGCCGCCATTCATCATTCCGGATGTCGTAATGATGACAGAAGGATCTCCATTGATCACTGTCTCACGCTTATCAGAAGAATCCACCTGTTCGAAACATTCAGAAAGGAACGGGTTCAATCCCTCGCGGAAGATCTGGTTCCTGAGATCCGAATTTAAGTATTCGGGATAGGTGGTGTGGATGGCTGTTGCCTCTTTGATCATACCATCAAGGAAGATCTTGATAGCCGGAAGTTCGCCTTTTCTGATTCCTTCCTCAAGCGCCAGCATCACTTCCTGTGAACGTCCAACCGCAAATGCAGGTATGATCACCTTTCCCCCACGTTCGATAGTCCTTTTGATCACATCGTACAGCTTCATCTCTGCATCCCTTCGTGCAGGAGTCATATCATGGGATGCACCATAGGTACTCTCCATGAAGATCGCCTCAAGGCGTGGGAAGCTGGCTGTTGCCGGGTTGAAGAGACGGCTTTTACTGTAATTGAAATCGCCTGTAAAGGCAATATTGTAAAGCCCGTCGCCTACATGGAAATGTGCGATCGCCGATCCGAGAATATGTCCTGCGTTATGGAATGTGAGCTTGATATCCGGGGCAATATCGGTGACTGATCCATAGTTCAAGGTGATAGAATTCTTGACATACTGCTTCACTTCATTGGATGAATATGGAGCGGGACGATCTTCCTTTCTGATCACCTCAAGGTAGTCAAGCTGGAGCATTGAGGAGAGATCCCTTGTTGGCGGCGTCGAATAGACAGGACCAGAAAAGCCGTATCTGAAGAGGAACGGGATCAGTGCGCAATGGTCAAGATGTGCATGTGTGAGGACGACGGCATCAAGATTTGCCAGGGGTTGAATCTCAGGAACACCGAGGAACGGTGTAGCGCCATTTGTTGCACCGGGCTTCTCTCCGCAGTCGATGAGTATCCGGCTTTCAGGTGTTGATAGAAGAAATGCAGCCCGCCCGACTTCGCGGCAGCAACCAAGGGTGGTAACCCGGACCCATTGATCTTTGGCGATGATATCCCGGTGAATCCTCCTCCCACTCATGCGGAGGAACTCTTTCCTCTCATCACGATTTGCCCGGAGATACTGCCGAATCTGTTTTACCGTGGAACTCTCGATCGGGGGTGTCCTGACAACCTTTGGCGACCATCCGATACTCTTTGTAATATCCCTTAAGGTCGATCCATTCTTCCCGATGACAACACCGGGCTTTTCTGCCTCGATAAGCACCTCGCCGGTATCCGGATCAAAGAATATATCGGTGATACCGCCATTTTCCGGCACAATCCTGACAATTTCGTCATATGCCTTCTCAGGATCCTCGAGAATGTTCGGGCGGACAACGATCCGTTTCCTGAGATCGCGTGCAAGCACCCTGATCAGATCTGCCTGATCTGCAAACTGTTTGGGATCATCTGTGTAGATGACAAGTTCGGGCCCTTCAAATTCGACATTGGATACCGTTATACCCGGAGGTACTTTACGGTTTATCAGCTCTTTCAGCTCTTTGAGTCTGTCCTCAATTAACATGGAATCTTCCTAAAAAAGTTTTTAAAAAAAATGTTATGTGCGAAGGGTTTTAACGATCTTTTCGAGGGTGCTATCATCAAGCACCTCGAATTTTTCTGCTGTTATAACAGCCAGCTGGTACCCCTCACCAGAACCTGCATCCCGCCTCATGGCAGATTTTAAGGAACGGACAGCAAGTTCGGTTGCTTCTTTCTCTGAGAGTCCTGCCTTGAACCTGTCCTCAAGCACACCAAATGCCATCGGAGATCCGGATCCGGTTGCAACGAAGTCATCTTCACGTGTTGCTCCGCCCATTGCATCAACCGAATAGACAGAAGATCCTGTATCATCCACGCCTCCAACAAGGAGCTGTACATAATAGGGGAAGTAACGGTTCTGGTTTAAGTAATTTGAGAGGAGAGTTGCCGAGGCTCCGACAGAGATATTTGTCCTTCGCCGGATCTGGTAAAGATTACTCTCCACACTCATCAGTCGTGCAAGCTGCTGGGCATCTCCTACACCACCGGCTGTTGTCATGCCGATCGTGTTGGTAATCTGATAGATCTTTTTAGCATTTTTACTTGCGATCATATAGCCCATCGTTGCCCGTTTCTCTGTTGCGAGCACGACTCCATCTGAGAAGACAATTCCGATTGTTGTCGTTCCCTTCATAATCTCCTGTGGCTGTTGCATCATAATATGCCCCCAAAAATCAGAATGAAAAAAATGATTGGTATTGTATCATATTTTAGTGATTACTTATATTAAATATTCTTATTGTGGTGTATAGTCGAGAAGTGCCTTGATAAGCTCCCGATCATAGAGCATTGAAACAAGCCTGTTATCGCCGTTGACTATTGGCAGCTGATCGACACGCCCTCTCTTCATCTTCAATGCACATTCGGAAACCCCGGCATTCGTTGGAACGGCAATAACCTTCTTGACCATTGCAAGTTTAACGGGTTTTGTTGGAAGCTGAATCCGGGATATTCCATAGGAGATCATATGCATGTCACGTATACTCTCCCATGTCCATTCGTCATCGTCTGTGCCGTTTGAAAAGTCGCTTACCTCGACATCGTCCTCAATACAGGAGCACCTGATGAGATCACGTTCGGTAATGATCCCTTCAAGCCTGCTTTCAGAATCAAGAATGGCAATTGCATCCACATGGGCAATCTCCATGATCCTTCCGACAATTGTGAGTGGGGTCTCACTCCAGAGGGCAAATGTTCTAGCAATATACCGGTTCTTGATCTCATCCTTGATCTTCAGCTGGGCAACTGCCCCGACAAGATCGGCAACGCTGATGAGTCCAACGAGTTTGCCGTCTTCAATAACCGGAAGCCGCCTGATATTATTTGTAATGATTATATCTGCTGCCTCTCTCAGGGTTGCATCTGGTGTTATTGAGATTGGGTCATGGGTCATCAATAATGCAATCTGTGTCTCATGAGGATTTCCGAGAAGATCTTTTCTGGTTATGATCCCGATACACTTCCCGTCTTTCATCACAGGAACGCCGCTGATCCCGGTTCTTTTCAGAATCTTCAGGATCTCATCCCTGTTTGCGGGGGTGTCAGCTGTGACCACATTTTTTGTCATGTAGTCACGAACTATCATTGTGCTTATACCCTCACCACCATAGTTGAAACGGTACTATATTTCACGACATGAGCTGAAACACTCCCGATCAAGAGGCGATCGATCTCGGACTTGCCGCGTGAACCAACTATGATCAGATCGGCTTTCACCTGCTCGGCGACGTTGAGGATCTCATTGCCTGCATGGCCGGAGAGGAGATGTTTTGTGAGTGTTATGCCGGCATCAGCAGCTTTTCCCTCAGCTTTATGCAGTGCTTCGGTTCCTTCTTTTTCGAGAAGGCTATAGATGACCTCCCATGTGTTATCCATAGGAACCGATGATATGAGCCCTGTCTCGATGACATAGATTGCATGGAGATTTGCCTTGAACCCACGGGCAAGCTCAACAGCCTTATCAAGAGCATTCATACCAATTTCAGAGCCGTCAATTGCGACCAGGAGTGTGTGAAACATGCGTACCACCAAAATCAGTTCTTTATTATTAGGTAGTTATTAATTAAAAAAGAATTCTATCGAGATGGCATGAACAACCTCGTGTTACCAGTGTTCTCGCGGGGTCGCGGGAGAGATTCAGATTGGATTTTTCTGGATTTACCTCAATAATTGAAGCTTTTCTGCCCTCTTCAATCCAGTATGGGTCTCCAGTGAGTGATGATCCGGATATGCCCATCTCCAGAATGGTACGCGCGGGAATATCCGTAATCACAGAGAGAAATGCCATCTCGCGCCAGAGATCCGGCTGAACGAACATTGCGTTATCTGTGCCAAGGAAGACTCTGCATCCCAGATCGATCATATCCTGAACCGGCGGATGATCCGGCGATCTGGTGACCCCGAGGATCCAGTTTGATCGTGGACAGATGGCAATCGGAATTCCTTCATCTGCACACCGCCGGAGATCGGTCCGGCTGGCATGTGTGCAGTGGATGAGAAGATCGGGCTCATAGGCGAGTGCACCCTCAATATCATCATTATCACGTTCCCCGGCATGGATTGCAATCATATGGCCGGCACGGCGGGCAGCTTCAATCTCTGAGTCAAGATTCGGCAGGTCACGGACACTGCTGATCCCAAAACCATCAGAGGTTAACTCGCCACCTTCCCTTCCAAAGATAAGGGGCTGTGTGGACATGCCGTTTGCAGCCTCCAAAAGCGCCTCAACACCTTCTACTCCCCCTTCACGAAAATCAGCAAAGCCTGCACACCCGGTCTGCTCCATAAACCCTATGGTCGCGTGCATGGCAGAGACAAGGGCACCTCTCTCCGTCGCGCGCAGAATCCGGTGTTTCAATCCATCAGGTGGTGTTACAATCGACTCCAGATCCCCATCAACAGGCAGATCCATTGCCACGGCATCGCCTATATGCGTATGAGCATTGAAGAGTGCTGGAAGTATCCAGCGTTTTCGTGGATTATTTACCTCTTCAATCGATCTGATGATTCCATCTGCAATTTCAATCCGAACCGGCCGGAGTGATAATTCATCACCTAAAAATGCGAACCCCTCAATGGAGGTAACAATCTCCATATCCTACCTATTGACCGTTTGTTTAAATATATGCACGGAGAAACCTGTCTGCATGGCAAAGAAGAAAGGTGGAAGAATGATATCCTCCGCAGGCCTTGTCACATACTATGACAGCGAGGATCGGCGTCAGGTCACCATTGACCCAAAGACCGTGATCGCAGTGGCAATTAGCATTGGAGTCTTTATCTTCATTATGAATCTCATATACTAACTCATCATCTCTTTTTCAGGGCTTCTTTGATGATATCTTCGGATTCCTCAAAATAGAGCATATCGTGCCCGCTCCAGGTCTCCATGTTCCGGAAGACAACTGCTGGAACTCCTTTATTGCTTTCGCCCATCACGAAGTTTGCAAAACCGGCGATCTCATCAGCAACCGCTTCTTCAGTTATGAGAAGCTCATGGCCAAAGAGATCGTGATCACCCCGGAAATCACGAATTGCGGTCATACCGCTCCACCCTATAGCATGGCCTGTCTGTCCACGCCGGAACGCCCGCCCGCAGGTATCGGTCAGGATAACTCGTATATCGACACCTGACTTCTCCCTGATCTCCGATCGGATCGCCTCAGCTGCACCCATAGGATCTGCTGGGAGAAGAATCACAATGCCATCCTCCACATTGCTGTGATCGACACCTGCCCGGACACCGATATGGCCGGAGGGAAGTCTTGAGAGGATGAAGGGGTGATCAAGGATGATCTCAACTGAAGAGTCAAGTACTGCCTGGACAAAACAGGGATCCTCACGGGTCATAGAGGCAATCCGCCCGGCTTCAGGGCCGGGTATTATCTCATCAAGACTCCGTATATTTCCGACAGACTTGGAATAGACAGAACTGGCGACACAGAGAATGTCCCCGTCCATAAGAGTAATCCGATCAGAGATGAGCCCGGCGAGATCATCACCCGGCTGGATAATAGGGAGGTTTTCAACCCCGATAACTTCAATTGACATTTTGCTCACTTCTGTTATCTGCTGGATAGAGATTAATCTCTTTGCTGATGAGTTTACCCTACGGAGGGCAGCAGGAGGGTGAAACAGTATCAGATGGGGGTTTCCGATCACCTTCCGATACATTTATCATCAAATCCGTATACCTTCGGGTACGTATGTACATCATAATCCGGTGTCCGGGGTGCCGGTCATTTACCTATATGGATCATCTTCAGAGATGGAAACTCTGCCCGGTCTGTGGGGAGATCATCAGTTCACAGAAGGCGCCGATCTATATTGAGGTGCAGACCTATGCTGAGGCCGATCAGATCGTCTCCCAGCTTGAGGAATACCTCAGAAAGACACGGCGGGGTGACCTCACAGATGATGAGATCGCACGTCTTCGCGCCACCTATGCACGGTGGGTGAAGGCGCACATCCCTGTGTAGTCACATTATTCATTGAAGATAGGTGAAGCGGGCAGTATAGAGATCTCCTTTTCCACGGTTTGCCACATCACCTCTGAAATGGTGAAACAGAAGCCCGTCATGATTGATTGTCCCTCTCTTTTCAAAGGTAGGGATCATCTCCTCCGCAGATCCATACACATAACAGGTGCCACCTGACATATTCGCACAGACGCGGCTTGTATCCCCGAGGATGGTGACGGTTCCGCCCTTCATCTCCGCACATGCAAAATCTCCGGTATTGCCATGGATAAGCACCTCACCACCGGCAATATGCTCGCATGCAAAATCGCCGACTGATCCGAGTATCTCAACCGATCCACCACGCATACCTCGGCGTCCGCCACGGTATCCGCTTGCACAATAATCTCCTGCATCCTCATGGCAGATGATCTCACCGCCTTTCATCTCGCGTCCAAGCCAGCCATCTGCCGAGCCAAGTATCTCGATTCTGCCGCCGGACATAAAATTCCCGCAATGCATCCCGATATCGCCTTCAATGGTGATTGTCCCACCAGTCATATATTCACCGACACGTTTGACGAGAGATGCTTCTCCGCGTATCAGAATCTCGATCTCATCAACTGACGATGCTGTCCCCTCAATACCAACCTCTGCAAGCTCACCGAGATGTACAGTCCTGTTTCCTTCACCAACACAAATCTCCCTGTTATTGAAGAATGCATCCGGGGTGATCATCTCGGCTTCGATTGGGATGAAAGGGTTCCTGCGGTTTCTGAAGGTGATGGTCACATTCATAAATCTGTCTCCGTTTCAATGCAGTGATTTCTGTGGAGATATTCTTCCTGGACAGGATAATTACTCATCCTGATACTGTAGTATCGCTCAAAGAGTTCCTGAAATGCGGTGTCATGCTGCATATCATAGGCAGCAGGAACCTTCGGCTTCACCCAGAAGGTGGTATTTTCACCATCGATGATTGCATCTCCACGTCGGGAAACGACGCGTCCTCGTTTAATGGTATATTCGGTCTGTGAAAAGCCTTTTATCACCCTCTCATATTCAGCAGAGGGGTCAATCTCATCGATCCTTATTGGATAAATGGCAATATCCGCCTCTGCCCCTGGCGATAGATGGCCTTTGCCGAGATCGGTGATCCCAAGCGCCCGGGCCTGCCCTGCTCTGGTCATTACTGCAATATCATACCAGTTTAATTCCCGTTCAATCGCCGGGAGAGGAACACGCTTTTCTGTGTCCTGATGGATTGTTGCAAACTCGGCGTCACGATACCGCTTGCTCATCAGGAGGGCAATGATCTCAGGATACTTGACAAAGGGAGCACCGTTTGGATTATCTGTTGTCAGGAGGCATTGCCAGGGATTTTTCACAAGAAGGGCAAGTTCAAGTCCGATCGCCCACATGATGCTGTTGACCAGATTCTTTTTCCGGTAATTGACAGGGATGATACCGGATCCTGTTTCAAGCTCGACATCATGGTTGCTCCATTTATCGTGGTGGAGCCGGTAGAGGTTGAACTCCATCGGTCCGTCAGCTGTCATCGTTGTTGTCCTGCCAAACATCACCTGTCCCATATCAATGACGATCTGCGGCCGAAAGTTCACCACATTTGCAACCGGCTCGCTCTTTGAGCAGAAATCTCCCCATCCGCTTCCGCCATAGGAATGGAACTGGACGTGGGTGGCATAGAGTGACTGGCGTTTGTCATTTAAGTCGGGAACATGCCCGAAGGTTCCGATAGTGCAGGTGAAATTCCCGGGTGTTCCGAGGTTGTTGCAGTGGAGGTGAACCGAATGGGGGAGATGGAGTATTTCATTTGCCTCGATTGTCCCTTTGATGATCTCAGCAGGGGTGAGATCAAAGGTTGGAATCGTCTCATTGATACAGGAGACGTTCTTCCCAAAGCCCCAGGCTTCTGTTCCGCCGGGATTAGTCAGTTTGATGGCAAATCCTTTCACGGCAGTGAGCGTCCATGCAATGATTGCTGCTGCACGTTTAATGTCCCCGTCTTCAAGCGCCCTGAGCATTCCCCAGTTCCCGTCAAAGAGGGTATTGGCAAACGAGTCCTGAAGCGGTGTGAACTTGAACTCCTCATGGGTATGGCGGGCTTCAAGCGGGGCCATCGCACCTTCAACGAGTGTGGTGTACCCAAGTGCACTGTACCGGTAGCTGTTTCCGTACGTTGTTGGAACACTATAGCCCGAGGTGATATGCATGTGTCCTTTCTTTGCAGTCCGGCCGGCACGCATATCCTCCGGACTCATGTACCTGCCAAAGTTCACTTTTGTCCCTGATGTATGCGTATGTGAGTCGATTCCTCCCGGGAGGGTGAGGAATCCCTGGCAATCGATCACCTCGGCCTTTGGGGATGCATCTTCGACGATCCTGCTCCCGGAGATGGCGATATCCATCACTTCCCCGTTGATGCCGGATATCGGATCGATAACATAGGCATTCTTCAGCAGTATCTCAGCCATGTGATCTCATCTCCCGAATACGTGTGACTATCCGCTCAAGAATCTCCTGATCGGTTGGAAACTCGGTTTCAAGTACTTTCTTCATCCTGATCGGAACTCCATCCATCCGGTATGCGGTTCCGGCAGCTTCGATCCCGGTAATTGCAACAGGTATCTGCACCTGGCAGAGAGCGGTTGTTGCATTGACACAAGGATCAATCTGTACTGTTGGTATCGCTGCCATATGTTCAATCGTTGATTTTGGGAAATGTGCACCGGGATCGCTTGCTACAACCAGGCAGGCATCCGGCTCTTTTCTCTCAAGGAGATCGATGACGGTAGTCTCGCCGGGATTATAGAAGGCGATACCCCGTGAGAAATCAACTGCAAACGGATACCCTGCCATCCAGGTGAGGACTTCATTGAATCCATAGACATTGAAGTGGCCACGCATTGCACTGATAGTAAATTTCGTCTTCCTGTTGAGCTCTGATACGAGTTCGATTGCATTTCTGACATTCTTGTATTTGCCACGGCTCATCGTGACCCCGAGTCCAAAGAATACGGCGCCAAATTTTGCTTTCATCATCAGATCAGCGACACGCTGGAGCTGGACTTTTTTCACACCGGCAACAGAATCCGGTATTACATCCCCTCTTCCGCGGACAATTGCACGGAGGGCTGAAAGGACAAGATAATCGCCACCCGGTTTCACCTGTATGAATTCATCTGCAATCTTTGCCCCCTCGGATCTCCTGATATCAACAACAATGACTTTTCTATCGGTAGCTGTGTTATCGATGAAGTATCCGTCGGCATAGGTTGTGTACCTGCTCATGTGCCTCGGATGTGCTTCAATCGGATTGCATCCCCAGTAGACAACGAGATCGGCACGGTTCTTCACCTGGCCGAGAGTACAGCCGGGGTGTCCCACCTCCTGGATTGCCAGGATGGATGGATTATGGCAGACTGAGGTTGTACTGTCGATAAGTGCCCCTATCTCTTCTGCAAGGTGGACACCAACAACCTGTGCCTCTCCAATCGTTCCACTCCATCCATACAGGAGTGGACGCATTGCGTCTGAGAGGATGCGGGCTGTCTCATCGATCGCCTCTTCATAGGTTACTTCAACCCATTTCCCGTCTCTTCTCATGATTGGGTGTTGTAGCCTGCCTTTTGAGAGGAACTTGGCATTCCCGAGAGTACAGCAGTTTTCAACGCCGGTAATCCTGTTATCCTCTAGCCGGACACTGATATCGTCACAGAGACACCCACAGAACGGGCAGGGAACATCCTTAATGTCCATAGCGAAGCCCTCCAACTATCTCCATCAGATCCCATACGGTGGGCACAGGATCGTCTGTTGGCTCAATTTCAACGGTAATATCCTTATAATCGGGCATCCCGGTTGCATGGGTATAGCCTCCTGTGATCGCATTCGCATATGGACCGAGTGCGATATAGACACAGCCTGTCTGTATATCCTCACTTGTTTCTGTGGTAAGAACAACAGAACCAAAGTCACTTGTAACATGTACCCGGTCACCTGATTCCAGTCCAAGCTCCATGAGATCGAGTGGGTGAATGTATATCATTGAGGTTGCCCTCTGGTATCCTTTCGAGAGCTTATGTTCGATGAATGAACCCTGGGGGACTGTCCTTCCGGATGAGAGTGCAAATCTCATTCTTCCACTCCCTGGAGCGCTTCAACAACACGGGCAACCCGGATAGCCTGGTTTGAACAACTCTCTTCACAGGTCTTGCATCCTGTGCATTTCTCTTCATGGAGCACCTTGTTCTGGCCGGTGTCCACACGCATGATCACCTCGCCTGAGCTTGATGTTCCGCTGGAACGGAGTGACGGATCGATCTCCCTGTTCACCGGGCATGCAACTGTACAGTTCCCACATCCCATGCACTTAGACTGGTCGATCTCAATATGAAATGTGCCCTTGAGTGTGAGCTCTTCTTCTTTTTTGTATGCCAGTATTCTTCCGCTTGTAAGCACATCTTCAGGACATGCCTCAATACAGAGTCCGCACCTGATACAGTGTCCTTTTGTGATCTCTGGCCGCCAGATTTCCTCCCGCTTTACAACAGTAATTGCATCAGGAGCCGGGCAGATCATCATGCAGGCAAGGCAGTGTGTGCATTCCTTGTCTGTTAACTCTGGAAAATCCCGGAAGTACGGGGGAGTCACAAGGGGGGCGGTTTTCGCTGTGAAGAATGTAGTAATCCATTTGGGCCGCAGAAATTCCCTGATATAGTAGATGATCGAGAACACGGAACTTACCTCTCTGTACAGGCGATGCAGGGATCTGAGCTGATGAAGATCGAGGTTATATCAGCTGCCGACTGCGCATCTATCAGCATTGCATGGGAGCAGACCTGGATGTTCGGAATTGATGGTGTCTGGATGGCTATCTCAAGAATCCTGCCATAATCGTCTGTTTTGAGTTCATAGAGGAGTTCGCCTCGCGGGGCTTCACCCCGATAGCTGATCGACCCTGCTTTGATTACGCCTCCTCCACGGATCGGCCCTTCTTTCATGGCGGCAAGTGCCGATCGTATGAGGCTTGTGCTCTGGAATACCTCTTCAAACCTGACCATAATACGGGCATAGTTATCCCCTTCCTGCCTGATGATGGGAGAGAAACCAAGTGCCCTGTATGTGGGGTGAGTTGATCGCTGATCATTGTCGATTCCGCTCGCCCTCGCAGTAGGGCCGACAGCATGCGATTCGATAGCCGCTTCCCTGGTGAGTATGCCGATCTCTCTTGAACGGAGGGCGATGAGTGGCCCTGTCTCAAATATCTTCACAAACCGTGACAGTTCGGCATCTATGTGATCGAGCGCGGATTTGAGTTTTTCTGCATCATCCGTGGATAGATCAGAGCGGACCCCTCCCGGTACAATATATGCGCAGGTAACCCGTGCTCCCGTGATCAGCTCGAGCTGATCCATCACCGTCTCACGGAGGTTTAACAGGTACATCGCAAGGGTTTCGTGCTCGATTGTATAGCAGTATGAGTAATTTGCAAGGAGATGGCTCTGCATCCGGTCGAGTTCGTTTACGATAACTCTCAGGAACGCGGCACGTCCTGTTGGGACAATGCCACTGATATTCTCCACTGCTTCAATGAAGACAAAGTTATGAATCACCGAACAGATCCCACATACACGTTCTGCAAGGAACATCACTTCCTGCCAGGGCCTTCCCCGCATGATCCGCTCGATCCCTTTCTTCACATAGCCCAGTTCAACCTCGGCTGAAAGGACATATTCGCCCCGTGTTTCGCATTTTATACGGCATGGTTCCTTAAAGCAGGGATGCATCGGGCCAACCGGGAGGGATATGTCGACTGTCTTTTTCATTTCTTCGTCTCCTCGTAATCTTTGAAGATTATTGGTGCCAGCGAGAGGATGGTACTGATGATCTCTGTCGGGCGGGGGGGACAACCCGGGATCTCAGCTGCTATCGGGATATGTTTTGATACCGGCGGATCGACAAGGGTCTCCGGACGGTTGAAGACGCATCCTGATATCGGGCAATTTCCGATGGCGACTGCAACTTTTGGATGAGGGATCTTATCCCAGAGCGGCTTGAGCTTGTCTTCCCACTGCGGACTGAAAGCTCCTGTGATCAGGAGAACATCGGCTTCTCTTGGATTGTTGTGCACATAGATTCCGTACTGTTCGATATCATAGCGGGGAGAGAGACATGCGAGAATCTCGATATCACAGCCATTACAGGATCCGACATTGACATAGGCAACATGGATTGAGCGTGATCGGACGGCATTTTTGAGACTTTGAAGAAGACTCATGATCGGATCATCTCCAGCACCTCCATCTGTGCCTTGGAAATCGCAACCTCCTGTGTGATACCATTCTGTATCCTCTGAAGGTACTGTTCCCTGACCCGGGCCCCCTCTTCCCTTGACAACAGATGAAAAGCCTGGACAAGGAGAGGGATGCCAAGCAGCCTCTCAGTCTCGTCCCCCGTTTCTCTTGCCGCATCAGAGCGTGCTGGAAGATTCTCAAGAAACATCATATCGGAGCTCTCAATGAGTATCTTTCTGAGCTGCTGGCGTTTTATACCAAGGGTTGCGGCAAGCTCCTGCACGACTGCATCATGGCGTCTGCTCTCGAGGATGATGAGTTTCATCTGCCTGAGATCCTTTTCATAGAGATACCTGTTCATAGAATCCCTCCGGCAACCAGGAGTCCGTATATCGCAAAAACCAGTATGGAACACCAGATTAAGATCATCTCAACCCTCTTCAGCTGTTTTTCATCAGAGATGAAGAGTGTGGAACCAATTCCAAGAAGAATGAGGATTCCGATGATGGCAGCAACAAGTACAGCGCCTGTGGCTGTACCCTGTATCAGAAAAATACAGATATACAGGAGAAGACCTGCAAGAAGGCAGTTACGAATCAGGTTCATGCAAATACCCCAAGATAAATGATATAAATCGCAATGAGTCCGGTTGTGAGTGTCTGAACGGTAACGCTGTCATAGGGTGAGAGCATCGGGGTGGCTGCACAGACAAATGAGAGTGTTATCATCAGGATCAGAATTGCAAGCAGCGTGAGGGGAAGGCCGATTGGCCCGATGAAGACGATCACAAACGTATACAGGAGGACAAACGTCTTCAAACCAAATGCAGCATTCATCAGGCCTCTCCAGACACCGAAGTGCTCTGTCCAGTATCCGCTCACGATCTCTTTTGCCTCAACAATCGAGAAGGGGCCATAGTGGATCTTTGAGAGAATTACCATATAAAGAGCGATTGCTGCCGGGAATGCCACAAAAAGAAGCGGCCCGTTGACTGCCTGGTATGCCTCGATATCACGGAGCATAAGCGATCCAGTGATGAGATAAATGAGGGCGACACTTGAGAGGAGGGGAAGTTCAGATGCGGCTGAGACAACTGATCGTATTGCTCCGAATTTGGCATAGGGTGATCCCGAGGCAAGACCGATTCCGTGTTCGACTATCTTGTGGAGCACGTAGAGTGCAAACAGAAGGAGAAGGCTCTCCTGCGTGATCAGGAGCATCAAAGCTGCGGTCCAGATCGCAATTGAGATCCCAACCACGGTAACAAAAACACCCTGGCTTGCTGTTTTTGGTATCCATGACTCCTTTGCAAGGAATTTAAGGGTATGAAGTATCTCCTGCCAGATCGGTGGCCCCGGCCTTCCCTGTATCCGTGCGATCACTTTCCGGTGGATACCGTGGAGCAGGAGTCCGGCAAACATTGCAGCAATGATGTATTCGATCATAGATTCTAGTACCCCATAAACGGAATGTCCCCGTCAATTACTTCAGCCGAGAAGAGAAGCCCGACTGAGATAAGAAAAACAGGTGCCAGTACGATACTCAAAACAGCAGCAACAGGCACCGATACAATGCCCTGGTGTCCTGATACTGAAAGTACAATAAGAAGGATGCCGGAGATGATGGCAATCAGCTGGACATAACTTTTCTTCATCTTCAAATCACCAGGACTATCTCTGTTACCCGCAGGAAGAGCAGGAGTGAACTGAAATGGATCATCAGGACAAAGGGAGCTCCCTGTGCCCTGATAATCTCGGCTTTACCGATATACAGCGGTGCGATACCCTCTCCCATCACGCCGAGGATTAACAGCGCCTTTGCAAGCAGAGGCACTGCTCCCATCCCGGCAAGCGTCCAGATCGAGAGTGTTCCTGTGGTTGCCAGGATGATTGCGGCTGCGCCAAAGAGTGGAACCGTTGCGATCATTGCAACGATTCCATACTGAAATGCAGCATTTAAGACATGGCGGTTCCCGGCAGATGCGACAATTGCGATATTTGTGATTCCAACCAGAACCGCAAAGAGGGTGAAGTTGAAGATATCGCCTGTCAGCACTGCTCCTAGCGTGGCAAAACCACAGGCAATCGCCATGAACCGGGAGAATCGTGTGTCATCTTCTTTTATCTCCTTTTCATAGTACGCATCACCGCCAAATATGATATTCAACTGCCGCTCAGGGTGGTCGAATGCCGAGATCAGGATGAAGATCAGGACAAATGCAGCAAGTGTGGCAGAATAAATACTAAAGTACGGGACAATATCTCCAAATGGAAGTGCAAAGAGTTCTGCACCCTCAATATTCAGATCAAACATCTGATTCACCCCGCATGGTGCCGATTAGGGAGAGCTTCGCTGTTACTTTGATGAGGATTGCGCCACCCGCAATCATCACCGCCAGGAACCATTGTGACGGGAAGATCAGCATGATAAAGAATGCACCAATCCACGCAACCCAGGCATATCCGCTCACTGTCTCAATCAGCTCAAAGCGTTCCTGGTGCCCTTTGCAGATGATATAGAAGATGACTCCGAGTCCTGCGACTGCACCGCCGGAGAATCCGGAGAGGAAGATCCCGTATAGTACCAGGATCGACGCCAGGATTGCGGGGGCACTCTGGAGCACCTCAATATCAAGTGTCCTTACCGGCTGGTTCCCCCAAATCCCCTCTTTCACAAGGTAAATCTCAGCAAGTGCCATCAGTTTTGAGATGGTGACCACAAGGCCGGGGAGAATCAGCGCCTCAGCAAGGTCGGTTCCAACAAGCGCAATCAGGAAGAGCGCCATCACCGAGGCGAGATCGGTGAGGAGAAGCCTGTGCAGGTCATCGGTCTCTTTCATAAACGAGAAGAAGGCGATGATGATGCAGAGGGATGCTGCAAACATCCCGGTATGGAATGTTTCGATCATTCGTCCTCCCTCCGGCGGAAGAGGTATGCGGCAACGGCAAACCCGACAAAGAGAATTGTCGTCTCTACAACGGTATCGAGGCCACGTGTTGCATAGAGAATCTCATCAATGATCCCGCCCGGATGAGCTACAATGGTTGTTCCCATATGCGGAGTTGCGCTGGCGAGTGCAAGGGAAAGCGGAGTAAGATACGCCGTGATGTACCCAAGATATGGTGAATTGCCGGGATACTCTGCTAAGATGCCTGTTGATTCAAAGGGGATGCCGCCCCGATCATAGGGATCGAGCGGACTGTCGCGATCGATCGTCTTCGGATAGAGGCGGTCACCCTTGTAATCGAGGGAAGGGATGCCCGCTATCCCGGCAAGCACGACAATGATCACCAATATGGCATAGACCCGGGAGAGATTCGTAAAGTTTGAGAGGATCCCGGAGATTCTGCGGATGATCATTTTCTCGCCTCCTTCTTCTCGATTGCACGGACAAAGAGGAATGTTGAGATGGCAGTGACAGCAATAAAGGTCAGGAGTGCCAGCGTCTCGTCAAATGAAAGCATCACAAGGAGGATGCCAAATGCCGGAAGTTCGAGATTTATCAATCGGGTGATATAGTCTTTTGGAGATGGCCAGGCTGTGGCAACAGTTCCGAGGATAATGAGACCAAACCCGATAATAAACTCAGGACTCATCGGACTTCCCTCCCGAGGAGGAGGAGAACCAGAATTGTTGTTATTGGAATGACAAGGGAGATGACGATTGCAACATCAAGATAGCCACGCATTACAATAAGCGGAATAACCCCCGCAGAGAGGAGTGAGAGGCCGATCAGCTTGTCAAAGGGATTCTTCCAGAGGGCGGTTGCTACCGCTCCAAGGAAGATCAGTCCCGCGAGGGCGAGTGTAATGATCTGCTCGATCATTCCTGCCTCCTCCGTGCAATTGCGCTTGCTATCGCATTTGCTTCAAGGGTGGATCCAACAAAGTATGCGGCAGCGGCAACAAGGGTGAGCGGATGAGGAAGAATAAAGACGATTAAACCGGCGATCCCAAAGTTCATGACATTGACAAACGGGAGTTTCAGGAGTGTTTCCTTTTCAAGGACTGTTCGAACTGCCCCATAGAGAGCGATACTCATGCAGATTGCTTCGGCAATCAGGCTCTCCACCTCCAGAAATATCCAATTAACCGGCTGGCATGGATATGGGAGATCCCCTGTATTGTGAGGATGGCCAGTACCATTCCGGCAATGAAATCTGATGCGAAAAATCCGATCTGCATAAATCCGGCAATGATAAGCGTCGCTATCAGGGCTCCGCTTGTTCCTGCATACCCCTTATCATGGCAGATCCGGTTTCCTATATAGACGAGAACAGCGGCTGCGATCCCCCCCGGGATGCCTGCAACAAAGACACCACAGGCGGCAAGGAGGGTTCCCGCCGATGCATCAGGTGAGCAGACGATGTTGCCCATCATCCATCCGCCATGCTGATCTCCATCACGGCCGGCAATTGCCTCTCCAATTGCATCCGCGCCACTAACGCCTCCCTTTTGGGGAAGGCGCCAGAATATATCGAGCGATAGAAAGAGAATCCATGCGATGACGGCGGCAACCACTATTCTTCCGAACTCTTCAAGCATGGTGCATCAGAATTGAAACGTTATATCAGCACCAAAATAGTAAAACCTTCTGATATTACCAATTGGGTTTTTCCGGTGTATCTGCCTATCTTATTACCTATTGAGGAGAATCACTTTGCTATATGATGGGTGGGAATTATCCTGACAGATATGTCATTATTACGGTATGCGCAATAATGATTGCCGCCGCCCTCGCCTTCTGGCAACTGATTGGCGTTATAATCCTTGCAGGTACTCTTGCTGTTGTTCTTCTTCCCATTCACCGGAAGTTCATCCGTGTGATAAATCCGGCTGTCTCTTCATTCCTTATCGCATCGCTTGTGCTTCTTGTGGTAACGTCCGCAATCGGTTTCACAATTACCATTTTGTATACGCACTCTGAATACATCTCTCTCATCATCAATACAATCCTTGTATGGGTCTCCTCACTTGCTGCAACAGGAACCCCCACAATCGGGCAGAGTGAGATGAGTGAGTGGATTATGCTCCAGCTTGACACGTTCTCCGAATGGACATCAGCCCTGATCTACCAGGCACCGATGATCCTTGTCAAGTGCGTGGTCTTTTTGATGGCCCTCATGGCATTCATTTACAAAGGGGATGAGATCTACACAGAGATCGTCGAGTCACTCCCCGGCCGCCTCTCCTCGGGAGTGAAGGAGATCTCAACAACAGCAGTTGGAACCCTCTATGCGATCTATGTCGTGCACGTGATCACGGCAGTCATCACATTTCTCCTCGCCATTCCATTCTTTTATTTCCTCGGATATGATTACGTCCTCTTTTATGCGACAATTGCAGGGTTGTTCCAGCTCATTCCGATCCTGGGGCCCTCACTCCTGATGATCTTCCTTGCAATCTATGCACTATCCATCGGGGATCTGAGGGGTGCGGCTCTTATAGCGTTAATAGGCTATCCGATCGTCTGTGCGGTCCCGGATCTCGTTTTCCGCCCTCTTATCATGGGAATGCGAGCCAAGCTCAGTCCTCTCCTGATGTGGATCGGCTTCTTCGGCGGCCTTGCAGTGATGGGACTGATCGGCTTTATCCTCGGACCACTCATCATCGCACTTGTAGTATCCGGGTATGTGATCCTGATCAGGGAGCTGAAGGCTGCAAAAGCAGAGGAGAATGCAGTATCGTAGCGAATACACCCGTTATCGCGTGATGGTGTGAAGAAGAAAGAGTCATAATGAGTGTTGGGGGATGAGTTGAAGAGGGTGATTCCTCTCCCTGCCGCCGGAGCGCCATACCATCATTTTGCTCACCTTTAAAAGAATTGCAGAATAATCGAGGCTTCTATTTTTATCTTTTGAAGGCAAATATGCATGGTGCAGATTCATTTGCATTATTTATTCTGAGCGAGGGTTGCCAAGCCAGGCCAAAGGCGCTGGGCTTAGGAATCTGCACGAAGTAAGGCACAAGGTAACGGGGCGTGAGTAGCCGAGCCTGGTCAAAGGCGCAGGATTTAGGGTCCTGTCTCGTAGGGGTTCGCAGGTTCAAATCCTGCCTCACGCATACTTTTATAAATTAGTTGATAGACTTTATGGCATGCCTAAGCGTTCCCTGCCCTGTCCCCGGTGTAAGGCCCCGATGCAGCGGATCTATGTCCGGGGTGTGATCGAGGGTAAGAGATCCTATCTGCCAGTGGGGTATCTTTGCCAGGATCCATCATGCAAGTTTGTATCAATGGATTAATCATATAAATCATTTGAGAATCGCAGACTTTATTGATAGGTTCATGACTGTTTTTAATCAAATCTTCCAAAAAGATCATGATCACGGTGCTTCGTCCTCCGATGGCAAACGGGGCTTAATCCTTCGAGGAAAACTATCATTCTGGGAACTATCAGAATCGGGGGTATGCTATGGCATGGGTAAACCCACTTTGTGAGCTGTAACCCCTCCCACAAGCCATACTGGAGTGTTTTAATTGATTCTGATCGATCACCGACCTGAAGGTTATCAGCTCCTGGTGATCGGCTTGTATTTGATGTTAATATTGGTGCAAAGTTTAATGAACTTGGTTAACCTTTGAGAGATCATGAAGACACAGATACAATACGAACAGCCGAGGAGGTCTTAATCATGTCAAGAGGCGGCAGCGGTACCGGCGGCAGCAGCACGATGTCAACCAGATCGACCAGACCGGGCCTGCCGAGCTTGGCCGGCGGCACCGGTACCGGCGGCAGCAGCACGATGTCAACCAGATCGACCAGACCGGGCCTGCCGAGCTTGGCCGGCGGCACCGGTACCGGCGGCAGCAGCACGATGTCAACACCCGCCCCATCAATGAAAGATGTCTATACCGGGGCGCACCTGCCCGGCACCGCCATCACAATTGAGGGCCACATATACCGGATAGATAGTGCTCCGGGTCAAGCTGCAATCGCCGCCGGTAATGTCTCCCATATCTTTGATTTCGACCGGGGCGGCTCATCGCTTGATGTCTACGTCACCCGGGCGGCAACCCGTGCTGCAGAAACACAGGCGGAAGTGCTGGCACAGGATATCCGGTTAGCCGAAGCCCGGATCGCCACTGCCGGCACAATTATCGAACGAAAAACAGCCGAAGCCGAACTGAAGATCCTCCAATCAGCCGTAGGCAAGAACTGGCAGGCGATAGATTCGGCCAGGAAATCCGCAGCAGAGGTTGAAACCGCCGTTAGAACAGCAGAGAAGGCAAGTATCGAATCCAAACTCACCGCGATCTTCGGTAGTGTCGGCGGCCAGCCGGCACCCTCTGTCATCTCTCCTCCGCCGGCTCCCCGGTCACAGGTCACCATGACCGATCCCGTCAAAGCCGCCACAGCCGGTATGATTACGGGTATGGGTAATCTACAGGCCACCTCAGCCCGTGCCCAGGCAGCCCAGTCACGGCATGATTATGATGCCTGGATGCAGACACAGCAATCCATCGACCAGACCCGATCACAGCTCTATACAGATGTCGGCCTCGATGCCCCGGCCCCGTCAACCTGGGACTGGTCTCCTCCACCCTCAGCAGCCCGACCGTTCACTGAAGCAGACTCGGCCGCCCTCCAACGCCAGATGGCTGCTCAACCGAGCGCTCCCGGTCACAGCTCGATGATGAGCTCCCCCCCAACCAAAGCACCCGAGCCAGAGATCGGATCGATCCTCTGGTCAGAGAAAACCGGCCAGGTCACATTAGGCACGCCCTCCGCAATGGCTCCGGGTCCCGACCGTGACATTCAAAGGGGCTGGGAACAGGATTTGCTTAATTTCAGGACAGCAGAATACCAGCTTGACCGGGAGATGCAGCGGATCGCCTCCGATCCCCTTACGTCATTCAGCACCCCGGCACCTTCCACCAAACACCAGGCACAGCACACAGGCCATCCCGCGATCGGCGTTGTCGCTCCCTCGATCGATGCGGGGCTTCACCGTGCACTCGAGGACGTTGATAAGACATACAGTCTGCTTATGCGTGAACGTGGTGGCGGCGGGTTGCAGGTGATACGGCATCAACCTGTGCCATATCGATCTGATATTCTCACCTGGGAGGGTGAGGTGAGATCCGGCGTCCGGGCTCATGAACAGATCACCGGATACCTTGATGCGGTGCATACTGCCAGGGTGAAAGGCGCCCCGCTGCCCGATATCCCGTATGGGTTTCACGATCGAGTGACTGTTGCCGGTTATGATGAGTCGGTCAGGACAGAGATGTTTGCCTGGTTATCCGGAGAAGACGGTGTCCCTGTGGAAGGAGCCAAACCCGTCAAGAGCCCTTCGGGATCGGAGCCGGTGCGGGTGGATCAGATGAGTATGCTTGACCGTGCCAGCTTTGAGCTGACAAGAGCACAGTCAACATATGATAAACAGTTTACTCAGAGGCTTGACCGTCTTGATGTGGGGGTATCAGACCATTCAGTATTGAGTTCGATTGATATTGCCATGAAAGCCGCAGCCATCCCGATAATGGGCCCTATGGCTATCCGGCAAGATTCGCATGTCGGGGTATCCGGGGGATTAGGTATCATTGAGGGGCCGGGCAGCCTGGCATTTATGACAGCAGGCCTGGTTATCGCATCGCCCCGGCTGGCTTCATCAGCCTGGGATATGGTTACAACCCGGCCAGCAGAGATCCCGGGTGCTGCTGCCAGTGGCGGGATCGCAATGGGTGAGCATATGCTGGCACAAGCCGCCACACCTCGCGGGTTAACCCGTCTTGGCACAGAGATGCAGCTGGGCGGGTTAGTTCTTGGGAAAGCCTGGGGAGTGGTTGCACAAAGCAAGTATGGTGCGTATCTCGGAGATGCAACACTTGGCCGAGTGAGAACGGCATACCATGCCATCCGGCACCCAGGTGAAGCCGGAGTTATCCGGGCAGCTGGTGCAACTGCCCGAGATGCTCATTTCATCCCGGCATCAACCACAGAACGGAGCCTGGCACTCGTCACCCGGACACCGGTAGATGATCTGGTAGCAAAACAGACCGCTCACATCATCGGGAAACACCAGGGAACCGTGTTTGGGAGTGTGACAGCTCACCAGAACATCCGGATACTTCGCCGGACAACAACCGCTGCTGATGTCCGGGGTCAGGTAGGCCGCCTGGCAAAAGACATTGATCTCCGGGTCACCAGTCCTGAGAAGTTTATTGATGATCTCTGGACGAATGTGTATAGCAAGTTACCGGGATACAAAAGGACACCGACCGCGATCGAGACAGCTGCCGGCCAGCATGTGTTTGATGTCAAAGACGCGGTCGGTCAGGGGATCCCTGGTGCTGCATCCGTAACCCCTCCATCTACTCCACCGGGCACAGGGTTCTTTACAACCATCGTCCGGAGAAGTGCAGCACCTGGCACACATGATATCATCAGGACCGGAGCATATGGGCAGGAGGCATACGCCTTCCAGCTGTCACAGAGGAAGGCTGCGGGCATGTATGAAATTCTACGAGGCCGTGCACATGCTGGCCGAGTGAAGGATGTCTATGATTTTGTCGAGGGGCACCGGATTCTTGCCGGTTCAATCCGGGAATCGGCATCACAGGCTGGCACGGTAAAGGGTGCTTTACTCACCCGGAAAGCTGGCCGCCTGGAAGCCAGGGGAGAATATCTGAAAGGTCACCCGGCCATCAAGCCGCATTATGATGCTGCTGCGATCGAGGTGGCAGCCGGGCAGGTCTCTGATGTTCAGCGGATCTCCCAGGTGCTGAAACTTCAGCCAGGACAAATCCCACAGACGATACCAGGCGGGGTTTCTGGTCCGGCACCGGTAAGGATCCGGGTATCATCATCCCCCCCGGCACCGAAACCGATCACAGGCCTGATAGTGGGGAGTATATCGCCTGCCATAAGCCGGAGCGTATCCCCGGCCATTCATTCACCATCTCCGGGATTGCCGTCATTCTCTCCGGTGAGATCACCATCTCCGAGAAGCAGCCCGGCACCGTCTCAGGGATTGCCGTCATTCTCTCCGGTGAGATCACCATCTCCAAAGATTCGGGTATCATCATCCCCCTCACCCTCACCTGACTTCTCCATATCTCCGAGACTGGTATCAACGATACATGGAGGCAGCCCATCCGGATCCCCGCCATCATCTCCACCGGGATCCCCGCCATCACCCCCGTCACTACCTCCATACATACCAACGTATAGCCCGCCGGGATCCCCGCCATCACCCCCGTCACTACCTCCATCTTCGCCACCATCTCCTCCGTGGGCTCCTCCATCTTCACCGCCACCCCCTCCCATCAAGCAGCGGACGGATCAGCGGGGTCGCCGTGATGCCAGGGATCTCTATATCGATTATGAGGATCTCATCTCACCAATAGCGCAGCTGGAGCGAGCTTATACCGATGTCCGGGATCCGAAGATAAAACCGGTCCGGGCTGTCCGTGACTTTGCCAGGCTGATCTTTGGAGATCAGGATCTTCTGCCCTCGACCAGGTCACCGGGTAAGCTGCCAGCGGTGAAAGTGAAGAAGCGGCAACCCGATCCCCTGTGGACCAGGAACCCGAACCAGATTGATCTTGCGGGGATGCTTTCAGGAAAACCGAAACGGAGGAGGAGATAATGGGCGGTGTTTGCAGCTATTGCGGGGCTGTCATCGAGGAAGGGAGAACCGCTTGCCATGCTTGCAGCATGTGTTTGCTTACCTGGAGGCATCATTTGGCATATGATGCGAGCGTGTCCCTCAGTGAAGAATTGGGGTATGCGGATCATTGGGACACACACATAATCATGGGTGATTAATCATGCCCCTAAGCATTCGGATTCCAGCGAAGATCAGGCAGCAGGCCGGGCTTGAAGTAGGAAAAGTGTATCGCCTTAATCAAGCACTCTTTTTAATTATTCAATCTGATCCATCCTGTCCGGTCGTCCGGGCAGCCTGGCGTGTGGGCAAGTGAGCAGGAAAGCTGATGTGGTGGGCGGTGGCCTGTCCGGGAGGATCCGGGAGACAGGACGGAGATCCTGGCAAGGTCTCCTGCCACACCACACATCTTATTGTAAAGATAATCTCTTTAACTTTGCCTCCTGTTAATGAAAAGTTATTTACTTACAGGGTGGAGATAGAACTCTATGAAGGTTGCACAGTTCAACGAGCAAACGGATCTTATCTGTCCTGGCTGTGGCTCATCGGATCTTGTGCCTGGAGGATCAAAGCTTTTAGAAGATGGTCGCAGGTTGAAGCGGTATCGCTGCCGGGCCTGTGGCCGGAAAACACAAAAGCCTCTTTTATCTCCGGAGAAAGCCGCGGCTGTGTCGAATCATATAATCGTTTATGATGTATCAGAACTGCCTCCGGCTTGTGCTTGTGGTTCTTCTGACCTGGTTGCCGAAGAGACATTCTTTGTCTGTTATCGGATTCTCAGGTATCGGTGCAAGACCTGCCGGACCGTAAGCCAGACAGGCAAATAACTCTTTTTTCCCTTTGTAAACACCTTTTGAAAATGTTTGAAAGAGACCCCAGGGGGCGGTGGAACTCGAAAAATGATCGCGGGATATATAACTCCCCCCTCTCTACCCATATAATTATTATTGAATTGTCGATAATATTCTTTATTTAAGATAAAATATTGGTGTATTTCTAATTAATAATTAACTGTTTAATAGGGGTTTCAATAGTTAGGTGCTGTGGATGATAGTTGATGCCCCTGTGCCCCTATTCAGTCGGCGGTGCTTCCCGTTGGCAAATTGTTTGCTCTTGGCACCGTGTATTGGCAGGGGGAAATTGTTACCTCTTGGCACTAACTATCAGGGATAGCCGATATATTTATTATAGTGTGGTGTGATATAAGCATATTATACGCACTATGGTTGTATGATATGCGTATAGGAGAAGAGAAGAATGGAAGAGAAGGTTAAGTTTGAGCTGATAGGGCAGGAGCTCATCAGGAAGGAAGTCAAGCGGTATGGCAGCGGGACGAGTGCAACCCTGTATCTGCCTGGTGATTGGGCCGGTCAGATGGTTGCCGTTATCCGGCTTGGTCCGGCAAGTGATAAGGAAGATACAGAGCTCCTGCCCTGGGGCCAGTGGGTGAGGGATCTGCCTGGTGAGGGTATGCGGGTTTGGCGGTGTCCGTATTGCCTGGAGGAGATACACTGTGAGGCATTCCCTGACGGGCCGTTTGAGTCTGACGAGCGTGTTCTTTGCGAGTGCGATCGATATTTCAAGATCGGGACGGGTGCCAGGTGGAAGCAGCAGATTGCTCTTGAAGAAGAAGAGTGAAAAATTAACCCTTAATTATCTTTTCTTTTTTGAATCGGGATGATATTATCCCTTGAAAAGTGGGTTTCTGGGAGAGGTCTTTTCTCTCAGGTGTTGAGGTGTGGGGTAGATGGGCCATCCCCCCAGAGAAGGAGAAATAAACCAATTTAAGCGATTTTAACCCCATACAGTGATATCTTTGACTGTGGGGTAGATGTATTTAGGGTTTTGTTGTGACTGGCGTGATAACCACATCAGGGCTTTGGCGGAGGCTCGATAGACGCGACGGCCTTTCAGCACAATTACGATCTCTCGGCTCTGAATTATTTTCAGACGGCGGTTTGGTGTCCCAACCTCGCAACCGGATACGAACCCTCCAGGAGGGATCTTGAACTTGTGTCTTTCATCTCCATGAACGAGCTCGAGCTCATCGGCCTGATCGGGGCTCTGCCTCTTGTGGAGATATATCCTGGGTTCTGGTTCTTGGGTGATCATGATTGATCACCCAACTGGATTTCATTACCGAAAGCATCCCACCCTGATCGCTGCAATCGTGCAAACAACTCGATCCTCGGTGAGAGTCCCTTTTCATCAAGACAGGGCTCTATCAACTTCCAGAACGTTTCTGGTTTTTCCGAGTGGCGGCGTGCCTTTTCAGTGAAAAGATTTCGCTCACTGGAACGGAAAGCAGGAACTTTCCCCCGGATACCGATCAGGCATGGCTCAATCTGGCCTCTATACCAGAAACCCATGCCATATCGGTCTTTATCCCAATAGAGAGCGGCTTTGTATTGATACCCCCATGCCTGGAGTAGTTCGATACCTTCAGGAAGAAGCGGAGAAGTCACCCACAGAATGAGAATACTATCTCTTGCCGAAATATCCCGGACGGGGATCGATTTTAGTTCTTCGATATCCAGATTTGGGTACTTGGTGGCTGCCCCAGACTGCATTGATCCCCCCGTCTTTTTGTTTCGGTATGACCAGGGGGGATCGGCTACAATGACCTGATATTGATTCCTAGGGATTTCATCAAATGAGATATAGGCAGTCATGATCGATCACCTTCCGGGTGGGGAGTTTGGGAGTTTGGGGAGTTTGCCGTCAGCCCATCTCTATCGCGTATACGATCACGTATATCATCTCTATTCTCGCGCGTAGTAGGGGCTGAAACAAACTCCCCTAACTCGTTAACTCCCCTATCTGATACTTCGGGTTCAAATCTCTTAACAACCCATTCTGTAGCCCGATGTGATATCCCTCCTCTTAAAAGCATTAAACCGGATGGATACCTCCGATCCACTTTTGCCTTGAAGGCGTTCCCCATCTTCCTCGAAAATGATTGGCGGGGATCTGCCCAGGCGTCAGCCAGGGGGTCCGGGAGTACATCAAGCAGGCTATATGATGCATCCTCTGCCTGATCAATAGTGGATTGTCTTTCTTTTCGACCATCCGCCTCCCCACGAATCCTCTTTTCAAGTGCTGATACTGTAAACGGATTCCCTTCTCCACCCCATAAAATCAGGGTTTCGAGGAACATCTCCCATTGTTTCAGCTCAACATCAGCCTCTTCATAGACCGCCCTGGCATTCTCTAAAAAGGAAGGAACCTCAGCAACCTGAAGAATCCCGCCAACAGTATGAAGCCACGCTTCAAACTTGGCAAGGGGTGGAAGATCGGGCTTTGGTCTTCCAGCTCCAATCCACGCCCTGACAAGCGTATGGATTGCAGCAATAATTTCTCCTCGTTTCTCCTGGCACCATCCTAAAAGATTGGGGTGTTTGAATCCTCCCCTCAGGAAAGGTAAAGCGGTTTGGGGGTCGATCCGTGACAGGAATATTCTTCGGGCCATATCCCCCCCTATCTGAAGGTTATTGCCGTTTACCATCAGGAAACCCCGGTTTTTAAGCCGTATCATCTCACTTTTACCCAATACCCTTCCCTCAAAAAATTCAGAAGTTACAAGGTTTGCAAGCACTCCGGAAGAGAATTTGCGATCAATGTTGTCGATGATATTGATTAGATTTCCACCCATCAACATCGATAATATGACTTTTTGAAATTCTTCCTTCGTTGTTGGCATATCCTGTTTTGCCGGGGTATCTCCAGCTGCGATCTGACCTACCACTTCCTGGAGAAGTGTTGCACCTGATCCCGCCTGAGGCTTATCACATACCCAGACAGGAACCAGGCCAGGAATGATTGGTCTGATAACGGCGGTTATCAGTGCTGCATATGCGTTTGCCCTGGATGATTGATCTACGAATGGAAAATCATAGAATATATCATCGAGAAGATCAACAGCCTCTTTTATGTCCTGGTCTGAAGGTTCTTCAGGAACGGGTTTTGAAACGAATCCCTCGCGCCCGACATAATATAACCAGGAAACCGGATCATAACCCTCTTCTTCCCATATTGACCCGTCCGGGTGAATGATTGGATAATCAACGATACCGGCGATTGGCGGGCACTTCCATAATGAGGGTGGGGCTGCCAGAACATCCTCCAAAACACTTTTCGGACATTGAGATGGATGATAATCAACCTCCTGGGTCTTCGGGTTGTATTTGGCCTCGTTATACCGAATGAGGCGTTCTAAAATGAAACGAAGGCTGGGAACATCTAAATTCCTTATCGTTGGTCGTTTCGTTTCATCAACAACAACCCTGCATAACTGCCCCGATCTTACAAAAACGAAAGGAGGTTCGTTCCTTTTATGAAGTGTATTGAGCGATTGTTTCGTCATTTCCTCGATATGAAGCCGATTTACAATGATTTTTGGATAGCGCTTGGGCTGCTTTGCCTTCCAATCATCGTATGCTGCATCCTCTTCCTTGGTGGTATTGACCGTGATCTCAAAAACTTCTGACTCTCCGGGCTTGCTGATGATCTTTGAGGATGTCAAATACTCCCCGACTTTTTCGGTAAAGTCACTCATCGGATCCACCCTCCTCCAACTCCTCCAGCGGGCAGCTTTCCGGGAACTTCTTTGAATCCGGGCATGGGCTCTCTCGCGCACCGGCGTATGATCGGTAATAACCACATCCATACTGCCCGTTTTCCTCCAGGCGGTAATGGCAATCGGCGGGGCTATCAATGAGCTCAAAGCGAGTCATTACACCTGACCCCCCCAGAGCGGCCGGAGCTTCCCCGGCTGTGGCCTGCCAGCATCATTGATGAAAAGACAGGGCAAAGTTAATATTAAAGAACACCTTATAAAAGACAAGGTTACTTTAGCCGGTGCCCGTCTGGTTGCGCCTTGAGGAGGGCGCTTCCATCCTTTCATTCTGAATCACCGCCTATTCTCCGGTATGGCATGAATTTGTAGAGGGGGCATGTCTTATTTTGACAATCAACGCCTCCATCTGCGTAAAATCCCGCGCAATCAAAGCATTTTGCCAGAATCCGCTCCCTCTGTGTGCAATACTGCCCTTTGAGGATTTTGATATATTCTGTGCGTCCTATCCTCCGGGGTCCCCTCTCAATTTCTCTGATAAGGCGGCGGCGGGCCGGATCTTCAGTCAGCTGCATCAGCTTTCACCCCCGGCTCTCGAAGTCTCCACTTCCCCTTTCCTACCAGGATATCTACTGTCATCTGATGCAGCGGTCCCAGGTGATCATAGATGTCACGGTCAATCGTGACAACCTGATCAGAAGTTCCTTTAACATCTGAGGCAGACATTTACTGCCCTCCTGGCGAGGGTGCCCGGTGCCCATCTATCGTTTGGTCGCGGCGGATGGGCCGGGGCTGATAGTATTCTTCTTTTTCAACATTCCAGTGCCTTGAAGTGCACTGGGGGCATGCAACAGGCCGTGGCACTCTGGGTGTCCAGTGATACCCGCATCTGTGGCAAACCACTACAGGGAACGCTATCACGTTTTCCATACTATACCTATATGTTAGATTGGGAGTATATGCTCCGAAAAACGTAACTCATTTATATATGAAAGTGTAACAGTATGTAAGAATGAAGCCGCCTGACCTTGATGAGATCCAAAAGCAAGAGAGGGACTTAATGAAGCCTGTGAGAAAGGCGCTTGAGGAAGGCATGACACACATGCAAAAGCGGGGTGGGAAGCAGGCCCGGCTTAAACTCATCCATCTATTAAAGAATAATTCCGATTGGAATGATATTATCCAAGGTCTTAACGAATTACGGAAAACCGATCCTTTCATTGAGGAGGCATTTAAACCGTTTGATAAGGCGATTGATGAAACAAACGAGATGATTCCCGAACGCACCGTGCTTGTAGGAACCGGTTTGGGGGGGAAGAAGCTTGGCATTATTCGGGGCTCTCCTGAAGAGTCCCCACCCCGGTCCGCGACATCATATATTATGAAAAACTATCCGGTTATTGAGAGTGCTAAACCCCCCAAAGAAATACTCAATAAAGCAGAAGATATCCAATCAAAACTTAAAAAGGAGTTAAAACAGAAAAAGAAAAGGTGTTATGAAAAAGTCTGTGTGGTATGTCATAAACCATTCTTGACAGATCGGGCTCATACAAAAACTTGTAGTGATGCATGTCGCATGAAAAAAAGCAGAATGGGGATATAGAATCTCTATCCCATAAGATCCTGCCTCACCTTCTCCTTCATTGCACCCAGAAGCGCCTGGTATTCGGGTGTCTCCTCTACCTTTGCCTGTGTCGTTTCAACAAGAGCAATGGCTTCTTCTGATAGCATCATCCCGCAAGCCATACAGAACCGTGCTCCTGGTGCGTTCACATATTTACATCCCGATCGAGGACACTTGACCGGGTCCATCGGGCTCTTCTGGATCTCGTCCTCCTGGAGGAGGCCTGCCAGCTGAAGCTCCTTCGTCTCCAGGTCACGGCCTGACAGGTGCACATAAACCCGGCTCATCCCGGATCCCGGCTGCCATCCAAAGCGAAGGTTCATCTCTGCCTCTGTCAGAACCGAAGCCTTCTCAGTTGCTCTCCCATGCCTGAAGCCGTGTGGGTGCACCCGCTTTGATACCCCTGCCTTCTTCTGAAGATGTTTGAGGATGCCATGAATACGCCTGGTAGATAGCCGCCTCCGCTCTGCTGATCTCAGTTCGATGAAGAGCGGGGCATGTGGATCGCTTGCGCATGGATGCATATTGATCCAGAGTTGCAGATCGGGCACTGCATCAATGAGCCTGGCACGCCTCCGGCCGGTCTTGCCATCGAGGATACAGACTCCTCCATATCGGTCAAATTCAACCCGGCCAACATCGAGATCGATCAGCTCACCCAGGCGGCAACCCGTATCCCACATCAGGGCCACTAGTGCCCGGTCTCTCTGGTTATCACATGCCTCAAGCAGCCTGGCTATGTCTCCGGGGCTGAGGACTTCATCAACCGGAAGGGTTGTCTTTGGCCGCTTCAGGTTCAACCCGGAAAACATATCCTGGTATTCATCGGGTTTCAGCCATTTGTAGAACCGCTCATACTCAGTAAAGTCATTCCATACGGTGCGTGGTGTCTGGTGCTCTCTCCGGTGAAGATAGAAGGTCTCTATATCCTCCCTGGTCAATGTGGATATATCCCGGTATTCGAAGAACTTGATCAGAGTGACGAGTCTCCATAGCTTTGTGGCTATGGTCTGGTCTTTCAACCCGGTGAGTCGTTGAGTCCTGGCAAAGCGGGTGATAAGATCCCGGTTCACCGGATCAGCCTTGCTGATGATCGGTTCAAAGTCTATGGTCGCGGCTTGCATACACTATGCTTAGCGGTGAATATGATAAGCCTTGTGCCATAGTTGGAAGGTAGCTTAGGACCCAGTCCCGTAGGGGTTCGCCGGTTCGAATCCGGTCCCTCGCATTTTGCCTTTTATAAGTGTTAATATTCCCTGAAAAACGTTTAATTGCACTCCTTATCCACTCTCACAAATACTGCTTCTGCGGCCGCTGGCTGATGAAACTCTGGAGCAAAGCCTCTTCCCTCTTCACTGCCTCTTCAAGAAGGCCAAGCCGGGACTGCTCTCTTTCCACGATCGTCCTCTGTGAGTTGACTCTTTGCTGGAGGCTCTGTGCATACTGGTATTCTGTATGGGTCAGCTGTCTGCCGACATAGGTATTCAGCTCATCCACTAGCGTATTGTAATAATCGACCTCTCGTTTCCATGTAGTGTATGCATTGAGGTAGTCTGCCTGAGTGTTCCGCAATCGTTCAACCTGGTCGTTATGACGGGTCATCAGGTCAAGATAGTCCTTGAATTCACGAGGATTATCGAAGAAGAATCCCTGGTAATAATTCCGATTATTCCCACGTGTCACGGTGAAGCCGCCTGTTGTCTCAAGGGCAAGCCAGGTGCCGGGAGCGATCTCAGCCATAACCCATGCATGATTATATTGTGTCGGAGAGGCAGCTGCATCATCAATATTTCCAACAGCAATCACTGCATTGATCCCCCGTGTCTCTATCATATTCCAGACACCAATCGACATGTCTGTACAGACAAAGAAGTCGATCTCGCTGTAGGTATGGCTTTTGTAGTATTCCTGCACAATTGCCCCTACGATCCAGGTATTCTTCTCTTCCTCCGATATGGTTGCTCCGGGATAGTCCGGGTCGATTGTGAGCACCCTGTTGTATGCCGAAATCGCATCATCGAAACGTCCGTTTTTACGAAGAGCGCTCCCATACTGATACCATATGTCGGCATCATCGGGATTGATGGAGATTGCTGTTTCAAATGAGGAGATCGCTTCAGCTACACGTCCGGTCTCTTCATACATCACTCCCCTTTTAAACCAGATTTCAGCATCTGTCGGGTCAATTGCGAGTGCTTTTTGAAACGATTGAATCGCCTCGTCGTATCTTCCGTTATTTGCCTGGATGATACCACGTGATTTCCAGATACCCGGATTCCCCGGCTCTATTGCAAGAGCGTTATCAAAACTGGCAATTGCATCATCATACCTTTTGAGGTGTGAATAAGCAAACCCGCGGTTAACCCAGGCATCGGTGTAGGCCGGATCGATTGCAAGTGCCGCATCATATGAATCAATCGCATCCCCGAATCTTCCAAGGGCAATAAGTGCCTGACCCCGGTTATTCCATGCTTTAGTATGCAGAGGATCGAGTGTGAGAGCTTCCCTGAATGAATCCAATGCATCATCTGTTCTCCCAAGGTCAAGAAGGATCACTCCACGGATAAACCAGGCATCTCCATTCTCAGGATCAATGGCAAGAGCACGATTATAGGAAACAAGTGCTTCATCAGGATCGCCGAGTTCACGATAGGCATCACCCCGGTTCATCCAGGCGGGTATGTACCCGGGATTGATCTCAAGTGCCTGATCAAATGCATCAATGGCTTCATAATAGAGCCCTGCCTCTGCAAGTGTAACACCCTGGCTGGTTAACTCCCGGGCCTGATCAACACATCCCGCTGAAAGCGAAAATGCGAGAAGGAGAATGATGACTGGAACGAGTGCAAGCCCTAATGTGTTACCCCGATCCATGACAGTCACCTGTATGTATCATTTATACTGCTATTGCAGATAATTATGGTTTTTCAGATAAAACTTTACATGACTTCCAGATAGTCAGGGGAAATATGAAGTGTACAAGAGCACATTCTTATTCATAAGAGTGCATTGAACCGGATTCAAAGAAAATCACCAGGGAGTATCTGTGACCAACTTGAGATATGAAAAGCAAAATCCGGTCTATGGGCAGTTCGCCGCTTATGCACCGTTCCAGGAAGCCCCGTCAGGCCCACAGGTCTGCCCGGCAGTTTCAATCCTGACAAAAGCAGAGTTCTGTGTCAGGACGGATACCCCGCAGACCGGGCAGGTATAATCATCAGGAAGATCTTCGAATGCGGTTAAAGGCTCAATTCCCCGTCGTGGATCGCCCCGTTTTGGATCATAAATAAACCCGCATACAAGGCATCGAAAAGAATCCATTTCTTCCATATTCTTTCAAAGACGTTGTTTATGATATAAATTCCTCTCCAAATAGATGGAAAAGGCAGTAATCAGCCCCTGTTCTGTCAGGGGTGAGGCATTCCATTGATCTCGCGCCCGGTCACCCCATCAATAAAGATCCGCCGCTCACCAGAATCTGATGCGATCATAGCTTCATAAACCGGATAAAAGATCACTTTGATCTTTGTTATTTCGGCTGTTCTTTCAAGACCCTTGATGATCTTTCTGAGTTCATCTTCAGTGAATGAAGGGCCTCTGCTCTCTCCGGAGAGGGTGGTGAGTTTCATGGTTTGTAACTGGTTCAGATTTGAGAGTTTTGGGATCGGCTTTTCGAGAAGGGGTATGTAAACAATGACTCCATCTTCTGTCTTCTTCGTGGTGATACGTTTTTGTTTCTGGAGGCTTTTCAACGCTTTTTTTACATCTGCTGGCATAAGGCCGGCATCAGCTTCGATCTCAAGCGCTGTCAGCCCGGCAGTCGTCAGGATCTTCAGAACCGCAACTGCCGCCTCATCAAGCCCGATCAGCTCGGAGAAACCCGGCCGCACCATCAGGCCATCCGAGAGATCGGCTCTATCTCCGTGAAATCCCTCCAGGATAAATGATGAACGCTTCGTCGTCTTCTTCAGGATACCACCATGGTACTTCACCTCAACCGAGAGCAGTGGCCACGATACCCGATCCAGAGAGATGATCCGATCCAGATACGCTCGTCTCCAGAAACTCCTTTTGCAGAGGCTCTGTACAACCCTGAGCGCCTCATCGCGTTGAAGGAGTGTCGGGATGGCATTCTTTGTCCCATCCTCTTCATCGGCAGGCCCTCCACTCAGAATAACCTGATCTGCGTCTTCTGCTTCTACCTGTACAGGTTGTGGTTCCGGAGGGCTCTCCGGCTTTGCCTCTGGAATTGGATCTGTTTCTGCCTCTTTTTTCTCATGAGGCCTGCCGGGGAGAATCTGAGGCGTAACCCCCCGATGTTGTGTCTCCCGATCTCCAAATTTCATCAGGATCTTCTCCCGGACAAGTCCCCCCATCACAAAAAACTCACCGGGATCAAGAGTGATCAGCTCCTCAACCTCTTTCCGTGCATCAAAGAAATGGGATACAGCCTTGAGATCGTTGTCAATTGTCAGTTTGCCGATAATCTGATTGTTGCACTGGCTGAGCACATTCTTCTGGACAAGAGAAGGGCGCTGGGTTGCTACAAGAAGACCAAGCCCGCGTTTTCTTCCACGGCGGGAGATCTCCTCGATCATCTTGATGGAGTCACGGGATTGCGGGATAAATTTGTCAGCTTCTTCAACGATCAGCAGAAACGGTCTCCTCAGTTCTGATTCAAGCTCATAGAGGATGTTCACAAGGGCTGTTGCTTTTGCCCGCATATCAACTTCTGATACATCAAAGACAACAAACCGTGAGGATAGGATTGCATCCCGCAAAACCGAATGGAGATCAACTGATTCAATATCGTAATCACAGCTTTCATCAGATCCAATCCAGATGATTGGAAACCGATCCTTAAGGGAGAAATATTCGCCTTCGGTATCAATTAAGCAGAATCCAAGATATGATTTGCAGAGATGTTCACAAAGAACAGCTATTCCCCAGCTCTTCCCGGCTCCTGACTGGGCAATAACGCATGTCCTACCCGTAACCAGCTCCTGCGCACTTATGCCAAGATCCTGATCTCCTACCCGTCCAACGCCCAGATCCATACTATCTACAGAAAAATGGATGGAGAAAGAGTTAACAGTTGGGGCTGATCGATTGGGAAGATACTTAATCTTCGCTTCCCCCTATCGATCATCATGGCGATAGTGATCGGATCTGGTGCCGGTGGTGCAGCTGCTGCCAGGTATCTTGCAGAATCTGGCCATGATGTTCTTATTATTGAACGGGGTCCGGAGGTGCCGGGAAAAGATGCTGGTCACTATTATGCAAATGTCGATGCCGGTGTTCGCCTGATGCGCACCTTCTGCCTTGGCGGGACAACGATGGTCTCCGGCGGCAATGCACTCCGCTGCCTTGAAGAAGAGCTGAAGGCTCTTGGAATCGATCTCAGAGATCACTATGCAGCTGTTGAAAAAGAGCTTGATGTACAGCTGCTCCCCGATGATCTGCTTGGTGATGGTACCCGCCGACTGATGGATGCTGCTTGCAGAATCGGCCTGCCTGTACATCGGATGCCGAAGTTCATCAATCCTGATCTCTGTTGCAAGGACGGGCTCTGTGCTTTTGGGTGTCCATTTGATGCCCGGTGGTCAGCGATAAAATTTATCAGAAAAGCAGAAGAGTTTGGAGCACGGGTGATCACAGAGAGAGTTGCAGATGAGGTGATCATCCGTCATGGCGAAGCAGCCGGGGTCAGGTGCGGAAATGAGATCTTCTGGGATGATCGTGTAGTGCTGGCAGCAGGGGCGCTGGAAACACCCGGATTTCTGACTGCCCTCTCACTTCCGACAGCCCCTCTCTTTGCCGATACCTTCGTCTCAATTGGAGGTTATCTCCCAGACATCGGCATGAACCGTGATGTTCCTATGGGGGCGTATATCCCCTTTGATGGTGGAATCATCCTCCCCCATTACTCGCGCCCTCTTCATGCCATCATGAATGACAAAGGGATCCCCGCTCAGCCAGAAGATATCATCGGAATGATGGTGAAGATCAGGGATGAGGATTTCGGATCTGTACATGAAACAATCCAGAAGAACGTCACGGTGCGTGATGCAGGGCGGCTTATTTGTGGCTCCACATATGCTGCATCCATACTCACAGAAGCCGGCGCCGATCCGGCGACATTTGTGACCACTCCCCTCAGGGGCTCGCATCCTTGCGGAACAGCAAGAATCGGCGTCTCGGTTGATCTGAATCTGGAGACAGCTATTCCGGGACTCTCTGTTTGCGATGCATCAGTACTTCCGTCTGCACCCGGTGCCCCGCCAATTCTGGCAATAATCGCCCTTGCCAGATATGCTGTAGAAAAAATGAATGTGAGAGATCAGAGGAATTCCTGATCGTTCATATACGGTCTGAGCACGTGTGGAATCTCAACAGAGCCGTCTTCGTACTGGTAATTCTCAAGGATGGCCCGGATTGTTCGGGAGGTGGCCACTTCAGTTGAGTTTAAAGTGTGAATATGATGTTTGGTCTCGAAATCATCGGGATCACGCATCCTCATTCCTAATCGGACAGCCTGGTATGAGGTACAGTTCGAGCAGGATACAACCTCCCGGTATGCCTCTTCCCGTGGCATCCAGACCTCGATATCATACTTCTTTGCAGCAACCGTTCCTATGTCGCCGGTGCAGATGAGGACGACATGGTAGGGGAGGCCGAGATTTCTATAGAGCTCCTCGGCATTTGCAAGGAGTTCTTCATGAATGGCAGGAGAATCATCCGGCTTGCAGAAGACAAACTGTTCGACTTTATGGAACTGGTGAACGCGGAAGAGCCCTTTTGTATCGATCCCGTGAGATCCAATCTCTTTTCTGAAACAGGGGGAGAGTCCTGCTAACCTGAGTGGAAGATTCTTCTCTTCAAAGATCTCGTCCTGATACATCGCGCAGAGGGGATGCTCGCTTGTTGCGATCAGGTATGATTCCGAATCCTCGATCTTGTACATGACATCCTCGAAATCCGAGAGATCGGTCACTCCTTCATATGAGGAGCGGTTCATCATGTACGGGGGGATGATCGGGGTAAAGCCCTTCTTCACCAGGAGGTCGATTGCATATCTCTGAAGTGCCATATCAAGGAGTGCAAGGTTTCCTTTCAGGTAAGAGAATCCTGCACCTGCTGCACGTGCTGCCCGTTCAAAATCGGCCCAATCCCTCTCAACAGCAAGCTGACCGTGATTTTTTATGGGAAAGGAAAATTCACGCTTTATCCCGACCTTCCGTATCTCAACATTTCCGCTCTCATCTTCACCAACAGGGACACTTTCATCGAGGATATTTGGAAGCCGCATCAGGTAGTACCTGACCTTTTCAAGAGCTGCATCTTTCACCGAATCAAGCTCTTTTATCTTCTCAGGAAGTGCTTTAGCCTCTGCCAATAGAGCTGAGGTGTCACGACCCGCTTTCCGCTCGGTATTGATCTCGCGGGAGATGGTGTTTCTCCGCTGGCGAAGCTGGTCGATCTCGACTTTCAGTTCCCGCACCTTCTTATCGGTCACTAAAAGGTCATCAACCCAGGAAAGTTTCTCTGAATCATTTCTTTTGATCAGATCGTTTTTGATCGTCTGGGGATATTCACGTACAAATTTAATATCAAGCAAGTAAGCCACCCTCATCTGAAGAGAATCTATCTATGATCTCTGTATGCAAGGTGTTTATGGTTTTCACCGGAAGCTTTCAGGAGAGATGTGGATCACTAAATGATCAGAAGATACATGACTCCGCGCAGGTAAGCGGACTATGTTTAAAAAAAGGTATTTAGAACCGGGGTTTCCGGTGCTTTGGGAGGCAGTCACGGCAATAGACGGGTCTGCCCTCTGTTGGCTTAAAGGGGACTTCACATTCACAACCGCAATCTGCGCAGATTGCCTTTGACATCTCACGTGGACCATCAAAGTTTCTTGGGCCGCCGAAATTACCCCGGCCGCCAAAATTTCTTCCTTCCATTGTATAACTCATGCAGTTTTTAAGTTCTGCACATAATATATGTTCTTTTAGTATAAAATACCCTCATAAGATACTGAGGAAAGAGCTGTTGGGATGAAGCCCGGAGATTCAGTCAAAAAACTCAATATTCCTTGTATTTTGAAGTATAGAATCCATAATGAACCTTTCTTTCAATAAAGAGAATCCTCAGGTGATACATGATAGCGGGAGTGTGGTGTGTTTCAAAATCATTGATATCTGTGAATCTGGGTATTAATCAATCACAATGAATGCCACTCTTTCAGAGATGGCGGAAAAAAAGATTAGAACCGGGGTTTCCGGTGCTTTGGGAGGCAGTCTCTGCAATAGACTGGCCTGCCCTCTGTTGGCTTAAAGGGGACTTCACATTCGCAACCGCAATCTGAACAGACTGCCTTTGACATCTCACGTGGACCATCAAATCTTCTTGGGCCGCCGAAGTTACCCCGGCCGCCAAAATTTCTTTCTTCCATTGTTTAGCTCATGCAGTTTTTAGGTTCTGCAAAAAAATATTGATCCCGAGACTATAAAAGACCATCCCAAGAAGCAACAATCCTTCCGTTCACCTATTTCTTCTCAATTGCTCTTTTTGCAGCCTCTGCAAGCTCACCAACAGTCTTCTGGAGTTCGTCACCAATCTGGCGGGTTTTATTCTCAATATGGTCACGTCCCTCCTGTGTCATGAAGAGCTTTTTACCAAGGACAATAACACTCTCAACGGTCAACTCCACATTTTTTGAGGTGAGCTGGATGAGATCTTCGATGGATGGGGTTTTTGATGTGGTGTCGTGAGAAGCTTCTTCTCCTGTAGATCCTTGTTCCTGTGCCGCCGCCACTGGCTCTTCATCAATGACATACCGGCCTTTGACAAACCGTCCCTGTCTCTCTTCTGTTGTCATGGGGATGAATTATGATGCTGACACTATTGAACCCTTCGACTCTGCACAGACACGACTACCCGGGAGTGTGATGAAATGCAGAATGGAGCAGTTCTCTGAGTTCATCTGGGTCCCGTACCGGTGGAAGGCAGCCTCCCTGCCTGCATGGATAGGCAACAGGTTCATCGGTATCTGTTGGGTAATCCTGAAATTTTGGCATTATTTCATTGAATTTTTCGAGAGTATGCGAGAGGTGAAGATGGGTTGCAAGCAGGTTGCCGGATGATCTGATTGCATCATCAAATATCCCGCTTTTACCGGTAGTTACCAGATCGATTGCGGCAGGAGAGAGATGATGATATGAACTTATACTATGGATATAGGCATTTGGGTGCTGGAGGAAGGCAGGTTGCAGACTCGACATCATTGAATCAGCAATTTCCCAAAAGTCCGGATTTCCGGTAATTCTGTTGAGGAGGAGAAGGTTATGAAGCATCACTGCATTACCTGATGGCCCGGCAGAATCTTCAGTATCCCGTGTCCTGAAGAGTGTGGTATCACCTGCTTCAAACCAGAACCATCCGCTTTTGGGATTGTAAAAGCAGCGAATAGCTGCTTCTGTATATTCAACTGCGAATAGAAGGTACTCAGACTTCTGCGTTCCCTGATGGAGCTCAATTGATGCTGCAATCAGATCAGCATAATCTGAAATGTAGGCAGATGAGGTGATTGTACCATTTATCATGGAATGGAAGAGCGACCCTCCGAATTCACTGAAGACTGATTGAAGCGTTGAAAAGGCATGTTCAGCTCTCAAAATGAGCTCCGGTTCCCTGAGGAGAAAACCAGAGCGTGCCAGGGCACCAATGATCTTCCCATTCACATCGAGGAGAATCTTCTCATCACGGAAAGGGCGGGGACGGGTTCTGCGAGCCTCAGCAAGTCTTTCTCTCACTCCGGGCAGCCATGAAGAATCATCTGTTTCAGAGGTGAGGGATAGGGGAAGCTTCTCTTTATCGGCTGCATTTCCAAGCAGGAAATTGGCAGCTTTTTCTCCCTCTTCCTCATCAAAAAGTGATCGGATCTCCTCTTTTGACCAGAGATAGAAGCCACCCTCTTCTCCTCCGCTCTCAGCATCCTCAGCTGTATAGAAAAGCCCTTCTGGTGATGTGAGATCGGTTTTTATATAAGCTGCAATTCGGAGTGCTTCGGTTTTCAGGAGTGGATCTCTGGTAACGGCGTATCCTTCGGAAAAAGCATGCAGAAGGAGAGCCTGATCGCAAGCCATCTTCTCATAATGAGGGATCTTCCATTGCCTGTCGGTGGTATACCGGTGAAAGCCGCCACCAACCTGATCGTTTATCCCGCCTCTTCTCATTGCATGAAGAGTTGCAAGTGCCATCTCTGTGGCTTTTGGAATGCCTACAATACTCCCGTGACGCAGAAGGAAGCTGATACAGTGGGGTGAGGGAAATTTCATACGATCTCCAAATCCGGCATACTCCCGATCAAATGTTCTCAGGAGGGAATCATATGCAGCATCTGAGGGATTCTCTTCCTGTTGAAACCTCTCTGCCACCAGTATATCTCCGGCAAGGTATGATTGAACATTTCCTTCGACACGCCTCCCAAGTCTCTCAGCATCTTTGCGCCTCTCCTGCCATAACTCCCAGATCCGATCAAGGATTACGAGAAGTCCTGCACTTCCATACCGGGGGTCTTTTGGGATATAGGTCCCGGCAAAAAAGGGGCGCTTATCCGGCGTCAGAACCAGTGTGAGTGGCCACCCCCCGCTTCCGGTCATCAGCTGGCAGGCGATCATTGCAATCCGATCAACATCGGGGCGTTCCTCGCGATCCACTTTTACCGCAATAAACCTCCCTGAAAGTGCCTCTGCCACCTCCTGACTGGAGAATGACTCCCTGTTCATAACATGACACCAGTGGCAGGTTGAATATCCGACTGAAAGAAAGACCGGAATATCCGCTTCCCGTGCCTTCTCAAATGCCTCATCAGAGAACGGGTACCAATCAACTGGATTTTCTGCATGCTGACGGAGATAGGGGCTCTTCTCATCCAGAAGCCGGTTTGCCATACCGGATAATCGCAACTGATATGCTATTAATCCTCTCCTGCGGGCAGAGAGAAATCGGTATATACCTTAATTGAGTATTGTATTGATATGGAAAGACGTGGATTAACGCTTCATATCGCTTTATTTCTCTTTTTGGCAGGATGTATACTTTTTGCAGGGTGTGTTGGCGAGGAGACCGGACCACAGGCTCCGCTTCCAACAGCCACTCCAACGCCCACTACAACACCGACAGCTGCACTCACAAACGATGGTGCTGTTTCTTTCTCAGGAGCCGGGGATCAGAAGACCGTAATGCCCCTTTCGGCTGGTGTTCACCTGATTACACTCGAAATCGAGAAGCCGGATGGATCAGAACCCGGTGTATCAAGAGTCTCTATCTCAGGCGAGAAAGATGCCATTATGGTTGAAGGTAATTATACTCCTGAAGTCCGGTCTGATGCAATTATTGACGGGCATTACCGCTGGACATATGCATTCATGCTTTCTGAGAAAGCCGATGCAACAGTTGAAGTCAGCCAGACGGCACCCTGGAAACTTACCTTCGGCTTCCCTGAGATGATCAATGGGATCCCACCACAGACATTTACTGGTGTTGGCAACAAAGCCACTCCGTTTTTCATGATCCCGGCTGGAAATTATAGCTCTCAGATTACAGGTGAGAATCTGACTGTCATCAGTGTGTGGCTTATGGATTACAATGGAAAATTCCTGATGGATGGTGATAGTGTTGCACCCCTTCCCTTCCACGAGCTACGGAATGACGACTTTGAACTCTATGTCGGGGATTATGCAACAACGGTTCCTGTTACAATCAAAGAAGGCGGCAATTATCTCTTTAACGTCGTCTGTGATGGCAGCTGGTCTGTTATATTCTCACCCGTAGAATAAAAGAGTCGGCAGGAGAATGGGAGAGATCTCTTTGATCTCCCCGGAGAATCGTTTTTTAATTGAAGCTATACACCTCTTTTGGAATAATTATCTCAAACTGTGCCCCATCACCGGGGGTGCCTGTCTCCCTCATGAGCATGCCGGTAATCGCGAGGATCTCCCGAGAGAGGAAGAGTCCAAAACCGGTATTTTTACCAACTCCGCGTTTAAATATGGCGTCTTTCTGATCGTTGGCAACACCGACTCCGTTATCTTTCCAAATGATATGAAGATCCTCATCACTCCGGCGGCAGTCAATGGTCACGGTGGTGGCATGCTCACCGTGACGAATGGTATTATCAAGAAGGTTTGAAAAGACCCTCTCAAGCATCGGATCTCCAAAGATTGAGATGCTTGTGCAATTATTTGTGATTATTACCGGATCTTTTGATTTCGGAATAAGCGCAGCAAGCTTCTGCCATTCCGGCTCGCTGATACCAAGGTTCTCATAGAGGCGGGTGAACTCGATATGGCGCTGGATTGTTCTCCCCGCCTCCCTCACCTTCTCCAGATATTTCCCTACCTCCGGATCATCACTCTTCTCTTCGGCAAACTCCAGATTACCGAGCAACACCATCACCTCATTGAGGATATCATGTCTCGTGATGCTGGAAAGAAGCTGGAGCTTTGTATTTGCAATTCGAACTGCCTCCTCTGCAATTCTCCTCCCGGTAATATCCTGAAATATCCCTCTTGTCTTCAGCTTTCCGTCCTCGACGAATGAATTGACATTCCCTTCGATATGGATCCGACGCCTGTCTTTTGTAAGAAAGACCGCCTGAACCCCACTCACCGCTTTTCCCAAGAGAACATCCTGAAATATGCTCTGGCAGTGAGCAAGGGAATCCGGATGAATTATCTCAAAGAGAGAAAGGTTCTCTATCTCCTCATCTGAAAAACCCATCTTCTCTTTCCATGTCCTGTTAACAAAGATGAAACGCCCCTCTTCATCAACACTCTGGATCATCACATTGGCATTATCAAAGAAGTCGCGGTACCTCTCTTCACTCAACCGGAGCTCCATCTCAATCCGCTTCTGGTTTGTAATATCCCTGCTCGATCCGACGATATGCGTTATTCTTTCATCACGAATAACTGGTGTAAGGAGTGTCTCCCATGTTCTTTCACCAGCGGGAAGGATTAGTGTCTCTTCATAGATGATCGGCCCTTTGGTATCGAGACACCGCTGATAGTTCTCTGATACAACTGATCCAGCCTCTTCACCCAGGAGCTCTTCCGGTGTTTTCTCATGTAACATCTCTGTTGTCAGTCCCGTTGCACTCTCATGTGCGAGATTATTACGGATGAATCGGAACTTCCCATCATCTGTCACCCTGAGGAGGAATATGCAATCCTGTGTTCCATTAAAGACTGTTTCATACTCGGTTGCGATGCTCCGGATCTCCTCCTCAACCCGCTTCCTCTCGGTGATATCAGAGATCTGCTCAACGATGAAGATTACTTCTCCATTATCATCCAGAACCGGGTAGGATCGGCAATCCAGATAGCGATTCTGCTCAGGAAGGTACTTCTCTACCCTTTCCAGCTTTTTTGAACGAAGGGCCTTTTCTGTTGCACAGATGTCACACTGTCGACTTTGCCCGATCAACACAAAGCAGCGTCTCCCTCTCACCTCATCCGGCCGCTTATTCAGAAATGCGTACCCCGCCTGATTGTAATAGACAATCTTATGATCCGGCGTCTGGATGCCGATAATATCAGGTATGGCATCAAGTGTTGCCTGAAGGAGAAGTCTGTATCTCTCAAGATCTCTCTCCCTCCTTCTCTTCAATGCAGCATCTCTGATCCTGTTTTTTATAATGACTGCTATACTCGCAGGATCTTCTGATTTCCTGATATAATCAACTGCCCCCTGTTTATATGCCCGGAGAATGGTATCTGCATCATTCTGGCTGGAGAGAATGATGCAGGGGGTCTTGTCATTTTTCTCTTTTTGGTGAAGGAGTATGTCTGTTCCTTCTCTCTCAGAAAGGTGATATTCAGAGAGGATAACATCAAATTGGAATGTATCAAGGATCTCAGCTGCCTCTTCTTTCCGTGCAGTTGCAACGATGATATCCCCATCATCTTCGATAAATCCCCTGTATATTTCTCGCAAGGCACCATCGTCTTCGATATAGAGAGCTGAAATGAGATCAGGATTATCGGGCATATTCAGCATGAGGAGCTAGTCTGTATTAATTCTTCGTCTATTGTTCTATTGTTGATAGGATAATTCATAATCTCCGCTGATCATAGAGACGGTATGCAGAACGCTGGCAGAGTTTTTATGGAGATGACCCGGTATATGCATCTGACAGCATCAGATCAGCAGATGGGTATAACTCCGCCCCCACTTGAAAAGCCTTATCCTGAAGATGGAACATTCATTCAGTTGCCGCCGGTTGATCGTGTTCATGATTCAACAACCTCTCTTCTGGAGGTTATCGAAGCCCGCCGTTCCATACGCACTTATTCACAGGAATCATTGGCTCTTGAGGAGCTTGCGTACCTCCTCTGGTCAACCCAGGGGATAATGGATAGCAGGGCACCCCACTTCACTCTCAGAACCGTGCCCTCTGCCGGAGGCCGCCATGCATGTGAGACGTACCTCCTGATCAACCGTGTAGAGGGAATCCCACCGGGACTGTACCGGTATCTCGCCTTCTCGCACCGCCTGATTGAGATCGATACATCATCAGGGATTGTTGATAAAGTGATGTCCGCCTGCCTCGGCCAGCCGTTTGTAAGATCATCTGCTGTCACATTCATCTGGTCATGTGTTATTTACCGGATGAGCTGGCGATACAGTGAGCGGGCATACCGGCTCGTCCATCTCGATGCCGGACATATCTGCCAGAACCTCTACCTTGCGGGTGAGCAGATTGGTTGCGGCACCTGTGCCATAGGAGCGTTCGATGACGAAGAGATGGCACGGATTATCGGGGCAGACGGGATAGAGGAGTTTGTCATCTACCTCGCAACAGTCGGCAAGAAGAAAATATGAGGGGAATGTGATATCCCAAAAGATCAGTTCTCTGCCGGATCTCCGTCAGTCAGAAACAGGAGGAGGGGTATAACGATCTCTTCCTGTGCTGATGCTGTGAGCGCGAATTTAGGTTGATCTTGCTATTCCTTTTGTAATTATCTCTTATCTTTCTGTAATTGTTTCTGCCTTTCTATATCTGCGAATTTATCTTTATTTTCCTTAATCCGCAGATATATTGATCGAATAGAAATAAAAATTAGAGCTATAATTACAATTAAGAAGGGCCAGTTGGATATTATCCGTTGTAAAAGGATTGTGTCCCCATGATCTTCAAGCAAAATTCGGCGTTTGTTCCACGTAAAGGCATCGTTTGGGTCAATCCCGACCGCCCGATCAAAGGATTCCAAGGCTTCGGCATACCGGCCGAGTTCGCCAAGCGTCAAACCGCGATTTAACCACCCTTCTGCGTCCTCCGGATCAATCTCAACCGCCCGGTCAAGGGATTCCAGAGCATCAGCATACCGGCCGAGCAGGAAAAGCGCATAGCCACGGTTGTTCCATGCGTTGGCATACTTCGGATCAATACCGACCGCCCGATCAAAGGATTCCAGGGCATCGTCATACCGTCCGAGCAGGAAAAGCGCCACACCGCGGTTCGTCCATGCACTCACATGATTTGGATCAATTTCAAGTGCCTTGTTACATGCCTCCAAAGCCTCTACATTCCGATCCATTCGCCAGAGTGACCATCCACGATAGTTCCAGGCATCGGCATTTTGGGGATCTAATTCGATTAGTTTGTTAAACGCTTCCAGAGCTTCGCTATATCTCTCACTTTCAAAAAGCATAACCCCCTGATCATAAATCGCTTCAGTATTTTCTGATGCCTGAACAGCTCCTACAAAGCAGAGGAGTAGAATTATACATATATATAAAGTGCCTTTATGGTTCATATGACTCACAATTGTTCCTATTATTATTACCCTGTACCTCAGAGATCTGTTGCCATTGATAACCTTTTGATTCTATTATAACGATAAAGATGACGATCTGTTGTTCAGGGTGTCGATCATTTATACCTATTTTGTATTACCAGGTGTTCTACTCTGAAACGAAGAACAATACAACCTGTCCATATGATAATTATTTAGTTTAACTTCAATTTTTTTATAAAAATTTGCACAAAAAAGGTTAATATGATGTGGGAACGATTGTAAGTCCCCGAATTCTGGTCTCCAGATCCCGATAGGATCAAAGACTCAATGTGCCCCATGTGCGACAGGTGTATGTGAGTGGGTATGCGATGGTTTATAATGCACTCAAATCTGCATGATAAAGAACATACTCAGAAAGAAGAATTGAAAAAACAGCACAAATCGTTCTGTTTAGGTTTTAGATTACTAACCTACTGTTGGAGTGCTGCGAGGGGGATCCGAACCCCCGACCTCCAGATATCCCAGATGATGGCGCCTTCGATTGCTCAAAACCCTATGAGTCTGGCGCCCTAACCAGCTAGGCCACCGCAGCATCTGATGTTTGCACGGCTTGTGCATAATAAGAAGGGCGCCTGTTCGTAAATAGCTTGCCATATGGCTTCAGGGAACCTGATATCCTGAGAACCCCGGCAACAGAAAGAAAAAAGAAAAAAATCTGATAGAATTGGAGATTTCAGGCTTGTTTGCCCTTATTCATATGCTGGATATACACATTGACTGCTGCCGTAACCGCTGCCGTTTCCTTTCCCTGACGGAGGGAAGCGGCGAGAGTCTGCATACGGGACTCTTCATCGCGGTAATAACTCTGGAGGTTCCTCATGATCTGCTGATCCACAAGGAAATGTGTGTGCGTATTGCCCTGGATGAACTGTCGGTTATGCATAAGGGAGTGATGGAGTGGCAGGGTCGTCTTCACTCCCAGGATCACATATTCATAAATGGCTCTTCTCATCCGCTCGATCGCCTCTATCCGGGTGAGGCCATAGGAACAGAGTTTAGAGATCATTGAATCATACTGGGGCGGGATTGCATACCCGACATGGATACCTGAATCAACCCTGATGCCGGGTCCGCCTGGAGAACGATACCTGACGATCTTACCAGGATCTGCAGCAAAATCATTCAGGGGATCTTCGGCATTAATCCTGCATTCGATTGCATGGCCGCGGAGAGAGATATCCTCCTGTTCATAAGCAAGCGGTTCACCGGATGCTATTGCAAGCTGCTGGCGGACAATATCGACTCCGGTTACCAGTTCTGTGATGGTATGCTCCACCTGGAGACGGGTATTCATCTCCATAAAATAATAATTGCCCTCAGAATAAAGGAACTCAACGGTCCCGGCATTTGTATAATTACAGACCTTGGCAACCGTCAATGCCGAATCTGTCATCTTCTCCCGAAGCTCAGGCGTCATGATCGGACATGGCGCCTCCTCAACAAGCTTCTGGTGCCGCCTCTGAATCGAACATTCGCGCTCATAGAGGTGTATCCCATGGCCATCATAATCAGAGAGCACCTGCACTTCGATATGGCGGGGCTTGTCAAGGTATTTTTCGATGAAGATTGTCGGATCTCCAAAAGCAGACTGAGCGATCCGCATTCCTTTCTCGATCGCCTCGGCAATGCCGGAACTGTCCCTGACGATCTGCATTCCGATTCCGCCGCCACCGGCGCTTGCCTTCACAATAACGGGGTATCCAATCTCTTCTGCAAACGCAATGCCTGCCTCAGTCGATGTAACTCCCCCCTTTGTCCAGGGCAGAACCGGAACCCCGGCAGCGCTCATCGCCTCTTTGGAATCGAGTTTTGATCCCATCATGTGAATGGTCTTTGAAGATGGTCCGATGAATGTGATGCCTGCCTGCTCCACATTCTCAGCAAAATGATAATTCTCAGCTAAAAAACCATATCCGGGGTGAATCGCCTCTGCCTCACAGAGTGTGGCAACCTCAATGATTCGATCCCGATTCAGATAACTCTTCGAGGGGTGTGCTTCTCCGATGTGAAATGCTTCATCGGCATATTTCACATGGAGTGCATTTTTATCGGGGGTTGAATAGATTGCAACCGTCTCAATACCCAGTTCCCTGCAGGCACGCATAATACGGATAGCGATCTCGCCCCGGTTTGCGATGAGTACCTTATCAAAGAAGGTCATTGGACCACCAGTAAAATATCTCCGTTTTGTACGACCGCTCCGGCATCGACAAAGATCTCCTGGACCTTTCCATCAACAGGGCTGTGAATCGGGTTCTCCATCTTCATCGCTTCAAGGATGACCAGTGTATCTCCTTTCTTCACCTCCTGACCGAGACTCACCTTGATATCAAGAACCATCCCCTGCATATTGCTCTTGATACCGCCGGGGAGATCCCCGCGTGGGATCTGTGATTTAGTGGAACTGCCAACCGGAGAAGACAATGCACTCCCTTCAACCGATACGATCCTGACAGAGAAGATCTCCCCATCAACCTCGACTTCCATCGCGTGGGGGAAATCAACAGATCCTGATCCCTCCTTCTTTGGAACAGGTATAGGCTCGGGGGTCTTCTCTCCTCTGAGAAATGCAGGGGCAATCGCCGGATAGAGGATATATGTCAGGACATCCTCTTCTTTTTTGACAAGACCCATGTCCGTTGCCTCTTTCTTCATGCTCTCATAGATCGGCGCAAGCAGATCTGCCGGCCGTACTGTAATCATCTCTTCCCCATCGATGATCTGTTGCCGGATTGCATCAGGAATTGGTGCAGGCGGCTGTCCATACAGGCCATGTACATAATCCTTCACCTCTTTGGTGACATTCTGGTACCGCCCGCCCATCAGAACATTCAGAACAGCCTGTGTGCCGACAATCTGGCTTGTGGGGGTGACAAGTGGAGGGTACCCGAGATCCTTACGCACATGTGGGATCTCATCGAAGACTGCCTGCAGCTTATCGATTGCATCCTGCTCCTTGAGCTGGGAGACGAGGTTTGAGATCATTCCGCCCGGCAGCTGATAGACAAGGACGTCGCTATCAATCCGCTCGGAGATGGGATCAACAAGGGCATTGTACTTCTTCCTGACATCCATACAGAGGTTCCGAACCTTTCGGAGTGCCAGGAGATCGATTCCTGTCTCACGTGGTGTGCCGATCACCGAGGCAACAATACTTTCGGTGGCTGGCTGCGATGTACCAAATGCAAATGGTGACATCGCGGTATCAAGAATATCAACTCCCGCTTCAATTGCCGCCTGGTAACTCATCGGAGCAATGCCGCTTGTAGAGTGGCTGTGGAGATCAACCAGCACATCCACACGCTTCTTAATCCCCTGGATAAGCTCACGGGTGGTTTTTGGCATGATCAGCCCTGCCATATCCTTGATGCAGATCGAATCGCATCCAAGTGAATAGAGCTCCTCAGCCATATCGATGAACGTTGATATGGAATGTACAGGGCTCGTCGTATAGGATATTGCTCCCTGCATATGTGCTCCAAGATCGGAAACAACCTTCATGGAGCTCTTCATATTCCGAATATCGTTCAATGCGTCGAATATTCTGAATATATCGACGCCATTTGAATGGGCTGCTGTGACAAAACGCTCCACAACGTCATCGGGGTAATGCCTGTACCCGACAAGGTTCTGCCCCCGCAGGAGCATCTGAATCGGTGTATCCGGCAGCACTTCCTTGAGTGAACGAAGACGCATCCATGGATCGTCATTTAAAAAGCGGATACAGCTATCAAATGTAGCACCACCCCACGCCTCCACAGAAAAGAAACCGATTTTATTGATCTCTTTGGCAATCGGTATCATGTCTTCAGTCTGAAGGCGGGTTGCGATGAGCGATTGATGTGCATCCCTCAGCGTGGTATCTGTGATGTATACTCTGGAATCTTTTGATTTCGTCATCTAAACACCTCGTGGGCTGAGGAATTGTTAAAAATCGAGCCTCTCAGAAATTACACCTGATAGTATAAATAATTCTCTAAAATGACAGTAAACTGTAAAACAAGGGAATTATGGCAATTAAAGTAAGTAGGAAGTCCCTTTTTCTCCCAGGAAAACAAGGTACATAGGTACCCCCCCCATTGAAACCCCTGAGTGCGAGAAGGCGGGCAGTCTCATCTGATCGGCGTATATGCATCAGGAGCAATGATATGGCAGCAGGAATGAATGTTTTAACTCCAATTTTCAATCCTTTAATTGAATATGCCCTTTGAATCTGTTGAAGATCTGAGCCTGCGAGATATATCCCCTGCATCGCCATCTCAGCCGCAAGCCCGATATCAAAACCCTTCCGTTCTGATCCAGCCCAGACAAAGAGATCCAGCATTTCACCTCCCTTATAATCCGTATATACCCAGAATGAGATGAAGAGAATCACTCCCATCCTGATACCATAGGATAATCCACCCCCCGTAAAAAATTCTGTTACGAGAGCCGGCAGGAGGATGAGCATTCCAAGAGCGAGTATGAGATGCTTGTTTGGAATCTCCCACCTGCGCCAACAGGCAACAACCCACCAGAGTAATGCAAGGATTGCCCCTCCAATCGTGAGAAATGCTCCGAGCGAGAGGAGGATCACAGAGAGCAGCCTGAGACGCCCATCTCCAAAAAAAGGAGGCTTCTCCCCGACATCTGTGGGGATTTCAACGGCTCCTTTCAGTATTCCAGAAACAGCGTCTCCCGGATAGAGAGAGCCGTTTCTCATACTGAGATGAAATGCAGTATCAGGAAGGATCTCACGTTCATGGGTAAAGATGATGGTTATACCTGATCTTCTCCTTTCAATCATCGTACAGAGCCATTGCTTCATTTCGGCGTCAAGGGAAGAGAAGGGCTCGTCAAGAATGAGGAGATCGGGTTCTCTGGCGAAGAGACATGCGAGGCTGAGTCTCTTTAATTCTCCCCGGGAGAGCTGAAGCGGGTCACGGTGATAGAGTGTTTTCGGCAGGATTGCACTCTCTATCATATCCGGATCCACGCCCCACGATCGGATCTCTTCAAGTACGGTTGCCCCGGTGATATGGTACTCCGGAAACTGTAGTGAGATGGCTTCTGAGGTGATCCCGGTTTTATGAATACTCCCTGAATCCGGCGGGAGGTGTCCGGAGAGGATGAAAGAGAGCGTGCTCTTCCCCGATCCGATGGGACCTGTAATCAGGTAGATGCCGGGAACAAATTCCTGATTCACTGAGAGGGCGAATCTCCCCTGCTGGAATGTGATCTCATCCAACCCGACTTTCATCTTTGATCATCCCGGCTAATCTTCCCATTCTCTAGAAACAATATGTGATCAGATTCTGCTGCTATATCCCTGTACTGGCTGCTCTGGAGGGTATATTCCGGGGGATGGGAGAGTATTGCCTCCTGAACCCTCCATGCGGTTTCACTGTCAAGGTGTGAGTCCGCTTCATCGATAACGAGGAGAATGGGATCGATAACAAGAGCACAGGCAAGGGCGACAAGCACCTTCTCCCCACCCGAAAGTGTCCGGGTCTTTCTATCCAGAAGATGCGTAATTGAAAGCCGATCTGCAATCTCTGCTGTTCGTTCCTTAATCTGTTCGATCGAATCATGGCGGAATCTGAGTGGCGCCGCAATCTCATTGAAGACCTGATCAAAGAGGATATTTCTGTCAGGGAACTCGGAAACCCACCCTATATCCAGCGATCTCGGGGAGAGGGTGTCTATGTGAACCCTTCCATGATCCGGGAGGCAGACTCCGGCACAGAGAGAGAGCAGTGTCGTCTTCCCCGCCCCATTCCGACCGAGAACTGTTGTTATGCCACTGGATATCTCAAATGAGGGGATGCGGAGTATGCCATGGGAAAGATCCTCAATTGATATCATGCAATCCTTTTACCAATGGCAAGTGCTGCTGCACCTTTGATTATGTCACCCGGAATGAATGGAATGACACCGATCATGGCTGCTGCAACAAATGGCATTCCGGTTGAAACCGAGAGCCATGCAGTACCCAGTGCATAAATCATGATGCTGGCAGCTGTAATCGCTGCAATACCAATAAATTTAATATCTTTTTCCAGCAGAAGCCCGGCTATTAGTGCTGCGGGAATAAAACCGACGATATACCCTCCTGTGGGTCCAAGGAGAACTCCAATCCCCGCTGTTCCATTATGAAAAACCGGAAGGTTGCAGATCCCAAGAAGGACATACAGGGCAACCGGCAGGACTGCATACCTCTTCATAACAACTGCCGCAAGGAGGATGAAGAGTGTCTGGAGTGTGAAGGGAACGAGAGGGAGGAATGGAATGGTTATGGAAATCCATCCACTGATTGCAATAAGTGCGGTGAATGTTGCTGTTCTCGTCAGCATTTGTGCATATCTGATATTGCCATACATCGTCAACCTGATCATCATTTGATGGTTTACGATAAAAAATATGGTGTGAAAAAAATGAGGTTTAGAGAAGATAGCAATCTCCGGCGATGACACGCTCAATCTTCCCGTTATCTTTCCGGATAATGAGGGCACCATGCTCATCCAGATCGATTGCTTCACCTTCAAATGTCTTTTTGAGTGTCCGGATCTCTACCCTCTGTTCAAGTGTGCAGGAGAGGCTCTTCCATTCACGTATGAGGGCCTCAAATTCACTCCGCTCAAGAAGATTATACCGGCGTTCAAACTCCGTCAGCACCCTTGCAAGGAATTTTGCCCTGTCGACTTCATATCCGAGCTCTTCAGAGATGGAGGTGACTTCCCGGTTTAATACCGGCATAAGATCGGATACCGAGACATTCACATCAATTCCGATACTCAGGAGGCAGTAATGTATCACATCCGCTTCGGCTGAGAGTTCAAGGTGCATGCCTGCGACCTTTTTATCTCCAATGAAGATATCATTTGGCCATTTGATCAAAGCTCCGATATCATATTCTTTCCTGATAGCACGTGCAACTGCTACTGAGGCTGCCATCATGATCATGTAGGCACGTGAGATCGGAATCTCCGGCTTCAGGAGGATGGTTGTCCAGACTCCTCCGGCAGGAGATGCCCATGATCGTCCGAGCCTCCCGATACCACCTGTCTGCTCCTCGGCAATGATAACAAGCCCCTCCTCAATCTCATCATCGATCTCACGCATCATCTGCTTACCGAGCCAGATTGTCGAGGGGGTGGTAATGGCATAGTGAAGATCTGACCCGATCCTTTTTGTTTTCAGGTGCCGCCTGATCTCATAGGGGAGAAGACGCTTTGTGCGCTGTGCAACATTATATCCTTCTTTCTGGGATGCGTCAATCTCATATCCGAGATCACGGAGTTCCTGGATATGTTTCCAGACTGCAGATCTGCTGATGCCGAGTTCCTTACTAATCTTTTCACCGGAGATCTTTTCCCCGGAACGATCGAGAATCCTGAGGACATTATACGCAGCGTTTGTCATTGTATTTACCTTTTTGAACTGATTTGTTCGGATTCAATCGGGCAGGGATCGGTTCCGCATACCTGACGGAGGATGAAACTCTGGTGTTCCATCAGTGTTGCAAGATCAAAGATGCCGGTGATATCAACAACTCCGATTGCACCAATCGCATCTCCGTCCCTGTCGCGAAGTGGTGCAACCACGACGGGAACCCCTTTGTATATGCCCGTCTCCGGCCGTCTCTTGATCAGCTGATTTTTTGCAATCGCTTCCTCGAGAACCGGACCGGTATAGGTACGGTCAATGACCTTTCCCTCTTCAATCCTGATTCCTGGTTTGTCTGCCGATTTACCTGTAACCGGGAGTCTTGAGACGATCGTATGGATCGCCATTAAAACAGGCTCCAGATCATCGGAAGATGAATTGTGGGCAATGGTATACTGATGCATCATCCAACACTAAGAACCATACCTGCTCCATCTAAAAGAAGGTTTCCTTTCTACAGGCACAGAAACTGGTAAGAAATCCCCGGGACGGATATTCATGGATTGTTGTCAGGATAACACGACCGGATCCAATCTCCTCTTCAATGAGGATTGGGTGTCCATCATGTGTGGTTGCAACAGGATCGCCATCGTACCCGGTACAATACCCGTCGCATTCGAATGCATCAAGGTCATAGCCTTCGAGGAGTAAGGCTGAATCAGTTTCTTTTCTGATTGTAATCTTCTGTGGCGCATATTCAAAATGGTATCCAACCGGAAACGGGAGCCAGTCATAACAGTCGGGGATATCGCCTCCCCCTCCAAAAACAAGGATCTCTCCGCCAGATTCAAGAAAACGCTTCATCCGGCTTTTTGTAGCCCTGAGGGCAGGGAGGACACGTGAATACTCCTTATTTGCAAAGCCTGTCGGAACGACAAGTGCTCCAAATGATCCCCTATAGAATGGGGCTGCAAGCAGTTGTGGTGTGACCAGCTCACAACAACCCACACAGTCGTCGATCAGCCTCTGAAACATGAGTTTATCCTCCCATATAACAGCCGGAGATCCATTCTTCATCCCTTGATCACCCCAAGTGGCAGGAATGTTGCAATGATTCTGGAGAGTCCTGCTTCATCGACGACGCGCACAACTTCATCGCTTGGTTTGTACATTGAGGGCGCTTCTTCAGCGATGGCATCGCCAGAAGGTGCCATGACAATAATCCCCTTCTTTTTGAGATCTGCTGCGACCTCGTTTCCACTGAGAGCATTTCTGGCAGCTTTCCTGCTGCTGACCCTTCCCGCTCCATGGCAGGTGCTCCCAAAGGTCTTCTGCATGGCAGTTTCTGTTCCTGCAAGCAGATAGGAGGCAGTCCCCATGCTTCCTGGTATAATCACCGGCTGGCCGGTTGCCTGATATTTCTCCGGCAACTCGGATCTTCCGGGGCCAAAGGCGCGTGTTGCCCCTTTCCTGTGGACACATACGCGCTGCTCTTCACCCAGGACTGTATGCACTTCCCATTTGGCAATGTTATGTGCAACATCATAGACAAGAGGCATCTCTTTGTAATCAATGCCAAATGTGTCCTCAAAGAGCAGACGGAGTTCATGAGTGATGATCTGGCGGTTTGCCCAGGCATAATTGGCAGCTGCTGCCATGGCACCGAAGTAATCCTGCCCTTCCCGGGAGGTCAGGGGGGCACAGGCGAGTTGCCTGTCGGGGAGCCTGATCCCATATTTTTTCGATGCCTTCTCCATTGTCCTGATATGATCGGTGCATACCTGGTGTCCAAGCCCGCGTGATCCGCAATGAATCATGCAACAGATGGTGCCTTCAGTGATGCCAAAAGCCTGCGCCGTCTTAACATCCTGTATGCTGGAAACAACCTGGAGTTCAAGGAAATGGTTCCCCGATCCAAGCGTTCCGCATTGGGGAATACCCCGTGTACGGGCCTTCTCACTCACCAGATCGGGGTTGGCTTCTCTCATACACCCATTCTCCTCGCAGAGAAGTGCATCATCGGGAAGCCCGAGCCCTTCATTGATGACAAAAGTTGATCCCCCACTGAGAAGCTCATCCAGTTTGGATCCCGAGAACCTGAGAGATCCTTTTGATCCGACACCGGTTGGAACCTTCTTATAGAGTTTGGAGATGATGGATCGTCTATCCTCAAGATCGTCCAGGGTCAGCGGTGTTGTTATCAGCCTGACTCCACAGTTGATATCAAAACCAACACCGCCGGGTGAAACAATCCCCTCACTTTCAGAGAAAGCAGCCACGCCGCCGATAGGGAACCCGTATCCCCAGTGAATATCGGGCATACCAAATGAATGTCTGATGATTCCGGGTAGTGTGGCAACATTGGCAAGCTGGCGTGCTGCACCTTCCTCCAGTGTTCTGCCAAGAGCTTCCGAGAGAAAAAGCCGACCTGATACACGCATATCGGGAACGTATCCAACGGGTATCTCCCATTCATGCACACCTGCTTGTTGAATCCCGTTCAGCATCGCAGATCACCTCATATGTCAAAGATAATCTCAGCACAGATCATCGTATCAATCTTCCTGATGAAGAGATCCGAGTATGAGATACCCTTGATTTCCCGTCCTCCTCCATGCCTTTCAGGGTCAAATGTCTCTCCACGGATAGTAGCAGACAGCCCGCCCTCGATAAAAACCACTTCTGTTTCACAGACAACAAACGATTCAACTTCAGAGACGAAGAGGAGTTCGGATAAAAACTCCCATAAGAGATCCTCAATGGTATCCGCGGAAACCTGAAGTCCCCTCTCTCTTTCTATCCTGCAATCTCCTGAATAGAGGGTACTGAAGAGTGCAGAAGATGCGGTTCTGAAGAGTTCTTCATAACTCTCTGCTCTGATGCGTATTTTAACATCAGCTGTATGTTCAAGCTCTTCAAAACTCATCTGATTGTCCGTAGCTGAAATAACGGGGAACCATCTGCATGGTGATCGACTGGATCCATTTCACCTGGTACCGTGAGACATAGAGTGTGTAATCTCCGACAGCTATTGGTATGTCCGACGATTTTGGATTTTTTATAGATGTTGGGAGGAGAATCGGACCTCCACAGGATGTACACACCCGAAAGTCACATCCTCGTTCATTTATATAAGCGCGAACATCATCATCAACGGTGATCTCCGGCGTTTCAGGGATCTCTCCAAATGGTCTCCTCATGTATCTGATTAATGGGAAGGGGTTGATTAAAATAGTTCTGTTAGAGCCAGAGTTTTTCTTGAAAAAGAGTGTTCAGGTTGTTGCAACAACACGGGTCATGAGATCAAGATACTGTTCTTTAACCTCATAGATGCTGGTTGTTCCCTCGACATTCCGCCGAACATGAAGAATTCCTATACGGGAAGCAATGGTCCCGACCATGGATGCTACTGCTTTGATGCTGATACTGAACCTCTCATTCAATCGTGAATGGATCTCAGAGATGGTAAGTGAACGTATGCGTATGAACATTGAGAGCAGTTCTTTGCGAATGCCCGATCTGTCTCTTGAGAGATACGCCTTCAGGCGTGCTTCGATCTCCTTTTTAATCTCCCCCGCTGAGAGCATACACTGTATACTTCACTCTTCCTATATATTTGTATCGCTTTTATCCTGTAAAAAAATTGACTATTAAGGAAAAAGAGTCGATTGAAATCTCTTTTCTATCAATGAATACAGAATAGATCAGTGTTAATATAATGATGGTGTCTGTGTGTTCGGTTATATGCAGAAATGATATCTCTGTCCAATTTTTGTTCCATACGACATAATTTATATATGATTTTTATTCATCATAATCTGTTCCTTTAGGAGTTCATCTTCTGAACAAAACATTCTTCGAAGACAAAGAATACATTAGTTTTACCTATCTATTCGGGAAGTGGATGGAGTGTTGGATCATCGCTGTTCAATCTGTGGAGAGAAGGCAGTTGGGTGCCAGGTATATGGCTGCTGCGGATCATATGTCTGCCTTCTGCATGCGGATGCACATCTCCAGAGCCTCAAGCCTGGAGAAAGGAAGGAATGGGGAGCCTGTTATTACCTCAGGTTTTCAGAATCAAAAGAAGATGAATGAGTGTTTTTCTTCAGATCAGTTCACAAGCCTCCGCTTCATCAGGTTGAGCCCGATAATAAAGAATAACAGGGCAACCAGAAGCACCCAGACGATGTTGTAGAGGAGCATCGGGGAGAACTCAGCCATCGTTATCGCCCTGTTGACATTGACAATATTTGCAAGCGGCAGAAAGGCAAATGCAAAGTACTGGAGCGTCTGCGGAAGGATGCTTATCGGGAAAAACGTGCCTGAAAAGAGGAACATCGGGGTGATGAAGAGGAATGCCGGGTAATTGAGTGCGTCAATGCCTGGAGTGACTGCTGTGAAGCAGATCCCAATGGCTGAAAATAAAAATCCGGCAGGGAATGCAAAAGGAATCAGCAGCAGCGATGTCGGCATATCGATCACCCCGAAGAGGAAGAGTACCGGAATCATCAGGGCCGCATAAATTGTTCCCCGTGTTGCTCCCCAGAGGATCTCCCCGGTGATCACATCTTCAATCGAAAGGGGTGTGGCAATCATCGCATCAAATGTCTTCTGGTAATACATCCGTACATAACTCGAGTAGGTGCATTCAAAGAATGCCGAGTACATCACTGATATCGAGACAAGAGCTGGTGCAATGAAGACCGGATAGGGTATGCCATCCACATCCTGGATCAGGGCGCCGACACCATATCCAAGGGCAAGAAGATAGAGCACCGGCTCAACAAACGGGGGAATAAAATTAACCCGGTACGTCTTGATAAATGCATCCAGGTTCCGCCGCCAGACCGCCAGCGACCCCCTAGAAATCCCGCTCAATCCACTGTATGCCATAGATCACTCCCTCAATGTCCTTCCGGTCAGCTTCAGGAAGACATCCTCAAGGGTTGCCCTCCTGACCGTGATCCGCTCCCTGCGGCATCTCTCCATCAGGATCCGGGCAACGATCTGCGGGTCATCTGCCTGCACCTGAATGATGTCGCCAAATACTTCAAACCTGACCCTCTCCTCCTTCAGGCAGGCGATGATCTCCGGGCTTGCTGCCGCCTCAACGATCTCCTCACCGGCATATTTTTTTACGAGCTCAGCCGGGCTCCCTTCAACAAGGATCTTTCCTGTATCCATGATAACGAGCCGATCACAGAGCCGTTCAGCCTCGTCAAGGTAATGCGTGGTCATCAGAAGCGTACAGCCTCGCGATCGCAGATGACGGAGTTTCTCCCAGATGAGGTGGCGTGCCTGGGGATCAAGGCCGATTGTGGGCTCATCAAGGATCAAAAGTTCCGGCTCGTTCATCAATGCACGTGCAATGATCAGCCGCCGTTTCATCCCGCCAGAGAGTGTCTCTATCGGCGCGTCACGTTTCTCAGAAAGCTGCATGAATTCAAGGAGCTCTTCAGCCCTTTCTTCTGCCTCTGTTCGAGGTATCCCAAAATAACGAGCATAGATGGTGAGATTTTGAAATACAGTAAAATCCGGATCGGGATTATTCTCCTGTGGCACCACCCCAAGCCGCTGCTTGATTGTACGGGGATCTCTGTCGGTATCCATCCCAAATACCAATAGATCTCCCCGGGTTCGTTTTGATACGCAGTGGATCATCTTCATTACAGTCGTCTTCCCGGCACCGTTTGGCCCGAGAAAACCAAAGATCTCACCTTTCTGAACAGAAAAGCTGATGCCATCAACTGCTGCAAGGGTGCCAAAGTATTTTTCAAGATTATGTGCAGTGATGATCTCCATAGGCAATCGCTTTTCCATGAACTTCTTCTTGTTTGGGAATGATGATTCTGATCCTCTCATATGCCAGCACGATCAAACAATCTGGTAGATAGAGTTTGAAGGGTTACGAACCGGCACTTCAGGAGAGCATATGAGCTGGCAGGATATTGCTATTACGATCATCACATTCCTTCTTGCAGTCATGCTCCTCCCCCAGCTTCAGGATGTCCTGTACCGTGGGGCGGTGATGAACTTCTTTACTGCAAGCTTTACCAGCTTTCTTGCATATATCCTCTGTGTGGTCTTCGCATCTCTTGGCCTCTGGATATCGGTCATTGGCCAGACCACTGTTGCATCAATATGGTTCCTCCTTGCATATTTCTCAGTCAGAAATGTTCGGGATGACCAGTATCCGGATAAATCACTCTTCTTTGTTGCAAGAGATTTCCTTTCTGTATGGATGATGGGAACTGCCTTCTCCCTCTCCGTTTTCGCAAGAAAAATCTTTAGATAGGGTGAGGCTGCTCACCCTTTCCGGCCTCGTGCAAGCGAGATGACAAATCCGACAATGCAGAGCAATGCAAAGATTATAAATGCATATCTCTGGGTGATAATAAAGCCGGATGCCTGCTCGGCTCCAATCTCAACCGCACCGATGAAGATGGTGAAAAGAAAGAGGGTAATTCCCATTGAGAGTACCATGCCAAACTGCCTCATCGTCGCAATAGTGCCGGAGGCGATCCCATAATCTGTCTTTTGTACCGATCCCATCACCGCATTGGTATTTGGGGATGAGAAGAGGGCAAACCCAAATCCCAGGAAGAGGAGAGCCAGTATTATGATGGGAAGCGTTGTTTCTTCGGAGACTCCTGCGAGAATAAAGAGCCCGATGGCATTCAGCCCCATCCCGGCAGATGCGATATAACGGGGTTCTATCCGATCGGAGAGCCTCCCTGCCCACGGGGAGAAGAGCACCTGCATCAGGGGCTGGCTCACAAGAACAAGTCCGGCAGATTTTGGATCAAGACCTTTGATGATCTGGAGGTACAGGCTGAGAAGGTATCCGATTGCAAAGGTCGCACTATAGTTGATCAGGGCTGCAATATTTGAGAACGTAAAAACACGGTTGTTTTTGAATATCCGTATATCAAAGATCGGATTGTGTACCTTTGTTTCATGCGATAGAAAGATGGGAAGGAGGAGGAAGAAGAGGATGAGCGCTACCACTCCCTCCTTGGATGTGATCGAGGTGATCCCAAATATCCCGCAGAAGACCACTGATGCATAGAGGAGGGCTCCCACCAGATCGAATGAAGGGACATCAGCAGCTGCCCAGTCCACTGTAATCCAGCGTGTCACAGCGAATATTATGAAGATACATAATGGCACGAGAATGAAGAAGAGGCTCCTCCACCCGAGGTAATGGGTGAGCAGCCCGCCGATGACCGGACCTAGCGAGAGGCCGGCATAGACGCCGGTTACATTAATCCCAAGTGCCTTGCCGCGCTGCTCTTTTGGAAAGACTGATGAAACGATTGCAACGGATGTTCCAAAGATACATGCGCTCCCTATCCCCTGAAGGCCACGAAGCGCTATGAGTACCGGAAATGTCGGTGAAAAGGGAATGAGAAATGATGTGAGTCCGGTGATGATGATTCCTATGAGGAAGACTTTTTTTCTCCCGTATATATCACTCAGTTTTCCAACAGGTATGAGAAACATCGCCGAACACAATAAAAAGATAGTTGGAACCCATCCGAGCTGGATTGCATCAGCTGAAAATTCTGCTGCAATCTGGGGTAGGGCGAGATTGACCATTGAGCCGATGAACGGTGTCAGGAATGATCCAAGCGTCGATATAATCAGTATCAACCGAAGCCACGATCGATTATCGGATTGTTCCAACATAAATCGAATATGTGTTTGAATTCGCACCCGATTAAGCCATGGGGTATCCTGCTCACCCACACCTTTTTATATTGTTCACGATAACAATACTATAATGCGTGGTGGATGTTTTTTCGCCGGTGAATGCTTTTATCTCCGGTAGCTTGGCATCTGTTCTTTTCGCAGACATTCTTCTGAAGGCTGACTCCCAAGCGGAGGCTTTCTTTGGTTTTTATCGCTTTTTTAGCTACGCCTGAAGACACCAATGTTTAATCTGGTGTCAGAAGGCAGTATGTGTGTTGTGGTTATACTATGCATGGAAAAGATATTCGCATGGAACGGATCATGGATCGAAAGTCGGGGAAGATGATCATCGTCCCGCTCGACCATGGGGTATCGCAGGGCCCGATAACGGGTTTAATTGATCTTTGTGGAACTGTTGACGCAGTCGCAGAAGGAGGGGCAACCGCAGTCCTTGGGCATGTCGGCCTCGCCCTTCACGGGCACCGTCGATCAGGAGAGGATATCGGGTTGATCCTGCACCTCTCCGCCAGCACCTCGCTTGGACCGGATCCCAATAACAAGGTGATCGTGAATACCGTCACCCAGGCACTGAAGATGGGGGCAGACGCCGTCTCGGTGCATGTAAATATCGGTGCGGATTCTGAGGCATCGATGCTTTCCGATCTCGGGAGGATCTCAATTGAATGTATGGAATGGGGGATGCCTCTCCTTGCAATGATGTACCCGAGAGGCAGGAAGATAACTGACGAAAACGGATGCGAATACGTGAAGCTTGCCGCACGGGTGGCATCTGAGCTTGGGGCTGATATCGTCAAGACTGTCTACACGGGAGATCCGGATTCCTTCCGCGAGGTGACAGAGGGGTGCAGCGTGCCGGTGGTTGTTGCCGGTGGCTCCAAGATGAATGATCCTGAGATGCTTCAGGTGATAGAAGGGTCGATGCTTGGAGGAGCAGCCGGGATCTCAATCGGGAGGAATGTCTTCCAGCACAAAAATCCAAGAGCATTCCTGCATGCGGCACGGGCAGTGATGATGGAGAAGAGGACGGCTGAAGAGGCCCTGGAGATACTCAGGGGGAGTTGAAAATGATCGGAAAAGAGATACGTCTTGAGCGGATTATGGACAGAAATACCGGGCGGGCGGTTATTATCCCGATGGATCATGGGTTTACTCTCGGCCAGATAGAGGGGCTGCTTGATATGCAGACTGTCGTCAATGAGGTGAGTGCAGGAGGGGCAAATGCCATCATACTCCATAAGGGAATGGTAAAAGGAGGGCACAGGAGGCATGGCCGTGATATCGGCCTGATCGTCCACCTTTCCGCCAGCACCTCGATGAATCCCGATCCAAATGACAAGGTCCTGATCTGTACTGTTGAGGAGGCGATCACCCTTGGAGCCGACGGGGTATCTATCCATATTAATCTCGGGGCGCCACAGGAGTCAAAGATGATCGAGGCGGCAGGTGTTGTCTCACGGGAATGCAGCCGATGGGGGATTCCTCTCCTGATCATGATCTACCCCCGTGGAGAGGGAATCGATCCAAATGATCCACGTGCTGTTGCCCACTGTGTCAGGGTGGCAGAAGAGTTGGGTGCGGATCTGATAAAGACAAACTACCCGCAGGATGAGAAGGCATTCAGGCAGATCACCACTGCATGCTCGGTTCCCGTGCTCGTTGCCGGTGGTGAGAAGGGAGGCGATCTCGAGTCGCTGATGATGATCGATGATGCAATCACTGCCGGGGGTGCCGGGGTCTGCATGGGGAGAAACGCATTTCAGAGGAAGAACACCACCGAGTTTGTCCATACAATCTGCCGGGTAGTACATGGACGCGAAAAACCGGATAAAGCTCTTGGGAGGCTCTCATGAAGGAGTTCTGGGTTGATATCCGCCCATGGAACAAAGAGGCTGCACTTGCCGCAATCGAGGGTGGAGCAACAGCCCTTCTCCTCAACAGTAGTGAAGAGGCGAAATCTCTTGCAAGGATTCCCATCATTGCGCCCGATGGCGATCTCATCGAGGGAAGGGATTTTCACCGGATTGAGATCATCGACAAGGCAACCGAAGAGCAGGCGGCAGACTATGCCAGGGTTGGCCATGTTATTGTACGTACAACCGACTGGACCGTTATTCCCCTTGAAAACCTTGTTGCGGTATCCGATAGGATCATTGCAGAAGTCTCTGATGCCCATGAGGCAGCACTGGCTCTGGGCATCCTTGAGAAGGGTGTTGGCGGGATTCTGCTCAACTCACAGGATTCTGAAGAGATCCGGTCCGTTGCCGCTCTGCTTGAAGCGGATGGCGGCACTCTGCCACTCCTCCCCCTGACCATTACCCGGATCACGCCTGTGGGGGTCGGTGACAGGGTCTGCATCGATACCTGCTCCCTCTTTGATGAAGGTGAAGGGATGCTTGTGGGGAATACATCATCTGCCCTGTTCCTTGTTGCCGCCGAGACCCTGGAGAACCCCTATGTCTCCCCCCGTCCATTCCGGGTGAATGCTGGTGCTGTGCATATGTATGTCCTCTCCCCTGATGGCAAAACCCGCTACCTCTCCGAGATAGGCTCCGGAGATACAGGATGTGCCGTAACCGGGGAAGGACAGAGCCGTACGGTCTCTGTCGGGAGAGTAAAGATCGAGCGCCGCCCCCTTCTTCTCGTTGAAGCGGAGCATGAGGGGCGGGTTGCAAGTGCGGTCATCCAGAATGCCGAGACGGTCAGGCTTGTCGGGGAAGATGGTGTTCCGCGAAGCGTCGTTGAGCTGAAAGAGGGAGATCGGGTGCTTGGGCACCTGATGACCGGAGGACGGCACTTTGGGGTTGCCATCGATGAGACCATCCTTGAGAGATGATGGCCGCACCATCGGGATCATTGGTGGAACAGGCCGGATGGGAACCCTCTTCAGGCAGATATTCAAAGATGCAGGCTGCTCCGTGGAGGTGATCGGCAGAGCTTTGGCTTCTGAGTACCGCGGGCTTGCCGGGCGATGCAGTGTGGTACTGGTTACCGTTCCCATTTCTGTGACCGAAGAGGTGATCAGATCAGTTGCACCTTTTCTTGAGAAGGATCAGCTGATTGCAGATCTCACCTCCATCAAGGAGAAGCCGGTTGCAGCAATGCTTGAATCTGATGCACAGGTGATCGGCCTTCATCCGCTCTTTGGCCCGAATATGGCAACGATAGAGAATCAAAAGCTGATCATGACACCTGCGAGGGCAGATCCGGAGACGCAACTCTGGCTACAGGGGATATTCGAAGCGGCAGGTATGCTGGTTCATCAATCGACACCAGAGGTACATGACAGGGCGGTAGCGGTGACACAGGGGATCATCCATCTTCAGAGCATTGCAATGGCGCAGATGCTCAGGAGCTTAAATTGTACACTCGAAGATCTCCTCCCATTTGCCACCCCAAATGCCCATGCTACCTTTGCCTTCATGGCACGGACACTCTCACAGGACAGCAGCCTGTATGGGGGCATCCTCCAGGGAAATCAGTCAGTTGAAGAGGCGATATCCGCCTATCTGAAGGCTGTCAGAGAGGTAGGGGAGATGATTCTTCAGCACGATCCTGAGGTATTCAGGGAGGAATTTGATAAGGACGCTGCACACTCCGCCTCATTTCAAAAAGAGGCAATTGCTCTTACCGATCGACTCCTTGATCAGGTGGTGAGCGAGTGGTAATAGCAGTCCTTGGACCTGCCGGGACATTCAGCCATGAGGTGGCTGTCCGGCTGAGCGGGGCTGAGCCGCTCCTCCTCCCTACGATATCTGCGGTCTTTGCACTCGCGGAGAAGGGAGAGGCAATTGGTATTGTTCCCATAGAGAATAGCGAGGCAGGAGGTGTCGGGCCGACCCTTGACGGGCTCTGCCGGTACGATGTGAAGATCACAGGAGAATGCTATCTCCCTATCCACCATACCCTTGCCTCATCTGTTTCGATTGAAGATGTAAGAGAAATTTATGCACATCCCCAGACACATGAGCAATGCAGCGAGGCATTTGATCGCCTCGGCCTGCCGGTGATCCATACAAGCAGTAATGCAGCCAGTGCTCTCAAGGCACTGGAGAACAGGCAGGGTGCTGCTGCCATCTCTGATGCGGCAGCAGAGTATTATGGCATCCCGATCATCCTCAGGGGACTTGAGAACAACGCCTCAAACACCACCCGGTTCATCAGGATTGAAAAGAGCGGATACTCAGGGGAAGGTATCATCAAATGCAGTATCCTGATAGATCCAGAGGAGGATGTTCCGGGTCTTCTTCATACACTTCTGAGCCCCTTTGCCAAACGTAATATCAATCTCTCACGAATCGAATCACGCCCATCCGGACGCGGAATCGGCAGTTACCGGTTCTTCCTTGATTTCGAATCCGGGCAAGCAGCACAGGAGGCTCTAAATGAGCTGAAGAAGACCGTTCCTGTCAGGGAATTTGGGTGTTACCCGAAGCTTGTGGTGCAGTTATGATCGTGAGACTTGAGAAGAGGACTACGCCTGTTGATCTACGTGTGAGGGCTCCGCCATCCAAGAGCTATACGCACCGGGCACTCATCGCTGCCGCACTGGCAGAGGGTGATTCAATGATCATTGAACCATTGGTAGCAGAGGATACCCTCCTCACCCTCTCTGCCCTCAGGCAACTGGGTGTTGCCATTGAAGAGCGTGAGAATGGACTCCTGATCCATGGTACTGGGGGAGTCCTCTCCCCGGGTGGAAGAGTTACCATTGATCTGAAGAATTCGGGGACAAGCATGCGGCTCCTCGCATCAGTTGCATTGCTTGCAAATCAGCCTGTCGTACTCACCGGGAGTGAGAGGATGTGTGAGCGGCCGATTGGGGATCTCGTCTCTGCATTAAATGCAATCGGGGGGCAGGTCAGGTATCTTGGCAGAACCGGCTATCCTCCGATCGAAGTATCGGGGCGGATTCTTGGTGGGAACGTTGAGATATCTCCTGAGATAAGCAGCCAGTTCGTCACCTCGCTATTAATGGCAGCACCCTATGCAGAGGAAGATCTCATCATATCGCTCAGGGGCAAATCCGTATCTGCCAGTTACCTCGATATTACCCTTGACCTTATGGCTTCATTTGGCATATCTGTCAACGTCGATGCAGTGAAAACGTTCCAGGTTGGATGCGGGAAGCCATTTGCAGGAAGAAGCTATGAGGTTGAAGGCGACTACTCATCTGCGTCCTACTTCTTTGCGTTCGCAGCGGTCTGCGGGGGGGAGGCTGCGGTAACAAACCTGAAACCCACATCTCCACAGGGAGATCGGCAGTTCCTCTCTCTCCTGAGGGAGATGGGATGCCAGGTACTCTCTCATGAGAATGGATACCAACTCATCCGGGATGGTCCGCTCACCGGGATCACCTGTGACATGTCCGGGATGCCAGACACCGTCCAGACATTAGCAGCAGTGGCACCGTTTGCCAGCGGCACGACGATGATCCGGGGGATTTCACATCTCAGGCATAAGGAGAGTGACAGGATAGCGGCAATCGAACAGGTATTGTCTGGTTTTGGGGCCGGTGTAGCTACAACCGGGGATTCCCTTTCAATTACTCCCGGGGAACTGCACGGGGGTATGATCGATCCGGCAAATGATCACCGGACCGCAATGAGCGGGGCAGTTCTTGGCCTTGGGATTGGAGGTGTATCAATCCGTGATGCAGGATGTGTCGCCAAATCCTATCCGGAATTCTGGGATATCCTGAAAGGAGCAGGTCTATGGAACGGTATGTCTTAATCGGGCTTCGGGGATCCGGTAAATCTGCTATTGGCAGGAGGCTGGCAGAAAAGCTCCAGATACCCCTGTATGATACCGATGTCTTGATTGAGAAGAGGGCAGGACAGAGCATCCCGGAGATCTTCTCTGATCTTGGAGAGGAGGCATTCCGGCAGATGGAGCGGGAGGTGATCGCCTCTCTTCCTGATGGACCGGCCGTCATTGCAACCGGCGGCGGGGCAGTGATGGATCCGGAGAATACTCGCAGGCTCCGAAGGCGATCACACATCATCCTCCTGACAGCAGATGAAGAAACCCTTCACTCCCGGATACAGGGGAGCAGCCGTCCGGCACTCACCCATCTGTCGGATCTGGATGAGATTCGCCATCTTGCCGGGGTGAGAATGCCGGTATTTCGCGGTCTGGCCGATCTCTGCATTGACACTGTCTTGCTCAGGGCTGATGAAGCCGCAGCCAGGATCATCCATCTGAATGGGATGCGAAGACGGAATCCGGATCTCTTTGCAGAGACCCTGGCAGAACTCAATTGCGATACTCCGGATGATCTCATCAACTGCCCGCTTATCTTTGGGATCACAGGAAACCCCGTCTCCCATAGCAGGAGTCCGCATCTCTATAATACACTCTTTCCTGAGTATGCCATACCCGGAAGGTACCTCTACCTCCCCGCGAAATCGGCAGAGGATGCAATCCGGATAATGCGTGGCCTTGGAGCGAAAGGGCTATCTGTCACGATTCCATTCAAAGAGATGATGATCTCCTGTATCGATGAGCCGGATGCGGATGCCCATGCTATTGGCGCCGTCAATACTGTTATCTCCTGTGATGGGCGGCTCTATGGACACAATACTGACTGGATCGGCATCCGTGAGCCCATCCGCGATCTTCGCGGAGGGGATGCTCTTGTGGTGGGTGCAGGCGGAGCAGCGGCAGCCGCAGTCTATGCCCTTCAATCGCTTGAGATGGATGTTACCATCTCAAACAGAACAGAAAAGCGTGGTGAGGTGCTTGCAGAGCGGTTTGGATGCAGGAGTGCCCCGCTCTCCTCTTCGATAAACGCCGATCTGATCGTCAATGCGACCCCTGTCGGGATGAAGGAGCGTGACCACTCTCCGGTTCCATCCGGATTATTGAAACCGGATACAACCATCTTTGATCTTGTCTACACCCCCCCGATGACCCCGCTCCTCAGGGAGGCCGAAGCAGCGGGATGCCGGATCATACAGGGAACAGAGATGTTCATCCATCAGGCGCGGGCCCAGTTTACCATCCTCACCGGTATCGATCCCGGAATCGATCGGATCAGGGAGGTGCTCTCATGAATATCTTCGGCCGCCTCTTCTGCTGCACCACATTCGGCGAGAGCCATGGTCCCGGACTCGGGGTGGTGGTGGATGGCTGCCCCCCCGGTATACCGCTCACTGAAGATCTGATCCAGCCATACATGGATAGACGGCGTCCGGGCCGGGATCCGACCATGTCGCCTCGGGCAGAACCCGATCATGTGGAGATCCTCTCCGGAGTTTTTGAAGGCAGAACCACCGGGATGCCGATAGCGATACTGATCCCATCAGTTGCACAGAGAAGCGGTGATTACGACTCTCTCAGATCGGTATTCCGTCCGGGACATGCGGATTACACGTACCATCTGAAGTACGGGCACCGCGATCACCGGGGTGGCGGGCGGAGCTCAGGGCGGGAGACAGCGGCACGTGTGGCTGCGGGTGCAGTTGCATTCCAGTGCCTTTTCAATCAGGGGATCTCGATTAGATCCCGCATACTGGAGATTCATGGAAATTCCAATCCCGATCAGTTCGAAGAGGAGATCCTTGTGGCAAAGGAGCGCGGCGATTCAGTCGGTGGCATCATCGAGCTTTTTGCTGTGGGTTGCCCACCAGGGCTTGGGGATCCGGTCTTTGGAAAACTGGATGCTGCCATTGCCGGTGCGATGATGGGGATCGGCTCGATCAAGGGAGTTGAGATCGGGGAAGGGTTTGCTGCTGCACGGATGTCTGGGAGCGAGCACAATGATCCCATGCAAAAGAGCGGCTTTGCCACAAACCATGCAGGGGGTATCCTTGGTGGCATCAGCAATGGAGATCCGATCGTTATCCGGTGTGCTGTCAAGCCGACACCCTCGATCTCGCTTCCACAACAGACGATCAATTCGGAGGGTGAGGAGGTCGAGATATCAATAAGGGGGCGTCATGACCCCTGTATTGTGCCAAGGGTCCTTGTCGTTGCCGAATGCATGCTTGCACTCGTGCTTATAGATGCAGTTCTGATGCAGAAGAGGTTCACTGGCTTTTGAGCAGGAGCCTGATAATCTCTCTCATCTCCCTCATATGGTACTGTCCGGCAGCAGTCGCATTCCCGGCATGGCAATAGGCATATCCTGATCCCATAACAAGGAGCAGGGGCCTGAGCCATGCATACCCGGATCCCATAATCGAGACGCAGATCGGTTTTTCCGCTCCAATGGTATATCCAAGGAGTGTAACCGCATCTTCGTTCTTTTTCGGAGAGACGACAATCTTTGGGATATCACCATATGACCGGAGCTCTTTTTCGCAGAGTGAGAGCTGATCAGAGTCCGGCATCTCTTCGGTATGATACGAGGCTATGATCGTCTTCTGCTGCGTCCGCACCCAGTCTGCATGATGAGAGAACCGACGCTCTATATCGACCATATCTGCATAGGGAAGAAGGATCTCAATGCGGCGTTTCCATTCCGCCGCATCCCCGGCAAACCGTCCTCCTTCATGTACACTCCTGATCGTAAGGAGCAGCAGTCCTGTCCATTTTGATCTGATCGCCTGAAGGTCTGCTGGCGTGCAGGTCTCCATCAGGTCAAGCCGAAGCTCGATTGCCCATGGATCCTCGGCTGCTGCACCCTCAAATTGTGAGAGGTCATTAATTGATATGATATACTTCATCTGAAACCACCGCCAAGGAAGGGGCCTGTTGTGATTCCCCCCCATGAGATCGAACGGATATCATCTTTGAGCTGATCGATAGTGCCACCTGAGAGAGCTGAGGAATAAGCCCGGCATATAGCAGCGGCATACTCTTCAGTTCTGGACCGGAGCTCAATCCCGAGAATTGCAATTCCGGCATCAAGGATGAGATCCAGATGATCGATGAGGCAGGTCTCAACGGCATTTCCTATAATTGTCCTGCACTCGCTATCAACCCTGAGCGGAAATGATCGTCCGGTCTGATCCATTATAGCTGCAAGATGCAATCCGGTATGTGACGGACAGGGGTATCTCCCATATGCAATACAATGTTCGGTGATCATCGCCGGAACCGATCCCTGTACAAAGAACTCAACCAGTTCATCATCCCCGATGCAGAGGCTTTGAAGTTCTGCCAGTGAGATCTCTCTTGAGAGGGCAACTGAGTTGTGTGCTGGTTTGAGTGCTTCGAGCGCAGAGTGATTGGTGATATTCAGTGCTGAAGATCCACCAACCGCCATCTCCGGAACATGTGCCCGTACTGCCTCGGAGACACCCACACCCCCGACCATCACTCCATCGATTCCGGCAGCGTACAGATCACCCAGAAGGGGCAGGGCATCATCAAGGAATCTCCGGCGTGTGATATCCGGGAACTTCCAGAAACAGGCTGCCCCATGCTGATGGCAGAGTTCCTTTACGACACAAAGCTCACTAAGGACGGCCGCCTGCCATTCTGAATGATCAAGCTTCTGCCTTCTTCCGCATGAGGAGAGTGCGGCTGCTGGTTCATAATAGATCCGTCTGCACCCGCCTGCAAGCGCACCCCTCACCTGATCGATTGAATCGGCATAGGCGGCGATCACCGGTGGATCGGATCGCCTGACAGCGGGGTTTCTTCTCTCTTGTCTGAAGAGCCCGAGTCGCTTCCTTGATTCTTCCACTTCCCCGGGAGCGGGCTCAGCAGATTGGATCAGGGCTTTTTCTGCTTCGGAAAGAAGCTCTCTCCTGAGTGCGGTTATCTCCTGTATAGGAAGGAAGAGCCCGCCATCATAGTGCAGCTCTTCGATAACAGCCTCAAAGTGTGTCTCACCTGTGCGGGTTAAGAGATCTGAGATAGTTTCCGCAGTCAGCGGCCTTGTCCTCGCCTCTGCCATCGGGGAGGCAGACCGTGCGGTGACGATAAGATCCTCCCCCTTCATCCCCCTGAGATGGCCGGACACAGAGAGATGCCCCTTATCCATCCCAATGAAAAGCGATATCCTGACCCTCCTGCCGCCTCCACGTCCAAAGGTTGCGATAATTGCTGCGGCTGCCTGCTCCACAGAGGCACGCCTGTTGATCGCAACCTCCATCCCCCTCTTCACGGGAACCGGGACTTTCACCCGCATCCGTCCGCTTTCAATTCGAAGATTGGTCCGGATCTCACAGCCGATATCTTCCTCTCCATCTTTTGAGAAGACGATCCCATCCCCTCTCTCCGGGTATGGTGCCGTCAGATCCCCGACGACTGCCTCACCGCGCTCACGATCATACCACTGGACGGTTCCAAATCTGACACCGCGGTTGTCAGGGCGATCTTCTGAGACAAATGCTGATCCAATTGCGCCAAAGAGGTGTCCCTCAGTAAAGCCGCGATTAAATGCAAACTGTGCTGAGAGCAGTTCCACCGGATCGGGTGAGAATGTCCCGGATTGAATCTGATCGAGTGCCTTTCGGTAGAGCGAGATGACGGTTGCCACATATTCAGGGGATTTCATCCTCCCTTCAATCTTGAGTGCCGCGACATCCATCATCTCAGGTAACCGGGGATATGTAGCGAGATCCTGGGGTGAGAGGAGGTACCCCCCGTCCCTCTCCTCCCCATCCGGAATTATTCTCCCAAATCGATCTCCTGATCCGATGATCGGAATGTACTTCCGGCGGCATGGCTGGGCGCAGGTGCCACGGTTTCCGCTTCGCCCGCCGATGACAGAAGAGAGAAGGCATTGCCCCGAGTACCCCATACAGAGGGCTCCATGTGCAAAGAGTTCCAGTCCTATGCCAAGCGTCTCTGCCTCATGCTGGAGACTCCTGACTTCATCGATTGAGAGCTCACGCGCAAGGACGACACGGCTGATCCCATGTGCTGCGGCATATCTGAGCCCTTCGATGGAATGGATCGTCATCTGGGTTGAGGCATGGAGCGTGAGCTTTGGCACAATCCGGCGTGCAATCGAGAGGACCCCGTGATCCTGGATGAGGATGGCATCGGCTCCGATCCTGTAGAGGAAGAGGAGGTATTCGGCTACAGCAGGCATTTCATCATCAGATACGAGGGTATTGACGGTAACATAGACCTTTATGGAACGGGCATGGGCATCCTGTATGGCCTGTACCAGTGCATCATCATCGAAGTTTGCAGCATATGCCCGTGCGCCGAAACGGCTGCCTGAGAGGTAGATCGCGTCTGCTCCTGCTGCAACGGCAGCCTCAAATGCCTCGCGGGAACCGGCAGGTGCCAGAAGCTCAGGGATGTGGGTACTCCTCTCCATTATGCATACTTTTGGCACAGATGGAGATAAAAAGAGGGGATTACCGGATATCGACCCGCTCGCCGGTGACCATGTAATGGATCTTTTCGGCAGTCTTGCATGCATGATCCGCACACCGCTCAAGATAGCGGTCGATGAGGAGGTATGTTGCGCAGTAGGGAATGGTTTTTGGATCCTCTTCCATGATCATGATACAGTCCTCATAGATGGAATAACGCAATCGATCAATGACATCATCACGTTCAGAGAAGCCCTTGATCATCCCGAGATCATGTGTCCGGAAGGCGGTGATTGCATCTTCGAGCATCGAGATAGAAAGCGCAGCCATCTCCGGGAGCCCGACCATATCATGAACATGAATCCCCTCAGGGAGCTTGTAGGTGCAATGGCAGATATCCTTTCCATATCTTCCGATCCTCTCTGATGAGCTGATGAGGTTCATACAGCATGAGATGGTCCGGAGATCCCGTGCCACAGGCTGGTTAAGCCCTATCAGCTTGAGCCCCTCCTCTTCAAGCTGATCGCTCTTCAGGCCTAGGAATACCTTTCTTGGAACCATTATCTGCTGATGCATCTCAGGCTGCCCGTTTGAGGTGCCGCAGGATAGGCAGTGGCTCTCCATGCCGCCGGCAATCTCACATGCCTGCTCCCGATCAAGCGATCGGAACGCATCAAAGGAATCACGGAGCATTGTGAGGGCGAATATACTGTACTTCTCAACCGATCTCTGGTATTCCTCAAGTTCTATGTGGAAGTGGTCTTTCATCATTATCACCCGAATCTCCCGGTAATATAGTTCTCAGTCAGCTCTTCCTTTGGACGTTCAAAGATAACCGAGGTGTTATCGAACTCGATTAATCTCCCCATATACATAAATCCGGTGTAATCAGATACGCGTGCTGCCTGTTGCATATTATGAGTGACGATTATGACAGTATACTTTTCTTTGAGTTCGGAGATAAGGTTCTCGATCTTGGCTGTTGCAATCGGATCGAGGGCTGAGCAGGGCTCATCCATAAGAATGATATCGGGATCAACAGAGAGTGTCCGTGCGATACAGAGGCGCTGCTGCTGCCCCCCTGAGAGACCCCGGGCAGGTGTATGGAGCCTCTCCTTTACTTCATCCCAGAGGGCAGCACCTTTCAGGCTCTTCTCTGCAATATCATCAAGCATTTTTCTATCCCGAACCCCATGAACCCTCGGTCCATAGATGACATTCTCAAAGATGGATTTTGGAAAAGGATTTGGTTGCTGGAAGACCATTCCAATCTTTTTCCGCAGATCCACAACATCAGTTGATCTCCCGGTAATCTCTCCGCCGTGATAGAGGATCGAGCCGTTTATCGTACACCCGGGTATGAGATCGTTCATCCTGTTGAAACACCGGAGTAATGTGGATTTACCGCACCCCGACGGACCGATCAGTGCCGTGACTTTGTGTTTTGGGATTTTGATGTTTACATCAATGAGTGCCTGCACCTCGCCATAATACAGGTCAAGGTTTCTTGTTTCAAGAGCTTTTTCTTTCATATCTTACCACGTAACGGTCTTTCTTGCATGCCTTCTCAGGATGATGGCAATGGTGTAAATGCCGGTGACCAGGGCGAGGAGGACAAGTGCGGTACCATATTTCTGCGTGTCAGCACCTGGGACATTTGTTGCCAGGATGAAGAGATGATAAGGAAGAGCCATCACCGGCTCAAATACCGATGTCGGGAGATATCGTTTTGAGAAGACAACGGCAGTGAAGAGGAGCGGTGCAGTCTCTCCTGCGGCTCTTCCAATTCCAAGGATCGTTCCTGTCAGAATGCCGGGAGCAGCAGCAGGGAGTACAACCCGTGAGATGGTATGCCATCTGGTTGCTCCAAGCGCAAGACTTCCATGCCTGAGAGAGTCGGGAACAGACTTCAGCGCCTCTTCGCTTGTCCTGATGATCGTTGGGAGTATCATCAGGGCAAGGGTAATCTGTCCGGCTATTAGCGAAACGCCAAGACCGACAAAGAGGACGAGGAATGCAAATCCAAAGAGACCGAAGACGATCGAGGGCGTACCATTCAGGAGGTCGTTTCCGGCACGTATGATCTTTGTGAGGCGTCCTTCAAGGGTATATTCATTCAGGTAGATTGCAGCTCCAACACCGATCGGGAGTGCGATCGCCACAGCTCCTGCAACAAGATAGAGGGTACCGATGATCGCAGGGAAGATGCCGCCGGAACGGCCAAGATTTCGTGGACCTTCGGTCAGGAATTCCCATGTGATCGCTGGCAGCCCGTTTGAGACGATGTCGAAGATGATCGCAACCAATGCAAAGAGGACGAGAGCTGTTGCAGAGGTGACGATGCCGAAGGCAATTATCTCCTTTGACTGTCGTGAGAGGAGCTTTGATCCGGCATACAAAAGTGCAAGTATCGCTGCAAGAATGGCTATGCCCGGTAATCCGACGATCAGGTATGCTATCCAGCCAGAAACGACAAGGACACTCAGAATAATGATTGATTTGATCTGGTTTCTCTGATTGTAAGAGAATAAAGGCGTTTCTGAGCAACCCATCTGCCCATCCCGTATCTTCGACATTATGAATGTAGCAGAGATGTTGATGATCAATGTGATCAGAAGGAGTACAAGAGCCATTCCAAACAGGGCATGGTAATGTGTGCTCCCTATTGCAACCTCCCCCATCTCAATACCCAGTGTGGCAGTGAGTGTCCTGATAGGTGAGAGGATATTGTAGAGCGGATCAGGAATGACTGCTGCATTTCCGGTTACCATGAGCACTGCCATCGTCTCGCCGATTGCCCTGCCGAGGCCAAGGATTATTGCCGCTGTGATGCCTGATAGGGCAGAAGGGATCAGAACGCCGGTGATCGTCTGCCAGCGTGTTGCTCCAAGGGCAAGAGACGCAGATCGAAAGTCTTTGGGGACACTGCTGATTGCATCTTCAGATACGGAGACGATTGTTGGTAGCGCCATGATCCCAAGGATAATTGATCCTGCAAGCCAGGTGGCACCGGATGAGAGATCAAAAGAGATCCTGAGCCAGTTTGTCAGGACAACAAGACCAAAAAAACCATACACAACAGATGGTATGCCTGCCAGAAGTTCGATTGCGGGCTTTACTGCCTCACGGAACTGTGGAGGTGCAACTTCTGCAATGAAGATTGCCGATCCGATCCCAAGAGGAACAGCAATGAGAACAGCTCCGATTGTTACAAGAATTGTTCCGACGATCAGGGAGTAGATACCATATTGGGGGAACTCACTGGTTGGAGTCCAGATCTCATTGAAGATGAATGCAGGAATACCTATCTCAAGGATCGCAGGAAGACCTTCTTTTAGCAGAAAGCCGATGATCAGAATGATCGTAATAACTGCCACAAGTGCAGTTCCAAGCCAGATACCACTGATTGCTTTTTCTTTATTCTGCCTGGTAAAGAGATCAGTAATCTGTGATTCAAATCTGTTCTTCTGCATGATGATCAGAAAAAGAGAGATTAATTAATTGGCACAAAGCCTTCTTTCGAGACGATCTGCTGTCCTTCTGCACTCACCAGGAAGTCAAGATAGTCTTTGATCAGACCGGTTTCGGGGCCATTTGTATACATGTGAAGACCACGGGCGATCGGGTAGGTTTTATTCTTCACATTATCAATCGTGGGTGCAACGAGCGTGCCATCCTTGTTGATGCTGATTGCTTTGACGGTTGTGTCGATATAGCCAAGCCCGACATAGCCGATTGCATCAGGTGTCTGGGCAACCGTCTGTTTAACCGCACCATTGGAGTTCAGTTCCTGCTGGGTTCTGACGAACTCTTCCTTCTTCATGACCTCGTCATAGAAGAACTCACGAGTTCCCGATGCACTATCTCTGCCAACCACAACGATCTGGCGATCACTGCCACCAACATCCTTCCAGTTGGTAATCTCTCCCTTATAGATTGCTTTTATCTCAGCCATCGTGAGCGAGGAGACCGGATTCTGAGGGTTTACAATGAGTGCAATCCCATCAACTGCAATAACATGCTCTACAACTCCCGGATACTGCTCCATCTCAGATGATTTGATGTCACGGGATGCCATTCCGATATCTGCGGTTCTCTCACCGACTGCCTTGATACCTACACTGGATCCTCCCCCTGAGACGAGAATCTCATCATTTTGGTGTTTATCCATATAGGCGTCGGCTGCTATCTGTGCAATAGGCAGGACGGTTGTCGATCCGGTGACTGAGATCGAGCGTTGTTCAACTGATGGGTCGCTGCCGACACAACCGCTTACAAGGGCTGCTGCAAGTAGGAGAACTACTGCTCCGGCGAGGAATGCCGGAGATGATCTAATGCTGAATGAACGAGTCATCGATCATCTGTATGGTAGAAAATACTATGATAAATCCTGATAGAGAGTATTGGTATATCAGAAAGTATATGTGTATATATAGTAATATAAATTCTAAATAGGAGTATATCTTCTCTTCAGGCAGTGATAGATACTATGGATATCCGGAAGATCCAGGTGACCGGGGGCTCATCTTTTGTCCTCTCTCTCCCAAAAAGCTGGGCAACAAAACACCATATACAGAAGAACGATCCGATCGGGATTATCACCCAGGCGGATGGCAACCTGCTGATCACAGCGGATATCAAAGGAATTACCTCCCAGAGGGAGAAGGAGTTTTTCCTGAAGGATTATGCCGATCCTGACTGCCTCTTCCGATGCTTGATCAGCGCATATATCACTGGCTATACTGCGATCAGGATTACATCAAAGGTGAGAATTCCCCCTGAAGTAAGGCAGATGGTGAGGCTCTATACCCAGATGACGATCGGCCAGGAGGTTGCTGAAGAGAATGACACTTCCATTACCTTAAAGGATATCTTAAATCCTTCCGAGATGCCGCTTGACAACACGATCAAACGGATGTATACGATTGTGAAGTCGATGCATGAGGATGCCATCACCGCTCTTGAGGAGAAGAACGCCTCACTCTGCCAGGATGTCGTATCGCGCGATAACGACATCGATCGCCTCCACTGGCTGATAAACAGGCAGTATCACCTGATCACCCATGATCCGGCGCTTTCACGGAAGATGAATATCACAGCTGGTGCTGCCATGACATTTTTCCAGATATCCCGTACAATCGAGCGGATCGCCGATCATGCAGTGACGATTGCAACCTATGTCCAGAACCTTCTTCTCCTTGAATCAGAGACTGGCGATAGCGCTCTAATCGATACTGAAACGATTCAGGTTTTCAGAAAAGCAGATGAACTGGCTCTCACAATTTTTAAGCGAAGCATGCGTTCTTTTTACGATCGGAATATCTATGAGGCAAATGCCGGTATCGTCTCTCTCCGTGACCTAACAGTACTATATAAAGAACTTAAAGCCCTGAGCATACAAAAGAGAAGCCCCGCCAGCATCTATTTTGGATATATAGCCAACAGCATCGCCCGTATTGGGGAGTACTCAAGTGATATTTCAGAGATCGTCATCAACCACTGCATTGGCGAGGAGTAAGTTCAAGTAGTGGTGGAGCAATATCCGGAGATAGTGTTCCTATGTCATCTGTCATTGAACTTGATACCATGAACTGGGAGAAGACGGTTGAGAAAACATATGATCCAATAACGCTCCTCTTCTATTCTCCAACCTGCCCCCACTGCCACTCGATCATGCCCTATTATGAGGAATATGCAGAGGAATTCAAGGGTGCAGTCGCCTTTGCCAGGATTGATGTCACACAGAATCCCTGGATTGCCGAGCGTTATGGCATTATGAGCACACCTACAATTGCGGTATTCTGCCATGGGCGATCGGTTGCACAGCTGGTCGGTTCTGTCTATCCGGCACTCATCAAAAAAATGATTGAGGAAGGATTGAAGAATGCAAAGGAATGTGCCGGTCAATCGACTGTTATTGATTATGAGATCACCGGGTATGGATGATCTCCGGTTACTCGCCAATTAACTCCTCTTTTATGGATCTTCTCTTATCCGTGCGGATTTTAATCAGCGAACACATCATAATCTGGCTATTTGGTGTTTGAATAATGCAATTGGGATCTGTTCACTCAGGCGCTGGATATCCAGAAATCATAGACGGTGAAAGGGATAGAATTCCTGCATCTATCGAGATGGTTACCATATATGCCAAACTAGCTACAGTATCATAGTAGAGAAAACCCTGGAACATTCCCCACCACCCCTTCCCCCGTCCGTACGTGCTTCGCAGAGTGGCAATGGATGTTCCGAGATGGGTTGCCCCCCTTCCCCCGTCCGTACGTGCTTCGCAAGGAGGTTGTACTGGCTGACCGCTGATGCAGCGCGGGAGGGGCGGGAATGTTTCGGTGGCTGCCAGAGTAGATAAACACCCGATTCTTTCGGAATCGCCTTTCAGGTTGCTCTGATGAGCAAGGGTTTATCATCTCTGTCACCCTGCTCCCTCGCTACCCCGCCCCCCGATACCCGCGCCGCACCTGCTTCAAACTACCCTCATGAAATAGCAAAGAGGCTCTTTTATTGAGATCCCAAAATGATCTTCGCTATCCGGATGCACCAGATAACTGTTGTATCCTTTTGATATATCCATCAATATCTCCTTTCCGCATCAGTCCGTTTGCATTCATGTACCGCACCTTGCCAAAGATGGGACGTTCCTTCCAGGCGCGGTCATGTTTCCCAAAACACCATGCAACCCCGGCATATCCGTTTGGATCCCGGCCATCCAGCTCATAGGTATCATTTAAGAGAAGGGCATTTTGGTATCCGGTTTCCGGTGTTTCAGACCATTCAAGGATCTTCTTCCCCCAGTACATCCGCATATAATTGTGCATCTTCCCGGTGAGGATCATCTCCTTCTGGGCCGCATTCCAGAAGGGATCATGTGTCTCTGCCCGCCCGAGTTCCTCATATGAATAGCAATAGTCGCGGGTGTCTTCGGTATGTTCCATAAGAGTCTTCTTTGCCCATTCCGGCAGGCAGTTGATGGAATCATACTGTTCATTATACCAGACAAAGTTGATGGCAAGCTCCCTTCTGACGATCAGCTCCTCAAGAAAACCGGGCCGATCCGAGGCTGCGCGTGCCACTTCCAAAGGGGATATCTGGCCGAAGTGCAGGTAGGGGGAGAGGCCCGAGGTGACCTCGCGTCCGGGATCATTTCGTGCTGTATCATAGAGATGAGCGGGAGTGGCAAGAAATTCTGCCAGTCTTCTGGCAGCTTCAGCTCGTCCGCCACGCGCCATGAGTGGGCTCTCAGGCTCAAAGAAGCCGATCTTCTTCAGCAAACCATCAATATCGGCAGGATCGTGATCCGATTCTGCATCCTCAGGGGCGGGTTTTTTCAATTTGATCTCTTCCACAGGAGAAAGGAAATCGGAGATCTGCGGAGTTATCCTGCGCCTTAGCGTGGCAGCAGACCACTCTTCTTTAACTGACGCCGCCCTCACCGGCACCACGCAATCTGATTCGACCTCAATCACCGGGCAGTCAGCCTCTTCTGTAATGGCATGACGGATCAGCCTCTCATGCCTGAGATATCCACGATCCATGACCAGTAATGCAGTATCCTGGATAAAACGGGGCACCAGTTGATCCGGATCACCAAGTTTCACAGATAGAGGTATGCCACGTTCAAGAAGATTCTTGTGAGTTTCTGCCAGCCCCTCGATCATGAAACGGAACGAACGGGATGTTGCGAGGGGGTAATCCGGATCGAGACAGAAGAGAACATTGAGTGGAACTCCACGCTGATTCGCCTCATGAACCGCATACTCAAGGGCATGATTCTCTTCTGCCCTCTGTGATCGCTGCATCCAGTAGATTACACGGTCTCCGCCCTCCCCACCTCCCTCTTTCCGGTAATGTATCCGTTCCGGATTGATCATAGGTGGAGATATCGGGGATAGAGCTGATAATACCTCCCTATGCAGGAACAATGAAGTATTTGTTCAGCCACGATCGAATAATGCATAGTGAACGGAACTATTGACTCTGAGCTCGTCCGGAAAGAGAGGGCGGTCCTGAGAGCCACAGCAAAAGGTCCGGATAAAGAATCAATTGAACTTTTTTCTGACCTTATACTCTCATATTACCGACAATACGGGCGTGATCTCCCCTGGCGTAGAACAACAGATCCCTACTCTATCCTCGTCTCAGAATTCATGCTCCAGCAGACCCAGGTGGAGCGGGTGGCTCCAAAATATTCCCTCTTCATTGAGCAGTTCAAAACGATCGATTGCCTTGCCTCCGCTCCGCTCTCTGCTGTTCTTTCAGCCTGGTCCGGGCTTGGGTATAACAGGCGTGCGATAAATCTCCAGAAGACGGCAATCATCCTGAGGGATGAGTATAATAATCAGGTTCCAGAGGATCCGGCTGTCCTTGAAAGGCTTCCGGGCATCGGGAAGGCAACCGCGTCAGCAATCTGTGCATATGCATTTAATTTGCCGGTTGTCTATATCGAGACGAATATCCGGAGAATTTTTATCCATTATTTCTTCCAGGATCGCGATGATATCCATGATGCTGAGATCCTGCCTGTCATCCGCGATGCACTCTACCTTGATAACCCAGGGGAATGGTATAGTGCGCTCATGGATTATGGAACAAATCTGAACAAACGGCTTACAAATCCAAATAAGCGGAGCAGGCATTATACACGCCAGGCTCCGTTCGCAGGATCAGATCGGGAGATCCGGGGCTCTGCCCTCCGACTCCTCCTTGAGAGAAAAGAGATCGAAAAAAGCGCTCTTATCAGTGCGCTTACGGTTACAAAAAACAGAGAGAAAGGACGAATCGAGAGAGTACTTACAGATCTCGAAAAGGAGGGTTTTGTCCGGGAAGATGCGGGTTTCTATTCTATAAAAGAATGATAATATTGATTACACATTCTTCAGCGCGACAATATCCTTTACACCGGATAGTCTCCAGACCATCGATCGCTCTTCCAGCGCGATGGATTCGGGTGGATCCTGTGGAGAGTGACCGAGCGCTGCGAGAATATTGTTTGAGAGTTTCCGTTCTTTGATCAGGCTTACAAAATTCTCGCGAACGATCTTTTTCTCGATTGAGTCGGTTACCTCCTCAATTCTCCCCTGCATAGTCACGAATGTGTAGCAGGAGAGATCCTTTGAGTACTTCTCCACCTCAACGGAAACATAGGGACTCTCCCGGAAGAGGTTTACTTTTCTGCCATACTTTGTCGAAAGGAAATACAGGTGTTTTCCATCGAATACGTAGAGAAATGGGGCAATGTAGGGGTATTTCTCTCCCTGAAACGCTATCCGGGATACATATCCTTCCTCAATAAGCCGGTCGTACTCCTTCTTCTCCATCTTCGGGATCTTAATGATCTCCATCCAATTCACCTGATTAACGATACTGTCTCAGTCGTTTTAAAGGTATTGTTTTTATCTTAATGATAGGAGTCAATGCCTGCACGCCAGGCAAGTATCAGAAATGCTATGGCAGCAATAAGGGAAATAATACCCGCAATCTCAAATACTGCCCTGATATCAAGGATATCCATGATGTAGCCGGAGATGATTGGTGAAGATACCATTCCGACACTCATAGCGGTATTAAATGCACCCATACATGCTCCCTGCCCAAATTCCCGTCCGGCAATAGCAACTACTGCCGTGGATGCAGGCATTGCAAGTGCACTGCCGATTCCAAGAATAAAGGAGACGACGATCAATCCAAAGAATCCTGAGGTAAAAGGAATAACGATCAGGCAGAGAGAGACAATGACGGTTCCGATCACAATAAGGCCGGTTTTCGAAAAGATATCTGCAAATAATCCAAATGGACGCTGGAGAAGACCGGTTGCCAGTATTGATAATGAGATGATAACTCCTGCCTCAAATGCAGAGAGTCCAAACCAGAAGGTGGCAATGACCGGCAGAAATACCATGAATGTCCCATTTGCATAGGCATTCATGATCCGGAAGAAGAGGATCGGCTTCATGTGGGTACTCCCCGCTGCCAGCCGTATTGACGAGTTCATCCGATGAAGAGATGGGGCTTCCGGAAGGAATACAAGGCAGATAAGAAAAGCAACGAATGATAGTGCTGCCATAAGGAGAAAGACCATCTCAATACCCACAGCATCAAGGATGGCACCTCCGATCAATGGCCCGCAACCAAGGCCGAGGAAGAGCGAGGTATTGAATGAGCCCATGCAGATTCCTTCCCTGCCGGGCGGGGAGAAATCCGCAACATATGCCATGGCAACAGGAACAACCATAGCCGAGGCAAATCCATGAGCAATCCTGACAAGAGTCAGCCCGGCCACAGAGGAGGCGAAGATATAGGCAACCGAGAGGATTGTAAAGAGCGCAAGTCCGATGAGGATGAAATATTTCCTCCCTTTCCGATCTGAATATCGGCCGATGAGGGGCATAAAAACCGCACGGGACAGGGCAAAACCTGAAAAGATCAGCCCGATTCCAATGCCTGTAGCTCCAAGGGTGTCGGCATAGTAGGGGAGGAGAGGAACCACAATCCCAAGCCCAAGCATCGAGGCAAAGACGGCGATGAAGAGAACCCGGAGACTAAGCCTCTTAGTCAAAAGAAACCCCTCTTTCTCGCATTGTATCAACTGTTTCTATCCAAACCTGTATCAAGCTGCGCATGCAACCTTAAGGTGTCTGGTGGATATGCAGGATTTCCTACTCCATGACGGTCTCTTTGATGCCGTCCTTTTTGATCTCGATAACACACTTGTTGATTTTATATCCGCTAAGAAGAAGGCCTGCGCTTCTGTCATCGAAGAACTGGGTTGTGGCAATCCTGATGAACTCTTCTCATACTTCCTCAGGAAGCGGTATGGGTTTGAAGACTATGGAAATATCTTTGATTATCTCTCTGATATCGGGATTCAGGGATCAGCAACATATCTTGAGTCATGTACAATCTATGAGAATGAAAAACTCCTCAATATCCATCCATATCAGGGGATTGAAGAGATACTTTCAGGACTCCGCTCGAAAGGAATGCGGCTTGGCGTTGTAACGGACGCAGATTCAGATCATGCGGAAAAAAGGCTGAAAAAGGCAGATCTTTTTCAGTATTTTGACATTATAATGACTCCGGATATCAGTGGCAGCCGAAAGCCAAATCCAGACTCATTTCTGATGGCCCTGGACTCGGTCCGGGCCGATCCGGTTCATACAATACATGTCGGAGACAGTATCCGCCGGGATATCGAACCGGCAAACCGTCTTGGGATCTGCACCATTCATGCTGCATATGGAGACTGGCATCCTGATGAAACGAAGGAGTCCTCTGTCCGGACGCTCCGGGTTGATCGATCCGAGGATCTTCTCCGCCTGATGCTTGGGTAACTAGTGGTGACTCTTACTCATTTTTGTACAAATATGTACTATATGTTATCTGTCCTGATCAGTACAGAATGATTAATGGTATTTGCTCCTTTATTGAAATGAAAATAGAATCTGGTTTTAACGGATATGGACGAACTAGAAATAATTCCACAGCGTGATTCTCTCAAGGCTGGCAGGGAACGAGTACAAATATTGTGATATTCTATTTAGATACAGAAGTATATATTATAAGAATTCTATGACCGCTGCAATCAAATCCTTGCCGGCTAAGGAGGGATCTGTCGATGTGGCAGAACATGAACGGGAACATGCCCTGTTCCTGAACCTTCTGGTGGCAACTGCTCCTGCAATCCCAAAGCTCATCGCAGCGGCACTCTCAGGATCGGTAACCCTGCTTACGTCCGGCATGAAAACGATCAACGAGGCCCTCGCAATCCTGATTGTGTGGATTATATCCCGGACAATTTCTCGGGGAAATAATGGTAAATATGATTACGGGATGGGAAAATTTGAGAACCTTGCCAGGATCGTTACCGGTGGCCTGATCCTTGTATCGGTTCTGATCCTTATCCTCGCTGCCATATTCCGCATCCTCTTTCCTGCAAATATCGGCAGCGGATGGGCCCTTGTCGGGATGATCATCGTCATCATCATGGCTGCGGTTGACAGTTACTTCTGGATTAAGAATTACCGGATCGCTCTGCGGGAACCCTCGCCCATTATGGATTCACAATCCCACCTTTTCCGCCTAAAAGCAATTTCAAATCTTGTCGTCCTTGCAACCCTGGTTATTGCAGTCCTATGCGCAGGGAATTGGTGGTCGGTTTATATCGATCCGGTTGCCTCGTTTGTTGTCATGGGAATTCTCCTCTATTCCGGCTATACCATGATCATCTCCTCGCTTCCCGATCTTCTGGATCAGACAATTGAAGAGGAACTCCAGCTCATCGTGATGAAAGAACTGGCTGAACATTTTCATAACTACAAACAGATCCATGAGATAAAATCCCGGCAGAGTGGAGGGAGCATCTATGTTGATATTTTCCTGGAGTTTGGGCCAGATCAGCTGATGGGCGATGTTCAGGATATCATGGATCTGATGAAATCATCTCTTGAGATCCAGATCCCAAAAAGCTCGGTGAATATTATCACTTCACGTGGTAGGGACAACCTTTGCAGGCTCTAAAATACTATACATGATGCTTTCAGCTCGCATTCGGCAGCTAATTTTTCACGCATAATATTTTTCCACCCCAGACCCGAACAGCCGCGTTATATCCTGTAATTCATCTGTATAATTGAGAATACGGCATTCAACCCCTGCATCAGTCACTTCTTCAATCTGCCGAACCCGCCTGAAGAGATGGTAGATCCGTTTTGTCGTCGGTTTGTCGGTCTTCTTCTTGACATCACGAACCGTCTTCTTCTGCTCCTTAAGGATCTCCCTGATCTGCCATTGAGTAACCGTGTACACCATTAGACTGAGCACCATTAGCATTGAGACTGCGGCTATTCTATTCGGGTTTTTCAGAAAGATCTCTGAGATATGGAAGCTATTATCCTTTAAAAACCGGAAGCCGCGTTCAACTGCACCCTGCTCCTTGTACCAGTCGAGAAGTGTATCAGGATCGATCTCACAATCGTTTGTGGCGAGAATGAACCGTCCAAGCCGCTCTTTCTCCCGGTGCACCTCATCATCATTAAACATCAGCTTACAAGAGATGAGGAAGACCTCCTTCAACTCCTCTCCAATTTTTGGCCGCCCCTTCTTACCATCTGCACGACGGTGCTTGGTTATCACAAGAATGTTGCCAGGTAGGTATCGGTGATGTTTTCCAAACCATCGTTCAAGTTCAGCACGTGCATCAGTTTCACAGGCATATTCATGAGAAAATATCTTTTTCAGAGCGGTTTCATCCTTTTTTCGTTGCTTTTCTATGCGGGATGTGAACTTCTTTTCCGATCTGGTTTGTTGATCCCGTGAATGGTACAGCACCCATTTCTGAGGGATATCAGCATACCCAGATTGGAGTTCGTGGTAGTGATACCGGTCATCGGCACAGGGTTGCCAGGTGACGCCTTCCAGGTGAATGAGTGTTTTTGCTTCTTTAATCGTGTTTGGAACATGAGAGATCCAGTAACACTGGGTTCCCAGGGTTTGGAGATTTAATTTCGTATAAAACGCTGAATCTGCGATATGGTAGATTCGTTGATCGGTCACCAGATTATTCCGGACAGCCTGAATTGACCTGAGAAGGGATTTTTTATCCGAGGCATTCCCGGAGAGGGGTTCCATGAAGACGGGAATGCCATGCTGGTTGGTGACCAGGGTTATGACGAATTGGTTGAGATCGTTTCGGTGATCTTTGGAGTGGCCACGGACAATCTGAATTAGTCGTGTTCCAAAATCACTGTCATACTCTCCTGTTACCTTAAAAGAGCTTGTATCATGATGAAGTCGAGGAGAGTCCTGAGGTTTGGGAGGTTCGGGTGTGAGCTTTTTCATCATGGTGAGGCTGATTGCAGTGAAGAGCTGGGTCGGGTTAAACCGTGCAATTGCATCCAGCGTCTCACCAAAGAGAGATTCATTAAGATGATCAGGATGGATTCCCGGACCAAGGAGTCGTTCTGTTGCAATATCATCGAAGTAATCCGGCATGATATAGAGCCGCCGCTCCACAAAGCCGAGAGAGTTGAGGAGAAGTGCTTTGACAGCGGTGCCATGGGAGACGATGTGATGCCGTTTCTTGGGTATGAGTTCGTCAATGAGATCGCCGATCCCAAGCGAGTCATACACACCGGCAACGAGCCCAAGATGGGATATTGTGACATTCGAGCCATCTACAAGAGCCATAGTAGAACAATTGAATATTAAACATGTACTCTCATATAAAACTATGTACGTAAATGTTTGATAGTTGGATCTTTACTGCCGAAGACCGGTTTCAGGCAAACAGGCATACAACATGAAAATACCATGATAATGTTTCAGTTTTTCGAAAATTATGAGGATTATTTAGCTATCTTCCAATGGATACTCCTGCGTCTCTTTTGAAAGGAAGTAGGAGAGGACAGTTCGTATTGCGACAATTGCACCGAGGAGCATAACATCCTCTATTGAAGGCGCGATGATTGTTGCAAGAAGATCAGCTGCAATGATAAACTCAAGCCCAAAAATCAGCTTGTTTGTGAAATCTCTCCGTATGTAATTATATGAAAAAGCGGGATTTTTCAGGACTTCGATTTGGAAAACCCCGACAGCTCCCCGCAAGCCCCCATAGATGATCATGATAGCACCGACAATCTCGAATAGGATGATAAAGGAATCCAGGAAAAGATGCAGATAATCCATAATAATCTATCAATTGAGTGACCCCTACATAAGGTTCACGGAATGTCCGTTTGTTTTCAGAGTCTTCCATCAGAACCCAGGGAACCTCTTCTGTTTATTTCATCATCTGGGATATTCTCAATAAGGGTGCGGTATAAGATGATCACAGGTATGCCCAATGAGTAACAATGGAGGAGTTCTCGGAATGATGAAGCTGATGGCAAAAAAGATACAGTCCATCGCCGAATCAATCGCTGATGAAGAGGTGGAGGGATTTTCAAAGGCCATTTTATCTGCAAATCGCGTCTATGTTATGGGGGCCGGGAGATCAGGGCTGGTGGCAAAAGCATTTGCGATGCGCCTGATGCATCTTGGCTTCACCTCATTTGTGGTTGGAGAGACGATTACCCCGGCAATTGAGAAGAATGATATGCTTATTGCTTTTTCAGGGTCAGGAAACACCCGATCAATTGCCGATGTCGCCCAGACAGCAAAAGGACTTGGTGCAACTGTCGGACTGATAACATCAAATAAAGAATCAACGATCGGACAGATCGCCGATACAATCGTGGTCATAGAAAGCCAGCGTGATGCTGTCACTGATGAGTCTCATGAATATGATATCCGCCAGATGATGGGTGAACACCGATCATTTGCTCCTCTTGGAACTATATTTGAGACTACATCAATGGTCTTCTCCGATGCCCTTGTCTCCTATCTGATGGAGATCACCGAGACATCCGAGGGAGAGTTAAAGAAACGGCATACCAATATCGAATAAGAGGATTGTTTATGCAGTTTGCTGACAGGGTAATGAATCTTGAAATCTCCGGGATCAGGAAGATCTTCGAGGCGGCCGGGCCGGATGCGATCAGTCTTGCCCTTGGCCAGCCTGACTTTGATACACCGCTTCACATAAAAGAGGCGGCGATACAGGCGATACGCGATGGGAAAACCGGATATACGCCAAATTCCGGAATACCGGAATTGCGTGAGGCAATCTCCCAAAAATTCAGGCGTGAGAACAATCTCCAGTATTCGCCATCAGATATCATTGTCTGTGCAGGTGCAAGCGAAGCACTGAATATCGCAATACAGGCGATAGTCAATCCCGGTGATCGGGTTGTCTATTCAGATCCCGGATTTGTCTCGTATGGTGCGCTCGCAGAACTTGCCGGAGGCATCCCGGATCCGGTTCCGCTGGGAGAGGATCTGAGAATCGATCTCAATCGAACCTGTGAGGCAATAGATGGTGCCCGGATGATCGTCCTGAACTCCCCCTCCAATCCGACAGGAATGGTTGAATCTGAGGAGACGATCAGGGGTATTGTTGAGTATGCTGATGATCAGGGGACTCTTGTCATCTCTGATGAAGTATATGAGCACTTCATCTACGGGGGAAAGCATTACAGTGCTGCCCTGTATGGAGATAATGTCATCACCATCAATGCCACCAGCAAGACCTATGCGATGACGGGCTGGCGGCTCGGACTTCTTGCAGCACCTTTAGAGATAGCCGAGGAATGCCTGAAAGTCCATCAGTACACAATCGCCTGTGCATCATCCATCTCCCAGTATGCTGCTCTTGCAGCGTATACCGGGGATCAGGGTGTTGTCAAAGAGATGAGGGATGAATATCATGCCCGCCGCGACCTGATGGCAGGAGGCTTGAAGGAGATGGGCTTTGATTTCTGCGTTCCTGAAGGGGCGTTCTATCTCTTCGTCCCGATGAGCGCAGAACAACTGGAGGCGATCATCTCAGCAGGCGTGATTATTGTACCGGGCACCGCGTTTGGCGCCAAAGGGACCGGATATGCCAGGATCAGTTATGCAGCCTCACAGGATGCCCTGAAAGAAGCACTTAATCGGATACGAAACGTTGTATAAGTGAATATCATGGTACTCGAATTACTCAGAAAGCTCTCGGATGCGCATGGCCTCTCTGGCCGTGAACAGAACATCCGGGAGATCATCAAAGAAGAGATTGCCCCTTATGTCGATGAGATCAGAACCGATTCTATGGGCAACCTGATTGCAGTTAAGAAGGGTGGGAACTTCAAGGTGATGCTGGCTGCCCATATGGATGAGATCGGTTGTATGGTCCAGTATATTGATGACCGTGGCTTCATCAGGTTTGTCACCATCGGTGGCTGGTTCACCCCTGCACTCTATGCCCAGCGTGTGATTCTCCATGGAACAAAAGGTCCTGTTACCGGAGTGCTTGGTGGAAAGCCTCCCCATATGATGTCCGATGAAGACAGGAAGAAGACGCTGAAGCCGGAAGATCTCTTCATCGATATTGGTGTTACATCGGCTAAAGAAGCAGCAGAACTCGGAATCGAGATCGGATGTCCGATCACTATCGATCGGGAGCTCAGGGAGCTTGCAGGCAGCAGGATCACCGGGAAGGCATTCGATGATCGGGTCGGTGTTGCAATGATCATCGAGACGCTGAAGCAGCTTGAGACTGAACATACGGTCTATGCAGTATTTACAGTCCAGGAAGAGGTGGGGCTGAAAGGTGCAAAGACAAGTGCCTATGCAATCAACCCGGACTGCGCCATAGCACTAGACGTCACTATCCCTGGCGATCATCCGGGTATTGAAAAGAAAGATGCGAGTATCGAGATGGGCCAGGGTCCTGTTATCATTCTTGTTTCTGCCAGTGGGAGAGGTTTGTTATCTGATCAGACAATGGTCCGGTGGTTGAGGAGCACAGCCGATGCATCCGGCATTCCATACCAGATTGAAGTTGGAACAGGAGGCAATACCGATGCGACTATCATTCATCTTGAACAGGGTGGTATCCCAAGTGTCCCGTTCTCGATTCCTGCCCGCTATATCCACTCCCCGGTTGAGGTGGTGGATATGCAGGATATCAGGGATGGGATCAGGATCCTTTCAGCAGCATTAAAAACAAAGCCATAAGAGGAATAATCTCTCTTTTTTTCGAAAAAAATTGTTGAGATTATCAGGATAACCCGATAATCTCTCTGTGGGTATCAATTTCTTATTCTGATACTTCTTCTTCGGACTCCGCATCACCGAACCTGATCGGCTTCATGGAGGGGAAGAGGATCACTTCCTTGATCGAGTTCTGCCCGGTTGCGAGCATCACAAGCCGGTCGATCCCAATCCCGACTCCGCCTGTCGGGGGCATGCCGTACCCAAGCGCATTGATAAAATCATAATCGATCATCTGTGCTTCGAGATCGCCACGCTGGCGTTTGGCATCCTGTTCTTCGAATCTCGCCTTCTGATCGAGTGGATCATTCAGCTCGGAGAAGCCATTTGCAATCTCCATGCCTGCGATAAAGAGTTCAAAACGCTCGGTGAAGCCGGGTTTTGTCCGGTGCTTCTTGGCAAGCGGCGAGTTTTCAATCGGGAAGTCATAGATGAATGTTGGCTGGATCAGCGTTGGTTCGACATAATGCTCAAAGAAGAGCACAAGGAATTCACCCGGAGTTGCAGCCTTCTCCCAGCCGTCTATCCTCTCTTTCTCAGCAAGCTCCCTGAGCTCTTCAACCGTCTGGGCATGGATATCAATCCCGGCTGCATCAAGCACCGCTTCTTCCATGGATATCCGGCTCCATGGTGTGGAATAGTTGATTGGCTCCCCTTCAAAGACAACTTCAGATGTTCCGGCAGCCTCATTGATGATACCTGATATAAGATCCTCGGTGAGGGTCATCATATCATTGTAATCTGCATAGGCAGAATAGATCTCAACCATCGTGAACTCGGGATTATGATGGGTATCGATATCCTCGTTCCTGAAGTTCTTTGCAATCTCAAAGACCTTCTCAAACCCTCCGACTATCAACCGTTTCAGGTACAGTTCAGGGGCAATCCTGAGGTAGAGTTTCTGATCGAGATAGTTGTGGTATGTCGTAAAGGGCCGGGCATTTGCACCCCCATAAATTGGCTGGATAGTCGGGGTCTCAAATTCCATAAATCCGTTGCCAGAGAGATCTGATCTGAGCTTGCTGATGATTCTGCTCCGGGTTTTAAAAATTGACCTTGCCTCATCGTTTGTGATGAGATCGAGGTATCGCTGGCGGTATCTCGTCTCCACGTTTGTCAGACCATGGTACTTTTCAGGAAGTGGACAGATTGCCTTTGAAAGAAGGGTGATCTCATCAATCCAGATGCTGATCTCGCCAACCTTTGTCCTGAAGATATGCCCCCTGACACCGACGATGTCCCCGACATCAATATTTTTTGCAAAAAAGGTAAACGCGTCATCACCAAGATCATTTTTCCGGATATAAAGCTGAATCCTTCCGCTTTCATCTCCGAGATCGGCAAAGACAGTCTTCCCATGTGATCGCTTGGTATAGAGCCTGCCTGCAACAGATACTGCCTCTTCACTTTTATCATGTGAGATCTCTGAGAATCTGTCTTTTATCTCCGCTGCATGATCTTTTCTTGCATATTCCCAGGGATAGACCAGGATCCCGCTCTCCTGCAGTTCCTTGAGTTTATCCACTTTCTGTTCATCAAAATTCAGGCCGGGCGTCTCAGTCATTCATTATCTCCCTCTGTGAGAGTTTTTTGGAAATGATATATTTGCAACAGATTGCAATCCATCAAAATCCTGTTAACCCAATATAATCGCATGGAGAAGTATTAAGGTGTGAGGGTGGGCTTCATCAGTGAGGATATCTTTCTGGTTTTCTGTAAGATTTTTCCCTTATATTGATAGTGAAATGAAACAGGAAATGAGTAAATATTCATGTTCCAAGATGCCAGATTTGTGTTCCATAATCACCCCCAAGTGCAATTTTCAGATACATATTTTCTATCTCAAGTAAGGAAGGTACTTCAAAGACAAGATACCCTTCTGTCCCCTCATTCCGGTTGAGTGTTTTTCCAGAATATACCTCTCCTTCCGAGATAAATTTTGGGAGGTTACCCATTGGGGGGTAACTCCTGCCATGTCCTGATAGTGTATGGGATGATAGTGACGGTGTGGTTGTGGTGTAATGTGCTCCTACCCAGTTTCCAAGGTGAGTATACCGAATATTGACAAATAAATAGCTATAGCCGGTTGGTGCGTTAAACCAGATTGTCCCGGTTGGAGAATCAATCCAGAACTGGCTACGTTTGTGAACACTCCTCGGCAGGACTGATAGCTGGTTGGCTTTCCGGGAATCAAAGTATACATACCTCTGCCGTAGTGAGAGGGCATCTGGATACGATGTTTGCGTGGCATAATGTGTCAGGGTGGATGTATGTCGTAGCATATCCGGTGTCATGACGATTCCAGACGCATCCTTCGACGCCTCCATCAGGCGGTCCGTTCCCTGTACAATATGTGAGATATCACGGTTTTTTTGTGTGTTGTCCAGAGGCAGCCCTAGCCTGAGGGAGTTGGATGCAACCAGATATTCCTCCATGGAACGGAGGAATGCTGTTTTCTTTGGGAGGTATTCATAACTTACATTGAGAGAGTCTGCTTCCTCCCAGGATTGAACAGATAAAATAAAGAGATCATCAGAATGTTTCATCAGTTGGTTTTCGTCGCATTGATCGATTGCCAGTACCATCTGGAGGGAGAGAAGTGTAGCAGGTATTACTGAATCTGCAATCAGGATATCGAGTTGTGCATCCTGATGGGGATCTGGCTTCTCGTCTTTTTCAGCTTCAATCTGTTTGGTATTATTATCTGTTGCACCATCAATTGGATTTGATTCGGTTTTGTCTTTGGAAAGAATGTGTGCGGCTTTCTCTTCTGTCTGAATAGTTACATTATCACTATTATGGTCTTTTCCGTATCCGGGTAGATGTGTTGGATCGATCAGTACTTCAAATGATATGAGATTGAATGGCCAGTTGAGCGAATCAGTCCCACTTTTAGCTTGTTGGATCATGGATATCTCATCTGGATATGATGGTGGATAGACGGCCCGGGTGTTCGTAGCTAAACTTTTATTATCGCTGAATAGCCCTCTGAATGTATCTGAGTATATAATTCCCTCAACATGGACTGAGGTGGTTGTAACCACATCAGATAATCCTGCTCTCGTAACGATCTCATTCTCAGCCATGGTTTCTCCAAGGCCTACACTTATTCCTGCAACAAAAGCGATTATGCAGATAAAAAGTAGAAGGAGGATGATCCGCAAGAAACGCCTCTTCAAGGAAGCTTTCTGAATTTGAGCGGTTTTCCCAGATCTCCTTTTGTTCATCTGTTAGGAGTTAGCGTATTGTGATATTAAAACACTTCGGTTAGAGCCCAAAGCATTGGTTTTCTAAGAGAGGAACGAATCCATAATGGTGGATCTAGATGTTTAGTGTCCGAAAACCTTTTTCATCCGTTGATATTCAGCCTTAAATAAAGGAGAGTATGACTAAGAAAAATTGTTTCTGTATGATATGTCATTCGTTCAGAATAATACTCCTAAATTGGCTCTGGAAAGAAAAGGTATTGTGTGAAGCATCTCCCGTAACAACATGAGACTTGGATGGGAACATGCGCATTGAGCATGTGTATAGAAAAGGGATGATGAGGTTTTCATATCGAGATTAATATGTAAGAAATCTCTCGGAAGTGCTATCTCTCCTTTACTTGAAATAGTGATAGAATTCTTGAATCTTGTTATGGTCTCGAATGGTTTGGAAAAAAATTGATCAATGAAGCACTGTCAGAATCACAATACCGAAAATTTTATTATCCTTGAAATCCTCTACGTTCTCTATTCCAGACAACACTATGTTAAGTCTGATAATTATTTGAGAGGTGTACATATTATGGAAAAACAATTACGTTTATTTATGGCCCTGATCATGGTTCTGGCCCTGGTACCATGGGGAGCAATGGGGGTTGTTCCAGTATCAATCCCAGGTACAAATGCGTCAATTGAAGAGGCTATTCTTTATGCAGTATCACAAGATGATGATCTAATCATTACTATTGGCCAAGATGGTTACAGACCAAATCTCACCTTAACACAAGGCAATGTGACATTCATAAACAGAAATGTTACTATTAATTATGATTTTGCCACATTGGATATCATAATGAATGGTTCTTTACTATTCAATGGTACGGATACATGGCTGACAATAAACAAACCAACGATTATTAATGCGAGCAAAACATCATATGATGTATCATACTATAATAATGCATCAATCCTTCAATTCTATGGAAATAACGCAACTCTGAGTGCAAGCTCCCTTACATTAAGTGGTCAGAATTTCCTTACTGCAGTAAACCATTCCAAATATGCTACTCTATCAAATATAACCGCATCTACTACGATATCGAATGCAAGGCGGGGAATGGAAATTTTTGGTAGTAATAGTAGATTTGAGAATGTAGTTTTTACTGGGATAACTGAAACGGCATTGAATATTACCGGGAGTACAAATGATATATTGAACCCGGTTATTTCCGACGCAAGTGCCGCCAAATTCGGTATAAACCTTACCGGCAACACCAATAACATTACTGCAACACTCAATACTCTGACTGGCAGTACTGATGGTATATTCTACATCGGTCCAGGTGCGACCGGAAACACAATAACACTCGGTCTCGATAATTATGGTTCAGCATCCGTTTATAATGGAACTCAGATCAGTTCCAGGCAGATTGCGTATTTCTTCAATGAGACGCAGTCCCTGAGCGGTAAAAACATGAACATGACTGTAAACTTCACAGGTTTCCCATTATATGGTGCTGTGGACTTTTCTGTAAACGCAACAAATATGACAGGAATCGCCAATAACTGGTGGTCTAACACTTCTTCAACACTGATGGATCAAAAAGGACAGGGAACAATCTGGAACCTGACATATCAGACCATATTTGCTGCAACAAACACTTCTCCGGCGATGGTACTTCCAGTAAACGCCTCACTTCGTGGTGGAAATACACTCAATGGCAATACAATCATAACCGGTATGTCACCAATTGTGATCATTAATTACAACCCATTCTGGTCATTGCCGGGAGGTCCCGGTGAATATTCATGGAACCAGACTTACACGAAGAACTGGACCGAACTGGATGATTTTAGTGCGGTAAATGGTCTGATATTTGCTGTTAACAATGCTAATGGAAACCTTCTCGCTAACCTCACCTTTAATGAGGCAATTGACCTAACTGATCAGGCAACAGGGTATGGTCTGGCTGAACTAGGCACGGCACTCTCAATGAATAAGACGACGATTGGCCTTGATGTATCGGGAGCCCTTTCAAAACTCAACAAAAAAGCCATTCTAACAATATATCCAGAGTTTGCCTTTACTGCTGACGCAGCTTCGATCATCAGGGTTGCAGATGACGGGACGGAAAAAATCCTCTTTACAGGTGGAGAGAAAACAGTGAATTTCAGCACATATGCTGAAGGAGCCGTTACGATTGGAACAGATAACATATCTTTCACCACAAAAGGCTTCTCAAATTATATCTTTGGCAACAGCAACTCAAAACCGTCCACAGCTCCGACACCCGCCCCAAGTGACGGAAGAAGTGGAGATAGCGCTATCTCCTCATCAGGTCCGGTCACTGCTGGAACCGGAACAACCCTGACCTACATTGGAGTTCCAATTAGTGCAATTACCCTGGAATCCGATGCTGAGCTGCCATCAGCTATTATTCTCGTAGAAAGAGTGAGATTACTTCCCACTGGAATAACTCCTCCATCACAGGAGGTTTACCAGTATGTCGAGATCACCCCGATCTCAGGTACGGCAGAGCACATCAAGGAAGGAGCAACAATCAGCTTCAGTGTCCCGGTTGGCTATCTCTCAGCGATGGGCATGACCACAAATGATGTGGCACTGCTCAGAAACGTGAATGGTGTCTGGACCCAGCTTCCAACACGGCTTGTGAAGGTTGAGCGCGGAGTAGCATATTATGAAGCCACAACACCCGGCTTCTCAACTTTTGCCATCGCACTCCAGAAAGACGGGGCAAGCGAAGTTGCACCAGTGGCAACACCAAAGCCGGAGACTGAGGTTAAAGTAGTAGTCGAAGAAGAAGAGGTTGTAACACATGTTCCGGCAACACCTGTGCCTGTAGCAGACGTAACGCCCGCTCCCTCCGCACCGGCTGCACCAGGAGATGCACCTGCACCATTCCCAATGACATATGTTATCATTGGAATTGTCATAATCCTCCTGATAATTGGTGGAGCATACTACTTCACAAAGAAAGAAGACAAAAAATAATTCTTCTTTAACATTTTTTTTTAGTGTAACAGGTTAGTACATGTATCCATCAAAGGGGTATTCAGGAGAGAATCCTTCATGCCCACCGTTGCTAAAAAGTATAGCTGACCTGTTACACTTTTTTTGAAAAAATGAAGGATTACCTGGATTTTGCCTGCACCCTCGGCTCAATGATCGACCAGATCATCTCTGCCAGTTCGCGGACATTCTTTGTCTGGATATAAATCTCACCAGGTCCGGTGATCTCTGTGACAAGCCCCTCACCTGAGAGGAGAGTTTCTTTCAGCCCACCAAACTTAGTCACGCGGTACTGGCAGGTATCGCTGAAGGCAACAAGATGGAAATTATCCACAATCATCTTTTCACCATATTTCAGCAGATGCTTGTCAATTGCTCCAAACGTATTAATAAAGAGCGTTCCCTCTCCGGATACCTTGATCATCAACAGTCCCTGCCCAAAGAGACCTTTTGTGAATCCCTCCCACTTCATATCAAGATCCACACCTTCGGTGGCGGCGAGATAGGATGATTTCTGGACGATAAAACCACTTCCGGGCGCGATCCCAAGGGTTTCCACATCCCCAAGTGGTGCTGCACTAAAGGCGGCTTCGGCGGGTTCACTACCGGCAGTATAATCAGTAACAAAGAAGCTCTGCCCGCCAAGGAGGGAAAGCCCGATTGATCCGAGCAGGCTCTTCTCGCGCTTCCTCGTCGATACAGTGATCGAGGGATGCATATATGTCATCGCACCGGCTTCTGCTGTGATCTTCTCACCGGGACTTAAAGTTACCACAAGAAGTGAGAAGGATGGCTTGTACCGTATCTCATATTTCATCGGTTATTCACCTGACGTTCTGTATATCCGGGAATACAGATGAAGGTTTCCTGATTTATAGGAGTGAAATGCAGAATGGATTGGATAATTCATGTGATTAAAAGAAAGAGGACGCCCCGGCCGAGTGAGATAGATATATATACTTATTCCCGATATATAGGTATAACAACAATATATCTGAAGGAATAAGATATATGGGCAAAGGTGAAAAAAATGACAGCAAATAACGAAGAAATTTGGTTTCACAACCCGCCTTCAGCTTATTTTAAATATATAGATAAGAGGATGGCAAGTGTATTGGAAGAAGGAAATCTCAGTCAAAAGGACCACTCATTGCTGGATGAGTATCTTGGAGAAATATCCGGAGATATGTGTTCAGAAAGATTGTACAAGTATTGTTACATAATTTCTTCCTGGAGAGATTACATTGGTCCGTTTAATGAAAATACTGCAAGAGATCTCTTTAAGGGTATTGAATTAATTCGTCATTCTAATTCAAAAAGAGGGAAACCCTTCTCTTCTCACACTCTTTCAGATTACGTAAAAATATTGAAAAGGTTCTACTTCTGGCTTATAGAAAATGGTTATTCAGATATTCCTGAAAAAAAGATTCAAAAAATTAAGGTTCCAAAATTGGATTCAATGACTTTAACTGCAGAGGAATTACTTACTGAAGAAGAAGTCAATGATATGCTGGAGGCCTGTACTAATTCAATGGATCGGGCAATAATATCATTTGCTTATGAAGGTGGTTTTCGGATTAGTGAGATTGGAAAACTCAGGTGGAGACAGGTTAAATTCAATGACTGGAATCTTGCTGTAAATGTTAATAATAAGACGAATAAACCAAGATATATTCCCCTTACCATGTCCAGACCTTATCTGGCACAATGGAAGAATGATTATCCCGGAGAACCTGAGGGTGATAATTTTGTTTTCCTGACTCTTATTATGAAGAAACCATTTCATTACAGGGGACTCAAAACAAAAATTATCAGAATTGCTGAAAGAGCTAAAATAGAGAAAAAGGTTACACCCCATCTTTTCCGCCATAGCAGAATCACACACTTAATGCAGAAAGATTACAGTGATTCATTTATAAAAAAGATGATGTGGGGTAATTTGACGACTAATATGTTTTCTGTATATGCGCATCTGACAGATAATGACTCTGATAATGAGCTCGCACGCAGAGAAGGTATAATAGTTCCTGAGAAAAATGACAGCAAATGTAATCTTCAGGCCAGACAGTGCTCTGTATGTTATACAATAAACGCTCCTACAATGCAATTCTGTTCCAAATGTGGAAAACCACTTACAGAAGATGGTTTGGCTGAAAGAGAAGAATTAAAAGATATTTTAGAGAAACTGCCGCAGGAAACATTAATTAAACTTGTCAATCAGGCTCTTTCCAACTAAACTTCTTTTTTTGGAGAATATTTTAGTATTGTTTCATAAATTTTAGACATTTGGTTAAATCCATTATATTGGCAGATAAGATAATCTTCAATATCCGCTCCAATGGGTGAATAATTAACCAATAAATATGTAAATTTTACAAAAATATCCTGAATTTTTTCATCGATATCAATTTTACCAGATATTTCCGGTTCAAAAATTAAGTGATGGATATATTTATTCTTAAAATATTCCTCTCTGGACTCCACGGTAGATAAATTATCAGAAAAATCTAGCTGTTTTAATTTATTATTGAATCTCTGTTTAGTCTCAAGTTCTTTTAGAAAATCTTTTGATCCCAGATCAAGAGCATAAAAACAGATGGCAGGCCAGAATTCTTTCATTCCACCCATTTCTGATGCAAAAACTTCTGATTTTTCCGGGATTGCTATTAGCTCATCCCATTTTGAAAATATGGCAGGACAAAGAAATTCATAAGTTTTAAGTAGTGAACGTACCTCATCCCACGGTACCGAATATTCATTAAACCTGCGTTTGGAATTTATTTTATTGAGTTCAATAATATATACAGCAATTCCTTTTAATGAAAGACGATAAATTATTTTTTGTCTCCCATTTTGTCCGATCTCACGTTTATATTCTATTAAATACCCTAATTTAGAAAGTTCTTTTATTTGAGGATGAATATTGCCATAAGATTTACTCATCATTACTGCAATATCATATGTCGATAAAGGCTTGTTCTGCGCAAAAGTTTTGATTATTGCAATTGATGTCTCTTTTTTCATGGCTTTCCTGAATATGATCTTTATCAATCTGTTCTTTCAATTTTTTTGATATATCTGATTTAGATATATATTTTTTTGATAGATCTATTTTTAATACACAATATATGCATATTTAAAATATATATCTTGCGATTAGACATATATATGTAATAAATCAGGAGTTAATTATGAAAATAGCTAATAAAGGTAAGTATCTTACATTTAAAATAAAAACAACAAAAGAATGCATTGATTCGTTAGGACCCATAGATAAAAAAGTTTTTAATTATCTGGTTAAAATAGGAGATGTGATCATCATTAATAAATTTGAAAAAGAATCTGAATAGTTTGTAATACTAAATAAGTAGAATGCTTTAGCACGATATCAGGATTTTCCAGATTGATTTTTAACGTTATTATTAACGTTAAATTCTGAAAAAATCCTTTAACGTTAATTTATTGTTCAGTTTTAGAGATTACAATAGAATTGCATATATTGAGATCATCATTACATGAGAAAGACTGGTTATCAGAATAAATTTCATTACCTAAAAGACTTTTTTCCCGTGTAATAAATAGTTATTTTCCTGGTTCTGCAGAACATTTAGGCATTTATCTGCTTAAAATTTTTTCAAGATCAACATTAATATTTTGAGAGTAACCAAAACACCCTGCATAACAAAATATTAATTATATTTTTCTCCCAAAATTAAAAGTAATTTTTGATTATTGTTAGAGGTATAACCTATAAAAAATAAAATAATTATGCGCCCAATTTCAATTTTTAACGTTAATAATTGCATAAATTACATCTACGATTATAGCTTTTTTCAAAATTATTATATACCCCGTCAGATTAACATATAAATATGGTAAAAATAAATAAAAGTATAAAGATAATAATAGAGAATTTATTATCTCGCGAAATGTTTGTTAGTAGAATATTCGCAAGAATGAACTGCTTATTAAATCTGGTTTCAAAAAATGGATATTTATTATGCAGCACTGAACAATTCATTACAAGTTGCAGCAATTCCGGAAAAGAATTTGAATTAAGAATTCATAAAAAAATACCCGGGACAATAGCCGGAAAAAAACCTGAAAAACTTCTTTATTTAAAAAAGGCAGTTGCAAATTATCTGAATTATAAGAGCGATCTTATCTTTACTAAGGAATTGCAAGCTAAATTATTTTGGGGGTCTATGTATGAAACTTTGTCCATATTGTAAAAAAAAGTGGTTCAAATCACTTCAGGCTTTAAGGGCTCATCTACGTTTTTGTGAAGCTTACCAAAAAGCTAAACAAGATTACTGCATAGAAGGCCGTTATCTTCAAGCACTGCCCAATGGCCATAAACTTCGATACAATCCTGATTATCAGCCGGATGCGATGTGGAGGGATTTTGATGATTCAATGTGAATGTGGGAGATGGTTCAAAAATAAAAAAGCACTATCAGCACACCAGAGATACTGTTTGATATATAAGAATAATAAAGAAGAAAACTCCCCTGAAAAAATTATTGAAAAATTGAAATCTGAGCTGAAAATAAAAAGTGAAGATTTTGAATTACTTGAATATCAAAAAGAAAAAAACCAAAAAACATATGAAAAAATTATAAGGGATCTTAAGTTTGAATTGAATGAATCTTTGACAGCCATGAAAGTTTTTAAAAGCCAAAATAATAGATTGAACCTGCTTTTATCTGAATTAAAAGATGAACGTACGGAAGCTGATACAGAAACCTAATTTTTTTTTGTTTTTACATTTATTTTAATTCAAAGAGATAATTGTTTTTTTAAAAATACTGAATTGAATCTAAAAAAATATGGTTGATTAAAATTATCCCATTTTTTTTGTTTTTCTTATTTTCAGAATAAATTCATCTTCATTGCTAAATGAAAGAAAATGTTTCACTATTACTTCTCATGTACTTTCTAAATGCGGTAATGATGAAGCATAACACCCAAATTTTTTAAAATTTTTATTTCTTTTAGGCCATGCGATAGCTGTTTATTCTTTAGCAAAAAGAAATGACCGCACAAAAATTTCACACTGGTCCCAAATAGACATCTGAATAAAATTGTTTTCTAAATATTCAATACTTTTATGCGGTAACTCATATTGAATATATTAACGTTATAAGAAGGATATTTTTGAACAGTAACATTCAGTCTGAATGATTTCCGGCACTTTTAAAGATTGTTTGTCAGGCATCCGTATGTTCTATGTTCCCGTTATGTTTTTAAAAAGGTGGATTTAGTTTTCATTGCCGGACTGCAAAGTTTGCATGAGGGCAAAGAAATGTTTTGGCTCACCGGTACTAAAATAATCATACCAGGATTCCAGTGTGCTGCTCACAATACAGGTTATTAATTTAGTTTTTTAAAATTTTACTTCTTTGCTTGTTGAAAACCCAAGTTTGCCACATCACTCAGATTCATTGTATTGCGCAGGAATTAGCTCTATATAAAAAAGAAAAAGGGTGGCCGGTTTGCGGTCTGCCATCATGGCTCACCGGTCGATCGAACCCGACAGAAGTATTTTCGCCTGCCTACAGATCTTTTTCTGTCTTTTGAAGTTTCTCCTGCATCTCCGGGGTCAGTTGAACGAGAAGTTCTGCATTATAGGCACCGCCAGGCATCATCTCAATTGGATAATTAAAAATCTGCCAGGCTGCGATAGCATACGAACGCCCCTTTGCAGCAGGCGTTTCGTCTCTGACTGCCGGATCTACATTGGTCACAAAGATTGAGAGAGTATTGTCGCTGTTGCAGACGAACTCGAAGTTTCGGAACTGCTGAGGAAACTCCCGCAGTGATGCGGTTTCAACCTGCCAGAAACCGAGTTCCGGACGGGAAGAATCCAAAGATTTTACCGGTATCACGGTATTTTGATGGCGATGCCCCGATATCCATGCCAAAAGATTTGGATAGGTCTGAAGTTTTGCTATCAGATCAACATCAGATACGGCCGCATACTGACTCCATTCCATGATCGAACAGGGAAAAGCCGGATCATGATTGATGACTATCGGGATGTGTGCTGCGATTATCATCAGTTTTCCTTCAGCCTGACCATCCTCAAGTTCCTGTACAAGCCAGTCGTAACGTTCATTATCAATAGAACCTAATCCTGAGCTTTTTTCACTTGGGTCATCGTCTCTTTGGGTATCATCAAGCACAATAACCTTTATCGGAATATCTGATCGCGGTTCGAATGAATAGCAGGCAAATCCCGTTGTTCTGGCGGACTGGCTGAATCCATGCCCTTGTGGGTCTGAAGAGGAGTTGAAAAATTCATCTATCCACTCTGTTCTCGAGAGGAAACTGCGGTTTAGATCGGCCGGGACTTTCGGAGGGCCGTCAGGGAAGAGGGCAACAGGCCCTGCACCGATAATATCACCATATGGTGTCCGGCCATCGACTGCTCCCATATAGAAGCCACGGCTTTTGAGGCGGAGAGGGTCGAAGAAGATATTACCTAATTCAAGCACTTCAGAGCCGGTCATCATACTTTTTACATGATCATCCGGAGGGAACATGCCCATCCAGAAGTGATCGTGATTGCCGAGAACCTGATACCAGCTGATAGATTCATCAAGCCCTGCTGCACGGTATTCATCCTGGTAATCATTGAGAGGGCCGGGGATGGGATCATCCATCTCACCGGAGTCGGGTATGACTGTCCTGCCGTCAAGAACATCGATATACCATTGCAGTTCGTTGTACTGGCCGCAGTTTATTGCATCGCCAAGGAATATGCCGAAGTCATATGGATTTTCTTTATGAAGGGCGTTTGCGGTCTGAACTGCTGCGTCAAAGGTATGGGTTGTATAAAGCATTGCCGGAGTGTATCCTGAATAGATACTTCCTTTATAGCCGTAATAGATCGCCTGAGCAGGAGACTCTTCGTCGGTAAGATGAAGATCGGTCATGGCAAAGAAGGTTAAAAGTTTCTCTGTACTGTTATCTGATGCAGGGGTGTATCCATCCGGCATGAGATCCAGTCTCTTCTCATAATCCAGCCCTTCGCCAAACTCCCAGACTCCATACCCGTACTCTGAAAAGTTTGCAATCTGTTCCGGACCCAGAGCAGGCGATGTTGATGGGACGGGGACGGGAAGAACGGTTCTGTCATATGTTGTCATAACAACCAAGTCTATCGGATAATCCGGTCCGCCATCATCCGGAGGCTGGATTTCAGGAGAAGTACATCCTGCTGCAGCGATGAAGATTACAATAAGCAGAGCCGTTACGGCACCTGCTTTGAAATGGTGCATATTTAGCTTTGGATATGGGCGATGTTAATGTTATTTACTGAAGAGCACCCCGATTCCGGAGGATGACGGGTGCACTTAATTATTGGATCTGGAAGTGTGATAATCATGAGAAAAATGGTTGGTTTTTTGCTTTTTGGGAAGGAGGTGTTGCGGGTGAAAGTTTGATTATTATAAATGTGGGATAATTCTTTAAAACGGATTCTAAAATTAAAAAATAGATATATCATTTTTTAAAAATATTCGGGATAAGTCTTTTGATAAGAATTTTTTTTCATTATCTCATATTATTAAGGGCAAATCTGAACAAACCAAAATATTTAAAATCATTTAAATAAAAAAACCCGTTAATATGAATTTGATTAATATTTGTTCATATAGATGGAATTTTTATTTGAGAGAGCCTTTTGGCATTGTAGAGGAACGGACTTTTACATGTATTAATCATTATTTACCTGCTCTTTTAGATAAGCCAAAACTGCCGGGAGAATAACGGTTCCGGGCAGTATGAACGATTCGCTTGCGCCGGGAACATTGAACAGTATATTAAAGCAGGCAGGAATTAAGGAGAGGAGATGATGTTTAGGTTTCTGATTATTGTTGAGAAGGCGGATTTGAACTATTCCGCATATTCCCCGGATATACCCGGATGTGTTGCGACAGGAAAAACCTGTTTAGAGGCGGAGAAGAATATGCACGAGGCGATTGCATTTCATATTGAAGGTTTAAAGGAAGACCGTCTTCCGATCCCCGAAGGTAAATCTTCTGCGTCCTGGGTTCTGGTTTAATTTCTTCAAATTTGGATGAAAACATTCATGAAATAGTGTTTCATCTAAAATTGTCAGGATAATTCATACTATTTTTTTGGCTGTCTCTTCATTCCTTTGCCGAATTATAAAACCCGAATATCGCCGTTATCCAGTAGAACCCAAACATTACAAACATATAGATATTTTCTGTGAATGCACCCTCTAAAATCCAGATAAAATTTCCAATTACCCAGCAGGCAAAAACGAACCGCCAAGAGGGCAGAATAGTCGCAGAAAAATCATTCTATACTTTCAGATATTCCTTCAAAAGAGCATCCGCATAGAGATTCTCCTTCTTTGTCGGAACATAATTAAATTTCTTAACCCTCACCATTATCTCTCTTACAATCTCCTTATCGTTTGTCAGGTTCAACTCCCTGACATTCTCCAGGATGAAATCAAGGTTTTCTATACCTGTTGCCTTCCCGTCAATTAGGATCTTTTTTGTGGTTATCTTATCAGGCGGAATTCCGCCGCAGATAGAACAATAGTCTCCGTCTTCTGATGACATCCCTAAGCCTCTTTGATCATTGTAAGCATCATCTTAAACTTTGTCACTGCCGATAAGGCATGGGGCACGTTCGCCGGGAATATTATCGTATCGCCCTCCTTCATCATATGGGTCTCTCCGGCAACCCAGACTTCGCATTCGCCGTCGAGAATAGTCACAACCGCATCAAACGGTGCAGTATGCTCCGAGAGACCTTCGTCTTCGTCAAATGAAAAAAGAGTTATGCTTCCGGATTTGTTGCTGACTATCATCCTGCTTGCAACAGTTCCGTCCTGGTACTGCAAAAGCTCCTTTAAATTCAGGACCTCTCCCAAAAGACCGGCACGTTTGTCCTTCCTTCCGGCACCCTTCATTGCTTCACTGAACTCTGCCATAATCACTCTAAAAAATTATTGGGGAACCATCTTTTTAAGATCTTCTTCAACCGTGCTGTTCTTTCCAAGGCCGAAATTCTTCACCAGAACGTCAAGAACCGCCGGCGAGACAAATGCCGGAAGAACAGGTCCGATAGTGATATTTTTGATTCCGAGATTTAAGAGGGCAAGAAGGACAAGAACCGCTTTCTGCTCGTACCATGCGATATTGTATGATACCGGAAGCTCGTTTATGTCAACGCCGAATGCTTCCGCAAGTGCTTTTGCGATTACAACAAGCGAGTAGCTGTCATTACACTGGCCTGCATCAAGAACACGCGGGATTCCCCCGATATCTCCAAGACCTAAGCTGTTGTAGCGGTATTTCGCACAACCAGCCGTTAGTATTACAGTATCTTCGGGGAGGGCTTTTGCAAACTCTGTATAATACTCACGCTCCCTGTGCCTTCCGTCACAGCCGGCCATAACGATGAACCGTCTGATTGCACCGTTTTTGATTGCATCTGTAACAGGGCCTGCAAGAGCTAAAACAGCGTCATGTGCACAGCCTGTTATCAGGTCGCTTTCGTTTCCCACAGCTTCAGGAGGGCTGCACTTCTTCGCCTGCTCAATTAATGCCGAGAAATCCTTGTGCCCTTTCTCATCAGCTTTTATGTGCTTTAATCCGGGATATCCCACAACACTTGTTGTATATATGCGGTCTTTGTATGAGTCCTTTGGCGGAACAATACAGTTTGTCGTTATCAGAACCGGACCGTTGAACGATTCGAACTCTTCCTTCTGGTGCCACCACGAACGTCCGTAGTTTCCGACAAGGTTTTCAATTCCCTTAAATGCCGGGTAGCCGTGCGCCGGAAGCATCTCTCCGTGAGTATAGACATCAACTCCCGTTCCTTTTGTCTGCTCAAGAAGCATCTTCAGGTCTAATAGATCATGTCCGGTTATTAGAATTCCCGGGCGATCCCTGACGGTAGTCTTTACAGTTGTAATCTCAGGTTTTCCAAATGTGGTTGTATGTGCCCTGTCAAGAAGTTCAAGAGTCTTAACCCCTACTCCGCCGCACTCCAAAACAAGTCCGGTCATCTCATCTACGCTCAGATCTTTAAGAGTTGATGCAAGACCTTTCTGGACGAATGCAGGGATTTCATCATCGGTAAACCCAAGTATTGCCGCATGATGATAGTAAGCGGAGACTCCCTTAAGCCCGTAGACTAAAAGTTCGCGAAGGGATCTCACATCCTCGTTTTCTGTTAATAAGACTCCGACCAGTTTTGCCTTTTCTTCGACTTCGGATTTATCTTTTGGCTTCCATATGCAGGCGTCATGTTCAGCACCGGCAGCTTTTGGTATTGAGTCCCTGATTGCAATAGCCTCACTGATAAGCTGATAGTAACGGTCTTTATCGAAATTGACATTTGTAAGGGTCGTAAAAAGCGAGTCCATAATGAATTTTCCCGCATCAGGGTTTCCGGCGCCATTCTCCATTGCCGGGACATTTCTGACCGATATTCCTTTGCACAGATATATCAGAAGATCGATTAAATTCGCAGTCTCTTCGTCCTTTCCACAGATACCCTTTTTCGTACATCCTTTTCCGTTTAGCGTTTCTTCGCACTGATAACAGAACATATTTTGTTCACCTCAATATCTTTTTGATACAATGTATGTATAGAATACTTTGGTATAAATATCAAAACGTTTCAAAAACTATACCATGGATCAGTCATGCACAGTATATCAGACCGTCCGCTATCTTACGAAGAAATGGACACTTCTCATCGTTCTTGAACTCTACAAGGGAGAAAATTACACCCGGAGATTTTCTGAATTAAAGGAATCAATCCCCGGAATAACATCAAAACTACTCTCCGAACGTTTAAAGGAGCTTGAGGATGAGAATATCATTAACCGGCAGGTTGATTCAACATCATTTCCCGTTAAGACCGAATATTCCTTAACAGAGAGCGGTGTTGAGATAATCGGCATAATTTCTGATATAAAAAAATGGGCGCTTAAATGGAAGATAGAAAATGTTGCCTGCGGAGATCAGGACTGCCGTGAGTGCATTCTATGAATTCCTGGTAACCTTAAACTATTATCATTTGAGAACAGTATTTTGGAGACTGAATAATAGTAATTTCACCTGCGATGTTTTAAAGTAACTTTCCTTTTCAACAATGCTCCTCCATTAATCTCTCAATCATGCTCCAGAGAAACTTATTTTTTAGCCCTTCTATAAAAAAAAAAATATCAGCTTAATACAAATCCTCAAAGATAAGAGCGACTAAAAGACTCTTAAGAATTTAGCACGTTTTAGTTTTATAATCCCTTGGTAATTTTAAAACATATAAAAAAAGCGGGGACGGGTAGATAAATCAGAGCCCGGCTCTTGTGACAACGACATCCGCGACATCTTTTGCACTTTTAAACGGGAAATCAGCAGGTTTTAGCAGCTTCCCGGCTTCCCCTGCGGCCATCTTCAGGTCACCGACACAGCACGTTGTATCCGCTCCGTTTGGAAACGCAGTGATAAGGTCTTCAGGTGTTGGAATCGGGAACTTTGCACCGGCGAGAGCACCGGTGATCTGGGCATGGATCTGATCCTTTACTGAAAGTTCTTTCTCTTCAGTCATAGTCTTTCCTCCTCAATCATAGCTGAGATATCACCGGCCGCTTTTGCGATTGAACAGTCTGACCTGTGGACATCACATCCAAAGCATGCACTCTTTATAGTCTTCAGCGACTCTTCGGCTTTCTCCTTTGATACGTCTTTTCCTGTGTAATTCCATTTCGGCATTTTTGTCACCAGAACTACTATGACAGTCATAAATATATATTTGAGCGTCATAAAAATATACAAGAGGATCGAGATACAGAATAATGACCTGAATCCTGAATAAAAATAACCTGAAAATATAATGTCGGTAAAGATATCATGGAGACAACACAGGATGGCCCGCCCGGTATCAGCGAACTGAAGGACGAGATATCCGAACTCAGGACGGAACTCAGGAGGTTCATGACAACCTCCGGCCGTCAGCATATCGATTCGATACTTAATGAGCTGAAAGCTGACTATGCAGATCTGTTCAGAGAACAGCAGATGAAGACCGCCGGAAGCGATCTTTTTGCACACATGGTTAACGACTGTGCTATGCGGGAGAAATGCTACGGGGTATTTTTGGATTTTCTCAGAAACACTTCCAGGCACATAGAAGACGGAAATGTCTCCGAAGAGATAGTAAATTCATACCGGGACGAACTGAAGAACCTCAGAAGCAAAGGGCCTTCGGATAAATGCGACACCTGCTTTTCGGAGGTCAGTCGTCTGTTTGAAAAGCAGGTTGACCTGATGGAATCGCTTGGAATATATAGCAAGGTCAAAGATGAAGATGAGACCCGGGATATCGATGATGCAAAAGCTGTCAAAGAGGTCCTCGAACCTCTTGCAAACATCCAGAGGTTCCAGATCCTAAAATCACTTACCACTCAGACGAGAACATTCTCGGAGATCTCACATATAACAGGACTCCGTGGCGGAAACCTCCTCTTTCACATAAAAAAACTGGCCGATTCGGAAATGATCTTTCAGAGGCACGAGCGGGGAGATTATATGATCACAAAAAAAGGTTACAAAACGATGAATTCAATTTTTGAATTGTCCAGACAACTTGAAAATATTTGACAGCCCCTGCATTCCAAAGGAAAACATCGAATAGTCTGTAATATTAATAAATTGCACTCTCTTATTTCCTAAATATTTTTCCAAAAAAATAGCAAAAAATAGATATTTCAGTTATTTAGCTGATTTGAAGTGATATCAATAAGTGCGGGTGATGTGTCAGGTTATTTAGTTAATCAGTATATGGCGCAAAAGGACATTTGGCAACAATAATCTTTTGTTGCTCTTATCCCGTAATCAGTAATATTTTGTCATTTCTCCGTGTAAACGCCGGTTTAATTACCCTTTGAAGTTTCCCCTGTTTCAGGGGAATTATTTCGCGCCCGTATCGGACAGCCCGGCATATCCTGCCCACCCCGTTCTGAGACCCAGATCAGCATCGGGATCAGATGCTTCCGCAATTCCCTGCCATCGGGAGTGAGCGAGTACTTCACGGCCGGCGGCGAAGTTTCCAGAACTTTCTTGCTCACAAGCCCGATTCGTTCAAGACTTTTCAGGGTATCCGAGAGTGGCTTTGGACTGATAGAACCGAGTTCTCTTTTGAGTTCATTAAATCCCTTCTCACCTTCGTTACCAAGGATAGCAACTATCAAAAGTGCCCATTTCTTCGCTATGATATCGAGGACCCCGGACAGCGGGCAGAAACAGAATTTATCATTTACAGATAGGGATTTCTTCATGGATACTACATAACCTGTATATTACTTATTTTTTTATCAGCTATTAAATAAATACTATGTATTATGAAATTACCAATAAACAGGGGAGGATAACATGGGTCATGCATGTTCAAAAATACACCAGTCAGGCCCGGATAACCCAGTTCCCGTAAAGAATACCTGGATAATAGCATGACAGAAATTCTGATCCTCCTGGCATTTATCGCGTTCATCATTTTCCTCGTAGCAAGGCGTGGGAAAAAGTATGCTGCCATCGCCGGCTGGACGCTCATCGCAGTCAATCTCCTGATCGAAGTTCCCGGGTATATCACGCTGGATAATTATCTGTACCTGGCAATAGCAGTCCTGTCGGTACCGTTTCTCGCAATCACCATCCGGGAGCTTCTCGCTGACAGTCCGATCCTGATGCAACTGTCAAATGCGGCTGCTGTCGGCACACTCATCTATGTCCCGTTTGCGTTCATCCCCCTGTTCCGGGATGCACTTATCTCGATCGTCGTCCAGCAGATTGTCTGGCTGCTTCATATCTTTGGCCGGGATGCACAGATTGAAGGATGGAACATCATCACGCGAAACGGGTTTTCAACTGAGATCATCCTTGCCTGCACCGGGATCACCGCAATTGCAATCCTGCTCGGGGTCGCGGCAGGTTACCGGGATCTCTCGATCAGACAGAGGGTGTACGCATTCCTCCTCGTAGTTCCCACCATCTATATCCTCAACCTCCTCCGGGTTGCGGGCGTGATCATTGCATGGTCGGAACAGTGGTTTGCTTTCATCCCCGACCCGACCGGCACTACCGAGTTCGGGGCAGGTTATGGGAGTTTCTTCTGGGCGCATAACGTCTTTGCTGAGGTCCTGTCGCTGGGAGTTCTTATCGCTATAACCCTGGCTCTTTTCAGGATTATCCCGGGACTTGCTGATTTCACCCGGGAACTGGTGAATCTTTACCTCAACGAAGCCCGGGCATTAATCCGATACGGGGGAGAGCAAAGGAGCGGACCTGAATAAGAATGTCTGACGGGATACGGGATCAGGGATCGCGGTACCTGGAAATCGATGGTGTCCGCGGCATCGCGATCCTGATGATGGTGATTTTTCATCTCGTCTTTGATCTCGGGTATTTTGGTATCTTCCCGGTCAGTACCAGCAGCGGGTTCTGGCGGTATTTCGGACTGTCAACGGCATCGTTATTCCTTTTGATTGTGGGTGTGTCGTTCTCCCTGAGCTATGCCCGGACCGCTGACATGATATCCGGCTGGCAATTGTACCGAAAGTTCTTGTACCGGGGTGCGGGGATCTTTGCACTCGGTATCCTGGTCACGCTGGGAACCTGGTGGTATCTTGGTGAAGGATATGTCATCTTCGGCATCCTGCACCTCATTGGGATCTCGATCATCCTGGCACCATTTTTTTACCGGTTCGGTGCATCCAACCTGCTGACGGGAGGAATCTGTATCCTGATCGGACTCGCGATCGGGAATATTACCGGACCTGCCTGGCTGCTCCCGCTCGGGATCCATCCGGCACCATTCTGGTCTGTTGATTATACACCGCTCTTTCCCTGGTTCGGCGTGGTGTTAATAGGTATGGGCGTGGGTTCCCTCTTGTACCCGGACGGTATGCGAAGGTTTTCTCTACCGTTTTCGTTGCCGGGATGGAGTTCGGTACTGGAATTTGCCGGAAAACACTCTCTGGTGATCTACCTGGTGCACCAGCCAATTATTATTCTTCTCCTGCTGGTTTTCACGGGAAAGGTCCCGGTTTGACCGGGGGGTCCTGTATTCAAAAAAAAGGAAGCGAAAAAGGAGAGCCAGATACAAGATTGAAACAAACGCGGTATGAATGGCATTTCTGTGGTGGATACTGGTAATCGTCCCGATGATTGGGATCCTGGAACTGATACTGTATGTCATTCTCCGGGAAAGCAGTGGGAATAAAATCACGAAAGGGAAGACTTCGATAGATATCCTGAAAGGAGAGGTATGCAAAAAGGGAGAGCACAAGCGGGCAGTTCCAGATGATAAGTGGAGAGCTGAAAAAGTAATTTCTTACTTAATATCCCTTTGACGTTTCCCCTGTTTCAGGAGAATTATTTCTCGCCCGTATTGGACAGCCCTGCATATCCTGCCCGCCCCGTTCTGAGACCCAGACCAGCATCGGGAGTGAGCGAGTAATTCACGGTCGGCGGCGAGGTTTCCAGAACTTTCTTGCTCACAAGCCCGATTCGTTCAAGATTCTTCAGGGTATCGGAGAGTGGTTTCGGGCTGATAGAGCCGAGATCTCTTTTGAGTTCATTAAATCCCTTCTCACCTTCGTTACCAAGAATAGCAACTATCAGTAGTGCCCATTTCTTCGCTATGATATCGAGGATCCCGGACAGCGGGCAGAAACAGATATTATCATTTACAGCTGGAGGTTTCTTCATGGATACTACCTAACTGGTACATTACTTATTTTTTTATCAGCTATTAAATAAATACTATGTATTATGAAATTACCAATAAACAGGGGAGGATAACATGGGTCATGCATGTTCACATAAAGATGAAGAAGGAGGTTATGAGGGGAAATGGTACGGTTTTCCTCCGCTCCGTAATGCGCTGATTGCCGGAGTGATTGCCGGAACCGGAATGATACTCGGCCACCTGGGAATTATCACGGGTCTGTACGAGAACCTGTTTTTCCTCATCGCTATTCCTATCGGTGCGTATCACTGGGTGAGAGAAGGATTAGAAGACCTGATCCACGAGCACGCGATCGACATCGAGATGCTGATGATCGCCGCAACGCTTGGGGCAATTATACTCGGGCTCTGGGACGAAGCCGCAACGCTGGTCATCCTGTACGCCGCAGCCGAAGGCGTGGAGCATATCACGTACGCACGGACACGCTCATCGATTCGGAAACTGCTGGACCTTGCGCCGAAGGAGGCAGTTCGGATCCGAAACGGGACAGAAGAGGTGGTTTTGGCTGATCAGCTCCAGGTTGGGGACATATTCCTGGTCAAACCCGGCGCCGGCATCCCCACAGATGGCATCATTGTAAAAGGTCGGTCCAGTATCAATGAGGCGGCTGTCACCGGTGAATCGATACCCGCAGAGAAGCAGGAGGGCATGAAAGTCTTTGCTGCAACCCTGAATGTCGATGGCGCCCTTGAGGTACGGGCAACCGCGACGTTTAAGGACAATACCCTTATGAAGATGATCCACATGGTCGAGGAGGCGCAGGAGCAGAAGGGAAAGATGCAGACCTTCATCGAGAAGTTCGGGCGGAAGTATACCCCGGCGATCCTCTTTGTATCCCTCATTCTTATCGTTGTCCCGCCGTTATTCGGCATACCGTTCAACGAGCTTGCAATCCGTGGTGTTGTACTCCTTATTGCGGCTGCGCCCTGCGCACTGGTGATGTCCACACCGGTCGCGGTTGCGGCAGGTATCGGATCTGCCGGAAAACGCGGCATTCTCATCAGGGGCGGCATCCACCTGGAGAACCTTGGGAAGACAAAGGCGGTCGCATTTGACAAAACCGGGACGCTTACGACCGGAACTCCGGCAGTGACCGATATCATCGCGCTGAATGGAGATGAACCTGAGGTCCTCCGGATCGCATACACGGTCGAGCGCTACTCCGATCACCCGATCGCCTGGGCAATTATAAAGCGGGCAGAGACTGAAGGCATCAAAGCGCATGGGGCGGTGGGCGAAAGCGCCCTTCCCGGCCAGGCCGCTACAGCAATCATTGACGGGACGCCATGGTTTGCCGGAAGACCGGAGTATTTCACCGGTACAGCAATGGATGCAGAAACACAGCGTACAACCGAAAAATTCCGTGCTGAAGGAAAGACAGTAATATTCGTAGGAACGCAGGAGAACGTCATCGGCATCATTGCCGTACGGGACCAGGTCAGGCCTAATGCAAAGGCCATGATCGATGAACTCCACACTATGGGTGTTGCAACCGTCATGCTGACCGGCGACAACGGGGTTACGGCAAAAGCAGTAGCAGCGGACCTCGGAATCGACGACATCCGTGCAGACCTGAAACCGGAGGACAAAACCGCTGCAATCATCTCTCTTAAAGAGACGTACGGGACGGTCGTCATGATCGGCGACGGCATCAACGATGCTCCGGCCCTTGCCAGAGCCACGGTCGGTATGGCAATGGGGACTATAGGCACCGATGCGGCAATCGAGGCGGCCGATGTGGCACTCATGGCTGACGACCTTTCCAAAGTTCCGGAGGCCATCGCATTCGGTCAAAAAGCCCTGTCAGTATCAAACCAGAACATCGTCTTCTCGGTTGCCGTGCTCGCCATCCTTATCCCTGGTGCCCTGCTCGGGGTTCTCGGGGTGACCCTTGCGGTGATATTCCACGAGGCGTCTGAACTGCTCGCGGTAGGCAACGGCCTCCGGGTTGCGAAGCGGTAATATTTACCACCCGCAATTTTCATTTTTTTATTATATATGCATTCAGCAAAAAAAATGCCTGCCGGCAAAAATCCCGGATAACAAAGACTGTATATCATGAAAAATAACAATTGTGAATTGTTCAGGGGCCTAATCTTACCCCCTGCCGGTTCCTGCCGGCAGACCAGGAGCTTAAACCATGATTCGCGAATTCATTATGAAATATTACATCGATCCCATCCGGTACGGACAGCCGTACACTATAGTGGACACTCTTACCTATGCAATAATACTCATCATTTCGGTGTACCTCATCTATCGGTGGCTGAACACTACAGGAATTGCGGTGGATAGGAAATTTATCCTTGCTACCATCCCGTTCATTGTCCTCGGGGGACTTCTGCGGGTTGTGGAGGACACCGGTTTTATCACATCCGATATTCATTTCCTCCTGATCACGCCGCTGATTTATTTTGTCATATTCTTCTTCACCATCGCGGCACTCCTGCTGTCGCGAACCCTTGAGCGTGCCGGATTAATCTCATCCTATCATATAGGGTATGCCGGGATCGGAACACTCGCCTGCACGATATCCGCAGCATTTCTGATATGGTGGGGGCTTACTTATTCGCAGGTCATGGTGAGCGTCATACTCATTATCATGAGTCTGGCCATTGTCACCTCTGCCGCCGTCTGGGGATTCATGCGGTACGTGCTCAAATGGGAATATGTGAGCGATCCGATCTACTGCGTGCTCATCTTCGGGCAGCTTTTGGATGCAAGCGCCACGAGCTATGGGATCGACCTCCACTCCATGACATACACCGAAGCGCACGTTGTCGGGGGTGCCCTGGTCGCATGGACTGGAACGGCATTCTCGATGTTCCTCTTAAAACTGGCAGTCCTGTTCCCTGCGATTTACATTCTCCAGCAATACCGCAAAGAGGGCAACCCAGTCTTATGGCACCTGATCCTGCTTGCCATGATAATCGTAGGATTTGCACCGGGGGTGCGGAACATGGTCAGGATGGTACTCTTCGTATAACCCCGTGAGGTGCAAAATATATGGCAGAACAGAGAAATTCGCTGGCAGGAGCAGTAATCGCATCCCTTAGCATGCCCCTCCATGCTGCATTGCCGTCTCGGATGCTTCGGGGGAAGATGGGGCATCTTCCCTTCATCCGGCGTTTTTTTACACGCCGGAAGCACTCCCTGTGATCTGCCTGGTAGACCATCACCCGGTTATTATTATTCTGCGGGTATTCACGGATTATGGCAACAGCCCGATCGGTTAAGCATCAATTAAAAAAAAATCCGCCATGCGATGTATTCCGCAGATACGGCAGATAATACCGGCAAATGACCAGATTCCCCGGTTTTTCGGGGAGTAATTATTTTCTCCCTCTAAATCTGTACCTGTATATGGTTTTTCAGTCAATTATTCTCTTCATCTTCGCCGCCCTGTGTGAGATCGGCGGCGGATATGGCATATGGCTCTGGCTAAGGGAGGGAAAGGGTATTGAGTATGCTGTTCTCGGGGCGGTCATTTTGGTCCTGTACGGGATCATCCCAACCCTGCAAACGGAAAATTTCGGGAGAGTGTATGCCGCCTATGGGGGATTTTTCATTGTCCTTGCCCTGCTCTGGGGCTGGCAAATCGATCATGTGGTGCCGGACAGGTTTGATATCATCGGCGCAACTGTCGCACTGGCAGGTGTATTTATTATTATGTACTGGCCAAGAGCAGCAACGATTGCACCATAATTCTTCAGGTCCCTCAGAAATCCTCTAACCCAAGTTTGACAGTTAGAGTTCAATCACCCGAGAAGACTATCCACTACAGCAATCAAAATTTTCATTTTTTTATCTGGATAATCTATTTGACAGTTAGCAGATTTTCCCCCATTAAATCATGAAATTTCCCATTTATGGCCTAAAATCATCATGTTTATGGCATCAAAATTCGAGTGGATGTAGGTTTTTGTCTTTCGCATCCATGAATCAACGGTAACTGTCAAATCCGATAACGATTTTTTGATGAATTTTGTCGATGTGTGCTTCAGCTCTGGAATTTCAAATCGTACCAGCGAGATGAATAATTGTGCAATAAACCCTATGATAATCGCTCCGTAAATGCTGTTATCTGTCCATACCCGCAGTGGTTTTATCTCGATTTCATTTTTTAGAGAGTGGAAGATTTTTTCAATTGAATCCTTTTTCCGGTATGTCAAAAGAGCTTCAGAAAGTGTCAAATTCTTACTTGATTTCAGGCAGAAAAATCCCTCTCTGCCGTTGATAAACTTCTCTTCAAGAAGCTTTACTGCATCATCTTCCGTGAGTTCAACCAGTTTTGTCTGGATGGAGTAGTCCACATCTATAAGTAGATTGTTAATCCGAAAGCGCTTTGGAAGGGCTTTATTTTTGTCAATGCTTTCCTGAATCTCTTTTGCTTCTTTTATCTGTCTAACCACTTTTCTGGCTCTGGATTCCAGTTGCTCTTTTTGCAGCTTTTTTGAGAAGAAGAAATAATTGATACTGTTTGGTTTTTCAATTTTAATACCTAAAATGCCTGTTTCTGCATCGATTACTTCTGGATGATATTCTTCGAATTTTGCAATGATCGTATCATCGCTTTTGTTCAGTTTCTTTGCCGTCATGTATTGCAAATTGTCTGCTCGAATCATTGCAGTATTGGCAACACTGTTCGCTCCTTTATCGAAGATTACCAGGGAACCTTCTCTGAGCCTGCCGCTCAATTGACGATATGTTTTTTTGAAGTGGGTCTGATCATTGAGATTTCCGGGTTCGATTGTGAGGCCAATTGGAATATTTACCGGGTCGGCCAGTTCACTCACACCCAACGTGATTTGCTTTTTATCCGGTCTGTGATCACGGCTGTAGCCATACTTTCCCAGTTTAGCTTCATTGCCGTGGAGCACAATACTGGTCCAGTCCATGTTGATATTGGTGTGTTCAAATTCATACCTCTCAAAAAGAACATCCTGGATGTCAGAAATTATTTCCTCTCGGTTGGTTCCGATGATTTCAAGAACCCGATACAGAGTTCTTTCACTGAATGATTCAAGGCCAAAAATATCACATACTTCCGGTCTGCTCATCCATTCATGAGATCGTGTTATGCTGAAGTTATCCGTTAGTTTGTAGCTGACGAGAGCTTTGAGTAATTTATTGATATCTATTCCATTCTTCTTGTGTTTCCCAAAAATATCGGTGAAATTTAGAATTTCATACAGCCTGTTAACAAGGAAAAGAGTTCCGATAGGAAAGGATATATTTTGATTCGGCTCAACTTCATAGGTTCTTAGTTCTTTTTGCATTTGATCAATTCAAACAAGACTAAGAACAACTTATTTCTTTTCAACTGTCAAAGTTGGGCTCTAAGAAAAATAACGACCAAAAGACCGTGCAGCAAGATGTTATGACAGATGCCGGCACAATCTGACAAAGAGCCAAAAAAGTCACCCATTAGCCTTGCGGGTTCACAGATAATGAATGAAACAGACTATTGTTTCATAGGAGTCAGTTGTAAAAATAGAGATTTAATGATGGTGGGACTCTTTTCCGGCCCTCTCTTCCCACGGGGAAAGCCCCTGTTTCACACGGTAATCATTTATCGCTTTGTGAATTGCATCCTCTGCAAGAACAGAGCAGTGCATCTTCTGCGGGGGAAGACCTTCGAGCGCCTCTGCGACTGCCTTGTTTGAAAGCTCCCATGCCTCCTCAAGCGTCTTTCCTTTGATAAGCTCGGTTGCCATACTGCTTGACGCAACCGCAGCCCCACATCCAAATGTCTGAAACTTTACATCAGAAATCCTGTTGTCGTCAACTTTGATGTAAATCTTCATGATATCACCGCACTGCGGGTTTCCTTCCTCGCCGATTCCGTCAGGGTTTTCGATTGTGCCCTGGTTTCTCGGATTTTCAAAGTGATCCATCACTGTCTCGCTATAATCCATTCATATCACCTAAACTGTTTTTTTTCTTAAAATCTCATCTTTAGTCTGCCTTTTACAACTTAAATCTCTCAGTTGTCAGGTTGTCCTTAACTCCTGCGGTGTCAGAGGAGACATATTGCGAAGCTTCTGCACAATCTCCGGGACAACCTCCAAAAGATAGTCAACATCACCTTCTTCAGTCATATCTCCGATTGTCAGCCGGAGCGACCCGTGCACAATCTCCTGTGGAAGACCACATGCAGTTAAAACATGAGACGGCTCAAGGGAGGAGGAGTTGCAGGCGCTTCCGGTTGAGGCGGCAATGCCTTTTCTGTTCAGCATCAGGAGTATTGATTCCCCCTCAATATACTCAAATATAACATTGACATTGTTTGAAAGCCGCATTTGCGGATGACCGTTTAAATGCGATTTTGGAACTTTCAAAAGGCCGTCAATAAGACGGTTGCGAAGCTCTTTAAGATGCTCTGTTGTTTCTTTCATCTCAGAAACGGAGAGCTCAAGTGCAAGACCAAGACCAACGATTCCGGGGACGTTTTCTGTTCCGGCACGCCTCTTTCTCTCCTGATCACCACCGTGCATCAGGGGAACAAGCTTCACTCTCTTTCCGATGTATAAGGCACCTGTTCCCTTGGGGCCGTTAAACTTATGGCCTGAGAGTGAGAGCATATCGATATTCATCGAAACAACGTCAATCGGAACATGCCCGACTGCCTGAACAGCATCAGTATGAAATAATATTCCTCTCTCACGTGCAATTTTTCCGATTTCTGCTATTGGTTCAATTGTTCCAATTTCATTATTCGCAAACATTATTGTGATAAGTATGGTATCATCCCGGATTGCAGCTGAAACATCATCAGGATTCACAAGGCCGTACTTATCAACAGGAATATAAGTTACTTCAAATCCCTGTTTTTCAAGCCACTCGCATGTGTGGGAGACTGCATGATGTTCAATAGGGCTTGTTATAATGTGTTTTCCTTTGTTTTTGTTTGCAAAACAGACGCCTTTTATCGCCCAGTTGTCAGACTCTGTTCCTCCGGATGTGAAATAGATTTCTTTTGGCTGTGCACCAAGTGCTGCTGCGACCTGAGAGCGTGCTTTTGCAACCGCCTCGCGGGATATTTTGGCTATATCGTAAAGAGAGGAAGGATTTCCAAAACTATGTGTCATAAAGGGAATCATCGCATCCAAAACCTCCGGTCTTACAGGTGTTGTTGCGGCATTATCCATGTAAATTACTCGTTTATCCTCAACCATTTGTAATTTCCTTTTCCCATTAGGAATTATTTCATTTTAAATTTTTGAAAGATTAAACCCTTTTTTTATCTTCAGGTTAATCAATTTTTTTATCTATATTATACTGAGTTCTTATGGTTTCTTTCCTAAAAACGTTCATGAAATTATCATTTTGCGCAATTCGGTATTTTTGTCTTTTTTCGCTGATTCAACGAATTTAAAGCCGTGATTTTCAAGCGAAGTGAAGACAAGTGAACCTGATCTGATCGGTGCATCCCGGACAACATGATAGACCGGCGGCATCCCCTTGATCGCGCCATCTTTGATCTCAGTCCGGCGTAACCATGAGCCGGGTGATACTGCATATACCCGATCTGATTGCACATCGATAACGGTGATATCTCCGTAATCGGGATGAACGAAACCGCCGTTATAGGCGCGTGAATCGTTCACACAATAGATATGCCATCCACCTGAAGGCGTGCGGACGGTGAAACAATCACACTCATCAATTACCGCCTCTATTCGGGTGATATAGCCTTCTCGTTGCGTCTCTGGAATGTTTGCGATATCGGGATCAATGATAATCAGGCTGTCCGGGCCCTCGTCCATACAGAGAACAGCAAGGTTCAGACCTCCTTCAATATGTGCGATCGCCTCGTCTCTGTTGCTTACCGCCGATTCGAGTATGCCGCCATCTTTCGCTTTCCATGAAGGCGGTTTGCTTTTCCGTCCACTCATATCTAAAGGAAGGAATCGGTATGATGCTCCCACTTCATCAGCACGATTGAGGAAGATCCGAAGCTGATCGGGATCTGTTGTCACCGTACTTCCTCCCCCGTCTCAAGGATTGCGATCATCCTGTCGAAATTGGATTCGACTTTTGCCAGAAGATGAGTAAGTTTTATATATTCACTGCCATAAATAGAACAGTGACTTACACCCTCCGTGTTTGTCTGGCTGCTCGGATTCGTCCCCCGGCGGCCCTCTTCTGATTCAGTCATCACCCAATACCTCCGGGTTCTGATCGGGTTCTGTCGGTGAGCCGACTATATACCCAATAACCGGGAATGGGAACAAATCATCTTTAGCAATAATATACCTCGAATTATAATTTTTTAGGAATGCGGCTGCTTCCATGTAATTAGATCCGCGTATCTTGCGTGTCGCCCCCGCAACCCTGGTGAGCGTGTCCATGTCGATATATAATTCGAATTCCTGATCTCCCCGGATAAATTCCATAAGCTTCATCGCTTCAGTAGGTGTGAACATCTCCGACGCGATGATATGGCCGGACGGGTAATCTTTGAGGATATCCTCGAATGGTTCTGGCGGGTTTGCCCGGTGTGCGGTAAATTCGATCTGCTCACCGTAAAGGGTGGCGGCATGTACCCGGTAAAGCACCGATGATACAAAACTTAGGGTTCTTATGTCACTCATTTATATCACATCCATCTATCGTTGATTCGTCTGTCTGGTCTGAAAGCTTCCATTTTCCTTCATGAATAAAGGCCCGTGCAATTACCTGCTCCAGTGGATCAAGGAGTTCGATGAGTGCGGGATCAACAGTTCTGGATTCGGTTGTCATCCTTCAGCGCCTCCTTCAAAATTCGTTCAATATACCGCGATCTGGGTATGTCTCCGCGTTCATGGTCGATTCTCCCTATCACCTTTGGATCAAAGGTGAAGGCATATGTCCTGCGTTCTCGTGTCATAATACACACAATATATTACTATACGTGCAAAGACTTAAATCTCCTGAAAACAAAAATATGGTAAAAGCGTGTAAATTATGAAGCCTGATAATTGTTTACCAAAAAAGACCCCGGCGATCTATGATCTTGCAAAAAACGATCTGCCTATTCCGGAAGAGTATAAGAATATGGATGTCGATGAGTTATCAGAAAAAATACATGATAATTCAATAAATATTGTTTTGATTTTCTATTACGGGCTTGACTATGTTTTATGTTGGCCCGGTAAAGAGCGGGTTTTTCGTCATTATAATGGGATATGGTCATATTTTGTTACCTTTTTAAAAGAGGATATTGGAAAAAAGGCTAAGAGTGAAAATCTGCCTGTATTAGTTCGGGGGTTGTTTGCATTTCCAAGTATGAACGAACCCCTTAAGATGATAGTGCGTGAAGGAGAGGGGATACCACATGCATTTACTGGTAGAATTGCCAAAGATTTTAGCCGATGTCGGTATTGTGGATCTTATGTTGAAAAACCATCGGGTAAGACCATACCGTTTTGTGATGATACCGATTGCCGGAAGAAATACCTTAAATTCCGCGATCTTCTGAAGAAGCTTTTTGAGGAAGGCAAGATCTCAGAGTTTGAACGGGATTGTCGGCTGAATAGTAAATGTATTCTTGAAGATACAGTTTACGGAAGCCGGTATCTTCTTGAAGATCTCCAAGAAGAGGCAGAAGAGCGTGGTTATTCTTATCCTTGGGTATCAACAAAATTCATAGTCACTCCTGATCTCGATATTGTTTTTGCTGATAAGACCTGTGAGCGGTGTGGTGCTTCGTTTGCGGGGAATAAACAGGCTCGATTCTGTTCTGACAATTGCCGGTATCAATATCACAATGAAAAAAAGAAAAAATTAAGTGATTGATCGGAGTGCTGCGAGTTTTACCTCAAGTTCATCAATGAGGCTTCTGTATCGCCGGTCTCCGTGTATCTCTGCTTTCATCCCGGTCAATTCAAGGATAGCCTCTTTTGTCAATGGTTGCCCGCATATAACGCATGTAGGCGCGTGTGGTTCGTTGATATGTAGACATCTGCTGCATGGTTTCGGCTTCAGGGTGTTTTTATCGGTGTTCTCCTCGATCTCGATCCCGTTCACCCGTGCAACCTCTCGATCCACATCGCTGTTATGGAGGTGTGCATACCTGGAGAGTTGTTCTGATGATAACGATCCCCAAGCCATCAGCTTGATCGTACTCTCAGAGAATCCCGCTTTAAGCATGTTGGTTATGCGTGAATGCCTGAATAGGTGAGGCGTGATGTGTTTTTGTATCCCGGCCCGTTTGGCGATCTTTTCGAGATGGTTCTTTGTATATTGGTAGGTGAGGTTTCGGTTTCTTATTGTCACAAAGACCGGGTTGTTACCGCTCGTATCGCCGGGATAAATGGATCTCCATTCTGCGAGGTATCCCCGGCTCAATGTCAATGGTATGTATCGCGGGATCTCTGTTTTCCCGGCAACATTCAACCGGACAAAATGATCCGTAAATTCAACATCCTTCCACTTCAATCCTGCGAGTTCGTGTATCCTCATAGCGGATTCATACAGACATGCTATCAGCGCCTTATCCCGGCGTGCTGTGACCCCTTCGCAGATATGAAGCATCTTCCGTATATCCTCTTCAGATAGCATCTGCTCAGGTGTCTTTGTCATTCTTTTAGATGAAGGTGCTTTGATCTTCTGGATCTTATCGACTGGTAGATCACAAAGCCCCTCTTCAATCGTCCACAGGTAAAACCTCTTCAGGAACATGATATAATCGCGCTGTGTGTCCTGTGACAACATCCCGCCATTATTCCCGTTTTTTGCTCGGAGTTTTTCACCGCGTTTTATTGCGGATACCGCCGCCTGGATCTCTCTGATTGAGTTATCCATAAGAGGCGTTTTGATAAACCGGGTGATGTTGCTAAGTGCGTTTGTGATCTTGTATGCCCGTGCCTCTCCGATGTTACTTGTTGCCTGAAGATGGCTGACAAAGTCACGGATAAGATCCGCGTCTTCGGGTGTCATTTCCCCGGTGTTGATTCGGTTTAAAATGCCCTTCTCTCCGTATCGGTTGAACTGATCAGCCGATCTTGAAAATTTCACAGTTTCGATCATGGTCGTCCCTTCCACATACCGCATATGTGAGCGGTTGTATATAAGGAGAGGAAATAATATGGAAAAACCGTGTATTTCCGTGTAAGCGTTGAACAAAAAGGGATTTACGCCCCGGCCGGGACTTGAACCCGGGTCAAAAGCTCCGCAGGCTTCTAGGATATCCACTACCCTACCGGGACCCTGCAAAGGTGCTCTACTCTATACGTGATGTTCTGATAAAAAGATATTGATTAGTTTATTGGCTCTGTCAAAATTGCAGTCTCAGGGAGCTGCATTTTAACCTCCGCTTTCACGAAATTCCCGCCAAACGTGATGTGATAAACACCTGCTCTCCGGACGGTGATTGCCATGTTCGTATTCTGTGTATATCCCCGGCTGTATCCGTCCTGCACGATGATCTCACCAGTTCCTGCGTCACGGACAGTACATTCAAACCAGGCATTTTCAGAGGGCCGTGTGACAACCACCGAGAATTCATCTTTCGACCCATACTGACTTGTCCCGACAATAGTTCGGGTGACTGTCGAAGGAGTGATTTTTGCGGTAATGATGAGTGGGGCCTTTGTCACCTCGACGATCATGGCAGTTTCAGAAAAACGTGGTTCAATCGTTTCTGAATAGACCGTCTTGTATCCCACTGTTTCCTGAGGCGATGTGACTGAGGATGGAACCTGTTCAGGCTCGGGCTTCAGCGGGCCTGTTGGATAGGGAGTTGCGGGCACAACTACAGATGGATCAATAACAACACCCGGGGTCTCTGCAGGTGGAGGAGCTGGTTGTACCGGCTCAGGTGTGATGGCAGGTGTCTCTACGATCGACTGGGGAGGTGCGGTACATCCACTCACAAAAACGATGAAGAGAATCGCAATGAGCAGATACCCCTCACGCCTCAGATTCATGATCCATCAGTTGCAACTCAAAGTATAAAAGGGAAGATGGTTGTTTCAGGGTGATTGACCCTGATACGAGAGGATAACACCCCTAAACACTCTGGCTGCATTCCTGAGATCCTCATGTGCGACCCGTTCATCAATAGCATGCAGTGTCCTGATATCTCCAGGCCCGTATTCAACCACATCGAACCCCTTCTTTCGAAGCTCACGTGCATCGCTGGCTGCCCACTGGACAATCGGCTCTGCATTGATGTTATGGATTATCCCGATCTGATCGCAGATTCTCCGGACAATATTCGCATCCGGTGGAGTCAGGGATGGGTTCCAGATGCTTGAGGGGGTAATTTCAGTATCAGGTGCATATGATCTGATTTCACTTAGGAGTTCGTGAGCATCACATCCGAAAGGAAGGCGGAGATCAACTTCAAGCCTGCATTTCTGGGCTACGATATTTGCCTTTTCACCCCCTGAGATAACACCGGGATTATACATTATTCTGGTCAGTACAGAGCGAAGATCTGATGTCTGAAAGATTCCTTCAAGCACAGCCTCGGAATGGCTGATAAGTCCGGACATTGCAGGGTCAATTGGGAATTCCCGTTTGTGAATCTGCTTCAGATATTCAAGAAATTCCATTGCATCCATGATAGCGCTCTTTCCAACCGCCGGATAGAGAGAGCTGTGGCCGGGAGAACCCTTAAATTCCATTGTAAAGCGGCAGAGTCCTTTCTGCCCGATACATGGAGCGATTGAAGGGGTCGGCTCTGCAATGATACAGTCAGAGGGTAAAAGCAGCTCTTTATTCAGAAGATGATGGATACCATGAGGGCCGCCCACCTCCTCATCGCAGACAAAAGCGAGGGAGACCGCAGGATCAAGCCCTTCATCAATGATGGAGGCAAGGGCTGCGATTAGGGAAGCACAGCCTCCTTTCATATCCGTACTACCCCGTCCCCAGACAAAAGTATCATCTATGAAACCTGAGTAGGGGGGATGCGTCCATCCTTCATCAAGTGCGGGAACGACATCAATATGCCCGCAGAGAAGGAGGGGATCGCCCTGTCTTCTGGAGATAAGATTGCAATGTCCCGGAGTATTCTCAATGATATCTGTTGCAATCCCAAGGGATGCAAGGAGATCACTGAGATAGCCGACTACCTCGGTAGTGATCCCGGGAGGATTTTCACTATTTATTCGAATAAGATCTGAACAAATCCTGACCGGATCCATGATGCCTTCCTAATCTGACCGGCTTCTTTTATAGGTCTCAAAGAGTGTTGCAAGAGATGCACCATTATATAAGCTTTTAATGAGCTCCTTTGCAAAGAGATCATCTATCATGCTCCGGAACGCAATCGATGGAATCGGCTTGGTTGATGACGGATCGAGGACTATACGGAAACTCCGGTACTGTGCCGGATCAGAATCTGAATAAATACCCTGCCAGAGCATTGGAAGTTTTGAAAAGGTTTCCGGATGATTTTCTGCAAGCCAGTTGACAAATGGCCGGAATAGTGGACGGTCCCCCTTCTTCTCCTCGTCAATCCTCCATCGCATATATTCTCCTGCCATGATGGATCGCGGCGATTCATAGCTGAATCCTGCAATACTTAGTGTATAATCAAGGTGCGCGACGGCATCCATCCAGTGAAACCATAAGACCGGGTGAAATTCAGATATCGATTCAAGAACAAGAGATTTTGAATAGAGATAGTCAAGTTCACGAGCATATTCATTTTTTTCCATCATCATAGGGGATTATATGGAGGGGGTGGAAAAAAGGGTTACTGTCTCGGCAGATGTCCTCTCCTGAGAAATGTACCTGTTCTTCAGGAAAATGAACAATACTGGTGCCAGAGGTGGTAAAGAGAAGGTGACGTTGTCTGATTCAAATTCTGTCTGACATCATCACTGGTTAAAAGGCTGGCGAAGACTGATGGCCTTATGAATCAGTTGATCCAGTTCATCACCGGTTTTTCCCCTGATATCAATTTCATTATCCCTTCTGAGAAGGCAGGGCTTGAGTTTTCCATCTGATGTCACTCTGATTCTATTGCAATGAGCGCAGAACTCGGTATTGTGCAGAGGACGAACTACCTCTACTTCTGCCCCATCGACACAATATTTTTTTCGATGGTGCATCCTCCGTGTCAGGATCTCAGTTGCCTGTGAGGCGATCTTCTTCTCAAGTCCATCTACATCGGCATGTGAGGTACACTCATTAAACTCCATCAGTTCGATGATCTGAAGGATCAGATTCCGGTTTCCCCTGACAAACCTGAAGAAATCAGGGATCTCATCATCGTTTATTCCCTGAAGAAGAACCATATTCAATTTTACTGGTGTCAGACCGGCATCAAGGGCAGAATCTATGCCTTCAAGAACATCTCCCAGGAGATCTTTTCCGGTGATCTGTTTATACCGGTCGGGCCTGAGTGTATCAAGGCTGATGTTCACACGCGACAGGCCCGCTTTCTTCAGATCATGGGCACAATCTGCAAGCAGTGTCCCGTTTGTTGTCATTGACGACTCGATATGTGATGGAACCGAGCTTATGATCTCAATCAGATCTTCACGGAGAGTAGGTTCCCCTCCGGTGAATTTCATGCTCCTGATCGGATACCGGGAGAAAGCATTGATGATTGTGATAATCTCATCTGTACTGAGTGAATTATCCGGCTGTTCTTCCCCCTCCGCATGGCAATACACACAGTTGAGGTTACAGGCTGGCGTCAAAGAAAACCGAACATTTGTTACCTGACGCCCATATGGATCAATCAGCTTCTCTGTCATCTCTTTTATGAATATAGTTCCTGGCAATTATATAGGTCTCAGTACTGCCTTTGCGGGTTGCTTTTGTGCTGTATATCCTGACAGAATAGAAATTCGCCCTGACTTCAGCAAGAAAATCATTAAAGAGCTCTCCCTGAAATGTCTTCACGACAAAATTCCCTCCCTGTTTCAGAACTGCCTTGGCAAACCTGAGCGCTTCTTCATTCAGATCGATTATGCGCGCCTGATCATAGCTTTTCTTCCCGGAAATCTTTGGGGATGCATCACAGGTGACAATACTGACGGGATCTATGATCCTTTGTGCTTCTGCACGTATGAGGGGATTTGTAAAATCTCCTGTTATGGTGTGTACACCCTGAAGTGGAGTTATCGGATTGAGATCAATTCCGATAATTACCCCCTCAGTGATATTCCTCAATACCTGAAGCCATGAACCGGGAGCAGACCCAAGATCGATTACCGAATCTGTGGGACGTATAATCCCGAATTTTGCCTGAATATCCAGCAGTTTATACGAAGCACGAGATCTGTATCCCTCACCGGTTGCTCTGGTATAAGCCGAATCACGTGACCATTGTGAACCCATCTTCTCTCCTCTCCCCAATCAAAATAATGAAAGAAATGTAACACATCATTTATCATCGGGTGTGTCGATAATAGAACAATATAATTATCCGTATTTAGTTCGTATCAATATGATAAGGGGTTTGTGATGTTAAAAGCAACTATTGATGCAGATACGTTCAGAGAATCGATCGACGCCATATCAGCTCTGGTTGGTGAATGCCGTCTTCATATAAGTGAGAAGGGTTTTACCACACGGGCAGTAGACACCTCAAATGTTGCGATGATCTCACTTGAGCTGGATGCAGGTGCATTTCAGTCATATGCTGCAACAGAACTTGAGATTGGACTTGATATTGCGAAATTGAAGAATATCCTCGGGATGGTAGGAAAGAGTGATCCTATCGAGCTTGAACTGGATGCTGAAAGTAAAAAACTCGCGATAAGTTTCAAAAGTTACCGGTATTCGATATCACTTCTGGATACAAAGACGATTCGAAAAGATCCAAACCCGCCAACACTCAATCTGCCCGCAGTTGTGAGGGTTCCGGGCGAAACACTGAACAATGCTATTAAAGCAGCCTCAGTCGTCTCTGATAAGATTGCACTGAAGATTGAGCCTGAAATTTCCCTCTTTACCATGATCGCCGAGGGAGATACTGATAATATCAAACTTGAACTTGGAAAAGACGATGTCGAGTTTGTTCAACCAGCAGAAGCACGTTCGCTCTTCTCACTTGATTATCTCAAGGATATGGGGAAAGTAATCGGGCGATCCCAGACTGTAGAAATTCAACTTGGAATTGATCATCCTGTTCAGTTCCTCTTTCCAATCGCCCAGGACAAAGGGCGTGTCACCTATCTCCTCGCACCCCGTATTGAGGCAGATTAATGAAAATCCGGCTTGAACTGCAGGATCTTGCCCACTACCCTTTTTTAAAAGAAGCACAGGAAGTAATCGCATCACGTGGTTATTCTCTTCGCACTATTACCGGCAACCCTGAGAACCGGATCTACCTTGATGCAGCAGTGGATCGAATACGTGATGCCGCCCAGTCAAAAAAAGGGAGGGCATGGACAGATAGTGATGATCCATTCCTTGATATTCTCAGTTATGGCCTTGCCAGAATTCTTGTATCCTGCATAAAAAACCGCTCAGGGATTGCGACCCTTGCCAGATATGAGGCTGAACGGGCATTCTTCTTCCTACAGACCATCGAGAAGAACGATGCTCTTCGCCTTCATATCTTTCGGGAACTGGATATGCCTCTTTTGGGAGACAGTATGTCCTACACCCGCTATATCGAGATCACACAGACACTGCGGGAAGACACTTTCCGGCTTGTGAACCGTGATCTATCACAAGGACAGGTCTTTCTGAGTGAAGAAGAGAAAGATCTTCTTCTCCGTGAGCGGATCAGAACACTCCTCCTCGATCAACTTCCTCTTGACCTGCCCGAATCTGTCTGTGACAGCCTATCTGTTCATCTCCAGGTTGTCCAGTCCATTATTGCCGAACGTACCGTTGAAGAGTATGGGGATGTCGAGGAGTCACGGTTCCCGCCCTGTATCCATGCGCTCTTCGAAGCGGCTGTTACTGGAAAATATCTCACCCATTCGGGGAGATTTGCATTGACTACATTCCTCCATACCATTGGAATGGATGTAACAGAGATTATCAGAACCTTCTCACAAGGGAGTGACTTCAATATTGAAGTGACATCCTACCAGGTGAATCATATCATCAGCCAGGGAAGTGACGGGTATACAACACCATCATGTGCAACCATGATGACTCATGGGATCTGTTCAGGGAAGAATGCAAAATGCAAACTTATCAGCCACCCCCTCTCATATTACCGGAAAGAGAAGAAGCAAAATAAGAGACCTGCGAGTAAAATTAACTCATCCGGGAAAAATAACGAAGAAAAAGAAGATATATGATTTTGCGGGGATCTTTTAATGAGTTTGTCAGGTTCAGATTGATTTCTCTATTACCGTTGATCCCGCTCCGATGAGGATGAATATGAAGATCAGCAGAGCGATCAGATAGGCGTATCCCGGATTCATTATTGCTGGCAGTCCAATGAGAAGAACAAGGAATATAATGAGGCTTATAACCCCTATGGCGATGTCCATGAGCCATTTTTGCATACATATATTCTCCTGAGGAGAGGCTTAATGGTTTTCACAAAACTCCTGTCAAAACCATTGGATAACCCGGTAGATCACACTTTCTTTCATCATTTGATCCGGATGCCAACCAGAGAATCTATCTCCCTCAGAAAAGATCCATACTGTATGGTACCAGATGATCCCATGAGCCTCCTCAGGCAACATGTCACTTCAGAGAGCCTCATTGAGCATTGTGTAGCAACCGGTGCAATCATGCGGGCTGTTGCCCCACATCTGAATGAAGATCCTGATCTCTTTGAGATAATCGGTATCCTGCATGATATCGATTATGAGATCGTCTCCGGAGGTATGGAGAGGCACGGCATTGTTGGCGCGGAGATGCTCCGTGAGGCAGGCAAATCTAAAGAGATCGCAGATGCTGTCATGAAGCATAACCACCATCTCTTTTCGGGTCATTCGACCCCGGTTGATCTCTGCCTTCAGTCCGCAGACAGCATTTCTGGTCTCATCATCGCCTGTGCCCTCGTCAAAGGCGGGGCAATAGAAGAGGTGACGGTAAAAACCGTGAAGAAGAAGATGAAAGATAAAGGCTTTGCAGCGGGGTGTGATCGTGACAGGATACGATCGATTGAACTCCTGATGGATCTCGATCTCTTTATCCAGTCTGCAATCGAGGGTGTTACACGAATCTGGGTGCGTTCAAATGATTGATAAAGATGAAAAAACCGACATTCTCGATGCACTCGCGTATGCTGTCAGTGAGCTGAAGGAGAAGATGGATCCCCGTCTTATCCCCGAAGTTGGCAGCAACATTGTCTATGCCAAAAAAGGTGCCCGAAGCCCGGCTGATGTGGCGGGGGTGGAAGGGAGGATTGTGACGCTTCGGAAGAGTGTTCACCCGGTGGGAGAGTGTGCATTCGGTGCAAGTGACCATGTTGCGCGGATCGTACTGACAGCAATGCGGTTTGACCCTGAGATACGATCTGCTGCAAATATCCGGTTTACTGAGACTCTGGCCGCTCTATTGGAGGATATGAGCTTCACTGTATGCTGGTTTGACAGGGAACATGAGCCACCCGGCATACAGACGATGGATTGGGGCGTTGCATCATGTTGTAAGGAGGATGTCCCGGATATGATCATTGATCGCGGGGCTGTTGGAAAAGAGCCGATGATACGGATCCTTGGACCGGATCCGTCATCGGTTGCAAACACAATCATTATGTTGTCATCGCGCATTACTATTATGGAAATTTGAGGACGATATACATGGGAATCAAACCAAGCTACATTAAATCAATCGGAACAGGTCTCCTGGAAAAGCATGGCAATTACTTCTCTAATGAATTTGATGAGAATAAACTCGCCGTTTCGAATCTCACCACCATCGAAAGCAAAGGTGTGCGAAATCGTGTGGCGGGTTACATTACGAGAAAAGTAAATACCAGAAGACGCAGATAAGCTAGCGTATGATCCATGGAATAATACCAGCTATCATAACTCCTTTTCAAAGAACAGAAACGATGCCTGTTGATATCAACGGGCTTCGTTCAAACGTCGAAAATCTTTTGTCAGAGGGAATTGATGGAATTGTCCCCTGTGGATCGACAGGGGAATCTGCAACCCTTAATTTTGCCGAACATGAAGAGATCATCGAAGAGGTGGTCTCAGCTGTAGGAGGCAGGATACCAGTCATTGCCGGCACTGGTTCGAACAACACCGAAGAGGCACTGACACTTACAAAAGCTGCAAAAAAGATCGGGGCTGACGCTGCACTTGTCATCAGCCCGTATTACAACAAGCCAAATCGTGCCGGGCTCATCAAACATTATACCAAACTGGCTGACTGCGGCATCCCTATCATCGTCTACAATGTGCCATCACGGACTGGTCAGAACCTGGCCCCGGATCTGATCCTTGAACTTGCAAGGAATCCGAATATCATCGGAGTGAAAGAGGCAAGCGGTGATATCGGCCAGATATCCCAGATCATCGAGATGACCCGGGATCTGGAGAGGGAGGTTCCATTCTCTCTCCTCTCAGGTGATGATAACATGACGTTGCCGATTCTCGCACTGGGTGGACATGGAGTCATCTCTGTTGCTGCAAATCTTGAGCCCGCCAGAATGGGAACTCTCTATGATGCCTGCCGGACCGGATCGTTTGTCAGGGCCCAGCAGATCCATTATGAGCTTTCCCCGCTCTTCCGTGGCATGTTCATTGATACAAACCCAATACCCGTAAAGAAAGGTGTCGAGCTGAGGGGAGGAGCAGCAGGTCCGCTCAGGCTTCCGCTCACCGAACTTGACCCTCAAAAAGAAGCGGTATTGAAGGAGATACTGAGTCATTATGATTAAAGTTGCAATTTGCGGTGCATTTGGCCGTATGGGTACAATCATCGGAAGAATGGTTGAGGAAGATCCCGATCTCACCTTTGTGGGCGGTATTGACATTCGCTCCGGGGAGGCATTCGGACAGCCTGTTGTGGATTCAGAGCATCTGGAGCAGTTCCTCAGAGAGAGAAAACCTGACTGCCTCATTGATTTCACAATAGCAAGTGCATCAGTCAGGAACATTGAAATTGCAGCATCCGCAGGGGTGGCTCTTGTTGTCGGGACAACCGGTTTCTCCGGAGAGGAGGAGGAACGAATCAAAAAAGCAACAGAAGGAGTCGTGCCTATTGTCAAGACCACAAATTTCAGTGTGGGTGTCAATATCTTCTGGCAGCTGATACGAAATGCAGCATCACTCCTCCCTGATTATGACTGTGAGGTGATCGAGGCACACCACCGGTACAAGAAAGATGCCCCAAGCGGTACAGCAAAAACAATCCTGGCAATCCTTGAAGAGGAGATGGGGGCACGGGATAAGTTGTATGGCCGTGAGGGAATGACTGAACGCGCTGATGAGATTGGTGTACATGTGATCCGTGGCGGGGATATCGTTGGTGATCACTCTGTTTTATTCTCAGGCAATTTTGAAACGATTGAACTTTCTCACCGCGCGTACGATCGTTCTGTTTTTGCACGGGGCGCGATCAGGGCAGCGAAATGGGTGCCGGGTCAACCTGCGGGCACATACACGATGAAAGAGGTTCTGGGCCTCTGATCGTGGTGTGTATATCGAAACCTATTTCTCATCTTTTTTTAAACAATACTATAGGAGGAATCCAATTGGTAGCTGTTATTGATAAGGAGAAATGTACAGGCTGCGAAACATGCGTTGATATCTGTCCAACCGCTGCGATCTCTATGAATGACGAGAAGGCTGTTGTAGATGCAGATACCTGTGTTGACTGCGAAACCTGTGTGGATGAGTGTCCGGCTGAAGCCATTCACATGGAATAATTCTTTTTTTTATCTCCCCCGATAGAGTTTGACGGAATTAAAACTCTAACGCTTAAATATATTCTCACCCTTACTTCTGTTTACCCATGATCAATGTTGGAGTGCTTGGTGCTACAGGTGCCGTTGGCCAACGGTTTGTCCAATTACTAGCGAATCACCCCTGGTTTGAACTTACCACACTTACCGCGTCCGAACGGAGTGCTGGGAAGCCATACGGACGGGTTGTGAACTGGAGAGTGGATGCACCGTTTCCAGAGACTGTGGCTGATCGTATCGTGAGCCCGACAACAGTCGAGGCTGTGAAAGATCTTGATATCGTCTTCTCTGCACTTCCTGCGGATGTCGCAAAGACACTGGAGATGGATATTGCAGATGCCGGTGTTACTGTATGCAGCAATGCATCATCACACAGGATGGATCCCCTGGTTCCCCTGCTCATCGCTGAGATCAATCCCGAACATATCGGCCTTATCGATCTTCAGCATGACAGCGGGAGGGATGGCTGTATCGTAACAAATCCAAACTGTTCGACCATCATGCTCTCTTCCTCCCTGGCACCGCTGCTGCCTCTGGGCATTAATGGTGTGACGGTGGCAACCCTTCAGGCGATATCTGGCGCCGGGTTTGATGGCATCCCCGGCATGGCGATATTTGACAATATCATTCCCTACATTGGATCTGAAGAAGAGAAGATGGAGAGTGAGCCAAAGAAGATCCTGGGTACATTCAATGGTGCTGAGATAGAACCCGCATCATTTCAGATCAGTGCAAGCTGTAACAGGGTGCCGGTTATTGACGGCCATCTGATGTCAGTCTGGATCGATGCTGAGTATGGTGCCGCTGAAGCGAAGGACGCCTTTGCCAGATGGAGACCCCCATTTTCCGGGCTCCCGAGCCAGCCTGAGGAGACATTGCACATCTTTGAACAGCCTGATCGCCCGCAGACCAGGCTTGATAGAAACAGGGGTAATGGAATGACCGTCTCAATAGGCAGGATCAGGGAAGGTATCCGCTATACTGCAATGGGACATAACACGATCAGGGGGGCAGCCGGTTCGTCTGTCCTCAATGCTGAGCTAATGAAAACAAAGGGTTATATTTGAGGGATCACATGCAGACAGATAACACAGTATTCGTTGGTAACAAGCCGGTAATGAATTATGTACTGGCAGTGGTGACACAGTTCAATAATGGCGCTGAAATGGTTGCCATCAAGGCCCGGGGAAAGGCAATCTCACGTGCAGTGGATACCGCAGAGATTTCATTGAACCGATTCCTTGAGGGTGTTGGAAAGAAGGATATCTGTACCTCAACAGAGGAGATTGAAACAGATACTGGAAGAACCAATGTATCCAGTATCGAGATCATCCTCACAAAAACACTCTGAAACAGGATCCATCCTCCAGTGTATGGAAATGGATTTTCTCTCCTTTTTTTATTACCTGAAAGTTTCCATGAGTTTTTTTGCAGAATAAGGGCAAGATAATTGGTTCCGACCAGAAACACTATAATTATATACGACAGATAGTATCTAATGAAAACAGGCATAATTATTGCGGCTCTCCTTATATTCGCTCTATGCAGTATGCCTGTTGCCGCTTCTGAGCCTGGAAACAGGTACAGCTACATCACCTTTGAGACAGTGGATATCGTTCTCGATGGGGCGGATGCAGTAATCACCATCAGTTATTCGATCGATACCGGTGTTCAGGTATTGGTTATGCTCCTTGGAAACCATGATCTCAGAACAAAGGTGCTCCGTTCAATGAATTTTGATGACGCAAAAATACAGTATGCCGATCTGGAACGGGCAATTATTACCGTTGACGCTGCATCTTTTGATTATGGCGATGGATCGTTCTGGTTCCCACGCCACTCATTTCTGGTAACCATCCCTGAGCTCACCATACAAACCCCACAATCTGCCCGTAAGCTCTTCATGATCAGTCAGATGGAAGAGGGATTTGGATATTTCGCTGCCCGGCCATAATCACGATATACTAAGGTTTTGTCCAGGGCCAGTGAAAAGAGTGTTTTTGAGTGAACAGATCCACCTGAGATCAGATCCGCTCAAAGTCGATGTATCCCTTCTCAGGATCAGTGTTTAAGAGGCGAACCTGAACTCTCTGTCCAACCTTCAATCCATCCTCGTTTCGTACGACCCGACCCTCTACAGGGGGATCAATGATCCTGGCATAGGTTCCTTTCTCTGAAGCGCCGGTGATAAGACCCCTGAATGTCTCACCCACCCTGTCCATCAAAAGAACAGCACCTGCTGCTTTTCTCACAAACCGCTCCACTTTATTTGCCGCTTTTTCTGAGGCAGAGAGATGTCCGGCAAGCATAGTCAGCTCATCTATGTCATAGGGAGTTTTTTGCCTCTCAATACTGGCTTTGATCAGCCTCTGGATGATTATATCCACATACCGCCTGTTTGGTGCTGTGCCATGGGTATAATCTGTTACTGCAAGGGCAAAATGGCCAACCGAATCCTGATCCGGCGCGACTGCCACATATTCCCCGGGTCCCATGAGCTTGACGACAGTAAGGGAGAGATCAGGAAAAGTTTCGGGATCTTTCTTTTTCTGGGTAATAAGAAATGAAGCAAGCGCCTGGACATCAGGATCAGCAGGCAACCTGAAATGGTGTGAGGCTGCCTCTTCTACAATGCCCTGCCAGTTCCTTGGAGTCCTGACAATCCGCTGGATCATCGGAAATGATCGTTCATTCAGACGGGCGACAAGTGTCCTGTTTGCGGAGATCATAAATTCTTCAATGAGAGAATGGGCCGGACTCTCCTGTTGGATGACAAGGCCGGTGACTTTTCCCTCAACCATAACTGGCGATGCTTCGATTGTTTCAAGATCAAGAAATCCCTGCTCTGCTCGCTCTGCCTTCATCTTTTGAGCTGCTTCATGCTGCAGGAGAAGCTGTTCCGGGAGTTTTGGAATATCAAGATCTTCATAGGGAAAAGCACCCTTGTTTTCGAGCCATTCTCCGACAACTTCATACACCAGCTTTGCTTTATTGTGGACGATGGCCGGATAGATATCCCCGTGACGGATTGATCCATCAGAAAGGACGGTATATTCGATAACAACTGCCAATTTGTCTTTTGTTGGGTGGAGGGAGGTGATATCTTCCGAGAGGCGGATCGGAAGCATCGGGTAGGTTACAACACCGGTATAAATTGAGGTTCCATGCTTTGCAGCGTGCCGATCGGTTGCCGATCCTTTTCCAACGAGATGATCTACATCAGCTATTGCGATCTTCACCTGTATTTCGCCATTCGGCTTTTTTTCACAGAACTGTATCTGGTCAATATCCATAGTGTCATGATTGTCAATTGAGACCCAGAGAAGAGACCTGAGATCACGGGCAGATCTTCTCTCTTCCGGTCTCATCTCATCATTGAGGTTGTTTACTTCTGAGATGACACTCTTTGGAAATGTCGGCAGAAAGCCATACTTCTCCATTGCCTCATCTGCTATCTTCCTGAGATCTGGTGGATTGCTCGCCTGCATAAAAGATGAATATGGTGCGACTGCTGATGAAGTTGTTGGAGCTTTGACCTCATCGCTCAGTCGTCTGGTAGTTTTTACCAGTAATTATAAGCCAGATCGAACTATTTATTCTGGTAATCTGTTGAGAGGTGGATTTTGAATAAACCTGAGATAATTGGCATTATTCTCATTATTTTTGGCATTTTAGGCATTATTGGGACCGGATACAGCTACACTCTTGGAACTGCCGCTGATGCACAACAAATATTGCAGGATAGCGGTGCAATCATTGAGCTCCATGAGGACTCCGTCCGATCGACTGGCGAATCTGTGAAGGAAATGGGATATCCAATGGAACAGGTGGGCGGATACATGAGGGATGCCGGACGACTCATCAATATGATCCCCCTGGTCAGGGCAGGAGATCCGCTTGAAGATGGCGGTGAATTGCTGTATACCATCGGCGGTACCTTGAATAAAACCGGGTATGATCTCATCAATACGGCGGATAACATGAGATCTCTCTCGGAAAACCTGAGAGATCTGAGTGATGATATCGTCACCATGATGAATCTTGCAATGGCCGGAATCGGGCTTATGTCGTTTATGTTCATTATCACCGGTCTTGGTTTCCTTGAGAATGGATCAGACAGAAGAGAGATTACGAGGCTTCGCCTGGAACTTGATGAACTGAAGAAGAAAGGAAGATAAATGTCTCTTCAAAAAACTTCCCACCCTAAATGAGGAATGAGGCACCGTAATAGATGAGGGACTCTTGTGGATTTTGACCGGCTGCTCATCAATTCCTTTCTCTATACAAAGGATGCGTTTCTTGGAAAACAGAGCAGGTGGATCCTCTTCATCATCTCGAAATATCTTCTCTATCCCATTTTTCTCGGCTACATGGTCGAGATATACCGGGGGAAGATGCCATCCCGAACAGACAATCCTTATGAATTCATCGATGATGAGCCTGTCTTTGGCGCCCTCTTCTTCAATGGATTGAAACTCTTCGTAATCAAGCTGATCTATACGGTACCAATCGCCATTATTGCTGCTCCTCTTCTGATTACTCTCATTTTCGGAGATGAAGATGCCCTGTCAGGGCTTGTATCCGGAACAGGTATTGTTCCTGAGGAAGTGCTCTTTGCCTTTGGTTTTCTAACAGGGCTTGCTATCGTCATCTATACCTTCCTGATCGGGATCAATCTGCCGATAGCTCTTGTTCGATTTTCGCGAACCGGCCTTATGAGAGAGGCATTCAGGTTCTTTGAGATCCAGAAGATAATCGGGCATATCGGACGATTGAACTATATAATCGCCCTCTTCCTCCTTGCCATAATCATAGGTTTAATCGAATATCTGCTTCTTCAGGTGCCGGAGATTGGATGGGCTCTCCTCATCATCTTTACTCCCGTGCTGGCAGTCTTCTCGGCACGGTATATCACGATGATCTATGAGACTCTCCCGGAGTAGTCTGTTCCTAAACGGCGGAATAGGATTCCTTTTCAAGCGTGCCGGTACTGCAGATCTGGATGCAGAGACCGCAACCATCGCAGGCAGCAGTATTGATCACAACACCGTCACTTTTCAGCTCGATTGCCTGGTGTCCTCCATCCCGGCATGCGATGACACACCGGCCGCATCGGATACATGATGCAGGATTGCTTATGTGGGGGCGGATTCGTAGTTTTCGATCGAGTGACTGGTGGCTTGTCAATGTATCCAGACATAAGCCCCTGAGTTCATCGGGTGAAGAATATTCTTTCTCTTTCAGATAGTCAGTAAGCCCCTTCTTCATCCCTCTGACGATACCATAGCCATTCCACATGACAGCGGTGCAAACCTGTACAGCAGATGCACCAAGGAGTAAATACTGGACGGCATCCTGCCACCTGCTGATCCCGCCAATACCCATGATGGGAAGAGGAACGGTTTTTGCGATCTGTGAGACCATCCGGAGTCCGATAGGCCTGATCGCTGGGCCTGAATACCCCCCATAGGTTGAATAACCATCCACGTTCGGAAGAGGGGTCAAAGTATCGATATCTATGCCAAACATGCAGCTGACCGTATTGATTGCAGATATGCCATCGGCTCTGCCAAGTGCAGCAGCGAGGGCAACAGGGCTTATATCAGTGATATTGGGGGTAAGCTTGACATAGACCGGAACATCTGCGACTTTTACCACCATCTGTGTGAGATCCTGAACCATCCGGGGGTTCTGCCCTATTGCTGAGCCGATACCCGCTTCAGGCATGCCATGGGGGCAGGATACATTCAGTTCAATCGCATCGCACCCGGCATTCTGCACATCTTCTGCAAGATCCTGCCATGTGGGCGGATCAGGGGAGCCCATGATACTTGCGATCAGGATCTTATCGGGGAACTCGGATTTGATAGCTCCGATCTCCTGTACCCAGTATGAGACGCTGTGCTTGCTGAGCAGCTCGATATTTTCAAATCCCAACAGGTCATTACATTCGCTTTTCCATGCAGTAAAACGAGGAGATACATCCCTAATCGGCATATCGTCGGGGGTTATCGTTTTGATAACGGCGCCTCCCCATCCGGCCCCAAAAGCCCGCCGAATCATCTGGCCATTCGATGTAGGGGGAGCTGATGAGAGTATGAATGGGTTCTCAAGGGTAAGGGAGCCGAGTGTTGTTTTCAGGAGAGGGGAGTCTTGCATTTTTTTCATCACAGCACGGTTAGATATTCCTCTTCAGGAAAAGAACCTTTGGTTATTCTATTCCGAGCCAGAGGTCTCCTGATTATCCGCGGGAACAGATCGGGGCGCTCTTTTCATATCTGAGAATGCTTATTTCCATTGTAAGAGGAAACAACCATGAACCCTGACTGCATATTGTGCATCAAGGGTGCAGATTATGGCTGATATGCAGGTGATCCGGTGGTGTATCGATATCGGAATGGCAGTTCTGTTTGTTGTTGTATTTGTGACCGGGCTGTTCAAATGGACACTCCTGATGAGGGCACTTGGCCTCACAGATCTGGTAATGCCGGTTGCGCTGATGAGCGATATCCATGACTGGGCGGGTCTTCTTCTCGGGTTTATGGTCGCCCTTCACCTGTTTATGAACCGTGCCTGGATCATCTCCACTACCAAAAAGGTGCTTGCAGGAAAAAAGTGATGAGTGGCCGGGTTCTTCCGGCTCATATTACCGGTTATAGACACTTTCGGAGATATCTGCACTATCTGAAAATCCACGCTGCTCCCAGTATCCCCGGTAGGAGGGATCATCTGAAAGCTCGATTGTCTCGATCCATTTGATCCATTTATAGCCCCATTTGTCCTCGGCAACGAGCTGGAACGGATATCCTCTCTCTGACGGAAGCGTGACATTGTTCATCCGGTATGCCATCAGAATATCATTTTCCATGATGTAGTCGAGTGGAAGCGAAGTTGTGTATCCGTCATCTGCCCTGAAGATGACGGTGTTTGCCCGGGGATCTGCTCCAGCGTCATTGATGATATCCCGAACCAAAACACCTTCCCAGAGGATGGTGGCATCCCAGCCTTCAACACAATAGAGGGTGACCACTTTTGAGTAGTGCGGGTATTTGTCAAGGATCTGATCATAGTTTAAGATGGTGTCCTCCTCAACAAGTCCGGTGACCGTCAGCCGGTAGCGGGTGATATCAACATACCGTGGGCCACGGATTGCATTTTCGCGGAAGTCATTGACTGATGAGAGGTCAAGTCCTTCATAGTTCCTAATCTCAACGGCTGCAAGGGCGGTTGGATCATTGCCTGACATCCTGCTATCTGCACCAACATAGGGGAGGAGAAGGAAGATAACCGCACTTAAGAAGATAAACAGGGCGATTATCAGGATGAGGAAGGAAGGTTTCTGCATGAGAAGGGATGTTGTCGGAAGTGTTGATAAAATCATGTATGGGAACTGGCATGTGGCGTATTGTGCGGTTGTGATGGCTTGGGTAGGGGGTAGCTCGGTTCAGATTCGGGGTGCATCTGACATATGTCGTCATGATGATTTACCCACGATTCAGAAAACCTCATCAGTCATGATATCCATCTGAAGAGTATGCCAGTGATCACCACTTCTGATGGCATATCCCTCAGGTATGCAATTCATGGTGAAGGAAAAACAGTCATTTTTGTGCTCGGGTATGGAATGAGCCTCGATGAGTGGCCGTCCCGGCTGATATCACAACTTGCACAATCGTACAGGGTCATTCTCTACAACCACCGCGGGGTGTCCGGTGAGCGTAACCCGGCGATTGAGTTTACGATCCCACAGGGAGCCCGGGATCTGCATGAGGTGATTACACAGCTTGCGGGCAGGGAAGGGTATGGACAAGATAGGGAGGAAGATAAGAAGGAATTGATAGAGGTAGAGGAAGGGGAGGATGATTCTGAAAAAGAGAGGGGTGTGCATATCATCGGGTACTCGATGGGGGGGATGATTGCACTTGAATACGCTCTTTTGTATCCGGATTCAGTCGACCGCCTTGTCCTCCTGAATGCCGACTGCGGTGGGGTGCTGAAGGTCCCGGCAGAGGAATGGGTCACAGCAGAGATGGCAAAAGAACTCTCCACCGCTGAGGCATATCTTGAGCGTGCCGGAAAGCTTCTCCTCACGGAATCATATCGCTGTGAATTTCCCGATCCCATGACCTGGTTTGTGGATTATGGGGAGGTGGCTGACCCGCATGCAGTAAAGGAGCAGTTTGATGCGATGCTCCTCTGGGATGGGGTCTGCCCGGATCTCCATACAATCCGCTCTCCGGCACTCATTATTGCTGGCGATCAGGATATTGTCATCCCCCCGGAGAATGCCGAAATTCTGGCAGCGGCCATGCCGGATGCCACGCTCCATATACTGGGCGGGCAGGCGCATGGGATGATCTTCTGCCAGCCGGTGAGGATTGCAGAGATGATCGAGGAGTTTCTTGGGTGAGCGGGGGGGCAAGGAGATGAGGGATAATGGTCGAAATGATGATTTGATAGATTCAGATTCTATCCTGAGTGAAGGGGATTATATCTCCCTACAAAAATATCGAGCTGAGAAAGAAAAGGGGATGTTGATCTCTGAATCCGATGCGAAAAGGGGACTTGGTTTATGATGTATGAAATCAGGTTATCCTCATAATTCCATTAATTTTATTCCTTGCTTTCTGATTTCATTTGATTAGGCCGATTTTTCCATTATCCCTTCATTCCTTCCCAGAACCGTTCGTCCTTTTATCAATCAACCGGGTTCCGATGGCTATAACCTTAGAGGCAAGGTAGCACTATAGCATACGTACATGAGGGTACATGTACGTATAGGTGGTAAAAGAAATGAAAACAAAGACAAAAGATGAAAAGAAGAGCGTAATAAGAAGATTTAGAAAAAGGATCTCTCTCACAATCGATCCGGAAAATTATGACTTCATTCAGGATACAGGCTTGAATGTCTCCAAAGTCTTAGATGTGGCGATACATTCGCTTAGATTGAATATGTATTATGAAACATTAGTAACAGCGTTGATAGCTAACTCCGAATTAAAAAAAAACACCAAAAACAAAGCCTCGGGCGGGAATCGAACCCGCGACCTCTTCCTTACCAAGGAAGCGCGATACCGCTATGCCACCGAGGCGATTGTTGTGCCAGACAATAAGTTGCCTGTTTGAGTTGCCTGATTGAAATGCCCATATTCCGGAGATCTAAGCCCCTGAATCCGGCAGCGACCCCCAAATACATGAGAAGTTGCATTATATCGTAAGCCAGCGTTGTTTTAATACCTTCCGGAATGGATCATGGCTTGGAGCGTATTTTGCGATGGATTTCCTATATTCAAAGAATGATTGACGACTCTTCGCACCCACTATACCCAAACACCTGACAACTCCCGGCACACTCCCCCAACACATCCCCACAATATACTCCCCGAATACCCACTGCACCAGATCACCATTCAACAGACCCATCACCACTTAACACTCACAACAAGACACCATATCGGGGCCATTACAACCCAAGCGCCCTGATGCTCTCCTTCACCCCTTCAAGGGTATCAACCTCGATAACCGGGATCACCTTCTCCCTCCTGACGGCTTCCATCACTGCATAAAAGTCAATGGTTCCGGTTCCAACCGGACTATGCGAATCGGTTGTCCCATCATTATCATGAATATGGATATGAGCAAAAGGATACTTCAGGAATTCTGGAAGGCAGCTATTCAGGTTAGCATGGCCGATATCAAGTGTAAAGCTGGTGCCTTCAATGAGGGGCAGCTCAGAGGGGGTTTTAAGGAAGAAATAATCCCAGTTCCCCATATTCTCAATCGTCAGTTCGACCCCCCGCTCATTCGCCAATGCCCGGAGTTCGGCTATGGATTTCAGCATCTGCCGCTCTGCCATCTCCCTCTCCTCCAGCCATGCGAAATAGCCGGGGTGGACGATCACCGGGGCATTGACCTCAGCGGCAATTGCAAAGCATTCGTCTGTTACCTGGACGCTCGCCTTTCTGATCGGCTCAAGGAGGGAGGCGATATTCACTCCTCGTGATGGCGCATGAATCGAATAGGAGAAGGAATATGACTCGAGGATCTCAGGATTATCAATATAATGAAGGCCGTCATCCATCACCTCAACAGAGCCGGTGATTGGAGCAAGCTTCTCAAGGGCTATCCCGAGCGGCTCGCGATGAAGGCAATAGGTAGAGACTGCAAACATACACTCAATCGGCAGGAACAGACGATAAATGATCTGATCCGAATCCTCAGGCACAGATCTTCTTTCAAATGAAGATACACCCACCAATGCCACAGCTCCACCTGCAGAAAAGAAGTATCCCCTGTCACGACAGATATGTATCGAAGATAATGGAATACCAATATCTCTTCGGTCCGGTACGCTCCCGCCGCCTCGGGAGATCCCTTGGCATCGATCTTGTGCCCGGAAACATCTGCTCTTTAAACTGCGTCTACTGTGAGTGCGGCACAACCATCCATATCACACGGAAACGGGGGGAATATGCCTCCCTCTCAAGAATCCAGCAGGAACTTGATCACTACCTCAGAATAAAGCGGGATATCGACTATATCACCCTCGGCGGAACCGGCGAGCCGACACTCCATTCGGGAATCAGCGCCATCCTTGAGTATCTCAGAAAACACCACCCTGAATACAAACGAGCTGTCCTTACAAACAGCACCCTCCTCCATGACCCGGCAATCAGAGACGAGATCAAAACAGCAGACCTCATCCTCCCCTCACTTGATGCAGTCAGCGATGACATCCTCCAAACAATCAACCGGCCACCTTCAGGCATCACCGCAGAAACAATGGTTGATGGCCTGATAGCACTCAGGAAGGAATTTAAAGGAAAAATCTGGCTTGAGATATTCTTCATTCCGGGTGTTAATACAACAGACGAAGAGCTCCACCTCCTGCGGGATGCAGCAGTCAGGATCAACCCCGATGTAATCCACATCAACTCGCTCAGCCGCCCCGGCGCAGAAACCTGGGTCACGACACTCACAGACGACGAGAAGAAAGCCATTCAATCTTTCTTTATTGAGCAATTTACGAATACTCAGATCATCTAAAAACCTCAACAGCAGAGGAGATGATGGTCCGGTTTAATCCCTGCCTCCACCAATCAACCTTTTCTGGCTGGGAGGGCATACTACTATGAGAGAATCTCTATGGCGGTTGGAAAGGATATCATCAAGGCAATACAGGAAGAGATTAAGTCAGACGTCAGGATCATGCATGTCTGCGGCACACACGAAGCAGCTATTGCAAAACACGGGATACGAAGCGTCCTCCCAAAAGAACTGAAGGTCGTGATGGGGCCCGGCTGCCCCGTCTGCATCACGCCTGCCGGCGAGATAGACTGTGCAATAGATCTTGCAGCAGAAGGAAAGATCATCACCACTTACGGCGATCTCCTCCGGGTGCCGGGATCGAAAGGTTCGCTCGAATCAGCTGATGGTGATATCAGGATCGTACAGGGCATTCATAAGGCAGTAGAGATTGCAAAAAATACTGATAAAGAAGTTGTCTTCATCTCTGTTGGTTTTGAGACAACAGTTCCAACCGTTGCCGCAACAATCCTCCAGAATCCACCTGAAAATTTCAGCATCCTCTCCTGCCATCGTGTCGTTCCTCCTGCCATGCAATGGCTCCTCAGCCAGGGAGAAGCGGACCTTCATGGATTCATCCTGCCGGGGCATGTATGCGCTGTTATGGGATATGAGGAATATGAGCAATTCCCGGTCCCCCAGGTGGTAGCAGGCTTTGAAGCAGACGATCTCCTGCTTGGCCTGTACATGCTTGTAAAACAGATCAATAACAAAGAGGCAAAGGTGGAGAATGCCTACCCAAGGGCCGTAACACGGGAAGGAAACACCAAGGCAAAAGCCCTGATGTACGAGGTATTTGAACCCTGCGACATCGAGTGGAGAGGCTTCCCCGTCATACCGGATTCCGGTCTTGCATTAAAGCCTGAATATGATATTTATGACGCATTAAAGAAATTCAATAAGACAATTCCTCATATCGAGAAGCGCTCCGCCTGTATCTGCGACCAGCTCCTCCGCGGTCTCGCCGAACCAACCGACTGCCCGCTCTTCGGCACAGCATGCACCCCCCGCACCCCGGTCGGCCCCTGCATGGTCTCCCATGAAGGTGCATGCAAAATCTGGCACCAGTATCACCGATAACGATATCCTTATCTGTTTTTACACAGATCTATCTAGACGCAATGCCCGCATTCGGGCTTCTGCAACAATTGTCTCGGTAGGGTAGTGGACATCCTAGAAGCCTCCGGAGCTTTTGACCCGGGTTCAAGTCCCGGCCGGGACGTCTTTCTTTTCGTAACCATCAACCTGTGGAATGCAATGTATCTGCATCCCGTATATAGCCAATAATTTAAACAATCAGATCGTAAATGTTACCACTATGGCGTTTGACCTGTACGATCTTGTAAATAAATATCCCCCAAAGCAGATGATGGCGGTGCCGCTTGTCATCACGCTCATCGGACTGATAATCATCGGGGCCAATTTCATGATCTCCGGTGTTCCTATCAATCTTGGGATTGATTTTGCCGGGGGAACGGCGGTAACGGTGATGAGCGATGATACACCTGAACAGTTGGAAGCGTATTTTGCAGCATATCCTCTGATCAGTATCGGTGAAGGCTTAAACAGGGGAAACTACCTTCGGTTCGGGCCAATGTCTGATGAACAGTTCCGCTCACTCTCCCAGGATATAGCTACGCGGTATCCTGATGCAAAAGTGGATCAGATCGGAGAGTCGTTTGGCGAGACACTCCAGCAGCAGGCACTTATTGCCCTCCTCTTCTCGTTCATCGGGATGGCAGTCATCGTATTCATCGCCTTTAGAACTGTGATACCCTCTATTGCAGTCGTCTTTGCTGCATTCACTGATATCCTCATAACCGCAGCAATCATGGATGTGATAGGACTACCCCTCTCACTTGGCACAACGGCCGCACTTCTGATGCTCATCGGCTATTCTGTCGACAGCGACATCCTCCTGACAACCCGTATCCTGAAACGGCAGGGGAAACTCGAGGAGAAACTGAAAAATGCATTCAGGACAGGCTTTATCATGACAACAACGACCCTTTCTGCGGTCCTCGCACTGTTGGTCGTCTCGTGGATCGGAGGAATAGAGATCATCATGCAGATTGCAGCCGTCCTGTTGATCGGTCTTCTCGTTGATCTGATGAACACCTGGATGTTCAATGCCGGAATTCTGAAATGGTATGTGCAGAGTGGAAAAGCAGCAAAAGGGGTGAAGAGATGACAAAAGACGATTCCAATTCTCTCATGCGTGACTGGCGCATACTGGTGCTTATTGCAGCACTTATTCTCTCAGCCGTTTCGATCTATCTGCTTCCCCCCGCCTTTGATAAGGGCATTCAGGGGAATGTTCAGCTTGGCCTGGATCTGGAAGGCGGATCATGGATACAGCTTGAATATAAGGCAGAATTAATCACCTTTGAAACAACCGGCTCCGTTGAAGAACTTCTACTTGGAATATCCGAAGATCTCGACACAGAAGTATCACTCCTGGAGGAAAATGTTGTTGAGATACGAAAACCATTCACCCGGGAAGAGCTGGAGCCGGTATTCGCAGAATATGGCGCAACGATCACCAGCTATGAGATCGGGGTAGGTCCTGAAACAGCAGAAACCGTCAAACGCATCCTGGAAGAGAAGATCAACCGCCTCGGAACGAGAGATGCCAAGGTGAACACCCTCACCACATTCGGCGGCGCCTCACGGTATATCCGGATAGAACTTGCAGGCGTCGACATGATCACCGCACAGGAGATCGTCGGGCAGCAGGGCAGGTTCGATATCAGAATTCAGACCACCGGTGATGAGACCGAACATGTCCTCTATGGTGACGCAATAACAAGTGTCGGGAACCCTGCACAGAACCCAATCGGAAGCAGTAACTGGGGCGTTCCATTCACCATCAACGATGAAGGCGCACGCGCATTACGGGAAGCCGCTATCCGTACAGGGGCAACAGATCGGCCGATGGAGCATGAACTGATGATGCTTCTGGACGACGAAATGGTCTACAGTGCACCGCTCTCAACTGATCTTGCCGCACGGCTGAAGGTCGAGGAGGTCAGAAACCTTGTTGCATCAACTGGTGTTGGAGAAGAGGCACTGAACAGGGCGATGATCCTCGAAATTCACCTTCGTGCCGGTGCGCTTCCGGTTGATGTCACCATCGCCGGATCAGGGTCAGTCTCAGCCGCTCTTGGAGAACACTTCAAGACGATGAGTATCATCGCCGGTATCATCGCACTCCTTACTGTGGGACTGGTCGTCTATTACCGGTACCGTGAACCAAGCATTGTCATTCCGATGCTCCTGATCAACACCTCGGAGATCATTATCCTCCTTGGAATTGCACGGTACTTTACCCAGCTCGATCTCGCAGCTATTGCCGGCCTTATTGCAGTTCTTGGAACAAGCATCGATCAGCTCGTCGTCATCACCGACGAGGTACTTCACGAAGGAAAGGTGCCCTCACCAAATGTCTATCTCAAACGGCTCGCACGGGCGCTTGGCATCATCATAGTTGCCGCCTCCACGATGATCATCGCGATGCTCCCGCTAGCCGTGATGGATCTCTCATCACTTCGTGGATTTGCCATCATCACCATCCTTGGCGTCTTAATTGGAGTCGTCATCACACGGCCGGCATACGGGAAGATCATCATGGCGATCCTCTCCCGATAATCCACCTTTTTCCATCGCGCATACAAAAAATCGATAATTCAATACAAAAAAAGGCAAACGGGTTATTTTTCAAGGAAGGATAACACAGATCAAACCAAAACCCCATTGTATAGTACCAATCTGCCCCCACTGTTAATATGAGATGGAAACAGAATGATTATGGTCATTCATGAAGGCGGTTTTGGGGCTTGAAGACGGAAGCTTTTTTGTAGGAGAGGGTTTTGGTGCTGAAGGAGAAAGCACCGGGGAACTGGTCTTCACCACACAGATGGCAGGATATATGGAGGCGCTGACTGATCCCAGCTACGCGGGACAGCTACTCATGTTTACCTATCCGCTCATCGGCAATTATGGTGTAGATTTTGCAAATTTTCAGAACCCTCTCATCCATGCACGGGGATGTATCACTCATGAGGTATGCAAATTCCCAAAACACAATCCTTCGTTAATCACTTTTTTTGAGGATCAGGGACTGCATGGACTATCTGGAATCGACACACGAATGCTTACAATAAATACCCGGCTCCATGGCACACTCAGATCAGCACTGATTGTCGGGGATGATAATGGAGAGTATGCAGTTGAGATGGCACGAAAGGCGCCGCAGATCTCAGATATTGATCTGATACAGTCAGTCACCTGCACCGATCCCTATCATGTACGGGGCAAAGGAAAACGGATCGCCGTCCTTGATCTTGGGGTGAAGAAGAATATCGTCATCAGCCTGCGAAGGCGGGATGCAGATGTATATGTCTTCCCCTACACTGCAACAAAGGACGAGATAGATGCCTGCAGACCGCAGGCACTCTTCGTCAGCAATGGACCCGGCGATCCAAAACGTGCAACACATGCAATCGATACCGTCAAACGATACATCGGCGAGATCCCGATATTTGGTATCTGCATGGGCAACCAGATCCTGGCACTTGCTCTTGGTGGAGACACCCACAAGCTGAAATTCGGACACAGGGGATCAAACCAGCCTGTACGGTGTAGTGATGGAACGATATCCATAACAACTCAGAATCATGGATATGTCGTTGATGCGGAGTCGCTTCCGGAAGGATGCCAGGTGAGCTATACAAATGTGAACGACAACACCCTCGAAGGATTCGTTGATCGTCACTTAAATATCTCCTGCGTCCAGTTCCATCCTGAAGCCCACGGTGGACCGCATGATACGGAAGAACCAATCTTTGATATGATCTACAGGAGCATTCCGGATGCCTAAATTATCACACATAAAGAAAGTGCTGCTGATTGGATCAGGTCCAATCCAGATCGGGCAGGCAGCCGAGTTCGATTTTTCTGGAACACAGGCCTGCCGGGCGCTCAGGGAAGAGGGGATCTCTGTTGTCCTTGTAAATTCAAACCCGGCTACCATTATGACCGATCCGGAGACGGCCGATGTTGTCTATGTCGAACCACTGAAAGCCGATATAATTGCAAAGATCATCGAGAAAGAGAAGCCGGATGGGATATTAAGTGGCCTTGGCGGACAGACCGGGCTGAACCTCACCGCAGAACTTGCTGAACTCGGTGCCCTTGAGGGCATAGAGATCCTCGGCACCCCGCTGAATGCCATTTACATGGGCGAGGATCGGGAGAAGTTCCGTGACCTGATGAACAGGATAAATGAGCCCGTACCAAAATCGATGATCCTGACACGCCTCGATCAGGTGGATGAAGCATTGAAGACGGTTGGCCTTCCCGCAATCATCCGCCCGGCATATACACTGGGAGGATCAGGCGGTGGAGTTGCCACAACCGAGGAGGAACTCCGACGGATCGTCGAGATGGGGCTTTCAAAGTCAAGGATACGGCAGGTACTTGTCGAAGAGAGTGTCAAAGGCTGGAACGAGATAGAATTTGAGGTGATGCGGGATGCAGCTGACACCTGTATCATCATCTGCGGTATGGAGAATGTCGATCCGATGGGTGTCCATACCGGTGAGAGTGTAGTTGTTGCCCCAATCCTTACACTCCGTGATGACCAGTACCAGATGCTCAGGACAGCTTCCATAAAGATCATCCGGGCACTTGGTGTTCAGGGAGGCTGTAATGTCCAGTATGCCTTTAAAGATGGAGATTACCGGGTTATCGAAGTGAATCCCAGGGTCTCCCGTTCATCTGCACTCGCCTCAAAAGCAACCGGATACCCGATCGCACGGGTCACTGCCAAGATAGCCATTGGGATGAGGCTGGATGAGATCACCAATTCTGTCACCGGATGCACCCCGGCATCATTTGAACCTGCCATCGATTATGTGGTTGTGAAGGTTCCCCGCTGGCCATTTGATAAATTCAAGACCGCTGACCGATCGCTCACCACTGCCATGAAGAGCACCGGTGAAGTGATGGCAATCGGCCGGACTCTCGAAGAGGGATTCAAAAAAGCACTCCGCTCAATCGACACCGATGTTATTACCCACACAAATCCCGATGAAATACGGATGATTCTCCAGCGTCCGACCGATGAGCGGTTCTCTACCCTCTTTGATGCGTTTCGAATCGGCTTCTCATTAGAAGAGATTCAGACGCTCACCCAGATAGAGCCCTTCTTCCTGGAAAAAATCCGGCATATTGTTCAGATCGAACAATCACTCTCCCCGGAATCAACAAATGAAGATTTGCGATCGGCAAAGAAATTTGGATTCTCAAATACCGAACTTGCTGAACGAACAGGAAAAACCATTGCCGCTCTCGAAGCAATAACCGGCAATCCCACATATAAGATGGTTGATACCTGTGCGGCAGAGTTCCCGGCACAGACTCCCTATTACTACTCAACCTGGGAGACAGGGTGCGAACTGACAAAGAATGATGCACAGAAGATTCTCATCCTTGGATCCGGGCCGATCCGGATCGGGCAGGGGATTGAGTTTGATTACTGCACGGTTCATGCAATCCAGGCGCTCAGGGAACGTGGTGTTGAAGTCCATGTCGTGAATAATAATCCGGAGACGGTCTCAACAGACTTTGATACTTCAGATCGGCTCTTCTTTGAGCCGATGCAGCTTGAGGATGTCATGAACATTCTCCGGAGTGATGGCTATTATGGCGTCATGGTACAGTTTGGTGGGCAGAATTCCGTCAACCTTACTATCCCGATCAGCGAGGAGATCAAACGTCTCGGACTCTCCACTCAGATACTTGGAACAACTCCCGATGCGATGGACATTGCAGAAGACCGTGACCGTTTTAGTCTTCTCCTCGAAGAACTTGGGATTCCAAGCCCTGCAAACGGATCAGCCTACTCTGAAGAAGAGGCATTCTCCATTGCAAACCGGATCGGCTACCCCGTCCTTGTACGGCCATCCTACGTCCTTGGCGGCCGGGCAATGGAGCTCGTTCACGATGATATCGAGCTTGGGACCTATATCAAGGAAGCCGTCCGTGTCAGCAAAAAACACCCTGTCCTGATAGACAGGTTCCTTCAGGATGCAGTCGAGCTTGACGTTGATGCAGTCTGTGATGGAACTGATGTCCTGATAGGCGGTATCATGGAGCATATTGAAGAGGCTGGAGTCCATTCAGGGGATTCGGCATGTGTCATACCAACCCAGTCACTCCGTCCCGAGACGATCGCCACCGTTCGGGAATATACCCGGAAACTTGCTCTTGGTCTTGGCGTTGTCGGCCTCATAAATATCCAGTATGCAATCCAGAACAATCAGGTCTATGTACTCGAAGCCAATCCGCGTGCAAGCCGGACAGTGCCCTTTGTATCAAAGGCAACCGGTATTCCACTCGCAAAAATCGCTGCACGGATCATGCTTGGAGAGAGCATATCGGAGATCGGCTACACCGAACGTGATATTCGCCATGTGGCGGTGAAGGAGGTTCTCCTTCCCTTTAACAAACTCCCCGGTGTCGATGCAGTTCTTGGTCCGGAAATGAAGAGTACCGGCGAAGTTATGGGGATTGATTTTGACTTTGGACGTGCCTTTTTTAAGGCAAGCCTTGCTGCTGACAATACTCTCCCTCTACAAGGGCGTATCTTCATCTCCGTTAATGACGACCAGAAAGAGGTCAGCATACCAATAGCACGCAAACTCCAGGATCTCGGGCTTGAGCTCTATGGGACGTCAGGTACAGTCCAGCATCTTGCCCAGGCAGGCATCCGGATGAACCTTGTCCGGAAAGTGCAGGAGGGATCGCCAAATGTCATCGATATGATGCGGAGGGGCGAGATCCAGCTCATAATCAACACACCCTCAGACAAAACATCACGACAGGATCACTACCAGATCATGCGTATTGCCGTTGATTATGGGATCCCCTATATCACAACTATCCCGGCAGCAGATGCTGCTGCAATGGCAATTGAAGCATACAAAAAGAATGAGACCACAATAGAGCCCCTTGGATTCTACCTCCGGTAACCGGGGCTCTTCATAATTTTACAGCCAGATATCAGGTTGTAAATACTTCACTCAACCTCTTTTTCTGCTCGATACCTGATCCCCTCAGGATACATTCTATCTGAACCACAGAGTTCCTTGGAATCTGCAATGTTCCTTCGACAACCCGGGTTTCACCTTCAGGTACAGGTGGAACAGATTCTGATTCTGTGAATATCCAGGGATCAGTCACACCATCTGCAGGATACGCAGTCATATCAACGGTGAGGTCACGTGCGGGCCCGGTTCCGGTACTTGAGATAGTACAGTAGACCTGATAGTACGCATACCGCTGATCAGAGTGGACAAGGCGGGCACTAAAGCTCAGATCAGCATCCGGATTTCGAATGGGGTGGTGAATAACCGCACCTGTAATCGGCTGTTCGGGACGGTAATTAATATCGTAGAGGCTCTGTATATACGCATTTCTGAATTGGACAGGCATAGAACCCATGGGGTTGCCCGGGATATTTGATTCGATGTAAATGTAACTTCTACTGAGAACCCCGGGATTATTGTGATAGTAATCCCGGATATTGTTATTTTCATCAAGATAATTGCCTTTCAGGATGGTGTCTGCATCCTTCTGGTACAGGTATACCTTATTCGCCTTCTTATCGGCTTCAGTCAGCGGCAGGACAACCGCATAATGCCGTGGCGTTTCAAGAAGCGATGCTTCAATACCGAGGAGACGAAGGAGTGCTGTGAGAAGAATAGCCGTATCCTGGCTGTCACCACCTCCATCATACAGGGTCTGGAGAGGATACTTTGGATAATCATCATAATCAACAACTGCACCCCACCTGTTATTTGGAAGCGACTGGACAAAGGCAATAACCATATCGCGTCTCTGGTCATCATTGAGATTCCTTGAACCTGCAAGGGAGATGAGATCCTGAATCACGAGATCCAGTTCTGCCCTCCCACGATCGGACATGATGTAATCAGCTGGTCTTGGTTTGTCACGGGGAAGAGTTGCCAGATAATTGTACCGGCTTGCCGGAATATGAATAGTCCAGGTATAAAACGACTCCCCGTAGTACCAACTAAATGAACGGGCGGTATCGCTTGTCTGGAGTTCCACCTGATCAGGCAGTTTTGTATCTACTGTGTCAGGCTCATCAACGGGGATCTGGAAGACAACCTGCGTCAGCTGTCCGGGAGGGATGGTGATCTGATCCGGCATTGGCGGAGTCTCCGGAGCCACATCAGGGATAAATGAAGGACCTTCCTCCATGTCCCATGGAAGGGAAAAGGGGAGCGCAGGCTGCTGGACAAAAAAACCGATGATGAGAACAACAGCTATTCCCGCTATAACGATGATCAGCTCATCCCTGGGCATATAGATATTCTGATGCCTCAGAGGGTAAATGAGTTGTGATGGAAATAGGTGAGTAGGGAGGGAGAAGGTACTTATCCTGTGCGTAGCAACAGATCCAGTTCACTTCTGAGGATCGGCATTTCGCGGTGGATCTTCATGATTGCAGCCCGCGTTCTCAGAAGTTCTGCGTTCTCTTTTGAAGAAAAGAACCCTTCGGGAATTGTATCAAGGCTGTATGCAGCAGAGAGGGCAGTCTGCTCCATTCCCTCAACCAATGTCTTTGCTTCGTTCAGCTCCCTTTTCCAGTCCACATAATTGAATGCGTCATAGAACTGGTCAGCCCTTCTCAGGTGTGCATTATATCGGGAATAATCATCATTCACCACCTTGCTTGCTGATCGGAGTGCATCTGTCCAGATACGATATGCGGTATATCGTGCCATCAGTTGTTCATCATCTTCAGGCAGCTCCTCCATCGAAGCAAAGAGGATATCAATCTCATAGATCTCATCATCAAGTGTAAAGGTATTTGTCCGGCCTTCGATAATACTGAGTTCTTCAAGTGCATCGTTGGCTGCCTTGATATGTCCAGGGATCTCATTTAAAGGCGTTGCTCCAAACGGGCACCCTGATACCAGCACTCCTGCAAGAAGGAGAGCAATGAATACTATTACATATCGGTAGATGGTCGGCATCTGATAAGAGAGTGTATATCCGATACTGATGATAGCCTTTGTGGCAGCCGGATTCATTCAACATGAGTTCCGGAAGCCTGAAGAAGAAAGCTCATTGCTTTTGAAAGATTACAATACTGGAAAGGATCAATGTGTTACCATGTCAGAGAAAACCGTAGTATTATCCTTTTCCGGGGGTCTTGACACCTCCATCTGCGTTCCTTTGTTAAAGGAACGGTATGGATATGACCGTGTCGTTACCGTCGCAGTAGATGTCGGCCAGCCGGAAGATGAAGTGAAGATGGCAACAGACAAAGGCGAGCTGATTGCCGATCGCCACTATACCATCGATGCAACGGAAAAGTTTGTTCGGAACCATATATTCCCGGCAATCAAGGCGAATGGCTCCTATGAGGGTTATCCGATGGGAACATCCCTTGCTCGCCCACTGATTGCCGAGGAGACGGTGGCGGTTGCGAAGAAAGAAGGGGCGCTTGCTGTTGCCCATGGGTGTACAGGGAAAGGAAACGATCAGCTCAGGTTCGATTTCATCTTCAGACTGCATGGATATGAGATCATCGCACCGATGCGGGAGATGAACCTCACCCGTGAATGGGAGATTGACTATGCACAACAGCATAATATTCCGGTACCTGTGGTAAAAGACAAGCCCTGGAGTATTGATGAGAATATCTGGAGCCGGAGTATAGAAGGAGGACGGCTTGAAGATCCGGCATACCATCCCCCGGATGAAATCTACCATTGGACAACAAATCCCCGTGATGCCCCCGATACTCCTGAGGCGATCTCAATTGAGTTTGCAGAAGGAGTGCCGGTTGCAATAAACGGCGAAGCGATGGACGGCATATCTCTTATCAGGAAAATGAACGTGATCGCTGGCAGGCATGGAATCGGCAGGAATGATATGGTTGAGGACCGGATCCTCGGCCTGAAGGCACGGGAGAATTATGAACATCCGGCAGCAACCGTGATTCTGGCAGCACACAAGGATCTCGAGCGGCTCTGTCTTACCAGGCAGGAGCTGGCATTCAAAGTAGGGGTTGATGAGAAATGGTCCGAGCTTGCATACATGGGACTTGTTCATGAACCACTCTACCATGCGCTGAATGCCTTCATTGACACCACCCAGAAGCGGGTCAATGGAACAGTCGATCTCGAGCTCTATAAAGGAAACCTCCGCATCCTTGGACGTTCATCCCCTGACGCCATTTACTCCGATGATCTCGTTTCATTTGACAGCACAACCCTTGATCAGTCGCATGCTATCGGATACTCGGTCTTCTTCGGCCTTCAGGCACGAATGATACCAAAAAAGTAAAAAAAAAATTACTGGAGAGGTGCCCCGGCATTCGGGCCGGGGGCACAATCAAATATCTCGGTTACCGTGAGAATAAGAAGGGATTTCCCGGAGAGATTGGGTTTCTTCTCATGAAGTATCGCCCGCATCTTTTCCACGTTCTCCCCGCTCTTCTCAACTTTTACATCACATTTCAGCTGTGTGCATCCGCCAATCTCCCTGCTCCAGACATATAGAGCCGCATGGGGGTTCTCAAGCACGTTCTGAAGGGTCTTTTTCATAAAGTTGTCTCCTATCCAGATCGTCTTTTCGTCCATGACCCATACACTCCCCATTGGGGCAACATTGGGAATACCATCCTTTGAAGCGGTAGCCAGAGGAAGGATACCAACAGCAGTGATTGCTTCTTTTAGTTTCTCATCTATGAATGCCATAATAGAACACTCCGTTCTGTTGATATGATAAACGACGTGGATACATAAGGGTTGTGTCTGACAACCCATCTCTGATTATTCGATGAAGAGACTGGTTCTGGTAAAGCTGGTGTTGTCGAAGAGCCCCCGCTCGGTCAGTCTCAGTTCCGGAATAACGGTGAGTGCCAGGAAGGAGAGGTACATAAAGGGATTCTCAATTGCACCAAGCAACCGGGCATGATCGTCAAGCTCCCCCAAAGATGCCACAACTTCGGGATAGGATTGATCTGACATAATGCCGCCCCATGGAAGTGGTAAAATGGTCTTTCTACCATGGGAAACAACCACCATTGCCCCGTTGTGGGAGGCAACGGCTTGTATTGCGAGAATGATCTCAGAATCTTCTGCTCCAAGAGCTACAATGTTATGCGAATCATGAGAAACACTGACCGCAAGCGCCCCCCCGGCAAGACCAAAGCCACGGACAAGACCAATGCCAAAACCGCCTGCACGATAGCGATCACAGACGACGGCTTTTAGGATATCAGAGTGTGTATCGGGGAGATTCGATCCAATGACGTCATGAATCTCAAGGCGGGTAGTGATCTGTCCGGGAATGATACCAATGACGCGTGCAGGTCCGGCTCCATTGATCTTCAGGTCATCTATCTCCGGAAGCCTGCAATTGAAGGTTGTCCGCAGTGGTGCGGGACGGGTGTAGGGAATATCCCGGATTTCAACTCCTCTCTTAAACACCCTCTCAACTGAGAAGCGATCAGACTCTTCAAGAACGACGAAATCTGCAATTCTTCCTGGTGCCAAAGCACCCCTGTCATGGAGGCAAAAACGCTCTGCAGGGGTGAGGGTTGCCATTCTGAGAGCAACTTCAAGCTCCACTCCGAAATCTTGGGCAATTCTTATACAATCATCAATTGAACCGGCAGAATCCAGCATATCGGCATGGCGATCATCTGTGGCGAATGCGCAGCGGGTGGCGGTCCGGCAGTCAGCGATCGGTATGAGATCCCGGAGATTGCGTGCAGCTGCACCTTCTCTCATGAAAATATACATTCCTTTCCGGAGCTTCTCTAGCGCCTCCTCACGGGTGATACACTCATGATCGCTCTGTATCCCGGATCTGATATACCGGTCAAGAAGAGCGCCCGAGAGCATCGGAGCATGGCCATCTATGATGTTACAGAGTTGCAGCTTGGCAAGGACATCCGGATCATCATTCAGAACGCCCGGTACATTCATCATCTCCCCAAGACCGATAACGCGTGAGTTATCAAGGAGAGGCGAGAGATCACCTGCAAGAAGCGTTGCTCCGGCTGAATCCATCGGAGTTGCCGGAACGCAACTCGGAAGCATAAAGAAAATATCAAGCGGTGTCCGTTCAGCATCATGGATCATCGCCTGTATGCCTGCTATACCGGCAACATTTGCAATTTCGTGAGGATCTGCGATCACCGTGGTCATGCCATGTGAAAGAACGAGCCTCCCATACTCCGCAGGAGTGAGAAGCGAACTCTCAATATGAAGATGCGAATCAATCAGGCCGGGAACGATACGCCTCCCTTTGAGATCAAGTACCCTTCTCCCATTATATTCTGGTCCAAAACCAAGAATCATGCCATCCCTGATCGCCAGGGTGGTTTCTTCCCAATCAGATGTGAAGGGGTTATAGAGCGTTGCATTCTGAATGATCGTATCGGCAGAGAAGATATCAGGAGTCATAATCATTCAAATCATTGAACGTGAAAATCCAAAATCCTGCCTGCCAGTCGTTTCTCATTCTGAAAGAGCGTAATATGTGCTTTATAACTCCCCTCTGGCAGAGGGGCCGGAATGAAGAGAGCAAATTGATCGGGGCTGATGGAGACACTCTCAAGAATCAGCTGCTCCTCTTCCTGATGAAGCCCGCCCACATCATAAATCATTATCTGTACAAGGATATCCGCTCCTTCATTCAGATCAATCGGAATCACAAATCCTGAGTCCTCATAGGAGATTGCGCCAATACCTGCATTAGTCATACATCCGGCAGACAAGAAGCAGAATATACTTAATCCGATGAGAAGAGGAGCCATTGACTTCATTGTCAGAACGTAGCAGAGGAGATGAGATAAAGATTGCGATACAAACTCCCTCTATTCCGGATATCAAAAATAATCTGTGAAATAATTGTTTTTAGTTGAGCACCTATATATCCGACGAAGACAATATATGATTGATACCATATATGGATGATCTCAAACAGCTTAAAGACCTCATTGAAAAAACCCTCAAAATACGGTGTTCTCAATATAAAGAGGAATATATCAAGCGAAGGCTCCTTTCACGGATGCGAACCACCGGGACAGGTACCTATGATGAATATACACGGTATTTAAATAGTCATCCTGCAGAATGGGAACTCCTTCGTAATGCCCTCACCATCAATGTGACTGAATTCTTCCGTGATGCAGAGGTCTTTGAGATTCTGAGAAAAGATCTGATACCGAAGGTAATCGCCGAACATAATCGTATCAGGATATGGTGTGCCGGATGTTCCTCTGGTGAAGAGCCATACTCAATTGCGATGATACTGAATGAACTGCTCTCCCGTAAAAGCGGTGTGGCAGTCAGCATCCATGCAACAGATATTGATGAAAATATCCTTCAGAGAGCAAAGGAAGGTATTTATGAAGCAAAAACTGTTGAAAAACTGAATAGTGCGATCATCAGAAGGCACTTCAACCAACTTCCGGATGGGAGATATCAGGTAAAACAGGATCTGAAGGATATGATCCACTTCAGAAAACACGATCTGATGAGTGGAATCCCTGCATCACGGTACGTGGACATCGTAACCTGTCGAAATGTCACCATCTATTTCACTGAGGGGCAGAAGAATGATCTCGCAAAGACCATCCATAGTGCATTAAACACTGGAGGGTTTTATGTCATGGGGAAAACCGAATATCTGGGAAGGGAAGTCGAGCATCTCTTTTCCCATTATAACGCTCTCCAGAAGATCCTTATAAAAAATGAGATTCGCTAAATTATTACCAGAGTTTCTTTTGATCAAGAAGGAACTCGGGATCTTCATTTCTTGATAGAGTCTTTAAACGCTCTTTTTTCATAGATCTCCGTTTGATCTCCATTGAGAGGGTAAAGAGATTGACCCCGATGAGTAGAATCACAAGGAAAAGACTGACCCATAGCAGTACTCCCTGTGTTGAGAGGAAGAGGGCAAAGAGCAGGACGACAAATGACAGGAGATAAAAAATTGCCCATGTCCTGAGCATCGGTATATCCATGACTTCTCATTCAGCACTTTAATTTAAAGAATCTTTCCCTTGATGCATGGAGGATGCCACCCTGACATCCATCCATGGATCAGGATTCATCCGATCAACAGCTACATCTATTCAAACCACATTATAGTAGCAGTATGAACCGGTCAGATGTCATAATGGTCATTGCCGGTCTGGCTGTTGTTTTGATAATCGGACTTGCAGTACAGCAACCATCACTTTCACTTCCATGGAAGAGCGAAGCAGTTTTGGATCCATCATCCCCGGGGCAGATCTCAGATTCGATCTTTCTGACACCATTTGAACAGGAAGATCCTTCATTTTCCTATCCTGTCTCTACCATACAGCTTGTCGACAATCCTTTTGGTTATCCGCGGGCATATATGCCAGGTACAGGTTCATTCCAGAGCCGGACATATCAGATCATAGATGGTGAACGTTACGAGGTCTTTCCTCTTTTTGGATCTGCTCCCTATACAACTGCACAGATTGAAGCGATTGCAACAATAGAGTGGATAACCGTTGGTCTTCTTGAACAGAGACGTGGAGGGGTCTCAACAATCTTCTCCATTCCTGAGACACCATTCCTGCGCATACGAACAGAAGTGACAGCTGATAGGTTTCCGGGACAGGCACAATTCCGCTATATCCTCTGCGATGCAGAGACCGGATCGATCCTTGACGGTGGCGAGGTGATCGGTAGGGGTTCTATGAGAAGTGTTCTCGTTTCATCGAAAAAGGAGATGTATTTTATTATCTCTGCAACAAGTGTCGATGGTTACAGAATATTCCTTGAAGTACCACGGGAACATCTCTAAAAAAAGCGTAATGTTGCCATCAGGGGCAACAGGCATACAGGAAAAAGGGGGAGTACTCTCCTGTATTCTCAAATAAAAGGGTCTTTCAGACTTTCTCAATTGTTACCTTAATCCGGTCCCCTGCCTGCAATCCATGACCTTTTGGTACATCAATATTAAACCAGAGAGATTCCGGGGGATCCTGGGACATCAGACAATCCTTTTGTTCATCAATGTGGGCGACAAACTCGATCGTCTCAACAACTTCGACAATATGCTGTGACATACTAGAAAAAGGAAGTGAAAGAATAAAAATTATATGGCTTTTGCAGTTACCATCCAGGTTGTACTGTTAGAGTAACTCCAGCGTTTGATCTCGAGATCATCACAGATCTCAGAGAGGATGGCAAGATTGGTCCCAACCTCTTTTGATGAGAGACCAAGATCATGGGCAATGTATTTCGACTTGAAGAAATGTCTGCCTTTCTGCAGACCCCCACGCAGATATTTCAGAATCCTGTCCTGGGTTTCGTTATACCTGTCACGAATGCTATCTGGCACAGTCATCTGGCTAACCTCTGGTGATAGTTTTGTGCTATATTACTATAAAGCATTTGTGGTTCAATCCATTCTCATAATCAAGTTTATACAGAATCTTATGCAATTGGTGCCTCACCGATCTTTGCTATGAGACTCTCGATCACCACATTTCTCATCCCCTCGACGAACTTTATGCTGCCAACAACAAGGTGTCCCCCGCCATTGACACCGCCTCCGGAGATCTCATCACGGAGTTCCCGAACCATTCTTGGGATATTCATCAGAACACCGCGTGAACGAAGGACAACAAAATCTGGCCCGATTCCAAGTGTGACAACCGGTTCCCCTGCATGTTCGTTGCAGAGAAGATCATGGATTTCACCTGACGTCTTTCCGGGTGGAGGGAAGGTAAATCGGTGTGCATACATCTCGACATCAGCCAGGAAGAGGTGTGCACCGGATGCAAGGGTCCTTCGTTCGACATGTGGCATCAGGGTCTTCACCTGTTCTGCTATTGCCGTCTCAGCCTCTTCAACAAGGAGAGAGACAAGCCTCCTGTGCCTGAGGGGATTATTACTTAGATTGAGTATATCCTTAACAATCTCACGGCCGTCATTAAACCTCAGCCAGAACTGCTCATAGTCAAGAGCAAGAGCGATCTTTTTACACTCATCCAGTGGATATTCGTCAGCAACAAGCGAGAGGTACTGGGGGAGTTCAATTGAATCGCTTCGATCAGCCACCCCGGCAATTGCCGGAAAATGGCGGATCCGCTCTTCAACATGGGGATTGATCATTCGTGCAAGTTCGGTTCCGATCATCCCGGCAGTCAGTCCGAAATCCCCCCCGACATGGTAGGGATTGACATGTGCCTGTAAGAACTGATCCACAATCTCGTCAGGATGATGGTGATCGGCAACAATGACATCAAGATCATAGACCTGTGCCACTTTATATGCCGGCATATCCTCTTCGGTTGAGCCATTATCCATCAGGAAGATGAGCGGGAGTTTCTGTCCAAACCTGATGGCATCCTTCAGCATGAAATCAAGATCACGGGTTATATCCTCTATCTCATAGAAGGGAGCCTTTGAGGGTGATCGTTTAAAGAGATAATATTCTGAATCGGTCTCGGAGATGTGTTCGCGAATCAGGGATACAACTGCCGTCTCAACCGCAACAGCCGCAGAAATGCCGTCTGCATCGGCATGATGGCGAAGAATAATCGGCTGCTGGGTAAAGACGGCACGCCTGACGATCTTTGCAAGCTTTTTCATCTCGGGTCTCAGTTTCACAAGTGTGTCACTTTCAACAAAGAAGGGAATATCTGCTGGCTCGGCCCGTTTATCAAGTGCTGCATTAATCCGCGACCGTACCTGAGCTGCCTCTTCACCATCAAGGCGATTGAGAGAGGACACCTCAATCTGGAGCTGGTTGTTCCTCTTCATCACCTCTCCTGAGATCTGGACGATATCGCCGGTATCTGCCTCCGGGTAGGCCCTGACCCCTGCCTCGATGAATGCTGCGGCATTCTCGACTCCGGTCTCATCAATGATCGTGAAGATCGTCGGTCCGCTCGTCTGTTTCACCTGCCCGAGTTCACCTTCTACGGTAATCCGTCTGCCAACCTTGTCACCGAGATCGGAGAGTTGTGTCGTCCTTACAGCCCTGTTCACCACTGTTGTTTCATACTCGTCAAGGAGAACTTCACGGAGATCGATATTGCCGTTTGGGCGTACCTGTGCCACCATCACAAGAATGTCTGCCCGCTCCCTGTGCTGTGTCAGGGCATTACTCTTATGAATAAGCCCTTTTATTGAATTATTCAGCTGGACAAATGTGCCAAAGTTGGCAAAACCCTGAACTTTTCCAAGATATATATTCCCTTCCTGTACATCCTCAACCTCGCATCCCGGGCCAAGTTTATAGACTGTTTCTGTAGATTTACTCATATTTTAACTCCATTTATCTCTTTATTTATCATCAGGCTTGCAGAGCGCAAGCAACCGGCATTCGCCGTCACGGCGGCCCTTGGCGATGATGAAATCACCTTCATACAGCCGTACATTCTTTTTTGGACGATAGATCCATTTATCTCCCCTTTTAATTGCAAGGACAACCATTCCAGTTATTGCTCCAAGTGATGCCTCTTTGAGGGTTTTTCCCGAGAGGAACGATCCTCCCTTCACCTCAATCCGGGAGATGATTTCATCGGATTCACGGATAATCTTCTGGAAAATTGGGGGGATCTCAATATCACGCATGAGCACATCTACAATTGAGAGTGCCGCACTACAGATCGCATCGGCAAATGCCGACATGTGAAGAAGTCCACGCAGGTATTCCACATGATCCACCTTCTTTGCTGATTCAAGAACCCAGAGTTCAAGCTGGAGCCGCATCGAATCCATGCGTTCATTGAGCCATACCACCTCTTCGGCAATATCCTGACTATCAAAGAGAAGGGCGGTGTATGCAAGTCCTACTGCCAGTTCGCTGATATTTTTCATCTCAACGATCAGGAGAACGGCCCGGTCGAGATCATCAAGTGCCTCTTCTATGAGTTCCTCATCTGGTGGAGGAGGCGATCCCAATAGTTTGTAAAGTGGTTCAATGCCATCTTCTGGTCCCTTTGCGAGGATGATATCGTCCTTCTTCAGGTACGTCTCCTTATCCGGATCATAGGTCCAGACACGTCCACGCCGGATTGCAATGATACGCATTCCTGTTGTACTCTGGAGACGGATATCACCGATGATAACACCATCAAGATCGCATCCTTCCCGAATCTCGGCACGGATAGTTACTTCTTCGGCTTCAGGAAGGGCAAGCCGCATTCTCGCAGGTATTCGGATGTCCTTCAGAAGAACCATCGCAATCTCAGAAGCGGCATTTGAGATCCGCTCTGCACCTTCGGCAATCTGAAGAAGACCACTCATAGATTCGGCCTCCTCCATCCTCCGCGCTCCAAGGATGCTGGTAATTCGTGCCTGATAGAGGAGGAGGTTCATCGTCTCTTCAAGGTTGACAACTTCATTTGCAATCTCCTTACTTTCAAAAAGGATTGCGGAATAAGCCAGATCTACCATTAACTCAGAGACATCCTTCATTTCAATAAGGACATTCTTGAAGTTGACAGGCTGACGATCAAGATCGAACATAACTTCATTACTAATTTATCTTTCACTACTTATCACTATAGCAACAGGTGGATCACCAGGATCAGGACACTTGCCCCGATGAGATCGATACTGCTTGTTACAACAGGTATCCCAAAGTTATCGGGATCATAGCCTGATGAGAACGATACACTTGCGGTAACATATGCCAGAATATTCAGCCCGGTTACAACTATCAGTCCTGAAAAGGTTGTAATAGCGACCATCAGAAAGAGTCCTGGTGTATCAAGGTGCATCATCAATGCTGCCAAATGAGCAATCCCTGCCATGAGAGGCAGAATAATGAGTGCATACAGGTAATTATCAAGGAAGCCGGAGAATACCTCCCGCCCGGGAATGAGTCGTGGCTCTATCTCTCCCATATGCATCCCGGTGGCAAGCTTGGAACAGATGATCCCTCCAATCGCCCCGCATCCGTTCATAAACGGTGGAATGATGATCAACAAGGCGGCAGTTGCCACGAGATCCTCAAGTCCTTCCGTATAGATCACGCCGGCTATCGTTCCGAGGATACAGAGCGGAGCCAGGAGGGGGAGCCCTTCCCTGATAATTGATTGAATGGTATCTGTTCCCCGGAGGATTCCGACGATGCTGACAACTACCAGCAGGAGAACAATACCAAAGAGGATGAACTGCCAGGATAATGGAAGATTGACGACAATCACTGCTGATGTCACAAGAAGAGGGAGAGTGATCACGTCTCCGGCAGTTGTGACAGTCGGAGCGCCCACAATATCGAGATCAAGACCATACCGGTAAGATCCAAGCGCTACAAGAAGGGTAATCAGTGTTACAATCACCCCGGCAACCGTTCCTGAAAGAACTGATACCAGAATCATCTCATGGACGGTGATAATATCGAGACCGGCTGCTTTTCCGATAATGAAGCCGATGATACCGACAATTGCTGCTATCAGGACGGTGAGAATAAACGTTGCCCGGAGATTGTCGCCAAGAACCGATCCCCGGCGGTAATTAATATCAAATGCACCGAGGTGCATCGATGATGCAAGACGCGAGGTGAGAATTCCTGCAATCGCACCCCGCATATTGATCGAGGAGGGGACAAGAATCATGAGACCCGGGATCAGTATGAGCAGCTCGTTCACTGACCCAAGGTATATGCCTGCAACTGATGCCACGAGCGTGGTGATGATGAGGGCAAGAAGCCCCGTCAGCAGATCGCGATAACGGTGGCTGAGGCCCTCTATCAGCTGGTTCATCAGTAATTCCCTCCATAGTAATCAGTCCCGAAATGGTATCTCAATCATAGTACAGTCATTTGGAAATAGAATTTCGCCCTGATAATGTCGTTTTGCATCCTGTATATGGTTTGCTGTTGATGTGTATCGTGAACTGATATGCACAAGGGCAAGTCGCCTGGCGCCGGTCGCCTGTGCCGCAATGGCTGCCTGGCCAGCTGTTGAGTGGAAAACTTCATCTGCCCGGTCTTTTTCCAGGTCGTCAAATGTTGCATCATGGATCAGGAGATCGGATTCGGCAGCTGTTTCCGGCCATTCCCTCAGCGGGCGGGTATCCCCGGTATAGATGACCTTCCTTCCGGGTCGCGGGGATCCCATAACCTGATCCGGGGTGATGGTTGTCTGATCCCCGGAGGTGTTGATAGTAACCGTTTCTCCACGCTGAAGACGGCCAAAGAGCGGACCTGGCGGGACTCCAAGCGATATCGCCTCTTCACGGTCAAAGCGCCCCGGACGTTCATCCTCCACCAGAATAAAACCAAAGCTTTCACAACCATGACGGGTGGTAAAAGGAATCACCTGATATCCGTCAAAGAGAATCTCTTCGCCATCTGAAAGTTCGTGTGCTTCAATTGGAAATGAAAGGCCCTGGTTTAACTGCCTGATTATTGAGACGATCTCATGGATGCGGCGGGGCCCATAGAGCCGGATTGGATCCTGCCTCCCATTGAATCCCATTGTTTCAAGAAGACCAAATATTCCAAGGTAATGGTCGGCATGCCAGTGGGAGATGAAGATCGCATCGACGGTGAAACCGGTCCGGACACGCATCATCTGTTGTTGTGCTCCCTCACCGCAATCAAAGAGGAGAGTGTCAGATCCCCTCCTGATCATGAGGCATGATGGATTCCTCTGGGGTGTCGGAAGTGCACCAGCGGTTCCAAGAAAATGGACATGAAGTGTTTCTCCGGCGATTAGTGCCACCCCCGAACAACAGCAAGGCTTTCTTCCGCCTCAGTGAGATCACGTCCTTCAATAACGACAATACCAGAATATGAGTCAAGGAGCGCACGTGACACTCGGCCCCAGTTCACTGTTCCCCTCTCAAGTGAGAGATGTTCATCGGAAGTGCCATGGTTGTCATGAAGGTGGAGATGATCGGCTTTTGGAAGATATTTTAAGAATTCATCCACGGTTCCGGTCGTGTTTGCATGCCCGATATCAATTGTTACGCCAATACCATCGATCCCCTCAATCATCCCGAAAAGCTCCCCGGGATCACGGCAGAGAAACTCCTTTATCGAGATCATATTTTCAAGACAGGCAAGCACGCCATATTCTTTAGCAATAGCCCCGATTTCAACAAGCGCTTCTTTCTGAAGCGACCATGCACGTCCGGCATCAAGCTTTGAAAGAGGGGAGAGATATCCCGGATGAATCGTAACCCGATCGGTAAGATCTGCTGCATGTTGGATGCAGAGGCAGATCTGACGGATTGATTCACGCCAGATCGGATAATTCATCGAGGCGAGATTCAGATCGCCATATGGTGCGTGAACCGTAATACCCAGGTTTGTACTGGCAAGCACCTCATCAATCCGTTCTCTTTTTTTCGGATCATCAAGCCGGTAATTCCCATCTGCCGAGATCTCCCAGCCATCATACCCCAGTTCTTCGATCCCATGAACCCACTTTGGATCATCCCAGACTTTTGATGATGAAGAGAAGTAATATCCCGAGATCATACACTGCTCCCAATAGTTTTCAGGATCTTTTCAATCCCGGCACGACATTCCTCAAGAGAACCTGTATTATCTATCCGTATATCAGCACCATCCATTGCATGCACCAGTCCAAAACCACATTCCCGCTCATCACGGGAGAGGAGATCGTCCTCATTCACCATATCATCGGATCTCCCGCGACTGCGGAGGCGTGCAAGCCGAATCTGAAACGGGCAGTCAATAGCAATCAATGTGAAGTCAGAAAACGTTTTTCTGAAGAGTTCAACCTCGGCATCTCCCCTGATACCGTCGATGAGGACAACCGGGGCTTTCTGTTCCCTGACCGCAGGAACAGTCAATTCTGCGAGAGCGGCCATTCCCCGCTCTTCTCTCAGGCGGCGCGCAATAGTGCCGAGATGCTGATCGGTTGCAGGAAGCCCCGCTTCTTCTGCATATCTCCTGATGAGATCCCCCATGACAATAACCGGTATCCCGAGTTCCTCTGCAACCGCTGAACACTCACCCTTGCCGCTCGCCGGTAGTCCGACCAATCCTAGTACCTTCATAGTGAAATTCTCCGTTCTCACGTGTTCTGATAATTACCGGTCGACATAAACAGTCTGCGATTGCCTTTAGTTCATCTGAGGAGAGGGGGGGAACCATACCAAACACTCCCTGCTGGAGAACAAATTCCAGCCCCTCAGCTTCGCGTGATATATATTTGACCTCGTCTTCATAACCCCGGAATAAGGTGACGACGACCTGAAATTCCGGAAGTTCTCCTGTATGATATGCGTTTTTGCAGATATTGAGTGTTTCTTTTACCGCAGCAGAATACCGCTCTCGAAGCAGGTTGTCATAACGATTCCATTTTGCCTTGATATCAAGTGCCAGATGATCCACCAGGTGTTCATCCAGGAGTTTTTTAATAACCTTCGGGAAGACACCGTTTGTATGGAGACCGACAAGCAATCCTTCTTGTTTTGATAATCGGGCCAGTTCACAGAGGGCATCTCCCTGGAGGGTCGGCTCACCCCCGGAAAAGACAACGCCCGATACCGCGATCCGGGACGATCGAATCTGCTCGAATACCTGATCGATTGGGCGGTAATCTCTGCCATCCTGAATTTGTTTGTTATGGCAGTAATCACACCTGACCGGACATCCCCTGAGAAAGAGCGTACACACAGCACGGCCTGGCCAGTCCACTGTGCTGATTGGAATAAAACCACCATAATTTACCTGCACATGATCACCGGGTTCTTCTGTATATGGTCTGATTTTGCATTAAAGTATGTTCATAGACAAAAAACAAATGAATCCAAGTTAGGTAAAACAATATTGATTGTTTAGAAATAAAGTAATTTTGCCCTAATTTTCTGAAATAAAAGGATTTATCAGGTATTTTATCATACCAATTCCTATGACTTTACTGGAAGATGCCAGACGCGGCATCATCACAGACGAAATGAAGATCGTTGCACAGGCAGAAGGCGTGACAGAAGACTATGTCCGGCGCGGTGTTGCCGGCGGGCATATCACCATTCCGATCAGCCCGTACCGCGATGTAAAGATCTGCGGAATAGGCGAAGGGCTCAGAACCAAGGTCAATGCCTCAATCGGTACATCATCTGATATTATAGATATTGAAGAGGAGATCGAGAAAGCACGTCAGGCAGAACTCGCAGGAGCAGATACGCTGATGGAGCTTTCAACCGGCGGCGAATTCCTTGAAATTCGTCGGCGCGTCATCGAGAATACAACACTCTCTGTCGGCTCGGTTCCCCTCTACCAGGCATTCATTGAAGCAGCCCGTAAGAAGGGTGCCGTGGTGCATATGGATGAGGATGACCTCTTCAAGGCAACAGAGGATCAGGCGAAGCTTGGAACAAACTTCATGGCAATCCATACCGGGATCAATTGGGAGACGATGAAGCGTCTCCAGAATCAGGGCCGGCACGGAGGTCTCGTATCCCGTGGGGGTGCATTCATGACCGCCTGGATGCTTCATAATGAGATGGAGAACCCGCTCTACCGCCGCTTTGATTATCTCCTTGAGATCCTGAAAGAGCATGAGGTCACCCTCTCCTTTGGGAACGGGATGCGTGCAGGCGCAATCCACGATGCTACCGATCGTGCACAGATCCAGGAGCTCCTGATCAATGCAGAGCTTGCAGACAAGGCAAATGCCTTTGGTGTCCAGACGATCATTGAGGGGCCGGGACATATCCCGCTTGATGAGATCGAGACGAATGTCCAGCTCCAGAAAAGAGTCACAAACAGGAAGCCATTCTATATGCTCGGACCTCTTGTTACCGATATCGCACCCGGATATGATGACCGGGTGGCTGCAATCGGTGCCGCCGCATCATCTGCTGCCGGTGCGGATTTCATCTGCTATGTCACCCCGGCAGAGCATCTTGCACTCCCGACACCAGAAGAAGTCTATGAAGGTGTTATCTCATCCCGGATTGCAGCACATGCAGGCGATATGGTCAAACTGAAGAAAACCCGTGCACTCGACCTTGAGATGGGGCATGCACGGCGCGATCTCGACTGGGAACGCCAGTTTGCTGTTGCAATGAATCCTGAAAGGGCACGCCATATCCGTGACAGCCGATCTCCTGCTGACACAGATGCCTGCACCATGTGCGGAGACTTCTGTGCACTGAAGATCGTCAGCAAACACTTTAATTTCTAAATCTCTCATCCAAACCACTTTTTTTATCTCCGTCTTTCCATTGTCGTGAATTATTGACGGGATTTTTCTGTATCTCAATAGTGGGCTATTCAGATCAAACAGTAGTTTTTTGTATTCAGGAGGGAATTTGCAGATGATCAGAAGAAAACAATCGTTAAGATCTCTGAGTTAGAGAAAACTATAAATATTAAACAACACTAACGTATGGTAAGTCAGAGGTACTCATTATGACAACTGATAAGGATTACATGGATCTTGTAGTGAAAGAGGCGGCTCATGGCGATGCCGGACGGGGAATGGCCCGTCTCTCAATCGATGTGATGAAACAGCTGAACCTGGTCTCAGGCGACGTGATCGAGATATCTGGTAAGAAGAAAGCCGCTGCCATCGTCTGGCCGGGTTTTCCTGAAGATACAGGCCGTGCGGTGATCAGGATCGACGGGAACGTCCGGAGCAATGCCGGTGCCGGTATTGATGACAAGGTCAGGATCAAAAAGCTGGATGCAGGATATGCAACAAAGGTTGTTATCCAGCCGACTCAGGCAATCCGGCTTGTAGGCGGGGAACAATACCTGAAACGAATGCTTCATGGCAGATCTGTATCCGCAGGCCAGACTGTCCGGGTAAATGTACTTGGAAACCCACTCACCTTCGTCATCTCAAAAGTGAGCCCAAAGGGCATTGCCATTGTCACCGAAGACACAGAGATCGAGCTGAAAGAAACACCCTATGAAGGAGAGAAAGGAAAAGAAGGTTTCTCTGATATCCATTATGAGGATATCGGCGGACTTGGACGTGAGCTTCAACTCGTCCGCGAGATGATTGAGCTCCCGCTCAGGCACCCGGAACTCTTTGAGCGGCTTGGAATCGAGCCACCAAAGGGGGTGCTGCTCTATGGTCCACCAGGAACCGGAAAGACCCTGATCGCACGGGCAGTTGCCAGTGAAGTGGACGCCCACTTCATCACGCTCTCAGGCCCTGAGATCATGAGCAAGTACTATGGTGAGTCCGAAGGCAAGCTCCGCGAAGTCTTTGATGAGGCACAGGAGAACTCGCCGACGATCATCTTCATCGATGAGATCGACTCCATTGCACCAAAACGTGAAGATACGAAAGGGGAGGTGGAACGGCGGGTTGTTGCACAGCTCCTCTCCCTGATGGATGGGCTCAAGAGCCGCGGACAGGTGATCGTCATCGCCGCAACAAACCTTCCGGATGCAATTGATCCTGCGCTTCGGCGTGGAGGGCGGTTTGACCGTGAGATCGAGATTGGAATTCCTGATAAAAAGGGAAGGCTCGAAGTCCTCCAGATTCACAGCCGCGGGGTTCCACTTGGAGATGATGTTGAGCTCTCGCATTTCGCAGATATCACCCATGGTTTTGTGGGTGCAGATCTGTCACTGCTCGTCAAGGAAGCGGCGATGCATGCACTCAGAAAGATCATTCCGAAGATCAATGTGGATGAAGATATCCCAACCGAGCTTCTGGATGAGCTGAAAGTTATCCGCGAGGATTTCGATGAGGCACTGAAACATGTTGAGCCAAGTGCAATGCGTGAGGTGCTTGTCGAGGTGCCAGACATCCACTGGAGCGATGTCGGCGGCCTTGAAGATGTTAAAGAAGAGCTGAGGGAGGCAGTGGAATGGCCGCTGAAGTTTCCGGAAATATTCCAGAGACTCACAACCAAGCCACCAAAAGGGATCCTCCTCTTTGGCCCTCCCGGCACCGGAAAGACGCTCCTTGCCAAAGCTGTGGCAAACGAGAGCGAGTGCAACTTCATATCAATCAAAGGACCCGAACTCCTCTCCAAATGGGTCGGCGAATCCGAGAAAGGTGTCAGGGAGATCTTCAGAAAAGCACGGCAGGCATCGCCATCCATCATCTTCTTTGATGAAGTTGATGCGCTTGTGCCTCGCAGGGGAAGTTACACCGGATCCTCCCATGTCACCGAGAGTGTGGTCAGCCAGATCTTAACGGAACTTGACGGGCTTGAAGAACTCAAGGACGTGGTTGTCATTGGTGCAACCAACAGGCCGGATATGATGGATACTGCCCTCATGCGTCCCGGGCGGCTTGAACGCCATATCTTTGTCCCGCCACCAGATGATGAGGGAAGGAAGCAGATCTTCAAGGTATACCTGAAGGATGAAGAAGGTGTGCTTGCAAAAGATATCGATCTTGACACACTGGTTGCTGAGACAAAAGGGTTTGTCGGTGCTGATATCGAAGCTCTTGTCCGTGAAGCAAAGCTCTATGCAATCCGTGATTTCATATCAAAGATGGGAGGCAGAAGCGAGATTGAGATGAAAGATGCGATGGAGAATATTCGTGTCACCAAGGATCATATCAGGCGGGCACAGGAGCGGGTGAAGCCATCCCTTGACAGCGATGCGATCGAGTCCGCCGAACGGCAGTCATGGGAGTTCCTCTATAACGAGGAGCAGAGGCAGATCCTGGAAAAGGCATTGAATGTTGCAAAACGTGCGCTCCTCCTTGAGAAAGGTGAGACGATTGCAGCTGCTGCAGATAAAATCCGCAATCTTGTGACATCCGGCAGGAAACAGTTTGATGTGATCAGGGAACAAACAACAGAACTGGAAAAACTAATGGCTGAAGAGAAATGAGTGTGAAAGAAGAATGAATGAACCACCATCAGATGCATACAGGGAACTGATTGATGCGGTCAGGAAGATCATGGCAGAGTCAATGGACGTTGATCTGACATCCCCACGGGTTATGGGATTCCGTGTGGTTATCAACGGCTCCCCTGTGAACATCAGCCAGACACCATTCGACGAAGAGGAGCATGCAGTTGAGGTCTATGAGATTAATGACGATCTGATCATCGCAACTGATGTCTCAGGATATGATCCTGAAGAGATCAGGATCTTCTTTGAGGGTGGCCGTCTCCATATCGTATCACATGAGAGGAGAGAACCGATTGCCGTGGTGGATCTCCCACAGGTCGATCCTGATAACATCAGGATGAGCTGTATCAACGGTGTCCTTGAGATCATCTGCCGGAAAGATTCGGATAAAGGCCATCAGGTCATCCATCTCGAATAATCAGAAGGGCAGGACGGGGAAAAATGTCCTGGAAGCAGATCCCCTCCTCCTTTTACACCTGAACTCCCGGAAAACATAGTCACATGATCTCAAGTGCCTCAAGAATGAGCCGCTGTTTCTTTGTCATCTCAGTTGTCATCACCTGCCCATCTGCAAGAGTGATCTTTTTGAGCATATTGAGCTCCAGCAAGAGGCTCTTGACAGAATAGTGCTTCAGCAACCCTGCATCCTTCATCATTCCCAGCAATCTGGTGCGGATAATTAACGCCACAAACACAACAAAGATGAAACCGCTTGTGGTACTGTCCTTATGTGTATTCAGTGGGAGAACATCCAAATCCGACTTCATCATCTCTATCTCCTTCTCGATCTCATCACGTTCCCTGTACAGAGACAGAGCAGTCAACCAGTCAACATCTCCTGAATAAAACACCATGAACTTCCCCATTCTGTTCATCCGTTGTGCAACAGCATTCTGCCGAATGGTTGCCTCAATCCGATCATCAACCACATTCCAATCGAAAAAATTCTTAAGCTTGCCAGCTATCTCATAAAACCTGATATATGCAGGTTTTTCCTTCTTCAGCCTGACAGTGGCCAGTTTATCTCTGATATCAATCAGGCGGCTGGTGAGTGATTCTTTCTCCTCGAGTTCCCGTTTTGGATCATAGAAGAGATACCCTTTCAATTGAGAGGACTCAAGCGGGAGTGTCACTGGCTTTGCGTAGAGCGTCCTGTCTTTGAACTTCTGCAGGTATTCAACATTGGTGATATCCCGCTGAGCTTCGGTGAGAAGGAGTTTCACTTCCTTCAGCTGGATCGTTGCAGCGATAATGAATGAAATCTGTTGTTCCAGCATCTCCAGAAGGTTATGCTGGCTGAAGAATCCACGATCCATAATGGCGGTATACTCTTTCACGCCATATGCGGCAATTTTCTTCAGGGTTCCAGTGAGCGTTGTGACATCAGTAATACTCCCTGGATAGAGATCGTACATCACCGGGATACCAAGTTCCTTGTCCATGATGAGTGAGAGATTAATCTGGGGAAGTGACACGCCATCCCTGTTATAACCGTATTCAAGGAGGTTCATCAGGGAAGAATGGCTGGAGAGACTGGTGATATCATAGATCAGTGTTCGTTTTGTCCTGTTCTCTTCCAGGAGTCTTGCCATCAGTTGCTGCGGAACAGTACTGGTTCCGATTCGAGCAAGCAGTTCACTGATCCTCTGGCCGGTAATAGACCTCTGTGGTGAATCAAGGGCAAGGGTGGTTCCGACATACCATGTCCCGACATCTTTCATTGCCATAGGTCGGACAATACGGTTCATTGCAAGTGCAGTCACCATTGCCGCATCGGAGTCGTTGAGGATCTCATGAAGGTACTGATCCAGTTTCAGATCATGCATGATCTGCGTAAGGAGCATGATTGAGCCATGATCATAGGCAGATCGAATCGTTATGGGTTGAGTATTTTTCTTGAGCTTATCTTTGACTTCTTGTGGTGCATCCCGCATACGGACGGGTTTTCCATCGATATTCCGACCCAGATATTTGGAGTTTTTGTATCGAGTCTGCTTTGATACTGGGTCGTAATAGGGTGTTTCTTCGTACCAGTATTCTCTTCCGCCTGTTTTTTTGATCCTTCGAATAGGCTCCATGGCGTGCCCACACAATATAGGCACATGATAGTATAAAGTACTTTCGGTTATGAGGGTATATCGAAGAGATAATGGGTAAATGAATGATTATGAAAGATTTTAGTGTGATCCAGTGCCTACAAACACCGGGAGTTCAGGTTTACACTAATTACAATTTTTTTCATTCCGGTTTTATATTCATGGTTCATAGAGCAGTTCCATCCTGCTGATTGTTGCCTGAACAATCCGCAACCATTAATCAGGCACGGGATGATATTCTGGGTATGACTGCAGAAGATGTCTTCTCGATTCCACTGGATGTACCGTTTGCGGCAGTTGATACCTTCATCGCAAACTACCAGAGGATAACACGCGGTACCGGGCGCCTGATGCTCTTTGCCGGCGACCAGAAGGTCGAGCACCTCAATGACGACTTCTTTGGCGAGGATATCCATGAAGATGATGCAAGCCCTGTGCACCTCTTCAAAATCGCCTCAGAGGGAAAAGTTGGTGTCTTTGCAACACAGTACGGACTTATCGTCCGGTATGGAATGGATTTCCCGGATATCCCCTATCTCGTGAAACTCAATTCAAAGACGCACCTGGTCAAGACCTCCCAGCAGGACCCTTACAGCCCCCTCCTTGTTTCGGTCCAGGATGTTGTGGATCTCCGTGACAGGACGGGACTCGCAATCACAGCGGTTGGCTATACGATCTATATCGGATCAGAATACGAGAGTGAGATGATGCGTGAGGCGCAGCAGGTGATCCTGGATGCACATAAAAACGGGATGCTTGTTGTGCTCTGGATCTATCCACGCGGAGCAGCGGTTAAAGACGAGAAAGATCCGCACCTGATCGCAGGTGCAGCGGGAGTTGCCGCAGCACTTGGTGCAGATTATGTCAAGGTGAATGCTCCGAAGAAAGAGGGTCATAATTCTTCTGATCTCCTGAAAGAGGCTGTTCTTGCAGCTGGCAGAACGAAGGTGGTCTGTGCAGGAGGCTCCTCCATCGATGAAAAGAAGTTCTTAACAGAACTCTATGACCAGATCCATTCCGGAGGAGCGGCAGGAAATGCAACCGGCAGGAACATCCATCAGAAAGGACTTGATGCAGCCGTCCGGTTCACAAATGCAATCTTCGCTATTACGATTGAAGGGGCTGATGTGGACGAGGCATGGAAGATCTATAGTGGGGAGTAAAGAGAGAACTTTCCCTCTCTACCTCTTAGATATAATAAAACCAAAGGGAGTCTTACCATCTCTGCATGAGCAGATCCTTCTTCAGTGATCCCGATCATTTTCACTTTTTTGGGCCCGCATTTGATCTCACCAATGATCATCTCACTTCTGACGAGAAGAAAAGACTGATCGGGATCATCGCTGAAACCTTTGAAGAGTATCCCGATTGCCGCGAAGTCACCCTTGCCCTGTCATCACTCTATGAGTCCATCGGGGATCATAGGTCAGCGTACAGCATATTGATTGATGATTACTTCTTTAGTGACTCTTCCCTCTGCATGATACGAAAGGCACTTGTCGATCGTTCACGGGATGGAGAGTATGATGAAAAATTATTAGCAAACCTTACGAAACGGCATGACGATCCACAGTTAATGCGACGGCTATATGCCTTCCTTGGTTTTACTCTCATGAAAGATGATGAGGGAGCAAAAGAGCTATGGCATAATCTGCTGGAGGAAACATTATTTCGTCCACCTTCCGGAACAGACGATATTCTGGACCATCCCTATAGGTATTCTGTATTCCATAATCTATCATTCCGGGAGCAGATTGAAGGTATCAGATACCTTCTTCGAGCAGGAATCTCTGATAATCTGGAGGTAGAAATCGTCAGTTTTACCGAAGCCATACCATCGTACCTCAAAAATCTCCTCTCATTGATCATGCTCTTCAGATCTGATACTGAAGATGCGGATATACGGGATCCACTCACTGTGGTGATTGCTGCTGCTTTTGGGAGTGTCGAGATAATTGATGGCTTTCTTGCGGACGTTGAAAAGAGGCTGGATGATATATTTGTGGAATATATCGATGTACAGAGAGAGGAGGCAATTTCAATTGGTGAGGAGGCATTTGCCCTCATTCACCTCCTCAACTGGGCCGATGATCCAATCCTGCATGAAGAAGGGGTCCTTGATGAGTTTGAGAGACTCATGCAGAGTAAAAACTCCAGTGTCCTCATTATTGCAGATTGGATTATTCACGGGATTCCTGATGAGAGATTAAAAGATCTACCCCCGGAATATCAAACCGGTTATTTCCTGAAGAGAGCTGAGCTCCTCGAAGATTATTATGAGGATGAACGTGATGATGAAAATACCTCTTTAGAAGAGCTAGATGAGAGGGTACCTGATGAGATACTTGCACTGAGCCCCGAAGAAGTGATTGAACTGGGTAATATTGAACTCTTTTTCTCCTATCTCAGGGATCATATCAGTGATGGCAATTATCTCGACATGAGCGGAACCTTCATTGAACTGGGTCTCGATCTTAGCCGGATGGACGAAGTGTTCGACCAAAAATCTTTGTTTATGGAATATAAATGTAAACAGGCACTGACGATTATCGAGTCATACCTCTTTGTCCAGGACAGGAATTACAAGCGAGCAGAGGCGCACATACATCAAGGTGAGATGGATCCGGACGAGGCTGACCTCTTCCTGGCAAGGATCTATCTTCAGACAGAATCTCCGAAGAAGGCAGTTGAAATCTGTGAGAAGCTTCTGAAAAAGAAGCGTATAGGGGTTGACCCCTATACTCTCCTGATTCAGGCATACAAGGCAGCAGGTAGTGAGAAGAAGGCACTAAAAGCCGAAAGGGCAATAAGAAGACATGAGTAGAAAAGGCTTTTTGTATTGAGAGGTGGTGGGGGAATGCATCACTCTCATCACCCGCCAGGTCGATGCAGAAAGGATTCAGTTATCCGGCAGAGTCATACCCCCTGGCTTTTCCTCTGTAAGCAGCCAGTACCAGAGGGGCAGGTAGCGGATCGTTTTACCAGATAGTATCTCCTCATCAAATAAATCCGAGGTCAGTATAAGCGCATCAGATGCCCCAAAGTGGGTCATTGCAGAGAGAAGCCCCTTTATTTCCCTTTCTCGTGTCGATGGATCAGAGAGGTCGATTGATACCTGGATTAATTCAAACGATTTCAGATCTGACTTCAGAACAAAATCCACTTCAAGTCCTTTTTCATCCTGCCAGTAATAGATATCATGGCCTGTTCGGTAAAGCTGGATGAAGACCAGATTCTCAAACAGCCGCCCGATATCCTCAGAGAACCGAAATGAAACTGCGTTCATCATACCTGGATCGATACAATAGAGTTTTCTCGGTTTATTCATCTGTTTTTTGAGCGAGTCATCATAGTGCCTGATGGAAAAGAGCAGAAATGCATCCTCAAGATAGGAGAGATAATTGATTATTGCATCGGTGCTGATCGTTTGAAATCCTGAGAAGAGCTTTCTCAGTGAATTATAGGTATGAGGCTTTGCCACATTGGATATACAAAAGATAGCCAGTTCCTTGAAAAGAGCAGGGTTCCTCACCCCATGCCGGGTCACGATATCCCGAAAGATGATATCATCAAAATATGATTGGAGCAGGAGGGTTTCATCTGCCGAGGGATAGAGAATAACCTCCGGGAATCCTCCGCGAATGAGATATTCATGAAATAACCTCTTTATATCAGATCTCTTCTCTGAATAGGGCAGTGTTTTCAGATCAACAGGGATGTTATGGTACTCTACACACTCGCTGAAACTGAAAGGATACATCCTGGTTAAAAGGTGCCTTCCGGTGAGGCGGTTTGCGACCTCTTCAGAGAGGAGTGATGCATTCGATCCACTTATAATGATCTTGAGGTTTCTTTTTCTATCATATATGCCCTTGATCCACAGTTCCCATCCAGGAAAATTCTGTATTTCATCAAGAAAAAAGTATAACCTCTCATCATCTCCACAAGGATAAAGTTCCCTGAAAGTGTCGATTAATCGGTCAAGCTCATCTCCATTCAGAGGCTGTAGCCTGTCATCATCGATATTGAGATAGAGTATTCTGGATTTGGGAACACCATTATTGATCAGCTCCTCAATCTGTTGAAACATGAAATATGTCTTTCCGCATCGCCTCACGCCAATGATATCATTGATATGAGGGAGTTCAAGCTGTATGCTGGATCGCCGGCGATATAGCTTCGGAAGATCCCTCTCCTGCCACTCAATGATCGCAGCCTTCAGTTTGCCAACGGTATCCATGATCTAGAGTTGACATATGTATTCATATACCTATCGTCTATAAACGATAAAAAATCGGAATTTTATCGTATGTAGACGACAGACCTGGGGGATGAGCATTAAGTCATACCACGTACCAGACTCCCAGATAGGACATATAAAGAAATGAAACTGATTTTAAAAGCAGATGATGCTGATATGGGGATTCGAACCCCAGTCGTCGGCGTGAAAGGCCGACATGATTGGCCACTACACTATATCAGCCATGCAACAAAAGTGCTATACAAGGTAGACCTCTGGAAATAAAAAGATATTGATATACCTCTCTCCAGCAGACTGCTTTTTCTCTATTCTGATACTCAAATCAGACCGGAGTGCCTTCGGTCTCGGTGATGGTTTTGAACGCGGCCATGATCTGTTTGGTGATGGGGCCGGGCCGCCCGCTGCCGATTGCCCTTCCATCAACTTTCACGATCGGGGCAATCTCAGCAGCAGTTCCGGTAACGATCATCTCGTCTGCGGTATAGAGATCAAAGAACCCAAGCTCTATCACTTTCAACTGGATGCCAAGTTTCTCTGCAATCTCAATGAGGACATCCCGGGTGATTCCTTTCAGGTTCGTCAGGGTATGAGGAGCATAGATGATCCCATTCTTAACCAGGAAGATATTATCGCCGGATCCCTCTGATATCCTGCCCTGTGCATCGAAGAAGATTGCCTCATCCCCGCCCTTGTAGTTTGCCTCAATCTTGGCGAGGATATTATTGAGATAGTTCAGGCTCTTCACATTGGGTGGGAGGGCATCCGGTGCATTCCTTCGTATGGCAACAGTGACGGCAGTCAGACCCTTTTCATAGAGATCACCGTACATTGCACCCCATTCCATTGCAATACAGACAATAGTTGGTTTTGGACAGTGGCGGGGATCAAGTCCCATCGTACCGGCTCCACGGCTGACGATCGGGCGGATATATCCGTTCTTAACCCCGTTTCTCCTGACCGTCTCGATGATAATTTCGGCAAATTCGTCTTTTGAGACAGGCACAGCCATATCGATCATTTTGGCAGAGTCATAGAGCCGGTCGATATGTTCCTTTAAACGGAATATCCGTCCATTATAGCTGCGTATCCCTTCAAAAACACCATCACCATAGAGGAAACCATGGTCAAAGACCGAAACCTTCGCCTCCCCTTCAGGAAAGAATTTTCCATCGATGTATATTTCCATGTAAGAGTATTGGAAAGAGGATCAATGTATTAGTTTTGCTTCGTACCTGATCCGCAGCAACACTCAAGAAATGTCCCAATCATATCAGCACTTGCAACAGGGTGGAGATGGGCATAGCTGCCAACCGAATTATTCACAAGAATTCCGTCATTTCCAGAAGTGATCCCCTTCCCGCGTGAAAGCCTGAATGCATACTGTTGATCGGAGTCCATCAGGATCTCACTATAATGGAACTCATGACCCCGAAATACCGCTCTTCCAAGGGGACCGGCAAGCGATTCTCCTTCAACGTATCCAAGCACCCGTCCTGAAGGAATCAGGGTTATTCCCGGAAAAATACCACACATCTCATGAGTGGATGACGTTTCCTGCTCCTGCCATCCTGCCTTTTTGGTGATCGATCTGGTGAGGTACATCAGACCGCCGCATTCCGCATAGAACGGGATGCCATTCTCCGAAGCACCCGCTATTGCATTCCGCATTCCGGTATTTTCTTCCAGTGCTTCAGTATAGAGTTCCGGATAGCCGCCGCCGATTATGTAGCCATCAGCACTGGGGAGGCGATCATGTATCGGAGAGAAGAAGACGAGGTCTGCTCCGCGTGCGCGGAGGAGATCAAAGAGATCCGCATAATAAAAGGTGAAGGCCTCATCATAGGCGATGCCAATCGTAAGATCCATTTCATTGTGTGGATGAAATGCCGGATGAGGGGTTCCGGGGTGGAGAGGTTCCTCTGCAATCTTCAGGAGGGCATCAATATCGATAAACTCCTCGATAACACGGGTAATTGTCAGGATTCGATCCTGAAATGCGCTGTCCTCACTCCCTTCCCGAAAGGGAACGAGGCCGAGGTGCCGCATTGCAAGCTCCATCTCCGGCATATTCGGGACTGCCCCGATGACAGGTATTCCGCAGAAGTGCTCGATTGCACCTTTGGCCTTCTCAAGGTGTCTTCCCCCCGACACATTGTTTAAGATCACACCTTTGATCCGCACATCCGGATCAAAGCTCTGAAATCCCCTGACAATCGCAGCGGCACTCCGGGTAATACTCTTTGCATTGATGACAAGGATTGTATTGACACCAAGCGTCTTTGCAATCGATGCAGTGCTCCCGGTATCTCCAAGGACTTCAGATCCTTCATAGAGCCCCCGCACACCTTCAATGACGCCGATATCAGCACCTGCTGCGGCATGCGAGTAGATACCCCGGAGACCCTCTGCATCAAGGACATAGCTATCGAGATTTCTGCATGGCCGTCCGGTGACACCGGTCAGGTATGATGGATCGATGTAATCCATCCCCACCTTGTAGGTCTGAACTGGCATTCTTTTCGCGAGGATTGCGGAGATTGCAAGCGTGATACTCGTCTTTCCGCAACCCGAGCGGTCACCAGAGATCAGGAGGGTACGCATTTCATGCTCCTGAGCACCGCTCCAAATTCACTCTCCACAATTGAACGGACACCCAGGGTCTTTGGATGGAGATCAATCTCCACCAGTACATGCTGATGGCCGAGTTCGCGGAGTGGTGCTACCTGCCGGGGGCCGTTTGTAATCGAGAAGACGGTGATTCCTTCAGTATATTCTGCCGGGACTGCATGGGGAACACCCACGATAAAGAGAAAGTCAGGCTTCTTCTCCCGGATCAGGCGACCCAGATCATCTCCAAGAGCTCCATATTCATCAAGAGAGCCGAGTATCGAGAGCGGGAGACCTCGTTTCTCTGCTTCAGTACGGATCCGCTCTGCATCGCCCCTGACTTTCGGAAGACCGCGATCTTCGAGATTTGCATAATAGATGATATCCGCATCCGGTGCCGCTTCATGGAGCGCACAGAGTTCATCCATAAACATGTATGCCGTCTCCTTCTTGGCATTCATGATTGCCATCCCTTTCTTCCCACCGCATGCACAATCCAGGAGAGCCTGTGCGGCGATATGTTTCAGATCCCCACGCTCAGGCTCTATGTACTTCCGGGATGCCGCACCACGAAGCCGCTCAACTTCATTTGCCTTTGCGAGAAGATGGCGCTGCCGTGCCAGTTCATCTTCGCTGATCCAGCCCACCCTTGCAGCCGGTTCAAGGGCGGCGATTACCCCGTCGATATTCTCGGAAAAACCTGCATGGATATCTACTGAGATTGCCGGAGTGGTAATACCCGAGGAGTCAATTGCAGCCTGCATATCCTCCCCGATGATCATCGAGACACAGGTCCCGATAACCGCGATTCTCCCAGGCGAGAATGTCTTCTCGGCATATCTGAGAACATCCTCAAGGAGCTGCTGCCCCCCGAAGATAAACTCGTTATCTGCAAGGGATGTGGTGATCACCCGGAGCCCGTCCTCTTCAAGAAGGCGGGCATGTTTGAACGAACACCCTGACGGACCATGGAGTATCGCGACATCGACTCCGAGATCACGGGCGGTATACAGGGCGGCTACAATGGAACTTGGGCGTGGCTGAATGTACTGCATAGTGGTTTTATCTCCATGTTTTTACTGCCAGAAGAAGGATTGTTCCCGGCGTGCGGGGTGCATGACGTCGTGCTTCTTCAAGTGAAGAGGCGACAGTGGCATCGGAATGGCAGGATACAATCCCGGCATCGGGATTCATGACTACAAGCGTTAGTATATCGGGATTGATATCCTTTATCGCTCGTTTGATATCGGATTCTGCAAAATTTTCACAGACCGCATGCTGATCCTGCCCTATGATAAGATGGAGCGGGGCGTCCGGCTGTATCCGGCGTGCATAGGCTGCTGCCTCAATGGTTGTGTCTGCCGTCGTCCCACTGTTTGAGGCATCAACGATCAGGCATCCATTCTCTCTCCCGGTCTGCATTCTGCCGGGAAGAGCTTCAAAAGAGGAGAGAGGCGAGGGATTAATTCCAAGAAGGCAGGCTGCAGCAGCGGCCGTCATTAGTGGTATGCGGTATCCCTTCAGTGAGAGGAGCGGATGATCAAATGATCCGCTGATCCCGTTATACTCATACTGAATCGAAGAGCCATCATATGAGACGATCTCTCCAACAGTATGCTGATCCGGATGGTGATCCAATGATATGCCATCGGGAAGAAGGACCCGCATGCACGTCTTTAATGATTCGCATTTTGCAGCAAGGGCTGATTTCTGCCCACCAGCGATTTTGTAATCATCTGCCGAGGTAAGTATCCCAAGATCTCCTCTCCCCGGAACACCAAGAGAACACTCACCTATCAGCCAGCCATGAATGGAATGAGCCAATCCGGCAGGGGAGATAAGACTGGCTGGAGTGATACTCGTTCGGCCAAGCATCTCTTGTTCGGGATAGCGAAGGGTTCCTCTTGAGGTATGCAGGATACCGGCGCCAGACATCAGGTGGGCAAGTGCATAGGCTGTTGTCGTCTTTCCGACAGCTCCGGTGATCTCGATCAGAGGATCTGGCAGATCAGATCCGATCAGCATTCCTGCTGCCTGGTGGTGGGTGATCAACGGCATCCCTGCATGGAGCAGGGGGTACGCAGGATCAAGATGAACCGGGGCAATACAGCAGGAATATGTTGTTGCCATTACTTTTTCCGGAGTGATGCCTTCACTGCCCCGGTATACATCCACAGAATCGACGGAATATCCCTGCTCGCGGAGGGCGGAGGCGATCACTCCTCCGCCATGAATAGTATCGAGCGCGAGCAGGCGCATAGATCGATCAGAGGTGATCGCGGATGGCATTCTCCGCATTCTTCAGCATCAGTTCGGCAAGGAGCGGGTCACCGCCGATCGGATCGGCATACACGAGTGGGAGATCTTTCCCGTTCAGCTTCACAACTCCCCTCTTCTTTCCTTCTTCAAGACCAAGGATACCCGGGATATCCTTGAGGATATGAACACCCTTTGCGAGGAAGAGCGGAACAACAACGAGAAGATCGATATCCTCCTGTGAGAACGACTGTATTGACTCCTCTACAGAGGGTTCATTCATGCTCATAAACCCTGCCTTGACGATATAGCCATTATTCTTCGCGGCGATGAGAGCGGCGGTGCTCTCGACAAGTTCCTTGTTGTGCGGGAGTTTGCTCCCATGTCCAACCAGTAGTAAGCCTTTCTTAGCCATTATACTAGAGTTGTACAATTATAGGTAAAAAGTATTATCGATTCGGTTTGAGAGAGGGAGATCCAAACTACTATCCCTTATCATTTCTAATTATAGTGAATCTATGATGGAGGCATACGAACGGTTTGAGCTGCTGATGAACCAGCAGATCGTCAGGACACCCATTGCACTGGCATCCATGGCCGGAATGGTGGATGCTGCTTATGCACTTGAGCGGGGTGGGCATATCGGTGCTGCGTTCCTTGGGGGTTTCTCCATCGATGAAGAGACGGTGCTCGCAAGCCATGATCTTGCCGAAGCCGGGAGAGCCGAGTTCTTCTTCCCAGATCCTATTGAAGGGATCCGGGCAGAAGTCTTGAAGCTGAAGGGATCAGACATTGTGCCCGGCATCAATCTCCGGGGGTCCTCGGTTGCATCGTTTGAAGTACTCGCTGATGAGCTTGGGGATATCGCAGTTTATGAAATAGATGCACACTGCCGCCAGTTGCCGATGATCAAGGCAGGTGCAGGCGAGCATCTGCTCACCCACCACCATGATCTCTGTTCGATTGTAAAAGCCTTAAAAAAATTTGATATCTGCGTCTCGGTGAAGCTTCGTACCGGACACACTGACGAGCGGGCACTGGCAAAAACACTCTGGAAAGCCGGTGCTGATATCATTCATATTGACTTGATGGACGAAGGGTACCAGAAGATCCGCCAGATCAGAAACTCCTGCCCCCTTCAGATAATTGCAAATAACTCAATGCACTCATATGACCGGGTGATGGAGCAGTTCTCCCATGGTGCGGATCTCGTCTCTGTTGCGCGGAAAGCCGATCTCCATACCCTGAAAGGGCTGGATGCTGCGATCCGACGATATGCCGATGAAACCGGATGGTATAACGCACCAAAGCAGCTCTGCCGGGGAGGTGATCTCAGGGCTCTTGCATTCTGCTGTATGCCGGTGAAGGAGTGCCCCCTGCTCCCGGTTCTGAAAGGAATCGACATGGGACGGGAATCGTATGTCCACTTAAAACAACAATCTGTTTTGAATACGCCTCTTCAGGAGGGGGCACACACCTGTTTTGGGAGCCTTGCCTGGTGCTGTAAAACCTCAACCCCCTGTATGTTCCGCGACATGACACTTAAGAATCTGAATATCCAGAAGACAGACTATATGAAGTATAAACGGAGACTTGCCGAGAAGATAATGGAGGAGATCTTCCATGAAGTGCCCGCCGACATCCCGTGCTGAGCTTGCACAGCTCGCAATGATGCTTGAGGTGACGGCATATCCAAAGCCGGGGAATGTCGACCGCTGCCATGATTATGAAGATACCCGGCTCGAACATTTTCTTGCATCTGTGATCGCCTGCCGCCACACACTTGATGCAGTCGAGGGGGGAAAACTCGATATCGGTGAGGGGATCTATGATGCAGTCGTCAGGACCAATTGCCATTCAGGCGGCAACACCCATTTTGGAGCATTTATTCTTCTTCTGCCGCTTATCGCCGGAGGAGATATTCCGGGCGCTCTCCGGCTGATCAAGGAGACGACGGTTGACGATGCTGTCCTCTTCTATCGTGCATTTGCAGAGACACAAGTCCGGGTGATCGAGTCTGACGGGCTGGATGTAAATGATCCCGAGTCGATTGAGCAGATCAAAAAAGACGGAATGACCCTCCTTGATGTGATGGCATATTCTGCACCAAAAGACATGATCTGCCGTGAATGGGTGGAAGGCTACACTCTGACCAGAAGATTTGCAGACCGGCTCCATGATACAGGCGGCGGTGCACAGGCGATCAGTCCTCTTTTCATCCGCCTGATGGCAGAGGAGATGGATACCTTCATCGCCAAGAAGTTCAATGCAACAATTGCTGAGGAGGCGATGGCGATGGCACAGGAGGTTCAGGCGGGGCGGCGGACGGTTACCTCAATGGATGAGGAGTGTATCCGCCGCGGTATCAATCCAGGATCGCTTGCGGACATCACCATCGCCGGGATCTATCTCGCACTCACCGAGGGATGGCAATGGGACAGATAAACAATAATTCCCCGGATGAAACCACCCGAAAGGAGATCATTATCCAAGATAGCGTTCTTCAGGAGGGCATCAACGAGGTGATCGGCACCACCCACATGAATGCCGCACCAATGGGCGTCATCCTCAGGGGCAGGCGCTACACCCTCGCCCTTTTTAAAGGGAGCCATACTGCTGAAAATATCATCAGGGACGGCTGGTTTGTCGCAAACCTGATCCATGATCCGGTGATCTATGTCGAGTCTGCATTCGGTGATCTCCCTGAAGCTGCCTTCGCAACCGAAGAGATCGACGGCACTCCGATGCACCGCCTCGCCACAGCCGAGGCATGGGTTGCCTTCAGGGCAGAGGTGATCGGCGAGAGCGGCGAGGCATACAGCATCCTCCTCACACCACTTCAGGAAGAGGTGATCGTCCGCTCCATCTATCCGGTGAACCGGGGCTTCAACGCGATCATCGAGGCGGCGGTGCACACCACCCGGTATATCATGAACCACGATCCAAAACTGGAATGGCTGATCCGGCATCACCTGACGCTTGCGAGGAAATGCGGCGGTGAGCGGGAGAAGGAAGCGGCGGGGATGGTTGAGGGGTTGATCAGGGAGTTCGTTGTGGAAGAATCTATCTAGAAGAGAGAGTATGTATAGTCTATAGAGCGATCTATGAAGAGGATAGGTTCCGATCTATTCGCATTATGACCGGGAGAAAAGTCATGACATTCAGGAATTACCGTATTATGCTCCGTAAAGAACCCGAAGGCGGTTTCACGGTCACTGTTCCAACCCTGCCAGGCTGTATTACCTTTGGCGAAACGATAGATGAGGCAATAGAGATGGCAAAAGAAGCAATAGAACTCTATATTGAGCATCTTCTGGAGAAGGGAGAGGAGGTTCCAACAGATGGTGGGCTCCTCGAATATACCGTAACAATAGATGCATATGCCTAAGCTACCGGCTCTCACCCCGCAAAAGGTAATGAAAATTATCCAGAAGAGAGGGTTTTTGCTGGATCGAGTCAAGGGAAGCCATCACATCTTTTTCCACCCTGAAACAAAACGCAGAGTCATTATTCCTTTTCATAAACGCGAACTTCCAGTCGGCACTCTGATAGAGATTCTGAAACAGGCTGGGATTAAACGCGATGAGATAGAAGAGCTGCCGTAAAGCCTCTTTGAGTTCAAGATGGGAGATGAGAAGGTTATGGCCAAGCATTTGACAATACCCCTTCTGATCAGGAAAGGTTTCACGCCTCCTCAAAAAGTGGTCAGGAGAAGACGGCTTTCTCACTGTTGAAGGATCTGGTTCGAGGACGATGTATCAACTGAGAAGAGTGTTATAATCATCTTATCAATGGTAAGATACACATCACAAAATAAAAGCCAATATGACGATTAATATCTCAATAAAAAGCAATTATTTCTCTTTCATGACATCTTAACAGTGTCTATCATTGATAAGATGTGTTGGCTCATTTGCTAAGCGGCATCTTATTCCCGACATTCGGCAGCTAAATTTTCACGCATAATATTTTTCCACTCCCTGCCCGAACAGCCGCGTTATATCCTGTAATTCGTCTGTATAATTGAGAATACGGCACTCAACCCCTGTATCAGTCACTTCTTCGATCTGCCGAACCCGCCTGAACAGATGATAGATCCGTTTCGTTGTTGGTTTCGCCGTCTGTTTCTTGACATCACGGATTGTCTTCTTCTGCTCCCTGAGGATCTCCCGGATCTGCCACTGGGTCACCGTGTATACCATCAGACTAAGGACCATCAGCATTGAGACTGCGGCTATTCTATTCGGGTTTTTCAGAAAGATCTCAGAGATATGGAAACTGTTATCCTTCAAAAACCGGAATCCGCGTTCAACGGCACCCTGCTCCTTATACCAGTCAAGAAGTGTGTCAGGATCCAAATCACAATCGTTTGTGGCGAGAATGAACCGCCCAAGCCGCTCTTTCTCCCGCCGTATCTCTTCATCATTCAACATCAGCTTACAAGAGATGAGGAAGACCTCCTTCAGTTCCTCTCCATTCTTTGGCCGACCCTTTTTCCCATTCGCACGATGGTTCTTCTTCGTCACCTGAATGTTTACTGGAACGTAGCGAGGGTGTCTTCTCATCCATCGATCAAGTTCTGCACGTGCATCTGGTTCACACGCATATTCATGCTGAAATGTCATTTTCAGAGCGGTTAAATCTTTTTTCCATTGTTTTTTGATTCGTGATGCAAATGTCTTTTCAGATTTGGTCTGCTGGTCACGGGAATGGTACAGCACCCATTTCTGGGGGATCCCGGCATACTCAGAAGTGAGTTCATACAAGTGATACCGCTCATCGGTACAGGGTTGCCAGGGAACGTCTTCCTGGTGAATGAGTGTTTTTGCCTCCTTGATCGTGTTTGGGACATGAGAGATCCAGTAACACTGTGTTCCCAGGGTTTGGAGGTTTAATTTCGTATAAAACGCTGAATCTGCGATATGGTAGATTCGTTGATCGGTCACCAGATTATTCCGGACAGCCTGAATTGACCTGAGAAGGGATTTCTTATCCGAGGCATTCCCGGAGAGGGGTTCCATGAAGACGGGAATGCCATGCTGGTTGGTGACCAGGGTTATGACGAATTGGTTGAGATCGTTTCGGTGATCTTTGGAGTGGCCACGGACAATCTGAATCAGCCGTGTCCCAAAATCGCTGTCATATTCTCCCGTTACCTTAAACGAGCTTGTATCATGATGAAGTCGGGGAGAATCCTGAGGTTTGGGTGGCTCAGAGGTGAGTTTTTTCATCATGGTGAGGCTGATTGCAGTGAAAAGGTGGGTAGGATTAAACCGTGCAATTGCATCCAGCGTCTCACCAAAGAGGGATTCATTGAGATGATCCGGATGGATTCCTGGACCAAGGAGCCGTTCTGTTGCAATATCATCGAAGTAATCCGGCATGATATAGAGCCGCCGCTCCACAAAGCCGAGAGAGTTGAGGAGAAGTGCTTTGACAGCGGTGCCATGGGAGACGATATGATGCCGTTTCTTGGGTATGAGTTCGTCAATGAGATCGCCAATCCCAAGCGAGTCATACACACCGGCAACGAGCCCAAGATGGGATATGGTGACATTCGAGCCATCTACAAGAGCCATAGTGGAACAATTGAATATTAAACATGTACTATCATATAAAACTATGTACGCAAATGTTTGATAGTTTGATTTTTACTGCCGAAGACCGGTTATTCCAACCATTCAGGCTTTAACATCGAAACTCAAGGGACGTCTCTCCTACTTATCAAAACTATCACCGCCTCGCCACAGCCGAGGCCTGGGTTGCCTCCAGGGCAGAAGTGATCGGCGAGAGCAGCGAGGCATACAGCATCCTCCTCACACCACTTCGGGAAGAGGTGCTGGCTCGCTCCATCCATCCGGTGAACCGGGGCTTCAAAAGCGATCATCGAGGCGGCAGTGCACGCAACCCGGTATGTCATGAACCACGATCCCGAGCTGGAATGGCTGATCCGGCATCACCTGGCGCTTGCACGGAAATGCGGGGGCGAGCGGGAGAAGGAAGCGGCGGGGATGGTTGAGGGGTTCTTAAAATAGAAAAGGGGGTGTTGGGTTAGAACTGCTTATCGAAGATGACTTGAGATGTGCCATCCAAAAATGTACCCGTAATAACAACTCGTTCCCCTGATGCTAATTCAATAGTATCAATTTCACCTACTTTTGGTTCTTCACCATTATATGTATCATCTCCAGGGCTAGTTACATTCCAATAAGCAATATTCTTTAGATCAGCACCACCCTGCCAAGTGATATCAGCATGTGATGTGTTAGTTTGCACAACCGTCACACCAACAATCTTCGCACCCTGGACGCCGCCCACGAGCCCGAAGACAAACGCTGCAATGACTGCAGCAAGGATCACCGTGATGGCGACCATCAGGATAACACCGATAACCGGTGATACCGCATCGTCATTTCTCTTCATAGACATAATCATTCACCTCACATCACCGGAGAGCCATTTTGGATTTCCGGTGTGTATGATGAGTCAATGGGAGATGAACTATATAAATACTGTGTCACCAGGTGCAAAGAGAAAGAAAAACCATTCGGCTACGGGAGGAAGAAATATTATTTCCTTAGAGGCCCATGAATGATTATTTATTTCCTCGCCCAGTACCGGATCTCACCATCAATCTCCTCAGAGACCCAGTCCGGGAGGAGCCCGGCAAGGAGCCCCCGCAGGTAGGCGCCGGCAATCAGAGGGGTACATAAGGGGTGATCGGCCGGAATCATGAAATCAGTCCGGATAGTAATCTGGGTATTGCCCTTCCGCTCATAGGGAACTCCGATCGTGATCAAGAAGCTCTCGACAATCGTCAGGATATCCTCTGGCTGCACCCGCTCACGGAACCCCTCGCCATGCTTCTGCCCGAGCAAGTAGGTATGCCGGGTGACCGCCTCGCGGATATCAGGGGATGGATCTTCGGCAAGACGGGCAAGGAGGGGATCGGCGATCCGGTTCTTTCCAAAGAACCTGGAGGTCTTGCTGATCGTCCAGTCACGTGCAAACGAAGATCCAAAACCCATCCCAAAAACCTCTATCCCGGCTCCAACGGCTCCTTATCTCTATCTCTATCCCCATTCCTATCTGACAACACCGGTGATCATGCACCCGATTCCTGCAATCTGGAAGAGACGGGCGATCACAATCGACCCGTACGAGATGGCCGTCTCTCCCTGCACAATCGCCACAATATCCGAGAAGACGATGCCAATCACGAGCAGGAACAAACCCAGGTTAAAGAGGAGGAGCGTTCTATCCTTCACACGCTTATAGCTGAGGTACACAAGCACATTCAATGCCGCACCCATCAGGAGGGTGATGATCGCAAGTAATCCATGAAGTAATTCAAAAGCCATGCCAATCACCCAAACAGAACGCCTTAACCAACATATGTCTGCTCCTTGATCTTCTTCACTGCCAGAATGGTATTTACCTCTCGAACCCCGGGATGTGCCTGGAGCGGCTGAATGAGATCGTTTTTAAGCTCCGAAATATCTGATGTCACCGCTTTTATCAGGTAGTCGTTTGGCTCAAGCACCTCAAAGACCTCCCGCACAATCTGTTTCCCTGCGAGATAGGTAATGAGATCTCCTGCGGAATCGGGATCAACCTTGATCGAGAGGAAGGATACCAGCCGGCGGGGGAAGAACTCGGGATTGACCGCAATCGTAAACCGCTCGATCACGCCTTCCTGCTTCATCCGCTCGATCCGCTTAAATACCGTCGAGGGGGCAATGGAGAGCCGCTTCCCAAGGTCCGCCAGCGGTATTTTGGCATCCCCCATCAGCGCGTCAAGGATGGCATGATCGGTTGCATCCATTATAGTGATGATGGTTAATTGGATCAGATTAAAGAATCGGTTTGTCTTTTGGAAGCCGGCCACTCCCAGAAGGGATCCGGCACCGCCCCCCCTGAAGGAAGTTGGATTGCCTCCCGGATTGCACCGTCGATGAAGCGTTTGGCACCTGCCACTCCCCCACGAAGATCCCGTCCCAGGCTGAGCTCTGCGGCAATTACAGAAGCAAAACAGCATCCCGAACCATGAACTTCATAGGGATATCGCGGGGCAGAGAACGCCTCTTCTCCATTCCGGGTCATAAATAGATCTACCGAAGCATCTCCGCTTCCCAGATGCCCGCCCTTCAGGACAACCGCATCAGCGCCATATGAAAGGAAGACCAAGCCAGCCTCCCGCATATCCTCGAGGGAGCGAATCGGCGCAATACCGCTTAGAATCTCCGCCTCAGGGATGTTTGGAGTGACGACTGTTGCCCGCGGGATCAGCCCGTCTCTCAAGAGCAGAAGAGCATCTTCGGTGATAAGCCGATGGCCGCTTGTCGAGACGATCACCGGATCGAGGACAAGGGGGGCGCCCGTCGGGAGTGAGTCAATGACAGCCTCTATGACAGCAGTATTCCCAAGCATCCCGGTCTTCCAGGCAGATACTGTAAACTCCTCACAGAGGGTGGTAATCTGCGCAGCAACCGAATCGGCCGACTGCACCCATGCCCCTGCAACTTTCCGGGTATTCTGGGCGGTGACTGCGGTTACGACAGAGAGACCATAGACCCCATATGCGGCAAAGGTCTTCAGATCGATCTGAAGCCCGGCGCCCCCGCTCGGATCCGAGCCGGCGATCGTACAGGCAGTGGGGGGGAGTGGAGCAGTCATATCAGTAGAACTCTCACCCTCCCACATCATGAGAGTTGCGATTCAGGTGCGTGCGCTCCGGTTCGCCAGAACAGTATCATTACAGCATCTCAGATGCACTTGGATCACGCCTTTATTGCCCCTCCCGATCAACAGAATCGTATATGGATATAGAGGGATATGTGCGCAGGCATCTGGCTGAAGGATGCCCCGATGATGACCTGCGCATCCGACTCCGCGACCGGATCCTTGAGATAAAAGATCTCACCCCGGAATATGCCAATGCATTTGCCGCTGCCGCAATCGAGGAAGTAAGGCTCACTGAGGGGCTGAAAGGAGATCTCTTCACCTATGAGAAGGCTGGCGTCTCCATGGGTGAGTTTGGCGTTGGATCCCGTGGAACAGGTGACTTCTATGCGCACCGAAAGATCGCTCAAATCATCGGGGATACAGGTGCATCGGTCGGCGTCTCAGAGATGGATGATGGCGGAGTGGTTCAGGCAGGGGGACAGTATATCATCGCCACCGTAGACGGCATGCATTCCCGCCTCTCGGACTATCCATTCCTTGCTGGCTTTCATGCCACACGGGCAACCCTCCGTGATGTCTATGTGATGGGAGCAACACCTGTCGGCCTCATCTCGGATATTCATGTGGCAGATGATGGCGATGTTGCAAAGATCTTCGACTACACAGCCGGTATCACCACCGTCTCAGAAGCACTGGGTGTTCCGCTCATCGCCGGATCAACCCTCCGTATCGGGGGCGATATGGTGATCGGCGACCGGATGACAGGATGTGTCGGTGTCGTCGGCGTTGCAGAGCATATCACCGCCAGAAGAAAGATCATGCCTGGCGATCTCTTCCTGATGACGGAAGGATCCGGCGGCGGCACCATTGCCACCGCTGCAATCTATTCCGGCAATGCGGAATATGTGGAAGAGACGATCAACCTCAATTTCCTCAGGGCATGCGATGCACTCGTCCGGGATCCAATCTTCACAGAGATCCACGCGATGACCGATGTCACCAATGGGGGGCTCAGGGGTGACACCTATGAGATGGCAGAGACCGCTGGCTGCCGGATCGTCATCGAAGAAGAAAATATTCGGACGCTTATCAACCCGCGTGTTCTCGCTCTCCTCGATAAGCTTGGAATTGACTATCTTGGCGTATCCATCGACTCGCTCCTTGTCGTGGTTCCTCTGGAGGCAGCAGAACGCGTCATCTCTGTAATCAGAAAAACAGGAGTTGCCGTTGCAATCATTGGCCGGGCAGAAGAAGGACCAGCAGAATCGATCCTCCTCTCCGGCGGAGTTGAGACTGACTTTTCCCCGCAGTTCCGTGAGGCTGCCTATACCCCGCTGAAGAAGGTCGTTGAGAAGCAAAGCGGGGATTTCGAGGAGATGAAAAGGAAAGTTGACCGTGCAGCAGATGCGGCATTGGAGAAGAAGCAGCGGATGCTGAAGAGACTGCAATAGTCTCTCTTACGCCTCCTCGCTATCATTTAGGGGTATTTAAAGCAGGTGCGGCGCGGGTATCGGGGGGCGGGCTCGCGAGGGAACAGGATGACAGAGATGATACACCCTTGCTCGAGAGAGCTACCTGAAAGGCGATTCTTCAGAATCGGGTGTTTATCTGCTCTGGCAGCCCCCCTATACATTCCCGCCCCTCCCGCGTTGCATCTCTGCGGTAGCCCAGTACAACCTTCCTGCGAAGCATGTGAGGACGGGGCCGGGGCGGTGGGGGAACAATGCCTCAGTGAACAGATCCTATAGATAGTTCAAACACCTGATACACAGATGTTGACTCGTACCCTATTTAAAACCCACACGAATCAGCAAATTGCCTCTTTCTTACTCCTTCTTTCCACTTACACAGACATTGAATGCAAGATAGGGTATATGCGCCTCGATGAATGGCTCAAACCTCTGAGCAAAGGAAAAAAGCCTGGGGGAGAGGGTATAGTGTGCGAATGAGCAGCGGCCGGATTGAACATCAACAAAACCAGCCTGAGAGAACATATCCTCCATCTCTTTTCCGGTATAGTAATGCTCCCCAAAATCACCTACTCCAATCTTATTGAATCCAAGACGCTCGCCGAGCCGGTAGAAGAAAGGCACCATGCAGGTGAGCGTATTCCAGGAGAGCGTACAGACTGCTATCTGCCCGCCGGGTTTCAGAATGCGATATGATTCACGCAGCATTGCTTCTGGATCATTCAGATAGGTGAAGGCAAGAAGGCTTGCAATGCTGTCAAATGTCTCATCCTCAAATGGGAGAACATCAGCTGTTCCGACAAGGAATTCAGAATCAGGGCACCGGAGACGCCCCATCCTGACCATGCCGGGAGAGATGTCAAGCCCGATAGCCTCCTCCCCGGTTTTGTTATAGTGTTCGATAAAGATCCCTGTTCCACATCCAAGATCCAGAAGGAATCCCCGACTTTTGAGTCGATCAAGAACAAGTCCGCTCAGATGCTGGTGGTACAGCCGTCCCTGCCTGAGATCGTACCGCTGATCATAGACCCCGGCAACCTCATCATAATGTGCCTGTACTTTTGCCCTGCTCATATCTTCAACTCCTCCAAACGCGCCAGAAAGGCATTTACCTGGAGATATTCATTCCCGGACTGCCCAAGCATCGCATCAGCCTCTGCAAGGAGAAGCGTTGCATTTGGATCATTACAACAGACTTTCAATGAATTCCGGAGCGTCATGATACATTCCCGTCCCGAAAGACCATATTCTATCATCAGGCTTTCTGCACTCTTTACAGCTGCCAATTGATCTCCCCGCCTGATTGCATCCAGAATCACATCCCCAAACCTTGAGATCTCGGTATCATCTATCTCCTCCGGACGAATGGGAGTGCCAAGCTCCACTGCCACCTGAAGATGCATGATCGCCTTCCTGAGATCTCCCCGCACTGCAATCGCGAGTAATGCTATATCTTCATCAGGGATCTCACCCGTTCTTCCTTCACAATCAAGGATCTCACGCAGACGAGCTTCAATGAGACTGCTTTCAATCGGTAGGAAAGAAAGGGGAAGGGTACGGGAGCGAATCGGACTGATGAGTGCTGAGGGTTGTGTTGTTACAAAGATAAAACGGCAGGTGGCGCTGAACCGCTCCATTGTCCGGCGCAGGCCGTTCTGGGCATCATGGGATAGTGCATCTGCACAATCAAAGACGATCACCCGGAATTCACGGTTGAGTGGCTTGAGGGAGGCATGCCACCGGACGATATATTTAAAATTGGAGAGAACACTCTGGCTTTTCTGGTATAGAGGAGTGAATTTCGGATTTGCTTCAAGATAGGCACGGCCCTGTGAGAAGAGTGTTCCGGATGGGATCACCGTTACATTTTCCGAAACGTGATCCTGATAAATGAGCTCAAGAAAGGAATCAAGCGCAGTAGTCTTTCCGGACCCGCGGGGACCGGAGAGAAGAAGATGCGGAAACGAACCGGAATCGGCAAAATATTTTAGCTGCCGTTTTATATGCTCCTCTCCAAGGATCTCATCGAGTCCATCCGGCCGATACTTCTCTATCCAGAGCATCAGGCCAACCTCTCTCTCATCTCTCTCAATGCATCTGCAAGGAATTTCTGGTTATCGATCGAAGCCGCTAATGTATGTAGATCTCCAGCCATCTCAGTTCCACAGGCTTCTGTTATCGCAGGGAGTGCACGGGTCAGTTCATCGATAATCGGAAGTGTGGCAAGCCGGGCGGTTCGTGAGAGCGGATTTAGGTCGATTGCACTGACGACCCTTCCCATCTTCCGGAGCGCCTCGCACCGGTCTCCATCCTCAAGCGCAACCAGAATGAGATCGGCAGATCCTATACCCTCAGGCAGGCAGAGGCCGCGATCATGAGCAAGCGGGACGAGCCGCTCGCATTCACCCATCAGCACCTCCACACCATGAGCGGCAAGGTGATCTGCAACCTGCTGCATCCTCTCCTCAGTCCGGTGAAAGAGATTCACTTCAACTGCCACTCCTGTCCTCTTCTGAAACACTGCTATCTCCTCTGCTGCGAGGGCGGCGCAGTTCCCGTTCACCGAAAAGACGGGACGAACTGCAGAGAGGATCAGCCGGGCGGCGAGACGCTCTGCTTCAGCTGCACTTGCAGTCGTCTGCTCACCAATCAGGTAGTCAAATGCCTCACCCCGTCCATGTGCCGCAAGACCCTCAAGCGAGACAAGACCGCTCCGGGCAGCCGCAGCAAGAGATTCACGGACCATGAGTGAACGGTATCGGGGATGATCGCTGGGTATCATTGTTTCACCTCACAAATTATTGGTCCTTCATCTGCAACGGAGGTGACATACACTTTTCCAAACTGCGAAAGAACTGCCTCTGATTCCTCCCCAAAAGCAAAGACACCCTCACCCAGCATCGTCATGGATGCAGGAAGATTCGCATCATCACAGGCAGAGAGGATAGATCGGATCGGATCGGTGATCAGACCGGACGCTTCGGCAAACTGCCGGGAGAGGCTGAAAAAATCATTGATATCGGCCGGACATCTGCCGGGATATGCCAAGGCAACCCGTTTCATGGATTCTGGAGAAGAGAGCACCTGCTGTGTGGAGATTGGGGAGAGGCTGATTATGGCAATCTGCTCGTCATGAACAGGAAGTCTGTGTGCAACTCCCCCTATACCGGGTGCTGTACGGCAGACGAGTCCTCCGCCAAGCTCTGCTGCCACATCACCAAGTCCGTTTCCATGCATAACTTCAATCTCATGCGCAAGGCGGGCAATTTCCGGCATTCCCATTGAGAGAGAGAAAAGTTCATCTGCTGCAATAATTGTTGCCAGAAGGGAGGCGGCAGAGAGTCCAAAGCCAGAGCCTATCGGAAGGAGGGACTCTGTCCTTACCAGAGCACGCACCCCAATCCTCTCCAGTGCTTCCTCAATCGGGGGGGATCCGATCGTCTCCACCCCATCTGCAACAACGAGAACCTCCGTCTCTTTTGACCGCTCCACGGTAGCTGTCACTCCTTGGCTGAGGACAAGTCCGGCGCCGATGCTTCCGGTATCTTCAGGCGTCTCTCCCATAATCCTTGAGAAGTAGCCGGATATATGGCCCGGTGAGAAGGCTTTCACAGACGCCGGCATAGCTCGAAGGCAACCTCCTCTTTTGTTGAAACAGAAACATCAGGACCATCTCCCATGATCAGAAATGATCCCGTGGTAGAGCCCATCACCGAGGGGGGGTTGGCAACAACCAGTGACGCCCCGCGCCTCAGAAGCTCGCGTCCTTCAGCCGCGGCATCATCACCCAGCTTAAACCCGATTGTCGTGATAGCCGGATTTGATAGCGCGAGATCGATTATTTTGGGAAGAGGATGGAGTGCGATCTCCTGATCTATACCGGATGGGATCTTGCCTGCGATCCGATCAGGTGCATAATCCGAGATCGCAGCCGCACTGATGTAGATATCAATCCCAAGGTCAATTTCTGCCCTTACCGCCGCCATCATCTCACCAGCTGTTTCCACGGTCACATTCCGGACAGCCGGAAAGATACCTGAGTGAATGACGGTGACATCCGCGCCAAGCCTGAATGCTTCAAGGGCAATTTCACGGCCCATCAACCCGGTAGAACGGGTGGTCAGGACACGGACATCATCAAGCGGCTCGCGGCAGGCACCGCTTGTGATCAGCACTTTCTTTCCGGCAAGGGGCCTGCCAAGCACCGCCCGCTCGGAGCGGAGAACAATCTCGTCGATGTTAGCGATCTTTGCCTTCCCCTCTTCGATCCGTGGAGGAATAACTTCTATACCATATCCTTTCAGGATCTCAAGATTCTTACATACCGCGGGGTGGCGGTACATCGAATGGTGCATCGCGGGAGAGAGTACAATCGGCTGACCGCTTCCAAGAGCAGTGGTTGCAAAGGTGGTTACAGGCGTATCATCGATTCCACAGGCGATCTTTCCGATCGTATTTGCCGTGCATGGGGCGATCAGGAGGAGATCGGCCTGTCTTTCATCTCCACAATAGATCACATGCTCGACATGCCCGGTGATTGTTCTGATCGTATCCCGTCCGGTTGCATAGGTGAGGGCTTCAGGACTGATGATTCCGGCAGCAGCTTCCGACATAACCGCCTGCACATCACCCCCTTTCCTTCGCAGTTCATGAGCAAGCCGGACACAGTCAACTGCGGCAATGCTTCCGGTGACAGCAAGTACAATCAGTTTCCCTTCCAGTGTCCGCCTCATCCAATCACCAGATCCATTACGCTATGCCATATTTTGGGGGCATATTTCTTTATTCTATGCACAGTTATGTCGGCACCGAATCCGGATTCGGATAGAACATTTCGAATCATCGTTTCATCGGGCTTCAGTGTGTGGAGATGGATGACACTGCCATTTCCGACATGTGGAAGCACGGTTTCCAGATACCCTGCTGCATCAAAATGCCCCATGATCACCCGATCATACCTGCCGGAGAGGAGATCCCGGCAGTCACCGCAATCAGCAGTAATCCGGTGCATAAGATCATTCTCCCGGATATTTTTCAGGAGGTATCCATAGGAATCCGGGTTAATCTCCATCGCATGGACACACCCGCCGCCAGCAGCCGCCGGGAGAGTGAAATACCCGATTCCAGTGAACATATCTGCAATCCGCTCTTCTCTCCCGGAGGATGATATCAGAGATCGTATCCTTTCCTTCTCCCCCCGGTTCCCCTGTGAGAACATCACTTTTGTTGGATCAAGGCGGTATGCAATCCCGGATTCGCGATGAAGCACCTCATGGGGAGTGCCTGCAATCACTTCGTATGAGGGGATTCTGAGTGATCCTGCATGCGCTGGAATAAAGAGAATACATGAAGGATCTTCACGGGATCTGAGATCGGCGATATCATCAGCTGAAGGCCGTTTTCCATGGAAGACGATCGTATCGCCAAGCCGCTGGTATCCCCGCCCCCTCCTCTTTCTATCCGGGATAACAGTATCATATGCCTCACCTTCCAGGACAGGGGCATAGACAAGATCCCCGTCCCTGTACGGCCGCTTTTTTGGGTCAACCCAGGAGAGTCCGGAGAGTGAGGGGAGATCCCCGGGAGAGAGTATCCGTGCACGCATCAGTACCCAACCACAACCAGCATCTCACCATCGCGGAGGATGGTGACGGCTCCCCCTGCCTGCGTATGGCAGCCCTTTGGAGATGGGATCTCAAGAGGTAGATGCGTCTTTGGATCGAGGATACCGATGGTATCACCTTCATGGTATGTCACCATCGCTTCCTCGGCATCCCTGATATTCCCAATGAGCTGTACGGCCTCCTCGTCACGGAAACTTCTTGGCTGCTGGCTGAGCAGGTGTTTGGTCCTGAGTGTCGTGCCATCTGATCCCGAGACAAGGAAGTAGTCATTCTTCATCGAAACGACATCTCCACGGACGATTCGGGGAAGCCTGATGGACCAGGTCACACGATAGAGACGTTTTCCTTCTTTCTCCCCGACAAGTTTCGGATGCGATGTCGAACGTGCACCAAAATAGGAGGAGATATCATTCACAATCGACTGCCCGATCCCAAGAGAGGAGACGATCACATCTATTCCATCCTTTGAGGAGTCGATGGATGATACAAACGAGAGGCGATCACCTCCCTGCTGGGCTGCATCTTCTGCCTGCCAGGCGATCTCTGCGGCTCGCCTGCTCTCCCATTCGGTCAGACGCCTGCCCTCACCTCTCACCTGGATGATGCCCTCATAGTAGCTGCCGGAGATCCGGCAGCATCGGTCACACTGCTCCCTGCCAAGGACAACCAGCACCTGATATTCACCCTGAACCGGGATACCATAACATTTCCCGGATATCTTCAGGAAGGCTTTCGACCGATTCGAACTGATCTCACGGATTGACATCTCCATTGCATGATCAGATACATCGGGGTGGAACACAATGCCATCAATGACAAGAGAGCGGGCAAGGCTTTCCTTATCACTCTCCAAATCAGCCCAGCTACTGCCCACTTTTCTGGATCCGCAGGTGGGGCAGAGGATTGTTTCAACACGGGGGGAGACGGTTACCCATTCGATCTCATGCAGCCTGCATGGGCCACAGAGTCCTTCTTCAGAGGATTTCCCGCAACGGGGGCAGATAGTGTCTTTGATACTCATGATCTCTTATTGTACAAACTGGGCATGCGGGACAGAATCGATCACCAGGCATGATGAAGGTTCGATACAGCCAAGTGAGATTGCAATCTCAACGACTCTCGTCCCGATGATATTCGCATTACTTGCATGTGCAAGAGCATACCGTACCTCCTCCTCGGAGGCGGGAACATCTCCATAAAAATACTCGGAGATGGTGAACTCTATATTGCCTTCAGTGAGCGTTCTTCCCAGAAGTTCCCGATCGCAGACGGCAACAACCGTTCCTCCACCCGGCTCCTTATGGATCTTCAGGTACATTGCATAGTATTCGGTGTCATGGTGCAAAAAGGATCGTTTCGATCAGATGGAGATCTGAACACCATAAACCTCTTCTGGCACCAGAGAATGAATACGCCAGATATCTTCTTCTGTGAAACTGCCTGCCTCAAGATGCCGGAGCGTGAACCTTGGAACAGACCGGGGGCCGAGCACCGATCCGGGCCGGTCACGTTCATCCATATAATCGCTCTCCATCGTGAATGACCTGCTATCGGACGCAGCAGCGGCGATACAATCATCGTTTGCGATAAATGAAGGATGAAGTTTCGTATCGGGAGTAGCAAAGTGTTTCACTACCCGTTTGAGAGGGACACCGGCTCTCCCAGCCATCTCCACAACATCATCGCATGGGCCGCTCTCGGCATGAAGCTGTATCGCACATCCGCATTCTGCGGCAAATTCAAGTGAGGCATTCAATACCCGGTTTGAGGCAACCCATACAGCTGATTCCACCTCATAATGAGGGCGGCCACTCTTCAGGGCAATGGCTGATCCTTCCTTCACAAACCGGGCAGCCAGTTCAAGTGCTCCGATCATCAGGGATTCGGCTTCAGAAAGGGTCATTCGCTCGTTCATGCGCGATATCTCAGCCGGATGAACCCCAAGAACCGGAAATGCCACCACTCCCTCCCGGCAACATTCGGCAGCAAGGTCTATCGTCTTCTCAAAGACCACCCGGAAATCTTCCGGGATAGAGGGTATGATTCCATATGACCATGAGGGTTTTGTCACCAGAAAGATATGGGTTCCACCGGATCGGGCAAACTCTCTGACCGCCTTCATGCCAATCCCCCGAACCGGATCGATATGGATATGGTCGTCTGTTATTGGAAAGCGCGGTTTCTGCATATCAATCGATGATGGACATCATCGGATACCCATTCTCATACCTGAGTGCGGCAGTACAGGTTGCATCTCCCACCTGTGTTGAGATGGTGACATTGAACATCCTTCCTGAAACTTCGGAGTATCCAAAGGGGTTCTCAAGCATGACAGATCTATCGAGCCTGACACGCACGTTTGTCACATATGGCTGGAGGCTGACTGCGGACTCGATCGCTCTTTCAATCATATCTGCTGTCTCCGGGGAAACCGGAGTGCCGACGAACTGGTGATAGAGTGCACCGAGTTTTATCGCCGCTTCAAAGACTGCACGTTCCCTGTCTGTTGGCATATACATCACCTAAATTAACTTTATAAGTCCGTTTCGTGGAGAGAGGGCTTCTCCTCCCCTGAGAAGCACCTCAATCTGCTTCTCGACGGTATCCCGGGTAAACCCTTTCTGGACCAGGCTTTCAACGATCAGATCGATCCGGGCAGTGCCGCTCTCATCCCCGGACTGACGGATCGTCTCCTTGATACTTCGGATCAGATCCCGGCTCTGCTTTGAAACACCGGTGACGATCTTATCGATATCAAAGGATCCTGTCTGGGGATCATAGGCAACCTTCCGAAGACAGCCATCTACAATCCGGATCACCCGCACCGCATCGTCCCGCTCAATTGACATCGAGAGACGGGTGCGTGCGCTCGCTTCAGCCAGCCTTACCAATGCCTCAAGCTGCCTTGCCGTGACTGGTACAGGCTTGTCAGCAGATGCGAGGTTTCTGAGTTTCATATAGTAATCGACAAGCGCCTCCCTGGCTTCGTCTTTGATGATCGGAAAGGAGTTCCGTTTTGCATATGCGATATACTTCCGGAAGAGTTGGGGATCGATTTCTGGAGTGACCGGGGCGAGTTCACGTTTTATATATTCATCATTGACACCTTCAATCGGGTTCTTTCTATGCTGCATGATCAGCTCGCCGACTGAATGGGCTTTCAGGATATGCTGGGCAATTGCCTCATCCCGCTGGGTCTCAGGCTTGTCGGTCATAATGAAGATGAGATCAAAACGCGAAAGGAGGGAGGGGGGCATATTGATCTGCTCGGATATGCCGACATACTCGTCAAATCTTCCCAGTTTCGGGTTCGCAGCCCCAAGAAGCGCACACCGGGACTTCAGTGTCGCAGTGATCCCGGCCTTTGCAATTGAGATCGTCTGTTGCTCCATGGCTTCATGAAGGGAAGAGCGATCATCTTTTGCCATCTTATCCATCTCATCGACTGCCGCAACACCCATATCTGCGAGTACGAGTGCACCTGCCTCAAGGGTCCATTTTCCATCCCCAAACTCATCCTTCACCGCAGCTGCCGTAAGTCCGGCTGAGGTTGCGGATTTGCCGGATGTATAGATACCACGCGGAGAGAGTTTCACCACGTATCTGAGCAGCTGGGATTTTGCAATACCCGGATCTCCAACGAGAAGAACATGGATATCCCCTCGGAGCGTGCTCCCATCCGGCATCTCCTTCGCAATGCCGCCAAACAGCTGAAGAGAGACTGCCTCCTTGACATCATCATTTCCATAGATGGTCGGAGCAATGGAGTGGGCGATCTTCCGATAGAGGTTTGGATCCCGTGAGAGTTCAAGGATCTGTGCCTCGTCCTCCTCGGTGATGTTCACCTCCTCAAACTCTTTCTCACCAAACTCAATGGAGTTGCAATCGAGGTAGATATCAAACGTGGTGCTCTTTGTCCCGGCATTCATCCGCTGAATCGAACGGAGCACCCCGTTTACGATGACACGATCCCCCGGAGCAGCAAGCCCGGTCAGATCGTCGGTTGCGTCGATATCAAGGATCTGGGGCTGCTCACCCCCACGGAGTCCTTCGGGAATCTCCTGTATCCGGATCTTCTGTGCATCGACAAATTTTGATTTGAGATGGATTAATTCCAGGCGCTTGTGAGTGCATTCACCCATGCCACAACTTTCAGGTTCGACAAATTTGCCATATCCCTGTTCCCGAAGTGTCATATGGCCCGACGGACACCGGAAGACTGCTTCAACTATCCGGGGGCGCACCTCGGTCGTCTTTCTGATAATTCCCTCGACTGAGACGAAGGTATTCATCTGTTCAGACCTGATATCACGGACAAGTGTTTTACGCGGGAGGTTGATGAACCGGATATTCATCCGTGGGATGATCTCATGGGCATCTTTTCGTGAAAGGAGGTTGTGTGCCCGCAGGGCATCCCTGACCTCTGCAAAGACCTTGTTTGGATACGCAAGGAGTTCGTCGGCAAGCCTGACACCGCTCTTTCCAAACTTCTGAAGCGTCTCATAATTGATGATCAGGGATCGTTTATAGGGATATTCACGGCTGAGTGTCCGGAGTTCCTGTTTGTATTTCTTCGAGAGAAAATCCGCCCATTCTTTTGATTTATCGACAACTTCGATGTCGAATTCCTCATCCTGATTCAATGCTGATCAATCCCTCTCTTCTTCAATGCCGACAAGACAAACCGTGCGATCATCGCTTCCATCTGAAGCTCGCTCTGCGCCCCTTCGGAGATCCTGAAATCCGCCTCGCCAATATGATCGATCAATTCCACCTTCAGCATCCGATCAAGTTCCATTGAGACAAGATGCCTATAGCACTGCCCGAGAAGTTCGGTAGGCGCAATCCCGCGATCCCGTGTGAGTGAACTGAGGTGCCGCTCTGCGCCTTCGAAATCCCCTGAAAGCGAGAGGTTAATGAGATTCACAATCTCCGAGGGTTTTGCGGTTGCACTGATCGCATAAATCTGCTCTTCTGTGATATCCTGTGCAACTACCGCTGCACCCTGAAGCGCGTTGATCGCTTTTCTCATATCACCCTGGGCAATGTAGACGATTGCATCCTCCGCCTTTTCAGTGAGGGTAAGTCCCTCTTTCGCGGCAATTCGTCGGATCTCTTCCTTGACATCCTCAGGGGTGAGCGGGCGGAACCGGAAGAGGGCGCACCTGCTCTGGATCGGATCGATTATCTTTGACGAATAATTGCAGGAGAGGATAAAACGGCAGCTTTCAGCATAACTCTCCATTGTTCGTCGCAGAGCTGCCTGTGCATCGGTAGTCAGTGAATCAGCCTCATCCAGGAAGAGGATCTTAAATGATGCATCTCCCATCGGGGATGTACGGGCAAACTGCTTGATCTGATTTCTGACGACATCAATTCCTCTCTCGTCAGAGGCATTCAGTTCACGGAAGTTCATCCTCCAGTCCTCACCGAACAGTTCGCGTGCAAGGGCAACAGCTGCTGTCGTCTTCCCGACACCCGGGCTTCCGGTGAGGAGGAGATGAGGGAGGGTTCCCTTTTTGACATAGCTCTGCAAGCGCTCAACGATATCCCTGTGGCCGACCATATCGGCTAACCGCAGTGGGCGGTATTTCTCGATCCAGATCCCGTGGACATCCTCCATGCATGATCATTAGATCCCACCTGATGAAAAGGATACGTTCTATCGATACCCTGATGCCTCACCCCGACAGATACGATCAGACAATGGAACATGCAACTGATCCCGTCGGCTGGGTCTTCGCAGATGAACTGCACCGTGCAGAAAAAGGGAATAATGGTTTTAACACTCCAACCGGAGGTATTTTTCATCGCGTATTTTTGATCGGTGTTTTAACCGAAGTGCATGTGCAGACCAGCCGTGCAGTGGATGCACGGTTGAGTGATCCAACCGGAGGTTTCTCGATCTCAGTGAACCGTTCCTGCCCGCGTGTTGCCGATCTTCTCACGGCAACAGAGCCTCCGGCATTTGTCGCCATCTCAGGCGAACTCTCCCAGCGCGGACGCGAAGAGATCAGGGTGATTGCAGACTCCTGCCAGGTTGTGCGTCGCGAGGATCGTGATCGCTTTGTTCATCTCTGCGCGGAAGAGACGATTCAAAGGCTGGAGTCGATTGGAGAACTCTCTGAAGAACAGAGAGAGATAGCAGAGATGGTTGCAGAGGCTCTGAATGTTGTCGGCACAGAACCAGAGAGAAACCTGAGCGTTCAGGCTGATGTTTTGGATCTGACCGGGAAGATGATCAGCATCATCGAAGAGTGCTCAGGACCAAAAGGCGCTCTTCTTGAGGATGTGCTCCAAAAAGCTGGTGAAGGAGGAGTCGGGGAGAGCGAGGCAAAAGCAGCTCTGACAGTAATTCTTGAGGAAGGAGACTGTTATATGCCGACAACCAGCACTATCAGGCTCTTATGATACCCCGGTTCCTCTCCGAAGGGCCTGCACTTCTTCTGAACCGTACCATCCCGATTCTGGTGATAGCAGATATCCACCTTGGTGTCGAGAGTGCACTTGATACCGCGGGATGGCATCTGAAGAGCAGTTCGGAGAGCCGGCTTCAGCGCATACTCACCTGTATTGAGACAACAGACCCCGATCTCCTGCTCATACTCGGCGATCTGAAACATTCGGTGCCCCGCATCACCTGGCAGGAGCATACGGAACTGCCAGAGTTTCTGAATGCAATCAGGCGTGAAGTTGATCTCAGGCTTCTTCCCGGCAACCATGATCCCGGAATAGAACGATATATGGAGGAGGAAGAAATCCTGAACAAAACTGGTGAGATTATTGACGGAATCGGATACCTGCATGGCCACACCTACCCATCTCCGGATCTTGCCGGCCATCTCATTGTGGCAGGACACCACCACCCGGTCATCCACCTCTATGATGAGGTGGGCTGTTCGCTGAGGGGAAATCCCGCCTACCTCTTAGCTGAAGTCGATGAGAAGCAGCTCAGGATGGAACAGGCAGATTCACCCACCCGCCTCCTCTTCATGCCTGCCTTTTATGAGTATGCAGGAGGGATTGATATCAGAACGATCCCGGAGAGTGGATTATCCCCTCTTTCACGGAGTATCAGGATAGAAACAGCCGAGGTGTTTCTTCAGGATGGAACCTATATCGACACCCTCGGATCCCTCAGATCCGATCCATATTATCGCTCTTCTGCATGAGCGGATCAGGGATGCCCTTGACAAACGGGGGTTTAATGATCTCTCTGAGATCCAGCTCCGCGCAATCCCTCCCCTGCTTCGGGGTGAACATCAGATCCTGATCGCTCCAACCGGCACAGGGAAGACGGAGAGCGCGATGCTCCCGATCTTCCACTCACTCCTCACAATGAAGGAGCGGCAGGGTTTTTCGGCCCTCTATATCACCCCGCTCCGATCACTAAACCGGAACATGCTCTCCCGTCTCACCTGGTGGTGCGGGGAGCTTGGGTTATCTGTCGGGGTGCGGCATGGCGATACCACCATGGCAGAGCGGCGGAAACAGGCACTTAAACCCCCGGATCTTCTGATCACAACTCCTGAAACAGTCCAGTCGATGCTGATGGGATCCCGTCTCCGGCAGCATCTTGGGGGTGTAAGGCATGTGATCGTCGATGAGATCCATGAACTTGCCGATGGCAAGCGGGGAGTGCAGCTTGCTATTGCACTCGAACGGATCTGCGAATATGCAGGGGAATTCCAGCGGATCGGGATCTCGGCAACGGTCGGAAATCCGGAGATAGTCGGATTCTGCCTCTGTGGAGAGCGGCCTTTTTCAATCATTGAAGTGCCGGTTGCATCCCGCCTCTCTCTCCGTGTCCTTTTTGGAGGAGACAGGTTTGATGGCCAGGTGGAGAAGATCGAGGATTCGATCGAAGGCACCGGATCATCACTTGTCTTCGTCAATACCAGATCAGTAGCTGAAGCTATCGGCCATCACCTCATACCACGCGGCGATGTAGAAATACATCATGGATCACTCTCAAAGGAGGTCAGGATCGATGCCGAGGACCGGTTCTCAAAAGGCCAGATCAGAACACTTGTCTGTACCAGTTCGATGGAGCTTGGGATCGATATCGGGCATATCGATCATGTGATCCAGTTTGGATCCCCCCGCGATGTCGCACGCCTGATCCAAAGGGTCGGGAGGGCCGGACACCGAATCGACCAGATCTCACGGGGAACGATCATTGCGACCGGTTTCGACGACCTCCTCGAATCACTCGTCATTGCACGGCGGGCAGTTTTGAATAAGACCGAGCCGGTTATCCCGCCCTGCTGTCCGGCCGATGTGATCGCAAACCAGGTTGCTGCAATCGCTGTTGAGCGGGGGGAATGTGGGATTGAGGTGATCCGCAGGATCTTTTCACGGGCATGGCCGGTATCTGACTGCGGAAGCCTGCTTGACGACTGCATCAGCCGGATGGAGGAGCACAGCCTGATCCGAAGAGAGGGGGATATCATCATTAAAACCGGCCGTGCCCGGAAGTACCTCACCACAAACCTCTCGATGATCACCGATGAGCGGAAATTCAGGATCATCGATTATGTGACACGGAGGACGATAGGCACCCTTGACGAGTCATTTGTCGTCGGGTGGATTCATACCGGCGCCATCTTCATCACCCGCGGCAGGCTCTGGCGGGTGCTTGAAGTACTTGAAGATGCGATCACCGTCGAACCTGCACCAAAGAGCATGGGTGAGCTCCCATCATGGGAAGGGGAACAGATCCCGGTGCCCTTTGAGGTTGCAGAGGAGGTTGGTCAGCTCAGGAGAACCCGGTGCTTTGCCGAATATGGAGCTGATGCAGAATCAGTTGCGTATATAAACAGAATCCTCTCAGAGATGGATAAGAACAGAACCCCTGTTCCAACCGATCAGCTGGTGATGCTCGAACATTCCAAAGAGGGGGTGATCGTGAATATCTGTGGAGGCCATAAGGCAAATGAAGCCCTCGGGCGTGCCCTCTCCATCCTGATATCCGCACGGTATGGAACAAGTGTCGGGATCGAGGTGAATGCCTACAGGATTTTTCTGCGGCTGCCAAAACATATCGGAGCGCAGGATGTCAGGGAGATTCTTTCTTCTCTTGAAGGAGAACACATCGAGGCGATCCTGAGGATTGCGATGAGAAAGACCGCTCTCTATAAGTGGAAGCTGGTTGGTGTTGCAAAGAAGTTCGGGGCGATCGATTCGGATGCCGAATATGACAAGATCAGCCTCTATCGCTTAAGCGAACATTTTGATGGCAGCGTGATCGAACAGGAAGTATACCGTGAGCTCTTCAGCAGGTACATGGATGCGGGGGCAGCAGGCAGGCTCATCTCCCGGATACGTTCAGGGGAGATCGAGATCCGCATCGGGCCACTCTCCATCATCGGTTCAGAGGGGCTCTTTTCTTCACGGGATCTGATCGCTCCGCCAGATATGGATCAGGCGGTGATCGCTGCATTGAAACGGCGGCTGGATGCACAGGAGGTGATACTCGCCTGTATGAATTGCCGGGGGTGGAAGAAGAAGACGATTCTGGAACGGGTTGAGGATCACCCGGAATGTCCAAAATGCGGAGCCCGGCTTATCGCTGCCGTCAAGCCGTATGAAGAGGAGAATATTCTGATCACCAGGAAAAAGAAGAAGACACCTGAGGAGAAGGAGGTTGAGAAAAAAATGCTCAGATCCGCAAACATGGTCCTCTCCAGCGGGAAGACTGCCATCATCGCCCTTACCGGACGTGGGGTTGGTCCCGATGCCGCATCCAGAATCCTGGCTACCCATGCAAAAGGAGATGGATTCTATAAAGAGATCCTAAAAGCCGAGAGGAAGTATATCACAACCCACCGGTTCTGGTAATAATTCAGGAAAAAAAATAAAATCAGAGGATATCCGCAAGGTGCTGTTCAAGGACTTCAAGACCCGCCCTGACATCCTGGAGGTTCTTTCCACCCGTGAGGATGACTTTTCCGGATGAGAAGAGGAGAGCAACAATTTTTGGATCTGCTATCCTGTAGACGAGACCCGGGAACTGTTCGGGTTCATACTCGATGTTCTCAAGCTGCAAAGTGATAACAACTTTATTGAGGTTGATTGGCTTGCCCATATCATATGAACAGACGATATTGGTGACGTTGACATCTGGAACCTCATGCGTGGTGATACCTGCACCCTTGAGTGATGCAATAATCAGCTCAAGGCCCCGGCCAAGATCGCTTTCATTCTTGATCCCGGTGAGCACGACTTTTCCGGATGAGAAGATGAGTGATGCCATCTTCGGATCCTTAATCCGGTATACCGCTCCAGGGAACCGCTTCGTATTCAGCTCGCACCCCTCAATATGCTCGGAAATTGCCAGAAGATCGATGGAGTCGGCGATGACACCGGAAGCCACGATATTTTCGATCTTTAATGAGTCGTACTGTTGATCTGCCATCCTCGTACATTTAAAGGTGTCAGACCATAATGATGACGGAGAAGCTTTATGGCATTCATTCTTCCATCGTCTTCTGCCGCCCTGTATGCGGGCATTTTTACACGGTGAGACAAAGCACGCATAGAACCTGTGCATGGGAGATGGGAAGGTGCTGCCCGCATCCTCTTTTCATAGATTCAGATCGATTTCCATATATGGATAGAAAACCAAATTTAGCCGTTTTTATGACGGAAGGTGTTGGCAATACTACAGAGGGCAGGCAGACGGTCACCGACTGGACACGAAACCTGCCAGAATATGCTCAGGCAACGTCTGATTTTGCTATTCATGTGCCAGAGTACTTTAATTTCGCATTCGATGTCGTTGATGCGTGGGCTGAGAAGGACAGGAATAAGCTTGCGCTGATCTGGACGAACCAGAAGGGCGAGGAGAAGAAGTACAGTTTCTGGGATATGAAGACCCTCTCAAATGAGGCGGCAAATATCCTTCTGAAATTCGGGATTAACAAAGGAGATCGTGTCTTTGTGATGCTCCCGCGAATCCCCGAGTTCTGGATCCTGACCCTTGCACTGATGAAACTTGGTGCGGTCTTTGCACCTGCCCCGACGATGCTGACGACAAAGGATCTCATCTACCGGATAAATGCGGGCGACTTCAAGATGATCATCACGGATTCTGAAAATGCCCCGAAATGTGATGAGCTCTCCGATAATTGTCCTTCGCTCGCCCAGAAGATGGTGGTTGACGGGAACCGTCCCGGCTGGATCAGCTATCCTTTTGAGCTAAATTACCCGGCACCGGTGGCACGCAAACTCGTTCATTTCAGAAGCCTCAGGAGAACCCTCCCGACCGATCCGATGCTGATCTTCTTCACCTCAGGCACAACAGGGGATGCGAAGATGGTCATCCATGAACAGAGCTATGCTCTTGGGCATATCATCACCGCCCGTTTCTGGCATGATCTCCGGGAGAACGATCTCCACTTCACCGTCTCTGATACGGGCTGGGCAAAGGCAGCATGGGGGAAGTACTTCGGCCAGTGGGTCTGCGGATCGGCAATCTTTGTCTATGATATCCGGGGCAGATTCAAGGCAACCGAGCTCCTCCCCTTAATCGAGAAGTACGGGATCACCACGTTCTGCTGCCCCCCCACAATCTACCGGATGCTGATCATCGCCGATCTCAGGAAGTTTGATTTCTCCGAGCTCCGCCACTGCTGTTCTGCGGGCGAGCCCCTGAACCCGGAAGTGATCCGCATCTGGAAAGATGGCACCTGTCTTGATATCTACGAGGGATACGGCCAGACCGAGACGGTCTGCTGTATCGGGACCTTCCCCGGTATGAAACTCAAGCCCGGTTCCATGGGGAAGCCTGCACCCGGCTGGGATATCCAGCTGCATGATGATGACGGGCAGCCGGTAGCGGACGGAGATGAGGGGAGGATCGCCATCTCCCTCAATCCCCGGCCGGTCGGGCTCTTCCGCGAGTACCTTGACAACCCCGAGGCAAATGCCGAGTCTTTTTCGGATGGGTTCTACTATACCGGAGACAAGGCCTACAAGGATGAGGACGGGTATCTCTGGTTTGTGGGCCGCGATGATGACGTGATCAAGAGTTCAGGATACCGGATCGGCCCCTTCGAAGTGGAGTCTGCGATCCTCGAGCACCCGGCTGTCCAGGAGGCCGCGGTCGTCGGCACCCCGGATCAGATCAGGGGGGTTATTGTGAAGGCATTCATCGTCCTCCATAAGGATGTGAAGCCGTCTGAAAAGCTCGTGAAGGAGATTCAGAACCACGTCAAGGAGACGACAGCCCCCTACAAGTACCCGCGTGCAGTCGAGTTTGTGGACGAGCTCCCAAAGACGATCTCAGGCAAGATCCGCCGATCTGAGCTCAGGGAGCGGGAGATGGCGAAAGCCGCGGATCAGGGTGAAGAGACGATCAGGAAGAAGTAGGGATAAGAGGGAGTGAGGCGGGGAAGAGAAAGAGGGGGAAGGCAATAGCCCTTTTCTGATCATCTCTTATTCTCTTTCCCCATCTTTCACCTTTTTCACCATCTTTCAATGTCTTTCATCGCCTATTTCCGATCGAAAGTGGGCATATTTATACCCGATGACGTCAAAGAGGTAAGAGCACAGGAGCGAGGGTTGCCGAGCCAGGTCAAAGGCGATAGGTTCAGGGCCTATTCTCGTAGGGGTTCGCCGGTTCGAATCCGGTCCCTCGCATTTACATTTTCGAGCGCTTACCTCTCCTTACTCTTCTGAATATCTTTTGCGAACTTTGCGATACCTTTCCAGCGTTTTTTCTTAAGTCGCACGAGTCCAATTTCAGCTTTCTCCTGTTCGAATGCAAGTTCCCGCATCAGGCGTTGATAGCTCTCAAGGCGTGATGCCGGGAGGAGTCCGTTTTGTACTGCTGCCTTCACCGCACAGCCCGGCACCTCGTTATGCTGGCAGTCTGAGAACCTGCATTCTTCTGCCAGTTCGAGAATATCCGGAAAGGTATCCGCGATACCTTCAGATGCACAGCCGATACCAACCTCCCGCAGGCCAGGGTTGTCAATCATGAGTGCACCGCTCTTCAGGATGAAAAGCTGGCGGACTGTCGTAGTATGGCGGCCTCTTCCATCATTTTCCCTGATATGCGAGGTCTCCTGAACCAGATTTTCCAGGAGGCGATTAATAAGTGTTGATTTTCCTACGCCGGATGATCCGATGAGCGTGATCGTTTTCCCCGGCAAAAGGTATGGATCAAGCCCTTCAACTCCCTCCCCGCTCACCGCACTGATCGGGATAACCGGAATATCTGAAGTGATTGAATGGATCTCATCAATCAGGATTGCCGGATCATCAGCAAGATCGGTTTTATTCAGCACAACAACCGGACAGACACCGGATGCATGTGCGATCACCAGATAGCGTTCTATCCGGCGGAGATTAAAATCGTGGCCTGCTGCTGTCATGATGAACACATAGTCAATATTTGCAGCAATGACCTGATCGGAGCTCTCCCGCCCTGAAGTCCCTCTTGAAAACCGGTTCTTCTGCGGGAGGATATCAACGATTGTCAGAGTTCCAGCCTCGGGCTGGCTGAACAGAACAACGAAATCGCCAACAGCTGGATAGCGGCCAAGCTTACGCATAGCTCCGGATAATCCGGCGGTGACCTGTCCATCTTTAATAAGCAGATTAAATACCGTTTTCTGCCGGCAGGCTACGCGGCCTGGAAGATATGGGCCATTGTACTTTGAAAATGCTCTATCGAGCTCTTCATTCCAGCCGATCTGTTCAAGCGAATGGATATGGGAAGGATTGCATGAGGAAGGAGAGATACTCATAGTATAACCTGTAATCTTTCAAATGCATTGATTGAGAAGCGCAATGTGCTTTGTGGTTGTACTTTGAGGCTGAATGCAACAGCACAATAACTAATACTCAAAAAATCCATAATTGCTCCTTAATTCAATTAGAGGGCGAAAATGAAGACCTTCTTCGAACAAAAAGCTCCCAGGTTGTGGAAGTGACACTCTGAATTCACCTCGCCTCCCGGTCATTTCCGGCGGGCGGTCCTATTATTTCTCTTCTTTTGCATCTGATCCCCCTATCTGGCAAACAGCGGCATCTATACATTGATCTGAAACTTAGGCAAAGTAATATCTCCCGGATACAATACTGCATATGGACTTCAAAAAATCCGATCTCATCATCATTTCAGGCAGCATCATTGTAATTCTGGTGAATATCTACAACATTGCAACAGGAGTCACCGGAATCGGATTCTATATTTCGGTGTTTGCGATCCTAGTATTCATAATTCTCCTCATAAACACCGTGTACAGAGTGACAAGATTGGCAGAATAGTCGGCTGGCTGAATTACAACACATATCCCACGCCTTTATTACACGTCAGCCACCGATCAGAGTAGTTTCAGATAACAGTTGATAAAACGAGGTGGAGTATGAACGGGACGATTTCTATGTATATCAGGAATGCTGCCACACTGGTCATCGTAGGAATTGCAATGTTTCTGCTCTTTGGCACCTTTGTTGAGTTTTTGGAGACGTCAATCATACTCTTCGCAGCACTTGTCGTCTTTGTATTCTATTGCGGGGTAATACTCCCGGCAATAGACAGATGGGTGGCAGCAAAGAGAGAGGCAACAGATAAAAAAGCACACACAGTATCCCATACAGCAATCCAAAGAGAAACAGATGCCTTTGACCGGCTGCCCCGCAGATCCCGATATTCAAAGGTGATCGTCTTCATCTCTGTTCTGGTCATCTCGTTCTTCATCCTTCACATTCTCGTGCTCATGATGCACGAATTCTCCCACAGCACACTCGCCTGGCTTCTCGGAGTAAAAGCTGATCCCCTGAATATCATCTATGGGGATCTGATCGGGAGCGGGTGGGATGAGAATGTCGATTATGGAGTCCTTTTCAATGCCGGACGAGGGCCTACGGCAGCGGCAATTGCATTTGCAGGCCCCTTCTCAAACATCGCCCTCTTCTTTGTAACCGCAGGACTGATGGCCGTCAAATGGGTGAAAGAACACCGATGGGTATACCACACCGTATTCTGGACATCAGTAATCACCTTCATCATGATCTTTGAGTATGTCCTCACCCGCTCCTTCATGACCCATGATGATTTCGGGAACATCAATCACGGGCTCGGCATCTCGCCATGGCCGATCTTCATCACCGGCACAATCCTCGGACTCATCGGCCTGTATTATCTGTATGTATACAAACTGCCGGAGTATTTCGCCATCATGACCCCGGACGCCCGGACACTTCAGTACATCTCCGGAGCAGTCGTCTCATTCATCATCTTCCTCTTCTATATCGGCCTTCGGATCACCTCGTACCCGGAGGTTCCCCAGTGGTGGTTTGGCACAGCCGGTATTGTCGTCCTCTTCATTGCCCCGTTCATCGCAAGTCCCGCAAGGGCATGGGTGCAGGCGAGGATAAGTGAATATTCGGATAGAAAAGTTTGGGGAGAATAGGGAGAAAACACATTTCCCCAAATCCAGATCCTTTTCATCAACAGCAATTCTTATCATTCCCTATTCCAGATCTGGTATACCATGAAGAGAGAGGTTGCCAGTTTCCTTGCAGGAATCATCATCATTGCACTGGTCTGTGCTGCCGGGTGTGCAGATGAAAAAGAGTCTCCCCAGACACCCGGAGTGATAGCCGGGCCTGACCCGGTCCTCACTCATGAGGTCACCTTCAACTATGCTCCCGGAGTGGTGCAGGCTGATCTGATCATCAGGGGCACCACCGATCTTGCGGATGGATCGATTGTGGTTGTTGAGATGAGAGATAATTTTCTTCCCGCCACCATCCCGGATGAGCCGACAATCATGCCGGATGGACGGGTGATCACCATCACCGAAACAGGAACAGTTACAACACGTGAAGTCAGGCTATCCGGGGGCAGGTATCAGGCGACATTTGCGATCATAGACATACTCACCGGTGATCAGTTCTGCATCCGGGCAGGGTATTATCCATTGCAGGGAGGAGAGCCGCGTTTCCTGGATAACGAGGTCTGTGTAAGGAAATAGCATCCTTCTTTTTCTGACCAGTCACACGATTTCTTCTGCTTTCCCCGCAAGCCACCCGGCAAACACAATCTCCCAGATAATGATCGGATATGCGATCATCCGTTCCATGCCTCCATGCCCAAGCCCTAGCGTCAAACCGGCGATCTCAAGGGCGAGTGCCAAAAGTGTGACCGCCCCAAGCAGGACGAAGAGGGGAACAATCGGCATCCGCACCTGTTGTGAAGAAACGATTGCCGCAATCCCCCCGAAGAGAAATGCAGTCAGTGCCGAGAGATAATGAGGAAGACCGAGGGTTTCAGGAAAAAGCCCGACACAGATCGCCCCGATACCTGCGAGTGCCATGCAGACGGGGAGCAGCCGCCCAAGCCTTCTCCTGAGCAGATATGCGGCTGCGAAACTTGTGGAGCCGAAGAGAATAATAGATGAATTGAAGAGGATTGCCGTCTCTCCGACACCGAGATCACTAATCGCATTTGTTGCAACACTATAGCCGGGGTAGAGTGCCTCTGCTGCCACCAGCAGGAGGAGGAACCAGGCAGAACCGAAGAGGAGGAGGGCGGGGGCAAGGGCAACCCCACGATCGAGCCCCACTTGTTTTCCCTGATCCTTATCCGGATTATTCTGTATCGACATCTGCTCTATTGCCATAACTATTCACCAGCAGACTGATTCTTTTCACTTAAGGGTAATAAACCATACCTGACCAGTCATTCCCTGCTGGATTCCCAGAAAACCACCAAACCGCCCCCTAAACCAGATGTCTGCACAGGTTTTTCTACCAAAACGCCACAAGAATTTGTATATGCAAAAACTATTTCTGATTCCTTTGATCCTGCTTCTCTTTACTGCCGGATGCACAACCGATGCCCCGCCAGTGGCTGATGAGCCGGATATCCTGATGACTACGCCCTCAGATCCCTTCCCAACCGTCAGCGGGCAGGGAATGTATGTGAACATCATCACCGCCGAGACAGCAGTCCTTCCGGTGAGCTACAACCTTGGCTATGTCACCATACCTCCCGGCAATGCCACGCCTCCGCACCGGCTCCTCGGCACCTCCGAACTTGTCTATGTGATCGCCGGGGCTGCCAGGATACACTGTGATTCAGAAACTGTTGAGGCAGCGCCAGGAGAACTCGTCCTCCTTCCTGAAGGAGTGCTCCAGTCGATTGAAAGTATCGGCGAATCAGATCTCCGGTACCTCTCGGCAAACCAGCCCCAGTATTCGTTTGATATCGATATCAGGGATGATGACCTCATCCCACTCCAAAATTCCACAAATGCAGATCCGATCATAATCTCAGATCCGGCAGGCGGGATCGAGTGGGATTACGATACCGGGACGCTCATCTACACCCTGATCAATCCCGTGCTGATGCCTGAAATGGATATTCCAATCGACTACAGCGTAGCATATGCACAGATACTCCCCGGCGGTCAGATTGTTGGAAACCAGCTTTTAGATTCAACCGATCTGATCTACGTCCTGGAAGGTGGGATTGTCATTCGTGCCGGGGACGGAGTGGATTACACAATTCCAGCCGGAAAAGCAGCACTCTTCCCCCCAGGTAAGCCAAAGGAGATCAAAAATGCCGGCACTACGAATGCGGTCATTCTGAGCGTTGTTGATCCCGCATGGCGGCCGGAGATTTTTGTGATGATGGAAAAATAAATAGGGAAATTGTTCTCCTGAACAATCCGCTCATTTTTCAAACACTCCTTTTCTGTGCAATTATCCGGTTATAAAGGGCATGAGATAATACCCAATAATCAGGATGTGCAGGAGGAGAAAGAGATATACAACCTTGAATTTGATCTTCTGCGTCTTGTGCCTGAGCAGCTTTATCCCTGCAAGTGCACCGAACGGCCCGACAAAAGCATAGACTAACAGCCGTTTCTCGCTCGTCCTCCATGAGTTGTTCTTCGCCTTCAGCTTGTCATCTGCAAAGGTAAGGAACGAGAAGATATTCAGCACCGCATACAGAACGAGATGGAGCAGGGTGGTTTCGGTTATCACAATGTAGCCCCCATCACAAAGAGATCGAGTCGGGATATTGATGAGCCCAACTTCATCCCCTGCCAGGAATTCCTTTTCCAATCCGAACCTTCTTCTCAGGACCGGTGAGGATCTTTGCCTTTATCAGCTCGGTCACAATCAGCTTCACCATGATTGGGGAGAGATGGATTTCAAAGCCCGGATCAGCATTATCTGAAGATGAACCGTATTTCACCATCTCAGCACTGATCTCTGTCAGAGAGAGTGTATTCTTCCTGCTGATCAGGCCGATCAATGAGCGAACGATCTGTTGCTTTGTAGTATAATTCTCATAGAAGAGATCAAGGGACGCCTCATCCACTGCAAGGGTATCGAGGAGATCAAAAATTGTGTTTTCGTTCTCCAGCAGGTAGATCCCGGGTCCGGCAGTCACAACACATTCAGAATCAATCGAGTAGTTTGCAGAGATAATCGCACCATGTGTTCTGCCAGCCTCAAAGAATGCATCAGCATATGATGAGGGGGTATTCTGGTAGAGGAGCTCGCCGGGCTTAATTATCTTCTGAAGGCGGTATCCCTCGGGAGATTCAACAACAATCTGGTTATCCTTCAGCATGATCTCAATTGGGATCCAGACATCATTCAACTCAGGCAGATCGCCGAGTGCCTCAGCATCCTTCTGCGGGAGCGAGAGGAGGGAGAGGATTGCTTTCTGGACAGTCTCCCGGGTATAGATGACATCACCGATCTCTTTTCCTGAAATGATCTCTTCCAGTTTTGCCGTTGTCCTTGTCAGCAGATTCACCTGTCTCTGGAAGAGGGAGATCTCATCATCGGCAAAGAGTGGATTCTCTTCAGAGTTGGCATCAATCATCTCCGAATACCAGTCGATAAAACCCTGAAGGGTGCAGGTGATGATATCCTCGGTTATCGCAACCCCCCTGAATGACTTTTTTACACCAATCCCTTTCTCTTTAGCAAAAGCACAGAATGCATCCGCATCCTCCTCTGAACCAAAAATGAGCGTCTCCTCAAGGATCATATCAATAACTTCGACACAGGGAGTAATGAATCCCGCTTATTCTGATCTTCTATCCATCTCGCCAGACCCCGGTGCATCAACAGATCTTCCAATGTATATCATCGGAATGGCATTTTTGATGCTGATAATCATCGCAATTCCACTCGCAACCTACAGGCTGCGAAAGCCGGAGTGGAGTTCCAAGCGAGAAATGATCTAAAATTTCTTATTTTTCTGAAAAATAAGAATATTCATATAATTGAACGTCCCACCACTCAATACGATGACAGAACATAGGCAGGGAGAGAAGAGCATTAGTGGGCATAAAAACCCCTGCGACTGCTCGGTTGAGGGGATCGTCACCATCGACGCCCGCGGCCAGATGGTGCTCCCAAAAGAGGTGAGGGAGCGGGCGGGGATCGCACAGGGGGATCGCTTTGCAGTCGTCTTTTCTGAAAGGAAAGGATCTGTCTGCTGCATTACCCTGATCAAAAAAGACCATCTCGACAGCTACATCACCTCGCTTGTTCACCCGGAACAACAGGAATGCGGAACCAAAGATCAAAAGACACTGAGGAGTTGAAACCATTATGACTGACAGAGAAATTACCAGAAGGCAGGTGCGTGAGAGATATGGCAGGGTCGCCCGTGAAGGAGGTTTTGGATGCGGATGCGGTCCCGGGTGCTGCAATGGCAGACAGAATCCAAAAACAGTCTCCGCCTCAATTGGCTATTCAGAAGAGGATCAGCAGGCGGTGCCGGAAGGGGCCAATCTCGGGCTTGGATGCGGAAACCCTGTAGCGATTGCATCACTGAAAGAAGGAGAGACTATGCTTGATCTCGGATCAGGTGCAGGCTTTGACTGCTTCCTCGCAAGCCAGAAAGTCGGTGCATCCGGCCATGTCATCGGTGTCGATATGACCCATGATATGCTTGAGAAAGCACGCAGGAATGCTGAAGAGGGAGGATATGCCAACGTGGAGTTCCGGCTTGGGGAGATAGAGCACCTGCCGGTTGCAGATGCTTCAGTTGATGTCGTCATCTCAAACTGCGTCATCAACCTCTCTGTCGACAAGCCACAGGTCTTTGCTGAGATATTCCGGGTGCTCCGCCCAAACGGCCGCCTGATGGTCTCAGATATCGTCCTCACCGCCCCGCTCCCTGACGCCTTCAAAAAATCATCCCTCCTCTATACAAGCTGTGTATCGGGAGCTCTCCTGAAAGAGGAATATCTGAAATGCATCCGCGATGCCGGATTCTCCTCTATCACCATTCACGGCGAATCCGTCTTTCCCCTGAATCATATCATCAGCGAACCGGAACTGATCAGCACTATTGGAGCTGTTCCTCTGGATGAGGATGAGCGAAAGAGACTTTATGAGAGCATTGTTTCAATAAAAATCGGCGCAGAAAAGAAATGATTGAGAAGTGGCAATCAAAAGGAAGGGGGCACTTACCGCCCTCCTGCCCCTCCACCGCCAAAGCCGCCACCTGCACCGAATCCTCCGCCACCTGCGCCTGCCTGTGAGGGCGGGGAGAATGTGCTGATCGAATAAAATCCCATGAACCAGAAATAGGTCGGGACATAGTAGCCGGACTCAGAAACATCCACCTTCAGCTCCTTCATCGCCTTCTGGACGTTATCGCCAACTCCAAGCGCTGTGCCGTAAATAAGCCAGATCCCCCACATATTCATATCATCGGGGCTGTACTTCCGGATCATGCTCATATCAGAGAGGAATCGCCTGAAGGCACTCCATTCAAGCTTCGTCTTATAGTAGTCATCCTTCCAGTGGCCAAAGAGGGTTGAGGGAAGTGCCACAGCAATCCCCGCCTGAACTGCCATAATGACACCAAGAACAATTGCAGCCAGCAGCGTCCCTACGGTATCGGTGGCAAAGAGGAATGCCAGGATAACAACGAGAATATAGCCGACTGCGCCGAGGAGGAGAAGAGCAGGAGTCCCCCTTCCATCAACAGCATAGGTTCCTGATATCCGCTCATCACTCATCGTCATCAGGTCATTTATGTTCTCCTTGAGCCGTATTGCAATATGCTCATCTGCGGTGGAACTTTTTGCCCGTTCTGCAACCGCCTCGAAGTATCCGGTATCAAGAACCCCGGATTCATCAGAATTCAGGGTGATGAAGTTCATCACCTTCTGTTCATACTGATCATCCCCTTCCTCTTCAAGAAGCCGGATCCTCACTCCTTTCTGATCGGCATTCTCCCTGATCTCGATCTTCTTCTTCCTGTGGAGATCAAGGAGGGTTGCATAGAACCCGTTCTCATCAGAGGAGAATGCATCCTTATTGAAGACAAGATTCACCTGCCAGGGCGGCATCGTCTCGTCAGGCACCGTGCTGAGGTATTCGGGGACGGTATAATCCTTCTCCCTTCCGTACAGGATGTACAGAAGGAGAAGCAAAAACGGCGTCAGAAAAACCAGGACTTTTCCGATCAAGAGAAGGATATCCGCAATAAAGAAGCCGAAGAGATACGAGTTGTTTGCGGATTCGGTCTTCTCACGGACCCCTTCGACATAGGTTTTAATCCCGGCAACCGAATCTATTGCATCCGGGCTCATCAAAAACTCAACCTCGATCCGCTCATTTGAGGGGGAACTACCGGTGAGCACAATCATCCCATCGCCACGGGTTATCTCGTAGCTTGGGGGATGGGTGAAGACATCTGTTATCTTGTCTGAGATGAGCGTAATGGTGACGTCCTTATAGGGAATGTGCTCGTCTGCAAACATCAGGTTGATATGCACGGCATCGCTGTCGTACTCAACAGGCGGCACCATCTGATAGGTATACTCAACGACATATTCGCCCGGTGTGAAGTAGTCCGGATTGACAATGCCAACCTCATTTGGATAGGCAAGATCAGAGACGAGCGATCGGGCACGGGGATTATCCCCTTCAAAGAGATGGATACTGCTTGTACCCTCCTTCAGGTAAAGGACAGCTCCATCCGGTGCTAATCCCTCGATAAAGCGGATGTGAGGGTAGCCGGATTCTGGCTCTCCAAAGATAAGGGCAGCGTTCCAGTTGCGGTACAACATCCGGTATTCCTGGGCTGAGCGGACCGAATAGACGTACCGCTCTGTGAGATCCCCATTCTCCTGCCAGGTCACCTCATATGACTCGACGATGAGGTCGCCGCTATAATCAAATGCACCGGCAGGAAAGAGCCCCATCACTCCAATGACAGAGAGGCCAAGCAGCAGGGTTCCCGCAAACAGGAGTGCAATCAGTCTCTTCTCTTCCATGAAGAAACCTCAGAACTCGATCTTCGGGGCCTTTTCCAGATTCTCATCCTGGAATTCGAGGTACTCGAGCTTGACCATACCGATCATGTTCCCGACGATATTCGATGGAATTGTCTGGAGCATTGTGTTGAACTGCTGTGAGATATTGTTGAAGGTATACCGGTGGCGGGCGATCTCATCTTCCAGCCCTTTGATCGATCCCATCAGATCCTTTACAGTCTGGGATGTCTTCAGATCAGGATAGTTCTCCATCACCGCAAAGAGGCGGCCAAGCACACTCCGCGACTCGGCTTCAATGGCATTAAGATCCCCTGCCCCGGCAGATCCAACAGATGCACGCATCTTTGTGACCGATTCAAGCGTGCTCTTCTCAAATTCTGCATAGCTCTTCACTGATCCAAGGAGCTGGTCGATCATATCGAGCCGCTTCTTCATCGCAACCTTGATCTGGCCGAGCGTTGCCTCGGATGCGTTCTTCAGGCGATAGTATTTGTTGTAGATACTGACAAACCAGAGAACAATGACGATGGCAAGGAGGACAAGTATCCCGCCGATAATGAGTTCAATCATCTTCTTTCACCTGTACTCACATTGATCTGAGAGATAAAAATACTGATGCGGGCTGCTGAACAGGAGTTGATGAATCTGAGTCAGTCAGGTCATCAATCCGGGCATCAATCAGGACACACCCTGGACAAAGAACCGGCATGATTCACCTGTAATGTTTATTACCAGAAAAAACAGAAAACCGATATGAACGAAATCCCACAAGGGCCATTCTGCCAGAGTTGCGGCATGCCGATGAGCGAGCCGGAACACTTTGGAACAGAGAAGGACGGCTCAAAGTCAGAAGAGTATTGCAGTTACTGCTATCAGAACGGGGCATTCGTTGATGAATCAATTACCCTCGAAGAGATGATTGAATTTTCTGCACAGAAGATCGATGAGGCGGGCATTATGCCCTATGCAGAAGCACGGAAGATGGCCGGGGAGTTCCTTTTGGAACTGAAACGGTGGAGGAAGTAGCGAGCAATCAATAATATAAAAAGTTTAAAATAAATATTTAATAACTGAAGGTACGCTCATTTATTTTTCTTTGTATGATATTCAGGTAGTGGCTCATGTAGCAGTGCATCTGCGGGATCATATGCGGCAGGGGGTTCAATACCAAGATATTCCCTGTAGATACGCTCCTTATACTCAATCCCAATCTCATTGACTGCTGATATGAAGGATGTGTAAGTGCCAGAACCACCAATGGTGTCCCAGAACTCATCGCCGATTAAAACGACATCATCATGCTTCATATCAAACCATCGAAATGGAAAGCTCCACGCGTAATCTTCACGTTTGCCATAGGGATTATAGGGCAATGCAAAGAATGCACCATCCACAACTTGTGGCTCCATGCAGTGGAGTTTGAGGATTTTTTCTTTGCTGACCTTCGTCTGGTCACTATTGGGTAATGGCGCCTTTATTTCAAATGCATATCGTCTGTTTGTGGATTGATCTTCAACATAGAGATCACAAATCACTGATACTGGGATGGATTCGCCTTTTCCTTGCTTTATATAAGAAAGTTCGTTCACCCAATTTGGGGCTGTTTTTCCTTTATTTTTCTTCGAGTGTTCTAATGTATTGAGAACTTCCGAGATGCGCTGAAGTTGACCCTCCGGTATAGACCCATCAATACGGTAACCCATCTCAGCATATCCAAGACCATGAATTGCCGCAACTACAGCCAATTTCTCCCAGACTTTCCCAAAAGGTGTGACAAATCGTCGTTCAAAATGTGATCCTTTGAATATTTCATCTGGAACAAGCGCTGCATAGAGGGGTTTTGTGGAGAGATGCACATCTGTTAAAAAAGGATCTTTATAAAGAACTTTATCCATGATACTATCCATTAATTCCTGAATAACCCCTTGAATAGCATCTTTCATCTCTTTTGATTCAACCATTGTAAAAACTCCATTCACATTTTCCGCCAGATGAATATTGACTCATAAAACTCACCGGCTCGCCTACCAGTTCTCCGGTTAACATGACGTTCGATAATATTCTCCACTTCAACATCCAATGAGGCAGCGATATCACCATAGAGATCAGAACTATCATTGGCAACGACAATTAATCTCCCATCATCATGCATTGAACGGAGAATCCGCCGGAAGACCTCTGAAATATCCTTTTGATAAGCTTCTTTTGCAGATCTGCTCTTACCATTGACAGCAGGGCCAATCTCTTGTACCCGTTTATCTTCAAGACCAAGGAGATTATATGCATACGCATGCTGCTCATGATAATCAATCAATCCAACATATGGAGGGCTGGTTATAACTCCATGAACCTCAGGAAAATCGACAGTTCTGCAATCATCATGATACACATCCACGCTTGCTCCAGTTCTCAGTAAAGCATAATCCGAGACGCGCTTGATCGTGTCGTTACTGTATCGTTTTAAAAATTTGAAGGCTTCCTGTGTTGGCTGGCAGATCCGATTATGTTTATAGCATTTATATGGTTCAGTCACTGGTTTCTTTGGAAAATCCAGATCAAAATGTGTTGTCAACCTCGCTGAGCGGGCTGAGCGACAGAGGATTATTTTGAGGAGATCTTTGTACTGATAATCCCCCGCCTCGATAAAGTAGCGATAGGTAAGCAATTCCTCGCGTGCTTTTGGTGCAAACCATTTCTCAAGATACGCATTATTTTCATCCGAAAGATAGGGGCCATGTGTACACTCAAACCACAACCGGCGTTGTGCTGAATCCACTTGTGTCGCTGAATGAACCTTATTCAGGACTTCAAGGACTTCACGCTTCATCGTTGTAAGATCGTACTCCTGTGTCTTTGCCCGTGCCAGAAGAACATTAAATGCAGAGATGTCAAACCCAATTGAATTTATACCAAGCTCATTTGCCTGTACAAGCGTCGTTCCCGATCCAGAGAACGGATCGAGAACAGTCTGTCCCCTTAAGAAATATTTTCTAAGAAAAATCTCAACAAGTTGCGGGATATATTTTCCAAGATATGGATGAAGGCGATGAACATGTTTTGTCCGTTCTCTCTCAGGAAGATCTTTTTCAGTCCAATTCAGATTTAGGCATTCCAGAGGAGCATCAGGCGTCACATCATGGGCTCGGGTTGGAGTCTGCTCAATTGTATAGATCTTAACACGTTTCTCTTCATTTGTGAGCGTAGATGATACCATGAAAACACTTTCAATTTCATTAGTGGTTTCAGCCTTAGAAAAACATATTGATTTGGGTTAATAAGGCATTGACAGATGGATAGAAGCCCTTTAGCAACCATAAATGCCATTTTCAACACCAACAGACGAAATTACCTTTTTAGCCACCATACCAGCCGTATCATCATTTGGAGAAGAACAGGATGGAAGATTTCGCCACCTTCAAGTAACTTCACGCCAACCATACCGCTATGCGGATCCTGCTTGTAACCGGTACCCAGACAGAAGCGATTGTGAGGGACGCTGCCGATGAATCCGGCCATGACTGTGATGTTGCCGTCATCGGTGAGGTGGCATCGTTCATTTCACCAAAGCGGCTCACGGAACTGATCCAAAAAGACCGGTATGACTTTGTAATCGTCTCCGGGATGTGTACCGCAGATTTCTCCTCAGTGGAAAAGGTGACTGGAGTCTTTGTCTTCCGTGGCCCCCGCCACGCCGCAGATCTCGGCATGATCCTCCCGGGTGTCGGGCAGATCCAGCTCTCCCGGACTATTCCCGCAGATGACCTTATTGCAGCGATAAAGCGCGATAAAGCACTTTTAATGCTGGAAGAGAGAGAAGTCGCTGCCGATCCGGAATTCTACATCAGGGGAGTGAAGATCGGCGGCGGGAGCAGGATGAAGGTCGTCGCAGAGATCATGGATGCACACCGCCATCAGGATATCAGATCCGCTGTCCTTCGCTTCTTCTCTTCAGGAGCGGATATCGTTGATCTCGGTTTTGGGTTCGATGCCTCACCGGAGGATGTGGTAAAAACCTTCTCTCTTCTGGAAGGAATTGAAGGACCGCTTGCAGCAGATACCCAGGATCCTGAGTTAATCAGAGCAGCACTTGATAGATCTGATCTGATCCTCTCGCTCCAGGAAGAGAATATTCCCCTGATCGGATCTGCAATCGCAGAGGCGGGTATAGCTGCTGTTGTCGTTCCCGGAGAAGCAGGGCTTGCTGCAAACTGTGAAGCTGCCAAAGCCTGCGGAATTAAGTGCATCATTGCAGATCCGCTCCTCCCTCCTGCCGGTTCAGGACTGGTGAGAGCACTTGCGACAATGGTAGAAACAAAAACATCCTATCCCCTTTTTTTTGGCGCAGGAAACGTAGTGGAACTCCTGGATGCGGACTCCCCCGGTGCCAATGCACTCCTTGCGGCAATGGCACAGGAGATCAACGCAGCCCTGATCTTCACCAGCGAACACTCAGATAAAACGCTTGGGTCAGTTGCAGAGATGAGAAGAGCAACGACGATGATGGCATTAATGGAAGGCCGGCCATATCCAAAAGATCTCGGTCTTGACCTCTTCGTCATCAAGGAGAAACGCAGACGGCAGGAACCGCCTGTACTGTATGAAACAATGCATGAGGCCGGTGCATCAGAAAAAGCTCTCACATATGACCCCTGCGGAAACTTCAGGATAGGAATTGACGGAGAGGAGATCATTGCAGAAAGAAGGGGTGTTGCAATAAAGTCACAGGACTGGAGGCAAATCTTCTCGATGATCGAGGAGAAAGGATGGGTTTCAGTCCTCGATCACGCCGCATACCTGGGTAAGGAGCTCTATAAAGCAGAGCTCGCCATCCGTTTCAACAGAAGCTTTGAACAGGATGGCGACTTCTGATCCTGGCCAGGATATCTTCAGAAGATACCAAACCAGACAATAAACGAACTGATGACCATAATGATCAGAATGACGATCAAGGCCTTATTGAGACAGCTGCTGCAGATGTTGGCGACACCGCCTTCGTGACGCCTGAGACAAAGCCTGCAGGGGTGGCCGGTGGTAATATTCGGGTGATCTTTTTCATAGAGCGCCCGAATCTTCTTTTCCAGATGAGGTGAGTTGTGAATCTGGTGCCATTCCTCTTCCGAGAGGCCCATGAAGAGGTCACAGGTACTGCACTTGATCCAGATCTCATTATCTGATGGCTGCTCTACATTCAGTGTTTGCTCGCCACACTCAGGACAGTGCAGATGGTTGAAATCCATGGAGATTAGAAGGAGGATTAACCATATAAAAGTGTGTATCACTCCGGAATCAGACATCCTTCCAAACAGATAAGGGTAATCAAACATCTCGATCAGAAGGATTCTTTATTTTCTATGAAGATTATTCAGAAGATGAAGAGTGATGAATGAAGAGACATATATTGGCTGGTCCTCAGTCCCAAGAGGAATGAAGGTTCGACTCGCTGACTTCCATACAGGATTGGCGAAAAACCTGAAGAGGGACAAAAAGGGGAAGAAGGCAATAAAACAGTGGGCAATGGAGTCACTGAATGAGAACAGGGAGGCTCTCTCGGCAGCTCACGATCTCTTCTGGACAGACAAGCGCTATTCTCTTCTGGTCATTTTACAGGGAATGGACACAGCGGGTAAAGACGGGGCGATAAAACATGTAATGTCGGGCTTAAACCCACAGGGCTGCCGGGTTGAGAGTTTTGGGATCCCGACAAGAAATGAGCTTAATTATCCATTCCTCTGGAGATTCTGGAGATTCCTGCCCCGAAAAGGGGAGATAGGCATCTTTAACCGCTCATATTATGAAGATGTGCTTGTACCCAAAATACACCCGGAAATACTCGACACGCAACGGCTTCCTCCCGGATATGGCAGTAAGTCCTTCTGGGATGCAAGGTTTGAGGATATTATTTCATTTGAGAAGCAACTTGTCAATAATGGAGTTATTATTTTAAAATTTTTCCTTCACATCTCATTTGAAGAACAAAGAAACCGGCTTATATCACGCCTTAAAACCGAGAGTAAACAATGGAAATTCTCTTCATCAGACCTCTCAGAGCGTGACCACTGGAAACAATACCAGGAAGTATACGAAGAGATCTTCTCAAGAACCAGCACTGACTATGCTCCATGGTATATCATTCCCGCAGACTACAAATGGGTTGCCAGGACGATGATAGCAGATCTTATTGTGTTGAGCATCAGGCAGCTGGATCTCAGATACCCTGAGATAACCGAAATACAAAAAGTGGAGATAGAAGCCGCACTTGAAAAGCTTCAGAATACAGAGAAAAACCCTACGAATAAATGACTCTTACCTTCAGATACAGGAAAAACATTGATCGGCACCTATCAGATAATAAGGAGAGACGTATTTATCTTCCAGTAAATGAATCTGAATCGTGATGAACGATGATTAAAGAGAAGTATATGGAGAGGCTGCTCGTCAAGCCTGGAAAAAAGCTCAGCCTTACCGATTTCTATACCGGATGGGCACAGAGCGATGCACTCAAAGAAGCTGGCAAAAATGCGGTGAAACAGCGTGCCGCCGAGATACTTGAAGAGAACAGGGTAGCCCTTAATGAAGCTCAGGAGCTGCTATGGGCAGATAAGCGGTACTCAATCCTTGTGATTCTCCAGGGGATGGATACAGCAGGAAAAGACGGCACAATAAAGCATGTGATGTCAGGTGTGAACCCACAGGGCTGCCAGGTGATGAGTTTTGGCGTGCCGATGAAATATGAGCTCGACCACACCTTTCTCTGGCGTTTCTGGAAAGCCATGCCCCGTCGGGGGGAGATCGGGATCTTTAACCGTTCCTACTATGAGGATGTGCTTGTCCCGAAAGTCCATCCGGTGATCCTGGAAGGACAGCAGCTTCCACCGGGATATGGATCTGATGCATTCTGGGAAGCGCGATATGAAGACATCAGGGCATATGAACGGCACCATCGTGCAAACGGCACGATCATACTGAAATTCTTCCTCAACATCTCAAAGGAAGAACAGAAAGAACGGCTGCTATCCCGGCTGAAGACAGAGAAGAAGCAGTGGAAATTCTCCCTCTCTGATCTGACAGAGCGGCAGTACTGGAGCCATTATCAGGCAGCATATGAAGAGGCGATGTTCCAGACAAGTACTGATGAGGCACCGTGGTACGTGATCCCGGCAGATTACAAATGGGTTGCCAGGACGCTGGTTGCAGATATAATTGTCCGTGCAATCAGCCGGCTTGATCTCAGGTACCCTGAAACCTCAGCAGAACAGATGAAAGAAATTGAAAAAGCACGAATTCATCTTGAGAGTGAGTAGATTGATAGCAGAGGATTGCCTGAGCCTGTAAAGGGAGGATGCTGAGAGATGAGTCATAGAGCATTAAAAAAGAAGATATGGGATATTATCGAGCCTCAAGACACGGAAAGCCGGAAGAGCTATATCTTTGGGATCTTCATTACAGCCGTCATTCTCTTGAATATCGCTGCGATGGTCCTCTCGAGTGTATGGGAGATCCAAACAGAATACCCGATCATATGGACCATCCTCCTCCTGATCTCTTCATCGACCCTGATTATCTTCATAATCGAGTATCTGATCAGGCTCTGGACATGTACAGCAGACCCTGAATATGCAAAACCGATCATCGGACGGCTCAAATGGGCAAAAACACCCTTCGCACTCATCGATCTGCTGGTAATACTCCCATATATTCTCCTGCCATTCACCGGCATCAATCTCACCGGGCTTGTGATCCTGAGGGTATTTCGGCTCTTCAAGCTGATACGCTATTCTGACTCGATCAACCTGATCATCAGGGTGGTCAAAGGGGAGAGGAATACGCTCATCACTACGTACCTCGTCCTCTTCATCGTCCTGATCGCAGCTGCCACTCTTATGTATGAGGTTGAATTCCCTGCACAGCCTGAAGCGTTCTCAAGTATCCCGGCAGCGATGTGGTGGGGGGTCATTACCCTGACTACAACAGGATATGGTGATATTGTCCCGATCACGCCACTTGGAAAGATGCTTGGAACCGTGATTGCACTCATCGGAATAGCCATCTTCGCACTTCCGGCAGGTATCCTTGCGTCAGGCTTTTCAAAAGCTCTTGAGAAAGAGATCAACGAGGATGAAGAGTACCTCTGCCCCCATTGCAAGCAGGAGATAAAAGCCCGCGATCTCTGGAAGAAGTGATTCTTGGAGATGTGGAGAGATCAGAACGAGAACTCAGGCGGCTTTCTGCCGGCACCGCCGGATCTCTTCCATATACGCTCGTTCAGGCTGTAGTTCATAGGCTTTTTCAAATGAACGGAGAGCCTCCTCAAACCGATCAAGCGCAGCAAGAGCCTTCCCCTTCGCATACCAGAGCCTGTGGCGATCAGGCACCCCCTCCAGTGCACGATCCAGCGAGACGAGTGCCTCCTCATTTCGTCCCAAACGGAGAAGTGCATGTGCATGAGCCTGCCATGCTGAATACAAGCCGGGATCAATGCTCAGAGCCTCCTCACTTGATTCCACAGCCTTATCGAATCTGCCGAGCTGATGCAACAGTACTGCACGTGCATGCAGCACAGGGGCATTCCCGGGATTAATATCCAGAGATCGGTTAAAAGAGAGAATAGCATCCTCAAACCTGCCCAGGCTCCCAAGAATAGTGCCTCTGATGTACCAGGAGCCGCCATCCTCAGGGGTGAGTGATAGAGCCTGATCAAGTGAACGGAGGGCCTCCTGGTATTTCAGAAGACGGTGGAGTACTGTCCCCCTGAGAACCCAGGCATCCGCATTGGTTTCATCAAGAGTGATCGCCTTATCGGCCGAGGAGAGTGCCTGCTGGAACCGGCCGAGCCTTCCCTGGATAACGCCCCGGAGATACCAGGCATTCGCATCGTCCTGCCTACCGGAGAGAGCCCGTTCAACAGAGAAAGAGGCGTCATCATATTTTCCAGCCTTGACAAGCAGCCTGGCATGCCCATACCAGCCCTCAGGATCATCGGGATGCTCTTCAAGCCAGCAGGTGCAGTAACGGAGTGCCTCATCATAACGGCCGACATGGTAGAGAGCTGAAGCATATCGGCGAAATAGTTCAGGATCAGGTGGATTTTGATGAATTGCCCTTTCATAACAGGATACCGCCTCTTTGTATCTCCCAAGATGTGAAAGTGCGGTGCCACACCTGTTGATGAGCGCAGGATCGTCCTGAGAGAAGTGAAGTGCCCGCCTGAATGCTGATAATGCTTCATCATATCTTCCCAGACGGCAGAGGAGATCACCCATTTCTCTCCACCCTTCGGGTTTCCCGGCTAAGACTACACGATCATATGAAGAGAGCGCATCCTCAAGACGACCGGCTGCTGCCAGAAGATCTGCATAAAGGAAGCGAATTTCGGGATCATCAGGTACCTCTCCGATCAGCTGATGAAGCAGATCAAGTGCCTCTTCTTTTCGTCCAACTGCAATCAGGGAGGTGGAGAGAGCCTGGAGAACAGCTGTCCTGAATGAGGGATCTTCAGTTGGAGGAGAGAGAAGGAGGATTGCATCATCATGTCTGCCAAGGCGGGAGAGAAGAAGCCCCCGCTCTGTCGTAGTCTCATCTGGTGCGTGCTCATAGGCGAGGAGCGCTTCATCAGGACGATCAAGCTGCTCGAGAACAAATCCATACAGAGACCAGAGATCCGGATCATCGGGAATCTCAAGGACCAGTCTTGAGATGAGCCCCTGAGCCTCCGAAAAGCGATTGAGGGCGATGAGGGATCGGGCAATTCCAAGAAGGGATTCTGTATCGGATGGCTCCTGCTGAAGTGTTTCTTCAAAGGAGAGTACCGCTTCTTCATGACGCCCAAGCGATTGGAGAACGACACCCCGCTTTCGAAGAATAGAGGGGGCAGGATCGCCAGCACCGGCCAGTTGTTCATAGAGAGCAAGGGCCTCGTTATTCCTCTTCAGGATAACAAGCGTATCGGCAGCCTTTCCAAGCAGGATTGGATCGTCAGGGAGGGCATGGAGGGCACGCTGGTATAGAGCATAGGCTTCCTCTGCCCTGTCAACTTCGAAGAGCGCATCAGCATACAACTCCAGAAGAGATGTGTCATCCAGGGCAAGCGGCAATGCCTGTTCATATGCATCAACTGCATCCTGATACCTTCCGGAACGGAACCGGCAGTCACCAATCTTTTTCCAGATAAGCGGGTCACCATCCGGGACATACGAAGATAAAACCAGGTATTCCTCCTCTGCTTCATCAAATCTGCCTGTCCGGAAGAGCGAATCTGCATGGAGCAGGCGCTGCTCTGGCGTAAGAGTATCGAGCTGATCAAAAGCAGATACCGCATCCTCATGACGGCCAAGAAGAGTGAGCAGACGGGCACGCTCGCCGATCAGATTGCTATCATGGGGGATGATCCCAAGACCCCTGTCAAATGAAGCGAGCGCCTCATCAGGACGGCCAAGATGATTGAGTACAATTCCAGACCTGTGGAGGAGAAGGGGATCATCAGGAGTGAAACGGAGTGCCTGCTGATATGCGGCATCTGCTTCATCGAAGCGTTCAAGCTGACAGAGGAGATCACCCATCTCTCTCCATCCATCCGGCATATCAGGTGAAACCCCCCTACGATAAGTGGCGAGAGCATCCTCAGTGTGGCCGGCGGATTCGAGGAGTTCCGCATAGAGGAGAAGACGCCCGGCATTATCTGGCATTTCATCGACCTGCTGCCTGAAAATAGCAAGAGCCTCTTCCTCCATGCCAATTGCAATTGAGGAGCTGGAAAGGGCTTTGAGTGCTGCAGGATGGGAAGAGAGCCTTTCAGGAGTGGAGGAGAGGAGAGAGAATGCCTTATCATGATGGCCGGCTTCAAAGAGCAGGACACCCCGCTCTATAGTGGTCTCATCAGGTATATGCTCATAGGCAAGAAGCGCCTCATCAGGTCGATGAAGCAGTTCAAGGACGTTGCCCAGCATCTGCCAGATTTGTGGATCTGCTGGATTCTCAAAAACCAGTTTCGAGAGTATCCCCTGAGCCTCTTCAAAACGGGAGAGAGAGATCAGGCATCGGGCACTCCCGAGCATGGAGGCACTATCGGAGGGGTCAGAACGGAGCGCCCCTTCAAAGGAGTTAAGGGCCTCCTCATACCGTTCAAGCTTTACGAGAAGTTCCCCCCGTCTCCTCCAGAGTGTTGCATCCGCAGTTTCTCCCCCGGTGAGCCGGTCATAGAGAGCGAGAGCCTCTGTCTCCCTGTTCAGAAGGACAAGAGTATCAGCAGCCTTTGAGAGGAGAGCCGGATCATCAGGAGATGCCAGAAGAGCACGTTCAAATACAGCATATGCCTCTTCTCTTCTCAAAACCTCAAGGAGTGCATCCCCGTATGATTCAAGCAAGGCTGAATCATCAGGTGAAGACTGCATGGCCTTCTCATACCCGGATAGTGACTCTTCATACCTGCCCATTGAGAACCGGCAGTCGCCGATCTTTTTCCAGATAGCAGAATCTTCATCCGTATCATCAAGAGAGGCAAGGTATGCCTCTTCTGCACTATCAAATCTGCCTGTCCTGAAGAGTGCATCAGCGTGGAGCAGATGCTGATTTCGTGAAAGATTGCCGAGCTGATCGAAAGTTTCCAGCGCCTCCTCATATCGCTCAAGAAGAGTGAGCAGACGGGCACGCTCGCCGATCAGATCAGAATCATCCGGACTGAGGGCCATTGCACGGTCAAGATAACTGAGTGCCTCATCATGCCGTTTCAGCCGGGAGAGGAGCATCCCATACTCAAAGAGTAAACCGGCGTTCTCAGGATCAAGGCTGATTGAACGCTCAAAAGAACCGACTGCATCTTCAGCACGGTTCAGTGAGAGAAGAACTGACGCATGATCGGACCAGACAGCTGCCTGATCCGGATTCAGATTGAGGGAACGATCAAAGGAAGTGAGTGCGTCCTCATGGCGGCCAAGTGAGAGGAGAGCACGGCCATGATCACGCCAGACAGAAGAGTCACTCTCATCCAGAAAGAGAGCACGATCGAACGAAGAGACGGCATCCTCATAACGCCCAAGCAAGAGGAGAGCACGGCCATGATCACGCCAGACTGAGGAGTCGGGATCATCAGGAGAGAGAAAACGGTCGAACGAGGAGACGGCGTCCTCATAACGCCCAAGTGAGAGGAGCGCAGAGCCACGATCACGCCAGACAGATGAGTCGCTCTCATCAAGAGAGAGAGCACGATCGAACGAGGAGACAGCTTCTTCATGACGGCCAAGCGAGAGGAGAGAAGAGCCACGAATCTGCCAGTACCGTGGATCATTCAGCTCGGTTCCATCTATTCTGTCAAGTGCGGAAAGAGATTCTTCAAATCTGCAAAGCAGGTGTTGGAGCGCTCCGTACCTGAAAAGTGCCTCATTATTATCGGGATCAATCTTCAGCAATTCATCAAGGGATTGAACTGCACCTTCATTCTGGTGGAGTGCCATCTGGGCAGATGACCGGTTCAGCCAGACACCTGGATCGGCTTTGCCTGATTCGATGATCTCATCGTATTCGACCAGGGCTTCCCGGTACCGTTCGAGGCGGATGAGAAGAGGAGCAAGCCGCAGACGCGCTATAGAATCCTTTGGACGAAGAGTACGAACCCGTTCATATGAAGAGGCGGCCTCTCTGTAGCGGCCAAGTGCCTCAAGAGCGGATCCATGGTAGAGCAGAACAGTAGTACTCTCAGGATGTGTATCCAGTATCTTCTCAAAAGCCTCCAGAGCCTCTTCATATCGCTCAGATTCCATGAGAAGCTTTCCCTTTCCAAGATTCGCTTTCAGATCCGATGGATTGAGTGAAAGTGTCTGCTCAAGAGATGCTAGCGATCCATCGGTCCTGCCAAGATGATTAAGTGCCAGTGCACGAAGTGACCAGGAGTCAGGATCATCATCACGAATGGCAATCGCATGATCCAGGAAGGTAAGGGCATCCTGATCCCTGCCAATTGCAAGGGCAGCTGAGCCGCTGTTCAGCCATGCTTCATAATAATCTGGCCGGTCTTCGAGAACCTTCGCATAGGCACCCAGTGCGTCTTCATTATGTCCCTGAATCTGAAGAAGCGTCGCCTTTGAAAACCAGGATTCTGTATCATGTGGGTTCTGCCTGAGTGCGGTTTCAAGTGACTGAAGAGCCTCCTCATACCTGCCCAGATTCCAGAGGCATATCCCGTGCCTTCTCCAGACAGCTCCGGTTTGGGGATGCAGGGTATCAGGAGACTCATTATCCCCGCCCTGACGAAAGAGAGGGAGAGCCCGTTCATAGCTCTCGATCGCATCATCATATCGCCAGAGTTTATCAAGTGCTATCCCACGGAGAAACCAGGCAACAGGATCCTTTTGATTCAGGGTTATTGCTTTCTCATATGAGATAACTGCATCATCAAATTGGGAGAGGCGGCACTGGATGGCACCTTTCATGCACCAGATCTCAGAAACACTGAACGCTGAATCGGATTCATCATCCTTTGCAAGTCTGAGTGCCTCGTCAAATGATTGAAGAGCCTCCTCAAAACGGGAGAGCCGATAGAAGCAGACACCCTGTAAAAACCAGGCTTTTCCAGAAGAGGGATCGATGACAAGTACCCGGCCAAAGAGTTTTATTGCATTTTCATACTGTTTCTCTGAGAGGAGATATTCACCCATCGAGATAAGATCAGGGAGATCATCGATATGGCTGGACTGATTCAGGATACCAATGGCCCGGTCAGTTTTTCCAAGCCCGAGAAGAGCAAAAGCATATCTTCGCCTGGTATCCCGGTCACCTGATCGAATTGCCAATGCTTTTTCAAAGGAATCTGCAGCATCATGAAATTCATGTAAAGAGAGTGAAGCGATCCCTTTCCCCTTCCATGCGATAAAGTTATCAGGATGTATCTGGAGTGCTGTTGAAAAAGACCGTATGGCACCCCGGAGATACCATACACCCGTATCATCGGGATAACCAGGCTGCATTACCCCGGTTTCTTCACCTTGATCTGATCGGGATAACCGGCAGAGGATCGTACCCCTCAGACACCAGAGCCGGGCATCGCCGGTGTCAAGAGCTGTCAGCCTGTCGACGAGATCAAGGGCTTCAGGATACATTCCTCCTGAGAGCAGTTCATGAACAATTTTTTTCAGATCAGGGAGAGCACCCGGGTGAAATGCCAGATTCAGCACTCTTATCGCATCGTCTGTTCTCCCGATTGCAAGGAGCGCAGATGCATATGCCTTGCGAACCTCCGGATCTTCGGCACGAATTGCGAGGGCTTCCTTATAGGCGAGGATCGCCTCAGGATAGTCCTTCATCCGGAGATATGCTTCACCTTTTCCAATCCAGGCTTCATGATACCCCGGGTCAATTGCAAGGGCATCATCAAAGAGACGCACAGCATCTGCCAGATCCCCTTTTGCCAGGAGAGAGCGGGCCAAACGAATATATCCGTCTGCTTCCTCCTGTTTATTCGGCTCAGGCTCCCTTTTCCAGATTTCCATTAGATCTCAGTCCGGATTTTCCATATTCTTCGTCTGTTCCCTTCATCTTATTGGTTTTTTCAATGAGATTAGTATGTTGATGCTGTTCTCCATATAGAGGAGGTAGAAAGAATATAAATAGAAGACGACGATCGCAACGACCGAACTGTAATACCATACCATAAACTCTTTGTGGGATTTTTCACGCAAGTTTTATATAGAGAAATGAAGAGGATTACATTGAAGGTGTATCTATGTCAATCAGCACATTTGCATCGGGATCCTTCGCATATGCACAGGAGGCTGTGTGGGGGAAATGGAAGCAGTGGATACTATACTGCTTGTGGTAGCGTACCTGATTTCAACATTAACTCTGTTCCTGATACCCGTCTTCAATGGGTATATCGTTTCAATCCTGTCAGGGAAAACCCCTGCACCTGAAGTTGAGAACTGGGGTAAACTCTTTGTTGACGGATGGAAACTGAACATCGTCGCTCTGATTTACATGATCCCGGTGATCATTGTCCTGATCATCTTTGGCGCAGCGACCCTCCCATTTGTAATAACCGGAGCAGCAATGGGGGATATGACCGGAGTTGTACCGGATCAGGCAATTATAGGCGCCATTGGCGAACTTATGGCAGGTTTCATGATAGCATTTGTCATCGGGATCATCATCTCATTGATCGCCTATACAGGAGTGGTGAGATTTGCCAAAACCGGAAGTATCAGCGAAGCGTTCAACTTCGGAGGCATATTCGGGCATATCGGTAAGATCGGCTGGCTTGATTACATCTTTGCCGTCATCGCCCTCTGGGTGATCATTGCCGTCTTCGCATTCATCATCGGCATCCTGAGTGCAATTCCACTTATTGGCTGGCTCATCAGCCTCTTCCTCGGACCCCCGCTCTCCATCTTCACCTGGAGATATGTGACAATGCTGTACGAGAGTGTTCCGGCATAAATCTCTTTCCCTTCTTCTTTTCAAGTGGATATCCGGGATTCAGGCATGCAGCAGAGGAGAGAGCTTTTCGCTCTTCACCCCAAATAGAAAGGCATGCAATTCTCCTTCTCAGACAGATATACAAACACCCCAAAATCCTTTCTGAACGAGTTATTCAGGGTATCCCGCGACCCATCAATCATCTCATTTGCAGGCGGGCTGCCCGATACCAATCTCATCGATCTTGATGGAATCAGGGCAGCTGCCTCCACTGTTTTCGAGGAAACAGGACGAACAGCCCTCCAGTATACAACCACTGACGGGTACCTGCCGCTCCGGGAGTACATTGCAGAGCGTTATCAAAAGCGGCTTGGAATTCCGGCAAGCCCGGATGAGATCCAGATAGTAAACGGCTCCCAGCAGTGTCTTGACATCATCGGGAAGGTCTTCATATCAAAAGGAACGCATATCGGGATGGAAGCACCCGGATATCTCGGTGCAATCGATGCCTTCTCTCTCTATGAACCACAAATCCACACCGTCCCCCTCATCGAAGGTGGTCCTGATCCCGATTCTTTTCAGGAGCTGATTGAGACCCGACAACCCTCCTTCTTCTATGGGATTCCCAACTCCCAGAACCCATCCGGAACCAGTTACTCTAAAGATCGGAGAAAAGAAATGGCTGAGATACTGAGAGGTTCAGATTGTGCCTTCTTTGAGGATGATGCGTTTGGAGAGCTCTTCTTTGATGGGAAACCCCGCCTTCCAATGAAGCACTATCTCCCGGATCAGACGATACTCTCGGGATCATTCTCAAAGATCATTGCACCGGGACTTCGTATTGGGTGGATCCATGCACCTGCTCCGGTTCTTGAGCGGTTCAATCATGCAAAACAGGCAGCCGATCTCCATTCCAATCTTCTCTCCCAGATGATTCTTCACGAGTACCTTCGGAGAAACGATCTTGATCATCATATCAGACAGATAACCCGCGTATATAAGGAGAAATGCAGGCATATCTGTGAGCATCTCGATTCTCTCGGGCTTGCCCATACCGAGCCCGCGGGTGGCATGTTCCTGATGGCAACACTGCCGGAAGGACTCTCCTCAATGAAGCTCTTTTCAGAAGGTGTGAAGGCAGGGGTCGCCATCCTCCCGGGGGTCCCATTTTATCCCGAAGGAGGTGGAGAAGACACCATCAGGATCAACTTCTCAAGCCCCTCGATTGATGAGATCGATTGCGGTATGGAACGGCTTGGAGCAGCGCTCAGCGCTCTCTGAAGCCGGGTTACCAAAGGTAAAATTCACGGGAGATAGCGCCTGATCCCCGCAGACTGGAAGAGTATGAGCGCTGATACCCCAAGTACCACCAGGAAGATCACGGTGAATGCCTCCTCCGGCGCATAGATCGTCAGGGCGGCCCCGGCAACAATCGGACCCACTGCCCCGCCTATGCTCTGTACCGTATGCAGGAAGGCACTCGCTGTTGCAGTATTTCCCGGTGGTGCCGAGGCAACTGCGATCATGTTATCAATAGTGAGCAGAATTGACATGCCGGCGGAGAAGATCATCCAGATACAGGCGATAAGAAGCGGCGTTTTCGGGAAGAGGAAGAAGATACCGCATCCGATGAGCAGAAATACCGATCCTAGAATGAAAGGAATAACAACCCCTTTTTTCGCGACAATATAACCGGCAAGGGGACCTGAGATCATATCTGTCAGGGATCCCGGCATCAGGAGAATTCCCACATAAATTGCAGAGAGGGCAAGACCGGCAGGAGATGAGATCAGGTAGGGCATCACCTGAAGAAGGATGAAGAATGAGAAGACGACAAGGAAGGCATTGATTGTGATTGCCGGGAATGGGGCTTCACGTATCATCCCCAGATCGAGGAGTGGGGAGAGCGTCTTTCTCTCATGCCTGAGAAACAGTGACAGGCTGGTGAGTGATATGAGCGTTGAGATCCAGACGGGGAGAGAGGTGATGCCATCAAGTCCAAGCCACGTTATCGCGAGCATCCCTGAGAGGATCGAAAGCGCAAAGAGCACCATACCAATGAGATCGATTGCTGCTTTCTTCCGCTCTCCATGATCAGGGATGATGAACCATGCCGAGATGATCAGGAGAAGAACGATCGGCATCATCACCAAAAAACAGGCACGCCATCCGATATGCTCGATAATAAACGCCCCTGACATGATACCGACAAAACTCCCCGCTCCATAGGTTGCAGCAAGAACCCCGATTGCGGTAGCCACCCATTCCACCGGTGTCTCCTCTGCAACGAGTGCATATGCAAGCGGTGCAACCGCAAGCCCGAGTCCCTGAAGCATACGGGAGAAGAGGAGGGTTGGCATATCTGGTGCATATCCGGCAAGCGCGATACCTGCACCATAGACGATCAGGCACGCAAGAACAATCCGGCGCTTACCGAGTATATCACCAAGAGATCCGATTGCAAGGAGGAGAACAGCACCCACAAGCATCACAGCGGGGAGTATCCAGGCGATGATAACAGAAGAAACACCAAATTCATCTTCAATCCCCGGAAACGCAGCGATGATCATCGCTTCTGTTGCCATCACTGTTGCAATGATGAGACCAAGGAGGATTAAAAGACGGTGATAGCGTTTCAGCCCGAACATGAGAGTGATCATATCAACCCGGAAAACCATGAATCTATATGGATCATAAGGCTCCCGTATCCCACCGCGATGCCTGGAACGCTGAGTACCGGGTACGGGGGAAACTCTATGGCGGAGCGCCGTTTCCACTCCCGGATCTATCAGAAGGGAGCCGGGTACTTGATATCGGGTGCGGCAATGGAAAACACCTCCATCCAATGGAGGCGCGTGGATGGAAAGTTATCGGAATCGATCATGCAGAAGAGGCAATACGTCTCTGTCAGGATAGATCTCTTCTGTTCATAGGGGATGCCTGCAGACTTCCCTTCAAGGACCGGTCGTTTGATGCGATCATCGGAATCCATATCCTCGGACATCTCACGGAGCAGATGCGTTCCCTGCTGATCTATGAAGCCTTTCGAATCCTGAAATCCGGGGGGATATTTCAATGCACGGTCTTTTCCAGAAGGGATATGCGGTGTGGAAAAGGAGAAGAGATACACCCGTTTACCTATCGGAGGCGGGGAATAATTACCCATTATTTCACTGAAGAAGAACTTCACGGATTGAAGGGGCCATTTCAGGAGGCAACAGCCTCACTTGAGAGCCACCCGGTCCGTTTCTCCGGGGAGTTATACACCAGGGAGCATATCACATTCACTTTCAGGAGATAATAAAATTTACTTCATAAAAACAAGGATTAATTGAATATATTTATCTATGATCCCCCTTCAGTATCTTTAATAAGGATGGATGAACGGATGGAAAATAGAAGAGGAATCGTTGTATTAATTCTGTTTTTCTGTTTCCTCATTGGAGCAGCAGGATGTACCGACAGAGAAGGGAGAATCGGAGATCCCGTTGACTCCGGGCTTCGGATCATAACCGAGGAGAACCCGCCCTATAATTATCTTGATACGGATGGTGAGGTAGCCGGACAGTCAACTGAGATTGTACGTGAGATTCTTGCCAGAATGAATGAGAAAGCACCAATCGAGGTGCTCCCCTGGAGCGATGCCTATGGGCTTGCACTCAATACCCGTGACGTCGCCCTCTACTCTGCAGCCCGGACACCGGAGAGGGAAGATCTCTTCTCATGGGTAGGTCCGATCGGGAAACAGGGTTTTGTCTTCTATTCCCCACGTGATTCGGATCTTACAATCTCCGGTGTGGATGAGATCCAGGGCACGTATACAGTAGGTGTTGTCAGAGACGACTGGAGACACCAGTATCTTGTAAAACAGGGCTTTATGAACCTTATTCTCTATACTGATGATATCAGGGCAATACAGGGAGTCAATGCCGGTGAAGCCGATCTCTGGTTTGGAAGCAGTGATTCCATAAACCCGCTCTCCCGTGCTGCAGGACTTGAACCAACTGATCTGATGCCTGTCTATACCCTTCGTGAGATCGAACTCTTCATCGCCTTCAACAAGGATACAGACGAAGATACCATACGGAGATGGCAGGCAGCCCTTGATGGAATGAAGAAAGATGGAAAGTACGAGGAGATCACAACGCGGGAGCAGTTGAACCTCTATATTCAGCCAGAAGGTATAAGCGGGGCAGGAAAGGAGTCACTTGCACTCCTTATCTCAAAGAGCGACACGAAATTAACCGGGAAAGCAGATACGCTCCGACTTCTTGCAGGGACATCCGATCTGGTATCAGGCGAGATGGGTCGTATCCAGCCGGTTCTTGAAAATCTCAAAACTGACGATAAAACGACCACCTTCGCCTTCATATCACCGGATGGGAGCTGGTATACCTCAAAGGATGTTAAACCCCGGCAGGATGCAGGCATGCGGCCATACCTCGTGACACTCTTCTCCGGAACCCCAATCATTGGTACTCTGATCACCGATCCGGTGACCGGACGCGAGGCTGCGGTTATTGCAGTTCCGGTTATGAGCGGGGATACGGTAATTGGAGCCATTGAAGCCATGATCGATCTCGGATCATTTTCAGAATCATTAGCCTCGGATCTCTCACTTGCCGGGACTGCCTATTTCGCCTCATTCAACGAGGAGGGTGTGATTGCCCTCCATTCACATACCGAGAAGATTGGTGTTGTATCCCCGGGGGGTACAGATACCTTCTCAGAAGCAATACGGACGATCATTTCAGGAGAAGAAGGAGAAGTAGGGTTCTATGAAGATGGCATCTATCATCAGGCTGCCTTCAGGGCATCAAAAGTCTCAGGCTGGAGATATATTATCGCAGAACAAGGCACACCACCCATCCCGCCAAAGACACGGGCAGAAGAAGAGCTCGAGAGCCTGATCGAGTTGCATGACTGATCATCTATAGAATAGAGAGCCGTGAGATCCGGCTCAACACCTTTTTTATGATCAGACGGGGTGGCGGTAGATGACAGCTGTTGCGTTATCTGTTGTGATATTCAGCACTTTCTGCATTAATCGGTGGAGAATATCGGCAGGATCAAGACGGAGCGATTCACAGACGAGAGCATCCTCATCAAGATATTCATAAAAGCCATCAGTTGCCAGCAGGAGTACATCACCCGGATGCAGGAGATCCATTGTCAGGGTAACGATAAAATCACCTCCGATACTCCGTGTGATATATGATCGAAGCGGATGATGCAGGATCTCACAGGGATCAAGAAGGCCCCGTTCAACCATATCCGAGACAAGTGAATGATCCCGTGTAACCGAGACAACCTGACCGGAGAGATGGTATGCACGTGAGTCACCTGTATTGGCAATGATGGCAACCCCCCGCCTGATTATGGCTGCAACAAGAGTGGTGCCCATCCCTTTCGCATCACCAACCGCAGCCTCTTTTACTGCGCAATCGGCAGCTGCAAAACCATCACGGAGGATCTGATGGCATTCGTCATTTCGAAGTCCTGCCGTGTATTTGTCAGATATGAAATCCTTCAGGGTCGATATGGCAAGTGACGAGGCCTTATCCCCGGCCCGCTGACCGCCGATGCCATCGGCCACCGCAATCAGGTACCCGGATGGAAGCGGGAGGATAGTGTATGAGTCCTCATTTACCGTTCTACCCCCCCGGCACGTGATTCCGGCGATCTCTCTTCCGACCGTAACCATCTGCCCGATCATATCGACATCCCTGCTATCTTAAAAAGCATTCAAATCTTTAGTACAGTTTAATCGCAGGCAAGGTTACTTCAATCTTTCTTATCAGATATGATAAGGGAGGCGTGAAGTACTGATTTCACAGCATCCATCCCATTATCAAGATACAGGGCGCCGATCAACGCCTCATAACATTCTGCAAGCACCCGGCCCGATGTCCAGATCTCCATCTGCCTCTCCCCCTTCCCCCAAAGGACATAATCGGAGAGATCAAGAGATTCAGCGGCATTTCTGAGCCTGAGCATATTCACGGCGTTTATCTTTTTATTCGTTATTGTGCCTTTATCAGAGTCACCCTGAAAAATAATTGCTTCAAGAACGGCCAGTTCAATCACCGCATCCCCAAGGACTGCGAGCGCATCCATATGAGCATCTGCATCGATTCCAGCCTCACGGGCATATGCCGATCTGGTCAGGGCACGGGTGAGAAGGGTGGGATTATGAAAATTGCAGCCGAGTGATTCTTCAAGGGATCTCATCTATCACCATAGAGATTGATCAGCCTGATCAGATCGGAAAAACCGGAGATTTCCATATCAAGCACACCGGCACGGGTCATCCCCATGCTCGTCTCGGCATCTGCGGTCAGGCATTCAGGCCCCCTGAGAACCCTGCGTGCGGTTCCATCTGCCGAAAGTATCGATTCAGCCTCGGGAAGGTGGACAAATGAGCGTCCGGGTATGATCACGGTATCGGCAAGGATGCTAAGATCGACCTTCCGGAGATCATCGGCAGTGATCAGGCAGGCAATCTCCTTGTCAACGGCGACGACATCGCCGCCGCCACAGCTCTGAAGAATGTCACGGATAAACGGAGCCGCAACGCTCCCGGTGATTACGCTTGCGGATCCGTGGATTCGTGGGAGTTTTGCAAGCAGATCAGATTCATTTCGGATCGCAAACGGAGATCCAAACTCAGGATCAAAGACCGGGGTACCGGATATCTTCATCGAACACGTCGATGCGACAGATCTGATCATCTCTGCAAACTCGTCCACCGTCTGGACAGGATGATCCGGTATAATGGGAGCATTCCCAAGAATAAGACCCTGCTCTGTTGCATTGGCAAACCGCATCAGGATATGCCCTTTTACCCCTCTCTCCTGAAGCCAGTGGCATGTCTCTTCCAGAACCGCCCCGTCATTGACACCGGGAAGAATAACTGATGCCGCATAGACATCAATCTCTTCCGCAAGCCGCTCAAGGATCGCAAGCGATGCCTCGGGTGTCGGATCATGCATATACTCCCTCCTCAGATCAGGATCAGATGCAAACACCGTAAACGAGATCTCGGAGAGGCCGGAATCTATCAGAAGATCTGCAATCCCCGGATCATCGAAACCCTTCCCGCTCGTATAGCCGATATGAAGGGGGGCTTCCAGACTGGCAAGAAGTTCGATGAGATCGATAAATTCAGGATAACAGCTTGGATCGCCGCCTCCGCTGATGGTAATCCGTGTGATCTCTCCCCTGACAGACTGAATATCTGCAAGGACGGAATCTGCCACCTCACGGAGTGGCTTGAAACCGGAGTACTCCTCTTTTACGCCGCGGCTGCAATAATCACATCCCTTGATAAAGGGGAGACAGTATCGGCAGCCAAATGGCGGGATCTCGCGTTTACCCGTATGCCTGAAGTAGCAGTACGAACAGAACCCACGGCAATCAAGTCCCGGGCGGCCGCCGATATCAACCGTCAGCTGAACCATTCAGTAGCGTTTGGTTCGGGAGGTAATAATTACTGCCGATTGCCGAGGATGAGACGTGAGAGCAGTCCCTGCCTGATCAGAATCGCCGCCGCCTCACAGGACTCATGACAGCAATAACACCGGATGCAGAGAGAAAGATTGATCTCTGCCCGCCTTTCACGAAGAGAGGCGGCATCTGCGGGGCAGATCCTGACGCATGCACCGCATCCTATACAGGCAGAGGGCACAACCACTGGATAGGGGAGAAGAAAACGGCCTTCTCTCTGGAAACGGGCAAGTAACTTCCTTGAGATCTTCATTAGAAGCCCTGCGGGGCGGGCGGTATCCGGCAGGCGGAACGCGGGGATCATGAGAGACGCCGGATCAGCACCAACAATAGCCGGCTCTCCATCAATCAGGCCACGCTCCTCTGCCACCCGAAGTGTAGGAACAATATCTATCGGAATCCCTATGATCCGGCAGGCAACAGAATCAAGTGCATGGGGGTTCCGTGATGCTAAAATCAGGCCGACGGGTACCGGTGTTCCCGAGAGAGGTCCGTTTCCCTCCATCCCGACAACAGCATCCATCAGGTGAAGAACCGGAACAACTGCACCATGCAGATCGATGAGCATCTCCGAAAAGGCATCTGCTTCAGGGAACCGTGAATGAAAAGCTGATTTTTCATGTCCCGGGACGACCCCGAAGAGGTTCTTCACCGCCCCGGTATAGGTCGTCAGAAGATGGGTTTTTGGTTTTGAGAGGGAGATGATCGCGTCAGCCTCAACTGCCGGGGTGATAATTAGAAACCGTTTCACCACCCTGCCCTCAGGAGAAGAGACAGTTGTATGCGATACATCCTCATTCAAACGGACACCCGCCATCGTTACCAGAGGAGCATAGCCTGATCGCTCATATGCCCTCTTCAGGGATGAAGGAGTATACCGGGTGCCGGCACCCGGACTGTCGCCGATGATAACCTGGCACCCGTGAGCGGTCAGAATACGGGCAACAGATCTGAGAACAGATGGATGTGTGGTGACTGCTTTTTCCGGATCTGCCCCTGTGAGGAGGTTGGGTTTGAGGAGAACAGTCATCCCCGGAGAGACAAACGAGCCGATACCGCCGAGATGATCGATCGCCTGCACCACCGCCGCATCCACCTCTGCTTCATCATAGGTGGAACAGAGAACAGATGAAACGGTTGCAGTCATAAAAAGAGAGTGTGAGAATTAGATATACCGGGGCTTCATCGAGAGGAGTTTCTGGGTATAAAGCGGCCTGAAGGGCATTCCTTTCGTCTCGGAACGGACTGCTACAATCAGGTCATCGACAGTGAGCTGCTCCTTATATGGCTTTTTGGGATCGGATTTGGAACGTATTGTTACGGTCAGTACACCTGATTCTTCCTCCTGATCCCCGACGACGACCACAAAAGGCACCCAGTCCATACCAGCCTCACGGATCTTCTTGCCGACAGACTCTTCCCGATCATCGAGATCAGTCCGGATATCCGCTCCATTTAATGCAGATACAACCTTCGCGGCAAAATCAATATTTCTGCTTGAGACGGGGAGGACACGAACCTGGGTCGGAGCAAGCCAGACCGGAAATGAGGACACCTTCATCTTTGCCGTTCCCTCCAGCATTGCACAGATCACCCGTTCTATAGATCCGGTTGGCGAACAGTGCAGGATCGGGGGATGGATAACATTTCCATCACGGTCAATATAGGAGATACCGAACCGATCTGCACTCTCGACATCAATCTGGACTGTCGGATTCTCAATAGGACGATCCTGGCTGTCGATTGCGGCAAGATCAATCTTTGCCACCCAGTAATGAACACGGTCAGAGAGGATCTCAACCAGGATCGGCCTGCCCGAGATCTTCGCAACCTTCTTTACCCATTCTGCATGCTCGGCATAAAAGTCCCGCGTGCACCGGAATGCAGCTTCGAGCGGCGTTCCGAGATCCTCACCGCTCTTCCATCCCATGAGAAGCTGTTCTTCAAAACAGGAGAGTGCATTCTCCATATCCTTTGTGAGGGTATGCATATCCGGCATGGTGAATGTGCGGAGCCGCTTTAAGCCGATCACCTCTCCCTTCTGCTCATGGCGGAATGAGTAGGTGGAGAGCTCGTACATCTTCATCGGGAGATTATTTGGAGAGATATGCATGTCATGCATAATCGAGAACATGCCGAAACAGGCGGCAAACCGAAGCATCATATTCCGGTTATTCGACTTGAAGCGATACTGCCGCTCACCAAATTTCCCTGCATGCTCAAAGATAGCAGGATCGCCGAGATCGTACATCACCGGTGTCTCAACCGGGGATCCGCCGTACTCAAGAACTGTCCTGAGGCAGTAATCTCCCAGAAGATCACGGATCAGCTTGCCCCTCGGCATCCACCTGAGATTGCCAACATCGGATTTTGCCTCGTAATCGACAAGCTCCTTCGCCCTCATCAGCTCCACGTGAACCGGATCTCCGCCTGTTGGAACAGCAGATCCAGTCTCCTTCTCGATTAAGCGGCTGAAATTTGAGCCATCGATAAAGTCGGCGACATCCTTCTTCTCGCCATCAGGAGTGAGAACAAACCATTCACGGGAGATTTCCTTCTTTGCCGGGGCATTCTCTGATCCTCCGGGAAGAAGGGTTCGGGAGAGTTCGGAGAGCGGGTGCCCCTTGCATGAGAGTTTGAATGATTTATACCACCCAAACGGAGCTCTCTTCACTTCAACGCTTCCCTTCAGCATCTCTTCAAGGGCTTTTAATGCCGCTACTGCCTGTTTCGGCTGCGCGAGATCATGTGAGAGATGGGCATAGGGGTAGATCATCACCCGGACTGAACCCACCTTCCCGGCAGTTGCCAGGATCTCATCTGCCGCCTGTCTGACGACATCCATGATATCCTCCTCATCGACCGACTCAACCGCACAGAATGCAGCAATAGCATCATTGAGGGAATCTTTATCGATTATTTCCTCTTCAGCCACTGCTGTTTTTTTCTGTGCCTCATACTCAATAAAATCCGAATGTATCAGAAGAAGCCGCATTATTAACCTTCCCAAATCCAGTACGTATGCGTATCAATCAGTTATATAACAATTCAGTCAGGCCGTTTGTTCCCGGCATACCGGGAGAGCGTTGCCTGCCGCTGATCCATATATTTGGCGTCGGGTTTTTTGTCATACGGGGTTGCCGCGCGTTCAGTTGTATAGAAAACCAGTTGTCCGATAGGCATTCCCGCATAGACCCTGACCGGCCTGACATTCACATTACACATCTCAAGTGTGATGGTGCCGCGGAACCCGGCATCGATCCAGCCCCCGGTCTGGTGCAGTTCAACGCCAAACCTGGCAATACTGCTCTTGCCTTCAATGGATGCCACAATATTGTCAGGAAGGCCGATCACCTCAAGGGTCTCGGCAAGTACGAACATCCCCGGCTGGATATCAAAATAATCGGCAAAAGTCTCCTCAGTCTCCAATTCTATGCTCTTTTTGTCATAGGGATCTATTACAGAATCTCCCGGACGATACCAGACAAAATGGTTGCCAAGCCGGATATCAAGGGAGTTTGGTTGAACCAGCTCGGGATTGTACGGGTCAATCAGAATATGCCCATGATTGATCCGATCGCTGATCTCCCAGTCAACAAGAATCATCACTCTTTTGTGGCACGTGATCAGACTTATCGCTTCCTTCTGGATTGTCAAGGTGCCACTCGGTTCTCCGTAAAAGACCATGAAGAGTACTCGCCTCGCGTGCAGTCAGCAGGGTTCTTCCGAGAATTCGCCTCACCAGAAGGAGTGTTGTTGCCCTTTTCTCAGAAGGGTGGGAGATCCGATCGAGGAACGAGCTGATATGGGAGAAGAGGTAATTCATCTCGAATCGCGATGCAAGCTGGTATTCGCCGCGGGGAAGATTCGCAAGCTCATAACAGATGATGCCAACTGCATGGGAGATATTGATGATCGGATAGATATCCGAAGTCGGAATCGTGCAGATGAGATCAGCCTGCGATATCTCCTCGTTATTCAGCCCCCAGTTCTCTCGTCCAAAAAGGATGGAGATCCTGCCATTGATCGGGGCGATGATATCACGGAGTTCGGCAGGAGAGTAAAACGGCATCCGCATCGGGTTTGTCACCGACTTTCCGAGTGTACCGGTGGTGGCGATGGTTACCGCACTCCGTTCAAAGACCTCCTCAAGCGTGATTCGTTCCGCAGATTCCAGCACGTCACGGGCATGTGAAGCGCGGGCTTTTGCCTCATTCCCGAGTTCACAGGGGTTGATGAGAACAAGGTTTGTGAAACCGAAGTTCTTCATTACCCGTGCTGCAAAACCGACATTACCCTCATATAGGGGTTCGACAAGGACGATATCAACCTCGGGCATCCTCTACCGGACCGCCCGGACCGTTGCCTTCAGCGCCTCGATCCCAGCCTCATACACGGCATTCCCAACAATGATGGTATCCGCATAACCGCTCATCTCGGCGGCACGTTCGGCACTGTTGATCCCGCCGCCATAGAAGACCCGGGCATCTGTGACTGCTTCAGAGACTGCTTGTACAACTGCCGGATCTCCATAGGTACCGGAATATTCGATATACACAACCGGGAACCGGAAGTATCGATCGGCAACGGCGGCATATGCAGCGACATCGGCAGGAGCGAGAGTGCAATCAGATCCGGTCACTTTCGCAACTGAAGAGGCGGGATTTAAGACGATATATGCCTCAGGGACAACCCGCGGCCAGTCAATTGGATAATCCCTGACCCAGCGCTCATGCTGGCCGACGATCCAGCGGGGATGGGATGCGTTCAGGACACTCGGTACAAAGACGAGATCCATCCCATCAAACCGTGCACCACCGGGTTCAGCCGGTTCAACAACGATCGGAAGGTTATAATCCCGAACACAATCGTACAGGACTGCCAGCTTCTCAGGAGTGACATCGAGTGTTCCTGAGAGCATGAGTGCATCGGTTCCGCTTGTCGCGACTGTTTCTATGGCATCCCTGTCAAGTGAGCGATCGGGATCCAGCTTTGTGATATGAACCCATTTTTTCCAGTTCATGGTTTTGCCGCCTGTTTTTTCAGTGTTGCCAGCACCTCGGGGGAGATGCCGGGGATTTGATCTCCTGCATCCAGAAGTGTTTTCCGATTGTAAATGCCAGCTGCTGCAAGTTTCTGAAGCGTTGCCTCACCGACTCCCGGCATCTCAAGGAGCTCTGCCTGTCCTTTCCGGAAAGTGGCATTGGTGATCTTCTCAGGATTTTTCAGGTTAAAATAGTCGCATACCAGTGATACATGTTTGATCACCGTCTCGATGGTGACCCCCGATGCAACCGCAATGCCGGCAGGATGTATCCGGGTAAAATCCTCAGGAGATGAGATACCGGCTGCCAGGTATTTCTTCAGGGATGCAGCAGGGATGCCCAACTCCCGCAGGACTCTGGTATCGCTCTCCATCTTTGCTTCTCTGATGAGTGTTTCAGCTTCTTCTGCGGAAACACCGGCTTTTTTCAGCAGGGTGGCATCAGCCCGGCCGAGTGCGGCGATATCACACACCCCTGCCTCGATGAGCATATTGGCAACTTTTGCCGGGCTTCTTCCTCTTCGAGGGGTAATATGGGAGCGGATGAACTTCTTCATCTCTGTCCTCCGCTTCAGAAGAGCGATTACCTCCTCTGCACCCTTCTGAATGGATGTTGCTTTCGAAGGGGATATTCCAAGAATATCTGCAAGAGCATCGGTATTTTTCCCAATGAGATCGATGATCGAATAGAGATGGTGGACATGCAATGAGGTGATCATCTCCTCACTACACCCGGAGATCATCCCAAGCGCCTCTTTATTGGAGGCAATATGGGAGCAGAGAGGGCAGCCGAGATCCCAAGGGCGGGCACCTTTCCTGACAAGGCTGATATGATGAAGGGAGTGGGAGGGGCAGATCTCTTTTGTCCTGACCGCACCACCCCAGGTTCCGGGTGGAAGGCTGATATTGAAGGTGCAGTCCGGGTAGTGCATGCAACCGATGAACTGGGATGAACCCATCTTGCGTATCCTGAGTGAATGGCCGCAGACCGGGCAGGGACCGACGATCGACTCCTCAACCGTCATCTCCATGATATCTTCCCCGATCATCTCCTGGTTTGCCTCAAGCTGGTTAAAGACGCAGTTGAGCATCTCCCGTGATTCGGCAAGTACATCTGAAGACTGTTTCTTTCCCACCTTGATCTGGTTCATATGATCTTCAAGCGATCGCGTCATCTCAGGCCGTGTGATGGTATCGGCGTGGTTTGAGAGTGTATCGGTCACAGCACGTCCGACAAGCGTTGGGCGCAGTGGATTGCCTTCGATATACTTTCGTCCGATGAGTTTCTGGATCACTTCATGCCTTGTACTCTTCGTTCCAAGGCCAAGTTCCTCCATCCGCTGGATCAGGCGGCTCTGGGTATAGCGTGCAGGAGGTTTTGTCTCTTTCTCATCGAGATTAACAGCGATTATCGGAAGGATCATCCCGGCAGCCAGCTCGGGGAGGATGAGCTCTTTTGCATCGGAGTAGGGGTAGATGCGTCGGTATCCCGGTACAACAAGCCTGCTGCCGGTTGTGGTATAGGGCTCGCTTCCCGCAGTCATGTTCACCTTCAGCGTCTTCCATTTCGCATCCGGGGAGAGGGTTGCAAAGAAGCGTCTGACAATAAACTCATAGAGCTTCCAGGAACCCTCACCAATCTTGTCAGGGCTTCCATAGCTTGTGGGGTGAATCGGCGGGTGATCGGTCGTCTCTTTCTTTCCACGGGTCGGGTGTGGCCGCATATTGGACAGCACCCATCTTCCATCTTCTGCAAAGACGCCATGCGAGAGATCCTGGACAATACCTTTCAGATTAAGGCTTTTCGAATAGACGGTATTGTCGGTTCTGGGATACGAGATGAATCCGTTCATGTAGAGATCTTCTGCAATACGCATCGCGTTTGCCGCCGAATAGCCAAGCCTCCCGGCAGCAACGATGAGTGTCGTCGTATCAAGCGGGGAAGGGGCTCGATCGTTCTTCTCCCCTTCTATAACCTCAGTGACGGTTAAAGGGGGGATGCTGCCACGAACAGCTGCTTCTGCATCGGCCTTCTCTTTGAATCTGCCATGAGTATGACGTGCTTCAATGGCAGATCCATTCTTTTCAGAATCAAGCCCGACCATCCAGTAGGTTTCCGGGACAAACGCCTCGATCTCCCGTTCCCTCTCAACGATCATCGCCAGTGTCGGGCTCTGCACACGGCCGACAGAGAGAATATTCATACCACCACGTTTTGCTGCGATGGAGATGAAACGGGTAAGGGATGCACCCCAGACCAGATCCACAATCTGCCGGGTCTCCCCGGCTGCGGCGAGGTGGAAATCCAGTGGTTGTGTCTCAGCAAATGCCCTCTGTATCTCTTCAGGCGTGATAGCGGAGAAGCGGGCACGATCAATCGAGACAGTCTTATTTACGGCACGGACAAGCTCATATGCCTCCTTACCGATGAGTTCGCCTTCAGTATCGTAGTCGGTGGCGATTGTAACGAGATCTGCTCTTTTAGCTGCCTTCTGGAGGATGGAGACGAGCTTCGCCTCAGTGGCCCTCTTGATGATCCCGGCTTCAATGAGTGATCTGGGAGGATGGGTTGCACTCCGCCAGTTATCATATCCGGGCTCAAAATCAACCTCAACAACATGGCCCCGCAGTCCCATGACTTTGGTATCCCCAAACTCATAGACAAAGACAGAGCCATCCTTTTTTGTGGAGAGCTTCCCTTTACCCGCAAGTATTTCGGCAATCCTCCTTGCGGCAATATTCTTCTCAGCTATTATCAGATGCACGGAAAACACAACCTCCAATCATTCCTTCAGAAGATCGGCGATTATTTTCGCGATCTCTTTTGGATCTGCACGCCCTCGTGTTGCCTTCATCACCTGGCCGACGAGGAAGTTGATCGCCCCCGCCTTTCCAGCCCGGTGATCGGCAACTGCCGCTTCATTTTCCCTGAGAACCGAGGCGACAGTATCAACAATTGAATCGCCTTTCTCCTTTGAAAGTCCAAGACGTGCGATAATCTCACCGGGCATCTCCGGCTGCTGTCCCTCCATTACCTGGTTCAGGATGAGCCTGAGAATCTCGACTGCCGATGTATCAGTGACTGATCCCTTCTTCACTTCCAGAAGGAGGGCGCCATAGTGGGGAACCGGCACCTTTGTCACAGGCATGTCACGATAATTCAGCTCACCGAGAAGAATATCCGCGGTCCATGGAGCGGCAATCTCCGGCATATCTGAGGCGATCTCCTCGAAGAATTCGGCAAGCTTCAGATCCCCGGTCAGGGTCCGGGCATGGTTTTGTGAGATCCCGTATTGCTGCACAAACCGATCCCGTCGTGCGTCAGGCAGCTCGGGGAGAGGGATTTCGTCAACCCATGAACTGACCTCAAGCGGGGCGAGATCGGGCTCGGGGAAGTACCGGTAATCATGCTCCATCTCCTTTGAACGGGCGGAGGTGGTGACACCCCGTGCCTCCTGGTAATGCCGTGTTTCGCGGACGATCTGAGCATTTCTCCGAATCATCCCTTTCTGCCGTGTTATCTCAAAGGTAAGGGCTTTCTCAACCCCTTTATAACTGGTGATATTCTTCACCTCGACCCGTTCATATCCCTTGATCGATATATTGGCATCGACCCTGAGTGAGCCCTCCCGTTCGGAATCATAAATTCCGAGGTACTCGAGTGTTGCCCGGAGTTTATTCAAAAACCTCCGCGCCTCTTTTGGAGAGGAGAGCTGGGGTTCCGTCACAATCTCGATTAGGGGAACACCGGACCTGTTGTAATCGACAAGAGTGTAGCGGCCGCGATCCCCGCTTCCTTTATGAACAAGCCGGCCGGGATCCTCCTCCATGTGGATCCGGGTAAGTTCAACCCTTTTCTCGCCGCCATTTTCTGCCTCGATATCGATATAGCCGCCAAGTGCGAGAGGTTTGTCATACTGGGTGATCTGGAATGCTTTTGGGAGATCCGGGTAGAAATAGTTCTTCCGTGCAAATTCAGAAAAAGCCGGAACCTTGCAGTGGAGGGCTTTTGCAACCTTCAGTGCATACAGAACCGCCTGTTTGTTCGTCACCGGCAGCGTTCCCGGCAGACCAAGGCAGATCGGGCAGACATGGGTATTTGGCCCGTCATCACGGTAATCGGTTGAACAGCCACAGAAGAGTTTCGTCTTCGTATTCAGCTGGCAGTGGATCTCAAGTCCGATGATGACAGTCATACTGAACCCTCCTCAAAGGCGAGTGCAGCCGAAAGAATCTCATCCTCTGACCTGTGTTTTCCGATCAGCTGGAGACCGACGGGGAGATTGTGGGCAGTGCCACAGGGAACTGATATCGCCGGGACACCTGCAAGGTTTGCCGGAACCGTCAGGATGTCAGCGAGGTACATCGATAGGGGATCACTCGTCTCTCCGAGGGGGAGAGCGACACAGGGCATTGTCGGGCCCGCAAGCATATCAACAGTCTCAAAAAGGCGGGCAAAATCATTCCGCACCATCTGCCGTGCGGCCTGTGCTTTTGCATAATACTTCCCCTGGTATCCGGCAGAGAGAGCAAAGCTGCCAAGCAGGATTCGCCGCCGAACCTCTTCGCCAAACCCGCTCTTCCGGATATGTGAGTATGCATCATGCCAGGAGCGGACGAAATCAGGTGCAGTGCCATACCTGACTCCGTCATACCTGCCAAGATTTGAGCTTGCCTCGCTCATCGAGGTGACATAGTATGCGGCGAGGGCATACTGCATGCTGGGCATGGAGCATGATATGATCTCAGCACCCAGTCCTTCAAGCCGGTCTATTCCCGACTGTACGGTTTTTGCAACCGCCGGATCGACCCCTTCTCCAAAAAATTCGGCAGGAACCCCGATCCGTTTCCCGGCAATCTCCGCTTTCAGCGGAGCAGGTGCAGGAAGATCCAGACTGGTCCCGTCGCGTGGATCATAACCGGCGATGACAGAATACAAAAGAGCGCAGTCCCTGACATTCCCTGCAAGCGGTCCGATCTGCTCCATGGAGTTTGCATAGGCTATCAGACCGTACCGGGATACCCGGCCATAGGTTGGCTTCAGGCCAACGATCCCACAGAAAGAGGCAGGACAGCGGATTGACCCCCCGGTATCGGTACCGAGTGCCATTTGTACCATTCCTGATGCAACAGCGGCAGCTGATCCACCTGATGAACCGCCGGGTGCCCGTGTCGGGTCGGCTGGATTGAGGGTAGGTCCAAATGCAGAGGATTCAGTGGTAGTGCCCATTCCAAACTCATCCATATTGGTTTTACCAACGATCGCAGCACCTGCTGAGCGGAGAAGGGTTATGACATGGGCATCGTAGGGTGGGATATAGCCTTTGAGGATATTTGAGCCGCAGGTGGTCTCAATTCCGGCTGTTGAGATATTGTCCTTGACGGCAACCGGAATGCCACTGAGAGGGCCTTCGCCATATTCAGCCTCACGGCAGATGGTGATGAAGGCATTGTGGGGATCAGGATTATCAAATGAGTATCGGGATCCCATCTCAGATCACCCTCGGGGCACGGATGAACCCATCTTCCGGATCGGTAGCATTCATCAGGACTTCATCATGTGAGAGGGAAGGTACAACCTCGTCATCCCGGAAGACATTCTTTCGCAGAGGGGCTGCATCACCTCCTATCGGAACAGAATCAAGTACATCAAAATAATCCAGTATTGCATTGAACTGGCCCGTAAAAAGGTCCAGTTCTGATTCATCAACGCCGATATCGGCGATTGTGGCGATATGTGCTACATCCTCTTTAGATACCATGCTCTGCCCTACCATCCTGAATATACTTCATGTACCCTTGTACGGCTCTTTTAAAACCTCTTTCCCGTGCATGATCCCTGATAACCTTCCAGACACCGCTGCCATACTGCATTGCTTTCTTCTCGTACCATGCGATATCCTGAGGCAGATATGCAGATGCTACCGATCGGAGAGGGAATTTTCGTATACCTGAGCTGATCATCTCACCAACCGGAATCCGATCTGCGGCGCGCACGACCCTGGTATCAAGATAGGGAAGCGAGATCCAGACAGAAAAAAGACCGGAAACCGCCTGATCCCGTGCCAGCTGTCTTGGGAGGTCTGCGATATCCGCAGTTCTGTCTGCTTTGAGATCAGAACTCTCAAGGTACCTTGTATACCCACAGAAGAGTTCATCAGCACCCTGCCCGGAGATGATCCGATCATATCCATAATCGGCAGCTGCTTCACAGAGGAAGAAGCCGGTTGCGGCAATCGAGGCATCAACCGGATTTATGGAAGGAAGGAGGGAGAGTATCTGCCGAAGAACAGGTTCCACGCGGGACGGATCGATCTCTCCTGTAATGAGGTCACACCCGATTGCAGCTGCCACCTCTTCTGCACGGTTGAGATCGTGCGATCCTGAGATCCCAACGGCAAGGCAGGGGCGATCTGCAAGAGCTGCGATGAGGGATGAGTCGACTCCTCCCGAGAGGGCAACAACACTCTTTTCACTGGTCCGGAGGGAAACAGCTTCCCTGATGGCATCTCCAAGCGGCATTGCGATCGGATCTGGCACAATGCGGCAGATGGTCTCGCCATTCTTCTGGAAGGTACCCGGGGGGGCGTTTCCAGTCACCACGCCAAGGGAATCACGGAGCCGGTATGCTCCGTACTCGATCGCAAACTCCCCACCAAAACCGCATACTCTCTCCGGCTCCTCTTCGAGAATGAACCGGATCTGATCGTCTGTCAGGAGGGCGCCTCCTTCTTCCACCCATCCACGGATTGATAGTAATGTATCCATTAAGGTTACTCCGGCATTCTGCTCCACATGATCATACTGGATTCCTGATAGCTCTTATCCACGATACACTGCCGCTTCGATCTCATCACGGACTGCGGATCGGATCATCCGTTCGATCGTCTTCTGATCAAATGGCAGTTCACTTTTTGACCGCAGCTCCCTGATGAGGGCGTCCATCACCCGGATCCCCTCGCTCAGGGAAGGGCCATAGGCGATTGCACATTCATAGGCATCGTCTGCAATCCTGACCACTCGTGACATGGATCTGAGATTGGAGCCGAGAGATGATATAAGTTACATATTGTAACATAGTGTTTGATCCAAAGTTACAAATTGTAACGCCATTGATAGAAGGTGTTTCATTTTGTAACTTACACGAACCCACTACACTATCTATTATTAGAAGGATGAACTCAACTACTTGCAGGATGAATCGGATCGTTTCACAAGCAGCAATGATTCTCATTGCCATCCTGCTGGCAGGAGGCATCTGGGTGGCCGCTTCCTCCGGGAACCTCGACCTGCTTTCTTTTATGCTCCTTGCCCTTATGCTCTACCTCTTCTGGATATGGAGGAGGCGGAATATCATCATTGATGAACGGCTGGTGGTGATCTATGAGAAGACAGCGGTCCGGACACTTGAGACTTCAGTGCTGCTCCTCCTCTTCTTCTCATTATTTATCCTCTTCACGGGGTACTATGCAGGTGCATCAAACATCCTGGTCTGGGGATATGCACTCATGCAGAATATCGTCCTGATCATGGCCATCTACCTTCTCTTCTGGCTGTATTATTCCAGAAAGTTTGGAGCATAAGAGATGAATAATACCATCAAGTTCCATCGGACCGCACACAACCTGACGCAGGAGGAGTTAGCTACCGCACTTGGCGTCACCAGGCAGACGATTCTGGCTATTGAAAAGGGGAAGTACGATCCATCACTTGAACTTGCATTTAAGATCAGCCGCTATTTTGGAGTATTGGTCGATGAGATCTTTGTGTATGATGAAGAAATGAAGCCGGATTGAACTGCTCACAATCCATAAATACAAAAATGTACAATATATTTTACATCAGGCAGGGTTCCTGCACCATACATGGAGAAGATAATGGAGATCTGTATCCGGCTTGAAGAGGTCAAACGAATCTATACGATGGAGGCTGGAGATGTTTACGCACTGAACGGCGTCACTCTCGATATCGGTGTTGGTGAATTTGTTGCAATAATGGGAGCGTCCGGGTCAGGGAAAACAACCCTTTTAAACCAGATCGGGTGCCTTGATCAGCCGACAAGCGGGGACCTGTTTATTGAAGGAAAGAATACCCGTGAACTCTCAGATTATGAGCTGACTGAGCTCCGCAGGGATGCAATCGGCTTCATCTTCCAGAAATTTAATTTGATCCCCCTCCTGACGGCATTTGAGAATGTCGAATATCCGCTTATCCTGAAGACTGGTGCACGGGATACAACCGGGAAACCAGCAGAACTCTTAAAACTCGTCGGCCTTGACGGAGGACACATCCACCACACCCCAAATCAGCTCTCAGGAGGCCAGCAGCAGCGTGTTGCGATTGCGAGGGCTCTGGCCAATGATCCACGGATTCTCCTCTGCGATGAACCGACAGGCAACCTCGACTCAAAGACCGGGCAACAGATTATGGATATTCTCACCAATCTGAACGGGCAGGGGAAGACAATCGTGATGGTCACTCATTCGGATGAGATTGCATCTTTTGCAGATCGGATCATCACCATCCGGGACGGGGTGATCCAGTGATTCACCTCGGAATGACATTTGAACTGGCAAAGAGAAATGTCAGGCTCCATCTCTTCAGATCAATTCTTGCAGCACTTGGGATCATCATCGGTGTTGTGGCGATCACCTCGATGGGCCTTCTCGGTGGTGCACTTGAACAGTCAGTATCTGATGAGCTGATGAATATGGGCAACTCAATTATCATCACCCCGGCAGGACCATCAGTCGGAGATCAAAAAGCGGGTATTGATGAGCGGGACATCAGGCAGATCAAGTTGATCGCGGGGAGGCACCCGACAATCGCCTTCTACAATACCTATGACCAGATCAAAGTCGGAGATAACCGGAGGTATGCTTCGGTGTACGGTGTTGATCCGGGAGAACTCCCGTCGACAACAACCCTGGTATCAGGAAGATATGTCTCGGGAACAGAAGGTGTGATGATCGGCCAGAGTCTGGCCCGACAGTACGATATCAAGGAAGGCAATTTTATCACAATCGGCATCGGAAGCCGTGAACAACGGGTGCGTGTTGTCGGAATCCTTGAAGATACCGGGTTCTCTGGCGGCATCCAGACCGATAATGCCATCATTGCATCTGATCGGTGGTATGAGTCAGAGTATGGGGGGAAAGGTAAATACGATCAGGTTGTCATCACCGTTGAAGATCTCGATGAGATCGACCGTATCAAGGATCAGATCGATGCCAGGCTGAACCGGCGTGAGGATATCGTCAATATTATGGATTTCAGGGCGATGATCTCATCCATCCAGGATGCAATCGGTCAGATATCACTCTTTGTCATGGCAATTGGCGGAATATCGCTTGTGGTTGCCGCAGTCAGTATCTTAAACGTGATGCTCATCTCTGTAAACGAGCGGATCAAGGAGATCGGGATTCTTAGGAGTATAGGCACCCAGAAGAGCGATATCAGCAAGATGTTCCTGTACGAAGCAACGATTCTTGGCCTGATCGGATCGGTCTGCGGAGGGGTGATGAGCCTCATCGGCGGCGGGCTTCTCATTCTGCTCATCATGCAGGATATCAAGTATCTGATGACATTCAACACCGTCTTCACAATATTCTATGGCATGTGCATCGGAACCGTCATCTGTATCGCGGCAGGGGTGTACCCGGCACACCGGGCAGCCCAGATGAACCCGATTGATGCGCTTTCGAATGATTAGATGAGTCGGGCGGTGTTATACCAATCCTTCTTGTATTCCACCCCTGACCACCATCCTCTCTTATCAACCCATATCACCAATAATCTTCGATGCTCAGCAGACAGACAGAAGAACAGATACAGGGGTTGCTGAACCGTTTTTGTGATCTCTACTCACAGAAGGATTGTGAGGGGATCCTCGCAATCACTGCTGTTGACATGATGGGATTTGGAACGGGTATGGATGAGATTGTCAGAAACCGGGAGGAGATGGAGAGGCAGCTCAGCCGCGATTTTGGGGAAGTGGAGAGCCTCGCTGTCAGGATGGCGAACTGCACCATAAAAGCTGAAGGGACGATCGCCTGGGTGATGGGGGATATCACCTTCACAGCAGATAAAAACGAGATCCCCTGCCGTATCACGATGGTACTCCGGGGCACCGGACACCGGTGGGAGATTGTGCAGATGCATATCTCGCAGCCAACTGCGGGTCAGGCAGAAGGAAGATCATTTCCGGCCTGATCTCAAAATTGCAGAAAAAGGAGTAATTAAGAGGTGAGCGGGGCGAGCTTCTTGATCACCCGCTCCACCTGTTGTATCGAGGTGCCGATATATCGTTTCGGCAGGAGTGCATCTTCGATCTCAGCGGAGGAGATCAAACCAGTCACCTCGGGGATCTCCGAGAGGATCTCAGCAAGCGGCCTCTTCTCTTCAAGCGCCTTCATGCTGTTTGCCCGGATCACCTCGTGTGCTGCCTGCCGATCCATCCCGCGCCTCGTGAGTTCGATCATCACCGACTCGGCAAGATTGATGCCATGGAGCAGATCAAGGTTCTTTGCGACATTCTCTTCTTTGATGATCAGTCCCTCAAGGGCCTGCGCCATCACCTTGAGGCAGTGATCGCAGAGGATGGTTGCTTCAGGGAAGATCACCCGCTCGCATGAGGAGTTCGTGAGATCCCGCTCATCCCACAGGGTATTATTCAGGAGTGCAGGCTCAACTGCGGATCTGATCACCCGGGCAAGACCGCCTACCTGTTCACTTTTAATCGGGTTTCTCTTATGCGGCATCGTGCTGGATCCGACCTGCTTCTTGGCAAAAGCCTCTTCAACCTCGGCAATCTCTGTCCGCTGGAGAGAACGGATCTCTATCCCGATCTTATCGAGGGTGGTGGCAATGTTTGCGAGGAGGAAGAAGTATTCGGCATACCGATCCCGGGAAACCACCTGGTTCGAGACATCGACTGAACCGATACCAAGGTGGCGCATCATCGCCGCCTGCACCTCCATCCCGTCCTCACCAAAGGCAGCCTGTGTCCCGACAGCCCCCGTCATCTGCCCGACAACAACCCGTGGACGCATCTCACGGAGCCTGATGATATGGCGGCCGATCTCACTTGCCCATATGGCAAAGCGGAGGCCGTAGGTTGTCGGCACACCGATCTGGCCATGAGTTCTGCCTGCACAGACGAGCGTCTTTGTGGCAGTGCTCCTCTCAATGAGAACCCTGAGCAGAATCTTCAGCTTCTCTTCGATAAAGTCGAGGGCATCTTTGATCTGAAGGGCAGTTGCCGTATCCAGGATATCGTTTGAGGTCGCCCCGTAATGCACCCAGCGTCCGGCAGGGCCGGACACCTCGGCGAGCGCCTTGACAACAGCCATCATATCATGGTTGATCTCAGCTTCAATCTCGTTTGCCCGGCGAAGAGATGCCTTCGGTGCAGCAGCAGCGATCGCCTCTGCCGATTCCATCGGGATGAGGCCGATCTCAGCCTCGGCTGCGGCAAGTGCCACTTCGGCCCTGATGATTGCATTAAATCTCGCCTCTTCGCTCCAGACACGGCGCATCTCGGTTGTACCGTACCGGAAGTCTATCGGGTGGATCGCCATGGATCTATATTGGGACTCTGGCAGGATTAAACCGATCCATACCTGTTGTTTGGAGGGAGGAGATGGATGAGAAGAGGGGTTGCGATCAGAAGCCGATCGGCACCTCATCTCCTTTCACTCCTCTGCTGCTTTGAACACCAATCATCAGTAGCATCCCGATCAGCAGGAGTATTATGCAGCAGAAGAACGTCACCTGAAAGGCCCCGACAAGCGCAGCAGGTGGGAGTTCCTTTGCCGCCACCTCTGCGATCTTCGGTCCGGCAGCGAGGGTGGCAACCAGCATTACCCCGGCAACGCCGAGCGAATTGCCAAGGTTCGTCATCATCTTGATAAGCCCTGATGAGGCGCTCCGGTCCTTATCAGGGACGACACTCATGATGGCACTATTCAATGGAGCATATGCGGAGCCTGTTCCGATACCGAGGATGAAGAGTGAGATCCAGATATCCAGAAGACCTGTCTCTGCTCCAATTCTGGTGAGGATGAAGAGAGAGAGGAGAGATAGTGCAAATCCACCAATGATCGGCCGCCGCGTCCCGATCGCATCCGCAATCTTCCCGGCAATCGGGGCAGAGACAATCATTCCCAGAGGGAGGGAAATAATAATTAACCCGGCATTATCTGTTGAAATTCCCCTGACAAGCTCAAGGTAGAATGGCATAATGACAAGTACCCCTGCCATCACCATCTGGAGCAGGAGTATGCAGATATTCTGAAGTGAGAATGATCTGTTCCTGAAGACAGAGAGATCGATGAGTGGTTCAGAGGATCTCCGCTCATGAATGATGAAGGCGAGCCAGCTGATCGCAGAGATAAGAAGGAGGAGAAATCCGGTGATACTGTGTGCATTCTGGATAGAGGTGAGTGCGCCGATAAGCGTGGAGAGGGCCAGGAAGATCAGGAGGACACCGAAAAGATCGAGCCGCCCCTCTGGTAAAGGAGGGTGAACCGCAGGAATAATTTTTATCCCAAGAAGCACCGCTGCGATTCCAATGGGTATATTCACAAAGAAGATCGCATTCCATGAGAAGAGCGAGGTGAGGTAGCCACCGGCAACCGGCCCCAATGCAGCTCCCATCATCGTGAACATCGCAACAATACCAAGAGCTGCCCCCCGGGAAGATGCCGGAACAGACGTAATGACCATCACCGATCCGAGTGCGGCGATGGTCGCACCACCGGCTGCCTGAAGCAGACGGGAGAGGATCAACAGCTCGATAGAGGGAGAAAGGGCACAGCATGCCGATCCGATCGTGAAGATACAGAAGCCTGAGATGAAGACCTTCTTATATCCTGCAATATCCCCAAGGCGCGAGGCGGCAAGAAGGAGTGAGACGAGGACGATCAGATATGCAGTGAGAACCCATGAGGCGGCAACAGCCGACGCATCGAATGCCCCGGCAATGGAGGGAAGAGCAATATTGACGATTGTGCCATCAAGACCTGCCATGAATGATCCGAGGGCAATAACAAAGACGATTAAAAGATCATGTCGACTGAGATTCGAGGAGCCTCGCATAAATAAGAGAGATAAATGTAATACCAGATAATTATTCGGATCTGTATCCTCATAATCCTGCTTCTGTTATCCCGGAAAGGTGAGGAGAGAGGAGACTCGAACATTCATTCATTCTTGAGATTCAGGAAATACAAATGCAGAATCATCATTACTTAATAATCTGCAGACAGACACATTGATACAGAAGATCAAACACGATCCCCACGGAAATAACGCATATGAGCTCAATTGACGACTGGTTCCCCTATACCCGCTACCGCCCCCACCAGGAGAAGATGCTGGATGCCGCAGCAGAGACAGCCAGAAACGGCGGCACACTCCTGATCGATGCACCGACAGGGAGCGGGAAATCAAGTGTTGTCTCCGCCCTCCTTGCCGAATCAAAGGGAAGAACCATTCTCGTTGCGGTAAGGACGATCAGCCAGCTGAATACCTTCATCAGGGAACTTGATCTGATCAGGCAGAAGAAGCCGGGATTGAAGTTCACCTACCTGATTGGGAAACGGAGTATGTGCCCACTCGGCGGGGTTGGGGATGTGTACCGGCAATGCGAAGGGGTGAAGAACTTCACCAGCGCCCTGATGCGGGAAAGGGCGATAAAGGGATCGCTTGTACCTGCAAAGGATCCGGAGATCCAAAAGCAGATCAAGCGCCAGGACCGTGACCATCCGCTCATCTGCCCGTATTTCGTGAACAGCAGGGTCTTTCTTGAAGGGGATGAAGGATTAAGGCTGGTGCCATCGCAGGATATCCGGAGAAAAGCAGAGAAGGCTTCGTTGAATGTCGTGAACCCCGATAATCTCCATGCGTATGCAGGCAGCCTCTGCCCCTATGATCTGATGATGACCTCGGCAAAACATGCGGATGTCGTCATCGTTAACTATCATCATCTCTTTAATGACGATATCAGGGAACAGCTGCTCGTCTCGCTGAATGTCGAGCCGCAGGATATCATACTGCTTGTGGACGAAGGGCATAATGTCGGGGATGTGGTGCAGGGGATCCAGAGCGTCTCCCTCCAGGAGCGGGACATCCAGCAGGCATCCCATGAACTCTCATCCCTGAAGTCGAAGGTGAAAGGAGCAGAAGCTGTCAGGCACGTGCTGCCGAGGATCCGTGACTTTATGGACGGGCTCCGCCGCTCAAATGAGACCGAGGACTGGTTTGACCCGGCAATCTTTGATCGGATACTGACAAAAGGCTCACTGTACCCGTCGATGGCGGCAATTGTCGAGGATATCATTGCAATCAGTGATGTCGTGCGGGAAAAGAGCCTTCAGAAAGGTGAGTTCAAGGAGACCTCCATCGAACGGCTCTGCGAGTTCCTCTACCGGATCCATTGCTCGGCAACCGATCCGGCATACCTGACCGTCTACCGGAAAGAGGAGGACTCGGTGATCCTTGAGGTCAGGAATATCGATCCTGCCGGGAAACTCAAGTTTATTGTCGGATCCCACCACGCCTCGATCTTCATCAGCGGCACACTCTCTCCAATCGACAGCTTCAGGCAGTACTATTTTGAAGATATGGATGTTTCCACCCTCTCAATACCAAATGCATTTCCAAAAAAGAACCGCCTTCTCCTCACATCAGGAGATATCACGACCGCCTTTCGTATGAGGCAGGATGCAGGCAACATCGAGCGGACTGTCCGGACGATCACGGCTTTTGCCGGGGTTCCCGGCAACCTCGCAGTCTACTTCCCTTCGTACCAGATCATGAGCGAATATGCAGAACGCTGCGCCATCAGAAAGAAGAAGGTCTTTGTGGAGCCGCGTGATGCGGGTGAGGCGACAGAAATGCTGGCTGAATTCCTCGGTCTTCCTGCAAAGAAAAAATCAGGTATCCTCTTTGCGGTCTGCGGCGGCAAATGGAGTGAGGGGCTTGATTACCGGGGCGAGCTCCTCTCTGGTGCGATGGTTGTCGGTCTCCCGCTCGCCCCCTATACGCAGGTACGGGCAATGAGCATCCAGTACTTCAGGCGGAAGTTTGGGAAAGACGGTGAGTTCATCGCCTATACGCTCCCTGCCATCAATAAAGCCGCACAGGCGCTCGGCCGTGTTCTCAGGACGCCGGATGATCGCGGGGTGCTGATCCTCGGAGACAGCAGGTTTCTCGAAACCGAGGTGAAAAGCGGCCTCCCACCCTGGATGCAGGAGGAGATGACCGCCATCACCGCAGATATGATACCCGGGGTGCTCTCACGATGGCAATGAAGGAAGGTACAGGCAGGTTTGGCCTCTGGCCGGTCTCGGCTGCCTGGGATGATGAATATATTTATCGGGTCTGGTTTGGTCATTCTGATGGAGAAGACGGGCTTCCTCCGGCGATCACCGAATACCTCGCGGGGAAACGATCTGATCTCTCGGAACTCAGGTCACCGGCAGATGAAGGGGAGTCGAAGTCGGCTGCCATCTACCGGGTTGTAAGAGCCATTCCCTATGGGAAGACGATGACATATGGTGAGGTGGCAGACGCAACAGGCACCCATCCACGGGTAGTCGGAGGAGCACTCAGGAGGAATCCGACACCGCTTGTGATCCCCTGCCACCGTGTCATTGGTGAGAAGGATATCGGGGGCTTTACGCCGGATATCCGAATCAAGGAAGACCTCCTCAGGCTTGAAAGCCGGAGACAAAAGAACACCCATAAATTTGAGAAAAACAAATAAACCTGTTATTCACTATGAATGAGAAGAGAACTGCATTGATCCTTGTCGGTGGCGAGGCACGGCGATCGGGAGGAATGGAGAAATATTTCTTCACCTATGGAGGGAAATCCTTCCTCTCCCATCTGATCTCTGCTCTCTCAAAGGCTACAGACGAGATCATCATCGTTGCCCGCGATGAGGAGCAATGCAGCAGATTTGAGGATATCCCCGGCATCAGAATCTGTTGTGATCAGGTACGCGGAATCGGGCCACTTGGCGGGATCATTGCTGGTGTCGAAGAGGCAGAAGGCGATCTTATTTTTATTACTGCCTGTGATATGCCATGTATTCGATCTGACGTTGTCGAGTTACTCTTCACTTCAATAAAAGATGCAGATTCAGCAGTCCCCTACTGGAATGAAGAGATGTACGAACCCCTGCATGCCGTCTATCGAAAGGATGCCCTGAAGGCATACATCGCCACCCATGCCTCGTACTCACTCCGTGAGATGATCAGGAGCATCAATACAAAATTCATTCAGATTCAGGATATCCGGGAGATCGACCCGAACCTGAAATCCTTCACGAATATTAATGATCTGGGGGATTTAAAAGCAATTAACGGGTCGAAATAAGTTCAGACCCGTTTTCTCTGCCCGCTTGCATCCCGTGCGTACGTTCCAAATTCAGAATTGATGATCTGATCTCCGGTGAATACCGGGCCGTCCCGGCAGACACAGAGACCTTCCGGATCGATTGCACAGGATCCGCAGACCCCGACACCGCATTTCATGTACCGGTGAAGCGAGAACTGACCGCGATCTGCAATCCCTGCATCTGAAAGCCGATCCAAAATCCCTTTCATCATCATCTCGGGTCCGCAGACACAGATGGTATCATAGGAGAGGAGATCGATCTCACTGTCCATCACCCCGGTGACAAAGCCATGGTACCCGGCGGTTCCATCATCGGTTGCGATTTTGAGATCGGTTAGATCCGAAAGCTCGCGGGCAAAGACGAGTTCTGTTCCCGTCCGTGCACCGAGTATGAAAGTATCAACTGACCCGTTTATGGCCAACGGATAGAGCGGGACAACACCGACTCCGCCTGCTATGGCAAGAACCCGCCCATTCGGGGTGAAGCCGTTTCCAAACGGCCCACGGATACCGATCCTATCTCCGGGTGTGAGTGAGGTGAGTGCCGCTGTTGCCTCTCCCACCTTCTGAACGGTGATCGAGCCGGGGGACGAGAAACCCATCGGCACCTCATCAATTCCCGGAACCCAGACCATACAGAAGTGGCCGGGGCGGATCGCAAATTCGGAATCAAACCGGAGTGTTTTCACAGTCGGGGTCTCGTCGATGACCTCTCTCACCGTCACCACAACCGGCATCCCGTCACGCATGGGCACACCCCACTATCTCAGCAGCAGGAACTCCGTCTGGGGAATAGAGTTCATCAGCAATGGTTTTGAAAACTGAAGAGTCATCATAGACGGCTGATCCGATCTGCACCGCAGACGCACCCGCCATCATCATCTCGATTGTATCCGCAGCAGAGGAGACCCCGCCGCAGCCGATGATCGGGATTGAACAGGCTTCATAGAGATCATAGACACATCGGAGTGCAATGGGGAAGATCATTGGGCCGGATATGCCCCCGAACCGGTTCCCAAGCACCGGACGCCTGAGATCAATTGAGATCCGCATCGCCCGGACGGTATTGATCGCAACAAGGGCAGTCGCCCCGCCCTCTTCTGCAGCCCGCCCGATAGAACCGATATCAGTGACATTCGGAGTCAGTTTCACCCATGTCGGCCTCCCAAATGCTGCCACCTCCTCGGTGCAGGCACGAACCATGGCAGGATTAGATCCGATCGCAGCACCGTACCCCTCTGCATGGGGGCAGGAGAGGTTCAGTTCAAATCCGGCGGCGATTCCCTCAAACCAGGAGGCAACCTCGCCAAACTCAGCGGGTGTTCCCCCGAATATGCTGACAACAAAAGGTTCCCCGGAGAGAGTCTCCAGTTCAGGGACAAAATTCCTTGAAGGGTTTGGGAGCCCCATCGCATTGATGAGACCGCCCGCAAGCGGGATCAGGCAGGGACCGGCATGCCCCTCTTTTGGGACCGGACCAATGGATTTGGTAACCACACCCCCGGCACCCTGGCGGCGCATCCGTGAGAGCGAGGCTCCGGTAGTTCCAAGGACGCCTGCTGCCAGGATGAGATGGTTATCGAGAGCAACTCCCCCGACAGAGACCTGATCCTTTAGTAATGTAATCATCCAGAGGGAATTGGTGCTGTTTAATAATGAGCATACCCCATAGTACCAGTATTATGACGAGCCTTGCAGTGCTTGGCGTCGGGCGAATCGGGGGAGAATGCGCCTTTGCAGCTACCACCCTCGGTATTATCGATGAGTTGATTCTGGCAGATGTCTACAAGCCACTCCTCCGCGCCCAGGCCCTCGATCTCCTCCATACAAATACGGATATACCAATCTCTACAGAGACTGGCAGGATACGTGATGCGGACATCTGCATCTTTGCAGCTGGATCGCCCAGAAATCCCTCGATTAAGACGAGAGCGGACCTCTTCGATGCAAACCTCCCTGTTGCTGAGGCATGTATACAGCATCTTGGAGGATTTGGAGGGAAACTGATTATTGTCTCAAACCCGATGGATGTTTTCTGCTACTATTTCCAGAAGAAGCTCGGGATGCCGCAGGATGACTGTATTGGTTTTGGCGGGCAACTCGATTCGCGGCGGTTTGAGGTAGCGCTCGGAAGCCGCGGGATTGGCGGGCCTGCGTTTGTGATGGGAGAGCATGGCGAACATCAGGTACCCATCTTCTCTCATCTGGGCAGGGAGATGCCACTTCCAGAGCGGGAGGAGATCCTCGCAGAGCTAAGGGGCGCAAGCATGGAGGTTATCTCAGGCAAGGGCGGAACCGCATTTGGACCGGCTTCACACATCATCGATCTTGTACGGATGCTGAAGGGTGAGAAGAGTGAGATAATAACCGCTGCACTCTCCCTTGATGGTGAATACGGGTATTCCAACTGTGCAATGGGAGTTCCGGTTCGTGTCTCTTCGAATGGTGCAAAAGTGATCCCTGACTGGCCGATTGATAGATGGGAGAGGGAACAGCTTGATGAAGCCGGAGCATTCCTGGAGTCCCTCTGCCGGAGGCTTGATGTCTGATCTTGAGATAGCAGTCATCCAGGTTGAGTACAGCAATGCCCCGGGCGGCCCCCTGATCCATATCTTCGGGCGAAAGAGGGATGGATCTGCCGTGGCGGTGGATGTTACCGGGTTCCGGCCATATTTCTATGTCGCGGCAGGTGAGGCGGCACGGGAGAACCACCCTGACACCATTGAAGTCTCGGATATCCGGTCAAAGACGATCAAGGGCGAGGAGGTTGTCCGGCTCTACACGAGGCGGCCGGGAGATGTCCGTGATGTCCGTGAACGCTATCACCATTTCGAGGCTGACATACCCTTTGCCACACGGTTCATGATCGACTGCAATGTGACAGGCGGGGTCCGGGTGCCGGGAACAACCGTCGAGTATACCGAGGTTTGTCCAGCCGATGTTGATGCGCCTGCCCGGGTTTGTTTCCTTGATATCGAATGCGATGATTCCGACGGCTTTCCTGAGCCGGAAAAGCAGCCGATCTTCTGTATCACCTGCTATGACTCCTTTGATTCCCGGTACACGACCTTCCTCCTGAGATCACCTGATGCGAAGACATCACCAGAGGGGGAAGTACAAAACGGCGGGTACGCAAACGGCTGCTTCTCTGATGCGATGCATACAATATGCTCCTATCCTGACGAGAGAGCGATGCTCAATGCCTTTACTGCACATATCAGGGACACAAACCCGGATATCATCAGCGGTTGGAATATCCTTGACTTTGATATCGCCTATATTACACGGAGGATGGCAACACTCGGGCTGAACCAAACCGATCTCTCCCGGCTGCCGGGCCAGACCGACCGGAATGCGATCCGCGGCCGTGTTGTCTTCGATCTCCTGACTGCATACAAAAAGATGCAGGGGTCACAGAAGGAGTCATACAGGCTTGATGCAATTGCAGAGGATGAACTCGGAGAACGGAAAGTCAGGTACACCGGAACAGTCTTTGATCTCTGGAAGATGGATCCGGTGAAGCTGATCGAGTACAATTACAAGGATGTGGAACTCTGTGTCGGGATCGATGCAAAGAACACGATTGTCAGGTTCTATCAGGAGATTGCACGCTATGTCGGATGCCCGCTCGATCGAACCCTGAACTCATCAAATGTCATTGATATCTATATCCTGAGAAAAGCATCAGGCATATTTGTCCTGCCCTCGAAGGGGAATGCAGCAGGGGATGAGTTTGAAGGGGCAACCGTCTTTGAACCGGCAACAGGAGTCCGGGAGAATGTGGTGGTGCTGGATCTGAAATCCCTCTACCCGATGGCGATGATGACACTGAATGCCTCCCCTGAGACGAAAGATCCGGCCGGTGAGATCAAGGCTCCAAATGGGATCCGGTTCAGACGATCTCCTGACGGACTTACCCGGAGCATCATATCGGAACTGCTCACCGAGCGGGATGAGAAGAAGCGGATCAGGAACACCTTTGAATATGGATCTGATGAGTACATCCTCTACGATCTCCAGCAGAATGTCCTGAAGGTGATCATGAACACCTACTATGGTGTATCAGGGTATTCCCGGTTCCGGCTCTATGATCGGGAGATCGGATCTGCGGTCACCTCTGTCGGACGGGCGATCATCCAGCATACACGGGATATCATTGACCAGAAAGGATACTTTGTGTTGTATGGGGATACTGATTCCTGTTTTGTCGAACTGCCGCCAACTGATCTGGAACAAACCATACTGATCGCCCGTGAGATCGAAGAAGAGCTCAATAAGAGTTTCCGTGCCTTTTCAGAGGAGGTGCTGAATGCAGATACGCATTACTTCTCTATCAAATTCGAGAAAGTCTATCGCCGGTTCTTCCAGGCAGGCAGGAAGAAGCGATATGCCGGACATCTCATCTGGAAGGAAGGGGCAACGGTTGACCAGATCGATATCGTCGGCTTTGAGATGCGGAGATCTGATTCGCCCCAGATTACAAAGGTCGTCCAGAAGACCGTGATGGAGATGATCCTCCAGGGTGCCGGGTTCGATTCTGTGAAGGAGTACCTCGGAGAGGTGATCAGGCATTATCGTGGCGGCCGCTGCTCGCTTGAGGATGCAGGGATTCCCGGCGGCATCGGCAAACATCTTCAGGATTATGATACAAAAGACGCACATATCAGGGGTGCAATCTACTCAAATACCTACCTGAAGACAGATTTTAAGAAAGGCAGCAAGCCAAAGCGTGTCTATATTAAAAATGTCACAAGCACCTACCCTAAGACCGATGTCATCTGTTTTGAATATCCCGATCAGGTGCCGCCGGAGTTTGTCATCGACTGGGAGACGATGCTTGAGAAGACGGTGAAAGGGCCGATTTCACGAATTCTTGAAGGTCTTGGATGGGACTGGGATGAGATTGATCCCCGGAACACAACACTTGCGATGTTTGGGATCTCATAATCTCCGCCGCCGGAGTGCCCGGTACGAGAGGTAGGTGAAGACGCCGGAGAAGAGCATGATGAGCAGTATCATGATGCCTGTTGCGATATTGCCGATCAAAAAGATCCTCAGGGCATCAGATCCAAATGCCATCCCAAACGATCCGATACCTGATCCAAAAACCATAATCCAGAAGACTTTCCATGGATCGATTCCGATCAATCTCCCGATTGCTGATCCCATCAGGGATCCGGCACCCTGTATCGGGAGCGTCACATAGAGGAGGAGCGTGAGTGCAGTAAACCGCTCCATCCAGGGTTTTTCAGCAATCAGGGCTTCAACATCCGAGATGAGCCTTTCCATATATGTCCCGATTCGTGGAATGGCAAAGAGATGCTGGAAATTCCACGCCATAAAGAGGGCTCCGGCCGCATCAAGGACAAGGATGGTGAGACCGGCGTACCACCATGGAAGCCCGGCGACGATGGCAACCGGGATGATCCATCTGCCTATCGGAGTTGCAAGATAGGCCAGAACCACCGATAGAAGAGTGAGGAGGAGGAACGGCGGCAGGAAAAGAGATGAGATGGCACCATAGATCAGAATAAGTGAAAATGGAACGACAATCCCGATCAGGGGATACTCTTCTGGTATATCCACAATCAGGATTGGAAGGGGTTTAAAATAAAGGTGTTTGAAGGTTTAGATGGAGCGGAAGAAGACCGTTGTTTTGATCTCCTCTGCGCCAAAGAATTTCTTACAGAAATCAGCTGTGATCTGCGGCGGGTATTCCTTGCAGCTGAATATGTCAAGGTATGCACCGTTTGTGTCGTTTGCAAAGTGTCCGGTGATACATGAAGTCTCAATCAGCTGTACTAATGAGTATCCGGCAACCCGCTCATTTGGACCGAAGTTCACAATAACCGGTTCACCGAAGCGCTTCATATCAATGAGATCACAGACCTCTACAACAAACTGGTGGAGTTTCTGCGGGTCACGGATTGTCTCCGGGTTGCAATTCTTCAGATCAATTGCCGTGCAGAGGCCCCACATGTTCTCCTCTTTGAAGCGGTTCATGATCTCTCTGTCGGACAGTTCTTTTGGTATCTGCATAGTCTGGGTCATGGTCTTACAATCTCCCTCTTTGGATACTAATAGGTTTCAAAATTCAGTATATAAATATATCCTTATAGGAAAACGATTATAATCAGCCAATTACGCAACCAGAGAGCATATTTTGGTCAAAATCGACTAATTTGAGTTTTGTGTCATCCAATCTAAAAATAAGCAATTATAATCGAACAAATTTGAAAAAGCTCAATTTTGCCATCGATAAAAAAAAGAAGAAATTTCAGGTCATGCGCTTTTTGAAAATGATTTGAGTATATAAAGGTAGGAGGGAGCGAATCACCCCTGACACCAGGTCATTATGGCTTTATTATAGCTCCAGATCCGGAACAGGACCCTTCAGTGATTGATAGGTGGCAAGTGCAATCGGATTCCCAAGAATAATCCGTTTCAGTGTCTGTTGGATTGTGAGGGAGGAGGCATGGTTTAAGAGATTGACAAGTATCTCCATCAAAGGAATATGGGTTTGTGTGTCCATACGGTCAATATGCGAGAAGGTAGTAAGAAGCCCTGTTGTTGTGTATTCATTGACTTCCATCAGGCGTATCAGAGCATCTGCTAAGAATACTCTCCCTTCCTCTGTCTCAAGGGATATCTTACGATTCCGGGCAAACCTCCCATAGAGCGCCCGTTGATCGTTTGCCTGTTCTATCCTGAGGTAGCCGGAGTCCTCTATCTCCCGGAGAAGAGAGACCAGATCATCTGCATCTGCACTTGTTGTTGCAGCGAGGAATTGTTCCCATACAACCGGATCCCTGCTTGCCTCGTCCATCATTTCCCGGAATAATTTCAGCCTCTCAGGGTCAGTTGAGGCAATCAGAAGACCATAGGCATGCATTCGATCAGTTGAAACAGGAGTATTCTGGAACTGGTTTTTGATCATTTCATGTACTTCAGGGGTGTCGAGCCTGGCAAGGAGGCGCAGACAGAGGTTTTTCACCTGGCGGTTCCTGATGAAGACGGCAAGGCCCCCGATTGATTCCCAGGTATGATCAGTCTGGTGGTATGCCTGGTAGAGTGCCATGAGAGTCAGGGCATGTGCCTTTGCGATCGCAAGTTCCAATCGGCGGCGTGCATGATAGGCAGCCAGATAGTGGTGGGCAAGGGCAGGATCTGCTGCATCCGGGAAGATTGTAAGAACCTGTGCTCCGGCCCCTTCCATCAGTTCGGTATCTGAGAGGAGATCAATGTACAGGGTGATGAAGTCGGGAGATGGTTCCGCATCCTGATCCTGCATGAGGCGGAGGATCTCTTGCGACGAGAGCGAATGAAACGCAAAAAACCTGCCTGCAACATCCGGATCGGTCCGCGCCTGGAAATACAGGAGATCCTCATCAGGATGGTAATCAAGGAGCCCGTAGAACGAGAAGCCACGGTTCAATGAGTAATAATCGGGACTATCGACATCTTCCATGATGATCTCCTCCTCCGCATCCTGGACCAGATGAGATGTTGAAGCGATCTCTGTGCCATCAGCCTTCATCAGGGCAAGCCTGAAGGGGAAGCACCAGGGAGGATCGCCACCGGACTGGCGGAGGCTGATAGCACAGCGGCGATCATCCGGATCATAGGACGGGGTGACGGTGAGCGTCGGGAAGCCCGATCGTTTCAGCCACCCTTCTGCCATTGGTCCAAGATCCATCCCGGCGATTGATCCCATCAGGCGTACCCAGTCATCACGGCTTGCATTTGAATGTGCAAACTTCCTGTGGTACAGCGAGAGAGCCCATACAAAAGGCTCTTTTCCGAGGATCAACTCAACCATCCTGACAAATTCAGGCGCTTTCACATAGGTTACCGAGGTGATCAGGTCATTTGGATCATTGAAACCGTCCGGCTCTATCGGCATAGCAGCAGCCCCGGTATCACGTGCAAAGGTTCCGTCCGCCGGGTCGAGGAGAGAGAGGACTGTCTGGAGGCGGCTGTACTCCTCACCTAAATGGAAGGCATGGTACTGCTGTTCGATATGGACGGTGACGGCTTCATTCAGCCAGATCTCAAATGGCGTCTCCCCGGTGACTTCGGAACCATTCAGATTATGATAATACTCATGCAGTTTAACCCGCATCAGGTACTCAAAGCCCGAGTCTGTCATCCCGGCAAACGGCATCAGGCGGTTTGTCGAGATGGTGGTATTGCCGACATTCTCCATTCCACCAAAGTCGGAGTTCTGCATCCCGATCTCCCGGTACACCGAACCGGTATAGATGTACCCCCCTACAATCTCCTGATCAAGATGCTCCATCTGGCGTGAGATCCGCATGAGATCCTCTTCATATGCCCCGCGTCTCCTGAGTTTTGCCCGCTTGTTATAGAGCCGGTAGATCTCATGCCTGACTTCAACCTGTTCATAACAATGGGGGCCTGTGAAGAGGTAGACCCAGAGGATGCCATCCTCAAGGACATCGAGTGCCTGTTCTGCCCGTATCGGATCGGAACCGGGAGGGCAGAGAAGCTCTATCTGGAAGGCTCTCCCTGAAGGATATTCAAATGTCCGCTGGAAGGAGGCATAGGTGCCGACACCAAGGAAGAAGAGATATGGTGCCATGGGTGTCGTGGTATTCTCATAGGTGATTGAGTCCCGCTCACCCGTGGCAGGGTGCGGGTGCAGGAACCGGGAGGAGTGGGAGAATGAATGCCCTTTTGCGAGCCGGTGGCGGGGGATTGCAATATCGCCGTTTGAGATCATATGGGTATACCGCGAGTCGGCGATGATGGTTGTCCTGTATCTGCATTTGGCGGTCATCTCGTCGATACAGGGGACCAGACGCTGAAATCCCCACTGCTGGCACTGGGTGATCTGGGTGGGCGGTGCATCTATCGGTGTTTCATCATAGTAGAGGCCTTCGAGGAGCGTGTGGGACGGATGGCAGATCGTCTCGCTCCGTATGACAAATTCGGTATCTGAAGGTATTTCATCCCCAAAAGATATCAGAATACCATCTTCCTCCACCACGTATTCAATCCAGTGTCCACGGCATGAGAGGGAGTGGATTTCCAGTCCCTTTGCATTCAAACGCAGGGAGCGGATGGGAGTAGCCTGTGTCCTGAAGAGGGTTTCTGCAAGGACGCGGGTCTCGGTATCCGAGATGGCAAAAGTGAGATCCATATGAATGACATCAACGGGGGAAGGGGAAAAGTCCGAGCGCAAGTACCGGAATCGCGGAGCCATGGGGATGTATTCGATTTGGAGAAGGTAAAAGGTGATGGTGAGGGGAGAGGAAAATCCGGTCATTATCGTGATCGAGATGGGGAGGCGGAACACGATCTATCGAAAATTGTGAAACCCTCTTGTTACACAACTTCCCCTCTCCCACAACCAACAGACCAAAATACTCCCTCCCTTCATTATTCACTATGAAATACTATCCCGATGCCAGCGGGAGCCTCACCTACCCGGAAGTGAACGTGGCAATTGAAGAGGTCTTTGCAGAACATGGACGGGGCAATGTCCAGATGCCTCCAAAGATCTATATCACCTTCCCGGAGGGTGATTTTCGGACGATGCCCGCCTCAATACCTTCGATGAACCTTGCAGGTGTCAAGATCGTGAACGTCCACCCCGGCAATCCTGCACATGGCCTGCCGACGGTGATGGCAACCATAATTCTTATAGATCCGGATACCGGGATACAGACGGCACTCATTGATGCAACCGCCCTCACCGATATGAGAACCGGAGCAGCCGGGGCGGTAGCAGCAAAATATCTTGCACAGAAGAATCCGCTGACGATAGGTTTTGTCGGGAGCGGGCGGCAAGCAGAAGCCCAGCTGCATGCAATCGCAGCGGAGTGCGATATTGAAGAAGTGATCGTATGGAGCAGGAGAAAGGAGAATGCGGATCGGTTTGCCGGGGCATATCAGCAGTCTCCGGCAAAAAGCGTCAGAACAATTGAAGAAGCATGTAACTGCGACCTTCTTGTCACTACAACCCCATCACGGGAGCCGCTGATCAGATCAGAGTGGATTTGCCCGGGAACGCATATCAATGCCATAGGAGCCGATGCTCCTGGCAAGCAGGAGCTTGACCCTGCCCTGCTGGCCCGTGCAGAGATCTTTGTGGATGATTACGAGCAGGCGATCCATTCCGGCGAGGTGAATGTGCCGATCAGATCAGGTGCGTATTCGGCTGAGAGAATCGCGGGAACGCTCGGAGAGGTGGTGATTGGCCGGAAACAGCGGAGTTCGGCAGATGCCATCACGATATTTGATTCAACCGGTCTTGCGGTACAGGATCTGGCGATAGCACGGATTGTTGTTGAAAGGATGGAAGGGATGGAGATCTAAAAGGATAACCGGCTTATTCCACCGGCACCTTGATAGTGATCTCATAGGAGTCGATCAGCCGCCGCTCAACGATCATGTAGTAGCTCCGCCCCCCTTCAAAGAACTTATGTTTCCAGGGGCGGGGATCGCTATCTCCTTCCCAGAGGCTGCTGTCAAGAATACCCCCGCCAGTGGGGGTGATAGTAGCAACCGTTCTCCCGGGATCTGCTCCATCCATCACGGTGATGGAAAACCGGGGGTACCCGACAACCCCGGATATCATACCCTCGCTCACTGTTCCTGAGTCTGACGGGCTGACTGATGTCTCAAGAGTATACCAGAGCTCCCAGCGTGGGAACGGAATAGTAAATACTTCGGTCATCAATGGAGTTCCGGTTGTGATCCCATCACCTGTTCCCGCACTGAAGGTCGCGTATGTAGCAAGCTGGGGGATTTGAGGCCCTGTATCTACGGGAGATCGTGCCTGAAGGTGGCTATCATCCCGTGTCAGGTGATAGGTTCCCGGATCGACATATCCGAGCTGGATTGGGGAGCCATCCCATGCCTGAACCGGACGATCGCCAATCCCGGCACCTTCAACAGTCGATGGATGGGGGATCCGGATCTGGCCAAGCGGCACCGGTGTCGGGATTGCAGTCGGTGCCGGTGCCCGCTCGTCTCCGACACCAGGGATTGAGGGGATCTCCGGTATGCTCAGATCCGGGCTCTCACCGGTTGCCATCGGCTTGATGACGAGAGCTACAATGATAATGATAAAGATCCCGGTGAGGAAGATCATCCCGTCCTTTTTATCCATAGTATACCACCCCTAAGAGAACCATGCCCATCAATGGAGTGAACCACAAGTGTGCCAGTCCTCTTGATGTTACGCCTTATGTACGTACTAAGGGTAACAACCCTATTATCAATTTCCCAACAATCACAGGCAGTTGACTGAAGCAGAGGGTTCAGAGAAATAATGCAGAGACGCAGTTCAGAAGCTTTGTTGCGAGAGAGAGGAGGTGTAGAGCCATTATCTTATCCAGACAATCACATATTTCTTAAAGACAATTGTTAGATAGAGCACACGAAAAAACAGGAATTGCCTCCGTTATGGTCACCTCATCCCAATTGAGGAGCCCGGAATGGAAGCTACGATACATACTTATTTATATTATTGAATACACTAGGGAACTATGAATATTGGTTCGCTCCCACAGGAATGAATCTGATATTCTGTAAAGGAAAAGAAGGTGATTATAAAATGAGTCTTAAAAGAAAAGAGGACGGCTTCACCGGCCTTGAGGCTGCGATTGTCTTAATCGCATTCATCGTGGTCGCTGCGGTCTTCTCATATGTTATGCTCGGAGCAGGGTTCTTCACAACCCAGAAGAGCCAGGAGACTGTCTTTGGCGCAGTTGGCCAGGCCACTGCCAACATGGAGGTTTCGGGGCCTGTTGTTATTTATACAGATACTAATACTGATGTTAGCTCGATTAACTTCACAGTTGTTCTCGCCGCAGGCGGAGCACCAATGGATACAAGCAAATTCACCTATGTTGCATCCTCACAGACAGCCTATCACGAACTGAATGCCAGTCAGGTAGATTACATCTGGTATGTTCAGGGTAGTGCAGGAACCACGAAAACATTCCTTGAACGTGGTGATATTCTGGAGGTTGGAATCAGTGGAACTGCAGTTGATATTGTAACTGCGAATAAGCCATTCACCATCGAAGTGAAGCCAACAGTTGGAGCATCGCTTCCAATCAACCGCCTTGCACCACTTTCACTCCAAGCCAGTCAAGTGTATGAGGTTTACTGAGGTGATCTATCATGAAGAAGATTGAAAATGCATTTACAGGCCTTGAGGCTGCGATCGTCCTGATCGCCTTTGTCGTTGTCGCCGCAGTATTCTCTTATGTGATGCTCGGCGCAGGATTCTTCACAGCCCAGGAGGCACAGACAGTTGTGCACACAGGCATGGGACAGGCGGCATCCAGTATTGAGATAACCGGAGATGTTTATGGGTTTGGGAATACATCTGTATCGCCCGCGACAGTACAAAATGTATCCTTCACAATTTCACTGACTGCCGGAAACCAGCCTATGGATCTGGCCCGGGCTCGAATGACACTCGCAACACCAACCACAAGGGAGATACTGGCATTGGCATCATCCACTGGAACTGATGAGCCAGAAGCAGGAGAGTGGGCTGTAACCAATATCTTTGATGCTGTTGGTTCCGGAGATCTCGTCCTTGATCCGACTGAGAAGTTCCAGATTAAAGTAGCGCCAACAACTCAGATTGCTGCGGATACACGGTTTACCATCACAATACAACCTGAAGTTGGTGCTCTCACCACAGTGGTTCGGACAACTCCTGCTGACATCAAAGCAGTGAATATCCTCAGGTAAACCACATTTAATCTTTTTTTGAAATCAAGAGAAATAGTGTAGGCTCATGAGCCCACATATGGTTGTTTCCTTCCTTACGAGCAGATTTCATCCATCTCTCATCTCATCATTCACAGAAAAACACCATCAGACCAGAATCCCCCCCTCCCCCACACATAACACTCCAATCCCTCTGAATTAAACAAAACTATTATATATCACTCAAATAATATACTTAGCATATGGCAGTAAACCAATCTCAGGTCGATAATATTCTGGCGACCGCCTCCGCCGACGATCCCGAGGTTAAACTGCAGAACCTGGAACAGGAAGTCGACCTCATGAAGAAGTCGATCAAGAAGCTTTTGATCGATATACGTGAGCGTCTGAACGAAGCTGATAATCCCCTGACAGTCATTGCACAGGGAGGCGAAATAGTTGCAGGGCTCACCCCTGCTGATGCGGCCAAAATCCAGGAGATTGAGGAGAGAACCCAGGAGGATGCAGCCCGGATCCAGGAGCTTGAGGAGAAGGTGGAAGAGCTCCTCTCACGCCCCGTCGGAGAGAGGGAGAAGCAGCTGCCTGAGAAGAAGGATACACGTCCTCAACAAATATATGATGATGAATTCATCCCGGAGATGCCTGCCGAGTACGCACTCCCACGGGTTCCGGCAGTCGATCCCAATACACGGCTCCCGGCAAACCTTCCGATGAAAAAGGAGGAGGATGGGAAACTCTGCCTTCACAAGGTGTACCAGCTCTTTAACTGGACAAAGGCTGCCATCACCAAGTACGGCCATGACAGGCTGGATATCATGCTCGATTCATACCAGTCCATTGGGTACATCACAAAAGAGGCAGCCGACGAGGTGAAAGAGATCGCCCGGATCATGCCCGCCTCGCTTGGAGAGGAGCATGAGGTTGGGGCGGATGAGTTTGTTTCAGAGCTCTACGTCCTGAACCAGATCCTGGATCCCGAAGACACCTCCCTTGACCGGGACATGATCACTGTGATGATGGAGCGGGATACCAGGAAAGGCTTTACAAAACGTCCAAAACTACCAAAGGAAGAACCTGGCGAGGAATGGGCACACCTGATCGATAAGATATAACCCTATACAAACCATACTATACCAGGAACAACAACTCTATGAATGAGCCATCATGAGTTCGGAGACCTTCGTCACTGCCATATTTCTTATCACTGCCATCATAGCAGCAGGTGTGCTCGTCAACGCAGTTTTTCCCTCCATCTACATGGCTTCCGAGACCTTCGTATCAAGCTCTCATGAGATGGATGACCGATTGCGAACCGATATTGCAATTGTCAATACAGTCATAAACGAAGATGATAATATCGCCTATGTCTGGATAAAAAATACCGGCGTGAACCCGATAGGCGATAGCCTGATCTCCCGTTTTGATATTTATCTTGGAAAAACCGGCCAGATCAGGCGGATGGAATATGATGCAGCCGCCGGAAAAACTCCTACAGCGGGGAGATGGAATTTTGAACTCTATGATGACAACAGTAACGGACTCTGGGATCGTGGAGAGACACTTGAGATCGTAGCAAATAGTGGGAGTGTTGCGGAAGGGGACAGGATGACCTTCCAGATCGTCCTTACAAATGGCGTTCGCAGAAACATTGAATTTACAGTCATCTAGGAGGTGTTTGAGATAGGATTTGCAACCATAATAGGAGCGATTGTAGGGGTCTTTCTTCTTCTTGTTGTCGCATACCTTCTGATCGGAGCCACCCTGATCACTGCTGAAGTCGTGATGACAGCACAGCGGGATATGACTGAGGTGCAGACAGACAAAACAGGAACCTCCATCACAATTGATGAGCATCTGATTGCAGAGAATACAACACTCTATGTTCTGGTAAAAAATGATGGAACGACGGTGATTAAGAATCCTCTTCAGATGGATCTGTTTCTTGCCACCGACACAGGCACCCAGACACGGGAAGAATGGCAAAAAATCGGAATCACTCCGGATCTCATCAACCCCGGATTCCTTGATCCGGGTGAGGTGCTGAATATGAGTGTGAGTATTGATGAACTGAGCCCCCCCATCTGGGTGAAGGTGGCAACACCAACAGGCACCGCTGCATCTGCCTATCTGTGAGGTGACAAAAATGGGCGTGTATGATGATGACGAGGACTCCGGCAACTCATACTTAAATGACCTGATCGGGGGATCAGACAAGCAGATCCTCTCGACAGGCAACCCCGAGATTGACAGAAAGATTGCAGACGGTCTGCCTCTCTACTCGATGACCCTGATCGAGGGCGAGAACGATACCGGCAAGAGTGTCATCACCCAGCAGATCATGTGGGGTGCGATGAAGAATTCATTCACGGTTGACCTCTTTACAACAGAGAGTACCGTCAAGAGTTTCCTCAAACAGATGGAGTCGATGAGCCTGGATATCTCAGATTACTATGCATGGGGGTACATTCGGGTATTCCCCCTCCATGTGGTTGGATTTGACTGGGATGAAGGTGATATGCAGGGCATCCTGGGAAGGCTTGTGAAACACATGCAGAGTAGCAAGGCGGAGGTCATCATCATCGACTCGCTCACCCTCTTCTCTGAATACGCATCAACAGATATGGTCATGACCTTCTTCACAAACTGCAAGACCCTCGTTGATAATGGAAAAACCATCCTGATCACCCTCCACACCTATGCATTTGAAGAAGACTCGCTTGTTCGAATCCGCTCAACCTGTGATGCACACCTGGTGATGAAGAAGTCACTTATCGGGGATAAGTACGTCATGGTGATGGAGGTTGGAAAAGTACGCGGTGCGCGAAAAACCACAGGAAACCTGGTATCCTTTGAGGTTCACCCGGGGTATGGCATGAAGATCATCCCAATGTCGGTAGCAAAAGTATAGATCATGGCATCCTCACTCTCAGTGGACGTAACCCTCCCCTTTCAGCCCCAGACAGCTGATGTCGAAGAGATCTATGAAGGAGATCTTGAGTCATCCGCACTGTACCGTATGCTCCCCGAGAATGCCAGGGAGTACGTCCGTGAGAGCCCGCACCTCCTCGAATATCTTTTAATTTTTCCTGTTGATATCTATGGCATCCCGCTCTTCCTCTCGGAACTCAAAGGCGATCTCAAAAAGATGGAGAGCCCGAATGTCATCTACCCTGTCGGAAATGAAACATTTGTCCATATCCTCCCTGACCCAAATGATGTCAGGCAGTACTATATTCCAATAGAGCCCTCGTTTCTTCACAGTGTCGGCTACCTCAACGCCGCAATTGAATGCAAACTGGTTGATCTCCTCGATGCCCTCGATTATGATCCGGTAACCGAAAAGGAGCGGGGCGATCTCCTCAAAAAACTCTTAAAAGAGATCACCTATATCAAAACCTCGACAGATACCGCACTCATTGAATCCGGGGAAGCTGAGGTCTCAACATCCCTGAAAGATAAAGTCATGAACTTCCTCCAGAAGGATCTCGGGGACACAAAGAAGGACTCGGTAGCACGTAAATTTCCAGGAGTCCCCCAGACTGCTGATGGAAAAGTGATTGTCACACCCGCACAATATACCGCACTTGAGTACGTCCTCATACGCGACAAAGTCGATATGGGGATCTTAAAGCCGTTTCTCCAGGATAGCTATATCGAAGATATCAGCTGCAATGGCGTCGGGCCGATCTTCATCGAGCATAAGATCTTCAAAGGATTGAAATCTGTAATCGAATTCAAAAAATCCGATGAGCTCGATCTCTTTGTGCTGAAGATGGCAGAGCGTATTAAAAGCCCGATCACCTACAAGAGCCCCATCGTCGATGCAACACTCCTTGATGGTTCCCGTATCAACATCGTCTATGGAACCGAGATCAGCAGGCATGGGAGCAACTTCACCATCCGAAAAGCAATGGGAGAGCCGCTCTCGATCTTAAATATCATCGACAGTGGCGGTATGGACTACATGTGTGCTGCATACCTCTGGCTTCTCATCGAATACGGGATGTCTCTTTTTGTCTCAGGTGAAACAGCATCTGGCAAAACCACCACCCTGAATGCCATTACCGCCTTCCTGCCTCCCGACAATAAGATCGTCACCATTGAAGATACCCCGGAACTGAACATCCCTCACAAGAACTGGGTACGTGAGGTTGCAAAGGGCAAAGGCAAAGGCGAGGGTGAAGGGGGCGAAGTGACGATGTTCGATCTCCTCCGTGCCGCACTCAGGCAGCGGCCAAACCAGATTCTGGTTGGAGAGATCCGTGGTGTCGAGGGATCGGTCGCCTTTGGTGCGATGCAGACAGGCCACCCGGTCATGGCAACATTCCACGCATCAACTGTTGAAAAGCTGATCCAGCGTTTAACAGGTGATCCCATCCTTATTCCAAAGACATTTGTAGACAGCTTAAACCTCGTTGTCATCCAGAGTGCGGTGAAGCGGCCCACCGGTGAGACAGTGCGGCGTGTCCTCTCCATATCCGAGCTGGTCGGATATGATCCTGAGAGCCAGGGGTTCTCCTTTGTCGAGGCATTCTCATGGGAGCCGGTCACAGATACCTTCAACTTTAATGCAAAAGGTATCAGCTTCCTGCTTGAGTATAAGATTGCAACGATGCTCGGTATTCCCGAGCGAAGAAAAGCCGACATCTACCTTGAGATCGATAAACGTGCCAAAATACTTGAGAAGCTCCATGAGGCTGGATTCACCCGTTACTATGATCTCTTCAATATGCTGACAAAAGTCAGGAAGCAGGGTCTCTTAAAGATCGATATCGGAGGCGACTGAAGAGATGTTTGAGGATGTTGTTGAGCGCCTTAGGGAGAACAATGAGGGGAAACTCCCCTTTGAAGATCTCTTTCAGAAGATATACAAACGGATCACCAGAGTCTTTGATGACCGCAGGATGGCATCAGATATCCTCCTGATGGTCACGTACATGGATTCACTTGCAATCGCAAAAGCAACACGGCCAGAGATCTTTGCAAGCACCGCTGAGAAGAAGGAGTATGCATCATCAAAGTACATCAAGAAGATCGAGTTCTTTGTCAAGCGGTTTGGATACAGCTATGTCCAGGCGATAACAATCGTTGGCGAGCGGGTTGAGAATGCAATTCTGAAGACCCTGCTTCGGCGATTTGGAAATGCGATGGAATCAGGTGTCCCGGACATAGATTTCCTGAATGGTGAGCTCTCTTCCTCAATGGAGATCTTCAGAAATAACCAGGAGGCAGGATATGAACTCCTGAAGAAATGGGCGGATGCCTACATCGCCATGCTCCTCTCCTCTGTTGTGATTGCCATCACGCTGATGATATCGGTTGCGATCTATACGCCGGGTTCAGTTGAGGAGACCCTTGGGATCACCTATGTAATCGTGATCCTTATCTCCTTCTTTGGTATCGGAACGATGTTTCAAACCGTTCCAACCGACGATCGTGTCTATAAATCAGAAGAATGGTCCTCTAAAGAGCAGGCGATGATCAAGAAGCTGGAGAAGATCATCATCCCGGTAACGATCATCGCATGGCTTGTCACCTGGGCAATTGGCGTTCCGGCGGGAGTCGTCTTTATGCTTGTTGGATTCATGCTCACCCCGCTTGCGGTCCTGGCATATATTGACAATAGCAATGTCATCGCCCGCGATGATGAATTTCCAAATTTTATCCGGGGTATCGGGGCGGTTATGGGAGGAAAATCCGTAACATTGTCAACAGCACTCGCCATGGTTGACAAGAAATCAATGCCCACCCTCTCTCCCCTTCTTCTGTCAGTCTACTCCAAACTGAACCTCGGGCTGGATGAAGACCTCTCATGGAAACGATTCATCGGCGAGTGTGGGAGCAATTTCATTTATAAGTATTTCAGCATCTTCCGCGACACAGCAAAGATGGGTGGGGATGCAAAAAAGATCGGCACCGTTGTTGCAGACTCCATGCTTGAGCAGGTACTTATGAGAAAGCGGCGTGAACTTGCAAGCATGGGCTTTGTCGTTCTCTTAATCCCGATGCATGCAGCGATGTCCGCAATCTTCATAGCACTGTTTGAGATCCTGAGCACCCTCTCACAATCCATAACAGCTGTAATGACAAGTTTTGAAGCAGCATCAGCAGCAGCGTCAGGGGATTCAATCGGGGGTGCCATGGGTGGGGGGATGATCGGTATGTTCCTCGATTTTCCTGAAGCCTTAATCGGTGCTTATGTGGTTCAGATCCTGGTGATCATCTGTTTCTCCAATGTCATAGTCGGGCAGCTCGCGGTGGGCGGAGATCGAACCATTGCATACCCCTTTATTGCAATACTGTTTGTCATCACCGGAATGCTCTTCCTTGCAATCCCACCGGTTGTCGATATGTTCTTCAGTATGGAAGGACTTGTTTCAACAGGAGCAGGTGTTGTATGAAGGATTCAGTTCGGAGGATGCTCCTCTTTTTTGGGATCGTTGCAATTGGAGTAATACTCCTCTTCATCGATCTGCCGTTTCTCTATCTGGTAGTAATCGTCTCAATATTTGGCATATTCTTACTCTTTGTCACAGGAGCTCTCTCCCTGAAGAGCCTGAGAAGAGAGAGGGATAAAACAGAAGAGCCTGCCACGCAGGAAAGACCGACATTTGGCGAGAGATTTGCAGAAAAGGCACCATCATTCTATAATCTCTACAAAAAACTTAACCGTGGAGGAGGGAAGCCAAAGGAGAAGAAAGAGAAGAAGGAGGGGGGCCTTTTTGGCAGGAAAAAGAAGGATGATAAGGAAAAAGCAATACCTGCCTCCTCATCCGGTGCGATCAAAGCCACTATTGGCGAATCAATTGACGACGAACCTGAAGAAGACGATCTCTTCGGCGACATCAACTTAGATGATCTGGATGATGAGGGTCTTGATGATTTCGGAGATAATGGTGCGGTCATTGACATGGGGCAGGATGACGCATACATGGCTGATGACGTCGCCTCAATCCTTGCCCAGGCAGGGGATCTGGATGATGAACTCCCGGAGGGGGGCTTCGATCAGCCGTTGGACGCTCCGATTGATGATTCTTTTGGAGACTCTCTCAGTGATGATCTCCTCTCGGCTGACGGCGATCTCGACGCAATTGATCTTGATGAATTAGAGACAGGCGATGAAGAAGAGTTGCCGGATGAAATTGAGGATCTGGATGAGATCGAGGATCCGCTGGCTGACTCACCGATTGAGGAGGAAGTAAGCTGGGAAGAGAAGAATAAGGATCAGTTCAGCTTTGGTGAATCTGCTGAAGCGATCAGTTCAAATGTAGGTTTTTCCGATTCGACAGGGAAAGAGACGAAGAGCTCGTTCTTCTCCAAATCCGGCAGAGGGGGCATGGGGGAGAGCGATCTCCTCAGTGAGCTGAAGAGCGGCACAAAGAATATCAGGAAAAAACAGGATCTCAGCCTCGTCCGGGAGTTAAAGGATGCTGATGTCTCACCGAAGGAGCTTGAAGAAGAATTATCCAATCTGCTCACTATATTAGGAGGAAAAAAGGATAATTGATCAATATCCGGTAGAAATGATGGGGATGGGGTGAAGAATCATGGTTAGTGCACCGGTCAAGATACAGCATAATGATGAATGGATCAATTGCAAAATATCAATTGATGATGAAAAAATTGTCATACCCCCTCCGGCCAATATAACAATCCCCCTTAAACATATCGTCGATCTGGAAGAAAAAAAGAAGAACACCCTCACCATCATCAGAAAAGATGGTTCAGTCATCGATCTTGTCTCGGTTGAAAAGGTCAGATTTGTTCTGAAGCATAAAATTCTGATGAAATGCAGCGGATACCGGCTGATGGTGCAGTTCATGTCACCTGCAATACGCGGAGGCGTGCTTCTGACAAACGCAGCCTGGGAGAAAGGTGCCATTATCGTCTTAAAAACCGGTATCTGGTGTATCACCCAGAACAAACAGATCTGCATTCAGATCGATGATGTCACAAACATTGAGCTCACCAAAAGGGAAGTCAGTGAGAAGCCGACAGATGTCGTCAGGATCGATCACCTCGAGCACCACGATGTCGTATCAAGTTTCATCCTCACCCAGATCTCAACCCTCCAGATCCTCCACAATTTCCTTCAGGAAGCAACTGCGGGCATTAAGATGGAAGGAACCGAACTGGGTGCAATGGATCAGCAGATTGCCATGCTCGTCTATTCAGGAATGGATTCCTCCTCGATTCAGAATATGCTCCAGATTCAGTTCAAAGAGATCGATCACGTCTATGATAAGTTGATCAACCTTAATATGGCAGAAGTAAAAGAGATACGAAGAGAAGTTCAGCTCACTGCAAAAGGTGTCCGGTATATCACTGATGCAACCAAATCCGGGGCAAACTGATTTGTGATACACCCTGGCAGGACAAAACTCTAAATATCGTCCCACACACATATCTGGATGGATGCTGAATGGGTAGAATACTGATTGTTGATGATACGCTGTTTATGAGAACCCTTCTCAAAAACATTCTTTTCTCCGGGGGCCATGAGATTGTTGGTGAAGCCGGAGACGGAGCGGAAGCTGTTGAAAAGTATCAGGCTTTGAAACCTGACCTTGTTACAATGGATGTTGTGATGCCGAAGATGAACGGTATCGAAGCACTCAAGGAGATCAAAAAATTTGATCCCGGTGCAAAAGTCGTCATGTGTACAGCGGTCGGACAGGAGCAGATGGTAAAACTTGCCATTAAAACCGGGGCAAGAGGATATGTTGTGAAACCGTTCCAGGCACCAAAAGTGCTTGATGAGGTAAAGAATGTGCTGGCGTCTTAGTGTATGATAAAAGTTCTCATTGTGGATGACTCCGTCTTCATGCGGACAATCCTGAAGGATATCATCGGACGAGACCCTGAGATTGAGGTTCTGGGAACCGCAGTGGATGGGATTGACGCACTGGCAAAGATAGAACGTCTTGAACCAGATATCATCACACTCGATATTGAGATGCCAAGGATGAATGGCATCGAGTTGCTTCAGAAGCTCAGGCGATCACCTTTTGCAAAAAAGCCAAAAATTCTGATGCTCAGTTCCCTCACTGCCGAGGGGGCCGAGATGACATTGAAAGCAATCCGCCTTGGAGCATCGGATTTTATCCTTAAGCCAACAGATCTCCGGAAGGTCAGGACTATTGAGGAGGATGTTGTCGGCAAGATAAAACATCTCATATCACTGCCGGATTCGATAGTGAAGAAGACTGCGCCGAGAACTGGTTTGGTTGTCGATAAAGATAAGGCAGAGACCCTTGTGTTGATTGGGTCCTCGGCTGGCGGGCCGCAGATGCTTGACACGCTCCTCTCAATGTTTCCGGCAGATCTCGGCGCAGGTGTTGTTATCACCCAGCATATGCCGGTTGGGTTCACCGCCGCACTTGCCGAGCGTTTCAACCGCATCTGTCCATTGGATGTGAAAGAGACTGAAAATGGAGATGTCATTACAAGGAATAATATCCTCCTTTCAAAGGCAGGGTACCATACAATCATCACCAGTGCCCAGACAACCCCCGGACGGATCACCGGAAAGGTTGTCCATTCAAGCGGCCAGCCTCTCCATGGAGTGAAACCGGCAGTCGATAAGACATTTATATCTGCTTCAAAAGTCTATGGAAAAAATATCGTATCAGTGATCCTCTCAGGCATGGGAAGTGATGGCGGGGCTGGCATGCTGGCGATCAAAGAGGCTGGGGGGAGGACCTTTGTTGTCCGTGAAGATGAATGCCTCGTCTATGGCATGGCCAGATCAGCACTTGAGCATAATGCCGTCCAGGAGACTTTTTCCCTGAAGAAGATGGCTGACGAGATTCACCGGGCGGTCCGGAAGATTGGAGGATAGTATGGTAGAGTCAGAGTTTGAACAATACCGGGGCCTCTTCGTTGCCGAGTCACGGGAAAATCATGAAGTGATTGTACGAAACCTTCTCATCCTTGAAGGTGGCGAAGATACAGGTGCAATCGATGAGATCTTCCGGGCAGCACATACCCTGAAAGGTGCCTCCGCCTCGATGGGCTTTGATACAATGGAACATCTCTGCCATGCAATGGAGGATGTTTTCCAGGCGATCAGAAATAACGAACTGACGGTGACCCAGGCTCTGATGGATCTCCTCCTCAGCACGGTGGATATCATAGAGGAGCAGATCGACGAGATCGAAGAGGGCGGGGATGGCTCTTCTGTCAATGTTGACGATATGGTTGACTCGCTCCGCCTTGCAACAGGGAATGGCAAAAAAGAAGAGCCTCCAAAAGAGAGCACGGTCAGGGAAACATATGCTCCTCCCTCCCTCGATAGTATAAATGGCTATCCTCAATATACGATACGAATAGAGATCGATGAATCCTCCCTGATGAAGGATGTCAGGGCACTGATTGCCATTGGAAATATCGAACAGTTTGGCACCATCCTCGGAACCAATCCCCCACTCTCCCAACTTGAAGATGAGGATGCTCCCTTTGACGGCATACTTTCAATTGTGATTGAGAGTGATGCGGGCATTGAGGCACTTCGTTCAGCCGCATCAGGAACAGAAGTTGCCGATGTCTCAGTCGAGGAGATTGTCACCCAGGGTTCAACAGAAGAACAGGCAGATACACAAAACCTGCCTCTCTACCAGATGATCATCAGTGTTGATGAAGAATCAGCGATGAAAGGACTCCGTGCCTGCATCTCCCTCGACCGCCTTCAAGAGTGCGGGACGATCGTCAGCTGCGATCCCCCGCGTGAGGCTGTCGAGGACGGCCTCTTTGATTCGAACTTCCAGCTGACGATCGCAACAGACAGGGATCCAGAGGCATTGAAGAAAGCGGCGATGGTGCCGGAGATCCGATCGGTCGATATCATCCCGCTGGATGCTGCCGAGCAGAGAAGGCAGAAGGCCTCCACGCCCACAAAAAGCGGCGATCCAGCACCTAAAAAGAAGGATGACGCCAAGAACAGGGAGATCAAGAACCTGAGGGTCGATATCCTTCAGCTGGATCGGATGATGAACCTGATTGAGGATCTGGTGATAAACCGTGGCCGCCTCAAGCAGATAGCTGAGAAGAACAAGATGAAGGAGATGGATGAGGCGATCAGCATGATCGATCGATCGGTCTCCGATCTCCAGGTCCTGATGATGGATATCCGGATGATCCCCTTAAATCACATCTTCAACCGCCTTCCACGTGTTGTGAGGGATACTGCCCACTATGATAACAAGGAAGTAAATTTTGTCATGGAGGGTGGGGAGACCGAACTTGACAGGAGTGTGATGGACGGCCTGAATGATCCCCTCCTCCATCTCATCAGGAACGCCGTCAATCATGGCATTGAATCCCCGGAGCGCCGGAAGGAGGTTGGCAAACCTGAGAAGGGGCTTGTCCAGCTCTCTGCACGCCGTGACCGTGATAATGTCATCATCGAGCTGAGGGATGATGGTGCCGGTATCAATGTGGAGAAGGTGAAGGCAAAAGCTATCGAAAGAGGTATCCTTGCCCCGGATCAGGCAGACCAGCTGACGAAGGAGGAGGCAATCAGCTATCTCTTCCACGCAGGTTTCAGCACCGCAGATACCATCACCGATATCAGCGGCCGTGGTGTCGGCCTTGATGTTGTCAGGGGTGCGATAGAATCACTGAAAGGAACCATTCGTGTAACAACCAATGAAGGCAAGGGATCAATCTTTGAACTTCTGCTCCCACCGACAATGGCGATCGTTGAGGTGATGATTGTCCGGTTAAATAACCGGAGGATTGCAGTCCCGATCAGTGCCATTGTTGAGGTGGCAAGCATGAGGCGGGAGAATATCCACCGGATCGGGACACAGGATTCTATCCTTCTCCGGGATGAGGTATTGCCTCTCCACATGCTTGAAGAGATGTTTGGCGGATCTGATTCATCAGAGATTCTCATCGTCGTACAGTATAACAAGCAGAAATGCTGCATTGCCGTCGATATTGTCGAGGGGCAGCAGGAAGTGGTGGTAAAACCACTCAGCAAGATTATCGGAGTAATCCGGGGAATTTCCGGCATCACCATCCTCGGAGACGGGCATGTTGTTCCGGTATTAGATGTAAATACAATGGTGTAGATTATGGCATTACTGACACCCACACAGATGGACGCGCTTGGCGAACTTGGCAACATCGGGGCATCCCATGCAGCAACAACGCTCTCGCAGATGTTAATGGGCCAGATAGAGATGACAGTACCTCTCGTTGAGGTTGTCGATCTGGCAGATATTTACAAACACGTCACTGATGAGACAGCGGCTCTCTCCATATTCCAGATGCAGGGCGAACTCGACCAGGGAGGGTATGTGATATTTATCATGCCGCTCTCCTCTGCAAAACGGATGACCAACACGATGCTTGGCATGGGAGATGAGGAGCGTGAGCTGAATGAGATGGATGAGAGTGCATTGAACGAGGTCGGCAATATCATGGTCTCTGCATTCCTCGATGCAACAGCAGAGCTCCTTGGCGTTGTGATGCTCCCCTCACCACCGGTTCTCGTCGTTGACATGGCACATGCTGCGATCGAACAGCTCCTTGCCGAGGTTGCCTTTGATGTGAACGAGGTCGTCTTCTTCCACACTAAACTGTCATGCGACCAGTATTCCATCAATGGCGATCTTGTGATGCTGCCAGAGATGAACACCCTCTCCCAGATCCTTGAGCTTATGGACAACCTCCTCAAGAAACATGCCAGTTAAATGGCTCTGGAGATATTGAATGGATGAAGAATCAAACCGATACAATCCAAAAGCCATCGTCATAGGCATCGGCGACTACCATACCGGAGCGGAGCCGATGACCTCAATAGGACTTGGATCCTGTATCGGGTTGATCTTCCATGATACAAAACTCGGCATCGGCGGGATGGCCCATATCATGCTTCCCGAGAGCGGAGGGAAGCGGGATCGTCTCGGGAAGTACGCCGATACCGCAATTGAGATCCTGCTTCAGGAGCTTTCGAAGAAGGGATGCTCGCCAAAAACCCTTCAGGCAAAGCTCGTTGGCGGAGCACAGATGTTTGCAAATTTCAGCGGCAACCTCTCTATTGGCGAGCGGAATATCGAAGCTGTCAGGGCAGGACTGAAAGTGAAGGGGATCTCAATAAAAGGAGAGGATGTCGGTGGAACAAAAGGAAGAACAGTCCTCTATTGCCCGGCACAAGGGTTTACAATCTCCATCCGGCGTGCGGATGGAACACGTTCTGAGATCTGATACTTAAATGACTTTTTTTTGATCAATCATCAGATGCTGTCGCATAGTAGTACTCTCCATGCGACTTCTGTTCGCGATCCAGGAAGGATCCAATCTTATTGATCCTTGGCCTGCCGGTTTTGTCCCGCCTGAATGTGATACCAAGATTTTCAAGGAACCGGTTCATTCCCTGCTTCATCCAGAATGGGCCATATGCTGCACCTCTTCTCCCGGGTTCTCCTTCAAAGACAAGAAGACGCTCAGAGAGCATATCGATTGAGTACATATCATGGTCAATGACGAGCACCCCCACCTCACGCCCTTCTGCAAAATGCTTCAGAACAGAGACGGTATTCATCCTCTGTTCAACATCAAGATGGGCGCTTGGCTCGTCGAGAATATAGAGATCGGCATCCTGAGAGAGGCAGAGTGCGATTGCCAGGCGCTGGAGTTCACCTCCGGAGAGGGTGTCTGCCGGAGACTGGAGGATCGGTTCAAGCACAAGCGGCTCAAGGATCTCGTGTTGGTAATATGAGGTGTCAAACCGTTTTGTCGCAGACCGGAGAAGCTCCTCGACGGTTGCATCTGAACCGGCCTTGATATACTGGGGTTTGTATGATACCTTGATTGCAGACTGTATGGTTTCTGATCCCTCATCAGGCTCCTCAACACCGGCAAGCAGTTTTGCAAAGGTACTCTTTCCAATACCATTTGCACCGACGATGCCAAGCACCTCGCCTTTACGAATCTCACCGCCATCTATTGTCAGGCTAAATCCGGAATAGGTCTTTGTCATCCGGGGGATCGTAAGGAGTCTCTCCCGCTCAACTGTCTTCTGGTGCGATCTCGTCTCAAAGACCACCTGGTTCTTTCTGAACCGGACATTCTCCTCGTGGAGGAATCCCTCGAGATACTGGTTGATCCCGACACGGACACCTTTTGGGCGGGTGATGACGCCGAAGACGGCAGGTTTTCCATAGCCGACATGCACGGTATCTGCCAGGAGATCGAGTATGGCCAGATCGTGCTCGACGATCATAATCGGGCGTGAGAGGGCAAGTTCCCTGATAAGCCGGGCAGTTGCCATCCTCTGATAGATGTCAAGGAAGGGTGTGATCTCGTCAAGGAAATAGAAATCTGCTTCCCGTGAGAGTGTGGCGGCAAACGCCACCCGCTGGAGTTCGCCTCCGGAGAGCGTGTCGATGTTCTTATCGAGGATCGTCCCAAGACCAAGTTCACTGATGTAGTGTTCAAGACGGCCGGTCTCATCGGTCTTCCTGAGAAGATCCTCGACCTTTCCGGAGAAGACCTTTGGTATCCCATCAATATACTGGGGCTTGACCGCAACTTTTACTCCTCTCTCTGCTACTGCCTTGATGTAATCAAAGAGTTCGGTTCCTGCATACTGTTTCAGGATCAGATCCCAGGTTCCCTCTCTCTCCTCCTCTTCTCCGAGATTTGGTTTCAGCTGGCCAGAGAGGATGGCAACAGAGGTACTCTTCCCGATGCCGTTTGGACCAAGGATACCCGAGACCTTCCCCTCAACCGGGATGGGAAGGCCATAGAGGGCAAAGCCGTTCTTTCCATACCGATGGGTTGGATTATCCAGCTCAACAGGGAGGGTGATGATATCAATGGCGTCAAAAGGACACTTCTTGATACAGATGCCGCACCCGACACAGAGCTCTTCAGAGATCTCTGCTTTTCCGTCTTCCCCGATGATAACGGTCTCATCACCGGTTCTGACGCGCGGACAGTAGATGATGCATTCGGTGCCACACTTCTTTGAATGGCACCGATCCCGATGGACGACTGCAAGACGCATGGATAATCAGAGAAGGTTTGTTGTCAGGAGGATTGTCCAGGTGATGAACCAGATGGCAAATGTCATGAAACCCTGGTAAAACCAGTCTTTCTTGCCAAGTTCCGTGATATCAATCCCGATGATTGTAATGACATGTTTCTGAAAGACAATTGCGGCAAGGAGAAGCAGAATTGTCAGCATCGTATTTGGCTGTATACCTGAAGCATCAGGGACTCCTCCAAGCATAAACGACAGGATACCTGCAATAAGACCCATCAGGCAGGCTATGAGAGTCCGCTTCACCCGTTTCTTATGCTGATCCTTCTTCTCAATTCGTTTCTCTGTGGTATCCTTACTCATCTTCGCACCAGTGGTGTATTTTTTAGTCTTCGCATCTTATGTATCTTGGTATTCACATGGCAACAGACAAAGGAATGAGCGGGCTTGATCTGACCGCATTAACAGCGGAGTTACAGAGCCTTCTTCCTCTCTGGGTCGGCAAGATTTATCAGTACGACAATACAAAATTCGGGTTTCGTTTCAATGGAGAGGATAAGGCACGCCACCTCTTCTTTATCGAGATCGGCAGGCGTGCCCATCGTGTTCCTGCACTCCCTCCCGCTCCGAAGAACCCGTCCGGGTACTCAATGTACCTCAGGAAGTTCCTGGATGGAGGCAAAATACTCTCAGTTACCCAGAAGAGTATCGAACGGGTGATCATCCTCGAGATCGGGAAAGGCGGGGGAAGACTCAACCTCATCATCGAGCTCTTTGATGAGGGGAACCTCATCGTTACAGACGAGCAATTCGTCATCCAGAATGCCCTGAAGAAACGCCGGTTCCGGGAACGGGAGATCGTCTCCGGAGAGAGATATGAAATTGAGGGAGTCGATCTCGCTGATCTGGCGCGAGAGGCATTCGAGGAGATCCTGAGATCCCAGGAGAAGGATCTCGTCAGGGCAGTTGCCGTTGGCCTGATGTTTGGAGGCGTGATGGCAGAGGAGCTCTGTCTCCGTGCCGGTGTCGAGAAGGCATTCCCGACACAGTACCTGACTGATGAGATACTCTTGCGGCTGTATGATGCCTACAGAAGCATCATCCTTGAAGCCAGATCCACCACGCATCCGGTGATCGACACAGGCGGATGCTGGCCATTCCCGCTGGCTGGATCTGAAGAGGCTGTTTTATATCCAACCTTCTCTGATGCACTTGCCGCATATTATCCGCTCCCGAAGATGGAGGAGAAGGAGGAGGCAAAAAGGGAAGTCCTCTCAAGGGAAGAGCGTATCCGTCGGCAGCAGGAAGGAGCAATTCTGAAGTTCGAGGAGAAGATCCGTGATTCCGAGCGTGCCGCAGAGCTGATCTATGAGAACTACCCAGATATCCAGCAGCTGATAGATATTCTCAAAGCCGCATCAGAGAAGCTCTCCTGGCAGGAGATTGAGAAGTTGATCAAGAACGCAAATCATCCGGCTGCAAAGATGATCGTCTCGGTGAACCCTGCTGATGCGTCGGTTGTCGTGGATCTCGGGATGAAGGTGACGATATCTGTTCAGAAGAGTGTTGAGGGGAATGTCGGCGTCTACTATGACCAGATGAAGAAGTTCAGGTCAAAGCGTGAAGGTGCGATCCGGGCGATGAACCGGCCCCCGCCAAAACAGAAAGAGCGGGCGGCGGTTCCAAAGAGGCAGAAACCGAAATGGTACCACAGGTTCCGCTGGTTTGAGACGAGTGACGGCGTACTCGTCATCGGCGGCAGGGATGCAGACCAGAACGAAGAGCTTGTGAAAAAATACATGGAAGGGGGCGACACCTTTGTCCATGCTGATGTGCATGGAGGAAGTGTCGTCATAGTGAAAGGGACGACGGAACGGATGGATGAGGTGGCACAGTTTGCCGCATCGTACTCGAACTTCTGGAAGGGCGGGTATGGATCCGGGGATGTCTATGCAGCAGCACCCGGACAGGTGAGCAAGACCCCGGAGTCAGGTGAGTTTGTTGCCAGGGGTGCATTTGTCATCAGGGGAGAGCGGACATATTACAGAAACGCCCCCCTTGCGGTTGCCGTTGGTGTTGTGACAGAGCCGGGGGTTGCGGTTATCGGGGGTCCTGTTACTGCCATTGAAAAGAAGGCAAAACATATGGTCAGGATCGCACCCGGAACCTTTGAGCCAAACGATATCGCAAAGAAGGTGGTCAGGATGCTCCGTGACCATCTTCCGGCAACCGATGCGAAGGTTCTCAGGAGTATCCTCTCAACCGAGGCGGTTGCTGCCTTCATACCGGCCGGGGGATCCGATATCATTGAGGAGTCATGAAAGCCACCTTCTGTGACCTCAGGAGAAATACAGGCGAAATTAAACTGATGCCAGAGTCACTTGACGATCTCTGGCACCTCTCCCACCTGATCGAGCCATCTGATCAGGTGTACGCCACCACACTACGGTCTGTCGAACAGGCATCTGATAAGATCAGGCCCGATAAGGTAGAGAAGAGGCCGGTTCGGATCGGTCTTGAGGTAGAACGAACCGAGTTTGTACCGGAGTCACGAAGACTAAGGATAGCAGGAATAATCCGGGATGGACCGGATCCCGGACTCCACCACAGCCTGAATGTCGAGACAGGATACGAGATCTCGGTTATCCGGCAGTGGAGGAGATCAGATCTCGCCCGGATCGACCGGGCGGTGAAGGCATCACTCTATGATGCAATTCATATCATTGCCCTTGAGGAAGGTGAGGCTGAGATCTGCCGTGTGCGGCAGTATGGGCCCGAGAGGATCACCACCATGACGCAGGGGAGCGGGAAGACCAGAGGCGAGAATACCCGGCAGGCCCTCTTTGAGAGCCTCTATTTGTTCCTCCTGCAGGTTACCGGACCCATCGTCATCGCAGGTCCCGGATTCATCAAAGAGGAGTTTGCCACCTATGTCCGGTCGCGTGATACGGATCTCCTGGCACGGATGGCAATTGTCGATACCCAGAGAAGTGGGTATGGCGCCATCCAGCAGGCGATCGGCGATGGCGTTCTTGAACGGGTGGCAGAAGATCTCCAGCTTGCTCACGAGGTACGGGCAGCCGACGAGGTCTTCAAGCGTATAGCACGGGATGATCCAGTCAGTTACGGAACCGAAGAGGTGCAGAGGGCAGTTGCATTCGGGGCGGCAGAAGAGGTGATCGTTGCAGATTCTGCCATCAGAAAACCGGAGATATCATCCCTGATGGAAGAGGCAGAAGCAATGAATGCAAAAGTCCTTGTGCTCTCAACAGAGTTTGAGCCGGGGAAACGGATCGAAGGGCTCGGCGGGATAGCCGCTCTGCTCAGGTATAAAATCGCATAATAATTTCCCTTTCCATCAACTCATCGTGATTTTTAGGGAAAAAGTGAATTGCCGGAGAGGCAATCAGTTCTCTTCTTCTGGTACTACTTCAGAAACGTCTGCGGGTACTTCGGGCCGCTTGAACGATTCCATGAAGACAATCTCAGCAACAGATTCGCTGATCGCAAATAACTCCTGGATGATCGTTCCGCGCCAGAGGAACCATCGCTGGTCATAGTTGATTCCGGGTGGGAGAATGAGGGTAAGCTTCCCCTCTCCGAGTGTGAGATCGAGATCCCTGCCTGAGAAGAGGCGGATGATCCCCTTCATCTTCTCTTCATCATCTTCAACGATCTCTTCGATGGTGAAGGTATATTCGAGGGTCTTGCCTGCAAGCGGGTGGTTGAAGTCAACGATTGCACGCTGTCCGATGATATCGACAACGACACCTTCCTGCTTCTCCATATTGACCCTCATGCCGACGACAGGCTTCCTCTCAAATGCCTTTACCGGGTATGCCTTCACCTTCTCTCTGTCATGGGGTCCAAAGCCCTTCTCAGGTTCGACGGTGACAGACTGCTCAACACCGACTTCGGCGCCGCTCAGTGCCTCGTCAAGGCCGGGGATGACATGGGTGCTGCCAACCTTGATGACCATTGGTCCATAGCGGGCTGATTCATTGAAGATCTCTGCTTTTTTTGCTACATCTTCACTGGTAGTGTCAAAGGGCATGCCTTCGATCGATCCGGTATAGGAGAGCCGGATAAAAACTCCATTCTCGATTGCCATAATGATACCTTGTCTTAATTACTGCGCCCGAATAATACTTAAAGAAGAGGTACCTCATGCTTGAGATAGAGATTAAAGTGAAAGTCGCGGATCTCCAACCAATCCGGGAGCGGATCCTCGCATCCGGCGCTCCACTCCTTGAAAAAGGTGATGAGTTTGATGCTTATTACAACAGCCCTGAGAGAAACTTCGCAGAGACAGACGAGGCACTCAGGCTGAGGAAGGCGAATGATTATGCCCTCCTCACCTACAAGGGACCAAAGATCGGCTCAGGCTCATTCAAGGCACGGGAAGAGCTGAATCTCAGGGTTGAATCCCTTGAGACGATGGATCTGCTCCTTCAGCGGATCGGTTTTCAGAAGACTGCTGCTGTCAAAAAATATAGGGAATCCTATAGAATAGGGAAAGCGACGGTGACGCTTGATTCCGTGGACGGGCTAGGCACTTTTGCTGAGATCGAAGCGGCAGCAGGGCTCTCGCAGGATGAATCTGAAAAAGAGATCGAGAGAATTGCAAAAGAATATGGGATTATTGGAGAGCGGCTCACGCTCAGTTATCTTGAGCTTCTGCTGAAAGAACAGAGATGAGTTCGATCTCAATCTCCCCATCACCATCTCCTATCTGAATCAGGGCGCCATAGCCCTCTGAGGCGGGTCCCGGGTTCACCACCCAGGTATTGCCCTCCTTTACAACACCCCGCTGTTCATGGATATGGGCACAGCAGATAAGATCAAAGGCACCCAGGTGTTTTCTGACACTCACTGATCCGACATGTACCTCAGGGCTGACCTCATCGAGGATCCCAAATGGCGGTGCATGGGAGATGAGGATATTTGTTTTATTCTTCTGCATCCTCTTCAGAAGGTTTTCCAGCGTGGAATCGATCTCCTCTTCGCTGCATTCAAACGGCGTATCAAAGGGTGTCGGATTCGATCCGCCGATTCCGGCAATAGTAACTGATCCAAAGGTGATCGATGATCCATGCAGGCAGACGGCATCCGAGTTATCCAGGCAGGCAAGTGATTCGCGGGGATCGCAGTTGCCGGGAACGGCCAGAACCGGAAGGCCAAGCCTTCTGGTTAAAGCAGAGATATCCTCAACCGGACCCATCTGGGTGACATCGCCGGCAATAAAGAGGCAGTCCGGATCGGTTGCAAGCAGTTGATCGATATGATCGTAGTTGCCATGGAGATCCGCAAGGAGCAGTGCTTTCATCATATATCTTCATTATCACGCGGAATACTCAAAAACCTTCGTTCTGGTTCCATCCAGTACCCGGTGATCTTACCGGAGAGTGCGAGCGATCCAAAGGCTTTCTCGATATGAGGAGGGAGGGGTGTTGGTTCTGTTCCGGCAAGAGGAGTTCCCGGGAGCGGCTGAAAATAATGGAGATGCACTTTACCATTCCTGATTATTGACCTGATCAGATCCATCGTCATCTCCAGATCCTCTTCTGTCTCACCCGGAAACCCGACGATCATATCAACAATCGGAAGAAACCCATGGGATCTACAGAGATCAAGGGCCTCTTCTGCATCACTCCGGGTATGTCCCCTGTTGATCATTTGGAGGATACGATCGCTTCCGGATTGCGCCCCAAAATGGATCTTTCTTCCCGCACCATACCTGCCAATCAATTCAAGGGCATCATCCGAAAGCCAGTCCGGGCGGACTTCAGAGGGAAAGGTGCCAAGCCAGATCCGGTTCATTGTAGAGAGCCGCTTCAGGAGTGCCTCCACCCGATCAAGGCGGGGAGTCCTCCCATCTGATCCATAGGCAAGCGCATTGGGAGTGACAAAACGTGCATCTGAAACCCGTTCTGCCGCCCTTGCAATCGCATCAATGCTCCGATGCCGCATCCACCTTCCAAAGAGCCGTGGAGTCTGGCAGTAGGCACAGGCATGCGGGCATCCACGGGTTATCTCAAGATAGCCCTTCACCTCCAGAAAACAGGGATACCCATCAAGGAGGACGGTGTGGTCTGTGGGGGTGTACCCTGCACGGGTCGCAACGCCGGGGATTTTATCAGTTGATCCTGACTGAATTGCTGCAAGGAGCCGGGGGAGGGTCTTCTCCCCTTCACCTACGATCACATAGTCTGCATACTCTGCAACCTCCATCGGGCATGCAGAGGCATGCGGACCCCCGACGATTGTAATTCCAGGTGCATCCCGGATCTCGGATCTGAACTGAGGCTCGTTGATACTGTTCAGACTGTAACAGGTGACATCCCCGTCCGGGGTGCCTGAGAGATCAAGCTGATATCCAGCCATTCTGCATGCAGCATACAGAACCGCATAGGTATTCCGGGCAGCCCTGATGTCACGCCAGACGACCTTCATCTATGCATTCGCCTGATCGGGACAGATGAGTTCGCCGCGATCACCATCGACGGTAACAGCCATCCCGCTCTTCAGGGAAGAGAGACCGCCTTCCAGCTGGTCGATCATTGGAATTCCTGAGATAATTGCCCCAACAGCAATAATCGCCTCAGCCTCGGAATTGATCATGGCGGCAGGTGCACAATCATTCTTTTTCAGGCTGTATATCACATAGGATCCGACTGTTGAGCCCTTTCCAAAAGGAAATGCAAGGATTTTTCCGGCAATTGAAACACCCTCAAGGGGATGGCCTTTCTCAATGATGATCCCGGTATCCGGGTCGACCCCGGAGAGAAATGATATCGGGGCGTCGGTCATGATCAGTTCCCCGCTGGCTATACCTTTTGCAATGGATCGTCCTTTGATTATCACAATACCACCTAATAAGTGGTGGGAGCATAGAGTATATTATAGCCATGGACGAATCCCTCATCGACAACCCATGCAATGACTCGACACTTCAGTCACAGCAGTTAAAAGAGCTCTATGAAACGCTGGTCGAGCTTCGCGAAAAACTGGAAGTACAACAGAGAGAGGTCATGAAGCTCCGTGAGGAGAACAGCCAGCTGAAGCGTGAGAACACGCAGTTAAAGCGGCTTCCACTCTTTGTTGCAGTTGTTATCGAAAAGTTGCCAGGTGGTGAGGTCTACCTTCGTCAGCAGGGGAATAACCAGGAGTACATCACCCATGCCGGAGATGACATCTATCCCCTCCTGAAGGCAGGTTCAAAAGTCGCCGTGAATAACGCGCTCTCCATCGTTAAAGTCGTTGGAACAACCTTCGACTCCCGTGTCAGGGTTATGGAGCTCGAGTTATCACCAACACAGACCTTTGGTGAGATCGGCGGCCTGACCAGTGAGATCGAGGAGGTGCGGGAGGCAGTGGAGTATCCGCTCACCCGGCCGGAAGTCTTCAAGAGGCTCGGTGTCGAGCCTCCAAAGGGAATCCTGCTATATGGACCACCCGGTACCGGAAAGACCCTGATCGCAAAGGCGATCGCCCATAATGCAAACGCCACCTTCATCAGGATGTCAGGATCCGAGCTTGTCCATAAGTTCATCGGGGAAGGAGCACAGCTTGTCCGCGAACTCTTCCAGCTAGCCCGTGAGAAGGCGCCTGCAATCGTCTTCATCGATGAGATCGATGCGGTCGGCAGCACCAGGACCCATGACGGGACATCCGGATCTGCCGAGGTGCAGCGGACCCTGATGCAGCTTCTCGCCGAGATGGACGGCTTTGATAATCGCGGGGAGATCAGGATCATGGCCGCAACAAACCGGCCCGACATGCTTGATCCTGCCCTCCTCCGCCCCGGAAGGTTCGATCGGCTGATTGAGATCCCATTCCCTGATGGGTCGGCACGCCGTGAGATCCTGAAGATCCATTCAAAGAACCTCAGCCTTGCAGATGTCAATCTTGATTCAATTGCTGATCTTACCGAGGGATCTACGGGCGCAGAACTTGAGGCAATATGCCGTGAAGCGGGGATGATCGCAGTCAGGCAGAATGCAGATTCTGTTGCGATGCCGCACTTCGAGGCGGCTGTTGATAAAGTCAGGCATAAGAAGGTTGAGCCGGACACACGCATGTACCTGTAAAAGGGGTTGCCTCTATGCGGGTTATCTTCATCCCAAAGCCCGGCATCGACCTCTATCAAACTTTTCTTCAATCCGAGACGAGCAGGCTGATCCTCAGGTTTTATGCACCAAAACGCTTTCCTGGCGGCGGGGTTGAGGTGCCTGTTGCAACACTCGGATCAGGGCTATCGCTTGCTTCAGAACTCCGTTGGTATATCAGACGATACACACGGGTTTTTCTGATGAAGACCGGGGATGGCCATATTATCTCTCTTGGGCTTGCAAAAGAGATCTATGAACGGAATCTCCCCTACCCGGGAGATGACTGGGAGTATACCTATATCTGCCGGATATCAGGAGTTGAGGGGATCACCACCCTCACGGTTCTCTGTACCCATGATGAGGCAGGAAAAGAGGGAGAGATGCCTGATCCACCGGATACATCATCTGGTGAAACAGAGTATGAGATCCCCCGCGCTCCGGATGAAAAAATAGAAGATACGGAGTGACGCTCAGGCAAACATTGTTCCAGTGCCAGAGGAGTACGTCATCCGGTTCCGCTCGAAATCCAAGGTGACCTTTCTTGCAGCTTTTTCGAAGTCATCCTGGGAAACAGCAGTCCTCTCCTCGCGAATTGCGCACATGCCTGCTTCCATACAGATGGCAGCAAGATCAGCACCATTCTTCCCTTCGGTGATTCCGGCAACCTTTTTCAGATCAACATCCTCTGCGAGGGTGATCCGCTTGGTATGGATCTTCAGGATAGAGAGGCGCCCTTCCACATCAGGAAGCGGAATCTCGACAATTCTGTCAAACCTGCCTGGACGAAGGAGTGCCATATCAAGGATATCGATCCTGTTTGTTGCCCCGATGATCTTGACATCCCCCCGTGACTCAAAGCCATCCATCCCGGCGAGCAGCTGCATCAGCGTCCGATGAACCTCCCGATCGCCGGAGGAGGTCTCCTGGCCACGTGATGCACCGATTGCATCGATCTCATCAATGAAGATGATAGAGGGGGCGTTCTTCTTCGCATTCTCAAAGAGCTCGCGGACAAGGCGTGCCCCTTCACCGATATACTTCTGGACAAGCTCTGATCCAACCACCCGGAGGAAGGTTGCCTCTGTCTCATGGGCAACAGCCCGTGCAAGCAGCGTCTTTCCGGTACCGGGAGGCCCATGGAGCAGAATTCCTTTTGGTGGAAGGATACCGACCCGCTCAAAGAGATGGGGTTTTTTCAGCGGGAGCTCGATTGCCTCACGCAGTTCGGCAACCTGCCGTTGAAGCCCGCCGATATCGCTGTAGCTCTCGGTTGGGCGGCTATCAACCTCCATACCATAGACCTGCGCATCATAGGCGGATGGGAGCACCTCGACGATTGCCAGTGTCTGCTGGTTCATTGTACACCGGACACCGGGTTTCAGATCCTCGGCATTGATGAACTGTGATGTGCGCACAAGGAACTTCGGACCTGCACTGCTCCTCACAACAACACGGGTGTTGTCGATGACATCGGCAATCGTTCCGACAATCAGGGGCGGGCTCCTCATCTGCTCTATTTCTGACCGTAGTTTCCGGACCTCACGCTCATACCTCACCTTCTGGGTTTCAAGGTACTGGCGATCAGTCTTCGACTGCCGGAGTTCCTCTCGCAACTCCTGGTTCCGGCCTTCAAGCTCGGTAAGACGCTCAAGCACCATCCGGTATGAATCATCGGAATGGAGGGTGTCGTCAGGTGTGCGGGATTTTACGGCCATAACTCTTCAAATAGATATATAGGAAAAAAAGTTATAAAGTTGTTTGGGATATGTATGCAACCACAACACTGTGAAGCCTGTGGAGAGCTTATCAAAGGACGATCAAAGATTGTACGGATTGAAGGATCACAACCGATGAAGGTCTGCGAACGATGCGCACGGCATGGAACGGAGGTGCAGGTCCAGACAGGGCCGCGGCCATCATATGGCCGGGGAGGTGGAAAGCCGGTGCCTACGTCCGGCCGGGTTGCCACCCCTCCTGTCCGCCGAAGGCGTGATGTCTTTGATCTCATCGGTGGAGACATCGTCGAGGATTATGCCGATCGGATACGGGATGCACGCCTCGAAAAAGGGATGAGCCAGAAGGATCTTGCCCTTGAGCTGAAAGAGAAAGAGCACCTCATCAAAAAGATTGAGAACGGGGATCTGATCCCTGAGGATGCTGTCCGGAAGAAACTTGAAGCAGCGCTCGAAATTCGCCTGATCGAGTCAGAGGGTATGCAGGATGAGAGCGGCGGACATGCAGGGACGAGCGGGACAACCCTCGGCGATGTCATCCAGATCAAGAGGAAGTGAGATGGACTCGCCATTCATCCTCATCAACTTCAAGACATACCGGGAAGGAACCGGGTATGGTGCAGATCGTATTGCACGGGCAGCGAGTGCAGTGATGGAGGATACGGGCATTACAATCGGTATCGCCCCATCCTACACCGACCTCAGAAAGATGGCAAAACATTTTTCGATTCCGATCTTTGCACAGCATATCGACGGTGTCGGAGCAGGAGGGTTTACCGGACATACTCCTGCATACATGATGAAGATGGAGGGTGCTGCCGGATCGCTCATCAACCACTCAGAGCGGCGGCTGACACTTGCAGATATTGAAGCCTCGCTCACCGCCGCAGAGGCAGAGGGATTGACATCAGTTATCTGCACAAATAATATCAGGACAACAGCAGCAGCGGCCGCACTAGGGCCTGAGTATGTTGCAATTGAGCCACCGGAGCTGATTGGTTCCGGGATCTCGGTTGCACAGGCCGATCCTGAGATCATCGCCGGATCTGTAGAGGCTGCCCTGAAACAGAATAGTGAGGTGAAGGTGCTTGCCGGTGCCGGGATCCAGTCCGGGGAGTGTGTCAGGATATCCCTTGATCTCGGATGTGCCGGGGTACTGCTTGCATCAAGCGTGGTGAAGGCAGACGATCCCGAGGCGGTGCTCCGGGATCTCGTCTCTAAAATCTGAACTATTCTACAATTAAGGAGATGAGGTCATGCTTTGTTATGACCCCTTCAACCCGCCCTTCTTTCATCACAAGCACCGCATGGTGCTGTTCTAAAATGCCAACTACCGTCTCGATCTCGATCTCTGGTGGAACTGTCGGGAAACTGGATTCCATGTAGTCCCGGACTGTTGGGTGATGGCCCTTCTGATGCTTCTGCTCGCCAATTGCGGTGAGGATGGCAGATTCTGATATACAGCCGACCGGCACCCCGTCCAGCAGAACAGGGAGCTGTGAAAAGGCCATTCTGTCCATCTTCTCAACTGCCGATAAAATTGAGTCATCAGGTGAGACACTCTCGACAGGGGTGTGCATCAGGCTCGATGCGGTGATGACGGGTATTTCAGAAAGAGTGAGCACATCAACTATTCTGCGAAGGGTGCTGACACGCGGATCAACCGAACCCCGTTCGATGCGTGCGACCATCGACTGGCTGATCCCGGATCTCCTGGCAAGTTCGGCCTGCGTCATCCCAATCCGTCGGCGTACAGATCTGATCTCGTCTGCGGCAGGAATATGCATACTATTACTCACAGGTATATATGAAAAAAGCTGCCCTGGTAATGATGAGTGGGAGGAGTAAGCCCCCTTCTGTTCATTGCGGCATTCAGCTAAGCGCCGTACCCGGGCGGGATCCGGGCATCCCTTCTGCCCTGTTTGGCTTGCACCCGCAGGGATTCACCGTTCCATCGATCCCTGCCGATACGCTCAACGAGTTGCACTGCAGAATGCAGAGTATCGCACCACCGGAGACCGGAGGTGCTCGATCGTTTCATTGCTGGCGGCAGGACGTGTCGTTTCTGTGTCATTGCCATGACTCTCGCCATCCCCGATTGACCGGGGCTGCGCGCCCGGAGGGTGGGGGGACTTTCCTCAGCAGCCCAAAAGGGCCACCGTCAGCCGCACTCTCCCTCTCATCGCTGTACGATAGGGCGAAATGCGCTATGTACAGTATAGAAATATCGATGTATACAGAGATTAAACCTCGTATTATGGGAGATACCATCATCTTCTCCGGAGTTGATTCAATACTATGATGCTTCTGTCCGAGGAAGACGGGAGGATTGGAGTCTCCCTCGCAAGAGAGGCTCTCAGGGCGGCAGTGCTGCATACGGAGTTGACGCCGCCCCCCCTTCCACCGATATTTTCTGAGAAACGCGGGGTCTTTGTCACCCTGAACAGGGATGGGGATCTGCGTGGATGTATCGGCATTCCTCTCCCGGTGATGCCCCTTCAGGAGGGAATTATTGAAGCGGCACACTCAGCTGCGCTCCGGGATCCACGGTTTAACCCGGTCAGTCCAGAGGAGCTTCCGTTGATTGCACTGGAGGTGACAATCCTCAGTGTTCCTGAAGAGGTCCCCGCTCCCCCCTCAAACCGGGATGATAAGGTTGAAGTCGGCAAACACGGGCTGATCGTGAAAGGAAGAGGGCGATCCGGCCTTCTCCTCCCGCAGGTTGCATCAGAATACGGATGGAATGCAGTTGAATTCCTCGATCATACCTGCAGAAAAGCAGGACTCCCGCCGGGATGCTGGCGGGACGAACAGGTATCCGTCCTCAGGTTTGAGGGCCAGATCTTCTCTGAGTAACCATGTCAATACAGTTTGAAGTGATGCATAAGGACATCGCCGGGAGGGTCGGAAGGCTCACCGTCGGCGATAAACGTATACGAACCCCGGCCCTCCTTCCGGTTGTAAACCCGCATATCCAGATCATCTCACCTGCCGAGATGGCGGCGATGGGAATCGAAGGGCTGATCACAAATGCCTATATCTTCTCAAAGAGTGCTGATTTTCGCGAGGAGGCACTCTCCCGCGGACTCCACTCGGTGCTTGGGTTTGACGGGCTGATCATGACGGATTCGGGATCATTCCAACTCTCGGTGTACGGCTCGGTCGATACCACAAATGAGACAACCATCTCGTTCCAGCGTGATATCGGAAGCGACATCTGGGTACCCCTCGATATCCCGACCCACCCGGATTCACCACGGGAGACGGTCGAGGCGGATCTTTCCGTCACCATGAGCCGCCTCCGTGAGGCCAGGGAGATCTTCGGGGATGATGCACCCCTCGCAGGGCCTGTGCAGGGTGGTCTCCATCCCGACCTGAGAGAGCAGGCAGGCCGTGAGACGAGTGAACTTGGATTTGCCTTCTGCCCAATCGGTGCGGTTGTTCCTCTTCTGGAAGGGTACCGGTATAAAGAACTCGTCAGATCAGTCATTTCTGCCAAGAAAGGGCTCTCATCTGCTGCATGTGTCCACCTCTTTGGTGCCGGCCATCCCTCGATGTTCGCACTTGCAGTCGCAATGGGCTGCGATATCTTTGATTCTGCCGCCTATGCCCTGTATGCACGGGAAGGCCGCTACATCACCCCTTCCGGCACCCTGAAGCTCGCTGAGATCGCAGAACTTCCCTGTGCCTGTTCTGTCTGCCGATCACATACCGCTGATGAACTGCGATCCGCTCCCGATAAGGAGCGGCTCCTCGCCTACCATAACCTTGCGGTGACACAGGCTGAGATCTCCCGGATCCGCCTCTCCATCCAGGAGGGCACCCTCTGGGATCTTGTTGATGAGCGGTGCCGATCTCACCCGAGACTGCTGGAGGGATACCGCGAACTGCTGAAGCACGCCCACCTCCTCGAACGATCTGATCGGGCAACAAAACGGAGATTCTTCTACCGGGGCGATGAATCCTGCAAGCGGACCGAGGTGATTAAATTCCAGGAGATGATCCCCCGGATACGGCTTTCAAAACGCTCGTTAATCCTCTGCGGCGGCCCACAGCCACAGGAGTTTGAAGAAGTGCTTGAGCTTCGGCCGCCCTTTGGGGCTGTGCCGACTGAGCTCTCGGAGACCGCACCGATGGGGCAGTCCGAGGTTCCGGAGTGGGATGATGCGATGCTTGAGTCTGCTTTTGCCGGGGTGGATGCGCTTTTATCTGCTAATCCGGATACCGAGGTGACCTTCTCGGCAACACCTGATCTTGTTGATCTGATCCAAAAACGGTTCCCGGCACACAAGGTGATCTCATGAGCACCTTTGAAGTCCGCCGTCGTGACGGGCTTGCCAGATATGGGCTCTACACGACAGGCGACGTAACGATCGAGACCCCGGCAGTGATCGACCCGATCACAGTCTTCCCGGATCTTGCATCACGCCCCTTCTCCAATATACCGCTCCAGGCCGACGAGGCATTTGTGAAAGAGTGGTTTGAACAAGCAGGGGAGCAGCCGATCCCTGTCCATCCGGTTCTTTCCGAGGGGATCTCTTCAGGTGATGCTGCGATCATCTCCTGCTGGCACACTGCCCTCACAAACCCCCGTACCTATACGGAATGGGTGGAGCAGTTCATCTCTTCCCTCCCCCCGGATGCCGCCCGGTACGCACCTGCATCCGCACTCCCATCCAATGCCGCGATGCTGGTTGCCACCGGCTTTGACCTCTTCGATACGATCGCAGTTGACCTGAGAGCGGCACAGGGGCTCTTCTGCACCACTGAAGGGGTCTATCCCGGCTCATGGATCAACGAGGGTGTCTGCTCCTGCCCTGGATGCCAGAGTGGCGATCTGAGAGAGCATAACCGGCAGGCACTTGCATCCGAGATTAAACTGGCAGCAGCACTCCTGAAACGGGGTGAACTGCGGGAGCTGATCGAGTCGCGATGCAGATCAGATGCCGCCCTTGTCGGTATCCTCCGCCATCTTGACGCGAAGAAGGCGTTCATGGAATTAAACTCCCCTATCGCACGGACGAGCCCATTCAAGGCATATACAGCAGAATCGATGAACCGTGTCGAGATCGATCGCTTTGAAGAGCGGGTGAAGAGCAGGTTCTCACAGGATCGATGGGATACATGCGTCCTCCTCCCCTGTGCTGCCCGGAAACCCTACTCATTCTCCCAGAGCCACAAAAAGTTCCAGGAGGCAGTTGCGGGAAGAGCACATGAGGTGATCGTCACCTCCCCGCTCGGTGTTGTGCCGCGTGAGCTGGAGCTGATCTATCCGGCAGCCCACTACGATGTTCCCGTCACCGGGTACTGGGATCGCGAGGAGATGCATATCCTCACCCGATATCTGGCAGAATATCTCCGCTGCCACCCATACCGGCGTGTCATCTCGCATCTCGAAGGCGGTGCCCGCGACGTTGCGCGTGCCGCAGCTGCGGAGGCGGGCATTCAGCTTGAAGAGAGCTGTATTGATGGCCGCCCGACATCACGTGAATCATTAAACCAGCTCTATGATGCACTGGCGGGTGAACGGAAGCGGTCTCCCGATATTGTCGGGGGGACGATCCAGTGGCAGTTTGGTATCACAATCGATACGAAAGGGATGATCATCAAAGGGAAAGGGCCTGAGAAGAAGGTGTACCGGGGGAGGCAGCAGCTCTTCTCCTTTGATCCGAATACAGGGCTGCTCAGGCCAACCTTTGAAGGCTGGGATCTCCTTCCCGGCTGCTACCGTGTCGGGATAGAAGGGTTTGTTCCGCAGGGCGATATCCTGGCACCGGGCGTCGCAGAGGCGGATCCGGCGATCCGCGAGGGTGATGAGGTGCTTGTCACAGGCGAAGGGGTGCGTGCAACCGGGAGAGCGATGATGTCAGCAGATGAGATGAGCCGATCTTCACGCGGAGTTGCTGTGAAGGTGCGTAAAGTAAAGAGATCCTAGTTACAAACGCATACGAGATTATCGGGATATCCGGAGTGGTAGTGAGTGTATACAGTACGATCAGCAAAAACATTATCAGAAAACGTCTTTGAAACATGGATTGAGGCGCCTCATGTCAGCAGGAATGCAGAGGCGGGCCAGTTTCTTGTGCTTCGGATCGATGAGGGAGGAGAACGGATCCCCCTCACCATATCAGGGGTCGACGGGGATTCTGTCCGGGTCATCTTTATGGCTGTTGGAACGACGACCGAAAAACTCGCTGACCTCAAAGCAGGTGACACCATACTTGATGTTGTCGGACCCCTCGGGCAGCCGAGTGAGGTGCACCACTTTGGAAGCTGCGTCCTCGTCGGCGGCGGTGTCGGGATCGCGTGCCTTCCGATCATTGCAAAGGCGCTGAAGGCATCAGGCAACAGTGTGATCGGGATCATCGGTGCACGGAATAAGGACCTGTTGATCCTTGAAGATGAGATGAGAGAAGCCTGTGATGAGCTGATCGTCACAACCGATGACGGGTCATACGGGATCAAGGGCTTTGCCGCCGGACCCCTGAAGGAGATCTGCGAGTCCCGTCCGCCGGATGCGGTCTGGGTGATCGGTCCTGCCATCATGATGAAGGTGACTTCAGGTGTAACCAAGCCGTTTGGGATCAGGACATTTGTCTCGCTGAACCCGATCATGGTGGATGGAACAGGTATGTGCGGATCCTGCCGGGTTGTCGTGAATGGCGAGACGAAGTTTGCCTGTGTTGATGGCCCGGAGTTTGATGCCCATTTGGTGGACTTTGATCTCCTGATGAACCGCCAGCGGTTCTACCATCCTGAAGAAAAGGAATCCCGTGAACATCATCATTCAGGGGGATGCGGCTGCGGGGGGAACCATTAATGGCTGACCGTTCTGCTGAAGCAAGGGTCAAAGACTTCGCCGAGGTCGACTGCGGCATATCCGCTGAGGAGGCGGTTATTGAGGCGGCACGATGCCTCCGGTGCAAGAAGCCCGCATGTGTCGATGGCTGCCCGGTCGGAATCGACATTCCGGGATTCCTGAAGTATATCGAGGAGGAAGACTTCCGATCTGCGATAGGTATCATCAAGGAGAGCAATATGCTCCCTGCAATCTGTGGCCGTGTCTGTCCACAGGAGGCTCAATGCGAGGGCGAGTGTATCCTCGGTGTGAAGGATAAGCCTATTGCGATCGGCGCACTTGAGCGATTCCTTGCAGACTGGGAGCGGGAGCAAGGCGTCACTGCCCCGGCAATTTCAGAGAAGAGGACGGAGAAGATCGCCGTTGTCGGTTCAGGCCCTGCCGGGCTGACAGCAGCGGCAGAACTTGCACGCAACGGGTTCTCAGTTACAATATTCGAAGCACTCCATGCAGCGGGCGGCGTCCTCACCTACGGGATTCCGGAGTTCCGACTCCCAAAGAAAATAGTGGCTGCCGAGATCGATGAGGTGAAGCGGCTCGGTGTCGAGATCAAAACCAACCACCTTGTCGGGAGGAGTGTGCCGGTGGAAGAGCTGCTCTCCTATGATGCAGTCATCCTCGCAACAGGTGCCGGGCTTCCGGGATTCATGGGAATTTCGGGAGAGAACCAGATCGGCGTCTTTTCTGCAAATGAATTTTTAACCCGCGTGAACCTGATGCATGCAAATGCCTTCCCGGAGTATGACACTCCGGTCAAGCGCGGGGGGAACGTCGTTGTCATCGGTGGCGGCAATGTCGCGATGGATGCGGCCCGTGTCGCCCGCCGGATGGGTGCGGAGGTGACCCTCATCTACAGGCGGAGGCAGGAGGATATGCCAGCCCGGCTTGTTGAGGTACATCATGCCGAAGAGGAAGGTATCCGCTTCCTCACCTGCACGAACCCGACCAGGATCCTGGGAGAAGGAACCGTCACCGGAGTCGAGGTTGTCTCGATGGATATGTGCGAGCTCGACGATTCAGGCCGCCCGAGTGCAAAACCGATTCCAGGCAGCGAGCAGATCATCCCTGCAGATATCGTAATCGAGGCGATCGGCCAGAGCCCGAACCCGCTCCTGATCCGGATGATCGAGGGGCTTGTCCGTGAGAAGAAAGGAAACCTGAAGGTCGATATGGATGGCAGGACAACCATTCCAAAGATCTTTGCAGCAGGCGATGTCGCAACCGGTGCGGCAACGGTGATCCTTGCTATGGGTGCGGCGAAGGTCGCAGCAGAGTCGGTTCGAAAGATGTTTGATGGCGAATAGAGTGGAAACGACTCTCTATCACCACTCTTTTTTAGGTTTTTCGTTATTTCCCCTGTAACTGCCTCCGCATCAGGAGGCCTCAGGCAGATCTCCCGGCTGATAGAATCTCGGAGGGAGGATTCCTTCCAGCTGGAATGCCCGTTTTGTTCTCCGTGAGATCTCGGCCTTACATTCGAACTCATCACGGAGATCCCAGACATAGGCACGTGCCCGGAGCCGGACAGAGTGAAGCTGGTTTTCAGTGAGGATCGTGTAGGAGCAGGTGTCAGAGATATAGATATGCCGGGATGTGACAACGGCATCCCTGAAGAGTTTTATGGCACGATCGATATCCGCTGAATGATCGATGTAGATATCTATGACAACCATCATTTCGGTGAGACCTGCATTGGCGCTTGCGACGCTCTGGGTAATGATTTTGTAGTTTGGGATGGTGACATAATTGTCATCCGGGGTGATGATGCGGGTATCGAGCATCCCGATCTCAGCTACTTCACCATATTGGTCACCCATCGTGATACGATCTCCGATCCGGAATGGCTTCTCAAAGGCGATGATCACGCCGCCGATAATATTAGCAAAGACATCTTTGAGCCCAAAACCGATTGCAGCACCAAATAAACCGGAAAATGCAACTAGCTCGATTGTATCGAGGGTGATGATCTGGTGCAGGAGGTAAAGGATAGCTGTTGTATAGATGACGATATTCAGGATAGGGACGATCATCCGTACCGCTATCCGGGCATGGCCAAAATATTCCGAGAGCCGTAGTAAAACGAAGCTGAGAACCCGGGCGAGGATATAGGCCCCAATGAAAACCAGAGCTGCATCCAGCACGAGTGGGAGAATTTCATTATAAATATCCGAAACCGGCCCATTCACCAGGCTTCCCTGAGGGAGAGCCGGATCAATTGCACTGCCATCCACCATAGATATCACTCCCAGATAATCCTGAGTTTTCTAAGAAGATCATGCACCCCGAGGATCGCCTCGGGACAGATCTGGTATCCGCCATTTGTTTCCATGATGATGCCGAGTGTCTGAAGCCGGTAGAGTGTCGGGTTGATATCATATTCGAGAGCGGCAACCTCCTCCAGATACTCCTTTGATGTGACACCCGTCATCGCAATCACTCCGAGTATGAAGGCATCCTTTCGGATCAGGGGATCATTGACCCTGACCGGCTGGTAGTCCTTCAGGTTCACCGTTGGATAATCGAAGCTCTTCTTCCAGATCGCTTTTCCAATCCCGGGATTGCCCTCAGCCATCCTTGTGATCTTGCGAAATACCATCTCTTCATCAGAGAGTTTCTCTTCATGGTTGCGCCGTCTAAATGCCAGCCTGTCAAAACTGAAGCTCGGAAACGGGAGCATGAGAGGCTCTTTTTTGAAGGGAAGATGCACCTCGTGTTTTCTCATCTGGACAATTGACGGGAGCTCCACCTCCACTCCGCCGATGAACTGAAGCTCGGCATCGGTATACTCCTGCAGAATGCATTGGCGCATCCCGGTATCCGAGAGAGGGGGGATTAAGATGGTCCGGGGGAAGATCCGCTCCACCTCCCGGATCCTCCGGAGATAATTCCAGGCATAGAGGTTCCAGGTTGTTATGAAGAGGGAGGATGAGGTGACAACCTCTGTGAGGAAATCATCCAGTGCCGAAAAACCCCCGATATGCCGGGAGAAGAGGTGCTGGCAGCCGTCCATAAGAAAGATCGGTTTCGATGACCGGTAATCCAGAAGATCCCTTTTACTGGTTATCTGTGATCCATACTCTACAAGATAGACATCACTCGCATATACATCATGAACCGCGGATATCAGGGTGCTCTTACCAGAATAGGGAAGGCCGATGATAGCAACATTCTCCCTTTTTTGTGAACGATAAAGATTGATCACGTCCTGTATCTCTGCAAACTGACTCTGAAATACCGTACATGGAGCATGGTTCATTACTTCTGAAGAATCAGCCAGATCACCTGTCATCAGACCACACGCCAGAATATCAGGGGATATAAAGATAAAGCTTCCCCTCTGGCTCCGGATCTGCCGATCAGGGCAAGACATATCACCATTAATGAGAAAGGATCTACAGATTTCCTATACAGCAGGGAGCCGGCTTCACCGGGGAGAGGGGAAGGGAGACTATGACAAACAGAATCTATGTGATCGGGCATAAAAACCCGGATACTGACAGCATATGTAGTGCAATCGGATATTCCGAATATCTGAACCAGCAGGATCCCGGCAGGTACATCCCTGCACGATGTGGTGAGATCATGGCAGAGACAGCCTATGTCCTCTCCCACTTCGGAGTTGAGGCTCCTGCCCTTGTTGAGTCAGTTGAACCCACCGTTGCTGATATCCCGTTCACCTACACCCATAGCGCACAGAAGGATCTCCCCACAATCGATGTTGTCGATATGATGGAGGAGCAGGATGTCAGGAACATTCCGATAACTGATTCAGAAGGATCATTTGTCGGCCTTGTCTCAGAACACGGACTGGCACGGGCATATGTCCGCCGTACCCGGATCGAGCCCCTCTCTGTCCTCCCGATTAAGATCGAGACACTGGCACGGATCCTTGAGGCTGAAGTGGTTGTACGGAACCGTGATCTCCTCGAAGGAAATGTCTATATCTCAATAGATGCCCTGCATGTCACCCTCTCCCGCCTGACACAGAACGATATCGCCATTGTGGGAGATAACGAGCCTTCACAGCTTGCCCTCATCCAGGCAAAAATCGCCCTTTTGATCATTGCAGATGGCGCCCCCATAGGAGAGCGGGCGATCAATGCCGCAAAATCACAGGGAGTTTCTGTCATCTCAACAAAGCTCGATGCATTCGGGGTTGCCAAGATGATTAACCTCTCATTGCCTGCAAGCGAGGTGATGGCAACCGATGTTCCGATCATCCACATGGATGACGGGCTGGATTATGTGAAACAGCTGGTAACGAACTCCAGGTACAGGACAGCCTGTATCGTTGACGAGGAGGGAAAACTCCTCGGCATGATCTCACGGAACACCTTTGTCTATGACATTCAGAAATCCGTCATCCTTGTCGATCATAATGAGTACAGCCAGGCGGTGGATGGGATTGAGAATGCCGAAATTCTTGAGATCATCGACCACCACCGGCTCGGTGCAATGACGACATTAAAGCCGATCCGGTTCATTATGGAGCCGGTCGGCTCAACCTCAACGATCGTTGCCTCAATCTACCAGGAGAGCAAACGAAATCTCTCTGAACCAGTCGGGGGACTGCTCCTTGCAGGCATCCTCTCCGACACCCTTGGCCTGAAGATGTCAACGACCACAAAGAAGGATGAAGAGATGGTCGCCTGGCTTGCAGAGAAGACCGGGATCGATCCGGTGGAGTTTGGGATCTCGCTCTTCAGGGAGGGGATGGAGCTCTCAAGCTTCTCGATTGAGGAACTGGTGAAGAAGGATCTGAAGCGTTACAGCCTCTATTCGATGGATGTCGCAATCTCACAGGTGATGGCCCCTTCATCCGAGTTTGCCAGACAGCATGAAGAGGAGATCCGATCCACCATCGAAAATCTCCGGAAATTGATGGAGGTTGATATCTTTGTGGTGCTTATTACGAGCGTCTTTGAGAATGGATCAGATCTCTATGCGGCAGCAGATGATACAACACTCCAGCGTCTGGGTTACCTGAATCAGCCGGTGCGGCTTGAGGGTGTCATGTCCAGAAAGAAGGATTATCTCCCCGAATTTGGCCAGTTGATCCGGGGATTATAATCTCCCCGGCTTCCGCACCATCGGGACAACACCTGATCCTTCAAGGTTGCCGAGAGCAAAGGCATACCGCTCCCGGATCGTCTTTGGGAGAGCATCCTCGGGGATCTCCTCAAAGCCATATCTGCCATACCAGCCGACAAGCACCTCTGTCGAGTGCATGTACAGCCATTCTTCACTGCAGGATTCGATCAGGGCATCCATCGCATATTTTGCAAACCCATGCCCCCGGTATGCCTCGGGGGTGAAGACGGAGTCGACTTCAAAGCCATCCGGGTGGCGGCGGCATCTCGCAACAGAGACGAGCACACCCTCGGCAAAGGCTCCAAATACCCGGTCTGTCTTCGGATCAGCCTTCTGTTGATGGTACGTCTCCCAGAGTTTTTCAGCAAGAGGGAATTCTGAAGCCATCAGCTCACGCCCCTCCATCCTGAGCGTAAACTCAGGGTAGCGGATATACACGGGAACACCGGCTTGTGCTGCAACACCGGCAACGGTTGATCCGATCTTCGCCTTCTTCAGATAATCGAGATGCCCAAATCGTGAGAGGAGTATCATGGTTGCCTGAAGTGTCTCTGCTACAGAAAGGATCGTTTTGACACGCTCTCCATGCAGGACAAGAAGGGAGATGGAATACCGGCTGCTTCCGTCGTTGATCCTATCGGCAGCATCCTTCAGCTCTTCCCGTAATTTTCGGATAGCAGCATGATCGGTGGAATCGGTCACATGAAGGAGCGTGATCTGGCCTTTGATATTCAGGCTCTTCACAAACGCCAGGATCTCATATGAGATGCTGGAGAGTTCAATTGGAATGAGGAGATTATCAAAAATTTCCGGATGTTGGCTGTTTTTAACATAACGGGGATACTGCATGATCAGGAGATCCCGGCTCACATTGAGGAGTAGGTTGTCTGATACTGATCCCAGGAGGAATTTTCCGACTTTCCCCCTGCCCCGTGCACCGACGATGATGCAATCGACCCGATCCTCTTCTGCAACCGATCTGATCGCCGCATCGAGTGGTTCTTTGATCTGCTCCACGATCCTGATTTGGGTAGTGATACCCTGGGATGAGAGAAGGAGGCGAGCCTCCTCCAGCTGCCCTTTCACTTTCCCGTTCGCTTTTCCTTCGGTCACATGGAGGATGATCGCCTCGGTGACATCAGGGATTTCAGAAGCCATTCCAAGAGCCGCATCTGCATACTCTGAAAAGTCGGTTGGAATCAGTATCCGCATTCTTATTCTACCAGATAAATTGATGGAAGGCGGAGAATATAAGGAGAGGGTATCTGGATTTGAGGGGGTTATTTACATTGAGATATGACTGTCCATACATATACAATTTGTATAAGTGAAATGTGTTTATGTTTTCTCTGCTACAATGATTCGTTCTACCTGATCAATAAATGCGTCAGCCTGTGAGATAACGATTGATACATCGTCCAATGAAATACTGGTACAGATGTTATAATCTACCTCTTCCCTGAGAACTTCTATCCGGTTGAGTGCCCTGCCATGTTCAACTGCAAGTTCTCCGCTCCGGATATAGTGAAGTCCAATGGCAGAAATCAATCCGGCATGTGTCTTAACCAGAATTCCTTTTCGTGCAAGCAAAGCTGAGGCGGATAAATGCATGGCATAGTATGCACGATTCACAGCATCCTCATAAAGTCCTTCCTTACAGAGCAATCGTGCAGCCATGAGTCGTTGACGGGACTTCATCAGCATATCGTTAATGTCAGTAGCTTCTTCCGGTATCATCACTCACACCGCGATTGCGTCAGCATAAACGTTCCTGAAGAATAGGGAATTGTGTCGTGAATCGACCTCAGCTCTTGGAATTACTTTAACTGAGATGTATTCCTCAGTCTCAAGGAGGAGATCAAATGCAAGATCGATGAGCTTCTCACGAAGCTCCCGGTTTTCAGCATGAGTGATTACAAGGATGTCGATATCAGAATCAGGATGTTCTTCCCCCCGTGCGACAGAGCCAAAGAGAAGTATCTCTTCAATGGCATCACCATATGCAGCTCGTGCCTTTTCTGCGTATAACTGAATAACCGGACGAATTAGCAGAGTCATAGGATTAAAGATAGTACTCCTGAGGAGTATATTTGATTTTCGTCTATCGGACTGGAGTTTTTGTTTTCGATCAGTTCTTCCCGATCTGACGAAAGGGAAAATGATATCCGGATCCCCCCCTTACGCCGGGGGGATCACCTTCACACCCTCGTTATCAATCCCGGTTGTTACTGCGATCTCAAGGCCGATCTTCCTGACAATCGCCTGCATCTCCACTTCAGTCCTGTCGGTTATGATCGCAACGGCGGGGCCGACAGAGCTCATTGCGACAAACTCAAGCCCGGCTTCGCGGAGGCGGCTCATGTACTCGTAGAGGGCGAAGCTGTGGTGTTCAATCTCAGCTCTTTTTGAGCCCCGGAACTCGATCTCCCACATGATATCGCCGATTGCCTTCAGGTCGCCCCGTTCAACTGCCGGGATTAAGTCCATCAGCATCATGTAGGACTTCAGTTCGCGGTCCCGGTAGTCGAGGGTCCGGGCTTTTGTCATCAGGAGATCAAACTCATGTTCGCCTGCACTGGAGACACCGGATGGCGGGATGACGATATAGACGTTCTTATCCTCTGCAAAGGAATGATGATAGACAAGGGTGAGGCAGTCTCCCATCACGCCGATCCCGCCGTGCGTGGAGACGGCCGGTCCGACGCCGGTCTCAAATCCATAGACGACATCGCCAGTGTCGGTCTCCTCGACATAGTTATTCCCGATAAGCATCCTGATCTGGTCTGCCGTAAGCGGGCATCCAAGGGCGGCATTTGCCGCATGGCCGACGACGGTGAGGAGCGTGCTTGTCGAGCCAAGCCCCACATGCTCTTTTCCATGATCGGTTGCCGTAACCGAGAATCCACCGGTATAGCCGATTGCTTTTGAAAAAGCGATTAGGAAGTGGCGGATAATCGCCTCACGCGGGTGGTTGATGACAATTCCTTCAGGCTGGCAGGCGATCTCTGCCCGGCAATAGAGCTTGAGTGCAAATCCAAGCCCGCCGCCACCTGGATGGCCGGGTGCAAACCGGTTCATATCAAAGACGGTCAGGTGGATCCGGGCAGGGGCTACCGCGGTGAAGGTGCCCTCCTGTGGCTTGGCAGTCACCGTCCCTTCAAGACCGCATGTCCTGATCTCTTCGCCGGGAGCAAATGCCATGAACTCATACTCGACAAGGTCAAGGTCACCCCCACGGATCTTCATCGTAGGCATGGTACTAATCTCTTAACGGTTCAGGATAGTGTATGATAGCTTTTCTGATCTGATCCCGGACACTTTCACCACCAGCCCGCCGGGGTTATTACCGGATCGCATCAATCAAGTTGCATAGAATGTCAGAACAGCTCCGAAAACTCACATCCCTCTCACGATCCTGTTTTGATCTGGCAACGGCAGATTCCAGGAGAGAGTCCGCTATGGTGAAGGGAGGGTACCTGAAGATGCTGCTCAATGGCAGATGCAGCTTCGACTGCGCATACTGCGGGATCTGCCGGAGGGAGAATGCGCCTGCATTTGCCCCAAAGGAGCTCGCTGACCTTATCTGCTCCCTCTGGAAGGAGAGCCGGATCACCGGCCTCTTCCTCTCGACCGGGATTCCGCGTGACTGTGGGGAGAGCATGGACGACCTGATCGAGGCTGCCACCCTCATGAGAAAGGGAGGATTTACCGGATACCTGCACCTGAAGGTGGTGCCGGGCGCCCTCAGAACAGATATCAATGAGGCGGCCCGGCTCGCCAACCGGATCAGCATCAATCTCGAAGCAGTCGATAAAGACCGGCTCTCGGAGATCGCGTCTGTCAAAAACTATGAGTCGGATCTATTGCGGCGGCATGCCTGGGTCGCCGAAGCCGCCCCCGGCCGCCACACCACCCAGATCGTCGTCGGGGCGGCAGATGAAACAGACGGCGAGATCCTCTCCTTCATGCACCGTGAATACCAGAGGTTTGCCCCTGCCAGCATCTACTATTCGGGGCTCACCCCCCTCCCCGGCACACCGCTTGCCGGAGCAGCCCCGGCAAACCCGTCACGCTTAAAGGGGCTCTATGCAGTCGATGCACTGGTGCGGGACTATGGCTATTCGCCGGATGAAACCGCTACCGCCCTTGACGAAGAGGGGAGGCTCCTGCCGGGAGATCCAAAAATCAATGCTGCGGGATCAGTCCGGATTGATCCTTCTTCCGCCACACGGGAAGAGCTGATCCGGGTGCCGGGGATCGGCCCAAAGGCAGCTGAACGGATCATCAGCATGAGAAGTGCCGGGCGGGCAGTGACAGAGAAGATGCTCAGGGAAGCAGGAGTTGTGATGAAAAGGGCTGGGGCGTATCTGGTGATCGGGGGGAGGGTGCAGGAGAGGATAGGGTGAGAGAAGGAGGAAGGGGAGAGCATACAATGGGGAGGAGGGGTTTGCAATGAATTGAGATTTATCAAAAATAGCGTCCCAAAATCTGGTCAATGGAAATAACCGAAGACTTTTTGTCCACATTATGCCCATATTGACCTAGAAAATTCTACAGGCATTTTATCGGCGGACATTAATTTAAGGGAATATTTACAATTTTTTTGGTTTTGTTCTCACATCATGTCATGTTCAGAAATGTCCACATTATGTCCAGATTGTCATTGAGAATTCTACGGGTTTAAAATGAATATTTTCAAATTTAAATGGATATTTATGCGTTTTACATCTCCGCCACATGTCACAGGATTAATATTGGTAACACCATATGAAAACCGAGGATGCATTGAGGCCCGTTGCGGGAGAAGAGTGAGGAAGAGAGAGCATTAAATGAGAGTATCCAATCAGGATAAAAACTGGTTTTCTCAGGAATTATTATCACAACCGGTAACAAATGTAATTTCGAAATTAAAGAAATCCAGGTGAAAGGGCAGAAAATGGATACCATAATCAAGGGAGAGATGATCCGGTGGGCAAGGGAACGGGCAGGATTGTCCCGAGATGAACTTGCGGCCAGATTACAGGTTCATCCGGATAGTATCAATCGTTGGGAAGCCGGAGAGACTCCGATTCCAATAACAAAAGCCAAAGCCCTTGCAAAAATCTCTTTATTACCCTATGCCCTGCTCTTTGCAGATAACCCGCCGGATGAGACGATACCAATCCCTGATTTCAGAACTCATCGAACGGGAATTATCAGAAAACCGAGTCCTGAACTACTTGAAACGATACGTGATGCAAAGCTGAAACAGGAGTGGTATCGTGATTACCTTCTCTCCGAAGATGCAGAGCCCCTTGGGTTTATTCATTCATTTGGGATTCTCGAAAGTCCAAAATCCGCTGCAGAAGAGATGAAGAGAATTCTGGGCATGAGTGATGATGAATACTATCGCAGCCAGAATTGGGAGAGTGCATTTCGCTATCTGATCAACCATGCAGAGGATGCCGGAATTACCGTTATTGTCAATAGTACGCTCAGGAGCAATACTCATCGTCCACTTGATACAGAGGAGTTTCGCGGATTTGTTCTCTCTGATGAGTATGCACCCCTTGTCTTCATCAATGGAAGAGATGCAAAAGCCGCACAGATGTTCACACTCATGCATGAGATAGCACATCTTCTGATTGGAAAGAGCGGGGTGCTTGACAATATGCTTGAAACAAACCCATCCATTCCTGAGGAGCGGTGGTGCAACCAGGTTGCTGCGGATTTCCTCACTCCGGAAGATAAGGTAAGGGCTATCTGGGATTATACAGCTGCTCCTGAAAAAAATATTGATACCCTCCGGCTTAAGCTGAAAGTAAGCAGGCTGGTCTGCATATTCCGTGCATTTCAACTGAATCTGATAAGCAATCATGAGAAGGAGAGCATGCTATCTGAGGAGTTGGCGCGTTTCGAATCTCAGAAGAAGAAAAACAAAGAGAAAGATGCACACCCGGATCCATATATTATCAGAAGATACAAAACAGGAAGAAACCTGGCTCTGGCCGTAATCTCCGAAGTACAGGCCAACCGGATGCTCTATCGTGATGCATTCAGGATTCTTGGAGTGAAAAGTGCTGACAGTCTGAGAGAATTCTCAAGAAGGCTTGGGTATTAACATGAAATACCTTCTTGATGCCAATATTTTTATTGAAGCTAAAAACAGGTATTACTCCTTTGAGATTGCAGAAGGATTCTGGGAATGGCTAGCATTACTGGCAGATGAGCAGTCCTTTTTAACAATTAAGGAGGTTCGGGAAGAGATCATATCCTCGTACCATGACGATCAATTAGAGGCATGGTTGAGGATATTTCCATTGAAACAATTCATCGATACCGATTTAGAGATTCAAGCCAATCAAAGGAAGATCGCCAATTATGTATTAAACCACGAAGTATTCTCTCCTGAAAATAAATACAGGTTCCTTGAAAAGGCTGATCCATGGCTTATTGCAACTGCGATGACGAGAGGATATACTGTCGTGACCAATGAATCGAAAGTAGGGGAGGGGACAAAGAAGGTGAAGATTCCAAATATCTGTGAGGTATTCAGTGTGGATTACACAAACCTGTTCGAGGTTATGAAAGCAAAAAAGGTGAAATTAAAGCTCTGAGTGAATGAAAGGAGGCAGCATACCTTCGATCATTATTCATCAATCCACCTGAGCCATACCTCACTTATACTCCCGCTTCGAGTACTGGTACTTCTCGTCATCCCCGCCCTTGATGGTGATATAGAGCCACTCATAGAGCGACTTCAATGTCCCAAACTGCACGTACCGGCGCATCGAGAACTTCACCCTGAGCTTCCCATCCAGCTTCACGCGGCCGATCTGCCGCATCCGGCGTGCGATCTCAAGATCATCTCCGGCATCGATGGTGCGGTACATTCCTGCCTCAAAGAACGCCTCCCGCCTGAATGCCGTGTTGCAGCCGAGGGTGTAGTAGAGGGTATGCGTGTAGTAGCCAAGCCGTGAGAAGGTATTGGCGAGGGCAAGCGATATCTTGTGCCTGATCCCAGGCTCAATCGGCTCAACCAGCCCATAGAGCTGGACAACTTCCGGGTCAGAGAAACCTGCCTCGATTCTGGCAAGCCAGTCCCGTGGGATGATGCAGTCGGCATCGGTGGTTGCAATGATATCGCCCTTTGATGCCTCTGCACCGTCATTCCGTGCGCCTCCGACCTTTTTTCTTGTCTGGATGAAGACGAGATCCGCATACTTCTCTGCAATCTCCCGTGTCCGGTCTTTTGAGTTTCCGTCAACGACGATGATCTCGTATTCCGAACGGGGGATTGACTGGTTTGCGAGGCTCTGTAAGCACTCCTCGATATTTGACTCTTCATTATAGGTTGGAACAATAACCGAGATCATGCATCCTCCGCAAGCCTCTTGTAGGTGTTCATATGCTCCCCGGCAATTCGATTGATATCAAAGCGCTCTGTGAATGAACGGGAGATACCTCTGAGACGCCGAAGAGCCGTCTCATCCCTCATGAAACCTTCCGCTTCGTGGATATCAGAAAAGAGGAGTGAGGCATCGCCAAAGACTTCACGAAACTCCGGAATATCCCGTGCCACCACCGGCACACCGGTTGCAAGCGCCTCGAGGAGCACCATCGGCATGATCTCCGCATATGAGGGGAGCAGGAAGATATCGGCACCGGCATATGCCTCTGTGATATCAGGAACAAAACCGGTGAATTTCACATTCTTCCCGGACTTCCTCTTCAACAGTTCGATCTTTGCATAATCTTTTGAGAGCACGCTGTATGGATAGCCCCCCACCCAGACGAAGGTGACATCAGGCATCTTCTTTGCGAGCTTCAGGAAGTCATAGATCCCCTTCCTCGGCGTCTCCTGGGCAACCGTCAGGACAACGGTGGTATCATCATCCACCTGGAGGCAGCTGCGGAACCGCCGTCTCTTCTCCTCATCTGGGATAAATTTCTCACGGTTCACCCCGTTTGGGATGAGGGTGGTCGGCATATCGGGGAGCATCTCCTCGATCTCACGGAGGCTTGGGGGCGTGATTGCGATGATATGGTCAAATTTGCCATAGATCTTTGGGTATTGATTATTGATGATCGTCGAGAAGGCAACATTTCCGTCATTCAGCCGTGGGGTGGAGTGTGCCGTTAAGATCTTCACTCCTTTGCTATATGAGCGGTGTGTCAGTGCCATCGGGCCGAAACTATGGTAATGGACGACATCAAAATCCGGTTGATAGGAGTTCCAGGCCACATCATATGGGTGCTTCTCATGAATCTGGCGGTACAATGTCTTTGCAAGCGTCGAACAGCCGATGTACTTGAAGAAGAAGATATCCTCAACAAAGATATTTGCTCTCATTAATTTCGCTCCATAAAAGAAAAGGCGCTCTGGATGCAGCCATCCATATTCAGGTACTCAAATTCAGAGAACCGCCCGACGAGATCAATCCCCTGCCCGGAAAGCCAGGATCTGACAATCGCGATATTCTCCAGATAATCGAGATCATAGACCACATACGCAAATTTGGATCTATACACCGAACCATGGGCGATTGTGCCATCTTCCGGGATAACACCCATCTGCCTGAGGCTTCTTATAGTATCGTCAAGGATCTCATCATCGGTGAGCCGGGAGATCGGATCTCCTTCATTATAGGTGATCTCGGCAAGCACCGAGGCATGCCCGTCCGGGGCAACAGCGTCGCTGTAGTTTGAGGGGAATGAGATCCTGTTGAAGTCTCCGATGGCAGCATCCGGGATATACACCCAGGAGAGGGGTGGCGCACCACCGGAAAACCCGATACAGACGCTGATGAGCGAATTATATCTCAGCGCATCGCAGGCTGTCTGCACCTCTGCTGGGACAGAACCCAGGCATGGCAGGAGATGCTGGAGCGGGATTGTGGATATCACCCGATCTGCCGAATATTTGGTTGTTCCATCACTGATCACCCACTGCCCGTCCCTTTTCTGAAGAGAGGAGACAGAACAGCCGGTCACAATAAAATCCTGCACCGGCTCAGCGATAGCCTTCACAACTGACTCGATTCCCCCGAGAATCGGGTAGTTGAAGACCGACTGGTGGGTATACCCTTCTGTTTTGATGCCGATTGCCGATCTGATGATATCTTCTACAGGCGGCCGGGGCACCCGGCCCTCCATCCAGTGTGCGGACATCTGTTCGGTCGGATAGTTCCAGATCTTCTCGTTATAGGGAATCAGGTAGCAGTCGGCGATGCCTCGTCCAAAGGTGCCAAGAATCCAGTCCCTGAAGTTCTGAGGAGTCGGGATCTCAGCCTTCTCCGCGGCGATGATCGTCCTGATATATTCGTTGATACAGTAAAAGAGATCCTCTTTTGGAAGTTCATAGAGGCCGTTTTCAAAAGGATAGGTGACCATCAGGCCTTTATAGAAGATCTTGGTATTCCGTTTCCGCTCCGCCTTGTTTGAGGAGAGGAGATCATTCATAAACGAGAGTACAGTCTCGTTCCGCGAGAAGATGATATGTGAACCGCCGATATCAAAGGTAAATCCATCCGCTGACTCCGAGCGGCATAAACCGCCGATCCGATCCTCTTTCTCAAGAACGATTGCCTCTTCCCCTGCCTGATGCAGGAGCCGGGAGAGTGTGACTCCAGTGAGTCCACCACCGAGAATAGCCCATCTCACACTATATCATATGATGAGGTCGGTAATATGGATTTGTCCGAAATCACCTATCTCCTCTTGAAGAGGTGCTCAAGATCGGCTGAGCCGAACCTGACAATAGCCGGCCTTCCATGCGGACATGTATAGGGCGGTCCTGCGGAGAAGAGCTGCTGTATAAGCCGCTCCATCTGCTCGTGTGAGAGGGGTGTATTTCCCTTGATTGCAGCCCTGCATGCAATAGTTTTAAAAACACGCAACCTCCGCTCACTCGCGGGCCCTCGGATGCCCTCGATCACCTCAAGGAGAAGTGACTCGATCTCGCCGGGATCATCCAGCTTTGACTGTCCGGCTGGCACCGCCTGCACCGCAAAGGTATCGCCGCCAAACTCCTCAATCACAAAGCCTGCCGACCGGATATCTCCGATTGCATCCAGAACAAGAGCCGCATCCTTTCTTGAGAGGGGTACCATCACCGGGACGAGGAGCTGCTGTGAAGCAGAAGCATCTCCCTCCCTCTTCTGGAGGAGATCAAAGGCGATCTTCTCGTGGGCTGCATGCTGATCGATGATCATAAGATCCCCTTCATCTGAGATGGCGATAATATACGTCCCGTTCACCTGTCCAAGCAGACGGGGCAGGTGCGATCCCTTATCAGGATGAGAGAGAGACGTTCCGGCAGGCTCTGTCACCCGGAGCTGCCGATCAGATCGTCCATATGTTGCCGCTCCTTCGGAGACGACATGTTGTATTGGAGACGCCGGAGACAGCTTGTCCGAAACCTGATCCCTCATAGTGGGGAGCGGCTTTAATACCGCCGGGGTGTGGATCAGCTGCTCCTGTGCCTTCTCCGTAACAGCAGACCAGACAGTCGTCCTCACCGCATCCATCACCTGCCGCTCTGATGAGAATTTTACCTCACGCTTCGTTGGATGCACATTCACATCCACATCCCCGGGGTTAATCCGGCAGTCGATCACAGCAAACGGATATTCGCCTTTTGCAAGGCTCGTCCCAAATCCATCCCGTATTGCCCGTACAAGGGATGGCGATGCAATCTGCCGTCCATTCACCGAGATATAGATCTGATTCCTGTTTGTCCGTGATCCAAGTGGATATGCAACATATCCCACAACCGGGTTTTCACCCCTGAGCGGGGAGAGGGTGATAAGTGTGCGTGCGAGATCGCCACCAAAAAGGCTCTGGATCGTCTCCAGCAGATCCCCTCTGCCGGGAGTGGCAAACTTCTCCTTCTCCTGATGCATCAACTGGAACGAGATCTCCGGGTGAGAAAGTGCGGATCGCTCCATCAGGTCAAAGACATGCGCAAGCTCTGTTGAGACAGTCCTGAGAAATTTCCTGCGTGCAGGAGTATTAAAGAAGAGACTCCTGACCTCGATCATGGTACCGGGTGGGGCGGCACATTCAGAGAGATCGGTGATCATCCCACCGGAGAGTGTGATTGTGATCCCGGCGATATCATCCCGCCTCCTGCTCGTGAGTGTGACTTCTGAAACTGCCGCAATACTCGCAAGAGCCTCACCCCGGAATCCAAGAGTGCTGATCTCCGCAAGATCCCCGGCAGTTTTGATCTTGCTTGTTGCATGCTGCCGGAATGCAAGGGGTGCATCTTCCGGAGACATTCCCCTACCATCATCGATAACAGTTATTCGCCGGATTTCCGCACTATCGCTCTTCACAAGGACACGGATGCGTGTTGCACCTGCATCGATTGCATTCTCAACAAGCTCCTTCACAACAGATGCCGGCCGCTCCACCACCTCGCCAGCGGCGATATGGGAGATCGTCTCTTCATCAAGGAGATGTATTGTCGGGTCTGCCATTTACTCACCAGCCTTCTTCTTCAGTTCTGCTAACGTGTTCAATGCTTCGATCGGGCTCATCGTGTCGATATCAAGGGACGAAAGCTCTGAGATTACCGGATGATTCTGTTTCTCAACTGAACCGGAATCCATCAGGAGAAGTTGTGTGTACCGGGGTTTTCGTTTTCCGGGCACCTCACCCCGCTCCTCTTCGGCTAATGTCTCCCGGAGGATGGTGCGGGCCCGATCAAGTACCTTCCCGGGCACTCCGGCAAGGCGGGCGACATGGATACCATAGCTCCGATCAGTTGCACCGGGGATCAGCTTTCTGAGAAACGTGATCTCATCATCTGTCTCCCGCACCGCAAAATGGTAATTCCTGACCCGCTTCAACTCGGTCTCCACTTCGACAAGCCGGTGGAAGTGGGTGGCAAAGAGGGTCTTTGGACCTGATGAACGCCTGCCATGGAGGAACTCAAGAACGGATCGTGCAATGCTGTACCCGTCAACGGTGCTTGTGCCCCTCCCGATCTCATCCAGGATCACAAGGCTTCTGTCGGTTACATGCCTGAGGATATATGCAAGCTCAACCATCTCCACCATGAAGGTGCTCTGCCCGCCAGCAAGATCATCTGATGCACCGACACGGGTGAATATCCGGTCAAGGAGGCCGATCTCAGCGAGATCCGCAGGGACAAAGGATCCCGACTGTGCCATGATACAGATGAGGGCAACCGACCGCATATAGGTCGATTTTCCTGCCATATTGGCACCGGTCAGGATCAGGACCTGATCGCCTTCACTATCCATTTCGGTATCATTTGGAACAAAGCCGGACTGCACACTCTCCTCGACCACCGGATGCCGCCCGCCCCGGATCACAATAGAGGAGCTGTCAGTGAGCAGGGGACGAACATATCCTCTTCTGGCGGCTACATCGGCAAAGGAGAGGAGGAGATCGATCATCCCGACAGCCCTTGCCGCTGCCTGAAGTGCAGGTACCAGCGGACGGAGTTTCCCGATCAGATCGAGGTAGAGTTCAGCCTCACGGGCAAGTGCCCGTTCATCTGCAGTCGCGATCGTCCGTTCATACTCACGGAGAGCGGGGAGTGTGAACCGCTCACCAGACGCTGTCGTCTGTTTCCTCTCATATTCTGGTGGAACACGGCTGAGGTTTGGTTTTGTCACCTCGATATAGTACCCAAAGACCTGGTTATAGGCAATCTTCAATGATTTGATCCCTGTCCGTTCGCGTTCGGACTGCTGGAGCGAGAGGATCCAGTCCCTGCCAGATCCTGCCGTATCCCTCAGCGTATCCAGATCGGGATCATAACCATTGCGGATGACACCCCCGCTCCTGACAAGAAGGGGTGGATCGTCAGTTATTCCAGATCTGATGAGGGCAATTGTCGGATCAAAGCTCCCAATCTCCCCGGCAAGCTCTTCCATCAGGGGGGGTATTTCACCTTTGAGAGAGATGGTGATCCCCCTCACAGCATCAAGAGAAAGAGCCAGTGAGATCAGGTCACGTGGAGAGGCATTCCCTATTGCAATCCTGCCAGAGATCCGTTCAATATCACCGCATCCGGAGAGAGACTCAAGAATATCAGTTCTGGTAAGGGGTGAGTCAAGGAGCCATGCAACCAGATCGAGCCGATCATTAATGGCCTGTTTGCTGGTGAGAGGGGCTGTGATCTCAGAGGAGAGTGCCCGCCTCCCCATCGGAGTCTTTGTTGAGTCGAGGGTTGAAATCAGGGTTGCTTTTGAGCGTTCCCCCCCAATCGATCGGGTGATCTCAAGGTTTCTCTGGGTGACAGCATCCAGGATCATGCGGTCAGACGCATGCATGAGCCTGATCCCGGAGAGATGGGGGAGGGCGTTCTTCTGGGTGGCAATCGCATAGGAGAGGGCAGCACCTGCTGCTCCGACTGCAAGCGGCATCTCAACAATCCCAAAGCCTTCAAGGGTTGCCACACCAAAATGGCGGCAGAGAAGAGAGTTTGCATCTGCCACATCAAATTCTCCGGGATGACGATCTGTTACCAGAACAAAATATGATTCGAGGAGACGGAGAATCTCCGGATCTGTCCTCTCCGGAATCAGGCATTCTGCCGGGCGCTGGGACTCGATGACAGACGCAATCCCCTCGCTTCCTTCGTTTTTTGGTATCTCGCGGACGGAAAACTCGCCGGTTGTGATCTCAAGGATCGCGATACCAAAGGATTCGGCCTTCCGGTCAGGGAGGAGCGCCATCAGGTACCGGGAATCAGGAGCATCCACAATCGAGGGATCGACTGCGCATCCGGGTGTATGGACACAGACAACATCCCGCTTCACCACCCCTTTTGCCTTTTTGGGATCCTCGATCTGTTCACAGACCGCAACCCGGTACCCACGCCGGACAAGGCGGGGAATATAGGCTTCAGCTGCATGATAGGGGATGCCCGCCAGCGGAATCGGCTTCCCGGACGGATCAGTTGACCTTGAAGTCAGGACGATTCCAAGTTCACGGGCACAGATCTCCGCATCCTCGTAAAATGTCTCGTAAAAGTCTCCCATACGCATAAAGAGGATACAGCCGGGGTACTGGTTCTTCATATCCTCCACCTGCTGCATGGCAGGTGTCAGCGTTCTGGGTTTTGACATGCAAGTACCTGATCTCATCTCTCTCCTGAAATAATCAACGATCGGTGATCGCAATCTTTGGATCCGATGAGAACAATTATCGCCTTTCATGGCATGAATCACCATATGGGCAGCATTGGATACTTCAGAAAAGCGATCGAGACGATGCCGCGTGATGACCTTGATGCTGTCATCGATGAGCGGGTCCGGTATACCATTCAGTATGCACACGACCATTCGCCATTTTACAGAAAGTGGTTTAAGAAGAATTCCATCGATATCAGGGAGATCCGTGAGCACGAGGATCTGCTGAAACTCCCGATCATCTCAGGCCAGACGATCAGAAACAACCAGCCGCCGGTCACCGACTCGTTTGAGTTTCTCTCTGCAAATATGGATGAGATATATACAATCCATGAGACGAGCGGAACAACCGGAAACCCCAAATCATTCTTCCTCACCTGGCAGGACTGGCTCCGGTATTCGGAGAAGTACGCACGGATCTTCCGTTCATATGGCATCTCAAGAGGGGATCGGGTCATCGTCTGTGCCAGTTACGGGATGAATGTCGGGGCGAACATGATGACACTCGCTGCACGGCGGACGGGAACCACCATCATACCGGCAGGCAAATGCACATTTCCAATCCGGATGATCAGGAACTACAAGCCGACTGTTGTGATCGGATCCGTCTTCAAGCTGATCCGGCTTGCCCGGCGGCTTGAGGCAGATGGCATTGATCCAAAAGAGTCCGGTATCGAGCGGCTTGTCGTCGGAGGAGAGAGTTTTGCCGAGGCATCCCGTGTGTACCTCAGTAACCTCTGGGACTGTGAAGTCTACAATACCTATGGGAGTACTGAAGGGACAATGTGCGGGGAATGTGTGGCAAAGGCGGGCCTCCATGTGCCCGAAGATCTCATCCATATGGATCTCTACAGTCCCCGGATGGACAGGTTTGTCCCGGATGGCGAGTACGGGAGGATCATCCTGACAAAACTCCTTCCTGTCGGAGAACGGTGCGGCACACTCCTGATCAACTATGATACCGAGGATGCAACCGCAGTCGTCTCAAGGGATCGGTGCGCCTGCGGAAGGACATCGCTTCGGATCAAGACCCCTGAGCGGGAGGGTGAGCGGTTCTTTGTTGAAGATCGATCCTTCAACCGTGTCGATATCGAACGGGGAGTCTTTCAGCCCGACAACATGCAGTATCTCACCGGCGAATATGAGGCATTCCTCTATGGAGGGAGGGAGACTGACTCGACAGTCATCCGTGTGAGCCTTGAATGTAATGATCCTGCAAATACTGATACCGAAGGGATCCAGGAGACATTCAGGAAGGCGTTCTTCCGGCTCAAACCAGAGCTTCGTGAGCAATATATCAATGGAACATTTGAGATGCTCTTCCATTTCACAGGACCGGGAGAGCTGGAACTCTATAAAGTGCAGGGGAGGCCAAAAAGAGTCGTTGACAGGCGTTGATCAAAAACCATCTGATTCAAGATGAATAATAACCAATAGATTTGTTCATGTTGAATAAGGAGCATAATATGCCCGATTACGAGGCGGGCTATCGTGATTTCCGGATCGACGTTCCGGAATACTATAATTTTGGGTTCGATGCCATCGATGCAATGGCAGAGAGAGACAGGAATAAACTCGCCATGATCTGGGTGAACCAGAACGGGGAAGAGAAATACTATACCTTCCGTCACCTGATGAATCTCTCCAACCAGATCGCCAATATGTACATGAAACGCGATCTCGCGAAAGGAGAGCGGATCCTGATCATGCTTCCGAGGATCCCGGAATGGTGGACATTTGCACTCGCCGCAATCAAACTTGGCGTGATCTTCTGTCCATGCCCGACGATGCTGACACCAAAAGATCTGAAATACCGGGTGAACCTGGGCAAATTCAGGATGATCGTCACCGATGTTGAGAACGCATGGAAGGTGGATGAGATCTGCGAGGAATGTCCCTCACTGGATCTGAGATTCGTCGTTGACGGTGAACTACCCAACTGGATCAGCTATCCGGTGGAGCTGAACTATCCGGCACCGGCTTCCCACCGCCTTGCTCCCTTATCGGGCGGAAAGAAGACGAAATCAACCGATCCGATGGTGATCTACTTCACCTCCGGAACAACCGGAGATCCGAAGATGGTCATTCACGATCATAGTTACCCTCTTGGACATCTGATCACCGGGAAGTACTGGTACGATCTCCGGGAGAATGACCTGCACCTCACCCTTGCCGATACGGGATGGGCAAAATCCTCATGGGGCAAGTTCTTTGGCCCATGGATCTGTGGTGCATGTGTCTTTGTCTATGATATCAGGACAAAGTTCAACCCGACCGAGATCATTCCCCTTCTTGAGAAATATGAGATCACCACCTTCTGCGCACCCCCGACAATCTTCCGTATGATGATCCTCGCAGATCTGGATGCATTCGACCTCTCGCAGCTTCGCCATTGCATCAGTGCCGGTGAAGCCCTGAACCCTGAGGTGATCAAGGTCTGGAAAGAGGCGACCGGGGTTACCATCTATGAAGGATACGGACAGACCGAGACGGTGCTTTGTGTCGGCACCTTCCCATGCATGGAGGCAAAGCCTGGTTCAATCGGACGCCCATCGCCGGGATGGGAGATCGAACTCCATGATGAGGAACAGAACAGGGTTCCTGTTGGGGAGGTTGGAACCATCGCCATTAGAACAAATCCCCGTCCAATTGGTCTTTTTTCCGGATATCTGGAGAACAAGCAGGCCACAGATGAGGTCTTTATCGGTGATTTCTACTATACCGGTGATAAGGCGACGATGGATGAGGATGGGTATCTCTGGTTTGTCGGGAGAGACGACGACGTTATCAAGAGTTCAGGATACCGGATTGGCCCATTTGAAGTGGAATCCGCACTCCTCGAACATCCGGCTGTGAAAGAGTCTGCGGTTGTCGGTGTCCCTGACCGGGTGAGAGGAACGATCGTGAAGGCTTTTGTCATCCTCAAAGACGGTTTTGAGCCCTCAGACAAGCTCGTCCGTGAGATCCAGAATTACGTGAAGCATGTCACAGCACCATACAAGTATCCACGTGCCATCGAGTTTGTCGAGGAACTCCCAAAGACGATCTCAGGGAAGATCAAAAGAAAAGAACTTCGGGAGATGGAGCTGGAGAAGTATAACTCCAGCTGAATCACTCTTTTTTGTCGCAACTCGCTATTTCATGCGGGTAGTTTGAAGCAGGTGCGACGCGGGTATCGGGGGGTGGGGTAGCGAGGGGGCGGGATGAAAGAGCTGATAAAGCCTTGCTCGAGAGAGCAACCTGAAAGGCGATTCTGAAAGAATCGGGCGTGTATCTGCTCTGGCAGCCCCCCAAAACATTCCCGCTCCTCCCGCGCTGCATCTGCGGCCGAACAGTACAACCTCCCTGCGAAGCATCTGCGAACGGGGCCGGGGCGATGGGGAAAAATATCTGAGTGAAGAAATCCGAATGCATGATTCGAACACCCCATAACCAGATGAAGGCTCGTCCCCTATTGAAAACCCACACAGATCAACGAATTACTTCTTTTTATCAAAGCTCCGCGCCCGATAGGCGACAATAATCGCGCCAACCGGAACGATACCTGCTGTATAAACGAAGAATATAATCAGTGCATACTCCGGAAGAAGCAGGAGGAGGAAGAATATCGCCGCAGCAGCTACTGCAAGTGCGAGCAGGCTGTTCCCGACCCATGCGATCAGCCCCTCTGGATCTGCACAGGTCTTTCTGTCAAATCCGGCAATGAGGTTCGTCATCTTCCGGTATTTGATCAGGTACCCAAGTGCCAGGAAGACGACTGCAATGAACTCAATTATAAGCAGGAGGATGAGTGGAGCATCACCGATCATCACTCACCACCTTGTTCTGCTGTGACATAGGCATCGTACATGCTGTAAAGCCAGATGAGAATATAGAATGGAATCCCGATAAGTATGGTTGAGAGACCGGCAAACAGTGCTGCCATCACAAAGAGGGCGATAGCCTTTAAGAACTGCCCGGTATAGAACTGTCCAAGACCGGGGATGAAGAAAGACAGTATCACTGCCAGTATGGGAGATGCCATGATATATCCATCGCATCTCTGATAAAAAAGCCTTATGCCGGGTGCTGGTAATGGCGGATATCACCATACGCGACCAGCTTTCCTTCTTCAAGCACAGATACCGCACCATGGCCCCCGCAGATGAGACAGCGTGTTCCCATCTTCTTCATATCAGAATCGATCTCCTCTGCAAGTGCCATCAGGGCATGCCGCTCCTGCCTCGCCAGATCAGAATCTACATTCACCGAGGTGACGAGGAAATCTGCTATCGAGTTATATTCCTGGCGTTCAGGAGTGAGGCTTTTAAAGTTCATCAGGGCATCGCTGGTGAAGAGGAGGCCGATATCGGCTGCAAGCAGGAAGACCTGGCCATAGATATGCCCCCCAAGGCTCTCCAGCACCTCGAAGGAAAAGCCGCCGATCGAGAAGGTATCGATGACCGGAAAGATGCCGCGTCGTCCGATCTCATTTTTCGGAAAGATATGCCGCTCCTCTGGCGGGGTGCATCGTGAGAAGAGGTTGATGATCACCGTATAGACAGCTTCAAGGATGAGATCCTGGCTCCGTGAGCCGTATCCCCGGTTATTGCATTCTATGATCGCATCGGTTCCATGGTGGAGATACGAGGAAACCGGGTGGAGCCCCGCGGCACCGCAGTGATCGGCATCTGCATGGGTGCAGATGATGCGGGAGATGCCTTTGTACCCGGACTTGCCGATCTCATGGAGCATCCGCTCGATATCGTCATGATAGATCCCATATCCGGTATCGATCATCAGCCGATCAGATCCGGCATCAAAGATAAAGACGCTCCCCCCGCCCGGTGGCTGGATACAGGTGAGCGAGGAGCCATCCGGGGTTTCAATCTGCTGATAGTCGGCATAGAACCCTTCCCCGGTTGTTTCCGTGAGAAACGTCCCGATCCGTTCGATCTGGTTGAAGACGAGTTTTGGATCTTCGCCGCGATTGGTCAGCTCCTGGACGACATGGTTCAGATCGCCAAGCAATGAGAGGAGGAACTCATCATTTGCCTCCCCGAGGAATGGCCGGATCTTCTGTGCAAAGCAGATATAGAAGATCGTCTCGTCAAGGGCACCGCCGAGGCTATCATATTCGAGGATCTCAAGACGGTACCGGCTCTTGATGAAATCAATCACCTCCTCAACCCGTGGGGAATCGACGACATTCAGGCGGAGTGTCAGACGATCCGGGTGCCTGCCGGTATCATCAAAGTCGATCTCTGACACATCGGCCCCTGCCTCTGCACAGGCGGTGAGGACATCATAGAGGGCGCCGGGACGGTGCGGGGTGGGGAGATAGATATGAAAGAGGAGGATATTCACCGGAGGGATATTTGACTGGAGGTAGCCTATCTCAGAAAGCCCCTCCCGGATAAGGCGGTAGTCTGAAGCGGTTGCGGTCATCTCAAAGAAGACCGTGTTCTTATCGATCCGCCGGTTGAACTGGATACGGGTGATGTTGCCGTTGTGCCGCCTGATGATATCGGCCGCTTTCAGGAGCGAGCCAGGCTCATCCGGCATCCGTGCGATGAATGAATGTTTCTCTTCCATCTCACGTTATTGTTCGATGGTATTCAACGTTATATCTTCTCTTTGGTTCCGATCACCACTATTATCTGATCATACCCTGGATCTCTCTGTATGCAGATGATGATTGGCGATCAGTTCACTGAATCGGTCTCTGGTAAGCGCACCCGGATCAAAAACCCCGCAGACGGCACCCCTGCCGGGGAGGTTCCATCCGGTGGAGCGGAGGATGTCAGGCTTGCGGTGGAGGCTGCGAGTGAGGCATTTGTGAGATGGAGCGAGGTTCCCAATTCCCACCGGGGTATCACCCTCTTCCGGTCAGCTGAACTGATCAGGAGGGAAGCAGACCGGCTCGCCCTCATCCTGACAACAGAACAGGGCAAGCCGCTCCGTGAAGCAAAGGATGAGGTGCTTGGGGCAGCGGCAGTTTTTGAGTACTATGCCGGATCGGCATCCCTCATCACAGCCGGATATTCCGAGAGACTGCCGCGGTACGGATATGGCGTGGTGCAGAGGAAGCCGCTTGGGGTCTGCGCCGCGATCATCCCATGGAATATGCCGGTATTGATCGCCGCCTGGAAGATCGGGGCCGCTCTTGTGACAGGAAATACCCTTGTTCTGAAGCCCTCTATACAGGCGCCGATGGCTGTTCTTGCACTCGGTGAGGCGATGCAGCGATCAGGACTTCCTCCAGGGGTGCTGAATATCGTCACCGGGAATGGTGCAGATGCAGGCGATCCCCTCATCCGTCATGATGCGGTGAAGAAGATTTCATTCACCGGAAGTATTGAAACAGGCAGGGCAATTGCCGGGGCAACAGCTGGCACCATGAAGAGGCTGACACTGGAGCTTGGCGGAAACGATCCGATGATCATCTGTTCCGATGTTGACCCGGTTGCAGCCGCCGATGCAGCTCTTGCACTCCGCCTCTATAACTGCGGCCAGATCTGCACCTCTCCAAAGCGGATGATTGTCATGGATGAGATCCATGATGCATTCATCTCACGGCTTCAGCAGACGATCCCGGAGGTTGTCATTGGTGATGGTTGCGATCCCGCATCCCGGATCGGCCCTCTGAATAACGAAGCAGGGAAAAACAGCGTGGAAGATGCAATCCTGAGGCTTGAGGATGAGGGAGCCAGGATTCTGAGAGGGAAACTCTCGGCAGGGCTCTCACATAAGGGCTTCTTCTGCCCGCCTGCCCTTGCCACCGGATGTGCCGCGGATTCAAAAGTGCTCTCTGAAGAGATCTTCGGCCCCCTCATCCCGGTGATCCGGGCGGGCGATCTGGATGAGGGGATCGAGATTGCCAACAGCACACGCTTTGGACTGGGCGCCTCGATCTGGACACAACAGATCAATACTGCTGAACGGGCAGCAGAGGAACTTGAAGCGGGGATCGTCTGGGTAAACCAGCATATGAAGCTCCCCCCGGAAGTGCCGTTTGGCGGGGTAAAGGGGAGCGGGTTTGGGCGTGAGAACGGCCTGTCATTTATTGATGCCTATACCTGGGAGAAGACGATCCTCATCTCCCGGTAGAGGCTATTTGTCCACTTTTTTCAGCCGGATAACGAATGATACACCCTGTGTGGGATCGCCCGGCACCCGGTCTTCAACGATGATCGAACCGCCATAGCGATCAACTATCAGGGTATGGACGATGAAGAGGCCAAGCCCCTTCCCCCTTACCCTCTCGGTTCCCCGTGTGTATTTTGTAAAGATTACCGGTTTTGTCGCGTCCGGAATGCCGGGTCCGGTATCGTCGATTCGTATCAGGACGGCATCTTCTGTTGTGGTTACTGAGATGGTGATGCTGACATCGTCACCCCCAAACTTCAGGCTGTTTACAATGATATTCGAGAGTGCCTGTGAGAGGAGAGAGTCTGCACAGGCAGAGATGTCTTCATCCTCCATGAGAAGGGTGATCCGATCGTCTGCATCCGCTTCTTTTCTGAGCATGGGTCCGATCCGAACCGGCACAAGTGATGCCTCTGCATCCTGGATCTCCCGCAGGGTCGCGACGTTATCGATGATCTCGTCACTTTTCTTCAGGGAGTTTTTAAGGCCTTCGATATAGCGCTCAAGGGTCTCATCAGCCTCTGATTCCAGGAGTTCAAGATACAGCAATGAGGTATGGTTTGTGTTATTGATATCATGGGTAATCAGGTCAAGATAGAAGCCGACCCTCGCGTGGGCTTCTGTTAAGTCAGTGGTCCGCTCAAGCACCCGCTCCTCAAGCTCCTCATTCTGCACCCTCAGCTCTTCTTCGGATGCCTGGAGCCGGCTCATCATATCCTTCAGCCGATCGACCATCAGCTGGATCGAGAGGGAGAGGGATCTGAGCTCCGGGGGTCCCGCGATCCCGATTGGATGATCGAGATTCCCACCGGAGATGACCTCTGTATCATCGACCAACCGGTGAATAGGCCATGTGATCCGTTCGGTGACTGCATAGGCGAGAATTCCTCCAATCAGAATCGCAATGACAGCGATCATAAGATGCAGCATCAGGAGATTGTGGAGATGTTGCTGAATGGGGGCAGTCGTATAGGTCATCTCTGCAACGAGATTCATCTCAGGCGGGTTGCCATTTGAGGAGAGATCGATGAAGAGGAAGCGGGTATATACCTCAGAAGCCGGATTCTTAAATTCCAGTGATTCTCCGGTTTCCAGCACCGTTTCAATGATCTCTGAGCGCCACTCTTCAGGAACATAACTGGGATTTCCCACCTCATCCCCTTTGAAATAAAAAATCCTGACCGAGGTGAGGTACGGGTTCATCTCACTGATCCTTTCCACTGCCACAGAGTACCTGAGCGCCGATCGCATCTCCTGGATCTCATCATCCATATAGCTGATCTCCAGGATATAGCGGTGATCAGAGGTTGGGTGATAGACAAACTTCCGGAACATGCCGGTGGAGAAATCCTTGACAATCCGATCTGAGACAAAAATATTTCCTTCCCGGATCTTCGTCAGGCGGCGATAGAATTGCGGGTACTCTGAAAAGTCCAGGAGATGATCGGGGGAGTAGGTAGTATACTCAATCACCCCTGCATCATTGATGATATAGAGCTCATAGCCATCCCCAAATGATGCCTTCACCCCTTCAAGATCGATTCGACCGGGATCACCTCCACTCTCTTCATATGCAGAGAGGAAAGAATCCATTGGAGCTTTGAGTTTGTAATCAAGAGACTGGTCAAAGAGGAGAAGACCCCGATCAACAAGGAGCATCGACTGGATGAGCCCTTCTTCATTCTTCTCCTGCTGGAGGAGCATGGTGTTCCCGAGCTGCTCGCGGGAATTGTTGTAATTGACATTGATGACGACGGTGGTGACAATAAGGATGATGAGCACTATGCTACCGAAAAGAAGCCAGCTGAAAGGGATTTTCTCTGTGAATGAAGACGTGTTCACCATATGCACCAAAAGGGTCTGTATCTATACGATGACAGGAACCCGCATAAAGGTTGTCATTTAACTGAATAAGCCAGATATATCAGAAAAAAAATATTTTCATCATAAGATTGGTTTGCCAATCCGAGTGATTTCTCAGGCATTTACATCCATCCGGTAGCAGCCTTCCGGCACAAGGATCTCAAATCTCGCCCCCTCACCATACACCCCCGTCTCCCGGATGGTAATTCCGGTGATGGCAAGGATCTCCCGTACAAGAAAGAGGCCATAACCTGTATTTGTACCAAAGCCACGTTCAAAGATCAGCTCTTTATTCTCATCCAGAACGCCGGGGCCGTCATCTTCATAGAGGATTAAAAGACCGTTATCTGTCTCACTACAGCTGATCCTCACCTCTGTTGCCCCATCTGCATGGCGGAGCGTGTTATCCATCAGGTTTGAAAAGACCTTCTCAACCATCGGATCAGCATATATGAAGTATCCCGGACAATCGCATCGGACAGGGAGGGAACCATCCTGTATCCGCCCGATCAGTTCACGGAGGGAGAGCCACTGTGGTTCGTGGACACCAAGCTTCTCATATTCTCCCGTAAATGCAATCTGTTCCTCGATTGCCGATAATGCAGCACCGGCTTCCTTGAGATATGAGAGAGTTTTGGGGTTGTGATCAGTCATCCCCGCCAGTTCTATGTAGCCACTGAGTGCAAGGATTTTATTCTGGATATCGTGGCGGGTGATACTCGTCAGGAGCTGCAGCTTTTTGTTGGAATGCTTCAGAGCGTCTGCGGTCTTCTGCTGTTCGGAGAGCGCCTCACTGAGTTTTGCCGTCCGCTCAAGCACCCGCTCCTCAAGCTCCTCATTCTGTACCCTCAGCTCTTCTTCAGATGCCTGAAGCCGGCCCATCATATCCTTCAGGCGATCCACCATCTGCTGGATCGAGAGGGAGAGTGACCTGAGCTCTGGGAGGCTGGATACCCCGATGGTGTGATCGAGTTCGCCACTCGCGATAGTTTCGGTATCATGGACCAGGTGCTTAATCGGCCGGTTGATCCGGCCGGTTGCGCCAAATGCAAGTATGCCACCAAGGAGGAGCGCAATGCCGGCAACCAAAAGGTGTTTCTGGAAGAGGGTCTCGAGTTCACGCTCTATTGGAGCTGTCGTATAAGTCAGTGCAGCAACCAGGTTCATCATCTCAGGGCTGTCATGTTCCGAGAAATCCGCATAGATATACCGCGTGTAGGAGCTCGTCTCAGGGCTGTTGATCTGGACTGGAACTCCGGTATCAAGAACATCGGCGATGATCCGGGTCCGTTGCTCGTCCGGAGGTATCGAAGAATTCCCGACCTCATCACCCACTTTGTTGAAGATCCGAATAGAGGTCAGGTAGGGGTTTATTTGAATGATATTCGCTGCAGCTTCAGTGTAATGGAGGGTAGATCTGATCTCCTCGATCTCTGCATCGGTGTAGCTTATCTCAAGGATGTACCGATAATCTGGTGTTGGATGGTAGACAAATTTCCTGTTTGTTCCTGTGGAGAGATCATAAGTAATCCGATCAGAGACATACTCGCCACCAAGCCTTATCCCTGTCAGGCGGCTGAAGAACCAGGGATATGCCGAGAAATCCATCAGGTAATCGGGAGGATAGGTGGTATGGATGATCACTCCATGCTCGTCAATGATATAGAGTTCATATCCTTCCCCAAATAATCGCTTAAGCTCTTCAAGATCGACTGCCCCGGGATCTCCTCCGGTATCATGATATGCAGCAAGAAAGAGATCCATCGGCTCTTTAAGCTTGAAATCGAGAGAGTGGTCAAAGAGAAGATAGCCCTGATCGATGAGCTGCATCGACTGGAGAAGGCTGAACTCGGTGTTCTCCTGGAGTGTCAGCACTTCAGATTCAAACTGGTTTCGTGCGGATGAATAATTGATATGCAGCACCATTCCGGTGACTGCAAGTATGATCAGGACGATGATTCCAAAGAGCAGCCATCGAAATGGTATTCTGCCGGATAGTTTTTCTCCCGCCACCATTCGCATTTTTCCTTTATCGATTTATTGGAGAAGGGGGGGGAGAATGATAAAGGTTCCTATCCTATCCGACATCTAACTATCAAATCCTACTTTCTCCTGAATATATACCAACCCGTCATTGTCTCATCGAGCACCTTCTGGCTGTTCTTTGCGGTGAGAAGACTCACAACAATAAGGGCAATCAGTGCGAGCGTCACCGAATACAGGCTGAAATGAACCGGGAGCTTGGCCACGTACTGGTGGTAGTACCCAAAGATGCCGGATCCGATCAGGCCACATGCCATAGCGGCAAGTGCGCCTTTGGTTGTCGCCCCCCGCCAGTAGAGCCCTCCAAGGATCGGGATGGCAAAGGTTGAGAGCATCACGCCAATTCCCATCCAGATGAGCCAGGCGAGCATTTCCGGAGGGTTAATCGCAAGAATAAGTGAGATGACAGCTGCAAGGAATACCGAGGCTTTGGATACGGTGAGCACTTTCTTTGTTGATGCTTCCGGATGAAGGATATTCTTGTAGATATCCCAGGAGAAGATCGTGCCGATGGTGAGCATCAGGCGATCGGTTGTTGACATCACCGCAGCCAGCACGATAACGGCAAAGAACGCCCAGATAAGCATATTTGGTGCGGCAAACTCGACTCCGAGGATGAATGAAAAGTCCTGAGCATTTATGGTATCAGGGAGAATGATCTGGCCTTCTTCGACGAGGACACGGACCGCAAATCCGACGAATTTCACAAGGAGCATCACCACAAGGTAGATGAGAAACGCAATCAGGGGAGACCACTTGAAGTATTTCGTCTCTTTTGCAGCAAGTACATTGTTAATGACATGCGGAGCACAGGCAAGCCCGACCATCAGGAGGATGGCAAACGAGAAGAGGAACTCCGGTGTTGCAAAGGCGTATCCTGCATAGACCGGGGTTGGGTACCACGGTGCAACAAAATTCGGATCTATGCCGGAGAGCACCTCGTTGATATGCGTTAATCCTCCCGCCCGCATGATCAGGAACGGTGCAATCGCAACGACACCAAAGATCAATATCAGTCCCTGGATAAGGGTCGTCCATGAAACCGCATAGAGGCCGCCGATCACCGTATAGGTCGTGATGATGATACCCGCAATGATCAGCGCCTGCCAGTGCTCTATCCCAAAGAGCCAGATCAGGACGATGCTGATTGCGGTATACTGGCCGACAAGATAGATCAGCGAGACGGTGATCCCGGCGATGGCAGAGAGCCCGCGGAGGTGCTTTGCACTCTCAAACCGGTGGGCAAAATAATCTTCAAGCGTGAGATAGCCGTTCTCACGCCCGACCGTATGGAGTTTCATCCCAAAGATCGTGATACAGAAGGCAGCGGCCGCAGGAACAAAGATCTGCTCCCAGATCGTCGGCCAGCCAGAGGCATAGCCAAGCCCCGATACCCCAAGGAGGGTCATTCCGCTGCATATCGAGGCGACCATCAGGATCGTAAAGACCCAGAAACCAAGCGATCTGCCCGCGAGGATGTAATCCTCGGTATTAATAATCTTCCGTGATGCCCAGGCACCAATCCCGATCAGGAGAAGGAAGTAGAAGATGATGATGACAAACGTCATTGCATCTGCCATACTCAGTCTCCCTCCGGGAATCTCAATGCCCAGATAACCAGCAGAATGATGATAACCAGTATCGTTCCAAGAACGGCATACACCGTGTGGTCAGGTAATCCAAATATCATATAATGCTAATGTGTGCCATGCTAACATATAACATGCTCGATCCTGATCGCATCGAAAGGGAAATATCCGATGATTCACCGGATCATCACATATTATCGATTCATCAGAAGATGCAGGATACCAGCAGGAAGTCTCAGGGAAAAAAAGCAAAATGGAAGAGATGGGAGTTTAGAGAGGATGATTTCTGGTTTTTGCAACCAGAGATCAGTTCTCTCTTATAATCGCCATCATCTCCTGAAAATATACCAGCCTGTCATTGTTTTATCAAGAACCTCAGGGCTGTTCTTCTCAGAAAGCCAGCTGACGATAACCATCGCCAGAACCGATACCGTCACCGAATAGAGGCTGAAATGTACCGGGAGTGCGGCAACATACTGATGATAATAGCCAAAAACCCCAGATGAGATCAGCCCGGCACTCATCGATACAAGCGCCCCCTTTGTTGTTGCCCCCCGCCAGTAGAGTCCTGCGAGTATCGGGACTGCAAATGTTGAGAGCATCACACCAATCCCCATCCAAATCAGCCAGGCGAGCATTGCGGGAGGGTTGATGGCAAGGATGAGCGAGATGGCAGCTGCAACAAAGACAGAGACCCGTGAGATCCAGAGAACCCGGCTGTCCGGGGCATCGGTATTGAGAATGTTTTTGTAGATATCCCAGGAGAACATCGTCCCGATCGTCAGCATAAGCCGATCGGTCGTAGACATCACCGCAGCAAGTACAATAACGGCAAATATGCCCCATATAAAGACATTCGGGGCGGCGTACTCAACCCCGTACATAAATGCATAGTCCTGAGCATTGATCGCTTCCGGGAGCACCAGACAGCCTTCCTCGACCAGGACACGGACCGCAAAGCCTGCGAACTTTACGAGCAGCATCACCACAAGGTAGATCAGAAATGCCAACAGGGGAGACCATTTGAAGTATTTCACATCACGTGCCGCGAGGACATTGTTGATGACATGCGGAGCACAGGCAAGGCCAACCACCATCAACAGGCCAAAGGAGAGGAGGAACTCAGGTGTTGCAAAGGCATAATCGGCATAGATTGGTTGTGGAAACCAGGGCTCGACGAGGTTCGGATCAATTCCGGCAAGGACACCATTGATATGTGTCAGGCCACCTGCCTTTGCGATCAGGACGGGGGCAATCGCAATCACACCGGCAATCAGGAGACCGCCCTGAAGAAGTGTTGTCCAGGAGACTGCATAGAGCCCTCCGATGACGGTGTAGGCAGTGATGATGATCCCTGCAATGACCAGTGCCTGCCAGTGGGCAATATCAAAGAGCCAGATCAACACGATACTGATGGCGGTGTACTGGCCGACAAGATAGATCAGTGAGACAGCGATTCCGGCAATTGCCGAGAGTGCCCGGAGCTCACGGACACTCTCAAACCGGTGGGCAAAATAATCCTCAAGGGTCATATACCCGTTTTCATTGCCGATTTTATGGAGCTTCACACCGAATATGGTGATACAGAAGGCAGCAGCAAGCGGGACTGCGATCTGCTCCCATATTCCGGGCCAGCCGGAGGTATACCCATACCCCGACACCCCGACCAGGGTCATGCCACTGCAGATTGAGGCGACCATCAGGATCGTAAAGACCCAGAAGCCAAGCGACCTGCCCGCTACGATATAGTCGCTTGTCGTGTTGATCTTCCGTGATGCCACAATCCCGATTCCAATCAGCAGGATGCAGTAAATCAGAATGATCAGAATGGTTCCGATTCCGGCTAGTGTCATGAATGCTCCGGCTTTCTCGATCGATGAATGATGATTTGGCAGGGAACGGGCAGGAGCGTGTTGATGGAAGAAGAACGATCCGGCCAAATCTCGTTTCCGATCATGTCATGCTATAGTATGTCACGGCATTTAATTAAAATGCGTGATCTATCCGGCGGAAAACTAAAAAATAGTGATGAGAAAGGTCTAATCTCCGGCTGTGGTCTTTGAGCCACGCAGTGCCGCGATCGTTCCCGTCCTCACAAGCTCCTTCACCCCGTACTGGCGGAGGAGTTTCTCGAGTGCATCGATCTTCTCTGGCGGGCCGACCACCTGAAGGATAAGCGTCTTCGCACCGACATCGATGATCTGTGCACGGAAGGTATCTGCGATCTGCATCACCTCGGCACGGGAACTGCCCGGGTTTGCAACCACCTTGATGAGCGCCAGTTCACGCCGCACATGCTCGTGATAGGTGATATCCGAGACCTTGATGACATCGATCAGCTTGTTCAGCTGCTTCTTCACCTGCTCGATCCGGGTATCATCCCCATGCACGGTGATGGTGATCCGGCTCATCTCAGGCACTTCGCAGGTGCCGACAGCCAGGCTCTCGATGTTGAATCCCCGGCGGGAGAACATTCCGGCAACCCGTGAGAGGACACCGGCACGATTCTCAACAAGGACTGAAAGGGTATGGACCTTCATTTCTTCTCCCCCCCGATCATCTCATTGATGGCAGCACCGGCAGGGACCATCGGGAAGACATTCTCCTCCCGCTCGACCCTGAAGTCAAGGACGAACGGGCCGTCTGTATCGATGGCGGCAGTGAGCGCCTCTTTCACCTGATCTGCAGAATCGACCCTCATTCCGTCGATTCCATATGCTGCGGCAATACCGACGAAGTCCACAGACGGCAGTTCGGTATAGGAGTAGCGGCGGTCATAGAAGAGCTCCTGCCACTGCCTGACCATCCCGAGGTACATGTTATTCAGGATGACAACCTTGACGGGGATATCATACTGGACGATGGTGCCAAATTCCTGGATATTCATCTGGATACTCCCATCTCCCGCAATATCAAAGACCGGGAGATCGGGGCGGGCAAAGTGGGCTCCCATTGCAGCAGGCAGGCCATATCCCATCGTCCCAAGACCCCCGGAGGTGATCCAGGTTCTTGGGTGTTTGAAACAGAACTGCTGTGCGGTCCACATCTGGTTCTGCCCGACCTCGGAGACGATGATCCCCTCTCCATCGAGGAGATCGGAGAGGGTTTTAATGACAAGCTGCGGCCTGAGCACCCCGTCTTCCGGGCAGGCCATCGGGTACTGCACCTTCCAGTGGCTGATCTTCTCATTCCAGACAGACCTGTCGGTTGTTCCGGTGAGACGGTCGAGCATGCAGATCAGGACCTGGCGTGAATCGCCGACGATCGGGAGATCAACCACCTTGTTCTTTCCAATCTCGGCAGGATCGATATCAATATGGATGATCCTGGCATTCGGGGCAAAAGACTGAACCCTGCCGGTTACCCGATCATCAAACCGTGCTCCGATGGCGATTAAGAGATCACATTCGGTGATGGCATAGTTTGCATATCTTGTACCATGCATCCCGAGCATGCCGAGGTTGAGGGGGTGATCGCAGGGGATTGCTCCGATGCCCATCAGGGTGGTCGTCACCGGAATCCCGGTCATCTCAGCAAACCGGACAAGCTCAGGTGATGCATCTGATGCAATCACGCCTCCGCCCGCATAGATCACCGGCCGCTCTGCCTCTGCTATCATGGAGAGGGCTTTTTCAATCTGCCTGAGATGCCCTTTGAATGTCGGGTTGTACCCTCTGAGGGAGACCTCCTTCAGGGGTCCCGGATCGGGCGCTTCATTGGTCACGACATCTTTTGGAAGATCAACCAGGACAGGACCCTGCCTGCCGGTGCCGGCGATATGGAATGCCTCAGCAAGAACCGTGTCGATATCCTCAGCCCTCTTGACGAGGTAGCTGTGTTTTGTGACAGGCATCGTGATGCCGGTGATATCAGACTCCTGGAAGGCATCGTTTCCAAGCAGGGCTGTTGGGACCTGTCCGGTCAGTGCCACCATAGGAACGGAGTCCATATATGCAGTCGCAATCCCGGTAACAAGATTGCATGCTCCCGGCCCGGATGTTGCCAGGCATACACCTGTCCTGCCGGAAGCACGTGCATACCCGTCTGCCGCATGGGCTGCAGCCTGCTCATGCCGCACAAGAATATGGCGGAGGGGGGAGTCGTACAGCTCGTCGTAGATTGGGAGTACCACACCACCGGGGTAGCCGAAGATAGTCGTCACTCCCTGCCGCAATAGTCCTTCAATGAGAATTTTAGCCCCGGTTTTCATCTTTTTTCCTCAATAACCTGTTCATTCCGGATATCATCGCCTCAACCGACGCCATGATGATGTCCGTTCTGGCGCCGCGGGAGGTGATCAATTCTCCGTCCTTCCTTAACTTAACTGTGACGTCTACAAGAGCATCTGTTCCCCCGTAGATCGCATCGACATGATATTCTTCAAGGGTGATATCGCCAACATCCTGCACCGCCTTTCTGAGGGCCATGATGACCGCGTCAACCGGGCCGGTTCCTGTGGATGCCTGGGTGATATCCTCACCATTGACGGTCAGGGTAACCGATGCCGTCGGCATAACACTGTTGCCAGAGACCGTCGTGAACTGTTTCATCTGGATCACCGGCGTGCAGGAGATATCCAGCACCGCTTCTGCGATTGCATGGAGATCCGAGTCGGTGACCCGCTTTCCTTCATCGCCAAGCTGCTTCACCCGTGAGACGATCTCCTGGAGCTGCCGTGGTTCTGTCCTGTATCCCATCTCTGACAGGGCTGCTTCAACAGAGGCGCTGCCCGAGTGTTTTCCAAGGAGGATCCGCCGCCGTCTCCCGACCATCTCAGGCATGATCGGCTCATAGGTTGCAGCATCACGGAGGATGCCATGTGCATGGATGCCGCTTTCGTGGGTAAATGCCATCTCCCCGACGATCGCCTTGTTTGTCGGAAGCGGTACACGGGTAAGCCTGGATACGAGTGTGGAGAGGTGATAGAGCTCTTCGGTTTTGATACCGGTCTTCACACCATACAGGACCTCAAGCGACATCACAAGATCCTCAAGCGGGGTGTTGCCTGCCCGCTCACCCAGGCCGTTGACCGTCACATGGGCGCATGATGCACCGGATTTCAGGGCGGAGAGGGTCGTTGCGAGGCCAAGCCCCAGATCGTTGTGGCAGTGGATCGAGAGAGGCGCGAGTGTGGCAAGAGGCGGGATGATCTCACCCGCCCGCTCGGGGGTCATTACGCCGACCGTATCACAGAAGCAGATCCGATCCGCACCCCGTTCAACTCCCCCTGCATAGAGATCGTACAGGTATGCCTGGTCGGCTCTTGATGCATCTTCGCCCGAGAGCTCTACGATCAAGCCGCGATCCTTTGCATATTCGACAGAATCCCATGCCATCTTCATCACATACTCCCGGTCTTTCTGGAGTTTCTTCTCGATATGAAGATCAGATACCGGGATGACAAGATGGATGGATTCAGCACCAAAATCTGCTGCATAGTCGATATCAAGCCGGACACCCCGGACAAAAGTACAGATCTCTGCCTTCAGTCCGGCATCGGATATCAGCCTGAGAGACTCTCGTTCTCCATCAGATGCAACAGCTGATCCAACCTCGATGACAGAAACACCAATGTCTGAGAGAAGTGTTGCAATGTTTAACTTATCATCGGGTTTCAGCGATACACCGGGGGTCTGTTCCCCGTCACGCAGTGTCGTGTCTAAAAAGCGTGGGCTTTTAACAAATAAAGCAATCACTCATAGTGGAAAGCACCATTTCAATAATGGTATGTGAGAATATTTAATAGGTTGTTTTTTTCAACTGGTTGGGAAACAATTGCATTTCTCCATTCTTCATTCAGGGCATCCCCGATAGTCCCAAAGAGCAAGTCTTATCATCACTCTATTTATGGCCGAGGCTCTCCAATGTCGGCAAAATAATAAAAAGAGAGTTAATTTCTGTTCTGCTCAGGCAGCGCTGTCATAGACAAGCGTCATGTAGCGTGCTGTGAAGATGATGAACGCCGGCATGAGAATGAAGAGCAGGAGCTGGCCAAGAATCGGGATGAGCATCAGGACGAACTGGATAACAGCAAGGACAACTCCGAGGATGATCAGTGCGATGATGTAGTTGATCCAGCCGATCTTACCGATGGTCTCGAAGATAGCACCGAAGTTGAATGCCTCGCCAAATGATTCCATCCGTGAGAACCGGATGTAGGCGATCGGGAGGATAAGCATGATGATGATAGCAACGATGAAAAAGACAAGTAAGCCAAGACCCATTGCACCAAAGGCTGCCATATCCCCTCCTGCCATGGCAGCACCGGCTGCACCGAAGCCCATGACAAATGCAACGATTATGAGGGGTATTGCGTAGATAATTCCTACAATCAGCAGCTTGATACCGTCAATGAAGAGACCGCCCCAGTTTTCAAGTTCGGGAGCCGGGGTCGTTCCCTTGTAAATTCTCATTACATACCCATAGATAAGAGGGAAGATGATCGATGAGATGATGAGGAGAATCCACTTCATCCACTTACCGATCAGACATTCCTTTGTATACTCAAAAGAGTTGCCAAGTAATGTACCATATTCCATAGTGTCACCACCTCTGTGGTAATCAGAATACGATCTTCTTTGTATATATATTTAACCCATAAATGAACGATAATTGGGCTTTTTTGAAAGATTAAGATGTGATACTGTGAGAAGTTCGATATACAGGGAGAAAAAATGCCCGATTGGTGTAATGGAGGGAATACAAGAGGGAAAGACGATCAAGTTTCATCGGGAATGCAATGCCTGAAAAAAAGCAGTATAATAATAGTATAGATATTATTTATTATGAAGAACTTTCATTAAATATAAAAATGTAGGTTTTGATTATTGTCAGGGAATATTCCAGTCTAATGCCTGAAGTACCTGACTCCGGTGAAGATCATCGCCATATTCCGCTTGTTGGCCGCCTCAATAACCTCGGCATCCCGGATTGAGCCGCCGGGCTGGATGAGGGCGGTTGCTCCCGCGTCTGACGCCACCTCTAAAGTGTCGGGGAAGGGGAGGAAGGCATCGGAGGCGGCAACCGATCCCTTCAGGGACTTATTCGCCTTCTCGATCGCGATCTTTGCCGCATCAACCCTGCTCATCTGGCCAGCTCCGATCCCAAGGGTCTCCTCGTTGTTTGCAAAGATGATCGTATTGCTCTTTGTGTGTTTGCAGACCCGCCATGCAAGCCTCATTGCATCCAGTTCTGCTGCAGTCGGCTCACGTTCTGATACCACTTCCCAGTGTTCGAGGTATGGAGGTGTCCGCATACAGAGGATACCGCCGTCGATGGACCGAAGCTCATCAGCCAGTGAGGGTTCAGGCATAATCAGAACCCGCATATTCTCTTTTGCCTTCATCATCTCCAGAGCCTCTGATGAGAATGAGGGTGCGATGATCACCTCGACAAAGGTGCTGCAGATTGCTTCTGCCACATCAGATCCGACCTCGCGGTTCATCGCAACAACGGAACCATATGCCGAGACAGGATCGACATCCCGTGCCCGTATATAGGAGTCGATGAGTGTTTCCCCGGTTGCAACACCACAGGGGTTGTTGTGCTTGACGATGACGCATGCGGGATTATCAAACTCCCTGAGAAGGCCGACTGCGGAATTGAGGTCGAGATAGTTGTTATAGGACATCTGTTTGCCCTGGAGCGGCTCAACCCCGGCGATCCCGACGGTTCCATAGACGGCAGCCTGCTGGTGCGGATTCTCCCCGTACCTGAGCATTCGTCCGGACTGGAACTGGACCGTCAGGACAGACGGGAAGGTGGAGTCCAGGCTGCTTAGATAGTTGCTGATGGCAGCATCATAGGCAGCAGTCCTGGCAAACGCCTTTTTTGCAAGGGAGAGACGGAGTGAAGCAGAAACCGTTCCCTCTGCCATTGCAGTTTCAATCGCCGGGTAATCAGCAGGATCGCAGCAGACAAGAACATCCCTGTAGTTCTTGGCAGCGGCCCTGATCATAGCAGGACCGCCAATATCGATGAACTCAACCAGTTCTTCAAGAGGGAGATCCTGTGCGGACATGGCTTCGAATGGATAGAGGTTCACAACCAGCAGATCGATTCCGGGGATATCGTGCTCCGCCATAACGGAATCATCGATCCCACGCCTGCCGAGGAGACCGCCATGGATCTTCGGATGGAGGGTCTTTACCCGGCCATCCATCATTTCAGGAGAGCCGGTGTAGGCAGAGACCTCGGTGAAGGGTATCCCAGCGTCTTTAAGCGCCTTGCCGGTACCACCTGAACTCAGGATACTGACGCCTGATTCATGAAGAACGCGGGCAAATGTAACAATTCCTGTCTTATCCCAGACAGAGAGGAGAGCCGTTCTCATGTGAGAACTATTGATCGTCAGGATTATTAGAACTCACCCATACCTGACATCCACCAGGAAATGTGAGAAGACGCGACGGGAGCCATACATGATCTTGTACAACTCTCATCAGATAGGGTTTTCACCCGCCTGCGCCCCCTGATCTGACCTTCGTTCATCCATCACACCCATTAAACGCCATACTCCTATAAAATGTTCAGAAATTGAAAATACGGCTATTTTGCTTCTTCGTATGAATGATACACCGGAGGGCATCCAACACCCATTTACGTAAGGTAAAGGTTAAATTTATATAGAACTGCATTGCAATAGATAGTGTAACACTTTGATGTGATCTTCTATGGAGGATGATGAAACCCAGAGACAGGAAGAGATTGTGAGCAATGAGAGTGAAGCGAGCGAGGTTAAAGATGAAGGAGATTCCAAAGTGACTCAGGAAGCATATGAGGAACTCAATAATAAATTCCTCAGGCTCGCTGCAGACTTTGAGAATTTCAAAAAGAGATCCGCACGGGAGAGGGAACAGATCCTCAGGTTCGCAAATGAACAATTTGCACTGGAGGTACTGGATATTCTCGACAATTTCGAGCGGGCGCTCAAAGCAGAAGATGCTGATCCCAAAGAGGGGCTTTCGCAGATTCACAAATTATTCCTCTCAATCCTGGAGAGAAACGGCATCACCCCCATCGAATGTGCAAATGTCCGCTTCAACCCAAATGAGCATGAAGCGATCGCAGCCATCCCCTCAGATGAGGAAGAGGGAACGATTGTCGATGAGGTATGCCGCGGGTATTGCATGCATGATAAAGTGATACGATGCGCCAAAGTGGCAGTATCGCAGGGTAAACAAAATAAAGAGTGATAAAAATGGCAGAAAAAATTCTTGGAATTGATCTTGGAACGACATACTCCTGCATGGCGATTATGGAAGGGGGAACCCCGAAGGTGATCCCAAACTCCGAAGGCGCCAGGACAACCCCCTCGGTTGTTGCATTCTCAAAAGATGACGAGCGCCTTGTCGGGAGTGTTGCAAAACGCCAGGCTGTAACGAATCCGACCAGAACTATCGCCTCGATCAAGAGGAAGATGGGAACGAATGAAACCGTTGCAATCGGCGATAAGAAGTATACTCCCCAGGAGATCTCGGCGATGGTGCTTCAGAAGCTGAAGGTCGATGCCGAAGCTTATCTTGGAGAGAAGATCACAAAGGCCGTCATCACCGTGCCAGCATACTTCAATGATGCACAGCGTCAGGCAACAAAGGATGCAGGCAAGATTGCAGGCCTTGAAGTGATGCGGATCATCAACGAGCCAACAGCAAGCTCCCTTGCCTACGGCCTTGATAAAGAGGGTGAGTCGACCGTCCTCGTCTATGACCTTGGCGGCGGTACATTCGATGTCTCGATCCTGACACTTGGCGATGGCGTTTTTGAGGTACTCTCAACCAATGGTATCAACCAGCTTGGTGGAGATGACTTTGATGACCGGATTATTGGTTTCTTAATCGATGACTTCAAGAAGAAGGAGGGGGTCGATCTCAGGAAAGATCCGGTTGCACTGCAGCGGCTGAAGGATGCAGCAGAACGAGCAAAGATCGATCTCTCAACCCTTCAGAAGACGAATATCAACCTCCCCTACATCACTACATCCGACTCGGGGCCGAAATTCCTCGACACCGATCTGACCCGTGCAAAGTTCGAGCAGCTGATCGGGGATCTCGTTGACAAGACGATCGATCCTGTGAAGAATGCACTGAAGGATGCAGGACTTGAGGCAAAGGATATCTCGCATGTTCTCCTCGTCGGCGGTTCAACCCGTGTTCCGCTCGTTGTCGAAACCGTCAAGCGGATCACCGGCAAGGAGCCGGACAAGGGTATCAATCCTGACGAGTGTGTTGCACTCGGTGCAGCGATCCAGGGTGCAGTCCTCTCCGGAGAAGCAAAGGATGTCGTCCTCCTTGATGTGACACCGCTCACGCTCGGTATTGAGACGCTCGGCAATATCGCCACCCAGCTCATCGAGAGGAACACGACAATCCCGACACGGAAGAGCCAGATCTTCTCAACCGCAGCAGACGGACAGACGAGTGTCGAGATCCATGTCGTCCAGGGAGAACGCCAGTTTGCACGTGACAACTTCTCTCTCGGCAGGTTCCAGCTGACCGGAATCCCACCGGCACCCCGTGGAATTCCGCAGATCGAGGTGACATTCGATATCGATGCAAACGGTATCGTACATGTCTCTGCAAAGGATCTCGGTTCCGGCAATGAGCAGTCGATTACGATCACCGGGAAGAAAGATCTCGCAGATGATGATATCGACAAGATGGTCAAAGATGCCCAGCTTCATGAAGAGGAAGACAAGAAGAAGCGCGAGGAGATCGAGATCAGAAACAATGCCGACATGGCAGCATACTCTGCCGAGAAGCTGATCAAGGAGAGCGGCGACAAGCTTGACGATGAGGATAAGACCTTAATCGAAGAGGCTGTAGCCGCACTCAAGACAACACTTGAGGGCGAAGACACCGTTGCCATCAAGGAGAAGATGGATGCCCTTCAGGAAGCTGTCTTCAAAGTCACCACAAAACTCTACCAGAAGGCAGGTGAGGCGGCACAGGAAGCAGGTGCAGGCCCTGAAGCAGGAAAACCTGATGACGATACCGTCGTCGATGCCGACTACGAAGTCAAGAAAGAGTGAGCTGAATGGTTGCGGAGAGCTACTATGACACTCTTGGCGTTCCGAGGAACGCACCGGAGAAAGATATAAAGAGAGCCTACCGCAACCTCGCCCGGAAATATCATCCGGATGTCTGCAAAGAGGAGGGTGCTGAGGATCGTTTCAAAAAGATCAACGAGGCCTACAGCATCCTCTCCGATGCCGATAAACGCCGCCAGTACGACCAGCTTGGTCATGAGGCATATACCAATGCCTCGAAGGGAAGCTACAGTGGTGCCGGTAGTGCAAACTACGGTTTCTCTTCAGACTTCTCCGGTTTTGGAGATATATTCGACTCTTTCTTTGGAGGAAGAGGTGCGAGGGGCGGACCACAGCGGGGAGCCGATCTCCTGATGAGAGTATCAGTTTCGCTCCGTGATGCTGTCTTTGGAACAGACCGGGATGTCAGGGTGATGCATGCCGAACCCTGCCCTGATTGTGATGGAACCGGGAGTGCCAACAAGCGCCAGACGACCTGTTCCCGGTGCGGCGGAAGCGGGCAGATGCGATCTGTCAGCCAGTCCCTCTTCGGCCAGTTTGTCAGGATGACAACCTGTACCGAATGTAATGGAAAGGGAAAAGTGCCCGAGCAGACCTGCAAATCCTGTAACGGGAGCGGGCACACCCAGGTCCAGAGGACAATCACCGTCCATATCCCCGCAGGTGTTGAGCCGGGCATGCGGCTCCGGATGGAAGGATATGGCGAGGCCGGGGATTATGGCGCCCCGACAGGGGATCTCTATATTGAAGTCCTGGTGGAGCCCGACAAGCGGTTTGACCGGAAAGGCGACAATCTAGAGACCGCAGTCCAGATCACGCCGGCACAGGCTGTCCTTGGATCAGAGGTAGAGATAGAGACAATTGATGACCGCAAAGTCAGTCTCAAAATACCATCAGGCATCCAGTACGGAACCGCCCTCAGGATCCCCGGCGAAGGGGTACGGAGGCGTGGAAGGCCGGGCGACCTGCATGTGCGGGTGCTTATCATAACGCCAAAGAGCCCTGATGCCGAGGTAAAAGAGCTCTATCAGAAGATCCGGGATCTTGAGATGAAGACAGAACAGAGCGGAGAGGGAACATCAGGGAAGAAAGGCTTCTTTGAGAAGGTAATGGGCAGATAACCCTTTAAACTCTCATTTTTGTATCTTTTTTGAATTCAGCCTGCACAGGTATTTCAGCTCATATTGCCAATATATATACGGATGAATCTGCTTTTTGAACTCTCCGGAGAACACCCGGATCTGCCTGCGGCTGAGATTGGATGTGTCGGGAAGGTGCTTGTAACCGCTCCGCAGGTAGCCATTGCGAGCTGCCCGGTTCCGGAAGATACTCTCCGGCTCTCCCAGACTCATGTAGTGATGGAGTATCTTGGCGAATGTTCTGCAGAGAAAGAGGCATTTGCCTCACTTCTCAGGGATCTCGCTCTGGCCCCGGAAGAGCCGTTCTCCTGCCGAATCAAAAGGATTCATCCTGCTGATCTTCCTGCACCAAAGATGGAGCTGGAGAAGATGATGGGCAATTCCATCGATGGTGCCGTCTCACTGAAGAATCCACGTATCGAATACCGTGCCATCTTCTCAGACGGAACCTGCTATCTTGGGCGGGTGCTTCACCATATCGATAGGGGATCATATGCATACCGGAACCCGATGCGGCGCCCCTTCTTCCATCCCGGTGTTATGATGCCGCTCATGGCACGTGCCATGGTCAATCTTACCGGAGTTCAGCCGGGCGGGATCCTCTATGACCCGTTCTGTGGAACGGGAGGAATCCTGCTTGAAGCAGCATGTATCGGCGCTACAATAGCGGGATCAGATATCGATCCGGCAATGATAGAGGGGGCACGGGTAAATCTGCCTCATTCAGTCTGCTTTTTAGCAGATACCAGCAATCTTCCGATAGCAGACCAATCAGTTGACGCTGTCGCAACAGATCTCCCATACGGGCAATCCACAGCGATAAAAGCTGTGAGCCTTGAAGGGCTCTATACCCAATCATTATCAGAGATCCAGCGCATACTTAAGAGAGAGAGTCGTGCGGTGATCGTAACCCACCAGGATATCTCCGGATTGGCAGGAGAATATTTTGAGATCATCCATTCATTCTCTCAGCGGGTACACAAAAGCCTGACACGTCAGATCTTAGTCCTCGCACAATAGAAAGCAATAACAGGAATACCGGTATCAGTTCTGCCAACATCATCCACTGATCCGGGCATTGAAATTGTATACCAGAAGGCGAACACAGATTGAAGCTTCCGGGATGGGATTTCAGATCAGGAAAAAGCTATGGCATTAATTGCACGTGAAGAAAAGATTACTTCCCTGCTGCCGGGAGGAGTCCGGTGGTATTAGATTGGTTACGAGAGAACTGCTCATCATTTGAGCCGAACCGAGCCCTGGCTATCAGAGCCCTCCGCCACATGAAGAAAGGCGACCATATCAAGCTCTTCTCAGAAGAGATTATGGAGATGCGGACGGTTGAGGGATACTGGTATGAAGCGCTTATCTACGAGCTTCTCCTCGAAACAGCCACCAATACTCCTTCTATCAAGAAGATCGTGAAGAAGGGTGCCGATGCGCCAAGACGCCCTGTCCGGATCGCACTTGGCCAGAACGGCATGTACTATGCAGAGAAAGGCGATATCAGGGTGCGGGGAAATGGACAGGATCTTGCAGAGGTTGATCTCCTCTTAATCGATTCCAATAACCAGGTCTCTTTTGCCGAGATCATCACCTCCCCATCAGACTTAAAGGATCTTGAAGCTGAGATCCATTATAAAAAGAAGCTCTTTGGATATCTTTTCCGGCAGGAAACAGTTGAGTTCTCTCTCTTTTCCGCTGTTGATATCTCAAACACCCAGGTGATCAAACGGCTCTGCCGGGAAGAAGAGAACGCATATGTCGGTACCTTCTCCTGCGAGGAGCTGAAAGCCTCAATCCGGTCACTCCGGCTTGCTTCGCTCTCACGGCAGGCAGTGAATAATCCAAAACTGATCAGCGCCCTTTCACTCAGGACACGCCCGTTCGATTACCTTCAGTTCCACGATCAGACACTTGCACGCCTCCTCTATCATGCAAACAATGGAACAAAACAACCACAGGCGTTAGCAGATCCACAGATCTCACCACTTGTCAAGAAGGTGATCTTTGGAGCTATGCATACGGATGCCAGGAAAGCTCTTGTCAATGATCTGGGACTTCGGGTTAAGAGTACCATCCTTGATTTTGAGACGCTCAGCCGTGATTACTCAAAGGTGGTCTTTGCGATGGATCTCCCCGATCCCTCGCCGGTTGTCTATCTCAAGCCCAAGAAGAAGCGGATGTACTATAAGATGGTCCCTGAGAAGACGGGAGGGTTCAAGTACGAACGCCAGACACCGGGAAGGGTTGGATTTTATCTCTGGCTCGAGTCTGCAAAGCCTGTTGTTTCAAGAGAGATGATGTATTCACTCCTCGATTTCAGCAACAGACAATAATCCGGGATTATTCCCGCTCCTTCTCTCTCTTTTTAAAACAATATTTCAATAAGTCCTACAGTATTGGAGTCCCAGGTATTGCATCCGGCATATTGTATCCGGTAATCGGGATACTGTATCAGGAATCATACATGACTGATATCATGAGAACGAAGAAGAAAGAGACGCAGGCGTCTTGTGTATCGTAATCTGAGAAGAGTTGTTATTTCCATAATAGGGGGATGGTATTGGCAGCGTTGAATAGTTCCCGAGGACTCTCGTACCTCAGTACAATATTCGACGCAGGTGGGCTTAACTGCCGGGTTCGGAATGAGTCCGGGTGTATCCCCACCGCTATGGCCGCCATAACCACAAGCCAAGGCCCAGATTTGAACTGGGGTGTAGCTGATCTGCAGTCAGCCGCGTGGCCGCTCCGCCACCTTGGCGCTGTGTAATCTGTGGAGTATTAGTATGTACTCTGCAGATAGTTAAGGTATTGCATCTGGATTTCGTCTGGGTTCAACATTAGCTTAGTGAAAGTTCCTGGATTTGGGCGTTAGTACCCGCCGGACTGAACACGTCGTTGCCTTCGTGCGTACATCCCGGGCCTATTAACCGGGTCTTTTACCCGTGCCCTATAACGGAGTCTCTTTTCAGGCTGAGTTTCAAGCTTAGATGCTTTCAGCTTTTATCTCTTGCCGCGTAGCTGCTCGGCGCTGCCCTGTCGGACAACCGATACACCAGAGGCGACGAAAGAAAGTTCCTCTCGTACTATTTCTTTCTTGCCCTCAGACTCCGAACACTCCTGATAGATAGTAACCGACCTGTCTCACGACGGTCTAAACCCAGCTCACGATCCCCTTTAATAGGCGAACAACCTCACCCTTGGCTGCTGCTGCACAGCCAGGATGGAAAGAACCGACATCGAGGTAGCAAGCCGCCGGGTCGATATGTGCTCTTGCCGGCGACGACTCTATTATCCCCGGGGTAGCTTTTCTGTAGTCAATAGCCCTCATCAACAGGGCGTATTGGTTCGTTAGACCCGAGTTTCCTCTCGCCATGACTTGCTTTGCGTCATAGCGTCAGGCCAACGTATGCTCTTGACACTCTTCTGTGAGTTTCTGACTCACATGAGTTGACCTTAGGGCACCCTTGATATTTTTTCGAGGGTGTGGCGCCCCACCCAAACTGCCCACCTACCGATGTCCTCTTCATTGAAGAAGAGTGAGTAGTACAGCAGAGCAAGGATGGTGTCTCATTGTTGACTCCCCGTTCCCCGGAAGGAACGGATTAACATCTCCCATCTACTCTGCGCATGCAATACCGTACTACAACGACAGGCTGCAGTAAAGCTCCACGGGGTCTTCACTTCCCATCAGGAGTCCCTAGCCTCTGCACTAGGATAAAAGGTTCAACGGACTTGTGGTAGGGACAGTAGAACTCTCATTGTTCCATTCATGCAAGTCGCCAATTAAGCGACAAGGTACTACGCTACCTTAAGAGGGTCATAGTTACCCCCGCCGTTTACGGGTCCTTCGTCCGATTGAACTCGGTGTTCAGATACCCGCACTGGGCAGGATTCACAGACTATACTAGTCCTTACGGAGTTGCAGTCTGCTGTGTTGTTATTAGACAGTTGGAGTTCCCTGGTCACTGCGACCTGCCTGATCACCAGGCAGGCACCCCTTCTCCCGAAGTTACGGGGCCATTTTGCCGAGTTCCCTTACCACAATTAGCTCCGATACGCCTTGGTCTTTTCAACCAGGGGCACCTGTGTCGGTTCTCAGTACGGACATACACTCCCTTTTTCACGGGCTCCAGGAGTCGACCATGTTACCTCATCACGTCTTCTGCGGTTTCTCACCATGACGGTACTCCACCGCTTTGAACGCTTGAACGAAACGACAATTTCGCATGGTATATCCCGAAGCGTCAGGGTCTTGCGACTACGAATGTATGGTACAGGAATATTAACCTGTTTCCCTGTTGACATGCTCGAGTTACGGCACATCTTAGGACCGACTAACCCTCGGCTGACGAACATTGCCGAGGAAACCTAGCCCTTTCGGCGGAACGGATTCTCACCGTTCTATGCTTCTACTACTGCCAGAATTCTCATTTCTGCACGGTCCACAGGACCTTACGCCCCTGCTTCTGTCCATGCAGAACGCCCCTCTACGCGATCACCGGGTTAACCGGTGCGCCGTGGTCTCTGCAGTAGGCTTTAGCCCCGTCCATTTTCTGCGCCCCAAACCTTGACTGGTAAGCTGTTACGCACTTTTTAAAGGGTAGCTGCTTCTAAGCTCACCTTCCAGTTGTCTTCGGCCTGGGACCTCATTCAGTGTTGACACTTAGCCTACATTGGGGGGCATCAACCACGGTCTGGGTTGTCTCCCTTACGGACTACAAGCTTACCCCGTAGTCCGGACTACCCGTCATCTCAGACGTTGGGGAGTTTGGAGTTTGACAGAAGAGCGAGGGATTTCTCCCCCGGGATCCTCAATCAGTGCTCTACCTCACCAACCATCTCCGACGAGGTCATGCTGCGGCATGTTTCGAGGGGAACCAGCTGATTCCCGGTTCGATGAATCTTTCACTCCTATACGCAGGTCACGCGAATGATTTGCATATCAAAACCGCCTGCGGTCCTCCACGCACCTTTCGGCACGCTTCAACCTGCCCACGCATAGATCACCGGGTTTCGGGTCTTACCCTATAGACTCCACGCACGTTGAATACGTCGTTCCATGCATAAATGCTACGAACTTGTTGCTTTCGCTTCGGCTCCCCTTCCGGGTTAACCTCGCCTATAGAATAAACTCTCTGGCCCGTTCTTCAAAACGTACGTTATGACATCGGCAACTGTCGCCCATACTACCGCCTCGCGACGGGTTCTTTCGCGCAGAAGTTCCTTTCATGCCATAACACACTGTCACCGGTTAGTTTCAGGCGCTTTTCACATCCTTTTTAGGGATACTTTTCAGCTTTCGCTCACGCTACTAGTTCGCTATCGGTTTCGAGAAGTATTTAGTTTTGGAGGTTGATGACCCCCGGATTCATGCGAGAATTCCGACCCGCACTACTCAAGACACTCCCAGGAACAGATATCGGTATACGTACGGGTCTTTCACCCTCTCAGGAGCACCATTCCAGGTGACTTCCGTTTGAGATATCTGCACCAGACGGGAGGCTTACAACACCACATCTCCCCAAAGGGATTCGGTTTGAACTGTGTCGATTTCGATCGCCTCTACTCACGACATCTCGGTTGATTTCTTTTCCTGCCCCTACTAAGATGTTTCAATTCGGGGCGTTCCCCATCCTCAACGGATTGATACCGAAGTATCGGGATGTCCTATTCGGGGATCTCCGGATCACAGGCTCCCTGCACCTTCCCGGAGCATATCGCTGCTTGGCACGCCCTTCATCAGCTCTCGAACCGAGCCATCCACTAACCGGCATATAGACCAGGTTCAGATACTAAGTTTTTTGTTGAACCCATTTAACGTCCAGATGCAATACCTATACACAGCATCGTCAGGTTTTTTTGCGAAAACCTTCAGCCCTTCCCCGGTGACTCGCATCTCCGGGTGCATTGGAACCCTCACGTCTCTGGTAAACAGATGTGAGGGTAGTGGACCCAAGGGGATTTGAACCCCTGGCCTCGGCGTTGCAAACGCCGCGCTCTTCCAACTGAGCTATGAGCCCTAATTCCTGTTGGTATTGGCAATTATACGGTTCATTGAACGACCGCTGATGTTTCGAAAAGTGATCATTAGGAGGTGATCCAGCCGCAGATTCCCCTACGGCTACCTTGTTACGACTTAACCCCCCTTGCGGAACCTAGATTCGACAGCAGCATAAACTGCCGCCTCATCCAGACCCCACTCGGGTGGTTTGACGGGCGGTGTGTGCAAGGAGCAGGGACATATTCACCGCGCCATCGTGAGACGCGATTACTACGGATTCCAGCTTCATGCGGGCGAGTTGCAGCCCGCAATCCGAACTACGGGTGGGGTTAGGAGATTACCTTCACCTTTCGGTGTCGAAACCCATTGTCCCATCCATTGTAGCCCGCGTGTAGCCCGGATAATTCGGGGCATGCTGACCTACCGTTGCCCATTCCTTCCTCCCCTTTAGCAGAGGCGGTCCCAACAGTGTCCCCATCAATCCGGAGATCATGCTGGCAACTGTTGGCGTGGGTCTCGCTCGTTGCCTGACTTAACAGGATGCTTCACAGTACGAACTGACGACGGCCATGCACCTCCTCTCAGCTAGTCAAGCAGAGTCTTCAGCCCGGCTATCATTCCGCTGTCGTATCCGGTGAGTTGTCCGGCGTTGAATCCAATTAAACCGCAGGCTCCACCCGTTGTGGTGCTCCCCCGCCAATTCCTTTAAGTTTCAGCCTTGCGACCGTACTTCCCAGGCGGTGCGTTTCACGGTTTCCCTTCGGCACCTCAGCGACTCGTGGTCACTGACACACCTAACGCACATCGTTTACGGCTGGGACTACCCGGGTATCTAATCCGGTTTGCTCCCCCAGCTTTCGTCCCTCACTGTCGAAGCCGTTCTGGTAAGATGCCTTCGCCATCGGTCGTCCCTCGGGGATTACAAGATTTCACTCCTACCCCCGAAGTACGTCTTACCTCTCCCGGTTCCAAGATCGTCAGTTTCCCTGAGACGCCTTTTGGTTGAGCCAAAAGATTTCCCCAGAGACTTAACGACCAAGCTACGAACGCTTTAAGCCCAGTAAAAGTGGCTATCACTCGAGCAGCCGGTATTACCGCGGCGGCTGGCACCGGTCTTGCCCCGCCCTTTCTCCTGGTGTGTGTTAGACACCAGAACAGCCTGCATTGACAGGCACTCAGGGTTTCCTTATCACGATTGCTCGCATTGTAAAGTTTTCGCGCCTGCTGCGCCCCGTAGGGCCTGGATTCATGTCTCAGAATCCATCTCCGGGCTCTTGCTCCCACAACCCGTACCGATCAAAGGCTTGTTGGGCCGTTACCCCAACAACAACCTAATCGGACGCAGACTCATCCTCAGGCGGCGGACCTTTCGGAGACAGAGCATTCCAGCACCCGTCTCCTATGAGGCATTAGCCCCAGTTTCCCGGGATTATTCCTCACCTGAGGGCAGATTATCCACGTGTTACTGAGCAGTATGCCGAGGTCTTTCACCTCTCGACTCGCATGGCTTAGTCAAACCCTGATAGCAATAGCCTCTGGCAGGATCAACCAGAATGTAATTTATAAGCACACTTTGTCTTTCGACTGACTGTAACTTTTCGGAATCAGCGGTCATTCAATGAATGTCCGCATTGCCAATACCAACGTCAGAACCAACACCGGCAAATCCGGGTGCGTTGGTCCTCCACTGAAAGAATCTTGGAGTTACCATATTCGCAGTGTTCCTATTTATACACTGCGGATTGCGTTCACAGACACCGGGTTTGACCCCGAATCTGTGTCTCGTTGCAAGCTACAATCATTGTCTCTGAAGAGTTATATAGGTTCTCATTCAGCGGCAACAACCCCTGCAACCATCCTCTCTGGGACCCGGCATCAGAGATACCGTGCCCCGGGAACTGCTGCCATATCAAGGCAGCTGTCCCCACACGGGCATGTCACCACCAGACCGGTTTCCCGGCAAGGTGGCCGGGTAAAGCGAATCGTTGGGAGAATTGTTCCCGGATTCGTTGCACCCCGTTGCCCTGCGACCTAATTAGATACGCAGAAGTCCCATTTATACCCTCCCTTTTGATCACCAGAAAACAGGCATTCAGACCGATGCCCGACCCCCGGAATACCACAAACCAGGGAGATAGCTCCCGAACATACCAGTCCGGGAGGGGATCGCGCAGAGAATTCCATCAGATACCAGCCGGATCGCGCGGCGGGTACGAATGATTGCGCAGCCAAAGGAGGGCACACCCCGCTTTCGCCCGCATCTGAAAAAAAGCATTATAGAGGATGAAATAAAAAAGACTGCTCTCTAGTGATCGATCAGGGAGAGGCAGAAGATACCATGACAAACAGCCAGAAGCAGGGTAAGACACAGGCAATCTCGCTGCATATCGTTTCCGAGTGGGAAACAGAGGAGATCGTCAACCTTTATCGTGTCGCCGGATGGTGGGAGAAGAACTCGGATAAGGCAAAGATCCCAGCCCTTATCAGGGGAAGCCACCGCTTTGTCGTGGCAGTCGATGAGATCACAGGTACAGCAGTTGGCATGGGAAGAACCATCTCGGATGGTGTCTCGGATGCATATATACAGGATGTCGTTGTCCGGAAAGAGTACAGGAGATGTTATATCGGCTTCCAGATCATCCGTTTTCTCACAGAACTCTGCGCGGAAGACGGGATAACATGGGTAGGACTCATATCAGAGCCGGGCACAATGCCATTTTATAAAAAAATCGGTTTCCAACCGATGGAACAATATGTACCGATGATCTACAGGAAGATGATATCAGATGCTCTCCCTGAATGATTTTTCTCCGATAACACTCGAAAACAAGGACATCATCGAGAAGTTTTTCCGCCGGTATCCACAGGTGCACAGCGATAACACCATCATCACGATGCTCACCTGGAATCACTATGCGCACTACCACTATGCTATACTGAATAACTCCCTCATCATCATGACGATCGTTGACGGCGACCGAACCTTCAGACCCCCAATAGGAGAAGAGGATGACGCACTCCTCTCAGATCTCCTCTGCCTTGCCTGTGAGGAGGGAGGGAGCACCCCGTTCCAGATGCTGGACGAGGCGGGGCGTAACTGGTTTCTACGCCTCCACCCGGATATCCCCCTCTATGAAGAACCTGAATTTGCAGACTACGTCTACCTCTCAACAGACCTTGCAGGCCTCCCCGGCAAAAAATACCTGACCATCCGCGGCCATCTCAATAAATTCAACAAGACAACGGATTTCACTGTTGAAGCAATCCGATCAGAGTCCATTGCGGAGATCTATGAGTTTCTCGAGAAGTGGTGCGAATGGAAACAGTGTGATGAGTATCCATTCCTTGCCTATGAGAAAGATGCTGTCCTCTATGCCGTCCGCCACTATGATGAACTGAACTGCCATGGCATCCTCATTCGAACCGAACAGGGAATCGGCGCAATTGCGATCTGGGGCCATCAGAACGATGATACCATTGTCGTGCATTACGAAAAGGCACTTCCGGGATATGAGGGGATCTACAAGGCGATCAATATGCAGACAGCAAAAGCCGTCCAGTCAAGGTACAGGTTCATCAACCGTGAGTCTGATATGGGCGAACCGGGCCTCCGTGAGGCAAAGAGGCGATATCACCCCCACCACATGGCACCAGTCTGGTCAGTCCGGAGAGCGGATATGGATGCCCGAAGAGAGCGGTTCTGCAGATAAAATATCCAGATAAGACTGGCCAGGATTATGCAGGAATTCAGTACTATTCCGGCATATGCCACTCTGCCTCACAAGTAGATACACAAAGGAATAAAAATCGCGAAGGTGAGTGGTGCGTTTGACTTGAAACAGAACTTCTGGTTTTATCTGATGGCACTCGAAAAATAGTATGACGTGTTCAGGATCACTATTCGAAAGCAAGCTGAAGATAAGCTGAGAACATTCGATAAGGAAATACAGAGACACTTCGCCCAAAAAATCAGAAAGTTGTCGGAAAACCCGGATATACATGGAAAACCTCTCAGAGGCTCTCTTCATGGATTATGGGAACTCTATTTTGAAAGAAGATTCAGGATACTCTATTGTATTGATCTTGAAAGAAAAGAAGTAGTAATAGAAGCGATATGGCACAAGGATGATTTTTAAATACCCAATTCCTCTGCCAATTCCTCAAAATCCCTGGATGTAGTTTCTTTTCTCATTCCATTATTAATTTGATCCATCAGGTCGGCATTAGAGAGAATCTCTATTGTCCGTTTCATGGATTCGTATTCATCAAGAGAGATTGTTATCCACTCTGATGAATGCGTTCCATGCACAGTTTGTGGACTCATTGTCTGAGATATTTATCAATGTATGATAATAATGATTTGGTTCACTGCTACACTCGCATCTCTTTGTGTAGGCGCGAAAGAAAAAAAATGAGGATTATTTGCTCTCGACTTTTGTCATCTCGACGGTGAAGCCCCGGATCGTCCGGTCCTTCATAATCTCGATGATCTCATGGATCCGGTCTGCCGGAACATCCACGTAGGAGAAACGCTCAAAGATCTCGATTGCACCGATGGATCGTCCGGGAAGCCCGGTCTCACCGGCTATTGCACCGACGATATCCTTTGCCCGGATCTGATTGTCACGGCCGATAGAGATCCGTATCCGTGCCATTCCCGGCTCAATTAAACCGCCCTCATTCTCATAGCTCTTGGTTTCGGTATCCCGGCCACCAAGGTGGATCTTCATAAGGGCTGTTGCGATCTCGATACAGGTGATGCCTTCCTCAAGTGCCTGCTCGATATAGGGGATGTAACGCTCACCAAGACCGGTCGCATTCACTTCTTTAACCTTCTCGATAAGGAGGCGTGCCTGCGACTCCTCCACATCCGAGGTGGACGGGATCGGGATTCTGGTGATCTTTACCTTGGCAAACCGCTGAATCTCCCGGAGCTTGTAGATCTCTTTTGGAGCGACAAAGGAGATGGATGTACCCGCCCTTCCTGCACGGGCAGTCCTTCCAATCCGGTGGATATAGTACTCCACATCCTGCGGAACATCATAATTGAAGACGCAGTCAATCTCGCTGATATCAAGCCCACGTGCTGCAACATCGGTTGCCACCAGGATATCGATTGAACCCTTCCTGAACTTTCCCATGACGCGATCGCGCTGGGTCTGCTTCATATCGCCATGGAGCGCGTCGGCAAAGTAGCCCCGTGCCTGAAGGCGCGAAGTGACGTCATCGACTGCACGCTTGGTGTTGCAGAAGACCATCGCCAGATCCGGGTTATAGATATCAACCAGTTTACAGAGGACATCCAGCTTCTCGCGTTCCTTGACCTCAAGATAACACTGTTCAATCTGGGGAACCGTCATCTCACCGTGAACGACCTTGATGAACTTCGGATCCTTCTGGTATCTCTTCGAGAGATCGAGGATTGCCGGGGGCATCGTCGCAGAGAAGAGGAGTGTCTGCCTCTTTCCGGGAGTCATCTTGAGAATCCGGGCGATATCATCCCTGAAGCCCATGTCGAGCATCTGGTCTGCCTCGTCAAGGACTGCAAACCGTACCTTGTCAAGCGAGAGAGTTTTCCGCTCGAGGTGATCCATAATCCGCCCCGGAGTCCCGATGACAATCTGGGCACCTGCGCGGAGGGCGCGGAACTGCCGCTCTATCGGCTGGCCGCCATAGACGGGGACAATAGCGAGACCCTTTTTGAATTTACCAAAGCGTGAGAACTCTTCTGCAATCTGGATTGCCAACTCGCGGGTAGGTGCAAGAACGAGCACCTGGATATCCCGGCTTCCTGCATCGATCATCTCGATGAGTGGGATTCCAAATGCGGCTGTCTTGCCAGTTCCCGTCTGTGCCTGCCCTGTTATGTCATTTCCTTCAAGAATTGCGGGGATCGCCATCTTCTGGATGGGGGTCGCCTCCTCAAAGCCCATATCCGCTACGGCCTTCAGGAGGTCTTCGGATATTGAAAAATCAGAAAATTTTTGTGATTCAACCATTCTCTAGTATGTTGTTCTCTGAGGACTTAGCATCTTGGGTCAGGACCATGAGAGACGAAGAGAAAACACTGGGTTTTGAGGAGAAAATTCAATAAAAAAGTGACAGGGGAAACCTGTCTTGTTTTAGTCCCGGTTCTTTATCGGATGGAGCAGGAAGAAGGCTATCACCACACCGATCAATGCCAGCACCACGATGTAGGGGAAGACACCGATATATCCGCCGGTAGATGCCCTGATGAAACCGGCAAGCTGGGGGCCTGCGATTGCACCGGCACCATATGCCAGGAAGACCAGGCCATAGCACCGCGGATAATCGCAGGTGCCGAAGTACCGTGCGGTTGCCGTTGGCGCTATTGCCAGCCATCCGCCGAGACATCCCCAGAGTACACAGAACGCCACAATATAGGTGATCTGAGAGGGAATCTGCCAGAGCATCAGCGAGGCAGCGGCAATCAGCAGGAACGAGAGAACCGCTGCATTCCTGGGCCTGAGCAGATCGGTCAGCCAGCCAAAGGCAGGCCTGCCACCCCCATTGAAGATCGCAAATACCCCAACGAGCGCTGTTGCAAGTACCGGCGTAATGCCGACAACCTCAACCCCCACCGGCTGGGCGATGGATATTGCCATTAAGCCTGCAAGGCACCCGATGAAGTAGCAGATCCAGAGACCATAGAAGGTCGGTGTCCTGATCATCCTGGAACGGTCACACTCACAGGTTTCTGATGCTGCCGATGCCGGAGGAGTCCAGCCATGCGGTGTCCATCCCGTTTCAGGGAACTTAAGCGGCATCGAGCAGATCAGGATGATGATCAGGAATGCTGCACCGAAGATCCTGAAGGTACCCATAACCCCGACCATGGGGATGAGGAGGCCTGCAATGTTTGCCGATATGAAGGCCGAGAAGCCAAACCCAAGCAGCGCAAGACCAACAGCAAATCCCCTGCGATCAGGGAACCAGCGGGTGGCAAGGGCTACAGGAACACCATAGGCTATACCGACACCCGCACCACCGATCACCCCGTAGACGAGATAGAGCATCTCCACAGAGGTTGCAGCCGATGCAAGCAGCCAGCCAAGGGCGGTGAGCAGGCCGCCAACGATCGTCGTCTTTCTCGGACCCCACTCATCGATATATCTTCCGGTAAGCGGCATCGCTATTGCGAAGGCGGCCAGGAAGATGGAGAAGGGCAGCAGCACTTCACTGGCAGTAACCGTCTTTCCAAGCTCGCTCGCGAAGTACTCTGTAAGGGGCGTCACAAAGACACTCCAGGCATAGATACTCCCAAGACAGATGTTGATGATCAGGCCGAGCAGTACAAAGATCCAGCGCCCTCTTTCAAGAGGAAGCCCGAATATGTGTGTCTCTTTCATGATGAAACCCGGTGTATCCTTAGATAAAGGAGAGGGAAGGATTACTCTTCCAGGGTGGAGATATCACCCGGGTCGATTCCCATCTCCTGTGCTTTCAAGACACGGCGCATGATCTTTCCGCTCCTCGTCTTTGGCAGAGAGGGGACGAAGTCGATCTCAGAGGGCATTGCGATCGGCCCGATGCTCATCCTCACATGGTAGATCAGCTCGTTCTTCAGCTTCTCGCTTGGCTCATACCCAAGCCTGAGGATGACAAATGCCTTGATCGCCTGCCCTTTCATCGCATCAGGTTTGCCGATGACAGCAGATTCCGCGACCGCCTCATGGGAGACGAGGGCGCTCTCAACTTCAGCGGTTCCGATATTGTGCCCTGCAACGATGATGATGTCGTCAGATCGGCCCAGCACCATGATGTAGCCATCCTTGTCCTTCACGGCGAGATCACCTGCCGTATAGAAGGGCTCAATCGTGGACCAGTACTGGCGGTACCGCTCATCATTCTTATGAACCGTCCTCATCATCGAAGGCCACGGTTCCTTGATGACGAGCAGCCCACCGACATTCGGCGGAGTGGGGTTGCCATCCTTGTCGACGACATCCACTTCAACTCCGGGGATCGGCCGCCCGGCAAACCCGGGTTTCATCGGCTCACCGACGAGGGTTGTGATCATGTGCATCCCGGTCTCGGTCTGCCACCAGGTATCCAGGATCGGGCAGACAGATTTGCCGATGACACGGTGGTACCACTCAAACGCCTCGGGGTTGAGCGGCTCTCCGACCGATCCGATGATCCTGAGCGAGTCCAGGTTTGCCTTGTTCGGCCATTCCTCACCGAACTTCATGAACATCCGAATCGCCGTCGGTGCGGTATAGAAGATTGTAACACCGAACTCTTCGATGATCTTCCACCAGACACTCGGATCAGGATAATCCGGCACAGTCTCCGTGATCAGGATGGTTGCACCTGCTGCAAGCGGTCCGTAGACGATGTAGCTGTGCCCGGTGATCCAGCCCGGATCGGCGGTACACCAGTGGACATCATTCGCTTTTAAATCGAAGATGTACTTTGTGGTGTAATAGGTCCCGACCATGTATCCGCCGGTCGTGTGGACGATACCTTTTGGCTGGCCGGTGGTCCCTGAGGTATAGAGGATGAAGAGCGGATCTTCAGCATCCATGACTTCGGGTTCACATTCCCTGCCAGCCCCATTCAGGAGCTCGTAGTAGTCGATCTCCATCTCGGAGATGAGTTCGACCTGGGGCCTCGTCCGCCTGACGACGACGATCTTCTCGACACTCGGGGCATTGACAACCGCATCCCCGACGATCGATTTCAGGGGGACGTGTTTGCCACGGCGATACCCGACATCGGCGGTGATGACGACCTTTGCCGATGCATCGCGGATACGGGTATTCAGGGCTGCTGCCCCAAAGCCTCCATAGACGATACTGTGTACTGCACCGATCCGGGCACAGGCGAGCATCGCAATGATATGCTCGGGGATGAGGGGCATGTAGATACAGACGGTGTCGCCTTTTTTGATGCCCTGGTTCTTCAGGGCATTTGCACACCGCTGCACCTCCCGGTGGAGCTGGCGGTAGGTGAATATCCTCTCCTGCTCCTCTTCCTCACCACGCCAGATCAGCGCAACCTTGTTTCTGAGCTCGCTGTTGACGTGCCTGTCAAGGCAGTTGAATGTGATATTCGTCTTCGCATTGACAAACCATTTTGCATAGGGGTGTTTCCACTCCTTAACGGCATCCCATGGCTTGAACCAGCTGAGTTCTTTTGCAATACCATCCCAGAAGCCATCGGGATCTTTCAGATAGCGATTGTACGCCGTCTCCCAGTCCCCGATATTCGAATTCTCCCTGTAGGAGGAATCGGGCTTATAGGTCTTAGCTTCGAGTTTTACATCGAAAGATTCGGACATAATCTTCTCCTCCATGCAGAATACTGCATGGAACCACAGAACCCAAAAGGCCCTTATGCAGTGCTTTACATACACAAATTGGATCACACCATAGATAAATCTTATATTTGCTGAACACCTATGCACTGCATAAGCAGAGAGATACCATAAAAGGAGATTATGGAGAATGACAGGGCAATCCGGGGAAATGATCCAGATCAAGGAGTTATTGAAGAGAAATCCACGCGGGATGAGCATAACAGAGATCTCTTCTGCACTGCATCTCCACAGAAATACTGCCGCCAAATACCTTGACACGCTCAAGCTGAGGGGGGATGTCGACAGAAAAGAGATCGGGACTGCAAGGAATTACTTTCTCGTACAGAGAATTCCGGTCTCTTCCCTGCTCGCCTACTGGCCAGCCCCGTTGATCATCTGCGATCTTCGCCTGAACACAGTGATGGTAACAGAGGGGATACTCTCACTCCTTGGGTGCTCACTGGATGTGATGTATGGCGTTTTAATCGATGAGATCCCGATCTCATTGTTTAAAGATCCCCGGATACGGGAGATCTGCCATAATGCCGTCTCTGGGGAGACAGAGACACATACGTTCAGGGCAACCATACGAAAGAAGGAGATGCGCATCCGGATCCAGGGGATTCCAGTCGTCTTTGATACCGGACGGGATGGAGCGGCACTCGCCTTCTTTGATGAAACAGGTCACCAGTCCACCTCAAGGGAACTTGATCTGCTGAAACAGCAGTATGCAGCTCTTAAGACCGGACAGAGAGAATACATCGCCCATCTGGACAACAAGCTCCGTATCACCTACATCAATGACCCATTCGCAGCCCGCACCCAGAGGAGCGGGAAACAGGCAGAGGGCCTCCCCTTCACCTCACTCTTCCCGGCACAGATCCTTCATGAAATAGAGGAGCTCCTTCCTGAGATTACAATAGCCAGTCAATCGGCTTCAGCTGATCTGATGATGATCCGAAACGATGGAACCGTTGGCCACGAACAATGGGATCTCCGGGCCATCTTTGATGAGCAGGGGGGGATCGCCGCATACCATGCAACAGGCAGGGATATCACCGAGCTCTACCGGTGCAGGGAGCAGCTTGAGCAGTACCACAAGAATTTTGAGGAGCTCATCGAGGACAGAACCCGATCCCTCCAGGAGGCAAACAGGATGCTTATGGCAACGATACGCGAGAAAGAGGAGCTTGAACGGGAACTGCTCTTCATCCAGTTTGCCTTCGATCACGCCTCGGATTCGATCCTTATCCTTAATGAGGAAGGCCGGATCATCAGGGCAAACCAGACGGCATCCACACTCCTTGGCTACACAACTGAAGAACTCCAGGCACTTCATGTCGAAACAATCAACCCGTCAATCACGAAGAACATCTGGAAGGAGATGTGGGCAGATGGATATCCTGGCAAAAGGATGCGGACCCGCTCCATACACCGGATGCGGAACGGCAGGATCCTGCATGTCGATGTCTCGCGGACCTTTGTCCGGTTCCTTGATCAGATGTACTTCTGTTCGATTGCCCGGCCGCTGGAGGAGAAGGATGGAAATGGGGATCAGACGATCCCATCACATTCATAAAGCCACGGGATGAGACTAACTGGAAAAAGCGGGATATGAGAGATGTTTGAGAAGACACTGATTCCGGTTGCATATGGAGAGAGGCCGGATGAGCTGAGAAAGATCGGTAATTTACTCAAAAGCCTCGGCTCTGAATCGATCTGCCTCTTCCATGTGAGTGACTCCGACTCATTCTTCGGGGGATCGGATCTCTCATGGCTGATGCTTTTAAAGGAGGCACTCGAGGAGATCGGGCTCTCTGTGGATATTCGGACAGGAAGCGATCATATCGCATCATCTATTGCAGAGGCGGCACTTCTGGAAGGTGCAGATGAGATCTACCTGAAGGCAAAACGTCGCTGGCAGCTCCGCTCAATTCTTCTTGGAAGCGTATCACGGGATCTCCTCAGGCTTGCTGACACCCCCGTCTTCGTCCATAAGATCCGGCCACTTCTGCCGGGAGAGGGAGAGGGGACGATCACCCGTGATGATCTGATCGTTCTCTATGGAACCGACTTTGATGAGGCATCCAACCGGCCACTGCCCTTTGTAATGCAGTTTAATGGAGGATGGTGCCACATCCTGCACGTCAGGGGAAGGCGGGCAGATCCGATATCCGAGGAGAGGAAAAGTTCCAGCATTAAAGAGAAGCTCTCGTCGCTTGAGGAGGAGCTTCGCCCCTATTATGGGCGAGTAACCTCGGAACAGCGGATCGGCAATACCGCTCATGAGGTTCTTTTTGTATCAGATCAGATAAAGGCCGATGTGATCGTCCTTGGCAGAAGCAGGCCGGCATTTCTTTCTTCTCCGATGGGCGATACGGCTGAACGAATCGTCACCGGATCGAAGGCATCCATATTTTTAGTACCATAAAGGTGATTGGATATGAATCGGGCATATTTCAGAAAGGAAACAGTCTTTCTCCTCTCTTCAGGAATTATTCTCCTCTTTATTGCCGCCGGGGCATTGCAGCCGGATCTTCTGGATACAGCAGCGTCCGCCATCCATGCAGGGATTCTCGACAACTTCAGCTGGCTCTACCTGATATCTGCATTCTTCTTCCTAATATTTGTTATTTCCATTGCATTATCGAAGTATGGAACGATCAGGCTCGGCTATGATGCCGAACGGCCGCAGTATACCTTCTTCGGCTGGGTTGCGATGCTCTTTGCAGCCGGGATGGGAATCGGTCTCCTCTTCTGGGGGGTTTCAGAGCCACTTGTGCATTTCCTCACACCCCCTCCGTTTCTTGAACCGCTCTCCCCCGAATCTGCAGCTTTTGCGATGCGGTATGCATTCTTCCACTGGGGCATCCATCCATGGGCGATCTATACCGTCGTCAGCCTCTCGATTGCATACTTCTCATTCCGACGGGGTATGCCTGCCCTGATCAGCTCCTGCTTCTATCCTGTGCTCGGGGATCGGATCTATGGGATGCCGGGAAAGATCGTTGATGTGCTGGCAGTCTTTGCCACTGTCTTTGGAACCGCGACATCGCTTGGATTTGGCGCCCTCCAGATTCATGCCGGGTTCTCGCACCTCTACGGCATCTCGTCTGCGATCCCGGTTACCATCGGGATCATCATAATCGCAACCGCCCTCTTCATGGCTTCAGCCATCCTTGGAGTGGAGAAAGGCGTCCAGGTACTCTCAAAATTCAATATTCTCCTTGCGATCGTTCTTCTCAGCGTCATCCTCATCCTCGGATCAACCCCCTATATCCTGAATATCTTCTCCTCAACGCTCGGCGGATACATCAACAATGTCATCGATCTGAGCCTCCAGGCCTATCCCTTTGAAGGATATCAATGGAGCCGCGACTGGACGGTCTTCTATTGGGCATGGTGGATCTCATGGTCACCGTTTGTCGGGCTCTTCATCGCCCGGATCTCGCGGGGCCGGACGATCAGGGAGTTTGTCCTGACGGTCCTGACGGTGCCGACCCTTTTTACCTTCATCTGGTTCTCGGTCTTTGGGGGATCAGCCCTCTACCTCCAGCTGAACAGGGGCGTCGATCTCGCCTCAGTTGCCGGAGAGGATGTATCGCTTGCACTCTTTGTCTTCTTTGAACACTACCCGCTTGCCGGAGTCCTCTCCCTGATTGCCATTATGCTCCTCTCGATCTTCTTTATCACCTCGGCGGACTCGGCAACGGTTGTCCTCGGCTCCCTCACCACCGGCGGAAGCCTGGCAGTGCCACTCTATAAGAAAGTGATCTGGGGACTCTCGCTCTCTGCGGTTGCGATCACCCTCCTCCTGACAGGGGGACTTGATGCCCTCCAGAAGATGGCGATCACCGCCGCATTCCCCTTCATGATAGTGATGATCATCCTCTGCTACACGCTCTGGATCGGGCTTTCGCAGGAAGAGTCGTTACAAGAAGAGGAGAATTAGAAGAGGCCTTTCTCCACTCATTATTCTTCGCGTTCATTTTCAGGAGAGCCCTTTCTCTTCCCTTCAGTAATTCCGGGAGAGGGAGTTTCTGCCTCGGGAGAAGGTGTGGAGGCATCAGGGGATTCATCCATCTCAAGAGAAGATTCATCCGGAGCGGAGATTCCGGTATCGCGTTCAGGTGACGCCGGACTCAGTGGCTCAGATCCCTCCCCGGCGGATGGAGTATCAAAGAGTTCAAGGGGTTCATCCATCTCAAAGGAGATGTCGTCAACAGAGGGGATGCCATCGTCATCTTCGAAGGGAGTTGTCTCCGGGGTTTCTGTCATGGCATCATCAGGAGATGGCTCAGGTGATTCATCCGCTTCAGTCGGAATATCAGCAGCAGAGATGGACGCTTCCCCAGGCATCTCTTCCGGAGCGATTCCGGGAGTTTCGTCAGATGCATCAGCCGGGATTTCAGGAGTTTCGGCATCAGCATAGCCGGGGGCAGCCTCATCAGATGAACCAGGCTCAGGATATGATTCTTCGAAGACAGGAGCGCCTGACAGGATAGATTCGATTGTTCCTGTTTCTGCAATATCGAAATCTGTCTCTCCGATACCGGCTGGGCCGCCCTCAGTGAGGCGCTTTGACTCGATCTGTTTCTGGATCCTCTGGATGGTTTTATCAAGAGGACCCTTCTCCTCGCCGATTAAGGCATTCAGGGGCTCAAGTGAGAGTTCACCAAGATCAACCAATGCATACTCGGCCTTCTTCCGGACCATGATATGCTCGTCAGAGAGGAGGGGAATAAGTGCACCGACGGCGGCGGAACCGCCAATATGGGAGATCGTCTTGATCGCCTCGATCCGCTCCTCAAGGGTCCCTGATTGAAGCGTATCAACAATCGGCTGGATGGCACATGCACCCATCTTCTCGATATCAAACCAGCGGTTCTCTGAGATGAGGAAACAGACCTCTTCCTCCTCTGTCTCAGGTTTCCAGCCGATTGAGGTGAGGGCACTTGAGATACTCTTGTTCCGGAAACCTCCCGCATCCCTCATCGCACTGACAAGGTGCTCCTGGGGGGTGCCGTCCGGATCTTTCAGGGCAGTGAGTGCTGCCTCGGCGATACGGGTGTCGTTATCGTCAAGAGCGCTCATGAGTGCTTCCACAGCAGAGCTGTCATTGATATATCCAAGGGCACGGGCTGCAACCAGCCTCACCTCCTCGTCACGGTCATGGAGTGCCCGCTTCAGTGTCGGCACCACCTCACCGCTGCCGATGTAGCCGAGAGCCTCGACGATGATCGCCCTGACTTCCGTATCCTGTTCGGTCTCAAAAGCCCTCTGGAGGCTATCAAAACCTTTCTTTGCACCGATACGCCCGAGGTTCCGTGCCGCTATCGCACGGACGACCGAGCTCTCATCATATAATGCATCAAGGAGCGGTTCGACTGCTACCTCGCGCATCTCACCGATCACCTCTTCTGCAAGCGCCCTGATCTCGGGAGATTCGCCCTTGATTGCTTTTAAGAGCTCCTCGATTGCCGGCCTTCCCATGACCGTGAGCTTCATTGCTGCTGCAAACTGGACATTGCGATTGCTGTCTTTCAGCCCCTGGATGAGAGTATGGACATCCTGCTCTCCACCGCTCTGCTCGTACAGCTCTTTATCATCTTTCTTCAGCTTGGGAATGCCTTTTGGCTTTGGCACAGCCCCTCCCAGCTGTTCTGCCCATGCACTCCTCCAGAGAGCAAGTGATTCCCTTTTCCGGATCATCTGGAGTGCAAAGATCCTGATACCCTGATCGGGATCTCCTAGTGCCGGACGGATGGCAGCAGTTGCTTCATCCTCGCTCATCCTGCCGAGTGTATCGAGGGCTGTCAGTTTCTGGAGGCGTGAACCGCCAACGACCATCTCGGCAAGGGGGCGGAGTGCGGGGTACCCGACACGTGCAAGCGCCTTGGCAACGGCAACCCGCATCTCCTCAGAGGGATCCTCAAGGAACTTCATCAGGATTGGGACGACATCCTGATCTTCCATCTTCCCAAGGGTGGCTGCGGCATTGGTGCGTATCCGCATGAAGGTATGATTCAATGCGCCAGCGAGCACCGGGAGAGCCGGATACCGGATCTTTACCAGGGCATCGGAGGCTGCGGTAATGATGCGGTAGTGATCGTGTCCCAGTAGAGTGACGAGCATGCGAATGACGTCATCATCCATGTAGCCACCAAGGGCTGTTACAGCGGCAATCTGGACATCAGGTTCATCATCCCTGATGCAGCCCATCAGGGGTTCTTTGGCTTCGGGATCTGCAATCTCTCCGAGCGATTCGATCGCGGCAACCTTCACCGAGGCAATGGGATCGTGGAGAGCCCGGATGAGCGGGGGAATAGCCCGCTCCCGGTAGAGCCGCAGGGCATAGCAGGCAGAGATACGGATATTGGTATCGCGATCAGAGAGAGAGGCGACAAGCTTATCAAAATTATCCTTCTCTTCGGGCTCTTCCTCCTCTTCTTCCTTCTTTGGAATGGGTAGAGGTTCTGGAGCGGGGTCGGCTTTAACCGAACTCTCTGTCAGGGCGACATCATCCTCGGCCTCCTTCTTCGGTTTGATCTCAACCTCATCACCCATCGGGACGCGGGGGCCGATATCCCCATACATCTTCCTGAGCGCCTCATTGAGGCCTTTGAGGATGATATCATTGACTTCGAGATCCTTTTTGGCCGCTTCCGGAACAGGAGCCGGCTTTTCGGTAACCTGAAACGGCTTCTGCGGAACCTGTTTCCTGAACTCTTCCTGCGCCTTTACCGATGCCGCGAGTTCTTCGGCATACTTTTTCTTTGAGAGATCCGGTGCCGGGGGTTTGATAGCCTCTTCACGCACTGCCGGCTGGGGCTTCCCCGACTGTTTTCGCACCTTGTTGAAGCTTTCACGTGCCTTGAGGGAAGCAGCAAGTTCATCGTTATACTTCCTGCTGTCGACCGGCTTTGCATGTGAATCTGCCATCAACTGCTTGTTCTTCTTCTCAATCTCGGCAAGTGCGTTCCGTGCCACTTTTGCAAGGCCTGGATCAGATGATGCTGCCACCTGGCGGAGTGCATGGATTGCTGTTGGCCCGATATTCCTGAGTGTCTCGGTTGCACCTGCACGAACCGCAGAGTGAGTCTCCCTGAGTGCATTGATCAGTGCCGGAATTGCGTTCTTTCCCATACCAGCAAGCCCGGCCCAGTCCTCCCGGGCGAGGAGAGACATGACCCGCTGTTGATCGTTCTTTGGTTTCCAGCCCATCCGCTGGAGACCCCAGCTCGCTTCCATGCGGATAAGGGGATAGCGGGCATTGAGGCACTTTTCAAGTGTGGTTTCAGCCTCAGGACCGCCAATCTCGGCTATTGCCGCAACAACATCGCCGACGATCAGGGGATCCGGATCGCCGAGATATCGATGGAGGACAAGCAACATCTCGGGATTTTTTGATTTTCCAAGGGCCTTGATGACAGCACGCCTGGTCGGCTGATCTCCATCTTTAAGTGTACGGAGGAGGATTGGTGTGCCTGCCTTCCCGATATGGACCAGTTCATTCCACTTCTTTCTGACATAGAGGTACTGTGCCCTTTCTTTTGGAGTATCAGGAACGAGATCGCGACGTTCAAGAATGGATGCGGATTCGGCTGCCACATCCGTATCCCGGTCAAAGAGCCCGGATAAGATAATATCGAACCCCTCCTTTCCAAGAGTGTCGGCGGTGGCAATAGCCGCCTGCCTGAGATCCGGATCTTTTCTCCTTGAGAGTGAATGGATGGTGAAGAGGTCAGGTTTCCCTTCGGATATGATATATTTCCTCAGTATAGTCCGGATATTTTCCGGGGAGACCAGGATAAACCTGACGATCGCCTCGGGATCGTCTGCAAGCATGAAGTAGACTTCACGCACGAGCTGCGTCTGTTCGGTTGGGGATATGAGTTCCGAGAGGGTGACAGCGAGGTGTTTGTATGCTTCACCTCCAAAGGCTGCGAGTACAGATACTGCTTCAAGTTTTACTTCGGGATCATCCTGATTGATCATTGCGGAGATCCGATCGAATTTTCCCCTTTCCGCGAGGTTCTGAATATTTACTCCAAAAAGGCGGTTGAATACCATATGTGAGCTGCTCCCCGGGATGCCTTCACGGTACAGTTGATCCTCATCATTGATATATACATAGATGCCCGGCAGGGATGGAGAAGAAACTCCCATGATTGCTCCCGGTTCCTGCACGAGGGATGAGGGGAATCCGCCCCAATCCTTACATTTTCAGAGAGATGCCTGATCCAGGCCCCCTGCAGGGACGAGGAAAGATCTATATACACATAATCCCTAAAGAGAAGATGATGGATGAATGGGTATCTGCCTGGCTCAGAAGAGAGCGGGAGAAGGGAGTGAAATGCCTTGAGATCAAGTACATCTCAGGTAAACCCTATGTCTACCATTCAACAAGCAGATATGATCGCACCACCAAATCCCCCCGGAAAGTGAGTAGCTATATCGGGAGACTGACTGAGGAGGAGGGCCTGATCCCAAAAGGTGCGAAGAAGAGGCAGGAGAGGAAGGCAGTTACGTGGATCGTGGAACCTTCAGATGCTCCCATTCAGCACATCCCCTTGGAAGCAGACGAGGGTTACCCGGACGCTACATCTCCGGATGAGCCACTTCGGGAAGAAGAGGCACTTCTTTTAAGCCTGAAAGAAGCGTTCCCGGAATGCGGGCAGGAGATCTATGCAGCACTCATTCCAATAACTGGCCATAAACCCCCGGTTGCGAGCGGAACCGAATCTTCCGGAGAGGGCATCCGGGCATCCCCTGTTCCCATATCCGGCGTACCCTGCCAGGTTCGTTCACTCATCGGCAGTAATACAGGCGGGCAGCAGGCGATCTTTTCTTTTCTCTCAACAGGTGCCCGCCGGATCGCCTATCCATTCACTCTGGCAGGCACCCCCACTGATCCACTCAGGATATATGGAGCCATCCTCATCATCGAGGAAGATTCAGGCATCCCCATTATGGTACAGAGATTGCCGGAACCGCCCTGTGATCTCTCCGTGGTTGCCCTGACAGTGCTTTCAGTGGCGATGCGTGAAGCGGAGCCGCACGAGATAATCCTCCTCATCAATCCGGAGGAGATGATGCAGATGGGCGGTTGTGGGAATGCTGATTGTGATGAGCTCACCCCGTTGCAGGAGAGTGGATTACCATTCATTTATCCCCTGCCCTATGAGAGCAGCAGGTATGACAGCCCCACCTATCTCACCGATCATTTCACATGGGGAGATCGCCTTATCTTATCCGGATCCGACGAGTCCGGCGGTCTGATGACATATCTCTTCAAGGATGTCAGATCTGCGGGCGAGGAGGCTGAAGAGCTCAATTCTTCTGCTGAAATGGGATTGATCGATCGTCCCACCCTGAGATGCCAGTTGAGACGGGCAGGCAGACGGCTGATTTTGAGTTCAATGAGAGTGGATGCGAGGGAGATCTTTGATCTCGCGTCCCGGGTGGATCAGATACACCTCTCAGTCGGGATAATGCGGGAGCTGATGGAGAGGGATCTCCCAATGGCAGCAAGTGGAGAGATGGATGATGATGCAATCACCGGATCGCTCTTTCTCAGCCTGCTTGCAGCGAATCTCTCACAGACGAGCAAGGTTGGGGGCGGGGAGACAGAAAACCGGATTGACGCACCCGAGGATCCTGAATCAGGCCTTCTGTGATATACCCTAATACAAAATACGCCATAGGGAGCATGCCAACCCGGATCTACCCGATCAGGCTTTTCATTGCTTCTCCAAGCCGCCGGATGCCTTCAATTATAGAGTCAGGATCTGCATTTGAGTAATTCAGTCTCAGCGAGCCGGAGCCACCACCATCGGTATAGAAAGGATTCCCCGGAACAAATGCCACCTTCTTCCGGATCGCGAGTTCAAAGAGATCGATCGATGAGATGCCATCCGGCAGGGTTGCCCAAAGGAACATACCGCCGTCCGGGCGGGTGAACGTGACCTCTCGAGGGAAGAACTCCTCCATTGCTTTCACCATGCAATCCCGCTGCTTTCGATATGAGTCCCGGATCAGCCGGAGATGGGATTCGATATCATGGGAGGCCAGAAACTGGTGAATGATCAGCTGGCTTAAGTAATTTGAATGGAGGTCTGAGGCCTGTTTCGCGGTGATGAGCTTTTCATATATCTCCGGCGGTGCAGCAATCCAGCCCATTCGCATCCCCGGAGCGATAATTTTTGAGAATGAACCCAGGATTATACCATTCTCCGGAAGGAACTGGTGTACAAGGGGAAGATCGTCTCCCCTGAACCTGAGTTCTCCATATGCATCATCTTCTATGAAGAGAGTGTCGGTGCCTGAGAGCATCTCCCCGACTTCCCGGCGCTTTTCATCTGAGTATGTGATGCCTGATGGGTTCTGGAAATTGGGAACCCCATAGAAGATCTGTGGCGAGTATCTCCTGACAATCTCCTCGAGGCAGGCGATATCAGGCCCGTCCAATTCGAGCCCGACAGGGTGAAATTGAGGTTCATAGAGTGAAAATGCCTGAATTGCACCGAGGTATCCGGGCTTCTCGATGGCAACAGGGCTTTTTTTGTCGATACAGATCTTTCCTATGAGATCGAGGGATTGCTGGGATCCATTTGTTATAAGGATATTTTCCGGTGGAATGGATAGCCCGGCACGTTTCTGGTATCGTTCTGATATCCATTCCCTGAGGGGAAGATAGCCTTCTGTTGTTGAGTACTGGAGAGCCTCTGTGGGTTTTTCTGTCAGTACATCGATCGCAGCCTCTTTGATGGCATCTACTGGAAAGAGAGCGGGATTTGGAAGTCCGCCCGCAAAGGAGATGATGGATCTGTCTTCCGTTACCCTGAGGATCTCCCTGATGAATGACCGGGGGGTCTTCCCCATCCGGGCCGCAAATCTATACGCCATTGTATGCCTGAATAAGTATTATTCGTGATAGACGATAGATTCATTGTCTATCTTTTAGAAATACCTGAATTGAAACTCCGTTTTCTCATGCATGACTCCACATATTACCTTGATTACCACCCCCACACAGGAAGAATCGGAACACCTTGACAGCCTCCTCTGGGAGGTGCTCTGGAAACCTCTTGGACTTCCACGGACATTCCGCGAATTCGCCAGAACCGGGGGAGGAGAGATTATGGAGAGTGGAGAAATCTGCCATGAATATGAATGTGTTGCCATGAAAGACGGAGTTGTGACCGGCGGTCTTGTCGCCATTTTTGGTTCTTCATCCAAGTGTGAGATCCGCCATATTGCAGTACTCCCGGAAGAGCAGGATAAGGGGTGTGGCACGATGCTCATTGAAGCCCTGGTTGCATATGCGTCCGGTAAAGGGTTCCAGGCTATCCATACAATCGCAAGGAATACCTCGGTGCCATTCTTTCTGAAGGCGGGATTTGCCTGCGGGAAAGGGAATGTGCCCGATCACCCGATCTTTTTGCAGCATGGGATCTCCTTTGTGATGATGGAACGGAGACTCTGAGGCGAATTACTCCGTGAATTACCCCTTTTTTAACGATTAGGAGAGAGAAAAAAAGGATCCTTCAGGATTATACCCCGACGATGACCGGCTCGTCGCTATCCACGTTATCGGGGTGGATCTCATCTTTGCTCAGGATGGCGAGTGCGAGTATTGCAAGCGAGATCAGGAAGATCACCAGGAAGACGAGATCAAAGCCCGTGGAAACGGCATCGATAACCAGATCCTTTGGAGAGGATGTGGTGACATTACGGTATTTCCCGACTGACACGATCGCCTGGATGAAGAGCATGCTGACAAAGGATATCCCAAGGGTCATCGGGCCGAACCGCTCGACATTGAGGAGGCTTGATACCATGCCGTGCCTGTCCCGGGATGCCATGCCCATAATCATGTTTGTGCCCGGAGATACCAGGAATCCAAGCCCAAATCCAAGGACAGCCAGAGAGAGGACAATATACGAGATTGAGATATCGGTTGAGAAGATGATGAACATCAGGTATCCGAGAGAGACGATTAAAGCACCGAGGATACAGAGTCTCCGGTTGCCATACCTGTTGATCAATATCCCCGAGAGGATGCCGCTGACCATCAACGCACCTGAGAGTGCAGTGAGGATGATCCCGCTCCGTGATGGATCGAGGCCGCGGACGATCTCAAGGAAGAACGGAAGGATGTAGTTGACGCCCGCAAAGAGGAAATATGTCAGGGCAAGCATCAGGTTGGCAATGAGGAAGTTGCGTTTGGTGAAGAGCCTGAAATCGATGAGGGGATCTGGTATCCTGAGTTCATGGAAGAGGAGAGATATCAGGGCTATAGCCGAAATAGCTGCTGCACCAAGGATATGCGGATTGGTCCACCCAACCGATGCCCCCTGGCTTACGGCATAGATCAAAAAGCCGATCCCGATAAAGACCAGGACTGCACCGAGGCGATCAAAGGCAGAGAGCGTCTTCAGTGCAGGAGGTGTTGCCGGGATGGAGTACATGCCTAGCAGGATCGCGAGGCATCCTACCGGGAGATTGATATAAAAGATCCAGTTCCAGGAGAGGTACTGGGTCAGCATCCCCCCCATGACAGGACCGACTGCTGCCCCGAGTGCAGCAAACATCGTGATCAGCCCAAGGGCCTTTCCTTTCATCTTCATCGGGAAGAATGCCGCAACAAGAGCCGGCGCAATCGATACGATCATCGCCCCCCCGATTGCCTGGATGATGCGGGATCCGATCAGGATGCCATATGAGTTGAAGAGTTCGGGGAAGAAACCGCAGGCAAAAGAGCCGAGGGTAAAGATGAAAAATCCAGTGATGAAGACGATCTTAAAGCCGATCCGATCTGCGAGTTTTCCAAAGATGAGGACACAGCCCGTCAGGACGAGGAGGTAGATCGTCGCGACCCAGCTCACTGACGTCATCGGGAGAGAGAAGATCTCTGAGATCGTCGGGAGAGCGATATTGACGATGGTGCCGTCAAGAGCCGACATGAACGTTGCAAGGGAGATGGAGATGAGAAGGAGGGTATAATTTGGTACTGATGCATCTTTGGTCCTGATCTGCATACCCATTTCTTGCTATTCACCGGGGATAATCGTTCCGATAGCCCCTGCATCTCCAAAATCCACCTCCAGAGGAGATACATTTGTTTTTATTAATACGTAAACAGCCTTTTGATAAGGGATTGCATAATATTTATAAAGAAGTAAATCCAGTAACACGTATGAGCCAGAGCGGATTACAACAGGATATCTACAGCCGTGAATATGGAAAATCAGGATCTCAATTGAGCTTTCGTGGAACAGGAAAACCCGACATCTATAGCCGTGAGTATGTGAGGGGTGGAGATTTTGGGAAACAGGCTCCTGTGCATGTTTCCTACATGCACACAGCAGATAGACCGGTCACGCAGAGCACCCCAAAAGAGAATGTGGTGCAGAAGAATGAGGCTATAACCCATACCGAACCGCAGCCTTCAATCTTTGACAAAATATCCCGGTTCCTGCACGGTGCCCTCGGACAGAAGTAGCGGGAAGAGATGAACACCTGAGCCGGGTGTTCCTGTGAGGACCAGCCAGATTCCTTCTTTTTCTGTCTGATCGGAATACTTTCGCCCTCCGGGCGTGTACCCTTATTAAATACAAGAGCATTCTGGTATACGAATGCGTGGAAAAGACCATATCGCCATCAGTACAGGGAGTGCTCTCCTTCTTGCAGCTCCGTGGCTGCTCATCCATCCGGTGGCAGTAGCGATCTTCACCGCAGGGGTGATCATCGGATCACTCCTTCCCGATACCGATGCAACAGATTCAAAACTCCACTACATGGATGGTATCGCACGCGTCTTCAGCCTCATCATGCGGCCGATCGTCATCCCGATAACAAAGCTGGTGTACAGGGTTCTCGAAAAACCCTTTAACTCCGCTCACCGTGGCTCGATGCATACGCTGCCGGGAGTGGTTGTGTATACCCTGATCCTCACCCTCCTGATCGGATCCGTCCTCTATCTCATGGGATTCTGGAACATCATCATCGGTTTCTTCTTCCTCGGACTCTTTACCGGAGGGATCTTCCATCTCCTTGAAGACTGCTGCACCCGGAGCGGGCTGATGCCATTCAAGCCATTCAGTGATAAAAAATATGCAGGCAGCATCAATACCGGAAGCAGGATTGATATACGGCCGGGGTTCTATGCAACGGTTTTGATCTTTGTTGCCGCCGGGGTGGTGGTTGCCGGGATCACCTATGCGATCAGCCAGCCTGTACTAATCGCCATCTCCCTCTGCCTCTTTCTGATCATCTGGGTGCTGATCCTGAGGCTCTCACGGGTGTAGGCGGGTGAACGGCAGGGGTGATCCCATCCGTTTCCGGAGAGTGATAAACTCCAATACTGGCTGATTCTGTCATCTTGTTGAATCACCGTTAACTGGTGTATCAAAAGATGGCAAGGAGATATATATACGGAGACAGAATGTAGCCACATGCGAAAGCCGGTCCGATGTAAAGGTTGCATCATCGGCATACTCGGCGGCCTGCTCTGGGCATTATTTTCCTATGGCTTTATCGGATCCGTCGACTGGACAGGAGCAGTGATCTTCGCCATTCTGCTCACCATCGTCAGTGTGATCATTGCACACTGGCATCTCTGCCAGATCCGGTGATCCGGGATCTTCCGGTATCGTTTTGGGCATGGTGATCTGTGTTTCACTTTCACCCTCCACCCCTTTCATTTCTTATGCCTGTTTCACCATCCTTGATCCAGATGGTACCGCACTTCATCCTCTCTGACCAGACCCTCTTTACAAACCCGGAACTCTTTGAGTTTGATTATATGCCGGATCAGGTGCTCTTCAGGGAAAGCCAGCTTGCGGAGCTCGCTTTTTGGATCCGCCAGGGACAGGAGGAGGCGTCTTTGGTACATGTTATCTGCCGGGGACCATCCGGGTGCGGGAAGACAACAAGTGTAAAGCATCTCTTCAGGGAGATTGAGGAGGAGACAGACGGAATCGTGCCGATCTACCTGAACTGCCAGACCGATCAGACACCGTTTGCTATCTATTACGGAATCTATGCCCGGTTGTTCGGGAAGAAGCCACCCAGAACGGGTATTCGGGCAGAAAAGCTTGTGAGTGCGATCGCACAGGCTGTTCCTGACAGAACCAGTATCCTTCTCATCTGTCTTGATGATGTCCAGCACCTCGTGCAGCATGATGCTGTGGGTGAGGTCCTGTCCTCACTTTTCAGGATGCACCTGGACTTCCCGGAGTGCAAAATCACTGTGATCACGACCACGAGCGATATGCAGCTGGACTTCTCGAGGATAGTTGATCTGCCCGTCTCTTCAACTATCTGCTCCGAGGAGATCCCGTTTCCCCCCTACACGGCAGAGGAGATCGGGGAGATCCTCTTCCTCCGGGTGCGGGAGGGGGTTCTGCCCGGCGTGATCTCATCAGGTGTGCTGGATCAGATCGTCAGCAAGACGGAGATGGCAGGCGATCTCAGGATCGGCCTCGATCTCCTGAAAAGGTCGGTTTTGAGAGCTGAACACGAGGGGAGAGGGGCGGTGCTCAGGGAGGATATTCTCCTTGCCTATGGAGATGCCCGGCTGCTGCACCTGAAGAAGAAGGTACAGGGGCTGTCTGAAGAGGAACGTGCCATCCTCCTCCGGGTCCACCTGCTGGAAGAGAGAGGCGGCGGGGGCCTGATCTCAGGTGAGCTGTATGGCAATCTGATCGAAGAAGAGGAGATTGCATATTCGATCTTCATGGATCGTCTTGAAAATCTGGCAGATCTCGGGCTTATCGATCTCAGGGTCAGGCAGGCGAAGGGGAAGACAGACGTGATTGTGCCGAGGTACAGCAGGGAGGAGGTGGAGGGGATCTGCAAATTCTGAGAGCGGGTTGCTCACAGCTTGAAAGCCGGAGCAGAATCAAAGAGCTTCCGGTAGAGCGAGTTGAAGAGCGAGATATACTCTTCTGCCCTGTCTGTCGAGAGGTACCGCCGCTTATCTCCCTCATGTTCCTCGATGATGTAGCTCTTCTCCATGAGAAATGCCAGATACTCCTGTCCGGTCTTTGAGTTCAGGTCACACCGGTTGATGATGCCGGTGAATGACTGCGGCTTTCTGCAGAAGACCAGGATCTCCCAGTAGATCTCGTACGCTGTCCGCCGTCCGGTCATTCTGAGGCCTCCCGGATCATTGTCCATCATTCTCCAGTGTTTGTTTCAGGAGAGCTGCCGAGTGATCGATCTCATCGATCCGCTCGTCCCAGACTTTTGCGAACCGATGGAAGTAGATCGAGGAGATCAGGCTGACAATCGCTATTGCTGTTGTGATGAGGAGGGAAGGCAGGAGCAGGATCCCCGGGCCGATTGTGAAGGTGAGGCTGGTTGAGGTGATCTGGAAGAACTCAAGGCTCGCAAGGGTTCCAAGGAGGAAGATGCTGGCGCTGCCGAGCATGCAGACATAGATCATCCGGTTGATGGTTGCATGGTTATCCCGGTAATGGGAGAGCATCCTGACGATGAGGCGGGTGAGATCCTCATCCGGGATATCGGGTTCCAGAGGTACAGCCCGGAGCTGTGCGTTTGTTTTTCGTTCCTTTCTCTTCTCCTTCTCGAGACCCTTCAGATCATCCTGTATCTCCTCGACACCCTCAAGGATTCTCGCACTTGTAATTATCCATGAGAATCCGATGAGCATCGCAGAGACGGCAACGAAGAGGACAACCGGGGAGTAGATCAGGTACAGATCAGTTGTGAATGTCTCATACATCGAGACCACCTCCATTACAACGACCGTCAGCCCAAAGGCCATCAGGAGTGCTGCGAAGGCGATGTTTAGGACCGATACGCGGAAGAAGTGTCCGACTTCGCTTTTGAATCGTTTGAATGCTGTTTTTTCCATAGTGGCATTCACCAGCTTATTGGTATATGGGCGGCCTTCAAATAAAAGGCATGAAACTAAGATACGTATCAACAGTCAGGTGCAGATGATTAAGCTGGAGATGCTGGTGAAGAGATCCCCCCATCTGTTCCTCCTCCTTAAAAAAAGAGAGGCAGAAAGCTCAATTGATACAGAAGATGAAACCGGCCGAAAGAGACCGGGAAAGAATCTTTCGCAGCCATTTTCTCCATGTCTCCTTTTTGGAGAGGTTTTTATACTAAAGTGATAGTATCAGACATGAACCCCTCCGGGAGGAATTGTGAATGAAGAAGAACCATATCATCCTCGGTATATTAGTCACCATAATCGTTGCAATATTCATCTATGATAGTTTGTTTCCTTCACCGCTATTAGCCCAACTCTTCACCACCCTACTCTGGATCACGGCTATATTCTTCATCCTGAGCATTCTGCTTGACAGTTTGATCAGAAGAAAGATCACTGACTCACGTTCCCGGTATACTGCAACCAAGCTGATATCGTTCATTGAACTTGTCCTGATACTTGCCATAATTGCGTTGATCTGGGTAACCGATATTCAGGCACTCATGGTCTTCTTCGGCATCATTGGTGCAGGTATTGCTATTGCACTTCAGGATTTGTTTAAAAATTTCGCGGGGAGCCTGACGATCCTGCTCACCGGCACATATTCAGTCGGTGATCGGATCGAGATTGATGGAAGATATGGCGATGTCATGGATATAGGGATCATGAACACGACCATGATGGAGATCAGGGAGTGGGTTGCCGGCGATCAGGCAACCGGACGCCTGATCATCATTCCAAACGGGAAGATGTTAACGCAATCTGTTCAGAACTTCACCCGCGATCACAGTTTCCTCTGGGATGAGATACAGATCCCGGTAACAAACGAAAGTGACTGGAAACGGGCAATTACGATCCTCACCAGTATTGCCGAGGAGGAGACAAGCGGGATCTCGCAGATTGCTGAGAAGGAGATCGAGAGGATTGGAGAGAAATTTTACCTCCCAAAGAAGGATATATCTCCTGCTGTTTATATTACCCAGACTGATAACTGGATTCTCCTCTCAGTCCGGTTTGTAACCTATGCCCGGGAACGCCGTGCAGTACGGTCGCGGTTGAACCGCCTCATCATCGAGGCATTTGAAGGGGAGCAGAATATAGAGATTGCATCTGAGACCATGAGTGTTCAATTAACAGATCAGACCTGAGCCTCAGGATAGAGGAGGGGATGAAAGAGTTTCCTCCTGAGAGAAATACTGGCAATCTTCAGCCGTGAGGGTGGATGTTAATCCGTCACTGTTAATCCTTCACCGTAACTCCGCCGAATGCGACAAAACCGGTGATGATGAGATCCGGCTGGCCTGAGGTGCCCTGAAAAGAGCCGCCTGCTGCCCCATCTCTCCCGACACGCGGCCGCCGCCGCTCATCTTCTGCACCGCCGAGGACCGGGAGCACGGTCATCCTGACATTCCAGCCTTCAGGTACCCGGATCTCTGTTCCGCCAAAGAGGGTGAAGACCTGGATCTCGGCAGGCGGATCATGGACCTGTGCATCCCGGAGATCGAGTTCTGCACCACCGAAGATGGCGAGCATTTCTCCGCCCCGGAATGCCTTTGAGGAGTTCCGGCTCTCGACGCCGCCGAGGATTGCCATCATCTCGACCTTGTCTGTGACCCGCTCCCGGATAGACGGGCGCCTGATCCGGTTGAAGATGAAGCCAAGCCCCACAGCGATGATGATCACCGGGAGGATTACATCAGGCGAGGCATGCCCGAGGAGAACGAGCTGGATTGTGCCGAAGATGACAATCAGGATGAGGGGGCCTGATACTGAGCGGAAGCCGCTTTTAATCAGTGCAATAAGTGCGAAGAGGACGATGAGCGAGGGAGCATAGACGAGGAGCTGCCCGGTGTCATAGATGCCGGCTGCCCTGAGGAGGAGGAGCACACCCAGTATGAGGAGGATTGTGCCGATGATGATCTGGTAGGAGATGCGTTTCATGGATATCACCTGAAGTATCTGCTCTGTAGCTATTGAAGAGGATTGTAGGAGCGGGAAGATAAAAAGATGGAGGGTGGGAGGTGCTGGATGTGAGGATTTTCTGTTGGGAGAAAAGAACTCTTTGAATGATTCAGGCTGCACCAATCGACAGTCAACCGGGTTTCAAAGCATTCCTAATCTCAAGTAATTAACCTCGATTTGGATCTACAATTGTTGTTTAATCCCTTTAAAATGTTCCATAAGAACTGGGATGTCTGAATGGGCTGTTTCCCATACAATTACCAGACTTACACCAAAATAATGGTGTATGAGTTTATCCCGCATTCCTGAGATGAAACGCCACGGAATTTCAGGATATTGCTCTTTAATCGATTTTGAAAGGTTTTTCACAGCTTCCCCAACAATTTCCAGATTTCTGATGACGGCATCCTGAGTTTTTAAATCCTGAAGAAAGGACTCATACGTCATATCTCTTGTATAGTCCCTGATTTTCCCGGTTGCCTGTAGAATATCATCACACAATAAATGGATATCCATCTCTTCACGCATACGCAACCTCGGATGTTATCCGGTCACGGATGAGTGGTTTCAGTGCATCCGGCGTCACAAGATCGACAGGAGCTTCCAGATGATCTGACAGGAACTCCTCAAGCTCAAGAAAAGTGAAGAAACCAACAGGTTGTGAGAACTCAACAAGAATGTCGATATCACTTGAATCAATCTGCTCTCCACGTGCGACTGATCCAAAGATTCCAATCCGGATTACATGAAAGCGGCTCCTGATCTCACCTTTGAGCTGTTGAAGGATTGCCAGCGCTTCATCACGGGATCTCATAGGGAATGTTATCCGGGCTTCTAAGTATTAAGGGTATCACAGGGGAGCAGATCCCATTTGCAACAAACACATGAACAAGACCCATCACCTTTCATCCAATATCTAACAGGAATATCAGATAGCCGGGAGGTGAGAAGAATCTCCAGCCGAAGATCGTCTCGTAGAATGCTTTTGCACGCCCCACCCAATCGGCTGCGATATCGATATGGACAATGGTTGGCATAAAAGGTGATCTTTACCTGATCGGAGATGAGGTTCCTGGAGGCTGATCGATGGATGACGTACTATGATGTGGAGGTCCCTCACCACAGGCACTGGAAGAAACTTTAAAATTTTAAGGGTTACCAATAATTATTTATTGCAAACAATCTACACTATATACAAAAGACGGGAGAGGAGGGAGAAATACGATGGAGAGAGTGAAGAAAACCGATACATTGGAAGAGGCTGCCGGGAATACAAATAATAGCCCCCCGATACTCTCACAGGATGAAGAGATGTATCTTGATGAGCCCTATGGCGGCCTTTTTGGAGATACGGCCATCGCAAAGGTAGTCGAAGAGCTGGTTGCCGATCCAACAATGGATTACCGGCCAAAATATCTCGCTGATATCACCGGGAAGTCCGAGGCATCGATCTATCTTATCCTCAAAAAACTGATGAAACTCGGGCTCATCGAGAAGAGTGTCGAGGGGAAGCATCCAGTCTACAGAGTACGGGTGGAGTCGAAGAAGTTTGCCGCACTCTCCTTCCTTGCATATGCAATGCTGGATGATCGGGATGGAACAGGCTGCATGGATATGGCAGTTGCCGATTATTACAACTCAAGGCTCAGGGAAGAGTTCGAGCCAAAGGCGATTGCCACCTCGGATGGGTGGAAAACAGGGCAGGGCATCATCACAGATGATGATTCTGAGGAGAGGAGAAGGAGACATACTCTCATCTCCGTGATTGTATGATAGCCAGGGAGGAAAGCAGATTCGGCAGGAGGAAGAGATGACTGAGAAGAAGAGAAGAGAAGAATTGAGAGGGGAGAGGGTAAACGGGGAGACCCTGAAAGAAGATAAAAGACATACCAGTGATGGCGGAACAACACTCGATCTCAGCAGGCTCTACACATTCAATCAGGAGGATCCGGGTATCGATATCTCATCAACTGCATATTCAAATCTAGCCTATGTTCAGGCCAGCCACAGAGATATCTCAATAGATTTCCTGCAGATGCCCGGAATCAGGGGAGAGGATGGCAGAATGAAGATCAAAGGCACCCGGATCTTTATGTCGCACTCGGCTGCACAGAAACTCGCATCAGCAATCTCGGAGATCCTTGAAAAGCTCCATTCTGAAGGAAGAATGGAGGCATATACTCCTCAGAAGGAACAGAACAGGGAGCATTGAGAGGAGGGAGGAACAAGAGAAATACGAGCCGAATCCATTGCAGAATGGAGATTTTGATCTGGAGAAAGAATCTCCTGAATTTATCCTTCTCTCATCAGAAGAGGGCTTTAGGCAGGTATACCCCCATTGTACTCTTCCTCCCTGCTGTGCCAGCTTCCGGGAACCATCCCCCTTTCATATGCATTGGCACGGGGGGCCATCAGGCAGCATATCGAGGATGTGCATATCAATCCTGATTATACAGCTGCTTTATACCCTCATTCCTTTCAGAATGATTGGGATTCGTCCTCTCCATCCCTCAGGAGCAGCCATCTCCAGAGCGGGATGTACTGAATCATTCCATCAGTCCCCTGCGTATCCTTTGTGAGGAGGAGGCACCGGCTCACCTTCGATCCAAACTCTTCTGCAAACTCACGCAGGGCGTCTGTCTCCCGCCTGTGCAACTGATCGGTGTAGGTTACATTGATCGCCATTAAGCTGGAATCACGCATCTTCAGGATAAAATCCACCTCACCATTTTTCTTCCAGTAATAGGGCGTATACCCGCGCCTCCGCAGTTCGATATAGACAAGATTCTCGGCACAGCGGCCTGTATCTTTTGAGAATGAGAACGAAACTGCATTCCTGAGTCCATTGTCGATACAGTAGATCTTTTTATCATTTCTTGCCTGTACCTTCAGCGAGTAGCTGAAATGAAAAACCTCAAAGAGGATCTGTGCCATCTCTGCATACCGGATGTACTCTTTTATCGTAGCCGTGTCAATTCCGAGCAGATCAACCAGTTTACGGTACGAATATGGGGAGGTAATATTCGCCATCATATACGCAATAAGATCACCCAATGCCCGCTGGTTCCTCACATCGTTCCCTTTGACGATATCACGGTAGACAATACTGTCATAGTATGCACTGAGCTGATCCACCCTTACCGATTCATCCTTCTGGAGGACTGCCTGCGGAAACCCACCTTCGTAGAGATATCGATGGAATAATTCAAGAATCTCATATTTTTTACTGGCGAGTGTGACGGGATCGGCTGTCCCGGTTATTCCATGAAAGTGGAGATACTCTGAGAAATCAAGTGGGTAAATCTGGAGAGAGAGGTATCTGCCGCTGATCAACTGTGAGACCTGTGAGTCGAGAAGATAGGAGGATGATCCCGATATAGCCAACCGGAACTGTTTTCGATCATAGATAGCCTTGATCCATCGCTCCCATCCGGAAATTGTCTGAATCTCATCAAAGACAAGGGTTGCCCCCTCCTGGCTGTATACCTCTTTCCTATAGGTATCCAGCACCATTTCAAGCGGGTTTGCAAGCTGGGCAATTGCAGGCTCATCACAGTTGACAAAGAGTATCGAACGCGGATCTGCCTCCCTCTCATTGATCAGATCCTGGATCATCTGCATGAGAAGGGTGGTCTTGCCCGAACGCCGCACCCCATTGAGAACAACGATCTCGCCGGAGTCGTAATATGCCCGGATCTTTTTGAAGTAGCGGCCACGGCAGACACCTGCCATGGATGAAAAGTCCCGATCATTCCACCAGGGGTTCTGGGCTGCAAGGATATCGAGGAGAGGAGGGAAGTTGGAAGGTAAAGAAGAGCCGGGAGATCCATCATACCCGGAGTTAGTAGAGGAACCGGGGGAGCCAGAGCGTCGGGGAGGGAGAGGCACCATGATATTTTGAATGGTTATACTCATGCATAAAGGTATGTTTTCGATGGATTGTAACCCTGCAAAAAGTACTTATTTTGAATGATTATACTCATGCAAAAGATCGGGTTTTTGCAGGAGTGTAATCATGTAGACTTTGTGGAGGAGTTGGGAAGAGAGAGTAAAATGCGTTTTGCGAAGAGGCATTCATTGAATAGTCGGGGTTTTGAACCAGGGTGTTGAAAGGTATTCGGAAGAGCCCTGCTTCCCTCATCATGTCAGCCCAGACTTGATAGAACCCAAAGAAGAAAGACAGGAGTGCGGTGATGCCCGTGAACGGGAAAAACCGACGAACAGATCACCGGTTTGTTATACACGCCCACACACTGTGTATGTCCTGTCGATGATAGGAGGCAAAACTTTCGAATAAACAGTAAGGATTAGCGTATCACTGTTGGACTCAGGAGGGACTATACCTCATCCTGCCTCAGGGAAAAAAAACGCTCATGATGCCACCAGGGGCAACAGGCATACAAGATGAAAATGAGGGGTGTTCCCATGCATTTTCATATAAAAAAAGAGATTGTGGAGGGATATTCCCTGCCGGGAACGTCCTTCTGCCTGCTCAATCCCGATCCTGGTGGGCAGGATTGGGGTTTGCAGTATACAATCCGCTGATGACAATATACTGATTGGTATCGCTCCCCTCAATCAGTTTGAAGTAGACTGATTTATGATAGATCCCGTTCATCTCCGGGATCATCCATTTATAATCGACCCAGCCGGAACCTTCTGTCAGGGCAATATCGGTGATCTGGTCACGGAAAGGCGTGCCTACAATATCCGTCTTCCCTCTCATATTCTCCCCGACAAGACGTGGGTTGTCGGCTTCAGCAACGATCGTCACATTGGTGTCATAAACAAAGACATAGAGTGCCCTGTTCTCACTGTCCCAGAAGGGATGTTCGCCGGCATTGATCCGGGCGAAGGTGCCGGGAGTGTCCTTCTCTATGGCATCGGCCGTAGAGTCGACAAGTCCGATCACCTCTTCTCGTGTGACAGGTGGATCCGGCAGGTAAGAAACGCCAATATAGCTGTACAGGATACGCTGGTATTCTGTTATTCCGGTCTGATCAGGCTGATACCGGAGGGTGTCAAGGGCATCCTGGAATGCTCCCACAAGATCGTCTGATGTCTCCCTGTTGAAGGCAAAATAGATGTCATCGGTCTCAAATCTGTAAAGTATCCCGAAATTGTCAGCATTGTCTGTTGACTTTTCAATGAAGTACCTGCCGGCAAATTCTCCATAACAGAAGAGATCGATTGTCCCATCCTGGAGGAGAGAGATAAGCTGTGGTACATCATCGGCTTCAATGATCTTTGACTCTGAAACTCCGCTCTCCTTCAGCAAAATTCCTGCATAATCGTCCTTTACGACCCCGATCCGGTACTTCTTCAGGTCATCCGCAGTCGAGATTGTATATTCCTCATGCAGTTCCCCAAAAAGAACATAGGCGACAGATACAAATGGTCCCGCCCATTTGAAGAGCTCGTCTCTCTCCGGGGATCTGATTGTAGTGAGGAGGACGGTATTCTTCTCTAAAAGGGCGGTATCATAGGCGATAGTCCATGGCAGCACCCTGATCTGATCCCGTGCTACCGGGGTTCCCATCTCTTCAAGTGTACCAAGCAGGATATCAACAGAGATCCCTTTGACTACCCCGTCTTCGATATAGTTGAAGGGAGGATACTCTTCGGTTACGAACGTCAGCGCTTCTCCCCCAATGGGAGCAGGAGGTGCGGTCTCTTCAGTGGTTGTGCATCCTGCGGCAAACACGACAAAGAGGGTGATGCAGAGGAAGCATAGATGATGAATCTTTACCATAGATAATCCCATCAAATAGGTTCTTTGGTTTTATAAACTGAACCGGGAGGATCAAGTCAGCTGATCAGTTCTGTCCGAAAGCCATCCCGGATCTATCCCCCTTCACCGGGAGAAGCCCCGGAAGCCATAATCAAAACGGCAACAGAAGCCAGAAGACCGAGGGAATGAAAAGAACAGATCCGATGAAGACCCCGGCAACTGCCTTCTGTTTTTGATCCCGTGCTGTCAGGAAGAGGCCGATGAGGGAGGGGATGAGAAGCCCGAGAAGAAGGCCGCCAAGATGGGCATAGACATTCACCGTCCCGGAAGGCAGCTCGGTGAAGATCTGGCATATGGCGAGGGTGAGCGTTAGAAAGGTTGCAGTGAGGAGAACAAAGACCGACTGGGAGATTTTCTCAGATCGGCTCTCCAGTACGGTTCTGTATACAAGCGAGAGCATCAGGAAGAACAGAAGCCCGAGGAATGCATAGGTTATCCCGGAGAATCCCGAAGACCATTCCTTTCCCATGATACGGCCAGACCAGATCGATATTCCTGAGATTGAGAACGGAAGTACCAGGAGAAATACGAGGAAGGTTGCCGGGAAGAATTTCGGAGGCATCGGAGACCGGAGAGCCGGCAGAATGATGATGCCGACAACAAAGATCGCAATGATCAGAAGGTAGGCTGAAGAGAGGTTATTCATGATATGCGAAGAGTCCAGGGGATTATGCATATAATTGCTGAGAAACATGGATAGAAGGTTTGGATCGGCTACATTCAGGTAGATATGCCGGAGGGTGAACTCAATTGGGATAAACCGGAGTATCGCATACTGGAATCCGGACAGGAGGCCGAATATCCCCGACAGGAAGAGGAAATAGAGGAGATAAATAGATCTGGGAATTGTTCTGGCATAGGAGAGGATGGTGCCATTGGGAGGAGATGGTGCTTTTGTCTGTGTCATTATACTTCAATCGATCGGGGTCTGCATAAGGATTCCCCTTTCAGCCGCCCTTCTGCTATCATGGTACCGGAACATCTCCGGAGTACAGGGATTTCGCCAGGATATCGGAATGATCACTGATTATGAAGTGATAGGAGAGGTGAGAGGAAGAGGAGAGGAGCAGGGATATGCCCCTCTGCTCTGTCAATATCTCAGTTATCAACCTCAGTTGGAAAACCGAGCTTGCAGGCTCATATTGGATAGCCCGGCACAACAGGCTCAGCTCAGGGCTGCCATCTCGTCTGCCCAGTCCTCGACTGCGGCAAGGATCGCCTCATCATCGTAGCCGGTCAGCCTGACTGCCTTTCTGCCAAACGTGAGGGTATAGTTCTCGCCATTTGGATCGCGGCACTTCAGCTGGCAGGAGTAGGAATCCTTGTTCTGGTCACGCTCAGGTGTCCCGCCGACGGCTGCGGTGAGTGCTGCATCTGCAAGGACGGCAGCAGCTGCCGCATTCATCCCGGCGGTTGTCCCGGCGGTGACGGTTGCTGCACCGACCCTTTTGCCGTCTCCATCAAGGTACACGATCCGGGCGGTATACTGCTCACGGCCCCGGACCACGCCCGGGATCGTCTCGCCGCCTGACTCATAGGCTACACAGCCGAAGGGGTTGTTCTCAAGTACATGCGCAACCACAGCCTCAAGGGCCGCGGTATCAACAAGCGGTGCCGGAAGGTCCCTGACCGCTGTCTTGTTGCTCCGTATCTGTTCGAAATCTACTGCCATTAGTGGTGGCTCCTGCCGGGTGGGGGGAGGGAGGGGACGTTTTCCGCAAGGAGGCAGACCGCCCGCCCCTCCTCGCCTGCTCCGGCACATACTATGTCAGAAACAGGGGCAATGGGGATGAGCGGAGTGTACAGGGCGGGAGTGTTTTTTAGGGGAGGGGGCATTGGAGATGGGGATATAGGGAAGATTGTGATTCGTGGAGATCAACTATCGTGAGAAATGAATATCGTGATACGGAATTATAGCTGGGAGGGGAGGGCTATCGCATTTTAGTGATAGCATAATAAAGTTATCAGTGATAATTGGGGTTTGGAGAGGTGCGGGAAGAGGCAGATCACGTTTTCATAATCGGCAATTTTGACACAAGCTGTTGCAGAATTAGAATATAAAATGACACTTATGAAAATAACCCAAATGAAAACACCTCATATCAGTTCTATTTTATATTGATTCAATAGAGAGACGAGGTTATTTTAAAAAGATATCCTATGGTGAGATTTTTGCATTCGTGAGGATATTTAGGTTTTTTTATCCACACATTATTCACATGATTTTTTCATCACATAGAATATATGTGCGGATTTATGTGCGCGCAGATAAATCACAAGTGAACTTATGTGCGCGCAGATATATTTCATACATTGCACAAATAAACAGTCATCAACAATAAGGCCATCATACATTTTCCCATATGTAATACGTGCCTTTCGTCTCACCCACCTTTTTAAAACGCGGATTTTCCTCAGATATGCGTTTAAGAACGCGGGTTGCCTGATATCCATTCAGATCGAGTAAGTCCATCGCATCTGAACGGGTAATCTTCCCATGCTCCTCTACATACGCAATGATCATCTTCTCTTGTTGATTCTTGTCAATATCTTTTGAACGCAGATACTCTGATTTTGCATGAAGTCGCTTGTTGAGTGCTGCCGATAGGTGGTACACGTTTCCACTCCGCTTACGAAGTACCTCCACAAGTCCACGTTCATGAAGTTGTTCAAGTACCCTGCGGCCTTGAGTGGTTCCCTTCTGAATAATACTCCCGGCAGTTGATTCATCAATTGGCCGGTCATAATATAATGTGTTTAAAATTAGGAGTTCATCCAATGAGAAAACCTTTCCATCTCGCTTCTCTTCATAGATAAAGGCAGCAAAGTCCAGTGAAGATTCTCCACCCGATATCTCAACCCGCACAGCTAAACTGTCGCTTCTGGAATAATCCGGAGGTGGTCTTCCATACCTGACCTGCTCCATGTATATCTTGTCAACCCCACGTCCGGTCTGCTCAATTATCCCGATTCTCTTGAATGCCTCTGCAAGCCGGATATTCCTGGGTTTTGGTTCATGAACAAGGATATTCTCCGAGGTTATCCCCTCAGGAAAACCGCCGGGATTTGTTATCAGGATATGATCGTGGTGCCACTGGATATAGACACTCTCCATCCGGCTGTAATCCCGGTGTAGGAGAGCATTATTAACCGCTTCACGGAATCCAACTGGTGAATAATCAGGTATCGGATAGCGAAGGAGTCCGACAATCTTTTCCCGCTCTTCGTTCCGTGCCTTGAACCGGGACTCGATCTCCTCGATAATTTTTACAATCGGTTCATAAAATGCATCATTTACCCTGACATCCCCCTGAATGTCAAGAACCTGAAAGTGTACTGTATGTGTTGGCAAAAACCGCTGGATAGAGGAAAGGTGTCCAAGGAGAAGGATTCCGGCAACATTTGGTACAAGCGTTCCATTACGGGTTTCAACAAGGCGAAGGGCTTTTGCAAGCTCTTCGTTTGGGAGTTCAAGGAGTGTTCTGTCACCCCTGAGATTGGTAATGGCCTGACGAACCCGTTCAAACTCAAGGGGATCGAGATCATCAATAGTTGCACCATCTACGGGAAGTGATGAGAAATCCAGATGTCCAAGATCAACCCGTCTGGAAACCTGATCCCGTGCATAATAGGGAACAGTAGCAGGTTTTCCATCCGAACCAATCACTCGTCTCAGCGTTTTTCCAGATGCGGTTGAACAGATCTCCGGATATGGATCCACCTGGATCACGAGAACATCTCCTTTGGGATCATAAACAACAGAGACTCTCGTATTGATACTGGGGACAGTATTATTGAATATTGCAGATTTCAGCCTATTGACATCAGTTACTGAACCATTGCGTGGACGGCAGCCAGAAATGACTCCATCATCTTCAACTCCGATGAGGAGGATTCCTCCATTTGTGTTCGCCATGGAAACAATCTCATCGTAAATCTCCTTATCTGAAAAACCACGTCGTGAATCCGACTTGAATTCCAGCTCCAAGGATTCCCCCTTTGCAATTAAAGACGCCAATTCTTTGTCATCCATTCATAATTCCTCTGGAAAACATCTACGTATATCCACTCCCATGAAAAGTCTCTCCGTTATCGATCCTCTGCATCCATCACGGCAAAGTCCTCCATCGAACACCCGCACCTGAGTGATTAGTCCCCCAATATTTGAAAACGCTCATGCCCAAACACATCAAGTATCAAATGATTGACTCGACCCCTATTAAAACCCATACGAAACAGAGAGGAGAAGGGTAATTGGCGACCTGTGTCGTCATTTTATTTTGAGAAGAATTGCTATTCATCCCCCAACTGCCTTGTTCGCCTTCGCAAAGAGTGCTGGCGGCATTGGTAATTCCAATTTCCAGATAATACTCATGGGCCGACTTCCCTCATGAGAGATGTAGCGGCCCGGACCTAGGAAGATATACGGCTGAGTTATGCCGCCAACCTTCTTGTATTCCCGAACAAAGAAGAGGACTGTTGTTCCCAATCGTTGATGTTCAATATAACGGCGGCCGGCCCCCGATGATGGAGATGTGGTGCTCTGGGATTGCCAATGGAAGAGGGTGTCAGTCACTGCATAATCATCATACATTGTTGAAGGAGAGTAGGCTTCCTCAGTCTTGTTCAGGGTGATAAAGAAGACATCCGTCTTCTTATCTGGAAGATAAACAACACCCTCACGCATTCCTGCACTCGCTCGTTGTATCAGGGTGTGATGTCCGAGGGCTGCAAAGATCTGATCGCGAGTATAGGTACAATGGAGTTCAAGGGGCGTTTCATACCCAGGATCGAGTGGTTTTGGAATGAAATCGATATGTTCATAGTTGTAGTTTAAGAGATCATCTATTTCATCCCTGATCTCACTGTTTTGAAGAATATCGGCAAAGGCACGTTCCAACCGGCTACCATCTCCTACCATAGCCTGTTCATGTAGTGCTTCATCATAGAGAGAATAATAGAAGAGAGTAATGATCTGCTCCTCCTGCGGGGAAAGTGAACGGGAGGAGAAAGTTCTTGGATCATGCAGGAATGACTGGATGCATTCAATTGCGAAGGGGGAGTCAATGAAAGATAAGCGTTGAGCAGATTTTTTAGAAAAGAGTTTCTCTCTCTGATATTTCTCTGGATAGACACCTGCTTCAGAGGCAAGGTCAGTAAATGTTCCTATCAGATAGACATCAAGTGGTTTCAATGTATGATGATCAAGGAAGTGTTTAAAGGACAGTTGTTTTCCAGTCTCTCTTTCAAATGCCTTTATTCGTTTGATCAGATACTTTTTATTCGTCAGATTTGCCTTGATATTTTCTAAAATATTCTCCCGAGCTACTTTTTCGAGATGGATATGGCATCCCTTCGGGAGTACATAGTCACTCCTCTTAATCTGCTCATAGAGGTTCTTCCCACCCGGTGCAAGGAGAGCCATAAGCTTCTCACCAAATCGATACCGTGTATTATGCCTGCCAACAAAATCAAAGACAGTCAGGCACTCCTTTCCTTCCTGGAGGCGAAGACCACGGCCAAGCTGCTGGAGGAAGACGGTGAGACTCTCAGTTGGCCGGAGGAAGAGAATGGTATTGACTTCTGGGATATCAACACCTTCATTGTACAAATCAACGATGAAAATAAAGTGAATCTCCCGGGATTTCAACCGGCCCTGAACCGTATCTCTCTCTTCCTTTGAGCTGTTTGCATGGAGAGCGGCAGAAGCAATACCAGCTTTATTGAATGATGATGCCATGAACTCCGCATGATCAATAGTGACACAGAACCCAAGGCCAATGATATCGTGAATATCGGTCGTATATTGCTCAATTGCCAGAATGATCTGATCAACTCTCTGTTCCCGTTGGGTTGATTCGATAAAGATCTGTGAGAGCTCCCTTATGTCGTACTTCCCCTGTTTCCACGAGACACCCGATAGATCAATGATATCTGTCACTCCGAAATAGTGAAATGGGGCGAGGAGTTTCCGGTTAATCGCTTCTGGCAATCGAATTTCAGCACTGATCTTCCCATCAAAGTACTCCAGAATATCGAGCTCGTCCATCCGTTCGGGAGTCGCTGTCAGTCCAAGGAGGATCTGTGGCATATAATAGGTGAGGAGCTTCTGGTACGAAGGAGCAGCAGCATGGTGGAATTCATCCACGATGATCATATCATAGTACTCAGGAGTAGTAAGAGCAGGGAGATTGGCACTATTCAGGCTCTGAATGGAGATGAAGAGGTGATCAATCTGTGAGGGTTTATGTCCTCCAACCATAAGATCACCAAAATTTGGATCACGTAAGATCCCCCGGAAAACAGACAGGCTCTGCTTGAGGATCTCTTCCCGATGTGCAACAAAGAGGAGGCGTGGGTACTGCCTTGGTCGGGCAATTAGGCTCTTGTAATCAAATGCGGAAATGATCGTCTTCCCTGTCCCGGTAGCAGCAACAACCAGATTTCGATAATTTTTATGAAGTTGTCGTTCTGCCTGAAGTCTCTCAAGTATCTCCTTCTGAAAAAAGTAGGGCTGGATATCAAAGACAGGAACCAGTTCATCATATTTTGGCCTTTCTTTTGAAAGAGCCCGCCTCAATCGATCCTGATCTTCATGTCGATACAGGATAAATTCTGGATTGTCCCAGTACGAGTCAAATGTGGCCTCAATCTTTCGTATAATATCCAGCGAATCCTGTTCGGTTATTTTAACATTCCATTCAAGGCCGCTCGTCATCGCGGGGTTTGAGATATTGGCAGATCCGATATAAGCAGTTGAAAAGCCAGTATTTCTGTGGAATAAATAGGTCTTCGCATGGAGACGGGTCCGATCGGTATCATAGGAGATCTTCACCTCTGTATTTGGAAGGTTTGTGAGCTCTTCGATGGCTTTGAGATCGGTTGCTCCGGTATATGAGGTTGTGATAATCCTGAGTTTATTCCCCCGGCTCACAAAGTATCTCAAATCATCGATGATTAACCTGATTCCGCTCCATTTTATAAATGAGATGAGGAGATCAATCCTGTCAGATGATAGAATCTCGTGTTTGAATTCACTTGCCAGACTCGGCTCATTTGGTGATCCGGTAAAGAGACTTGTCTGTGCAATCGATGTTCGTGGCCGTTGAACCCTCCAATCTCCAATGGGAGAGATCCCCTCAGAATAAACACCAGTCTGTTCCCTCTCTTTGATAGCAAGGAGGAGCTCTGCATCTCTCGTTATTTTGCAGAGTTCAGCAGGTGCAAAATCCATCTGAGATGAGACAAGCTGGATGATCTCGTTACAGATGAGAATTTGGTTGTCGAGAGATGTATGTTTTTCATCAGCGATCCGGAGCATCTTCAGGATTAATGTATGAAGATACCGGGAGAGGATCACCTGAGGATCATATTTTTCAAGTTTTCCCTTATGGATGTCAATTCGGTCTCTATCGAGGAGATTGAGTTTGGATGAGAGATATTCATGGATGAGCTGCTCATAGATGCCCGGAGGGAGGGAAGAGGGGAGAGCCATATTAGAACATGACTGGAAATAACGAAAAGGTTGTTGGTGTTGGGGGAGGAGCGGAGTGGAGAAGGAATGGGATGTGGAAAAGATTGAAAGCGACATGAACGCCATTCGGAAGACAACTCCTTTCACACCACTCAAAGCCCTTTCACGCAGGGGATGGTAATCTCCGAGATTAAGCTCCTCCTGAGAAAAATTAGCGTGATAATTGCCTGGAGACAATAGAAAGATTAACCGCCATTGACAGGGATTATTCCTCCCAGTATTCCTCTGTCAATGGAACCTCCTTCAGCCCTTCCTTCTGCTGCCGCCATCCCGGCATGAAGCCGTCCATCAGTTCCCTGAATCGTTCATTATGCCGCCGTTCGAGGAGATGCACCATCTCGTGCACGATGATGTACTCAAGACAGAGCGGATGCCTCTTCACAAGTTCGAGGTTCAGCCAGATCCGGCGGGCATCTGCATTGCATGAACCCCAACGGGTCTTCATCCGCTTGACACCCCATTCCAGAAGAGAAACACCTATTATCTCTTCCCACTTGGCGATGAGCGGCGGGATTTGCTCTTTGAGCTGCTTCCGATACCAGCCATAGAGGATCTCCTCACGCCTCTCCCGGCTGGTTTCTGGCCGGATCCGCAACTCCATTGTGGCAGTGCCCCTCAGGCATACCCGTGGAGGCAGATCTGCTTCGATAACATCCAGTCGGTAGCGCCTGCCCCTGAAGAAGTGAGTCTCACCGGTGATCATCTCCCGTTCGGACTGGCGATCCTGTTCGAGAAACTTCTTCTGCTGCTTTTTAATCCACTTCAGGCGGGAGATGATAGCTAGACGTATCGCCTCATCATCAAGGAAGAGCGGTGCGGAGACCCGAACCCGGCCCTCAGGGGGATAGACCCCGAGGTGGAGGTTCTTGATCTTCTTCCTGATGATCTCAACAGGTATCCCCGAAACTTCGATCAGATGCTTCTCAGTAGTCACGCTGATTCTTCACTATCTCAAAGATTCGCTCGATCAGCTGTTCATCGTCACCGAGGACCTGCCGGATGGCACCCAGCACTTCCCGTTCCTTGAACCGGTTCCCTCGCCATCCCGCCTTTTTCGTCTCCCTGATGATTTTATCGAGAGCGAGCGCCGTCTCTGCACGGGGGTTTTCAGCTCTCCGACCACCATATGGCGCAATCTCACTCAAAGCCTGGTTCTCCCCAGTCACCAGATTATCATACAGAGCCCTGAGCGCCGGAGTGGTGATTGCGGAGGGGTATACATTCTGTCTCTCCGGCTGGCTCACATTCCGTGCCAGCTGGACTATTCTTTCCAAGTATGCCCTGTAGTCCATCGCATGATGTTTCCGCTCGCGGATAAGAGAATCCAGAAGCTCGGACATCTTCTCATAGTACTTTGGATTGACCGGCATCTCATCGAGGATGATCTTCCTGACATTATTCTCGATCGTCTCTGCGACCGCCTCATGATCCTTCCTGATATCTTCTGGAAGCGTCTCGATCGCCCCTTCTCCTCGGATAGTGATCAGCTGCACAAGCGTCATATCATCGAATGTTGATACAACCTCGCTCTCCTCCGCCCTGATATAGGCATCAAGAAGATGGCGCATCGCCGGTTCATACCGTTTCAGGTCGATATAATCGCCGCTTGCCCGCATGATCTCCTCACGGACTTTCTCGTAATGGGCAACTTCGCTCCTGATCGTCCGTGCCTCCTGATCGCTATATCCTGCCTGGCGCATTTCACCGGCAAGATCCGCATATCTCCTCACAAATGTTCCAACCCGCTTATAGAGATCCACACGCAGCGGCTCGGTTCGTTTTAGGGCAAGGGGATCTTCACTTGAACCGCAGAAATACCTGATATAGTCCCTGCTCGCCTTTGGGGGCTCAACCGGTTCGCAGAGTGCCTTGATCGCCTCACGGATCTCTTCCAATTTTTCACGCCCTTTCTCCAGGCGGTCTTTTAAAAGGCCAGAAACATCCTCCTTATCGAAATCCTCGAATGCTCCGCCGGTGTAGTCTTTGATCGACCGTTCAAGGGACATGAAGAGATCTTTATAGTCGATGATATGGCCGTACTCCTTATCCTCCCCATCCAGCCGGTTCACCCGGCAGATCGCCTGGAAGAGCCCGTGATCACGCATCTGCTTGTCGATGTAGAGGTACGTTGCAGGGGGTGCATCAAAGCCGGTCAGCAGTTTGTCGACTACGATTAAGAGCTTCATCTGCCCCGGCTCTTCGATGAACCGCTTCTTCACCTCTTTCTCAAAGGTCTCGACTTTATACATCGCCGTATCTTCAGGCTCATCAAAGAAATCGGCAAGCATCCTACGATAGATATCATATTGCAGCAATTTCTCGGTGAGCCCTTCGCCTGTTTCTTCGCCCTTGATATCCGCAGGGGATGGTTTGTACGACGTGATGATCGCACATTTCCCTTTGAGGTCGGTCTTCTGGAACATCTCGTAGAACCGGCAGGCCGAGTAGATGCTCCCCGAAACAAGCATCGCGTTCCCATGGCCGCTTCTCAACCGGTCTCTCGTCTCCATATCAAGGAGAATGTCAGCTACGATCTTTTCGAGCCGATCCTGCGAGCTGAGGACCTTCTTCATCGTGCCCCAGCGTTTTTTGAGTTCTGCCCGTGCAAAATCGGTGAGACCTGCTGTTTTTACCTCAAACCACCGGTCGATCTTCTCCTCCGAGGTTATGTTCTGGTCGATATCCCGTGCCTCATACCGGAGATCGAGGACAACGCCATCATGTACCGCCTCGTCATACTTGTAGGTATGAATATACGTGCCGAAGATCTCAATGCTCTTCTTCTTATCCTTCTTTAAAAGGGGCGTTCCGGTGAACCCGATCATCATCGCGTTCGGGAGGAGGGTTTTCACCGCCTCATGGAGCACACCCGACTGCGTCCGGTGACATTCATCGATGAAGACAAAGATCTCGCCTTTTGCACGGAAGTTCTGCGGGAGGTTTGCATTTATATTCCGGATATACTCATCGACATCCTGTTGTGTGAGATCCTCGCCCCGTCCGAACTTATGGATCAGCGAGCATATCAGCCATTCTTCGTTCGTATTGAGGAGATTGACGAGATCTGATCCGCTCTTTGCCCGGTAGATCGCCTCGCTGACCCCGTTAAAGACACCCTCGATCTGTTCATCCAGTTCAATTCTGTCTGTGACAAGGAGGACGCGGGCATTTTCAATATGTTCACGAATCCACTTCGCAAGCCAGACCATCGTCAGGCTCTTCCCGCTCCCCTGCGTATGCCAGATGATCCCGCCTTCACGCTGCCTCACCCGCTCCTGTGCAGCTCTTACCCCGAAGTACTGGTTGTGGCGGCAGGTCTTCTTGGTTCCTGCATCAAAGACGATGAAATCGTGGATAACCTCAAGAAGACGCTCCTTGTTGCAGAGCTGGCCGAGTTCCCGGAGGAGAGAATTATCGGCGGCAATGGGGTGTGTATCAGCTTCTTTCCACCGGAGATAGTACTTTTCCGGCGTTTCGATGGTGCCATACCGCATTCCTTCGGTCTCATTGCCTGCCATCAATAGCTGAATCGTTGCATAAAACGGCCGGATGAACGTTTTCTTCTGGTTATCGAGGTTCTGCCGGATGCCTTCTGTCACCGAGACGGTGGAGCGTTTCAGTTCCAGCACGCAAAGGGCGATTCCATTGACATAGAGGACGATATCCGGGCGCTTGGTATGCTCCCCGGCTATGGTGACCTCTTCTGCAATGGCAAAGTCGTTCTTTTCAAGGTTCTTCCAGTCGATTGGCCATACGGTAATATGTTGTTCCCCGATTGAGGGGCTTACCTTCACGCCATACCTGAGAAGGCTGTAGAATTCACGGTTGGCATCATAGAGGGAGCGAACACCCCCGACAGTCGTTGCTTTCCCAAGTTCGAAGAGGACTTTTTCAATGATCCGATCATCATAGCCCTGCCCGAGCAGCCAGTCTTTGAGCAGGTTCTCTTCGATGTTGCTGTTCTCAGTTCTATCCTTCCAGTTGCCGAGGTAGGCATAGCCAAGTGCTTCTGAAAAGAAGCTGATCACCCGCCCCTGTGTCAGTATCTCACGCTCGCCGACGTCAGCCATTTTCCTCTCCTATGATCTCCCAGTGGCCGCCTTTGGTCGGCCCGATGCGTTGGACAATCCCATCCTCTTTCATCCTCTCAATCAGGTATTTAACGCTGTTTTCTGAGAGATCTCCAAGCAACTCTGCGATCTCCCTCCGGCTCACTGTGGGCTTATCCCGTATTATAGCAAGTATTTTCTGGGTACTTTTCTGGGTACTTTTCTGGGTACTTTTCTGGGTACTTTTCTGGATAGTTATGGGGATAGTATCCGGGGTACCCGTATCAATACTCATCCTATACGGAAACTCCACCCAGAGACCAGTGGGTTCATGCCGAAACGAAGGAATAGGTGATTTGTTTGCCCTGCATGCTGCCATGATCCGCTGAATTCCCCTGCCCCAGGATTCGATCATGCCTGCACGGAAGAATGCGTTTGCGATATCTGGGTTATAGGGCTGGGACTGGTGCGTCCCGGTGAGATGCTCAATACTCCATCCCTCAGGGAGCGGTCCATTGTTCCAGATGCGGATTCTATCTTCAAATACGCTGATCTGAATCGGAATTCCACTCCCGTAGTCTTTGTGCGTGATGGCATTCAGCACTGCTTCACGGAGTGCTTCAGGCGGTATTGGATACGTCTCCACCCGCTGTATCCCCTCGTAGGAGATCATCGCCTTCAGGTACTTTGTCAGGAGGAGATCCATCGTACGGTCTACCTGGGTGAAGAGATCGCCATGGATCTCATCCTGGTAGAGAAGATTGGCTTCCTCTTCAAAGTACCCTATCTTGACATATGCCCCGGTCACATATTTTTCGGGATCAGGATGAAAGAGGAGGACAGCTGCACGTTTCAGATATCTGCCTTCCGTCAGGTGGAGCTTCTCGATAAGGGCGGCATCCGGTTCTTTGAGGACGTCATCAGATAAACGCCTGCTCATGAGCGCTTTCTTCCGAAATGCTGTAAGCAGACGTGGATCGAATTCATCCAGAGTAACATAGGGAACCGGAACACCATCCCAGTGGCGGCCCTGTTTCATCAGGAGAAAACGGTCAAGGGCCGCCCCCCTGAGGATCTGCTTGGTGCTTCCGCTCCGGAAATGATATTCTCCCTTGTAGCTGATGGGGTTTGGATAGGGATCAACTGCAATCTCCAGGTACTCACGATCACAATCACCGTCAGTTCTGAGATTCACATCCACGATGATACCAAGCTGTGACTGCACCTTGTTTGGGATCTCTTCAAGGAGCCGCCTGGCATCCGGAACGCCAACCACCCGACCGGTATCATCCATCCCGATGTAGAGCCTGCCCCCCTGTGCATTGGCAAAGCCGCAGATCCATTTGAGGTATTCGTCCCGCCAGGACTGCTTGTATTCGATGGATTCAGTCTCGGTCATGGTTGTACCTCTGCCTCTTCTTTATTCAAACGTTGAATCGCATTCCATAAAGTGTTGATAACAAGCTTTAATCCAAACCACCAAGCATAGATGGCATAAGTGGATCTGCATTTGGTGTCATCCAATAATCCATGTGCAACCCCATTTCGAAGGTTTTGTCCATATGGATCACAGAATAATGATTTGAGCTCAAATGAAAGATCCTCACCAAATAGTGTTTCCACCTCAGGAATTTCCATTAGTTTGCTTAAGCCTATTTCCGTCTCAATACCATTACTATCAAGTGTTGTAGTTTTCACTCCAGCAATTTTGAGATGATGGCGCACCACATTCTCAATTTGTGGAACAATAAGATGCAGGGCTGTCATGTAATCACGATCATAACCCGCAAATAACGCTTTTCCAAATAATTGTTCTCTTCCCTCAGGCACTATTGGGGATATTTTAGCCAGAGCAATGAAATCTACTTCCCTCAATCGATGCTCACACAATAAAATATTCTGTGCTGGTAAAATGTTCGCTTTCACAGTATAGTCAATTTGAATATTATAGTATTCGATCATTCCTACTTGAATGACTCTCTCATCGTCTTCAGAGAGGGCATCGCCAAAGCTAAAACCAGGCCGCCGGGCAATTACACGCCCATCTGAACTCATAACTGTAGCAGGAAAGTGTGCATGAAGAGGATTATTTTTAATAATATTGAGTGCATTCTCTCGAATACCCTTCTTACTTACGTAAGGTTGAAGGTTTGCAAATATCCGTATCGCCTCACTATAGTCCTTTCCACGGACTGCATCACAAGCCTTTTTGATATCCAAACTTATGTCAATAGGCGAGGAGCTTATCTTACGTAATTCATTAACTGACTCCTCCCCCGACTGCTTGAATAACACATAGATTTCTGCGATTCTTTCATCAACCTTGTATTTTTCTCTAAAAGAGCCGGGAATCGTACGATATATCTTGATAGCATCCCCATAATTAATATTGGCTATAATTGCTTTTGGTTGATCTGAGGAGAGTATTGCCTCTGCCTCCTTAGCAAAGCATTCTGCTAAGGAAATGGTCATCTGGACCCACATATCATCATTATCAGCTATTTTGAACCACTTTGCAGAAGCATCGTAGAAATCACGAGCTTTTCGAAAATCACCAATACAATCAAATGAAGAGGCCATTTGTTCGAGCTTGCTCGCGATGGAAGGAGCATGGGCATAAGCAAGCTTATTATTGAGTAGTAAGTCGGCAAGCCAAAGTGAAAAATAGCCACTTGCCTTAGGAGCTTCTTCAAATGTTTGTATAATTAGCTCTTCCATCTCTTTCAAACGGCTTCCTGCACCCTTATTGAGACTCAGAGCAAGCTTAATTGCTCTATCCCAACAATCACATCCTCCATCCAGCCAAGTTTCTTGGTCTAGTGAAATACTTCGGTAACTGTCAATCGCATGTAAAGCAAACTGAAATTTACGAGGACGTTGTTTAAGCCAGACTAGATCGGACAGGCGGGATTTTAACCATGGATCACCTATTAGCTCAACTATATTCGCGAAAAAGGTTATATCATCCTTAGAAAAATCATCTGGTATAACTGAACGCTGCCCGTTAATTACATAAAATGGTTTAAATGGCTCATTAAAACTAGAAGGAGACAACATCATCGAACATGCATCCGCGAGCAACCAGAGTACTTTACCATGGGATTGATTCCCACTCTCTATGGCTCGTTTTGCGGCATCAGAGAAGGTAGTCCACATAGTTGAGTAGTTCTTTTGAGAAGCCGCAGATAGCACATCTTGCCATCCACAGGCTCTAAAATCATCAACTGTTACTATAAGATCAGTTGGGTAGCGCTCGCTATGCATTTGCAACCTCTTTGCCGATTATTGGTAGCCGCACCTTCCCAGTCAGAAGCTGCTGCATCATCCCCTGCTTTATCTCCTTCGCCTTGTCACGGCGGCGTTCGAGGGCAGCGATCTCGGCGTCCATGTCGGAGAGGACGGTGGCGATGGCGGTTTGTTCGGAGAGAGTTGGAGGACAAGGGATTTCTATCAATTTTACATCTCGGCTATTGATTGCAGGGTAGTTCGATCCTGCAATTATCTTCTCAACTTGATTATTGACAACATAACTAAAAAGGTGATTATATAAAAAACCAGGTTCTGAGAGTCCTTTCCTCGCTCGAATTACTGCAAAACCAGTAGAACACACTGCATTATTCACTTGATTAACATAGAGTAAGTGTGACATAAGATTTGGACGAACTGTTGACATTAGAACATCCCCCTTCTTTAATTTTCGTCGGGCTCTTGAGGGGGATGAGCGAAATACCTCTTCCGAATACCCAATCAGACGACCATTATCAACTTGTTCAAGCGAGATATAATTAAAACAATAATCTAAATTAGTGGAGTTAGAAAGATTCTCGGGATCAATCTCTGCCAAATCCCCCAACCGCTTCTCCTCCCACTCACCCTCAAACCCCGGCAGCCTCGTCCTCCCGGTCAGAAGCTGCTGCATGGCGGCCTGCTTCATATCCCGCTTCTTGGAGATGAGGGCATCCAGCGCCCCGATCAGTCCATCAACATCGGAGAGGGCGGCGGCGATGGCGTGTTGTTCGGGGGGTGGGGGAAGAGGTAAGTAATATGTTGATAAAGAAATACCTGTTAGTTGAGGGACTCCGGTATTTTCTTCAAAAATTTTTAAACTAAAGTTTATTTGATAAACAAGATAATTTGAATATACAGTACCGTAGGGAAAAAGGACAATCAATCTACCAATTGCACCAAATCTACCATTTCTTTTAAATGCAGTACCAACACCAACACCCCTCCCAACTACAGTTAAACCATCACCATCATATTCAAATACCTTATAATAACCATAAAGTCCTTCATTATCCACTGTATTTGAAAAAACAGGATATTGGTACTTCTCATTCTGAATTGTGGAGTAATGATTTTCCATTATATCCTTACCCACGTATATTGAGGTTATCTCCCCAATTTGTTTAACCTCCCAATCCTCCGGGATCACCCCGACCTCCGTCCGCTTATACCCAGGAGGCACAGCACCCTGCTCAGTCATACGCATCCCCTTTCGACAGGAATAGATTGGTTGATTAACGGATGTGCCATATCACCAATCCCTCACAGTTGTGCCAACTCGGGGGAGCACTTCGCTTCGTTCCCTCTGTTTGTTGATCATGCCACCCATACCCTCAGGCCCCTTCATATGGCTGTCGAACCGTCCTATACCCCTGAAGTGGATGATGCCGGACATTCTTGTACTTCGCTTCAATCCTGCCATCTTCCAGCATTGGATTGATATAGTGATTTCGGAGCGAGTCCTTGCTACGTTTCAACAGAACTGCTAGCTCTTCAAGTGTCAGATATCGATCATCGCAGAGTTGGATAATAGTCGCCTCAACAACCTCTTTCGACATTTTTCGCTTAGAACTAACTTTTTCAGCGACCTCACGCAATGGATCTCCCTGTATTGATTCGGATGTCAAATGTTCGGAGCTCGAAGCCAAATGTTCGGAGCTCCCCGTTAAATGTTCGAACCTCCCTGTCAAATGTTCGGAGCTCACCCTCGAACAAACTTCATCAGCCCCAAACATTTCATTTCCCATTGGATGGTACCCGGGTCGATAATAGAAGGTGTTTCTCCCCTTTCCTTCGCTCAAAAGGAGTCCTTTTTCGACAAGCCCATGGAAGGCAATAGTGATGTCATGAGAATGCTCTTTAGTTAGCTGTTTTAGCCTTCCATGATTCACACATTCCTCACAGTGGGCAGTCACAAGAGCAAGCTTTTCAATCTCCCTTAAATCATTGAATGCAACTCCAATTTCATCTTTAAGAACATCAATAGCCTCTTCTGGAACCAAACTGATCATCTTCAGAATTAATACTGTTTGATTGCTCTCGAATCGTTCTTCGAGCACCGGTTCACGCCACTGTTGTAGTTTCCAGTTACGGTAAATCTTTGGAAATCCTGAGCCTGCCTGTTCACCAAGTCCGATGAGTTGAAACATCTTTTGCAGATTCCTATTCCTGCAATCGCTCACGCCACCCCGAATCGCTTCAAGCTTTGGGATTCTCATCAAGCCTGGATTCCTGAATCCATATAGATCCGGGCGTTTCACGACAAGAATCGAACAACTTCCTGAATAATCAGCATGGATGAGAGTATTTACGAGGGCTTCCCGGAGGGCTTCCATGACCGGCGTCTCCTCAACTCTCTCATCCCCTGCAAGTTTGAAGGGCACTTTCAGATCTGTTGAGAGTTTTTTCATGACAAACCTGTAGAAATCATACAAACACCCAGACCATGTTCCATCAAGTGTAATTCGATCAATCCACCGGGTTTCTGTACCTTCCCGTTCCTGATAATCTACAATGTAATTGGGAACAGCATCAAGAATTGAACGGAACCTCCCAAACATGAGCAATCCTGCAAGAGTGAGCCCCTCCTTTTCAGTATGCCGATCACGTGCCCATCCACCGATATGGTGCAAGAATTCCAAATCGTCATATTCATTGAATGGATGATCAGGTTTACGATTCGAAAACTGTTGGCGGTATATTCGAAAAGATTCTTTATCAATATCATTAAACCCGAAATGTTCGAGAATAACAGCGTCTTTTGTATCATTTGTTTGTTCACCGAGCATTCGTTTAACAAGTTCCGGTGGACATTTGAAATCACCTTCATTATGTCTTTGATATGTACCGTTGAGTGGATTTGTCCCAATATATACCGGACGCTGTTTTCTGAATGCCTGTGGTATATGAACAAGAATACAGGTTTTTCCTTGAATTTCAATTGGTTGTATATCCTTATTGTGGAGCAGATTTACACTGACTTTATTTGAGTTATTTAGAGAGTTCCAGATATCCTGAATTACTTGTTTATATTCTGGCAAATCATGAATTGCTACAATTTTTTCATTTTCTTTGCTCTCTTTTTCTTCAGCACCAAGGAGAATATATCCTCCTTCAGTATTTGCCATTGCAGAATATGTCTCCCAGAATGAATCCGGAACCTGCCCCTTCTTATTCCTCCCTAATGCTGTTTTAAATTCAACATCATAACTCTCTTGGAGAGATTCCAAATCGAAAAAATCCTCAGGTACAGTATTCAAGATCGGCACCTCCGACAATGATAAAATCTGGTTCTGAAAAAACAATCCTCATCCCCACGCAACCCCCATCCTCTTCAGATGCTCCTCGACCTTCGCCGCGTACTCCTCCACCTCACGCTCAAGCTTCGGCATTGGAGCGGCATACCGCTCATCCAGCTCCTTCACGCGGGTGGCGAGCCGCTGGGTTGCCTGCTGGACTTCGCCCTCGATTGCCAAGCAGATGGAGGCGAACCATTTGTCTTCGATGACGAGGGTCTTGATCTCATCCTCTTTGAGTTTTGGGTACCTGGCGAGCACCGCTGCATCAAGGGTTGCCTGGGCCGTCTTGACCGCCTTTGCCGCTTCTGATTCTACATCCATCAGAGCAAGGCAGCGTTTCAGGGCGTCCCGCTCATCGGCATACTCGGGATCGCGGCCAATCTCCCTGAGCCTCTTGCTGAGATCGCCTTTTGTGATCTTCCCGGCATCACTCTTTGCATCCTCAAGCAGCCCCTCTTCGCCAGAGTTCTCCTCAATGAACTCCTCAAGCTCACGGGCAGCATTCTCCTGTTCCATCCGGAGATTGTCGATTGCCTCCTGCTCGTCTGCATAGTACCGGGAGATGATGAGAGAGGGGGGAACGAGATCCATCTTGTACTTCTTCCGGTTGACGACCAGATCCGGCGTCTCCTTGATCTTCCGCTCCTTATCCTCGATGATCCCACGGGGCCGGGCCGCCTCAACCCATCCATCAGCGATGATCATCCCAACATCATCCTGCATCACCTCGGCCCAGTAATCCATCAGCCGCTGATAGACATCGTACCTGCTCAGGAGCGGGAGGTTGGCATACCGCTTCAGGAGATCTTCAGAGAGGACATGGATCACTTCTTTGGTCTTATGTTCAGATGAAAGGCCATTCAGCAGTGGCTCATGGGCGGAACGCCATTCTCGGAAGATTTCTGCAATCCGGCTTGCATATGCTTTAAACTCGGGATGGGCGAGGATCACCCCCCTGACCTCGCGGGCTTCAATCCTCGGCTCCGAGTACCCGACCCTCCCGTTGCCCTTGAAGAGCTCATTCCGGAGCGTCGGGAAGACCGCCCAGTACTCTTCCAGGGCATCGATATCACGGTTTGGGATGCCACCGTTCATATGGGCATTGAGATCATGGAGATCCTCCGGATCACTGGAATCGATATACCGGGGGATATTCAGGTTGTAGTCATTTGCCGGATCGGCAATCTCTGCTACCGGCACCATCCGGGAGTAGCCGGGAAGCTCGATCTGATGGTTGAAGAGATCCACGATCTTATGGATATCCTGTGAGCGGAGCCGGTTCTTGTTCCCGTCCTTTGCAAATCCCTTTGAGGCATCGATCATGAAGATGCCGGTTCTTGCATGGGCATTCTCCTTGTCGATGACGATAATACAGGCAGGGATACCGGTTCCATAGAAGAGGTTGGCAGGCAGGCCGATGATCCCTTTGATGTACCCCCGTTTGATGAGGTTTCTCCGGATATCACCCTCCTTGTTCCCCCGGAAGAGGACGCCATGTGGGAGGATGATCGCCCCTTTCCCGGTGCTTTTCAAGGACTTGATCAGGTGGAGGAGGAAGGCATAATCACCGTTCTTTGAAGGTGGCACACCGAGATCGAAGCGGCCGAATGGATCATGGTCGGGGTCAAGGCCGCTCGTCCATGCCTTTGACGAGAAGGGGGGATTGGCGACGGCAAAGTCGAAGGTCATCAGGCCGCCGTCGTCGTTTTTGAAGTGCGGGGAGGAGAGGGTGTTCCCCCGCCAGATAACATGGGTCGGGTAATTGTGGAGGAACATATTCATCCGGGCAAGCGACCAGGTGGCATTGTCCATCTCCTGCCCATAGATCGAGATGCCACGGGGTGCTTCTTCTGCCGCCTTCAGGAGCAGGGAGCCGGAGCCGCAGGTGGGATCATAGATCGTCTGATCCTGGCGGGTGTTGTGACCGATCCCGACCACCTTCGCAATAATGCGTGAGACCTCGGCAGGGGTATAGAACTGCCCTTTGCTCTTGCCGGACTCGGTTGCGAAGTTTCGCATCAGGTATTCATAGGCATCGCCGAGGAGATCGTCTCCTTCGGCACCATTGGCACTGAAATCGAGCGAGTCAAAGATGGCGATCAGTTTTGAGAGCCGATCCTGCATCTCTTTGCCTGTGCCGAGTCTGGATTCGTCATTAAAGTCGGCGAGATCGATGACACCCTTGAGATCGTTTGCTTCTGCAAGCTTGCTGATGATCTTATTGATCCGATCCCCGATCTCCTTGTCCCCTTTCAGCCGGACCATATCAGAAAAGCCGCCGCCTTCAGGAACCTCGATAACCGAACTCCGGTCGCGCTCGCTCTTATCAGAGACATATTTCATGAAGAGGAGAGTCAGGATGTAATCCTTGTACTGCGAGGCATCCATCCCGCCACGGAGTTCATCGCAGCTCTGCCAGAGTGAGCTATAGAGTTGGGTCTTTTTGAGTGCCATGGTGAGACCGTCGTAATCAGTGGATAGGTGATCTCTTCTTTTAAGGGAGGATTAAAGCTTCGGAATTGATGCGGTGATTCAAAAGGAGAGGGAGGAATTGAAAGAGTATCTGCACCTTATTTGGTCTATTTTGCCTAATGATCGGAGATGTGGGGGGGATGGAGCTGATAACCCCCCCCTCACCTCCCCTCACAGATCCTCTTCACATCAGCTGCCGGGTACCGGAGCGTGATCTCGCTCGTCCTCCCCTTCGCCTGCCGGACCGAGATCCGGATGAGGGCATAGGTGGCGAGCGACCTGAGCTGCTCGTAGAAGGAGGTATAGGAGATGGTGGGTGCGGGGAGCTGGGGCTCATCCTCCCTCCGGCCATCCTTTCCGGCGGGGCCCTTGTCAGCGGAGTATCCCGGCTCGGGCTCGGCACATGCCATTGGCTCTCCGGCTTGCTGCTCAACGGCTCGCTGCTCCATCGCTCGCCGCTGCTTCTCCGATTGCTCGGCTGCCAGCACCTCCTGGAGGCGGGAGAAGATCCGCCCGGATGTCGGGGGCACCGGCTCCCCACACTCTCCATGCCCCCCATACTCCTTCCTCTCAAACTCCTTCCTGCCAGCCTCTTCTCCCTCCTCGACCATCCCGGCAATCACCGAGAGGAGCCTCCGCTCCTTTTCGGTGAGGACCGAGACGAGGCCCCGGAGGTGGGTGAGGCGGGCATCCCCAAAGGCGGCGGCAACATCCTCTTCGGTGACAGACGACCGCCCGGTTCGCTCTGCCCTGAGGATGGAGCTTTTCAGGAGATCGATGCCGACCCGGAGATCACCCGTCACTGTTGATGCCGTCATATCAGTGATCAGGTCGAGGATCTCAGGTGAGATCACCGCTGGATAGACCGCCTGCCGTGCTCTCTCCCTCAGGATGCCCCGGATCTGGGCGGCTGAATAGGGAGCGAAGAAGACCTCTTCCATGCAGAGGCTGGAGAAGACCGATCGATCCAGCCTGCGGGATATATCGAGTGCGAGATCGCTCTCAACAAGCATGACCGAGGCACGGCATCCAGGATAGTCGAGATAGATCCTGAGAAGTAAGGAGAGGATCTGGGTATCGGTTCCTTCATGGATCAGGTGGTGGATATCGTCAAGGCAGACCAGGAGAACGGTTCTCTCGGACTGTCTCCTGGATTGAAGCGCCTTTGCGATGGCATCCATCAGCCGCCTGAGCGGAATGCCGGAGATATAGTGTAGTCCCCCAATTTGTTTATAAAATCCATACCTGGTTTCTCTTCGTTAGCCGCGCCTGATACAAATGATACGTAGCAGAACGGGATTTATGCAGCAATCGCAATCTGTTTTAACATAAAATCACTCTCCTGATTTCTATGATAAATCTGTTGGAAAAAGACGATATTTAGGTTTTATGTCCAAACCGTCAAACTGAAAGTGTTCAGTTGCATGATCTGGACATAATCTATATATCATGCAAAACGGAAAGTCATCCATGTAGCATCGAAAAGATGTTGCAGGGGGTCTGTGCCCGACGATCAGGAACAGCCAGACCCCTGCATGCCCGGGGGCATAATGTAGTTGGGTTCAAAAAATACTTGAAACCTTTGATAATCCGGTCTCCAGGGGCATGAAAAATGGAGACGAAAAGATGAAAATGAAAAAAGGAACGCGGGCGTTAAGCCTGCTTATGGTTTTGGCACTTGCCGCAGTGATGTTCGTTTCCGCGGTCGGTGCGGAAGAACAGAATGGCAGTACACAAGTACAGGATGACTCTCAGGCAATTTTCGAAATAATCGGTTATACCGATGAATTTCAGACACAGGTGTTATCCAGCAGCAAAACTGCCGATTTATTAGCAGAGGAATATGGAAAGCTAAACATTCCCTCAACCATTGAAAGATACGATATCGTACAATTCAATGAAGTTCCTATGAGGACAGATCAAAAAAATTCGTTAAAAGTGACAATTTACGGTAAAGAATATTCAATGGATCTTGAAAGAATGAATTTTGAAAATATTGACGATGGAATCGATTCATATTCCGGAAGTGTAGAAGGATTAGATGATTCAGTTGCGATATTTACATTTAACAAAAACATTCTTTATGGTACTATTCAGCTTCAGGATGAAATTATCTTTATCGAACCTGTACAGAACAGGGAATATGCCATGAAGACAGCAATGCCTCTGCATATCATATATTCTTCAAAGGATATGGAACAAGTGGATATATCCATGATCGATAAATATGAAGAGAAAGGCCCGGATTTTATCATACAAACCACCAGTAATTCAGAAGATGTTACAAAATCAACCAAGAGTTGGGAATCGGTATACGTACTCGTTGTAACGGACAATGAATTCTATGCTCTTGAATCAGACTGGGTGTCTGCCGCACAGGGCTATATGGCTCAGGCAGCATATCAGTACCAGAGACCGGACATAGAAGTTTTTCTGAATGTTGCAGCTTATGACGCATCCAATAAAATGACTTTTTCCTCTGATGGCAGAAAGACGACTGATCCATTTAACCTTCTACGTGAGATCTGCCCGGAATCTTATTTAAATAGCAAATCTGCAGATATTGTCATATATTTAGGCGGGAATGATAAAGAAGGTCCAGAACAGGGCCTTGCCTACCAGCCCGGAAGATATGCATGGTCTCAGATGGTTGATGATGCTGATACTATTGACTTATATGATGGCTCTTATCATGCAAGAGTATGGTGCATAATTCATGAAATCGGCCATAATTTTAATGCAGGGCACCAGAATAACGGAGGATATAATCAGGCCTATCAATGGTGGGAGAGTGTAGTCGTGCCAAAATACACCGTTATGTGGAGTAGTTATTTCGGAAGCAGTTTTTCAACGTGGAAATATTCATCACTACAGTATGATGGAGATTCGACGCATGATAATGCGAGAGCTCTGCGTATACAAAAATCTACTACTGCGGGTTATGCATAGAGGTTTATACTAATCCCATTTTTTCTTACAAGGAGAAGTAATGAACACGAATGGTAAAAAAATTATAATCGGAATCTTCATTGCTCTAATAATAATATTTGCAGTATATCTGATTATCCTGTTAAGTCAGCCCAATTGTTTTATTTATGCTGATATAACTGACAAAGATCAAATCGATTTTGGAACAGATGTAATAATTCATCTTTCAGAAGAAGATTTCAATAAACATCCTGTATTAAGGGAGATTATTACCGGAGATAAACCGTTATCAAGGATTTTAATACGAGATCCACGGGGAGTCAGCTGTAAGGAACAGAAAATAATTAAAGAAGAATATTGCCAAGAAGATCCTTTTTCAAGTGATTATAAGAAGCTTGTCGAATGGAATGGCAGTTATTATGAACTTTCGTGTGTGATATCATAATATTGTGAAGTCAGTTCCTGTTTATCATATGACAATCCCAAAAGTCTGGGCACGAATTTTGCTTTTTACAATGATCAATCTGCCGTTTTTCTTTTCCTTTCACTCGTCATATTCTGTATTGCTGTCTTGTTACTGTCGATTATCCCCTACAAACATTCTCAAACACCCTCACGGCGATCTACAACGCTGCTTCCACACCAGATACTACACATCCCACAAAAACAATCCCACCAATCATCCCCCACCGGAAACGCCATCTCTTGTAAATCCCGCCTCTGAATAGCAGCATTCCGGTGATAGCGCACCACCTCATCATCAGGATCAATCGCAAGCGCCCTATCAAAAGCTTCGATTGCCTCGTCATACCTCCGGGCCAGGCACAAGAAAAAGAATGATGGTTGATGGAGTTGAAGGTTTGGAAATCCAACTATTTGTTTTCCTTCAGACAATTCTCACTCCCTCTAAATCCCCCCCTCACCTCCCCTCACACATCTTCCTCACATCAGCTGCCGGGTACCGGAGCGTGATCTCACTCGTCCGCCCTTTCGCCTGCCGGACCGAGATCCGGATCAGGGCATAGGTGGCAAGCGATCTGAGCTGCTCGTAGAAGGAGGTATAGGAGATGGTGGGTGCGGGGAGCTGGTGAGCGGGGAGCTGGGGCCCATCCTCCCTCCGCCCATCCTTCTTCCGGCCACCCTTTCCGCCGGAGCCCTTGTCAGCGGAGTATCCCGGTGCGGGCTCGGCACATGCCGCCGGTTCCCCAACCCGGTGCTCTATCGCTCCCTGCTCCATGACTATCCGCTCCTTCTCCGATTGCTCGGCTGCCATCACCTCCAGGAGCCGGGAATAGAGCCTTCCCGAGGTCGGGGGCACCGGCTCCCCACACTCTCCATGCCTCTCAGACTCCTTCCTGCCAGCCTCTTCTCCCTCTTCCACCATCCCGGCAATCACCGAGAGGAGCCTCCGCTCCTTCTCAGTGAGGACCGAGGCGAGGCCCCGGAGGTGGGTGAGGCGGGCATCCCCAAAGGCGGCGGCAACATCCTCTTCGGTGACGGACGGCCGCCCGGTTCGCTCTGCCCTGAGGATGGAGCTTTTCAGGAGATCGATGCCGACCCTGAGATCGCCCGTCACTGTTGATGCCGTCATGTCGGTGATCAGGTCGAGGATTTCAGGTGAGATCACCGCCGGATAGACCGCCTGCCGTGCCCTCTCCCTCAAAATGCCCCGGATCTGGGCGGCTGAATAGGGAGCGAAGAAGACCTCTTCCATGCAGAGGCTGGAGAGAACGGATCGATCCAGCCTGCGGGAGATATCGAGTGCGAGATCGCTCTCGACCAGGATGACCGAGGCCCGGCATCCGGGATAGTCGAGGTAGATCCTGAGAAGCGAGGAGAGGATCTGGGTATCGGTTCCTTCATGGATCAGGTGGTGGATATCGTCAAGGCAGACCAGGAGAACAGATCTCTCGGATTGCCTCCTGGATTGAAGCGCCTTTGCGATGGCATCCATCAGCCGCCTGAGCGGAATGCCGGAGCTCGGGGGTGCATGACCGACCAGTTCCCGGTAGATTATTGAGAAGACTGCAAATGCTGATCTGTTCTGCTGGCAGTTCACGTACACCGGGATCAAGGTATTTGATACCTCCCTGAGTTCGGCAAAGAGATGGTGGATACAGGTCGTCTTCCCGGTGGCGGGCAGCCCCCGGCAGAGGATGTTCGCCGGACGCTGCCCCCGGAGCCCCGGCCTGATCAAAAATGCCATCTCTTCGAGCTCGGAATCGCGGAAGAGCACCTGGTCGGGGATGTGATCGCACTCAAGGATATCGGCGTCCTTAAAGAGCGGTTTATCGGAAAAGGTGAAGTTACGTGAGACTATCTGCGAACTGCTTTCTGATTTCATACCATAAAGAACGCAGTCCAGGTAATAATGGATGAACCGTGCGGGGTGAAAGTGTTTTTTGGGAGGGGGGAGGGAGGGACATATATCGTCATTTCACTTTCACCATCCCATAAGTCCAAGTTAAATATTCACCTATCCTAGTACAAATTCAAATGATTAATAGGAGAAGATTACTTAGCCGGTAGTGAGTATCCAACAATACCCAAGGCATCTAATCCCAAAATAACCATTTAAAACCATTCAATATCGAGAAAGACTATGGCTGAAATAAAAACACGACCGTTCCTCAAATGGGCAGGAGGCAAAACCCAATTACGAGAGGAATTTGTCAAAAGAGTCCCTAAAGAACTTAAAAATGGCGACATATCCACATTTATTGAGCCATTCATTGGTGGAGGGGCAGTTTATTTTTGCTTTAATGAAATGTTTTCATTCGAAGAATGCCACATCTTTGATATTAATGAAGAGTTGATTCTCGCATATAACGTGGTTAAACGGAATGTTGACGATCTAATTGATTATCTCTGTGGAATCACCGAAGAATTCCTATCAAAAGATGATGAGGGAAGAAAAGAGTATTATTATTCGGTTCGGACTGAATTTAACAGAGCTAAACCCGAATTGAATTATAAAAACTATAGCGAATCATGGATTCCAAGAGCAGGCGATTTAATTTTTTTAAATAAAACCTGTTTCAATGGCTTATTCAGAGTGAATGCAAAAGGAGGATTTAATGTTCCATATGGCAGCCATAAAAATCCGAAGATTGTTAACCCCGACATTTTAAGAGCTGATTCTGAGATTCTGCAAAATACTAGGATTCATCTTGGCGATTTTACAAAGTCAGCCAGATATATCACCCAGGATTCATTTGTGTATTTTGATCCTCCGTATCGGCCTCTGAGTACTACTGCATCATTTACCAACTATTCCAAGGATGGGTTTGATGATTCTGAGCAGAAGCGGCTAGCAGAATTCTTTGCAAGCTGCGATAAAAAGAACGCTAAACTGATGCTAAGCAACTCAGACCCAAAAAATATTAATCCTGAGGATAATTTTTTTGATGAGCTCTATGCTCAGTATACCATAGAGCGAGTACCAGCCAAGAGGATGATCAACTCCGATGCAAGTAAGCGAGGAGCAATCAACGAAATAATCGTAATGAACTATTGATCGATTTTTATGACCACTAAAATGAATGAGGCATGGAATCAGGTCTTTCAAACCCTAAATTTACTTCATACGATTGAAACAAAAGGATACGTTGAGATTTCTGCAACTACCCTGAAAGAGATTGGGGAAAGAGAGCCTCGTCTACTCGCTAAACAGGACACAATTCAATCACGGCCAGATATTTTTAAAAAGCACCATTTATGTATCCTTCCCATTAAAAACGGAGAATATGTCATTTATCGAGATGGGGAAACAAAATCTTATTTCCAATATAAAGACATCTTTGATGAAGTACCCTGGGAATTATATGATCCATCTCCTGAATCGGATACCATTGAAACCCTACAAATTGGTTCAATATCCAGCGAATTCCAGGCTATTGACTATGCAAATATTGCATCCCTTCTGAAAACCTTCACTAATGAGTCACAATTACATCTTACAATAAGGGGAAGGCTTCATTCAGGGAATTTCTCATTACATTTACCTGAAAGCAACAATCAAATCGTTGTTGATGGAGTGCAAATCGAAGTTGATTCCGGGTATGAAGGACAGAATGGGATCTATCTCATTGAGGCAAAGATAGGAAAAAGGGATGATTTCCATATTCGGCAACTCTATTATCCTTGGAAAGAATGGTCAGAAAAAGCAAAGAAACCAATAATTCCAATATTCTTTGTCTATTCAAATGGAATCTTTTATCTCTCAAAATTTAAGTTTGGGGAGCGTTTTGGCGAACTTGAGATCACAGAACTGCGATCATTCTCAATTAATGAGGACCCGAAATTAGACGTTAACCTTGAGGATTTATTAAGTTCAGTTCCAGTTGATGCATTTGAACCTGAATCAATACCTTTTCCTCAGGCAAATGATGTTGATAAGATCATTGACATCATCACATTGTTTGGTGAAGATCTGAAAACCAAGGATCAAATATCTGAATTTTTTGAGTTTGATGAGCGACAGGGCGACTATTATGCAAATGCTGCAGCATACCTTGACTTTCTCCAAAGAGATCTAAATAATACAAGTTCTTTCCTTCTAACGGATTACGGAAAGGAAATAAGGCGTTGTTCAAATCGTAGATGCCGTAATCGTTTATTCATCATTCAACTATTAAAGCGACCATCATTTCGATCTGCAATTCAATTATTACGCGAATCAGGCTTCAATCCAAAGGATATAGATTCCGCCGATCTTGCACGGATTATCAAAGAGAATAATCCAAGATATAATCTTGTTACATCCAGAAGAAGGGCCTCAACAGTAAAAGCCTGGATGAAATGGATTTCCGTGAATGTTAATTTTATCTAATGGGGTTCGGGGTGAGGAATTCTCAGCAGTCTATTCTGGAGCAGACTTTTTCAGGGAGGTTGATGGGAAAGATAGGGGAGATAGTGCAAAGAGTTTAAGTGACAAATCTAAATCCATTTTAAGACAAAAATTATCAATAGGTTATATAACCTAAAAAAAAAAATTAGTTTTGTGTTCTGGCATGCGAAAACCGAAAATTGAAAATTGGAGCTCAGATCCGAGCCTAGACAATATGCTCTTCTTTGCTCAACTAATGGAAGAGATGCTATTTGATTATACTATTGATTCATATAAAGCCCCTGTTTTTAATACTCATTCTCTATGTGACGAGTTGCTAGATGTACTATCTGAAGTTGAAAAAGGATTTCTCCATTTGAAAGCTGCAAGTCCAATCCTAGAGGAGTTATTATGGAATTTACACGAAGACCTTGTAGTTAAAGAATTATTAGGAATACGGTATTCAAAGGTATCTCACCGGCTAAAGGATTACATTATTGTAAAAGAAGTTGGATCTCAAGCATCCCAAACAAATACATTTAGTGAGGATGAGAACTCAAAAAGGAAGATATCAATCAAAAAATTATACTCTGAAGTTGAGACCCTCAAGCAAATATTTGATGTTTATTATTTAGATGCTGTTAAGACAAACCTTTTTTCACGCATAGTGGAAGGTAATAAAAAGAAAGATATTATATTTTTAGTCCGTACATTAATTGCAGAATTGCGATACCTTGGGTACTCACAACAACACATATATTATGAAACTATGCATTTCTTTTTCTTAAATACATCAATTGAAACCGTAGATCAGATTAACGAATTTTTAGGTAAATTTTCTGGAGAACAAAAGACCTGGGTAGTTATATTTAAGATAGATAAACAAATTACCAAATTAAATGAAACCAAATTAGCTACTAAATCTGAAATTATTGATGAAATTCCTATTGAAAAACATATGGCACAACATGAGTTAAAATTTATAAGAAATAAGAATATAAATCAAATTTTTATTAAATTTGAGGAAATTTCTGCTCTCGATCCATTTCAAGCAAGGTTATTTGCAGAACAACATTTAGTTCTAATCAGCAATCTGGTCACTTATAAGACTCACAAAGAAAAATTATCATGGGATGTTCACGCTTTAGTGTATTCAGAAGATAAGCGTGCCATTTCAGTGACACCAGCCATATCACCAATGTTAAAAATTAGGGATATTGAATTAAAGGAACTTCAGAATACAATAGATGAGATGATAGCACTCATTCGGAATACAAATGTAGACACATTTTACTTATTATTTAACTCCTTAAATTTACATGCCTGCGCACTACAGTCGAAAACTCCTGAAAACCAACTAATGAATATGTGGACTGCCTTAGAGACCTTGATGCCTCCTCCAACCGATCAAAGACAAAGAATTTTACAATTTACAGATGCATTTGAACCATTCCTTGGCCGTAAATACATTCAAAAGCTTGTTAATGATCTCCTTCGCTCACTAAACCTAAATTTATCAGATAGCGATTTAAATGAGGTTTTTTCTAAGATACCTTCGCAGTATTCAAAATTCGAGAAATGTGCCCTTTTGGTGGCTCTGAAGGATGAGAATGAGGATTTTCGTGATGAATTATACAATAAACTTGGGCGTAACCCTCTACTAACACACCGAATTTTTTCTTTAATGCAAATGCTTCATTCATCAAATCATATTAGTAACACCATTATTCAACATAATCAAAGAGTTCGGTGGCAATTGCAACGTATATATCGTGCAAGGAATCTTATCACTCATAAAGGTGAGCAAATACAATATGTATCACCGCTATTGGAGAACGCACACTCATATTACCATACAGTTATCGATCTAGTGAAAGAAATTCGTGAAAAGCATGAATACACATTTAACTCCTTAAATGCGGTTTTTAACTGGGTAAAGATTGAACATGAGGCACACCTTGAGCTTCTGAAGAAAGATGAAAAATGCTCTCAAGAAAATTTCAAAGAGTTTTTATTTGGAGTATAATTATCTCTGAAATATATCAAAAATGTTGTCATTAAGGTCAAATTATCCTTTGACCATTATACAAAGGGATTCAAAGGCAGATTTCGAATGAGTAATGGATTTTATATCAGAGCCTTAATTATACAATACCCAATCCCTCCAAGAAAAACAAGCCAGCTGATCGCACCAATTATACCAATATCAACCTTTGCAAGGTATGATACAATTGATATGATGGCACAAAAACCCCACACACCGAGTTCAAAAGGTATCTTCGCATTGTATGTATTTTTTATCATACTATATTCCACCTTAAGTGAACAATACATTAATATAAACACCTATATTAATTGGTGGGAATGCGGTGAAAGTATACTATGATATATAACTCAATGTCGAATAGTAATTTGAATATTTATTATTTACATATTATTTTAGTAAAATATACTTTAAAAAATGGACCGAGCGGGAATTGAACCCGCGGCCTCTACCATGCCAAGGTAGCGATCTACCCCTGATCTATCGGCCCAGCAACAATAGCGTCCTGAGATGATTGTATCCAGCGGCAATAACGCCCACTGACCTTATACTATTCGCAGGAGTCGCATAAATAGATTGTTTATTGGATACCACGGGGCCCCCGGCACTCCCCCATCCTTCGCACCTCTTTCGTCCTTCGCATCCCTTCCATCCTTCACATCTCCCCTGTCCATCACTTCTCTTCCGTCGCTCCTATCTCTTCCCCGCTTCACATCCCTTCCCTGCTCCGCATCTCCTCTGCCGCCCGCCGCCGGGATTCCTCTGTGCTGACGGTGGCAACCGGGCGGCCGGCCCGGATGAGCTCCACGAGGAGGGGGGCCGCCCAGGCGGGTGGTGTCTGGGTGTGGAGGAGGACGCGGCGGCCGGTGTGGGGGTTGCCCCAGCGACTTCCGCCCTGGCTGCTTTCTCCTACGCCCTTCCCGCCGGCCTGATCTGGTTCATCACCGGGAGCATCGTCCCGGCTATCGAGCCGCCAGACCTGCTTCCTTCCGCTGCGGCGGCCGCGTTTGGCGATTGGGGTTCCGTCCTTTTCAACGATGTCGGCCGAGAAGTCGATGACGGACGCATTGGCAATAGCGCCGCCGACCCCGAAGGAATCGACGATATCGCGGAGGGCGGCGACGTCGGCTGCGGTGACGCCGCCTGAGAGGAAGATCTTCACATCCTTGTATCCATGGGTGTCAAGCTCCCACCGGACCTCTCCGATGATGGAGCGGATATCGCCCCGCCGTGACCGGGGGGTGTCGAGCCGGACCGCCGAGCAGCCGATTCTGGCGGCGGCAAGGGCCTCGGCCTTTTCATCCGAGAGGGTATCGCAGAGCATGATCCGGGGCACATCAGGGTCCGCATGCTCCGCATATGCCGCCCACGCCGACTCCGGGGAATCAAAGGAGAGGACATAGGCGTGGGGCATCGTCCCGGCGAGCGGAATCCCGGCGGGGGCGGCCGTATTGCTTACACCTGCAACCCCGCCGATCCAGGCAGCCCGCTCGATCATGGGGGCGATCGCCGGGTGCTGCCGCCGGGAGCCGAACGAGAAGATGGGCCGCCCGGCTGCGACGGAGACGATATGGGCGGCGGCAGTTGCGATCCCTGAGGCATGGCAGAGGAAGCCGAGAAGAGCGGTCTCGAACCGTGCGATATCCCGATATTTGCCCTCGATCACCATCACCGGCTCGCCTTCATAGAAGATCGATCCCTCGGGAAGAGAGTGGATCGTAACCGGCTTCCCGGAGAAGAGCTCCACCACCGAGTCAAGCCCCGCCAGGATACCAAACCCAAGCGGAAGCGACGCAACCGAGACCTCCATCACAACGAACGGGTTCACCCCTGCCTTCTCAAGCACCGCCTCGCAGCGGGGGAAGTAGATGTCGGTGCAGCCACCGCTCTGTATCAGATCAGGATCAAGACTCCCAAACCGGCTCATAGTACATGATCAACAGTACAGGGATAGAAAGATTCCGAAGGGTGATGGGGGGGAGGGGAGAGGGAGAAGGGGAAAGGAATTCGCCTTCATCTTCAACGAGGAGAGCGAGCTTTAAATATCTCCGGGCGTCTGCCTTCCGATAGGAGTTCGATCAAAATCACGGTCTTGACATCCTTAGCATGCTCTTGATCAAGAAGTAATTCAAGCCAAATATTTGTATCCAGAAGATACATCATTCACTTCGCCAGGATAACGACTGCTCCTGAAGCTCAAGAGCAGTATACGTAGTTCGATATCTCCTGAGAGCTCCAGCCCATGAAAGGCGAAGTGGCTTACCCTCTCCGGTTTTCTGTTTTCGAAGGAGCAAGGTAATAAAATCCTTTACCTCTTTCCGATTATCCGGCGAGAGTTCCTGTATAAGATCTTCAATTTCGGTCATATGGAGTTCAATTCCTGAATATTTTTTATATGAAGTCACTTGTCATTCCAAATGACGTCCTTCTGAATTGTATGTATTGGTTATTATCACAAGAATTTTTCCCTTATCCCTATGTATTCTATCCGATCATAACCACCCAACTACCAATAACTACTAATTACTACAAAATTAGTAGTTAACTACCCTCACCCAAACCAAGAGAGCCTTCGCAAATACCAATAAAGAGAGACAGTTACCCCGACCGCTTCTTCACGGCTCAGTCTTCAGAGAATGGGGCTCCAGATCCTTTGCCATCAGGCTGATACCCCCTTCAAGCCCCTGAAAGACACAGGCACCCTCGTAGAAAAACGCATCATAGGCAAGATACCCTCTCTCGGAAAAACCGCACCTCTCAAATGCCCGGCGTGACCGTGCACTTGTGCAGTCCGTTACAACCTGCCGGTACCCCAGCTCCCTGGCGTGGGAAAGTATCTGCCGAATCAGGGCGGTGGCGATCCCCCTTCCCCGGTACGGGCTGCCGACACCTATCTGGTAGATATGAAGGACAGACCCCCGTGCGACTCCTGATCTCTCCATGAACATATCTTCAAGTTCATCGATCATCGAGATCGCCTCAGGAAAATGGCGTGCTAACTCAGCCATCGGTGCACCTTCGGATGTTGGATCGTCAAGGAGGTCAAAACAGAAGATGAATCCGGTGATTCCTCCTGTTTCACTGTCCCTTCCAATGAAGCTCAGGCCATTCTCGGCAAGCGCCAGAACATACGCAAGTGCATCCTGATAGACAGCGGTTTTTTCCGGCGCGATAGCACGGGATGTCGGCTCATCATCAAGAAAGACATCAATATAGAGCTTTGTGACCTCATCTATCTCCAAACTGGTAAGAAGAGAGAAGATCTCCAAAGGAAGGGGGGCCTCTGCCTCGAATGTTTCTTTCGTCAACGAACCTTGAATTCCTTGATCCATCGCTCTTCCTCCGGGTATTGATCAATATGAATGGTACTTCCATAAGAAGAATGCAAGACATCTATCCAACAAAAAAAACCTGTTTAACCATATCAGATCATGATTTGTGGAGTGAAAACAAAACAGGGGAAAAAGCCCGCCCCGCCAGATGGTGAAGGTGACCAAAACCATCGGCCGCACAGAGCACTGGAGCAAAAAGCCTCCCCTAAATGGTAATTATCTTTCCCGGAATAAGAAACTATGCATCACCTTCATAAATACAAAATGATACACAGAGAACAGTTGGATGGATGAATCCCACACTCTATGGCTGCTGCCTGTCAGGAGAGCCAGTCAAAAATCCGCTTTCCTGATAGTCAGAAAACCTTAACATCTGGAAGACAAGAGATTCATCTGCCTCACCAGAGAGGCGGGAGGAGAGAATATAATGGCAGGTTTTACAGATTGGATGGATGACCGGGTTCAGAAGCTCGGCTGGATCGATATGGGGCTGGTGAAGCTCAGCGTCTTTGCCTTTGCGCTCATGGTGGCAAAGCTCTGGGAGCCGATCCTGAGCCTTGAGTGGTACTGGTATGGAATCATCTTCGTTCTGGCAGCAATTCCGCCGATGATCAGGATCTTCAGGCAGGGATAGCCCCGTTTAAAAGAAAAGCCCGGCAGGACCGGGAAGAAGTCCGGTGCAGGAGGCAGCCTGAACCTCAAAAAACGAGTGGGCACCAGTAATCAGCAGTACTCAGCAGTACTGAGCAGTCCTCTCAACCGTCGAGAACCTTCTGCATCAGGTGGACATCCAGCTCGCAATGTGGTAACGGACGCCGTCCGTTTATGGTATAATTACTTACAGAGATACTGTTAATGCTGTGGAATCCGGCTTTCTCATGCAGCTTCCGGGATGCCGGGCTGGTGCATTCAGAAAAAGCATACTTAAATCCCCGGGCTTTGGCTTCCTGAAGGGCAGCCTGCAACAGCCGGAATGCCATTCCCCGGCCCTTATATTCATGGAGAACGCCGATTGCAGCCACATGCAGGCATATACCCTCCCCCTGCCCGAAGAACTCCTGCATGGGGCGGCTGACCTCTTCCAAAAGCCCCGTTATTACCGAGATCTTCTCCATGTCTTCGCCGTCCATACCCAGAGGCATCTCCAGTTCACCTGTGGCAACCGGATCATCACAGGCGATGATCCCAACGGAACGGCTCTCCCGGCTGGAATCCCGGGCAATCCAGCAGAGTGCCTGGGAGAGGAGGTTCTTCTCCCCGCAATAGAGGGTCCGGGTGATAAAATCCATATGCTCCCGGCTTAAGCCGACGCACTCTGCCAATGGCTCATGCTCATAAAAAATATCAATATAGAATGGTACGAAAGGATCGAAATCGATACCTGAAAAACGGTCTATGACGATCTCCCCGCCTATCGGATTGGCCTCTCTCTTCATGGAATAGTGCTCCTGGATCTGCTCGTTGAAGATACAGATCTCACCTGTGAAGGTAGATTTTCACGAGAGAGGAGATAAAGCCCTCATCCCATGATAAACGTCCCGTTTTGGTATTCTGTGAGAGCCTGCCTGACCTCATCCTGTGTATTCATCACAATCGGCCGCCACCGCCAAAGACATCCGCCGCTGCCATATACCCATCCTTAACGGCATGGGAGAAGAGAGCCCTTGGCTTGTGGCATCAGATCAAGGTACTCCGGATCCGACAACACCACTCTGGAGAGTATACAAAAACCATCTCATTCAATAATCCTGAAGTGAAACACTACTTCAGATGGCAGGATACCAGGGGAAGGAGCAGAGACCATGCTCGGAATAATCGGTGGAACAAGCCTCCTCTTTGCGGATCTCCCCCCGCTTGAAGAGAAGGTGATTGCAACACCGTATGGGAAAGCAACCGTCCATTGCGGGGAGATCTGCATGGTGCCACGCCACCAGAACACCCTTCCGCCCCACAAGATCAATCACCGGGCACATCTGGCGGCACTGAAGATCATGGGGGTCGACCGGATCGTGGCATTCGGTTCAGTCGGATCCCTGAAACTGAAGTATCCCCCCGGCACAATCGTCATCCCAAAAGACTTCATCAGCTGGGGCGGCATCCCGACATTCCATGACACCACCATCACCCACGTGATGCCCGGTTTCGATCATGACCTGATCGTCGGCCTCAGCACCTTACACCCGGACATAAAAATCGGCGGCACCTATATCCAGACGATCGGGCCCCGGTTCGAGACGGAGGCGGAGGTGAGGGCAATCGCAAAGATCGCGGATATCGTCGGGATGACGGTTGCAAGCGAAGCAACCCTCGCAGCAGAGCTTGGCATGAAGATCGCCGCTGTCTGCACCGTTGACAACTATGGAAACGGGATCGGCGACGAAGCAATCAGCTATGAGACCATCGTCGCTGCGGCAAAAGAAGGGGGCAGGAGAACAAGCATCATCCTTGAGAGGATTGTTAAGGAGTTTGGATAAGCATGATACCATTTAACAAGCAGACATCGATTCTGATCAAAGGAGCCACTCACAACTGCAGAAAGACCGACATCTTCATCGATGAGGGGAAGATTCAGGCAGTTGGAGAGGGGATCCGATCAGAGTACAAAGGCACAGCCGCATTTGAGATCGATGCCGGAGGCGATGTCCTCCTGCCGGGTCTTGTGAACACCCACACCCACGCGGCAATGAGCCTCCTCCGGGGATATGCAGACGACATGGTCCTCTTTGAATGGCTCTCACAGAAGATCTGGCCTCTTGAGGCACACCTCAATGGCGATGATGTCTACTGGGGAACACGGCTCGCCTGCCTTGAGATGATCAAAACCGGAACCATCGCCTTCAATGACATGTACTTCTTCATGGACCGGGCAGCAGATGCCGTCGAAGAATCCGGGATGCGGGCATGCCTCTCGCATGGATTCATCGATCTCTTCACAGAAGAGAAGCGTGAGGCAGAGATCAAGGCAACCATCAATCTCCACAACCATATCAAATCCAGAAACAACCCAAAGATCACCTTTGCCACCGGCCCCCATGCCCTCTATACCGTCTCGCCTGAGGGGCTTACCTGGTGTGCCGAGTACGCAAACGAACATGATGCCGGAATCCACATCCACCTCTCAGAGACAAAACAGGAGGTAGACGACTGCATCAAAAACAACGGCGTCTCACCAGCCGCCCACCTCGACAAATACGGCATCCTGACAGAGAGAACCGTCGCCGCCCACTGCTGTTATCTCGATGAGGCTGAAACCGAACTGCTTGGGAAGAGAAAGACCGCAGCATCCCACAATCCCGCAAGCAACATGAAGCTCGCAGGCGGAAGAGCAATCCCCTACCAGGCACTGAAAGGTGCTGGCGCCCCGGTGACGCTTGGAACCGACGGATGCGCCTCGAACAACAACCTCGATCTCTTTGAGGAGATGAAGATCGCAGCCCTCCTCCAGAAGTTCGCAACTGGCGATCCAATGATCCTCCCCGCAGAAGAAGCGATTCATATCGCATCCCATGCCGGTGCAGAGGCACTGAGAACGGGCGGCGGTACCATCGCACCCGGATATGCCGCCGACATCATTCTGGTGGACAGGAACGCAATCTGCAATACCCCCTTCCATAATCCAATCTCAAATATCGTCTATGCCTGCGGTGGCAACTCCGTCAGATCTGTCATCTGCGACGGCGCCATCCTGATGCATGACCGCGAGATCCCGGGAGAAGACGCAATCCTCGCCGGAGCAGAAGCAGCAGCGACGGCACTGGTGGCCCGGAGAGAAGACGAGCTGAAGAATCAGTCCTGAAAAACCACTTTTTTTAAATTTCTTATCCGCCGCCAGCCGGGGGGAAGAGGACGACGAGATCGCCATTGTTGAGTCTGGTATCAAGGCCATCAAGAAAGCTGATATTCCGGCCATTTATCAGGATATTCACAAAATCCTTCAGCTCCCGCGTACCATCATGAAAGATCTCATCAGACAGCCCGGGGTATTTCTCCATAAGAATAGTAAGGAGATCGGAGATGGCTGAATTCTCCGGTATCTCCTCTGTACACTTTGAATCCATGATATTCCTGAGCGTGGCAAATGCCTTGACAGTTACCTGCATACTGAATCCATCTCCCTGTATTATCTATATGTCCCTCTTTCCAAAACCAGGCGATCCGTCAGAGGGGGGTCCAGCCCCGGTTCAGCTCCAGACAGGGAACCGGGCAGATACCGGATGATTATGCAAGACCAAGTTCACGCAGCTTCTCCTCTGTTGGTACACCGTCTGCATCCCAGCCCCGGACACTATAGTACTCGCTGAGGAGCGGTTCACGCTCCCACACACGCCCCTTTGGAGCGCCTTCCTTCAGCGGTTCTGTGAGCAGCCGTTTTGGGAGAGTGTCATCTGCCTTTGTGTAGCCAACCTTGATATTGAAGAGCTTCTGGAGATTCCAGATCCGCTCTCCGATCTTGATGAAACCAGCAGCATCGAGATCAATTCCCATTGTGGCGGCGGTCAGATCCGCATAGTCGGTGGCATCAAGGGCAAAGGAGCTGAAGAGACACATGCCGGATGCATCAATTGCTGCCGAGAGATCCTGGAAGACCTGCACCCATGCGGCTTTGCCGTCACTGGTATAGGGATCGAGTTTTTCAGGTGCACCGAGCACCTCGGGAGAGACCATATATCCATAGACATGATCCCCACCACGGTTTGATGTCGCATAGGAGAGGCCATGCCCCTGCAGCCCGCGGGGATCATATGCCGGCAGATCCTGCTTCTTCACACTCATTGAGAGTTCGGGATGGCCGTGCCGTTCGGCAAACCGGTATGAGCCATCAGTCAGTTCAGCGCCAAAGCCTTCCCGGAGACCAATCTGCCTGACCAGGTCGACAATACCAGCAGCATCTCCAAATTTCGGCCCCTCATTGATATAGCCCTTCTCCCGCATCTCCATGGCACAGGCAATTGAGGTCGGGGTGCCGATCGCATCAAGGCCGAGCTTGTTGCATTCCCATGCCGCCTTAATGATAGTATTGAGATCGTCAATCCCGAGATTTGCCCCAAATGCCCACATTGGTTCATATTCGGGCCCTTCATTGACAACACCGTCAACTTCACAGACACGGGAACACTTCACAATACATGCATAACATCCGGCATTCTTCTTCAGGACAGTCTCTGCCATCCGTTCACCGGAGATATTCTCTGCTTTATCGAAATGAGCGCTCTGGAAATTCTTCGTCGGGAGGATATAATTTTCATTGATAATATTGACGAGAACGGCAGTCCCATAGGTGGTGAGTGCCTGGCAGATGCCATTTTCCTGAAGTTTTGTTCTGATACGCTCTTTTACGGCATTTAACCGGTCTTTATCGGCCTCGTCGATCCGGAGATCGCCTGTCGCAACCACGGCCTTGACATTCTTCGATCCAAGAACCGCTCCCGCACCGCTCCGGCCTGCTGCACGATCATGATCGTTGATCACACAGGCAAGGAGACTCTTCTTCTCTCCTGCCGGGCCGATACAGGCGATCTTTGCCTTCTTATCACTGAGATCCGAGAGGAATGCATCGGTTGTCGCATGAACATCCATGCCCCAGTAGGAGGAGGCATCCCGGAGTTCAGCGGCGCCTTCGTTTAGGTAGAGATACACCGGCTTTTGTGATCTTCCTTCAAAGACAACAGCATCAAATCCGGCTTTCTTCATCTTCCATCCAAATGTTCCGCCACTGTTTGCCGACATCAGTGTATTATTGAGCGGAGATTTTGTGCTCACCTCGTACCGGCTTCCAAGAGGAATGCCGGTTCCGGTCGTCGGACCGGATGCAAAGACGAAGATATTCTCAGGCGAGAGCGGATCAACAAGGGGATCCATTCTGTCCGAGATGATCTTTGTTCCAAATCCACGTCCGCCGAGATAATCTCTCTTGAGATCTGTGGGCGTCTCCCGTATATCGATCGTCCCTTTCGTCAGATCGACCCAGGCAATTTTTCCTGCATATCCATCCATCTGTGTCATATTCATTACCTCCTGTACGAAGGATGGGAATGTTGACTCGATTTGTATGCCCACCCCTCAGGGTACCCCGTGTGCACCGTCGTTTGGGAGTTAAGTTAATCAACTTAATATATTCTTTGGTTACGGCAGACAGCGAAAAAGGGAAATTAACCCCTTAGTAAACAAAAAGAGCCTGATTGTAAGATAAAAAATCAAAACTATTCTCTTAAGAGAGGCAGATGAACACGGCAGAGAGATCTGGCCGGGAACCTGGTTTTTGGACACGCTCACACCTGGCTCTTCCCCCTCATGAGAATCGTCCCACCCCAGTAGAGGAAGATTCGATAGAACAGAAAAGGAGAGAGGAGAATCGCGGCGATTGCAAGAAGAAGACGATAGGCCATTCCAATCACCCCTGTCCGATCAGCCAACGGTATGAGAAGAAGAACAGCACAGCTCCCGTTGCAAGCGAGACAAAGGCCGCCCGGTCGATTGAGAGAGAATGGAAGACCCGGATGCCACAGAATGTCAGGATGACGAATGTGATGATCAGAAGAGCCGTAAAAGCGATATTCGGGATGAGAAGAGCCGCCCATGCCAGCGGGATTGCAACCACAAGAGCATAGACAGCGGTTTTCATTGTCATCTCAAAGCTTTTTCTGACATCAACAAAGAGCAGGAAGAAGTGCTCGATAAGGCTCGTTCCAAGCAGGAGAACTGCCCCGGTGAGAAGCCCCCCTGCTATTACAATGATGAAGGGAAGAAGAAAGAGGAAGCCACCGGCATCCCCTTCATGAAGCATCATCAAAAATGATGCGCAGTAGACGAGGATCACAATCCCAAAGTACAGGAGGAGATCATCCCGCAGGGGTTTCTGTTCAATCTGCTGAAATGAACGGAGTATGGTGTTGAATATGGTTTTTGATGACATCGAGTGCTCCAAAAATATGCTCAGGACTTCAGGTTCGATTCAAGCTTCATTGCCATGTACATGCCAGCCATGCCAAACAGGACACCCACATAAAAAAACATCCCCGCAAATCCCCGCTTTGCACCTTCCTCCCAAATCCCAATGAAAAAATGAATTATTACCAGGATCAACAGGAAGGCCAGGATTTTGAGAAACATGATCAGACGCTTACGATCCATGGAACACCCAGGATATACCTGCCTGCATGCGAAAGACCCCCATCATTCTTTCCTCTCCTGTGAATCCTTTAATCTCCAGAGTCCGTATATGCTGAAGATCAGGATAAAACCGACAATGTTTGGAATTACGCCCTCCATCAGCCAGCCAAAATCCAGCTGGAGAAGAAACGTTCCTGCCAGGAAGACAGACCAGATGAGATAGCCGTAAAAACTGCTCTTCAGGAGTGTTTCATTATAGACCGGGCGGCCAAAGATATCCTCCCGCCTCATATTAAGAATGCCGAAGAACCCGACAATAAACGGAATAGTACCTAATAAAAGCCATTGGACAAACGATCCGGGCGAGAGTACCGCGTAAGGACCATGAAAAGTAAAGATCGTATTGAAGAGGATCAGAACCAGCACCAGAAATCCAACGAGGAAACCTCCATAAAGGAGAGCAACCCTCCTCTCCGAATTCTGTGTTTCCTCTCTTCCATCAACGGGAGCCGCCTGATTGGAATCAGGCATCTGCATCCCTCGTAGAGATCATATACTAAAGCCTTGATTTGATCTCTATTATACGTACTGTCCCAATCATCAAACTGTATATTTTCCTTCGATAATCTCCTCCAGCACCGCGAGGGTCTCAGCAGGCGTTCCCTTCCTCCCGACCAGCAGCACCTCCACACGTTCGAGGAGCTGCCGGTAGTACTGCTGCCGGAGCTGTGCCTTGTACCCGCTCTTTACCAGCAGGTGGGGGTTGAAATAAGAGTTCGTCTCCAGCAGAAAGAGCGCTTCTTCGGTAGAAAGCCGCCTGACACCCTCGGCATCTGGTGTCAGCACCAGGATACGACGGAGTGTTGTCAGTGGAAAGATCCGACCCTTCCCAATCGCCCACCGGAGATCCACAACCGCCCGGCCCTCAGCATCATAGTCGGACCGTTCCAGGAGCGGGGCAAACTCGGGCCAGGCAGCGGCGAGATCGGATCGGATATAGAAGTTCTTCTCACTCGAGTACGCAAGCGCCTCATCGCCGAAGATCCTGAAGAAGAACCAGTCATCGGCAATCGCCCGGATCGCCGGGTCAAGGAGGAACCCATACGTCTGGGTCGTCTTCCCGGCACCGGATGTTCCGACAATCGCAAACCCTTCACCCCGTCGATCAAGGCAGGCGCCATGGCAGGAGGCGATCCCGTGGCCGTCCTCCAGGATATCCCCTGCCAGTGCAAGAGCTATTGACTTGATCCACCCGTAATAGGTCATGTTGAAGAGGAACGCAGTCTTTGAGGCGGGATCGTACCGCACCGCGTTTTCGGGAAATGCCGCATTATGCAGGACAAAGAGCCTCCCATGCGATCGGATCGACTGCGATGCAAAGAAGAAGTTCTCTGAAAACCGAAGCCTTACCGCATTGGAATCGGTGAGCAGCTTGATACAGCAGCCATAGATCTCAGACCGGACTTCATAGAGCTTTGAGTGGTTCAAAGCAGCTAACAAAGAATCCTTCTCAGCCGAATCAATCAGAACAATATCATACCCCATGATGAGGTAATTGAGCACTCAATTGATATGAATCTCCCCCCACCAAGGGAACAGACACTATTCACTAACATTACCAGTTATTCATCCCCTAAAAAACAAGACACAGAATGAAGGGGAGAGACCCAGGAATACCAGGAGTGAGAGGGCGGGAGAGGATACACCCTATCCGGGATATTAACAGATGTTAAAGGCAGAAAAACATGAAAGAGCCTTTAAGAGCAGAATATTTTAGGGAATATACAATCTAAATAGAGAGGTGGGAGGGGAGACGAAGAGATCAGCCTCAGGCCGTCTCGACCTTCTCGGCATCCTGGAGGCCGAGTTCCTCAACAGCCTGCTGCCGCATCTTGAACTTCTGGATCTTGCCTGAGATCGTCATCGGGAAGCTGTCGACGAACTTGTAGTACCTCGGCACTTTGTAATGGGCAATTTTGCCTTTGCAGAACGCCCGGATATCCTCCTCAGTGAGAGTATCCCCGTTCTCGACCTTCACCCAGGCCATCAATTCCTCACCGTATTTGATATCAGGAACACCGATGATGTAGGCATCGGCAATCTTTGGATGGTGGTGGAGGAACTCCTCGATCTCGCGGGGATAGATATTCTCTCCGCCCCGGATCACCATCTCCTTCAGGCGGCCGACGATCCGGATGTACCCTTCCTCATCCATAACGCCGAGATCCCCGGTATGGTTCCAGCCATTCGGATCGATGGTGGAGTGGGTGGCGCTTGGATTATTGTAATAGCACTTCATCACCATGTAGCCGCGTGCACAGATCTCCCCCGGCTCACCGCGGGGCACAAGCCGCCGTGTCTGCGGATCGACGATCTTCAGCTCGGTATGGGGCATCACCCTGCCAACAGTCGAGACCCGCCTGACAAGCGGATCATCGACGGTGGACATCGTCACACCGGGAGAGGTCTCGGTCTGGCCATAGACGATGACGATCTCGGACATATTCATCCGGGTATTCACCTCCTTCATCACCTCGATCGGGCAGGGCGAACCGGCCATGATCCCGGTACGGAGAGAATCAAGCCTGTACGAATCAAAGTCAGGGAGTGAGAGTTCCGCGATGAACATCGTCGGGACACCATGGAGAGCGGTGCACCGCTCATCCTGGACAGCCTTCAGCACCGCCTCGGCATTGAAGACCGGGGCCGGGAGCACCATCGTCGAGCCATGGGTAACGCAGGCGAGGTTTGAGAGGACCATCCCAAAGCAGTGGTAGAACGGCACCGGGATACAGAGCCGATCCTTCTCGGAAAACCGCATCCCCTCCCCGATCACAAACCCGTTATTTAAGATGCTGTGATGGGAGAGGACAACCCCCTTCGGGTACCCGGTTGTTCCTGAAGTGTACTGGATATTGATCGGATCATCAAACTCTAAGATCTCTTCCCGCTCCTTCAGCTCTCCGGGTGAGATATCCTCTGCCATCTCATGAATCTCCTTCCAGAGGAACATCCCATCCTTTGGCTCATCTCCAAGGAAGATCACATTCTTCAGGTACGGGAAAGTATCCGAGTTGATCCGGCCCGGCCGCGATGATGCCGCCTCAGGGCATGCCTCATAGAACATCCCGATATAATCCGAGGTCTTGAACTGCCCCTGGATGATCAGGGTCTGCACCTCGGACTGTTTCAGGGCATACTCAAGCTCATAGGTCCGGTATGCCGGGTTGATGTTCACCATGATTGCGCCGATCTTGGCGGTTGCGAACTGGACAACCACCCATTCCGCATAATTGAGCGACCAGATCGCCACACGGTTCCCGCGCTCCACCCCAAGGGCCATCAGGCCGCGGGCAACGACCTCAACCTCTTCGAGGAATTCCCTGTACGTGTACCTGATCCCCTGATGAACCGAGACGAGAGCTTCGGTATCCGGGAATTTTGCCGCGATCTGATTGAGCATTGCGCCAATCGTCTCTCCTCGCAGGGGTATCTCAGACACCCCGCATGTATAGCTGCCTTCCACCATTCCTTTAGACGTACCGGCTCAAGAGGAAAAAAGATATCGAAATATGAGTTCGTAACTTATAAATTACGACACAGCCATTATTACAAGACAGGATCGGGGTCGTGGCCTAGTCCGGTATGGCGACGGGCTCCAGCGGTCTTGGCGTATGATGAACAATCGGGTCTGCTGATTGATGAATTGAGATGATGACCCGTTGGAGCGCTGATGCTGATGTATCCGCTCATACGCTTGTCGGAGAGACCCGTCGATCGTGAGTTCAAATCTCACCGACCCCACCTTTCATTCTTCTGAAAAACGCTCTTTATTTTATAGATCTTCGATCCATAGTTAAGAACAAGGCAGGAACTTTTGTATGTATGCAATAGGTGAAGCATTGGTTGGCGATGGGCCGGAACTGGCACACATCGACCTGTTAGTAGGAGACAAGAACGGGCCGGTGGGATCCGCATTTGCAAATGCACTCTCCCAGCTCTCGGCAGGACACACCCCGCTGCTCGCAGTGATCAGGCCAAACCTCCTGACAAAGCCGGCAACCGTCATCATCCCGAAGGTCACCCTGAAGAAGGGCGAGCAGGTGAAGGAGATGTTTGGGCCGGTTCAGGCAGCAGTGGCAAAAGCCGTTGCAGACTGCCTCGAAGAGGGGCTCTTCAATGGCATCAATATCGATGACATCGTCATCATTGCCAGTGTCTATCTCGCACCTGATGCGGAAGACTACAACCGGATCTACCGGTACAACTACGGGGCCATGAAACTCTCACTCTCACGGGCATTCGAATCCTTCCCTGACGAGAAGACGATCCTCCACGAGAAGGACCGTGCAGCACACGGCGTCATGGGCTTCAAGGTCCAGCGGCTCTGGAACCCCCCATACCTCCAGGTTGCCATGGATCTCGTCGACATGAAGCAGGTCGAGAAGGTTCTGACAGAACTTCCGCAGAACGATCACCTCATCATCGAGGCAGGCACCCCGCTGATCAAGCAGTTCGGCCTCTCCGTCATCGGCGAAATCAGGAAGATGAGGCCAAACGCCTTCATCATCGCGGACTTAAAGACCCTCGACACCGGCAACCTCGAGACCCGGATGTGCGCAAATGCATCAGCTGACGCAGTAGTCATCTCCGGCCTTGCCCCGATCTCAACCATCGAGAAGGCAGTCCTTGAAGCACGGAAGACCGGCATCTATGCAGTCGTCGATATGCTCAATGTCGAATCTCCGTTAAACCTTGTAAAGGCGCTTGCCAAGATCAATGCACTCCCGCATGTCGTTGAGATGCACCGTGCAATCGATGCAGAAGGAAGCGACTATGCCTGGGGCGACATCCCCGCCATCAAGAAGGCAGCAGGCGGAAAGATCCTTGTGGCAACCGCAGGCGGCATCCGGGTGAATGTGGCAAAGAAGGCACTCACATCCGGAGCGGACATCCTCGTCGTCGGCCGTGCCATCACCGCAAGCAAGAATATCCAGCATGCGGCAGAAGAGTTCCTCGAAGAGATTAATTCAGAAGAGATCGACCAGTTCCGTATCATGACAGACTTCTAAATCTCTTTTTTTCCATTTCCCAAAATATCCTTTTTTCAAGAATTAGCGCCTTAAACGTGAGGCGTAAAGAGTTTTGGATAATAAACAAATGAGTAAAAAAATAGCAGGAAATATATTCCCTAAAAATGAGGATAGCTCCTCACTTCACTCTTTAATCTCAACGAGCGTTATTTCAAAGACGAGCGTCTTTCCGGCGAGGGGGTGGTTTGCATCAAGCATCACCGCATCATCGGTGATCTCGGTAATCTCCACCTCGATGATCTGGTCTTCGCCGACCTGCACCTGGAAACGGTCTCCGACACCCGGAGTGATATCCGGCGGGAACTGGTCCTTTGGCACCGGGAAGACCATCTCTTCATTCCGCTCGCCATAGGCCTCTGCTGCCGGGATCTCAATCCGCCGGGACTCGCCGGCAACCATTCCCAGAACACCCTGGTCAAAGCCGGGGATTACCTGTCCTGCGCCAACTTCAAACTCCAGCGGTTCACGTTCAAGTGACGAGTCAAAGACCTCGCCGTCTTCGAGCGTGCCGGTGTAGTGGACTGAAACTACGTCACCAATTGCTGCTGCTGTCATACCTGAAGGCGTAAGGGTTGAGGATATAAGTAAGAATCGGTTTTTCTACCCAGACCACGGAAGAGAGAATACATATTACATAACTGCAATTCTCTCAGTATGGAGAAGAACCCCCTGCTGGTGCAGCATACAACCGCCCATGACTACCGGGAGAAACCCTTCGACCTTGCAATACTCCCGCTCGGATCGCTTGAGAGCCACGGCGGCCATCTCCCCTTCGCAACCGACGCCTACACTGCCGCCATCCTGGCAGAAGAAGTAGCAAAGCAGATACCGGGGACCGCCGTCCTCCCGGTTGTGCCCTACGGCGTATCAGAACACTACCGGGACTTCCCCTTCACCATCTCGCTCAGGTTCGGGACAGAGATTGCCATCATAGAGGATATCCTTGAATCCCTCCACAGGGAAGGAATCAGGCACGTCTTCATCCTAAACGGCCATGACGGCAACATCGCACCGATCGAGATCGCATCGAGAAAGGTGAAAGTCGCCCACCCGGAGATGAAGATCGCCTCGCTCGGTGCATGGTGGGAATCGATCGCCCCCCTCCTCCCCGAAGGATTCTTCGAAGTCTGGGGGGGGCTTGGGCATGGAGGCGAAGGAGAAACATCCTTCAGCCTCGCCCTCTTCGAAGAGCTCTGCCAGATGGAGCATGCAGCAGGACGGGTACCGGATCTCCCGGAGTTTGGCGAGATCAAATGGCTCTTTTCGGAGATAACCGATTGCGGCGCAACCGGCGACCCGACGAAAGGAAGCAGGGAAAAGGGACTTGTTATGAAGAAGGCGCTTGTTGACGCGATCGTCCAGATGCTGAAAGAACTCAATGCAACAGGCTGGAACTACGGATACAAACCCTGAGATCAGATCGGGATCCTGGGGTTCAGGAGCACCTCATCCCCGCACCCGTGGAGTGAAACGGCAGCCAGCGCACCGATCACACCGCGGCCGCCGGCGATCCTGATCCCCGATGCCTCTGCAAGTGACTTCGCCTCGTCAATATCGATACGATCAGATCTCGCTTTTGCCCCATAGGCAAGGAGCCCCTCAGGGCGGGAGAGGCCGACCTTCACCGCAATTCCCCAGTGCGGGGATGAAGACTCTCCGGCAATAAAGGAGGTTGCCTGATCGATAATCCCCGGAATCTGGTGCTCTTCTGCTGCAAACTCGATCAGGCTGCATGAGTTGCCTGCCGTCTTCTCGGCAATCGCAGGCGAGAGCATCGCGACATGATGGGCAATCATCATCACGCCGTCCATCCTGCCGATATGCTGGAGAAGGGCATAGGCGAGGGCAAATGTCGCACCGCTCCCTTCCGAATCGGTATCATCGATCCCGATCGCAACCAGCCGGAGCGCCTTTGTATAGACATCCCCCTCGACAATATTGCCGTTCCTGCGGGTATGCACCGCCAGCACACCACGCGCACGTGACATCATCTCGGTCAGGGAGTATGAAGGGCCGCCAAACGACCGGATCGTCTGGATGATCTGATCCCCTTCCTTCCGGATCGCAACAACACTGACAGCCGGGAGGGGGGAGAGGCCGACATCCGCAGAAGCATCCCCAAAACGGCCCCGTTCACGGAGGAGGGTCCCATCCCTCCGGACAGTGGAGAGGGCGCCGCCTGCACGCCCATGATGGTGGCGGCAGAAGGCGGCGCAGCCAGAACTCATACACTCATGGTAGATCTCGACAGAATCCTCATCACAGGTTGTAAAGATCCGTTTGCAGAGTGTCCGGGGAAGAGCGGTCCGGGCAATATAGCGTGCAGGCTCCCTTCCCCTTCCCGGAGCATCGAGGAGAATACATTCTTCCGAAACAAGACGGTTCGTCCAGTCCTGTGCTGTCGTCCTCGGGATACCGATCCGGCGGGCGATCTCTGCCACAGTAAAAGAGCCTTCATCCAGCGTAATACGACGCATCAGGGAGAGGATTTTATTCCTCTTCTCAAGCACCCCGGTCATATGCATCCCTGATGAAGTTGAGATCGGAGAGTATCGCACTGGCGGTCGGGTAGGGGCCGGCACCTTTTCCAATGAAGGTCACCGGTCCCGCCAGATCGCAGCAGACTGAGATCGCATTCAGCGTCCCGTCCACAACAAGCGGGTGGTCAAGCGAGATGACACGGGGTGAGACCCGGACCTGGTTCTTCCCGGGCAGGATCTCGCCAATAAGCCGGATCGTCGCGCCTTCTGCCTCGGCAAGGCTGAGCGCTTCGGGTGTAATCGAGTCGATCCCGGTGATCGCAACATCAGATAACCTGATATCCATCCCAAGAAGCGTATTTGCCAGGATCACGAGCTTGATGGCAGCATCGATGCCTTTCACATCATAGGTCGGATCCGCCTCGGCATACCCGAGATCACGGGCCTCCTGAAGCGCCTGCGGATAGGTGAGCCCCTCGTCCCGCATCCGGGTGAGGATATAGTTGCAGGTCCCGTTCAGGATGCCGTGGAGCGAACTGATCGTATTGCCGGCAAGCCCCTGCCTGAGCCCGGAGACGATCGGCACCGCTCCTGCAACGGTCGCCTCGTATCCAAGCTTCACCCCTTTCTGGTCAGCAAGCGCTTTGAGCTCATGGTAGGCACAGGCGATCGGTCCCTTATTCGAGGTGACGACATGTTTTCCCATGGCAAGTGCTGATCTGATCGTTGAGAGGGCAGGCTCCCCGGTATCTGCGTTCGTGGGCGAGACCTCGACAAGGATATCAAATACACCTGAAGAGAGGATAGCAGCACTCCCAATCCCTGTATCCCCGCAGAGCCCTGTTTCCTCCTTCCGGGCAAGAATATCCGGGATATTAAGGCCGTCTGCATCAATGGCGGCAGAGCGGGAATCTGCAACAGCGGTGATGGTAAAGCCCGTATCAGCAAGCGCCCGTGCAAGCCCCTGCCCGACTGCACCGAACCCGATGATCGCGACCTTCATTCGACACCCTCCAGCGGTTCGAGGATGAGAATATCCTTCTGTGCTGCAACCTCGCGGAGGATCCGAACAGCATGAAGCATATCTTCGGGAGAGACCGCACGGAGCGTAATCTTGGCAGTCGACGGCTCGTCGATTGCGGGCATCACCATATGCAGCTCCGAGACCTCTGCAAACCCTGTCTGATCGATACGGTCAACGGTATCGGTGAGATCGGTATGCATCAGGTGTCCGATCATAATCAGCGACTGTTTCTGGAGGAGCCGCTGTTTGCCGATCCTGACGACCCCGCACCCCCGTTCACGGAGGGCTTCGATCAGGGCATCAAGCTTCTTTTCAGCGAGTTCAAGGACGATATCCACCGTCAGGGTGTTCTCGGCAGTCGTCTGGTCGCGCTGGTGGATGATCGTTATGATATTCCCGCCGATATCCGAGATCGGTTTCAATGCTCCAAGCAGCTGGCCCGGAGTATCCTTCAACTCAAGCTTCATCGAGATCTGCAACGCCCATTCCACCTTATAGTTGTACTAGTCGTCTGCTGGTGATAAGAAGGATTCGGAGATCAAAAAGGGGGTTATTTCTTTGAGCCTGGTGCGCCGACGACGATCGGGATTGAATCCGCAATCTCCGCAAGCAGCTCACCGGGAAGGCCCATCACCATCTCGCCATCGGCAATGCCCGAGAACTTCCGTGACCCGTCACAGCCTAGCGAGATATTCGGTTTTCCGCTCATATAGACCGTGGCAGTCGCATCAGAACAGACTGACTGGATCCCTGACATCTCCGAATAGATCCTGCCACCCATCCGGTACAGGATGCCCTGTGCCAGCTTCAGCATCGAACGCGGCTCGGCAATGATCAGCACCACATGCGGCGAGAAGGTGGCTGATTCAAGAGGCGCATAGAGGGTGGCATAGGTATCCCCGGATGGCAGGTGTGGGACATTCTGAATTGTCCGGCGGCAGGCTGCCCAGCTCTCGTACTTGCCGAGGGCAAAATAGAACTCCCCGGATTTGAGGGACGGAGTGAGTTCCCGGAGTCCGAGCGCCCAGGCGCCTCCCATGCAGTTATGCTTCTCAGCGGTTGCATAGAAACTCTTCCCCTCATTCCGGGCAAGCGAGACCATCTGGCAGTGCCTCATCTGCCCGGTTACCTCTTCCATCCCCTCAGGTATCTGCTTCTCTGATCCTGCCAGCTTGATGGCAACCGGGGAGCCTTTCAGGCCGAGTTGTTCTTTCAGCAGTTTTGATATCGCAGCATAATCCGGATCGGTTCGCATCTCATCCATATCGTTCACACTCCATTATTCTCTACAAGACCCTATTTATCCATCAAACGATAAACCTGATGATCAGAGACGCCGCAGTTTCTGCTCGACCTTCTCAAAGAAGGTCCGTTCGCTTTTTACAAAGAGGGCCGGATCTGCCGATCTCGTTACCCGGATCGAGCCGGAGAGGCCAAGCGGTTCCACCTCCACCCCGTCGATGACAAGGTTTGCGGGTTTTGTAGTCTCGAGGCGGATCTCGATCTTCCGGTCTGTCGAGATGATATGGGGCCGGGATGAGAGCATATACGGTGCAAGCGGGACGATCAAAACCCCATCGATCCGGGGATCGACGATCGGACCCCCCCCACTCATCGCATATGCGGTTGAGCCTGTCGGTGTGCTGAGGATGATCCCATCGGCCCGGAATGTCTCGGCCACATCGCCATCGATGACAATCGAGAACCTGAGCATCTTCGCAGGGCGTGAAGTGACGATCAATGCCTCATTGAGTGCATCGCCGATCGGGCCATGATCACTCTCAAAGGCAAGCCGCATCCTCTTCTCCACAGAAAAGCCGGGTTTGAGGGCGGTAAGGAACTCAAGTGCATGGCCCCGTTCGAGATCCGCGAGGAACCCGACCTCACCCCAGTTGATACCGATCACCGGGAGCTGCGGCTGCATCTTTGCAACAGCCCTGAGGACGGTTCCGTCCCCCCCGACCGCAACAACCAGATCTGCACGGCCCGGAAGCTCTTCAAAGGAGAGTCCGCCATCCATCTTCAGGGTATCGGCAGTATCGTGTTCAAAGAGCACCGTGTGCCCGGCCATCCGGAGGTCTTCTGCAAGCATCCTTGCAAACGCAAGCGCCTCTTCGCGATCAATCCGTGAGACGATGAAATACCGCATTCTTCACCTGAGATATTCGATCACTTTCCGGTGGATCACCGCATTCGTCGCTACCATACACCGCCCGAGAGAGACATCGTCGGGGAAACTCACCAGACCGCCATCCGGTGCCGATACTACTCCTCCGGCTTCTGTGCAGATGAGCATTCCGGCGGCGGCATCGGTGATCCTGAGGGTATTCCTGAGATCGACAAATCCGTCTATCCGGCCGCAGGCAACATAACAGAGTTCAAGTGCTGAGGCGCCAAAAAGCCGCCATCTCCGAATCTCGCTGCCAAGCCGGATGATACTGGCGGGGTCGAACTTCTTCCCGTACAGGCTCATCGCACAGGTATGCAAAGATGAGACATCCGATACAGAGACTTCCATTCCATCCAGAAACGCACCGCCGCCCCGGACTGCATAGAACTCCTCACCGGATGCAAGATCCATCACATACCCCTCTCTCATCTGCCCGTCAACTGCATATCCGAGGGATATCGCATAGAAGGGGATACCGGCAACGGCATTATAGGTACCGTCGATCGGATCGAGGTAGATCGTCCCCTCCCCACCGGGAAGATCCACAACACCCGCCTCTTCGCTGATCACGAGCCTGCCAACGCCCGCCTCCCTGAGATGATCGAGCACAAGAGACTCGGCAACATCATCGATCACCTCGGTCGGGGTCTGATCCGCACCCATCCCGATCTCCGCTCCACCCTGCTCGGTACCGACGAGATCGCGGATTTCTGCACGGAGCCGGATGGAGAGCTGCTGGCATGCGGCAAGGAAGGGCGTTTCATTCATCACTGCGTTGTCTTTATGTTCTTTAGATTCAATAAATTACTCCTGCGAGAAATCATCATGAAAGAACAAACAGAAGTTGGGAAACTGAAAGAAGGCCGCTACATGGTCATAGATGACGAACCATGCAAAATTATGACCATCGCCACCTCAAAGCCCGGGAAGCACGGTGCCGCAAAGGCACGGATCATGGCTGTCGGCATCTTTGATGGAGTGAAACGGGATTATACATCACCTGTTGGAGCCAAGATCTATGCCCCGATCGTTGAGCGGAAGAGCGCCCAGGTCATCTCGATCGCTGCAAATACCGTCTCCTTCATGGATATGAAAGATTACACAAACTTCGAGCTGAATGTCACAGACGACCAGCTGGAACTTATCGAGCCCGGCAAGGAGATTCCCTACATCGAATCTCTCGGCAAACGCAAGCTTGACATCTGAATATGCAATCCTTTTCAAACTCTCTTTTTGCCGATGCCGAAGCCTCATATGAGGATGCACGGTATGTGATATTCGGGGTCCCCTATGACGGGACGACCTCATACAAGCCGGGCACCCGTGCCGCACCCGCTGCGATCAGGGCAATCTCGTATAATTTCGAGCCATACATGCCTGAGTACGGGTTTGAGCTTACCGATATCCCCTTCACCGATCTCGGGGATCTCTACCCGGAGGCAGATCCGGAGACGGTCGCAGCCCAGGTTGAGGATACCGTCTCGATGATCCTCTCTGACGGGAAAGTGCCGGTGATGCTCGGCGGCGAGCATTCGATCACCATCGGTGCAGTGCGCGCTGCCATGCCGAAATGGTATGTCGTCTGTGATGCACATCTGGATTTCCAGGACGAATACCGGGGATCCCGCTACAACCATGATTGTGTCTCGGCACGGGTCCGCGATCTCGGCATAGATAATATCATCATCATCGGTGCGCGGAGCGGATCCCGGGAGGAGTTTGAGGCGGCGGCACACCACCGGATCTATACCGCAGATGAGGTGCATGACCGGGGGATCAACGCCATCATCGGCGAGGTGAAAGCTGCCATCGGCGGAGACGCAATCTACCTCTCAATAGATGCGGATGCCATCGACTCATGCCTGACACCGGGGCTCGGGACACCGGATCCCTTCGGGATCACCCACTGGGATCTCCGATCTGTGATCCGGGCGCTTGCAGGTCAGGCTGTGGCATTCGACTATGTCGAGGTGCTCCCAAATGATTCTGAACAGACTGCCGCGGTTGCCGCAAAGATGATCCGTGAATTCATCGGCAGCCGCGAGCATGCGGCAAAACAGGAGAGATGAAGAAGAGATGAGACGAACCCGGATGAAGAACAGATCAGGCATTCCGGAAATGATCGGAACAGTTGTGAACGGGTTCGAATCAAGACCTTTTTATTCTTAAGATTCCTTGTAAGAGTGGTGTCTTGTGAGTTTACGAGACTGGATTATTCCAAATGATCATGTCTTCTATGATATCTTCGAGCAGCTCGCGGATACTACAACAGAGGCTGCACGCCTGCTTGTTGATCTTATTGATGACTATACCAATATCGAGCAGAAGGTCAAAGCGATCAAGAAATTCGAACACCAGGGTGATGCCCTTGCCCACCGGGCATATGCCGAGCTGAATCGGAGCTTCATCACCCCGCTTGAGCCCGAGGAGATATCACGGCTGACAACAGCACTGGATGACATGCTCGATTTTGTCGATGGTACCGCCAGGAAGATGCTCACCTACGGGATTGAGGAGACAGACCCCTACATGAGGGAATTTGCCAAGATCATCTATCTTCAGGCGAGTGAGGTGGCAGTGGCAGTCCGTGAGGTTCGGAATCTCAAAAACCCCGAAACTCTTGAGAACAAATGCATCGAGATCAACAGGCTCGAGAACCTTGCCGATGATGTCCTTGCCCACGCCATAACCGATCTCTTCGAAAGTAATGATGCAATCAGGATCATCAAGCTCAAAGGGATCTACGAGAGCCTTGAAGAGGCAACAGATAAGAGCGAAGACGCAGCAAATGTCCTTGCAGATATAGCAATCCGCCATTCGTGAGTTTTTATGGAGTTTCTTATCATTGCGGGGATCGGACTTGCCCTCCTCTTTAACTTTGTAAACGGCTTAAACGATGCCGCAAACTCCATCGCCACCGTCATCGCCACCAAGGTGCTCACCCCGCTCCAGGCAGTCGGGCTTGCCGCATTTTTTAATCTCGTCGGCCCGTTCCTCTTCTCAACCGCCATTGCAAAGACAATAGGAAAAGGGATCGTCGATCCCGCAATACTCACTCCTTTTGTCCTTGTCACCGGCCTTGTCGGGTCGGTCTTCTGGGTCTTCTTTTGTTCTCATTTTGGCATACCGGTTTCAAGCAGCCATTCTCTTGTCGGAGGGATCATGGGTGCCGGTATCGGGGCGGCAGGCTTCTTTGCGGTAATCTGGCCGGACTGGAATACGATCATACTGATGCTCGAGATCGCTCTCTTTGGCGCAGGTGCGGGAGCGCTGCTGTTTGGGGCACTTGCGTACTATGCGGGAGATAAAAAACCGATCTATTTTGGCCTTGGAGCTATCATCGGCATCGCGATCATCATACCGATCTCCATGTTCCTCGATATCATCGAGATCAAGGGTATCCTTGCCATCGTCTTATTCATCGTCGTCTCCCCGACCCTCGGGTTCATCGCCGCCTATGCGTTTGCCGCCTTTATCATGCGGTACCTGAGCAGAGCCAGCACGCCGCAGCGTATGAACTATATCTTCAGGAAACTCCAGATCGTCTCGGCATCCTTCCACGCCATCGGGCATGGAAGCAATGATGCGCAGAACGCAATGGGTATCATCACCGCCATACTCTTTGCCGGAGGCTTGATAACGGTCTTTGAGGTGCCGCTCTGGGTAATATTTGCCTCCTGTGCCGCAATATCGCTTGGCACGCTGCTTGGCGGTTGGCGTGTCATCGACAAGCTGGCAAACAGGATCACCCGGATCACCCCCTACCAGGGCTTCTCGGCATCCACATCCGGCGGTCTTGTCCTCTCGGCGATGACTATGCTCGGCATCCCGGTATCGACAACCCATGCAATGAGCGGGGCGATCATGGGTGTCGGCACCACACAGGGGTCTGCTGCCGTCCGGTGGGGAGTGGTGCGGGAGATTATCATCGCCTGGATCATCACGATACCGGCAGCGGCTCTCGTCTCCTTCTGCTTCTTTGCAATCGTCTCACCCTTCTTCTTCTAAAGAGGCAAAACGGCAGAGGTCACGGAGAACGCAGGTTTTACACTGCGGCTTTCTGGCAGGGCAGACCTCCCTCCCATGCCGGATCAGCAGGTACGTGATCCCGCCCCAATGGGAACAGGGATAGATCGCTATCAGATCCTGCTCGATTTTATCGGGGTTTGCCGAGTCTGAGAAACCGATCCGCTGTGCAAGACGGCGGACATGCGTATCAACAGCGACTCCCTCATCGATCCCAAAGGAATGGTTGAGGACAATATTAGCCGTCTTTCTCCCGACACCGGGAATCGTCAGGAGCTCATCCATCGTAGCCGGCACTCTGCCCGAAAACCGCTCCACAAGTGCCCTTGAAGCACCGATGATATGCCGGGCCTTTGCATGGTAAAACCCGGTTCTGTGGATGATTCTCTCAACCTCCTCGAGATCCGCAGAGGCAAGCGATTCCGGTGTCGGGAACCGTGCAAAGAGAGACGGCGCAACCAGATTCACGGTGGCATCGGTCGTCTGGGCAGAGAGGATCGTCAGGATCAGGCACTGGAAGGGATCTTCAAAATCAAGAAAATGGGTCTCCGTATGAGGATAGCGATCATTCAGGCGTGAATAGATCAGAAAAGCGGTGTCTGAGTCCATCTCAAAATGGGGTAGCGCAGATTCGAACTGCGGTCAAAGCGTCCCAAACGCTCTAGGATGGACCAGGCTACCCTACTACCCCGTGACCTTACTAAATTGAGGGTCTATCTAAAAAAGGGTATCGTTTTGTCCGCATCTCAGAGGGGGAGAACGGAATCCGGCTTCTCTGCAACAAGAGTGCCGTTGAATGTCCCCTCTTTGAGCGCTGTTACGATATCGCCGGGTTTTCTCCCATCCATCACGATGAAGGGGATGCCGCTCCGCTCAACGATCTTGGCTGCCACCAGATCGACGATCATGTTCGATCCCGCGCCCATCCGCTCCTTCATGATGATCCTGATCAGATCTGTCGGGGTGATCTGTGTGAACCGCTCGGCAGAGGCGTCCTTCCTCGGATCAGCCGAGTAGATTGCATCCACTGCCGTTGCATTCACCAGCAGATCTGCTCCGATCTCCTCTGCAAGGACGGCTGAGACCGCATCTGTCGTCTGGCCGGGTGTCACCCCTCCCATGACGACGATCCTCCCGTGGAGCGCTGCCTGCTTCGCCTCACGGTAGGTTGCCGGAACGGTTGGATAGGCGGCATCCCCGAGTGCGGAGATCAGAAGGAACGCATTGATCCGCGTCACCATGATGCCGAGTTCGTCTGCGGTTCCCTCATCAATTCCGAGGCTCCGGCAGACCGATATATACCGGCGTGCCTCACCTCCTCCTCCACAGACGCAGAAGACGGAATAGTCCTGTTGAATCTCCCGGAGCACTGCTACCCATGCACTGAGATTATTCGACTCAAGTGTGGGTACAAGAACCGACCCGCCGACCGAGATAACTACCTTCTTCATGGTACCTTAAACATTTCATCATGGATCACATATAATGCCGTGTTCCACAGAGTGGAGAGAGATCAAAACGGGGTGAATGGGGAGAGATGAAAGAAGCACGGATCTGGATGAGAGAGGATGATGGGATACGATGCGGACTCTGCCCGCACGGTTGCCTGATCCGGGAGGGGAAAGAGGGGATCTGCGGCGTTCGCGGGAACCGGGACGGGAAGCTCTATGCGCTGACCTATGGGAAGGTTGTATCAGCAGCACTCGATCCGATCGAGAAGAAGCCGCTCTTCCATTTTCTCCCCGGCACCACCACCTATTCGCTTGGGGGAATCGGATGCACCTTCCGATGCAGGCACTGCCAGAACTGGGAGATATCGCAGGCAACGATCGATTCCCTCCCGCTCCGGCAGATCGAACCGGAAGAGGGGGTGCGGCAGGCGATGCGATCCGGTGCTGCGAGCATCACCTGGACCTATAATGAGCCGACGATCTGGCATGAGTATGCCCTTGATATGGGAGAGATTGCTCGGGAACACGATCTGAAGACGATTTATGTCACGAACGGCTACATCACCGAAGAGGCATTGAACGAACTTTCCCCGATGCTCTCTGCCTTCCGGGTGGATCTGAAGGCATTCAATGATGATTTCTACAAAAAGGTCTGCGGGGGGCGCCTCCAGCCGGTGCTCGATGCAACAATCCGGGCACATGAACTCGGCATGCATATCGAGACGGTAACACTGGTGATCCCCGGCATGAATGATGATCCGGGTGAGATCGATTCCCTGATCCGCTGGGTGATCGAGCACCTGGGCCCCGACACCCCGATGCATTTCACCCGGTACCATCCCGATTACCGGATGAGCGATCCCCCTGCAACTCCCATTTCAACCCTCGAGCGGATCTACCATCGGGCGCGGGAACTCGGCCTTGAATACCCCTACCTTGGCAATATTCCCGGATCATCGGACGAAGATACCCGGTGCCCCTCCTGCGGGGCGGATCTGATCCTGAGGAGAGGATTTTCTGCTGAGATTGTGGGGCTTAGCGGAGACCAGTGTAAAAACTGCGGCAACCGGATACCGGTCGTGCTCAGATGACGCCTGAACCCCGGTTCCTTGTGGACCGGATGCTCGGCCCCCTCACCCGTTACCTCCGGCTCCTCGGCTATGATACAGAGAGTGCGGATTGCCTCCCATCCGGCAACCCAAAGGAAGATACAGAACTCCTCCAGTGGGCCGAACGGGAGGGCAGGATCCTCCTCACCCGCGACCGTGAACTTGCAGGCCGCGCCGGAGAACAGGGGATCTATATCGGGGAGAAGGAGATCCTCGATCAGCTCGCACTCCTGAAAGAACTGGGCCGAATCGACCTCCCGGTCAGGCTGATCCGCTGTTCGATCTGCAACAGCCTCCTCGAAGATGCGCCCGAAGAGGAGATCCGGGGAGCAGATTATGCGCCGGCAGAAGAGGGAGGGCGCATCTTCCGTTGGTGCCCTTCATGCAGGCGGCTCTACTGGATGGGATCCCATACCGATGATATTATCGGCAGGATGGAGACACTTAATCACCGATCCGAAAAAGCGCCCTGATTCTCCCAGTATTCGTACTCGGACTTCCAGACATCCTTGTTGAAGCGGACAAGCTCGATCATATGTTCCCGCCTGATCCGGTGCTCCTCTTCCTGTTCGGGATATCGCCGCTCTTCCCGGATGGCTGCGGTGAGATCGGCCCCGAGTGCTTTTGCAGCCGGGATCTTCGCAGCTACTGCACCGGGATCTCCCATGATATTCACGCCAACCGAACCGACGGTAGTGCCGCCGAGCATCCGGATCACGCCGTTCTGGTACTCCGCCACCTCTTCGGCAAGCGCTCCCCCGGCGGTTGAGAGGCTGCACCCGTATCTCCCGGTGAGCCTCTGGCAATGCACGGCATCAGCAAGGCGGTCGAAGAAGGTCTTCAGCTGTGCAGTCACCGAGTTGATGTAGACGGGAGAGGAGAAGATGATCCCGTCTGCATTGAGGAACTGGTAATAGACAGATTCAAAATCATCGTCAAGAACACAGGAGCCGGTATTATAGCAGCTCCCACACGCATTGCAGTACCCGATATCCAGCTCACAGATATCAACCACCGTGGTGCTGGCACCTGCCTCTTCCGCACCCTCACATGCGGCGAGGAGGAGTTGTCTTGTCGAGCTCGAGGAAACCCTCGGGCTCCCGTTGAATGCAAGAATCTTCATGAAAGAGAGATTCCGGTTCAGTGAATATAGACCTTTGCATTAGTTAATTATTTAAAAAGAAGGGTGGAAGTACACTACCAATATGAGTTGTACCCATCTGCCTTCTTTCGGAGATGCACTTGAAGATGCCATTCTGATTGCCAATGGAGATACGATCACCTATATAAACGACGCATTCAGGCGGCTTGCCGGGGAGGGAATCAGCGATGCTCCCGATCCGCTTGACCTCTTTCTCTCCATACTCAGAGAGAACGGGATTTCGGATCAGGCGGTTATTGCAGAGGTGAAGGATGCCCTCGCCTCGAAGACTCCGCTCAGGGGAAAAGAGCTCGTGCTCCAATCACCATCCGGTGAGCGGCAGTGGTACGAACTCTCGATCAGGGAGATCGAGGGGGATAACACACTCTGGTTCTTCCGCCAGATCACCCGCTGGAAGGAGGCGGAGGCGATGCTCAGGGAGAACGAGGAGAAGTACCGCCTCCTCTTCCATGGAGGGAATGACGGGATCGTCGTCTATACCATCAGCAGAAAAGGTGAACCGGAGGCATTCATCGAAGTGAATGATATCGCCTGCCGGCGGCTTGGGTACACGAGGGATGAGCTCCTCTCCAGATCCCCGCTCGATATTGTACCTGCCGGGCGTGTCGGGGAGATCCTGAGAGAGGTGAAGAAGCTGCTCGTCTCGGATCAGATCCTCTTTGAGACCGAACAGGCGAGAGCTGATGGATCGCTCTGCCCGGTTGAGATCAATGCCCACGGGATGATGCTCGGCGGCAGGAGGGTGATCGTCTCCATCTCACGGGATATAACCGAGCGGCGGCGGGACTTTGGGATCAAGCAGACGGCATACCGCCAGATCGAGGAGAATATCGAACAGTTTGCCGTTCTGGGAGATCATATCAGAAACCCGCTCACCGTCATCCTCGGGTATGCGGGATGCGGGGATGAGGAGATTGGAGAAGAGATCCGGATGCAGGTGGAGATTATCAGGGGCTATCTTGACCAGCTGGATCAGGGGTGGATCGAGTCGGAGAAGGTGAGATCATTCCTGAGACGCCACTACCGTTGACAGCATCTCTATACCTATTACCATCCATGATCAACAGGTACAATCACTGATGAAAGACTTAATTGTTCGTGGAGCCCGTGAGCATAACCTGAAGGATATCACCGTTATCCTCCCCCGTGACCAGCTGATCGTCATCACCGGCGTCTCGGGTTCAGGGAAGTCCACGCTTGCCTTTGATACCATCTATGCCGAAGGGCAGCGGCGCTATGTCGAATCCCTCTCGGCATATGCCCGCCAGTTCCTCGGCCAGATGAATAAGCCCGATGTCGATGCGATCGAAGGGCTCTCCCCTGCAATATCGATAGAACAGAAGACGACCTCGAAGAACCCGAGGAGCACTGTCGGGACGGTCACCGAGATCTATGATTATCTCAGGCTCCTCTTCGCAAGGGTCGGAATACCGCACTGCCCCGAACATGGCATTGCGATTGAATCCAGATCACCCCAGCAGATCGCAGATGCCATCGCAGCACACGGAACCGGGATGGTCACCATACTGGCGCCGGTTGTCAGGCAGAAGAAGGGAACCTATGCGAAGATCATAAAAGATCTCGATTCTGAAGGTTTCTCCCGGGTCAGGGTGGATGGGATCATCCACAGGACCGACGAGGATATCCCACTCGAACGTTATGTGAAGCATGATATCGAGATCGTCATCGACCGGCTCGATCCGGCCGAGACCTCCCGTCTTGCCGAGGCATGCGAGACCGCCGTGAAGCGTTCAGGGGGGCTTGTTATCGCTGCTTTTGAGGACGGTTCAGAAGAGACCTACTCTGCCACGATGGCATGCCCGATCTGCGGCTTCTCTGTTGAGGAGCTCCAGCCCCGGTTCTTCTCATTCAACAGCCCCTTTGGGGCATGCGAGACCTGTAACGGTTTGGGGTTCCAGATGAGGTTTGATCCCGACCTGATCATCCCGGATAAGGATCAGAGTATCGCAGACGGTGCGGTGGCATTATACCGGAACTTCCTTGACGGGTACCGTATGCAGTATCTCGGATCTGTTGCCGAACATGCCGGGTACACGATCCATACCCCGATCCGTGACCTGAATGAACCGCAGCTCCATTCGCTGCTGTACGGATCAGACGATCAGATCAGATTCTCGATGAAGATGAAGCAGGGGGATGCCGAATGGTCCCACAAGGGAGTTTGGGAAGGGCTGATCCCCCAGTCCGAACGGCTGTACAGGGAGACGAAATCCGAGTACAGGAGGGAGGAGCTTGAGAAGTTTATGCGGGTCACCCCCTGCCCCTCCTGCGGGGGATTGCGGCTGAAGAAGGAGGTGCTCGCGGTGAAAATCCACGGGTACTCGATTGCGGACGTTACCGACCTCTCGGTTGGAAAAGCACTCGCCTTCTTCACCGATCTCCCCCTCACGCCGAAGGAGGAGGAGATTGCACGGCAGGTGAAGAAAGAGATCCGATCCCGCCTCCTCTTCCTTGAACGGGTGGGCCTGTCATACCTTACCCTCTCACGAAACGCTGGCACCCTCTCGGGCGGCGAAGCGCAGCGGATCCGGCTTGCCACCCAGATCGGATCAAACCTGATGGGCGTCCTCTATGTGCTGGACGAGCCTTCAATCGGCCTCCACCAGCGGGATAACCACCGCCTGATCGAGACCTTAAAACACCTCCGCGATCTCGGCAACACCGTCCTCGTCGTCGAGCATGATGAGGATACAATCCGGCATGCAGACTGTATCGTGGATATGGGGCCGGGAGCGGGGATCCACGGCGGCGATATCATCGCTCTTGGATCCCTTGATGATATCATCAACGCAGAAGACTCCCTCACTGGCCAGTACCTCTCCGGCAGGATCACGATCCCGGTTCCAAAAGAACGCCGGCTGAAAGGACCCTGTATCAGGCTCACCGGCTGCACCGAGCATAACCTGAAGGATATCAGCTGCGAGATCCCGCTCGGACTCTTCACCGTCATCACCGGGGTCTCTGGATCCGGAAAATCAACCCTCATCTACGAGACCCTGTACCCGGCCCTGATGAACACCATCCATGGCTCCCGGAAGGATACCGGCGCCTTCACCTCGCTCACGGCAGACGAGGAGATTGACAAGGTGATTGTCATCGACCAGAGCCCGATCGGGCGGACTCCCCGATCGAATCCCGCCACCTACACAAAGGTCTTTGATGAGATCAGGAAGATCTTTGCCGAGACAAAAGAGGCGAAGGTTCGGGGATACAAGCCCGGGCGGTTCTCCTTCAATGTGAAAGGGGGGCGGTGCGAGGCATGCCAGGGTGACGGCACCATCAAGATCGAGATGCACTTCCTCCCCGATGTCTTCGTCGAGTGCGAGGAGTGCAAAGGGGAGCGGTACAACCGCGAGACACTTGAAGTCCGGTACCGGGGAAAGACGATCGCGGATGTCCTCGCGATGAGTGTCGAGGAGGCACGGAGCATCTTCGAGAATATCCCCGCAATCAGCCAGAAGCTTGAGACACTCTGCCGGGTGGGGCTTGGCTACATCAAGCTCGGGCAGAGTGCCACCACCCTCTCAGGCGGGGAAGCGCAGCGGATCAAGATCACCCGTGAACTCGCAAAACGGGCAACCGGCAGGACCCTCTATCTCCTTGATGAGCCGACAACCGGCCTTCATTTCCATGATGTCAGCAAGCTCATCTCGGTGCTCGACGATCTTGTGGAGAAGGGGAATACGGTCGTTGTGATCGAGCATAACCTCGATGTGATCAAGTCCGCAGACCATATCATCGATCTCGGCCCCGAAGGCGGTGATGGCGGCGGGGAGATCATCGCGGCAGGGACTCCAGAGGAGATCGCAGGTGTACCTGAGAGCCATACAGGCCGGTTCCTCAGGCCCCTCCTTGAGCCATGATCGATACCACCCATATTCCCGAAGAGCCGGGTTCATATCTTTTTCTGGATGAATCCGGCACCGTCATCTATGTCGGCAAGGCAAAGAACCTCAGGAAGCGGGTGCAGAGCTATTTTACGAAGAAGGGGCTGGATCCAAAGACCGCTGTGCTGGTTGATGCGATCAGATCTGTTGATTTCATCGCAACAGCAAACGAGACAGAAGCCTTCATTTTAGAGAATACGCTGATCAAACGGCACCAGCCAAAATACAATATCGACCTGAAGGATGCAAAGAGCTTCGCCTTCATCCACATCTCCGGCGATCCATTCCCAAGGATCGGGATTGCCCGGAAGGCAGGGGCAGAAGGGAGGTACTTCGGCCCCTTCGTCTCTGCCCGTGAGCGGGATCGGCTGCTTGCGATGGTGAAGAAGATCTTCGGCCTCCGTTCATGCAGGCGGCTCCCAAAACGTGCCTGCCTCCGCTACCATATCAACACCTGCCCGGCACCCTGCATCGGGGAGATCTCCAAAGAGGCATATGCAGAACGGGTGCGGCAGGCAGAGGAGGTCCTGAAAGGCAGGACAAGGGAGCTGATTTTTGATCTGAAAGCCCGGATGGAACAGCTATCCCGGAGCTGCGAATTTGAGTCTGCAATCACGATCAGGGAGACGATCACAGCTCTCGAACATCTCTCCGGGAGGCGGATGGCTGCCCGGAGAACAGCCAGCGAAGGGGATGTGATCCAGTACCGGATCACCGGCGGCGAGGTCTTCCTCCTCCTCTTCCACCAGAGGAACGGGACGCTGGTCGAAAAAGAGGAGTTCCGGTTCGATGAAACACCCGGATTCCTCTCAGAATTCCTTGTCCAGTACTACAGCGACCATGAGGTGCCGGGCGAGGTGATCCTCCCTGAGACGGTGGACGATGCCATCTCCGGGTACCTGGCTGAGATCCGGGGGAAGAGCGTCACCATCACCGTCCCGAAGCAGGGGGCAAAGCGTGAACTCCTTGATCTTGCTGCAAAGAATGTCGATCTCACCTGGTTCTCGGGGAGTGAGCGGGTGAAGGCGCTTGGGCGGGCACTCCGGCTGGCAGCTGATCCCGAGGTGATCGAGTGTTTTGATATCTCGCATCTCTCTGGCACCGCCGCTGTCGGGGGGATGGTCAGGTTCGTCGGCGGAAAGCCTGATAAGCGGGGATACCGGCGGTTTTCCCTGAAGAGTGCCGTCGGGGGGGATGATCCCGGATCGATCCGGGAGGTGGTTTCGCGGCGGTACTCGCGGCTGGTTGCAGAAGACGGGGAGATGCCGGACTTAATCGTCATCGATGGCGGAAAAGCACAGCTCTCGGCCGCATATGCCGAGCTGAATAAGCTCGATCTCGATATCCCCGTCATTGCGCTTGTAAAACGGGAGGAGGAGATCTATCTCCCGAAACTCCCCTATCCCCTCCCGGTGCCTTCAGACGATCCCGCCTCCCTCCTCATCCAGGAGATCAGGGACGAGGCGCACCGGTTCGCCGTCAGCTATAACAGGATCAAGCGAAGAAAGAAGGTTATTCCATGAACTTCACCCTACACGCGGACTTCAAACCGGCAGGCTCCCAGCCTGATGCCATCAAAGGTTTAACCAGCGGTTTTTCCGGGGGGATGGGGAAACAGACCCTCCTCGGGGTGACGGGATCAGGGAAGACCTTCACGATCGCAAACTTAATCACAGAACTCCAGATGCCCACCCTCGTCCTTGCCCATAACAAGACCCTTGCGGCACAGCTCTATAATGAATTTCAGGACTTCTTCCCTGAGAACCGGATCGAGTACTTCGTCTCTTATTATGACTACTACCAGCCGGAATCCTATCTTCCGAGAAAAGACCAGTATATCGAGAAAGATGCGGATATCAACCCGAAGATCGAGCAGATGCGCCTCTCCGCAACCGCCTCGCTCCTCTCACGGAACGATACCATCATCATCTCCTCGGTCTCCTGCATCTACGGCCTCGGCAACCCCGAACATTTCCGGAACCTCGGGTTTGAGCTCCGGTGCGGTGAGAAGGCAAAGCAGCGGGAGATCATCGAGCGGCTGGTTGAGATCCAGTTCGAGCGCAACGACACCGAACTGATGCCGGGAAGGTTCCGGGTGCGTGGAGATACCATCGAGATCATCCCCGGATACTTCAATGATATCATCAGGATCGAGCTCTTCGGCGACACGGTCGATCGGATCTCGGAGATCGAGAAGACGAGCGGGCGGCGGCTCTCCACGATGGAATATTTCCATGTCTATCCCGCCCGCCATTTCGTCACCCCGGAAGACGAGCGGAAGCGGGCGGTTGAGTCAATCCGGGCCGAACTGGACGAGGTGCTCCCGACGCTCGGGATGATCGAGGCGCACCGGCTGCGCCAGCGTACCCTCTTTGATATCGAGATGATCGAGGAGACCGGGAGCTGCAAGGGGATCGAGAACTATTCACGCCATTTTGACGGGAGATCCGCAGGCGAGAAGCCGTACTGCCTCCTCGACTATTTCCCCGGCGATTTTCTCCTGATCATAGACGAGAGCCACCAGACCCTGCCGCAGGTGCGGGGGATGTTCAATGGCGATTATGCACGGAAGAAGAACCTGGTCGAGTACGGGTTCCGCCTCCCAAGCGCTTTTGATAACCGCCCCCTGAAGTTCCATGAGTTTGAGGGGTACATGAAGCAGGTCGTCTTCGTCTCGGCAACCCCCGGAAGCTATGAGGCAGAACATGCCGAACAGGTGGTAGAGCAGATCATCAGGCCGACCGGCCTCGTCGATCCGGTGGTGGAGGTGAGGCCGATCGACGGGCAGACCCAGGATCTGGAGAGGGAGATCCTCCGCACCATTGAGCAGGGGGACCGGGTGCTCGTGACCACCCTCACAAAGAAGCTTGCCGAGGAGTTCACAGACTACCTGATCGGGCGGGGGATCAAGACACGGTACCTTCATTCCGAGATCATCACGCTTGAACGGACCGAGATCATCAGGCAGCTCAGGCTCGGCACCTTCGATGTGCTGGTCGGGATCAACCTGCTCCGGGAAGGGCTGGATATTCCCGAGGTCGGGTTCGTCGGCATTCTGGATGCAGACAAGGAAGGGTTCCTGAGAAACGAGAAGAGCCTGATCCAGACGATCGGCAGGGCTGCGAGGAACGCGAACTCCCGTGTCGTCCTCTATGCTGACAAAATGACAGACTCGATAAAGCGGGCCCTTGCCGAGACGGAACGGAGGCGGAAGCTCCAGATCGCCTTCAATGAAGAGCACGGGATTGTGCCGGAGACGATCAGAAAACCGATTCGGGAGAAGGAGGTCGAGGGGGTTGAGCTTGCAGAGATCCCGCAGGACGAGATTCCGAACCTGATCATCCAGCTCGAGTCAGAGATGCGTTCCGCTGCCGAGTCGCTTGATTTTGAGCATGCAATCGAGCTCAGGGAGCAGATCCGGCAGGCAAAAGAGAAGATGGGATAATCCGGCTATTCGCCGGTATAGAGATCGCTCTTCTTTTCGCCATCCTCTTCGGGGATGATGATCAGGGCGAGGATATAGAGGATAATGCCCGGAAAAGCCGGGATGAAGGAGAGGACGATCCAGCCTATCCTGACGAGCGAGGGATCCCATCCATAGTATTCTGCAATCCCTCCGCATACGCCGGCCAGGAGCCGGTTTGTCTTTGACCGTGTCAGACGCTTCTCTTCAGCCATTTGTATGTATGTGGTTGTTCCTCTCTCTTGTAGCTTTTCTCCCCGCTGAGATCTTCAAGCCGGATCTGATCTGATTGATCCAGAACATTCACCGGAGGGGGTAGATCCCCTCTTCCCGTGCATACCCGATATCAATCAGCCGGTACTCATGGGCATCGGGGTTCTCAAAGTCATTGAACAAATCCCAGTCTTTTCTGAGCTGTTCATCGGCATAGGCAACTGCCTCCCCGAATGAAAAGTCCCCGATCATCGTCGTCTCAAGTGCGGTGAGATCGTCGGGGGTGAGGAGCGGGAGGCCACCCGGATTATCATATCCGGGTGCAATGGCCGGGCTCGGATCATGTTTCCATGCCATATAGGAATGGGTGGGAGTCAGGACAATGTAGGAGTGGATCCCCATTGCCTCAAGGGCTGAGGCAAAGAGGACGGAGCCGTCCACACAGTTTGCGGATGTGGAACGGAGCGACTCTTCAGGCGTATTCACCCGCTGGACATACCCCAGTGACCCGAAGCTTGCCGTCATATCGAGATACCTGACATCATAGGTATATTTGAGGGCATTATAGACGGCTTTCGCATGAAGGCCGGTATGAATATACCATGCCTCCTCAGGAAGGTCGCCAAACTGGTACCCGGCAAGGGTCCGGGAGAGGCCGAGGGTTTCGTACATCGGATCATAGGCGGGATCCACATACTCCTTTGATGCAACCAGCAGTTCGCGAACAGCCGGTGCCTGTGGCGTGACAAAGACAGCGATATAATCGGTCGTATCGATTTTGCCACCCTCACCATCCGAGATCTCCCAAACCATTGTATCCATCGGATAGACCTCGATCGGGGCGGTTCCTTCCTCTATGATGACAAAGCTATCCCCATCCCATTCCTCGACAACCCATGCGAGGTTGAAGAGGGTGGTGGTCGTGAGGGCACGGACTTTCTCTTCGTTCAGGACGATCATCACATCGAGTTCGATCGTCTCATCCGGAGGGATCTCAACCGTTGTGATGGTCTTTGAGCTGAACTCGTCATACCAGGCAGATGCCCGTATGAACCGGTCATCTGTGCCGGAGTTATGGAGGATGAAGGTGATATCGGAGATCCCCTGCGAGTAAAAACTCGTATGGAAAGCGAGCGGATAGGGTTCGCGGATAGCGATCTGATCCCCGGCTTCTTCTCCAAAGTCGCCGATGGCAGTGCAGCCCAGAGTGAGCGCAAAGAGAGCGATCAGGGCAAGGGAAAGGATGCGATGCATAATCACTGTTGCACAATGGCAGTAATAGCATTGACGATACCTAATCACGGTCTTCCTATGGATCGAAGAGATGAAAAAGAGGGAAATGAGGATTTTAGGGAGAATAAGGCAGAATGCTTACCCGACCATTACCTCAAGGGTGAATGTGTCGGCTGGCTCGCCATCCGCTTCCCAGGACCGGATGTACTTGCCATCAACCACGTATTCGCCGGGTTCATCACCCTGGATAAGCCAGACATGCGTGCCGGGAGCACCCATCAATTCGGTATCTGGGGCGATGAACTCATCGGAAACAAGGGTGAGCCCTTCAGGGATGGTCATATCCCAGGAGTACCCGGTTGTCGGGTTCTCGACAAGCGTGATTCTGAACTGCATTCCTGTATCAAAGCCGATCATGCCGCCATTGTTTGTCTCATCAACCTCAAGTACCCGTGAAGTGGGTTCCGTGGCTGCCTCAACAATGATCGTCAGGGTGAATGTTTCGGCAGGCTCGGCATCTGCTTCCCAGGGCCGGAGATACTTTCCTTCAACGATGTAAGTGCCGGGAGCGCCAGCCTCAAACTCCCAGACATGCGTGCCAGGGGCTCCTGCGAGTTCGGTATCCGGGGCGATGAATTCATCCCTCTTCAGGGTGAGCCCTGCGGGAACGGCCATATCCCAGGAGTACCCGGTCGTCGGGTTCTCGGCGAGCGTGATCCGGATTATCTCACCGGGCTCGAAGGTATAGCTCCCTCCATCATTGGTTGCATCAAACATATGCAGCGACACTGGCGGTGCCGGGGTTTGCGGCGGTGCATCTGGCTGTTCACTGACACAGCCCGCTGCGAAGAGCAGGGCTGTTGCTATCAACAGAATAAAAAGACCTTTTCGGATCATCGGTTCACACCATAACAAAAAATGTCATGGGATGGTATAACCTTGCTGGTCAAAACGGGTTATTTTTCGGGAACTGGAAGTATCTCAAAGGTGCAGCAGGGATCCCCGGCAGCATAACACTCCCGCTCAAATGCATTCATGAGGGAGCCGGTTTGCCGGGAGAAGAGGAGAGAGAGGAGGCCGGAATCAAACGAACATGCGGGTTTGCCGAGCTGCGGGAGATCGACACATTCGAAGCAGTCATAGACTGAGAATCTGATCGGATCCTGCGAGAGGATCTCCATTCTCCCGAGACGGTGCTGATCCCAGAAGTTTGCCAGATTCTGGCAGAATTCCTCCATATCCTCTCCTGCAACCGCAGGATAGACCGCTTCACCGACTTTTTCACCTGATCTTCTCAGAAGCGGATCCAGAGATATTCCTTCTGTGAGGAGAGAGACACGGAAGGTGCGGTAGATGAGCTTATAGAGATGGAACGGATCGACTGCCCCCTCCCGGTACTCAAAAGCATAATTACTGATCTCATCTGCGATCCGATCTCCGGGTTGGAGTTCACCGATGAAATGGGATGTTAAGAAGAAGTATTTCTTCCGCTCATCCTCCATACCGGGACGGGAGCCCACGATCCCTTCATCGGAAAGCGAGGAGAGATGGGCGGAGACGGTTGATTTTGCCCGGCCTGATGAGGATACGATTGCGTCAAAGCTCATCTCCCCGCCTTCGAGCAGCTGGAGGATATGCCTCCGCACAGGGTTCCTGACTGCCTGCACCCCGGCAGCAGTACCATACAAAGAAAAGTCGGATCGATCTCTGGCCCTCATGAATATACCTGATGTATAGATGAACCCGATCGATAATATATTGTTCGCTCGATTGTGAATGATCGATCATCTCAAATACCGGCGGATCCATCTCTCCTCTATGGTTCAGATCTTTTCGGTTCGGGATGGCGGGCTCATCGATATGGAGCCGGTGGAGAAGACAGAAAATGAATGGAAGAGCGTTCTCGATCCCCTCACCTTTGACGTGGCACGGAGGAAGGGGACAGAAGCGCCATTCTCCGGCAGATACCATGACTGCCATACAGAGGGGGTGTATGCCTGTGCCTGCTGCGGAACAGATCTCTTCTTCTCGGACGACAAGTTCGATTCAGGCACCGGCTGGCCGAGTTTCAGAAGAGCCGTATCTGAACATAATATCAGGATCCAGGTTGACAGAACGGCAGGCATGATCAGGGACGAAGTACTCTGCGCCCTCTGCGGAGCACACCTCGGCCACGTCTTCAATGATGGGCCTCCCCCGGACGGCCGCCGGTTCTGCATGAACTCCGCCGCACTCAGTCTCAGAACGAAATAGGCTTGATATATATAGGAGAAAATGATAACAATAAGTGGATACCTCATGTCTGCTCTACCAGGATACAGGGAACTGGCTCTTGCATTCGTAGCAGACAACTTCTTTTTCTTCTTTAGATAGGGAGACCGCCTTATTTTTCGGTCTCCCGTGCAGTTGCTGAGGTACCGGAGGTTATCATCATGTTTGGTATTCCTGATCCCTACATCTGGATTGCATATCTGCTTGCGATTGGGTTCGCAGGCTTGTGTGTACTGTATGGTCTGTTGAACTGGAACAATGGAGACGCAGAACATGGCAGTTGATGTCCTGACACTCTCGATAGTGGTCGCCATCTACCTGCTGATGATCGTCGGCATCGGGTACTATGGGTACCGGAAGACGAAGGTCGCGGAGGACTACATGGTCGCCGGGAGAAACACCCATCCGGTTGTTATCGCGCTCTCCTATGGAGCGACCTTCATCTCGACATCCGCGATCGTCGGGTTCGGCGGTGTTGCAGCCAACCTCGGTATGGGGCTGATCTGGCTGACTGTCCTGAATATCGGGGTCGGTATCTTCATCGCCTTCGTCTTCTTCGGCAAGAAGATCCGCGAGGCCGGAAAACGGCTCTCCGCATACACATTCCCTGACCTGATGGGAAAGAGCTACAAATCCCCGTTCCTCCAGTATGTGAGTGGGATCATCATCATCCTCTCGATGCCGATCTATACTGCGGCCATCCTGATCGGCGGGGCACGGTTCATCGAGGTCACGCTCTCAATCCCGTACGAAACAGCACTCCTTGGATTTGCCCTGATCGTCGGTGCATATGTCGTCTTCGGCGGGCTCATCGCCGTGATGCACACCGATGCCCTGCAGGGTGCCATCATGCTGATCGGCATGAGCGCACTATTGCTCCTGACCTATATTCATCTCGGAGGGGTTGTGGAGGCAAATACCGCACTCACCAATATGGCACACCTTGTGCCTGAAGGGCTTGCCGCAGCCGGGCATAACGGGTGGACTGCAATGCCGACGTTTGGATCCCCGATCTGGATGACGCTTATCACCACGATGGTGCTCGGTGTCGGTATCGGAGTTCTGGCCCAGCCACAGCTGATCGTCCGGTTCATGACCGCAAAGGATGACAAATCACTGCACCGGGCAACCCTGATCGGCGGCCCCTTCATCCTGATGATGACCGGCGTCGCATTCACCGTCGGCGCACTGACAAACGTCTACTTCTACCAGCAGAGTGGGGAACTCGCGATCACTGCTGCTGGCGGGAATATCGATTCGATCATTCCGCTCTTCATTACACAGTCAATGCCGGATGTCTTCGTCATCATCTTCATGCTGACGCTCCTCTGTGCCGCTATGTCAACCCTGAGCTCACTCTACCACACAATGGGAACAGCACTTGCCTGTGATGTCTGGGGACGCGGACGGGAGTGTGCACTCTCGCTTTCTGTCAACAGGCGGGGCATCATAATCATGATGGTCATCTCCATCCTTGTTGCCTTCCTGCTTCCCGGCAGTATCATCGCACGGGCAACCGTCATCTTCATGGGGCTCTGTGCATCAGCATTCCTGCCTGCATTCGTAAACGGGATCACCTCGAAATCCCCCTGCATCATCGGTGCAAAGGCATCGCTTCTGGCAGGAGCGCTCGTCTGGTTCCTCTGGACGGTCTTTGTCCATGCAGCCGAATCAAGCGTTCTTGGATTATCCCAGTTCATCTTCGGCGTGCCATCCTTACTCGGACAGCCCTGGAGTGCCTGCAATCCGCTGGTGATTGCCCTTCCGGTATCGCTCATCGTGATGGTTCTCTTCCAGATCCGCCACAACCGCAGGATGGCCTGACCATCCCCCTATTTTACCTGTGGTACGGCTCTCCCCTGATGATCCGAAATCCCCGGTAGATCTGTTCGAGGAGAAGAAGGCGGGCCATCGTATGGGTAAACGTCATCTGTGAGAGCGAGAGGAGGAGATCGGCACGGTCACGCACCTCATCCGAGAGGCCGTCTGCGCCCCCGATACAGAAGGCGATATCGCCTCTCCCGGAGATCTCGTGGTTTCGGAGGAGATCGGCAAATGCCTCGCTCGGCATGCCTTTTCCTGCGGGATCGAGCCCGATAAAAAGAGCGGGATCTTTTGCTGCTGCAAGGAGAGCGGCACCCTCTTTCCTGATGGCAGAAGGCTGTTCGCCGGCTGAAGAGTATTTCTGGTCAGGCACCTCGGTGACGGTGATGGTGGCATAGGGGGAGAGGCGGCGGATGAGATCCGCGATCCCCTCCTTCTGCCAGTTCTCTTTCACCTTCCCAACAGCAATGATCCTGATCAGCATAGCTCAGAGATCGGGATCGATATCAAGGGCGCGTGAGAGGCAGCTCAGTGCCTCCTTCCGCTCACCGATGCTGTCATAGATCCGTGATTTCTGGTACCAGGCGAGTGCATGCTCAGGATCTTCCTCGGTAACCTGGTCAAGGCACGACATCGCCTGTTCCTTCTTCCCTACATAATTTAAGACGAGGCCTTTGCAGTACCACGCATTGATCTCGTTCTGGGAGAGATCGATCGCACGGTCATAGGATTTCAGCGCATCATTGTACCTGCCGAGGGCAACCATGATCGAGCCCCGTGCACTCCAGAGCGGACCGTTCTTCGAGTCGATGGAGAGGGCTTTCTCGTACCAGTCGACCGCTTCGCCGAACTGCCCGAGCCGCTCGGCAATGGATCCCCTGCGGATGAGTGCTGCAACATCATCGGGGTGATCGTCCAGGATCACATCGTACTGGCGGGCGGCCTCACGGTACTTTCCAAGATGCGTGAGGAGTGAGGCGATCGAGTGGATCGTTGATGATCCGGCAGGCTCCTCTTTCAGGAGCTGTGAATAGATATCGACTGCTTCATGGTACCGGCCCGCAGATTCAAGGGCGGATGCATACCCCCTGGTGAGCTGGTGATCATCCCGCCTCACCCTGAGGGCACGGGAGTAACTATCGATCGCCTCTTCATACCGTCCCATCCTGAGGAAGAGGGAGGCAGAGAACCTGAGGTATTCGATTGTATCGGGATTGTCTGCAAGGAGTGTCTCAACCTGGGCGAGGGCCCGCTCGTCTTCACCGAGAAGAGAGAGCACCCGTGCCTGGGCAAAGGAGGCTCCCGGAAGCTGTGCGGCTTTTTTGTATGCCGTCTCCGCCAGCTTCAGATCCCCGACCGATTCTGCAAGGCCACCGAGTTCGAACCATGTCGCGAGATCATGATCCTCCTCCTGGAGGTATTCAGAGAGGGCACTGCAGGCCTCACTCCACTTTCCTGAGAGGATCAGTGCCCGTGCCCGTCCCCGGTAGACCTCTGCCGGGGCATTGCCGGTTGCAATGGCACGATCATATGCCCGGACCGCATGTGCATATTCGGAATCTGCTGTCAGCGCATCACCCATGGCACGCCAGATACGGGGGTCATCGGGATGCACTTCCCCGGCATGTTTGAGGTTGCTGATAGCCTCTTTCTGCGCATCGACCTTCATGAGTGCATCGGTTGCTGCCATCAGGAGAACCGGGTCATCCGATGTCTCTGAGAGAGCCTTCCGGTATGCATCGGCCGCCTCCCCGGATCGGCCAAGCTGCGTCATCAGCTCGCCGAGCCGCCGGTTGACCATCGGAATATTCGGGTGCTGCCGTGCAATCGACTGGCAGATCTCTGCTGCATCATCCAGCCGCCCGAGCCGTGAGAGGACGCCTTCCATTGCAATGAGGAGTGCGGGGCTCTCCGCACCCTGGTTCATCGCTTCCTGGTATGCATCGCCTGCGAGCTGATCCTGGCCCAGGTGTTCATATGCGGTTGCCCTCGTGCACCAGCCCCCGATATCATCGGGGTGGCGTTCACAGAATTGTCCGAGGACTGTTTCTGCCTCGCCATAGTCACCGGTTGCATTCAGGAGAGAGCCGAGCCGGTACTCTGCATCGGGGATGGTATCCCTGACCTTTTGGTAATGTGCGATGGCAGCATGGTACTTCCCGATATGCTCTGCTGCCATCCCGGCGAGATAAAGGGCGGTCGGATCGTCGGGATGGGAAGAGAGGTAGCTCTCGAAGTGAGAGAGTGCGTCTGAATATCTTCCTGAGCGGATGAGCGACTCGGCTGCTAACGAGAGTGAGAGATCGGATTCGGATCTCCTGAAGGCATCTGCTGCTTCTGCATACCGCGAACGGAGCATCAGGATGCTGCCTGAGAGGGCATGGAGATGGAGGGATTTTGGATCGACGGAGAGGGCGGCATTTAAGTCAGAGAGTGCAGGATCAGGTTGTCCTGCACGCCTGAATGCATCTGCCCGTCCGATCAATGCAGAGGGATTATCCGGGTTGAATGAGAGGGATTCGGTGAAGGCATCGATTGCTTCGTCATACTGCCCAACTGCTGAGAGGATCTCCGCATGCATAAGGGCAAGTCCTCCGGTCTCACCCGGGATATCTTTCAGGCGGGATATGAGTTCTCCGGCATAGCCAAGATCGCCCATTCTGTACGCAAGGGTTGCGGTCTGGAGGACGGCACCGGCGTGTTCCGGATCGGCGACCAGAACCTGCTTCAGCTCCTCTGTTGCCTCTTCCATTCTTCCGGCTGCTTCAAGGGCAGAGGCCCGGATCATCCCGACAGACGGAGTCTTGCGGAGTTTATCGGGGAGATCGTCAAGGAGGGAGAGAGCTCCCCGTGCATCGCCGGTGAGAGAGAGGAGTTCGGAGCGGAGCACAATCGCCTGCCAGTCTGTTGGGGAGAGGTCGATGAGCGCCTTGAGATCCTCTCCGGCTGCGGTATATGAGCCAAGCGCAATCTGCGCCTCGGCCCTGCGCCGGAGTGCCCTGATATCTTCGGGATCATCTGAGAGGATCTGGCCGAAGATCTCAGCTGCTTCCCGGTATCTCTGGTTCTTCATCAGGATCTCTGCATAGAGGCGCCGGGATTGGGAGAATGCCTGCGGATCGCCCCTGACCGCTTCAAGGTGCTGCATTGCAGCTGCATAATTCCCAAGTGCAGCCTCTGATTCGGCAGATATCAGCTGTATCTGTATCGTCTTCTTCTCTTCAGGCGGGAGGCGGTTGATCATCTTCAGTGCGTCTTCATATTGCCCGACACCTGCAAGGGAGCGTGCCTGGAGACCGATCAGGACGATATTCTTCGCATCGATCTCGATCGGATCCTGTGCTGTGCCGCCCTGATCGAATGAACGCCCAAAGAGGCTCATCTCACCGTCGCTTGTCACCCAGGCGACCTTCTTTGTGCCATCGGGATGCTGCATCCTCCGGAAGCTCTCAAGCGCCTCCTTGTACCGGCCAAGGCTCATCATCGCAAGTCCCCGGCGGTACCAGCCGTTTGCATTGGTGGAGTCGTGCTTGAGGAGGTGATCAAAACATTCTGCTGCCCGTTTCACCCGCCCAAGCCGCTCTGCCGTGACACCGAGGAGATACCATCCCGGGTAGAAGTCCGGGTTTTTTGTGACGACCTTCTCAAAGCCATTGTATGCCTCCTCGTACTGGCCTGCCATAAAGAGGCAGTGGGATCGTGCAACACCAGCGGCACTGTCATCTGTTACCCCCCGCATCACCTCGGCATAGGATGCAGCGGCGGCGGCATAGTCGCCGTTTGATTCCTCGATCCGTGCCCGAGCATACCAGGTGCCGGGATCTTCGGAATTGAGTGCAAGGGCTTCCCGGTATGCGGCAAGTGCCCCTTTCATATCCCCGGTTCCTTCAAGGGCACGGCCTTTTGTGACATGCATCACTGCCGGTTTGTACCCGAGAGAGAGTGCTGATCCGATGGCGGCAAGGGATTCTGTGAACCTGCCAAGACGCATCAGGAGGTTGATTCGCCATGCGATGATCTTTCCATCTTCCGGGGTTTGGGCAAGGATCTCGTTGAGTACCTGCTCCCCCTCCTCATACCGGCCAAGCGCTTCAAGCCACTCGGCTTTCCAGAGAAGGATATCCCCGCGTTTCAGATCAGATGCGGGGAGGCGGTCAAGGCTTGCGACAGCCTCTGTAAACTTTCCGCACCGGGCATAGACACCTGCCATTGCAATCCAGACGGCAGGGTCATTGGGAGAGAGTTCTGTTGCCTTTGAGAACGCTTCCAGTGCCTGGGTGGTATTCCCGAGATACCGCTCCCCGGATCCGATCAGGTACCAGGCCTGGGCATTCCCCGGTTCGATATCGACCGCCCGCCTGCATTGCCGCACTGCATCCTCGACCTTCCCCTTCTCAAAGAGCGCCTCGGCCTTCTGGATGTATGGAGCGGCAGACTCACTTTTCCCAAGAATATTTCCAAAGAGATCCATCGTTATCCACTCTATCATTAGAGGTTGCTCTTCAAGAAGAAGGGTGTTGTGATCGATAGATCAGTGAGGGGAGGATGAATTGTGGAGAAAGGGGCGGAACACTCCTGAAGTACAGGGGATCCGGACACAATTCCGGGGCGGGATCGGCCATATAAAGGGGAATGGTTAAAAATTTTGGAGATTTACCATCTCCGGACTGCGAGCAGGGCAACCAGCAGGGCCGCAAAGACGGCAAAGACCGGGAAGGGTGTGGGAGTTGGCTGTGGCAGGGGGCTGAGTGTCGGTGCGAGATCAAGTGTTTCGCCACTGGCAATTGATAACGCACCGCTCCATGTGCCGTATCCCGCAAGTGAGATGGTGACCTGTTGGGGGCCTGCTGCGAGATCGGGAATGGTGACCGGGGTGATGCCATAGTACCTGTCACCGACGTTCACATTCGCCCCGGCAGGGATGGAGGTGACCCGGAGTGAGCCGGTTTCCGCCGGGAGAGGTGTTGGAACAGGAGTTGCCGGTGCTCCCGGGGAGACGAGATCGGCAACGAGCATCTCGGTTTTGCCGGGATAGACGGTGACGGATCGCTTCCAGTTATTATATGCAGGCGGCCTCAGCTCAACGATCTGGAGGCCCGCGGTGAGCCCTGAAACGGTGCCGGGGGTATTGGTTCCGGTATTTGCCCCGTTGATGATGATCGGGTACCCGGAGGGTGAGGAGGTGATAGAGATTGATCCGGTCTTTGGGAGGGCAAGGGGGTTTGCATTGATGATTGCAGTTGCACCTTCCGAGACCGCCACCCGCTCGGACCACGAGTAGTATGAGCCGGATTTAAGTTCGAGCACCCGGACGCCGGTCGCAACGCCGGTGAGTACCGAAGGCGTCGCACCCATCGGGATGCCATCCAGCAGGATAGTCAGGCCGGGATGGGCCCTGATATCGATAGATCCCATCTTCGTCGATGCCGTTGGTTGTACCGCCGGGATCGAGAGTGTCACAGTGATCGTATCATAGGCGCACCCGGCACATTTCGCCAGCGCACCGGCATGCTGCGGGGTGTCCGAGGCATAGACCGTATAGGTTCCGGCAGAGAGCCCGGATTTTCCGCTGATCCCCTGCGTAAACCAGGTATATTCCCACCTGCCTTCCGGCGTCACATAGGCCTTCACCATGTTCCCGGTCTCAGCAAGCGCCTGCCTGTCATTGAGCGAGACGCCATTTGGATTCATTCCGGGGCCGGTCATGAAGAGGTAGAGAACAGAGGTATGTTCTGCTGTGCCGGTGAGGGTGATTGGGTCTCCAAGGGTGAGATCAACAGATGACGGGGTCGAAAACGATACCGCGGCTGATGCCGGAAGGGCGAGGAGTGCAAGCCCGATCAGAAGATAGATGATCCTGTTCATGTTGTTTACACCGGCCTGATATCGATGATAACGCCATAGGCATATGGCTTGCCTGGATAGAAGAGCCCGGCAGGGGAGCCACGCTCCGGCACCTGTTCGGTGTGTGTGAGGATATTCTGTGAATAGAGATGTACAGAACGGGTTTTATACGGCATTCCGGAGTACCTGACCTCGGATGCGGTTTTTGGCGCATATCCTGGTTCAAACTGGTCGGTATTGTATGCGAAGAAGGTGAGCATCAGGGGATAGCCCGCGGTTGGGATTTGAGCCTGCCGTCCCCGTGCATTCATCTCAAAGCTGAGATAGAGGGCATTGTCCTGTGTCAGGGGAGATGCCGAGAGCGTGACTGGTGTTCCTGCCAGTTCAGGGGGAAGTACGATGATGGGCGATTCAACCGGGGCGATCGGCACCGAAGTCGGGGTTGGTGTGGGGATCTCCGGGGGTGCCTCTGCTTCTGATGTGCAGCCGGAGAAGAACGGCAGCAGGAGGCAGAGGAGAAGGAGGATGGCGATACGTTTCATGATAGATGGATGATCGCATGGGAATAAAAAATGATATCATGCCGGATCTGGTACAGTCCGGGATGCAGAAAGGACAGTATTTATTGCCTATTCGTCCATTAGTAGATCATATGACGGATGAGGGTTACCCGACAGCGAACGTGCAGGGGAAGGAGATCCCCTACGATCCCGAGACGCTCCGGCGGATTAAGGAGCATCCCTGCTTTTCAGAGAAGGCATGCCATGCATTCGGCAGGGCCCATCTTGCGGTTGCGCCGAAATGCAATATCCAGTGCAATTACTGTGTCAGGGATTTTGACTGCGTGAATGAGTCGCGTCCCGGCGTGACAAGCGAGGTGCTCAGCCCCGGGGACGGGGTTGCCCGCGTCAGGGAAGTGATGGAGAAGTTCCCGTACGTGAAGGTGATCGGGATCGCAGGCCCCGGTGAGCCGCTTGCAAACCCGGAGACGCTGGAGACGATCAGGCTTGTGCATGAGGAGTTTCCCCATCTCATCCTCTGCCTGAGCACAAACGGCCTCTTGCTCCCCGAGAATGTCGATGAGCTGGTGAAGTACGATGTCTACAACCTGACGGTGACCTTAAATGCAATCGACCCTGAGATCGGGGCGAAGATCTACTCGCATGTCACCTACAAGGGGAAGAAGTACGAAGGGGTGGAGGGCGCAAAGATCCTCCTCGAACAGCAGCTGAAAGGGATTCAGATGGCTGTCGAGCGGAAGATGATCGTGAAGATCAACACGGTCTACATCCCCGGCGTGAATGACGAGCATATCCCCGAGATTGCGAAGAAGGTCGGCGCAATGGGCGTCTATAACTTCAATATCATCCCCCTCATCCCGCAGTACAAGTTCGAGGGTATCACCCCGCCGACACCGGCAATGAAGCGGGAGATGCATGACCGTTGCGAACCGTATGTGAAGCAGATGAAGCACTGCCAGCGATGCCGGGCAGATGCGGTCGGCATCCTCGGAAAGGATGTGCAGTCCTGCCTTTCACACGGATCTGGCGAGAAGAAAAACGAGTAAATACACAATAGTTCAGGCAAGAGGCAATGAGCAGGATCGTGCTTGTTGATGAGGAGACCGGACAGCGGGTCCGCCACCCGCTCCGGACCCTGAAAGAGGCGGATCAGCACCGCGAATGGTACGAGCGGACGACCGGCCGGAAGTTCCGTGTCGTGAAGGTCTTCAGATCCGGGATCGGGGCCGGGCGGATTGAGAAGAAGGAGTGAGTTGAGGGGGCGAGCGGGGGAGGCCGCCCCTGTATGCTTCGTCCCTCTTCTCGATTATTCATCCCATCTTATTTTCTTACCCTGTGTCTCGTCAGGGGTATAAGATACAAAGATCGAAATTATAGTCTCTTTTAGTTTCATTCATTACATAACATATATAGAAGTTATTTATAAGATGGAAATATAGAGAAAGAAATATGAGGCTTACAAAACTTGCGTTTCTGTTTCTGATCATTCTTTGCGGAAACAGTTTTTTTCCTGCGACAGCTGCCGCGGACTGGCCCGAACAGGTCTTTGCCCCGTATATTGATTATGGGCTCTGGGAGGGTTTCACCATAAACGATGCGTATGATGCAACCGGAGTGAAGTACTATACGTTATGCTTCATAACCGTGAACAGCGCCGGTAAACTCAGATTTGCAGATCATACTGAACCTGACTGGAGACTGGGAGATATCAACGCCCTCCGCGCCAAGGGAGGCGATGTGATCATTTCCTTCGGCGGAGCAGGTGGTGAGGCAACCGAACCGGCGATCAAAATAACCAACCTGACCACTCTGGTTGAGGCATACAGTTCGGTCATCGAGACATATGGTGTTAACTCTATAGATTTTGATATAGAGGGAGCAGCTGTGCAGAACCCGGGTGCAAACAGCAGGCGCAACCAGGCGATAATACGGCTCAAGGAAAAATACCCGGATCTGAGGGTATCGGTTACTCTTGCGGTCACTCCTGAAGAAGGCTTCAACGCATTTGAAATGGCTTTTCTTAACGATGTACAGAGTGCCGAGGAGAGATACAAAGCTGCAAATCCCGGAAAAGAGGTGCTCATCTTCGACAGGGTCAATATCATGCTTATGAACTATGGCGACTGGTATGTGAAAGATCCAAGCAAAATGGGAAAATACGGGATAGATGCCTCAAATGCCGTGCATAAGCAGTTGAAACAGGGCTATTATAAAGGTAAGTCCGATGCCGAGGTATGGAAAAGGATGGGGCTGACCCCGATGATCGGCCAGAATGATGCAAAGGGGGAGATATTTTATCAAAAAGATGCCCGTGAGCTTGCAGAATTTGCAGGAAGCAAAGGCATCGGTATGATGTCCATATGGTCCCTGACCCGTGACCATGGTGGCTGTGACGGCAGGTACCCGCCTTCAGCTACCTGCAGCAGCATCCCTCAGGAGAAATTTGAATTCACCAATATCATAAAGAATTTCCCCTCGATGAAACCTTCCGCTACTGCCGCACCCCTGCCGTCGCAGGTCTATGCCCCGTATATTGATGTCTCGCTCGGTACACCCGACAAAACGATCACCAGCATAGCCGAGAAAACAGGGGTGAAGTACTTCACACTTGGTTTCATAAATGCAGGTAATAATAACGAGCCCATGTGGGGATGGCGCCCTGCTGACGGCTATTACAGGGATCAGATCGACGGCATCCGTGCTATGGGAGGCGATGTGATCATTTCCTTCGGTGGAGCGGGCGGTGAGACGACGGAGTTTGCACGGAGAATCACGGACCTTGATCATCTTATAGAGAAATACCGTTCAGTCATCAATGCATATGGTGTGAAAAATATCGATTTCGATATCGAGGGAGCAGCTCTAAACGATCAACCATCGATCGACAGGCGCAACCGGGCAATCAAAAGTCTTCAGGATTCGGATACTGCATTATATGTGTCATACACGCTCCCGATCAATCCCTCAGGACTCACACATGAAGGGCTTGCCCTGATCAAATCCGCAAAGGATGCCGGGGTCAGGATTGACAGGGTCAATGTCATGCTTATGGACTACGGTGGCTCGGCAGCGCCGGATCCGGATGGAAGGATGGGGGACTATGGAATAGAGGCTGCAAAGAACTTGTTTAAACAGTTAAAAGAGATATACTCTGAAACCAATGACGCAGAACTATGGGAGATGATCGGTCTGACCGTGATGATCGGCCAGAATGATGTACAGGCTGAGGTCTTTTATCTGGAGGACGCACTGAAGGTTGCAGAATTTGCAGGCGACAAAGGTGTCGGCATGATGTCCATATGGTCTGCCCACCGCGACAATGGAGACGGCGGCCGGAATGTGGTGGCAAGCTGGGCCTACAGCGGTATCGAACAGGAGGATTTTGCCTTCTCCGATATCTTCAAAAATTATGCCACCATGAGGCCTTCCGCCGTAATAACCCCTGAACCAACTCATGCAACCGGTTTTGTCCCGAAATGGGACTCTGAAAAGGAGTATGACACCGGTGATCGCGTACTTCACAATCTTGCTATGTACGCGGCGAGATGGTGGACCTTAGGCGAGGAGCCCGGTATCGAGTATGTATGGATGCTGGTTTCAGGTGAGCCAAAACCCACTCCCACTCCTTCAACAGGTCTGATCCTGGAGTGGAATGCAAATACGTTGTATTTCCCTGACAACCGTGTCCTTTATGAGGGTGATATGTACGCCGCAAAATGGCTTACAATAGGCGAAATTCCCGGCTCTACATTTGTATGGGAGCTTATTTCAGATATCAAACCCAAACCGGTCCCAACACCCGGCACTGTTACACCCACTCCTGCAACCGGCCTCATTCCGGAATGGCGATCGAATCAAATCTATGAATGCGGAGATACTGTCCTTTACGAGGGTGGTATGTACACTGCAAGATGGCGGAACAAAGAGGAGGTCCCGGGAAAATCATATGTATGGATGTCTGTTTCCGGTGAGCCCATGCCTGCTCCAACTCCCTCAACAGGTCTTCTTCAGGTATGGTCTGCATCAAAGATGTATCTCTCCGGCGACATTGTCATTTACAAGGATTATATGTACAGGGCAAGCTGGAGGACTAAAGGTGAAATCCCCGGAAAAGCATATGTTTGGGAGCTGGTTTCAGAAGTAAAAATACCGACACCCACACCAACACCCACTCCTACTCCGATTCCAACTCCGATTCCAACACCCACCCCCGATTATTCCAGGGGACTGCTACCCCCACCTGTTCCGGATTATTCAAGAGGATTATTACCAGTTGATGATAGGGATTCTGGATCTACGGATTCAGGATCTACGGATTCAGGAGGACTGCTGGGGGGATAATAAAACTCTTTTTTTTGAGGATGACCGGCCGCAGGTTCCGCGTGCAGAAGGTCTTTGAGTCCGGGATCGGGGCTAAGCGGATTGAGAAGAAATAAGGTATCAGACAGGTATCAACCGGGACGAACACCCCGATAATCTTCCAATACTTTTTCTGGATGGACGGCACAATATGTTACGGCGCGAGGGTAGCCAAGCCCGGCCAACGGCGTCGGACTTAAGATCCGATCCCGCAGGGGTCCGCCGGTTCGAATCCGGCCTCTCGCATACATCTCATTTTTTTCACTGAACTGACAGAATCAATTAGCTCAGGTTTATCTGCCATCTCTTTCAGGATTACTCATCCAGGATGACGATTAGAACCTGTTCCCTGAACGAGAACGTATGTATAATCCTCAGAAAAGGTGAGTGTTCATAGAACAGATTTTATATTTCAGAAATCGCAATACTACATTACCGAATAAGATGAGCGGTCCGTACCTAAATTATCAAATTGGTGAGATAAGGTCATATGAAATTCAGAGTGATCATTGAAGTCGACGAAGATGGGATCTTTGTCGCCGAATGTCCGTCCCTTCCGGGTTGTATATCCCAGGGGAAAACCAGAGCCGAAGCCCTTGAAAATATACACGATGCTGCAACAGGGTACCTGGCAAGCCTCAAGAAGCATAATGAGCCAATTCCCCCTTCAATATATGAAGAAACTGTAGAGATAACCGCCTGATATGCCTAAATTGCCAATATTGTCTTATCTTGAAGTAATAAAGGCACTTAATAAGATAGGCTACTCTGTTGACCATCAAACAGGTAGCCATATTATCCTCAGACAGGAAAAAGAACCTCATCGAAGGCTTACTATTCCAAACCACAAGGAAATTTCAAAAGGAACGATACAAAGCATCATCAGACAGGCGGGGCTCACAAAAGACGAGTTCATACAATTATTATAAGCGTAAAAACCTGAAATGAACAAATGCGGGTAGAATTATATAATCAGGAAGCTTCTAAACAATTTTTTTCCCAATAACCACATCCATCCGCGTGATAACAATCTCTCTGTGAATGCAATAGACATAAGATCCAAACCCCTGAAGATCTATCGGTTCGAATCCGGCCTCTCGCATTTATCTGTGGCAACACCGCTACTATGGAAATTGGTTGCCTTGAATAACCAAAAACCATTTTGTGAATGTTGTGGCATGCCCGGTGCGGGACATATCTCTGGATCTGTTTTATCGAGCGTCCAGGCTCAAATATGAAGAGAGCAGACAGTATCAGCAACCGGAAACCTCCTAGCTCCTCGCCCCGGTCGGCGAGAAGCCTATAAGAGAGTGCCCGTCGATGTAGTAGTCAGCCACATTCACCATGATCGAGAGCCAGAACATTGAATTCAAGGAGTCCTGGAAGGACGAGTATCTCAAGACCCTCTGTGCATTTGCAAATACAAACGGCGGTATAACTGCTATGGACTATGCATCGATTGTGCCGGAGGTATCGGAGAAGACCCGGTACCGTGATCTTCTCGATCTCGTCAATCGTGGCTTGCTGGAAGCATTCGGTGCGAAAAAGGGCAGAAAATACGTTTTAACCAGGCCACGTCCCGGGAAAGCCTGATGGGTCGAGAGTATATCTTGCAAGATAACGGACATTTATCGGACATTATCGGACATCTTCTGTTTTTGGGGTGTCTGATATCTGGCGTGTTCACCTCACCCTCACCCAGATAATTGTCTTAAACCCATATCAATGACAGCCACGAAGGATATAATCCGGCTATTACCTAAATTAGTAAAAGGAGTTTTTTACATTGGATATACCACGTATCTTTACTATTTCAGAAAGCGCTCACCGAATCCATAACCCGTTCACACCAGAGAAATACGCCACTCTCGGCAGAGCGTTACGCTTGGAGCCGGGGGCCCGCCTGCTCGATCTCGGCAGTGGTTCGGGCGAGATGCTCTGCACCTGGGCACGCGATTTTGGAATCACCGGTGTCGGCATCGATATGAGCCCGCTGTTCACCGAACAGGCGAAACTCCGTGCTGAAGAGCTCGGTGTCGCCGATCGGGTTCGCTTCATTCACGGCGACGCTGCCGGCTACATCGCCGACGAAAAGGTCGATCTGGCAGCCTGTATCGGCGCCACCTGGATTGGCGGGGGATTCGCCGGAACCATCGATCTTCTGGCAAAGAGCCTCCGCTCCAAAGGGATCATCCTCATCGGCGAGCCCTACTGGAGGCAGCTGCCGCCAACAGAGGACGTTGCCAGGGAATGCGATGCGAACTCCATCTCCGATTTCCTCATGCTCCCGGAACTTCTCGGGTCTTTCGACACGCTCGGATACGACGTTGTAGAGATGGTTCTGGCGAACCAGGATGGCTGGGACAGGTATGAGGCTGCCAAGTGGCTCACCATGCGCCGATGGCTCGAAGCAAATCCAGAGGACGGCTTCGCACCGGAAGTCAGGGCCATGCTGACCTCGGAGCCAAAACGCTACGCCGCCTATACGAGAGAATATGTTGGCTGGGGTGTCTTCGCCCTGATGGCGAGGTGATTGAGGAGGCACGGCAAGGTGAGAGGCGGGCGAGTGCGGTTGTTTGATCTGCTGCTGTAGGAACAGGGTTGGCAGGTCGAATCTGGTCTCTCACATTATTTTATTGCCTGTAGCTATTTTGCCAGAAGATCATGGGTCGCCTTGCGCTTTTTTATGAGCATATCGATAGCTTGCTCCTCCTCCTTTTCTTCAGCAATGATTGAGGAATAAACCAGGAGAACAAATTGAGGTAGAGTTGAATGTCAGGCTGAAGATAAAGATGATAAGTGGTGAATATTGTTCCCAGGAATGATAATTTGAGGCTGGGGAAACAGCCTCCTTATCTATGATGATTTATTCATTTAATCTATGAAAAACCTGAACACACGTCTGCTGCTTTGCCTTTGTGCTCTTCTTCTCATAGCTTCCCCGGTTGTAGCAGAAGATCCCAGAAATGACGCAACCTCATACACCCGTGCCATCAATACAGCTGAAGATCTTACTAAAACCTGGCAGAATCTAAACGATGATATTGAGTATGCAAACCGCGGACTTCTCGCAGCACCGGACTCGCGGATCATTCTCAACGCGGCTGGCAAACCGGTTCTGGACGTAACCGGGCTCTTTTATCTCCAAAACAACACCGCACCCGTGACAGTTAATGCTGCCCTGTACGAACAGGCGAGGCTGAACAGCATTCACGGGCTCTTTCAGGTTACTGATTCCATCTACCAGGTACGCGGATACGATATCTCCGTGATGAGCCTTATCAAAGGAGAGACCGGCTGGATCATTATCGATCCGCTGGGCTGTACCGAGAGCGCAGGGGCGGCTCTGGATCTCGTCACCGAAACGCTCGGCGAATATCCGGTAAAGGCAGTAATCTACACGCATCCCCACGCGGATCACTGTCTCGGTGTTGGAGGGGTCACCACTCAGGAGAAGGTCGACTCACGTGAGGTCATCGTCATCGCCCCTGAGGGGTTCATGGAGCACCTTGTCAGCGAAAATGTGTACGCCGGAACTGCAATGAAGCGCCGTTCGATATACATGTTCGGTTTGACGCTTCCGGTTGACGAAAAAGGCTATGTGGATTCGGGAATCGGGACGATGATGGCCCACGGAAGTATGACTTTTATCCCTCCGACGCATGATATTACCCATACAGGACAGACTGTGACGGTCGACGGTGTGGAGATGGTGTTCCAGCTGACGCCCGAAACCGAAGCCCCGGTGGAGATGAATATCTGGTTCCCGCAGGAGAAAGCGCTCTGTATGGCGGAAAACTGCGTTGGAACACTCCATAATATTCTGACTATCCGTGGTGCCCAGGTACGGGACCCGCTTTCCTGGTCACGGTACCTCGATGAAGCCCGCCAGCTCTATGGAGGGGAGGCCGGGGTGATGTTTACCTCGCACAACTGGCCGCGTTTTGGTAACGAGGCTGTTGTTGAAACGCTTGAGATACAGCGAGACATGTACAGGTATATCCACGATCAGACACTGCACCTCATCAATCAGGGATATACGATGGATGAAATCGCTCATATGATCACTCTGCCTGATTCCCTGAGGAAGTATGGATACACACACGAGTTTTATGGGACGGTCCAGTTCGCAGCAAAGGCCGTATATCAGAAATACCTGGGATTCTACGATGGAAACCCAACACATCTGAACAATCCCGATCCTGTTTTGTTCTCCTCGGTGCTGGTTGAGTATATGGGTGGGGCAGATGCAGTAATACCCAGGCTCAGAGAGGATTATCAGAAGGGAATGTATCAGGAGGTGGCAACGATTGCCGGCTACATTGTCTACTCAGACCCGACAAACATGGAGGCAAGAACTATCCAGGCCGATGCACTTGAGCAACTTGGATACCAGTCGGTCTCAGGCCCGTACAGAAATGCCTATCTGACGGCAGCCCGGGAGCTCAGGAGTACCGGTGAATCGGAGGCAGAAGATACCAGCACCCATGGAGCGGCCCCGGCATTGGGATTGCTGTCGGCACTGTCTCCTGATCAGATCTTTGAATATCTTGCAATACGGCTGAATCCGGAGAGAGCCGATGGGGAAAACGTTCGGGTTAATATCATCATGGAATCTCCGGAGGGCAATACTATAGCGGTTGTTCATCTGAAGAACTGTGTCCTCCATGCATGGATGGAGACGTTTGATGAAAATGCTGGTGTGACTATTTCAGGCGAAAAAACTGCAATGAAAAGGTATCTGCTCCAGGGCAGGCCTTCGAAAGAGAATCTGATGCGTTTTGCCACGGTCTCAGGAGATGTGGATTCGTTTATCCGTCTGATGGGCATGTTTGATACCTTCACCCCGGATTTCCCTATCGTCCTCCCATAAACTCAATATACAAAATCTTTTACCTACGGAGAAAGAGCCGGATAGAAAGTGTTGATCACTCCGGAACAGAGCACGTGGTTCTCTACAGGGAAAATCAGGGCCTGTCAGCCACTTCTCAGAGAGATGCCACAAGTGCCAAATACTGTGAGGTGTGATTATCGCATCCGGAGATGATCCCACCATGAAACATATTCCATTCCTTCTCACACTCGCGATTATTGTCTGCACCCTCCTGGCTTCGGGCTGTACCGGATCCGGTGAAGCGCCAGCACCCGCTGCCCCGGAGATTACCATGACCGTTCCTGTTGAACCCATCCCGGTCATGAGCAGCGGGGGGATGAACCTTGCCTATGAACTCGAATTCCACCCATCCGGTAATGAGACGTTCACACCTGAAAAGGTCGAGGTGATCGATCCCAGGACCGGTGCTGTACTGATAACCCTTGAGGGTGATGATCTCGACCAGCTCTGGCATCCGGCATCCTCTCCACCGCCAACCCGGGAGGAGATTGATACATTCACCAGCAAGATGCCGATGTCGCGGGTCTCTGTCTGGCTCGTCGTGAACCCGGAATCTGTCCCGGACCGGCTCATCCACCGGGTCACCCTGGACCGGAATGCAGACGGGCTCCCCCCGGCCATCCTTGAAGGCGGGGAGGTGGCAGTAAGGAAGGATCGTGAGCCGATTGTGATCGCCTCCCCGGTCCGCGGTCCCGGATGGCTGATCATCGAGACCACGTATCCATATACCCACCACTTCCTTGCACAGATTACAACAAACGGAGCAACACGGGTTCCGCAGCGGTACGCACAGGATCTGATCGGGATCGATCCGGAGACGGGCCGCCTTGCCTCTGAGAACATAACAGACATTCACAGCTGGTATGGATACGGAAAGGAGCTCTATGCAGTCGCAGACGCAACCGTTGCAGACACGCTCGACGGGCTGCCGGACATCCCGACCATCTACTCCACCCCTCCTGCCGACATCACGACCGCAGCCGGCAACTATGTCATCCTCGATCTCGGGAATGATAAGTATGCCTGCTACGGCCACCTGATCCCCGGATCACTTACGGTGCAGAAGGGCGATATGGTGAAAGAGGGGCAGGTGATCGGCCTTGTCGGGAACAGCGGGAACTCAGATGTGCCGCACCTCCACTTCCAGATCGTGACCGGCACCCCGTCCTTCCTCGGTGCGGAAGGATACCCCCACGTGTACCGGTCGTTTGAGTCAATAGGAAAGGCGGACCAGGCACTCATCGATACGAAAACCTCGCAGGAGGATTTCTCCGGCCTTCAGTTCTGGGAAGAGTATCCCGACTTTATAGCATGGTATGAGACGCCCATCCCCCGTGAGGCGATGCTGCCGGATAATCATAATGTGATCCGGCTTTTCTAACTTTTTTGAGGGAGATTGGGGAATATCCGTTCTTTCAATTCGGGATCCGGGTTCTTCACCACAAACTTCATTGTTTATGGAGCATTACAACAGCATTATATGTTTATTTTCATAGGAGTGGAGAGTATCTCATGAGAATCCTTTACATTTTTATTGTTCTTGCGCTGGTTGCTCCGGCGATGGCAATCATGCTCACCCCGGAGAATGCGGATGGTGCTGATACTGATATCGGGCTGAAAAAGGTTGCCGTATTCGGCAACGGCATACGCTACGAGGCGGGATCGTATCACGTCGTCGTCCTCTCCGGCACCTACCGGGAGATGGGACAGCAGTTCGGCGCCCTGATGAAGGATGAACTCAGGGAAGAGTATGCCATGCTCCGCTCCCACTTCACGGCATCGGGATACACCGAGGCAGAAGTGAGTGAATATGCTCAAACAGCAACGGCATTCCAGGCGAAACGGATGAAGGAGATACGGGCAGGCATCGCGGAGATGTCAGATCTTTCCGTTGATGAGGTCAATATTCTCTATCAGGGACCGATCGTCTATCTCACGACCTTTGGTGCGAAGGCAGGATGCTCGTTCATGGCAGTATGGGGCGACTACACCCCGGACGGTTCGGTCGTACTCTCCCGGAACTACGATCTTCCCGATGTCTTCTCGGTATTCTACCCCTACTACACACTCACAATCTACAACCCGACTGACGGGAGCAATGGTGTCGCGACCTTCGGCCCGGCAGGGGCACGTCCCGAAACCCTGATGAACAGCGCCGGACTCTTTATCGCCGATGATAACGCTGCGGATTCAGGAGGCGAAATCGAGATCGCCGGCAGACCTGACCTGATCGGGGAGTTCTTCCGGATGATGCTCGATTACTCTGATATGGATGAACTTGACGCCGGGATCATGAGCACCCGTGCAAACACCGCATGGATCGTAAATGCGGCCGGGCCGGATCGTGCCTACTCCTATGAGGAGACGGTGTACGATATCAAGCAGCGCGAGGGGGCTGGCGTGATTGCAGCCGCAAACCACTTTGTAGACCCGTCATGGCGGCTTGCGGCTCCACCTGCAGAACACTCGACCTCGCGGTATGCCAACCTGCTCCGCCTTGCCGAGGAGAACCGGGGTTCTATCGACGGGGAACGGATGGTCGCGATCCGCGACGTGCAGGTTGAGGAGTGCGGCGCGACCTTCCGGCACAGCATGCTCGGGGGTATGCTGTACTCATCGGAACATCAGGTGGTCTATGTCCCGGAGACCCGAATGCTCTGGATGAAGGTCGTGGACCGGGACTGGCAGAAGGTGGACCTCGGAAACCTCTTCTCAGTATGATCTCACCGGGAGAGGAATCGCTGAAGATGCTATTCCATCTCCGCGATTTCCATCGGGATCGGCGGGAATGATAAAAATGGGTGAAAGCTTTGGGATCAGGTGGTCACTCCGCCGCTCTGTCTTCCTGTATCCCGGTTCGGCTGCTGTCCTTCTTGCCGGAGATGCTCATCACGGCACCGATGTCCGGGTTAATCAGGCAAACCGGGAAGTACCCGAATAACGACCTGTAGTCGATCTTCAGCATCCGGTGCCGGATGAGATCGATCCCGATCTTCTCTAAACTGCCCTTCATCTGCGGGGTTACGCCCTCATCTGCGGGTGCCGTCTCGAGGGTTGAGATGGCCGGGAGGATCTCCTCCCGGATAGCCACGATCTTCGATTTCAAGAGGGTTTCCGCGAGCGTCCTGCTGTATCTCCCCTGAAAATGCCGAACCGCAATCATCTGCGAAAGGAAGATCAGGGCAAAGATCCCTATGTTGATGTGGACATCGGCTTCGGCAGATGTGAAACTGCCGTAGGTGATCCCGGGGAGGACGAGCGCTGCTATGAGAAGTATACCCGTGACGGTGATCAGGACAGCGGCGGTGAGTGCGAATTTCAGTCCCTTGCTCCAGGCTTCTTCATAATGCTCTTTGAAGGTGGAATGGATGCCGAGCACTTCCGAGAAAAAGCCACTGGAATACGGCTTCACATGCACAATCGCGATATAGAACACGATTAATGCAATGGACTGGACGGTGATGATGATGGAGGAGAACGCCTCGAACTGGCCGAAGACTGCCCAGCCTGCGAGTGCAAAAGCAGCGGAGAGGGCAAAGAGCATGAGAAAGCCCGGTGCCAGCGGCTGGCAGTTGATGAAGAAGAGGTTCCAGCCGAGTTCGAGGAGGTAGTTCCTCTGCCGGGTAAGCCCTTTGATCGTCTCGGTTGTGTCGGCAATACCGATGCTGCTTTTTCCGGAGGTCTCTTTTCCCGAAGCCTCTTTTCCCGAGGTCTCTTCGCCTGCGATCCCGTCCCGGCTCTTTCTCTCACGCACTGTGAGTTCCCTGACTTTGAGTTCCCTGATGTACCCTATATACATCTTTAAGTCTGCCATATCGGTCGGAAGCATGGTGAGGAAGGGGTTCACCATCAGGAATGTGAAGGACGCCATAATCCAGTACAGGTAGAACTTCCAGGTGAATGCAAACATGAGCCCCAGGTTGATTACGAGCGCCGCCCCGAGGATGAGCGAGGTATATTTAAGGCTCCATTTCGTCTCATCGAGGCGTTTCAGATCGTCTTCTGCGTTGCTGCAGATCTCTTCCGCTTCAGCCCGGGATGATCTGAGATTCTGAAAAAACTCCTCACGCGAGATCTCCGGGAGATCTTCCTTATTGGGTCTTATGAATTTGTTCAGGTAGGGAAGTTCCATCAAGGATGGTTTCGTTACGATTGCTAATATAGGTGCATCTTTCCCCGGTGCGGAAGGATACCCCCACATGAACAAGTCGTTTGAGGTGAGAGGAGAGGCGGATCAGGCACTCATCGACACGAAAACATCAGAAGAGGGTTTCTCCGGCATTCAGTTCCGGGACGAGCCTCCGCCCAAACGGGATCATCCTCATAGGCGAGCCCTACTGGAGGCAGCTGCCAACATTTTCGCCTATGGAATACTGATCGGAGCCCTCACGCAGTTTGGGATAGATCTGATGTCGAGGGTGTAATTGGTGTAAATGGTGTAGAGAGGCGGCAGGTGAGCACGTTTCGACCGCCACGTCTGTGCATTTTGAGACCGCCATTGACATTCTGCCTGCCGCTGACAAAAACCAAAAAGTGGCACAGGCTGTTCCACTTTTGACAATGACACATTCAGAGTGATCAATTCTTCGGGAGGGGAAAAACCAGTTTTTCCTCCTCCTCTTTTTCTTCAGCAATGATCCGGCTGATCAATGCATTGTTCATGCTCTCGACGGCCCGGACTATCGGTGAGGACGAATTGATCGAATACCGGGGAATCTTCCTCATATTGGCATTGAGGATTCCCCATGCAACAAACTTCTTCACCACTCTGCCAGCCGTCACCCGGCTGACACCAACTTCTTCCGAGAGTTCAGTGACATTGAATTCCATACCCTCGAGCGGCAGCAGGAATTCAAGCAGCCGCAGTTCACAGGTATTTCCAAAGACTCCTTCAAATGGACGGGGCATATGTATCACGTTTTTCGGATCATCGTTATTTATGATAGCAACTTCCACCCACAGCAGAGTGAAGTGATAACTTATTTTATCACATATGATAAAAATATTTTGCACTTATGCGAAGCGCTTAATTTTTTAAGAGTGAAATCCTCGATTAGGACTGAGATTCCTCCGTTTATAGAGGATATTCAGAATAAAAAGGTCCTCTTCAGAGAATTGAAAAACCATAGTAGCAAGAGAGAATTTAATTTCAGGTTATAAATATCAATATAGAGGCATGTAAGTCCAATTTTATCAGATTTCTGAGTGGCTATAAAAGTCAGGGTGGTTGAGAAGAAACTATTTCATAAAAACATCAAAAAGAATTAATTAATACGTTTCAACTGATAGATTATATAAAAACGAGTGTCCAATGAAAAAACGTTATCTTGCTCTTGATATGTTCTCCGGGGGTGGTGGCCTTACTGAGGGATTTGTCAGGCAGGGATTTGATTTCGCCGCACATATTGAAATGAATAAAGATGCAGCAGAAACTCTTAAAACACGCCTATGCTATCATGATCTCAAGCAGAATAAAGAACAGGACATCTACGCTGATTACTACAAGGGAACAATAAGTCGTGAGGAATTCTTTGCCAGAGCAAAGGAGACAGGTGCTGGGACAGAGTCTGTTATTAACAATGAGATAAACAACGAATGTGAAAATAGAATGATTGAATTGATTAAAAAGAATCTATTTGATCGATACGACAGAGATACAGTAGATGTTGTTATTGGCGGACCTCCCTGTCAGGCTTATTCATTGGTCGGAAGGGGGCGGGATCTGAATGGGATGAAGGACGATCCAAGGAATTACCTCTATCGGCACTATATCAGTTTCCTAAGGGCTTTTGAACCGGAATTGTTCGTCTTTGAGAATGTTCCAGGTATAATGAGTGCGAGAGACAAAACCATCTTTCCGGATATTCTTGAACAGTGTAAAGCAGCCGGATACTATATCGACCCAAAACCAAAAATACTCAATGCCAGCATCTTTGGGGTTTTACAAAATCGGAACCGCATCGTCATTATCGGATGGAAGGAAGAAAGGAATCACTCTTACCCAGAATTCGAACAATTACCCCTGAAAGGGCAGGTCTGGGATCTCCTAAACGATCTTCCGGAGCAACAGGCAATACGGGATAATAAGGATATTTTTCTTCCCTATACCAGAGATGCTTATGAATATACACGTAATGCAAAGATCAGAAACGGATTTGGCGGAGTCCGTCATCACGCAGCGAGGTTTCACAATGACCGGGACAGAGAGATATATCGTTTGGCAATTGAGCAGTGGAACAGGGGGAAAGGAACCCGCCTGAAATACAACGAGTTGCCGGAACAACTTCAGGGGCATAAAAACAAGGAGGTATTCATAGACCGTTATAAGGTGGTAAACGGTAATGGTCATTCCCATGCTGTTGTGGCTCATCTTGCAAAGGATGGGCATTATTTCATCCACCCGGATATTAAGCAGGCCCGCTCATTAACAGTTCGTGAAGCAGCACGGCTACAGTCGTTCCCCGATGATTATTACTTCGAAGGATCGCGTTTAGCAAAATATACCCAGATTGGCAATGCAGTTCCACCACTAATGGCTGAGGGTATAGCCGCAAAGATCAGACAAATGCTAAGATAATACTCACTTTTATATGCATGGGAACAACCATCATTTTCATCCTGAATATCTGTTGCCTTTGTGGGCATCATCTATGTTTTGTTTTCTGAATAGTTCCAGCAATACTGTTCACAATTGATTCGGGATCATTTCTCACATCATGTTCCCAGAACCTCAGGACAGTCCAGCCATCTCCTGAAAGCTCTGCATTGACCCGCAAATCACGTTCGAAATTTCCGTTTATTTTTTCCATCCAGAAATCCCGGTTCTTCTGTGGTTCCCTGAAACACTGTGGACATTTATGCCAGAAACAACCATCAATGAAAATTGCTACCTTCATTTTTATAAAGACAAGATCCGGCTTTCCAGGGAGATCATAGTGGATACGATAGCCCCGGACTCCTCTAGAGTAAAGTAAACTCCGAATAATTAATTCAGGTTTAGTATCTTTTCCACGAATAGCGGACATATTTCTGCTTCTTTGCTCAGGAGTGTGGATATCTGTCATGATAATAAAATATTGTTTAACAGGTTGTTTCATTTGAATAACTTGAACCAGAATTATTAATTTCCTAAATAAGAGGTTTTTTTCCCAAATATAGTTGCATTCATGTAAATAACAAGTCTTATCGTTATATAAAATAATGATTTTTCATCGGGGATAAATATGCGGGATGAATACATTTCTGAACTTATAAAAGAATTACGTGGCCCAAAATTTGGAAGAGAAGAGAGTCTTTATTCGAATCCATTCACTGAATATATTACAGGAGTCATAATTCCAAAAACCTGTAAAAAGGTGGAAATATCTCCAGATTCTGAGCAAGTTCGAGAGGGATCGGAGGAGAAGTTTTCTGAAGATACTGTAGATATTGTTGATTCAGTTTATGTTGTTCCAAGTGAGCTTGATCCTCAGATGAAACCCAAATCATTTGGCATTTCATTTACTCTTTCAGGAATGAATCCGGAATTATCTGTGTGTGTTTCATGGGCCAGATATTTTCCTGTAATCTCTGAGGATGACTCAGAGGGCATAGATAAAGAAAAGGAACACACTTCATGGAAAAGATGTCCATATTTAAAAGTAATTCATCTTAAACCCGAAGATCTTCAGAACGGAGAGTTCATAGTTTATGAAAACAGTGACGGGAAAGTTAGACTTGATATAAAAATAATCTCGCGTGAAATAAATTCGAAATATATTATCTTAAGCTTAATTAATAATTTAACCATTGGAGAATGTAAGGGCGAAAAACTTACTAAGGCCTCTCTCTTTCAGCCAACAATACGAGCCAATATTGAAAAAGATGGAGAATTAATTTTTTCTGATAAAAAGGCCACAACAGAATTAGAATATATATACACTGAATCTCCGGTAATGGCAAGGGGACACATGTGTTCAGCAGTTTGGAAAGATGTTGATTATCAAAAGAGAATAGATCCTCTCATTCTCTGGCCCGAATGCACACATTCTGAAGAAGCAAAACAGTTTATTGACTGTGATGTCCGTTCTGAATTTATTCCTCTTCATTCTTCACCTGCTCCAGAATTTGACTTGAGTGTTCCAAATACTACTAATATACCAGTATTTTCTGCACGTCAGTTATCTGAAATATGGACTCCCAAAGACATCGATAAGGCTCTTCAGCCACTTCTTACATCTTATCATGAATGGATAGTGGATCAAAAGAATCAGATAATGCGGGGAATTTTTGATGAGAACGCTATCAGCAGTAAGATATTGAAAGAACAGGAATTGTCGCTTAGAAAACTTGTAAGTGGTGTTAAATGTATAAAGGAAAATGAAGATGCCCGACTTGCTTTTTGTTTTGCAAACAGAGTAATATTACTTCAGAATACTTGGAAGAAAGGAAAGAAGGCTTCAGATGCTAGCATTGACTTCACATGGCGCCCATTTCAACTTGCTTTTTTTCTAGCAAGTATCGAATCGTTGTATAATCCTGATTCAGAGTACAGAAACACTCTTGATCTTCTCTGGGTTCCTACTGGTGGAGGGAAAACAGAAGCATATCTTGCGATGATGGCATTTACAATAGCTCTGCGTAGAAGGAACGCATTGAATGGAAAAAACGATTGTGCCCACGATCAGTCCGGAGCAGGCGTATCTGTTATAACCCGATATACTTTACGTTTGCTCACCGTGCAACAGTTCAGAAGAACACTTATGATGACAATCGCTGCAGAATACCTGAGAGTTCAGAAACAGAACGGCTTTCATGGTTGGAGGCCGACAGAATGCTTGTATAAGGATTCTTGGCTCTATGGATTGACACGCTTTTCTACAGGGATGTGGGTTGGTGGAGGTGTTTCTCCTAATCATCTTCGTGGGGATTATGGTGCGATTAAAGCTCTAGAGTCGAAAACTACTGAAGGGGAACCTGCCCAGATAGTTAAGTGTCCTGTTTGTGGCGAGTGGCTTTCTATTCCCCGTGCTGGCCTTTCTGAAGGGAAAAACAACATATTTCTGATAATACAGTCTGATTTGCCGATTGATGAGATTAACGAGCAAATTACTAGTATTATTTTTCCGGAATATGTTACCTCAGCAATTATTGTACAGGACAACCTTCCCTCTGGATATTGTACCCTAAAAATTTCTCTCTTTTCTACATCAAAAATTGTGGATAACCAATTAGATGAATTTGTAAGAGAGATGGGAAAAGCAGGGAAGTTTTCAGTTTCTTCCTTCAGACCATCACGTCCTGGTTATTTCCCTATATCCCCAGAGCCTTCAAGAACCAGTAAAAAACCCAGGGATTTTGAAATTTACTGCACAAATCCCGAATGTGATCTAAATACATTAGGAGATTGGAGTGAAGCTGTTCCGGGTCCATGGGGTAAAGATACGGGAATTGAAGGTATGAAATTCTGTATTCCTGAAGGGCCCTTTGCTAACGGTAACAGAATGCCGATTCCAGCTTATACAACTGATGAGCAGATTTATCATCGGTGCCCAACAGTAATCGTCAGTACTGCTGATAAAATGGCACGTCTTGCCTTTGAACCGCGGGCGGGTGCAATGTTTGGCGGAGTAACCAGATATAATAAGTATTATGGCTATCTTAGAGGAGATGATGAAAAATATTGTCCTTCAGATTCCCTGAAATCAGCTCTAAATCCTGAAAATACTATTGATATTAGTTCATTTCAACCACCAGACATGATTGTACAGGACGAATTACATCTGATGGAGGGACCACTAGGAAGTATGTTTGGCCTCTATGAAGCCATTATAGACGGTTTAATCATTCATGGAGGAGGCAGACCAAAATTTATTGCTTCATCTGCAACAGTCAATAATGCACGTTCTCAGGTGAAACAACTCTTCAACCGAGATACATTTCAGTTTCCTCCATATGGTCTAAGTTATAAAGATAGTTTTTTTGTAAAATTCCCCGAATCTGATACAGCTTGGGATGAGGAGAAGCCGGGAAAGATATATCTTGGAATTTATGCACCTGGAATGGGACCACTTACACCGATTATCAGAATCTGGTCAAGACTTCTTCAGACTGGATACGAACATCAGGAAGATAACTACATTAATAACTTCTGGACACTTGTCGGGTTTTTCAATTCAATTCGCGAACTTGGGGGAAATCGATCGCTCTATCGGGAGGACATTGTTGAAAGAATCAGCCAAATCTCCAATGGAAATCCCCGTATTCTTGATGCCGAAAAAGTAGTAGAACTTTCCAGCAGGATTGATTCAACTGACATCCCTCAAATTCTTGAAGAACTTGAAGAGGGCGGAGAAAAGAGATATACTGATAATCCTGATGCCATTTTTACAACATCAATGTTTGGAACGGGAGTTGACATCCCGCATCTTGCCTTAATGCTTGTAAATGGTCAGCCAAAAACTACAGCACAATATATACAGGCAACAGGGCGGGTCGGACGAAAACACGGTGGATTGGTGACCATATTCTATAAAGCAGGCAGACCACGAGATCTTAGCCACTATGAACTTTTTACCGGATACCATAACAGAATAAATCTTATGGTTGAACCAGCTTCTGTATCACCATTTTCCGAAGGTTGCCTTGAGAGGGCAGCAGGTCCGGCAATGGTTGCATTTTTAAGAAATATGACAACATCACAGAATAGCTGGTCATCAAATGACGGACACCTTGTCCAAGAACCAACGGCTAACGATGATTTCAACAAATTTTTAGATCTCTGTTTTATAAAACGAGGTGATTTAACACCTGATGTTATTGAATTCATAAAATCTCAATATAATCGTTGGGAAAACTGTTCCACAATTATCGGATCAGATACACCATTGATGTTTTATGAAAACGCACAATACAAAAAAGCTGAAAATCATGTGGTTCTTGGAGATCCAGCACATGAACGAAGACAATCACTTCGAACTGTTTTTAAAAATGCACCGCAATCACTCAGAGACATTGAAGAAACAACAGCATTTGAGGTGTAATAATGGGCAGAGATTTTCAGCATTTAAATAGATCGCAGTTTGTCCTTATTTATGGTCCGGGCTCAATTATCGAGACAAAAAATGGTCCGCGTCTGATTCCAAATCTTAGGAGAGGTCTTGGTAATTATTATAGTATAGATACATTCGAAAAGTTTGAAATCAATGATGTCAGGTTATGCAATTATATTCAGAAAAGTGCAAATGCAGAGAATAAAGCAAGAATTGTTGCACTCCCTTCAAATGCAGGACTAGAAAAAAAGCAAAATACACGAGTATATGCAACTCAGGTATTCCCCATTTGGAAAATCTGTTACGGAAGAAAAAAAGTAAAAAAGCATTCTCCGATTCTATATTCTGGGCAAGAATGTCCTTTATGTCACACAGATGAAGATTCTGGAGTTGTCAGATTTGTTGCTGCCTGTTCTGCGGGACATCTTGATGAGGTTGACTGGAACTATGCCATACATCAGAGTCGGGATTGTAAACCTCAGTATTACTACTGGAAAACCAGCGGAAGTTCACTTGCAAACATAGAGATAGAATGTCCAAAATGTCATTTAAAAACGACAATGCAGGACATTTATAAAATGGATTTTTTTTGCACGGGTCGTTTCCCTGAAAAGGAATCAGCATCATCAAATTATTCTCCATACTATACAAAACCAAACCGAAATCAAAATTGCAAAAAAAATATGAAAATTACACAGCGACAGTCTGCATCACTGAGGATTCCTGATACTATTACATTACTTACCATTCCAAAATATGACAACCAATTAACTAAAATTTTGCAGAGACGCTCTGTGTCAGCAATTCTCGATAGTTTTCTGAATATGCCTGAGGCTATGCGAAATAGTATGGAAAAAGCTGAACTCTCAGGCTGGCTGATAAGTTCTCTCTCTCAACAAATATCACAGGATGCAATGAAAATAATCCAGGAAGAAATTGAAAGGTTCGGGATTAATGAATTTCTTTCTTTTTATCTTCAGCTACACTCAGGAGGATCTTCCTTCATTGATCTTATTTATGAAGAATTTGAATCTCTTCTCTCCGGAGCGGGAGTACACAAGGATAATTTCATTATGGATGAATGTGAGTTTTTCCCACAATCTGTGGGTTCATTTATCCCCTCACTGAAGGTATATCCGGTTAAGAAAATTCGAACCATAACTGTTCAGACAGGTTATCGCCGGATGATATCTGGAGCAAATGAACATGATGCCATATCCGTTTCAACGGGAGTGAATCTGGATGACCATTACTGGTATCCTGGTTTTGAGGGGTTTGGAGAGGGGATTTTCATCACATTAGGTGATGGAAAAATTCCTGATATATCTAATAATAAAGCATATTCTGATTGGAAAAAATACAAACTTTCAGGGTATTCGGGCCAATCAGAATGGACTGATATTTGTGCTGAACCGGGTTTTGTATGGCTTCACACACTTTCACATGCCCTGATAAAAGCTCTCGCAAATTTCACGGGATATTCATCCGCATCATTACATGAACGAGTTTATTTGTCACGGGATGGTACAAACGGAGGTATACTCATCTATAACACATCACCTGGTGAAGATGGAGGTATGGGAGGGCTGACAGGTACAATTAAAAAATTTAGAGAGATTACACATGAAGCAGAAAATATAATCAAAATTTGCTCAAATGATCCTCTGTGTGATGATCTTAAAAAATCAGAAGATAGTATAAATGGAGCTGCCTGTTACAGTTGCCTGCTAGTCTCTGAAACATCTTGTGAACACAGAAATCTCTGGATTGACAGACATCTCTTTACCAGGTGAGTCAATGGAAGCAGATGTTATACCCGTTGCAACAGGAGATGACTGGATAGGATATGGCATTAGATCTTTTAAGTCAGTAATAAACGAATTGATTGAAAATGCAGAGAAAGAGCTAATTCTTACTATCTATGTCCTGACCAATTTGAATGTTGTAAGTGGTCTGTCAATTGCACTTGAACGCGGGGTTAGAGTTACAATATATCTTTATGATGATGGAAAGGATATAATAAATAATGATGCAGTTAGAAAAATTTTAGCCCTTTCTGAAGAATATCCATATCTAATAATAAAAAAAGTAAAAAAAAGAGTTCTTCATGCAAAGATTATTGTTGCAGATGGACGTAAGGTTCTTTCAGGGTCGGCAAATCTTACATATCCGGCATTAATTAATAATTACGAACTGGGCTTTCTTATAGAGAATGCAACAGTTGCAGGAAAAGTGATTGAAATTATCAAAAAAGTTGGGGAATAATGAGAAGATATTATCATTCATGCGTTATCTGTCCAACATGTCATGAACCTTATGCTGAATCCCATTCAGATCTCGTTTACTTTCAATTAAACGAAAACGGGAGAATCTTTTGTAATAATTGTAAATCCGAGTTTAATCAACTCATTGACTTTTCTTATCAAGAAATGTTTCAGGAGACTTACAGAACAATTGTTAATTTCAATCCCCATCATCCCTCAAAAAAAATAATTAAAATACCCCTATTTTGGTGTGTTGAACCAAATACTATAGAAAAATCATACATCGAATGGGTTGCAGAAAAACCACAGGGAGTTTTTCTTATTACTTGGCCTTGGGAAGAAGTCAGATTCATTCCCATTCTGCTTTCAGAATACCAAATAAAAAATTCGAAATCCAATATCGTTGTCATCGGAGATTATGGTAAAGCCATTCAGGACGCTAACCAGATCACCAATCTTTGTCTTCCTGAGATAATATCCAAAACGTTATTTATCGATGAACCTGTAGATCCATCTGTTGAGCTGAAAAAGGAGATGAATAATTTTAGAAAAGAGAAAACTCTTCTTTTTTATCGACGAATTGTCACCAAAATCAAATTCAAATCCTTTGGTTCACGGGATTTAGATGAGTCAATTTGCCTAAAAACACTTAAACAGTGCGCAAACGAGCATAAAAAGAAAATTATTCAAGATTACGGCATTGGAAGTCTAAGAGATATAGAACTTACCAAACTGGACGGAAGAACAGTTTCCGGATACACTAAAACAGAGCTTGAGTCAGGAAATATAGATACTGAAAATGGTAAGTGGTTATTACATTTGCGTGAGGAGAGGCAATGGTCCGGCAAACAGAATTATAATCATATTTGGTTGTATGAGATATTATCAAACCAAAATAAAATTGTAAGCTGTCAGGATTATCTGAAACCTTCTGTTCATTATTTGGTTGGTGAAGAAGATCATCCCAACCCCGGTAAAACACACCTGATTTCATCACAATCAGACCCAAATCAGATATTCAGATTGATAAAGGAGATACAGCCGGATCTTCTGATTATAGAAAATGCTGATTTTTTTATACAGGATATTAGATATCATGGATCTTCAAGTCGGGCATTGCTTGAATATATAAAAAATCCGGTAAATACCACCCTTTTATTTTCAACCGATCCTGAGAAAAGGCAGTTTTATCACCTCAATTCTCCGGAAAACGCATTTATTGAAGCAGGATGCAAGATACATACTCTTGATTCGGCAGAGGTAATGAAAAAGATTGGTGAAATATCTACAGAAAATAATTATCCATCTCCTCTCTCTAGCGGAATTAAAGATTATCTGCAAAAACAGAGATCAAATTTTTCTGTTCAGTACATTGAAGCGGAAAAACTAACAGATTTTTCTGATATCATCTTCCAAATTACCACTACAATCAATACAGAACTTGCAAAGGATATCAGATTTTATCTCAGACGTGTAATAGCATCACCTCTGAACATCATTGGGAGAGATTATTCAGATTTAAAATGTTTGACTGTTCATAAAGGATATTTTGGTCTTGAATTAACCTATAACATAATTTATAATGATCTTATTGAGTCTGCTAATGACGGAGATATCCCAAAAGGAATTCCTATTACATTTTCTCAAATGTTTGAAGAGCTTTATCTCCCAAATAAAACACAAAATGCCAATCCATTGCGGGAAATAATGCTAAACACAGCCAAAAACATTCTCGAAAAAATACCTACAGCATACGTTTCTCTTATTGTTCATTTTAATGAAGTGAAGGGTTTGGAAAGGATTATTCGGGATGATGAACTTATTCACGAACAATTAATGCCTAGGATAAATATTACAGGATGGAAAGGGCTTAAAAACAAAGAAACATTTATGGAAAAAGAAAAACCACATTTTGTCATTTCATCCCAATATCCTTCATTATCCTACAACCTCAGAAAGTCAGAAGTTAAAGAATTTATTTTTATCAGTGATAAAAAAGGACTCGAAGGAATTAAAGAAGTAATTTCAAAAAGATTGTTGGAGACATTCGCCCATCCGCTCTTTTTACCGGATGTAACAAGGACTATGCCCCCCCTGATTGCGGAGATATTAGATACCATTGATGTACCGGAACCCGGAAGAGTTGCTGAAATATATGATGATATTGACGACGAAGAAATTCGTTTCTCCGTAAGTACCCAGTCACAGAATCCAGTCCAAAGATCAGTCGATGAAGTGAATCCCGAGGTCTGTGGCATTGAACCAGGTGATGAAGCATTTCTTTGTATCGACAACCAAAATCGAGGTATTTTTTTCTCAGTTGGGCAGAGTGTTATGATTCGGAAAGATGGTTTTTTTTCGGATATTGAAACAGACAGTCGTCGTTCAGATAATTTAATAATAAAGGATCTTACTGGTGCTGAAATCATACTTGGAAAAACCGGAGTTTATTACTCCTTTAAAGCTATTTTTTTTAAATTTATGATGAGAGAAGGAGAACGCATAACATTCAGAAAAGAGCCATACAGCTGGAGAGGTTTTATAAACCTTTTTGAAACATCCGTTTTATGGATAAATCTGATCGAAAAAGCAACAGAAATAATAGCAGAAAAACTTTCAATTGATTTTGATTCTGCCCTTATCTTTGTATCAGAACAACTTACAAATGCGGAAATCACAGCAAAGGAGCTGGCTACAGTGATTGGTTGGTGTAAGCATCATGAGGAAATCACCCTTGAATCCGGAACATATCGACTTTATAGAACCGAACACCCATTCAAAAGAAATGATCTTAGAGTAATATTTGAAGTACTTAATTCTATTATTCCAGGAATTATACCGAATTATTGTGATCCCGATGAGATTTATGCTGCTGCTCTTTGTATGCAGAATCTCAGACTCAAAGTGTTCAAGAAAACATCAGACAAAATGGATGGTGCATATCAGCAAATTAGAATGGGTCTTGCCAAAGAATTTGACAATTTTATTTCGGGGGCAGACATAATAATACCTGTTGTTATTAAGCGTGTTATAGTGAGTAAATCAGTCAAGTCGATGCATATTTATGAAAACTATAATGATTTATTATGAAATTGCCAATAACAGCTCACATGAAGATGCAGGGCGGGCGGAAAGAGCGGGGATTGTCAATGGCGGGAGCGTGCCCGGCTGCCATCTCCATGTCACAGCTCATGGGAGTGTTGATCAATGGATCAATCCTGGAACCATCGGATAGGTTTTAACCGACTGCTAACATGCCGTGAGTCGGAGGGATTTGCCTCTCCATCAATGTTGATTGGCGAATACATTACTCGATGCTGGATATTAGATAATGGATATATGCTAAATAGAATGAGGTCCCAGAATTGCGATATATAGGTTAAATATAAATAGAATAAAAATTTACGATATATAGGTTAATTTTAAGTAGAATAAAAAATTACGATATATCAATTACGAGAAGAAGAACAATGATAGATAAAAAAGATTTTCAATATTTTGGAAGTAAGCAAGAGCGAGTTTATAGAGTATTACTCAGCGATAAAATAAAAAAACCATCAGGATATAGAGTCGCAAAATTAGCAGAAGTGAGCTATCCATATGTCCATACAATTCTAAATGATTTAGAAAGAGAGGGTATTTTAAAGGATCGTCAAATTATTGAGGTTGAAAAAATGTTCAACTACTGGGCCGAACATAGGGGCCCAATTTACGTCAGAGAATACAACATTCAAAATCCCAAGGACATATTTAGGAAAGCCCACATGGATTATGCATTTACGGGTTATTTTGCAGAAAACCTTGTTGGAGGCTATTTATTCCCGAGATCGTATGAATTATACATCAAGGACTATGAATTTGAGCAGTGGGATAATTATTTGTTGGAATCCGGGTATTTGGGAAAAGGGAATGTTAAGATTTTTTGTTCCGATCACCACGTTTTTTTTGAGAAACAAATTGTAGAAGGTTGGCCGGTTGTATCAGCTCAACAGCTTATTGTAGATTTAATTCGAGAAGGTGCGGATTGTGGGGAGGCAGGAGAACGCCTTATGAAAATGATTTATTATGCCTGAACAATTATACGATAGAGTTGAATACGAATCTGCTCTTACGGCACTAAAGGAAATTGTAGCCCAGCTCCCTGAGCCTTTTGTTCTCATTGGTGGCTGGGGTGTTTACGTAACGGTAAATGAATCATTTCAAGATGAACATGGAGCTTCATATTTAGGCTCACGAGATATCGACGTATGTTTTCAGGTAGATCCTGGATGCAGCGAGTCAGATTTAAGGGCGTGTACTTTTTCTAAAGCAATTGCCGTTATTCAAAGCATTGGTTATTCCCCGGATGGGGCTTTTCGTTATTGCAAGATAATCAAAAGAGATACCAGAGAAGTAATTACAAAAGAAGTCGCTCAAAAAATAGGATTGTATGACTTATTTTATTTATACATCGATGTGATGGTTGATAATGTTCATCCGAAACAAAAAGATGTTTTTGGGTTTGATGTTCTGAGTGAGCCAATAATAAAAAGCGTATTCGATGAGAAGACTGGTTTGGAAGTCAATTTCGAAGGAGTAAATTTGCTTATACCGCCTCCAGCTATGTTGTTAGCAACCAAACTTGCATCGATTCAAAATCGGACAAAGGACGACAAACTTACAAAAGATGCTTGTGATATCTATGCCATTCTATGGCATTCATCAATGCCATACAAAAAAATCATCCAGGAGATTCATCTTCAATACCCGCAAGAATGCAGAGCGGGTTTCGCTGCTATTACGGATGAGGTATCAGACAAAGCGGCTCGTCATTTAGGGATTGATGTAGAAACATATCGAGGTGTAATTCGAGGCCTTGTTGGGAGATGATTCCCTGGAATCTCCTTATTATTCGATTAAGTTATTGAGCACCACTTAAAGTATTTAATACATCGTCTATTCTCGCTCAGCGTGCCATTAATTCAGTTCTTTGTGACGAACTGGGATGCAACGCAAAGGAGATAATACAAACAAGACAGTATCAAGCAGGCTTCGATCAACCCTCCCCCAAACCCCACCCCTCCAAAAAAACCCTCCCTAACAGGAAAAGATCTCTTGTACTAGTACTGCTCACAACAATAACACGATAACATCCGGATCGAAAAAACACTCACACCCTGCCGCTCTTTCTTATATACCCATGAAACAAACAGAAGAGGCAGAAACGGAAAGAATGAAAGGACGAGGTTCTTTCCGGAACTGAGAGTGGAACCTCTTTTTCTATAACCTGCTGAGTAACAATAATTACACGATAGTACCTGTTGTCCGGCAGTTCCAGCCCCCCCTCACCCCTTTTTTCCAGACAATTTCCATCAAACCCCATTCACCCAAAAGAACTATCGTATCTTTTCACCAATCCCCTGATATCTGATACCACTCACGAAAAAAAGCAAAACAAAAACCCACAAAACATAGCCAAAAACCCAACAAAAACCCGAGAAAAACCACATGACCCGAAAAAAATTCACTCCGATCCTCACCCTCCCCCTCACCCTCCTCCTCACCGCCGCCTGCCTGCTGTCAGCGGGGTGCACTGTGCCTGCAGATGAAAACGGCGATCCGGATATTAGCACCGTGCCAAAAGGCCAGATCACACCACTCTATTTCACCTCCCTGTATTCCATGCAGAGAGCACTCGATCCGGAGATCTGCCTTGCCCTCCCAGGCTATCTCCCGGAGGGGTATCTCTTTACTGACGGTTCCTGGGCGCCTGCATCAGATACGGGCTGGCGCAGCGTAGGGTACCAGCGGGGCAGCGAGAGGATCACGCTGTACCAGCAGCCCCTTGATAAGGGAACATTTCCGATTGGAAGCGCCGTGGCTTCCATGGCTCCGGCAGATACAACAATCGCTGGCGAACCGGCCACCCTGGTTGTAGGGAAGATGACCGAGCTCTTCTGGAGCCGGGATAACCTTACGTTCCGGCTGACGGGAACCCTCACGGCAGAAGAGATGATCAGCATTGCAGAGTCTGTTCATCCTGCCCCTTATGATCCGGATACAAACCCTCCCTACGAGTACCTGCCTCCGGCAAACCCGATGGAGAAGAGATTTGAGATCGGCCAGACACTCTCGGCAGACAACCGCACCGTCACCTTTGTATCGCTCGAATGCAACCCGGATGGGTGCGAGGCGGTCTTCCTGGTCGATCTTGTCGCCTCGCCCACCATCGATCCGCCCCCCGGCGGAACCAGCCCGCCCAGATCGCCCGATCCGGTTGCCGTGTTCCGGGTGGATAACAGCACTCCCCTCCGGACAACGGGATCATTTGGCTACCGGGGGGAGGGGGATGGCACCCTCATCTTCTGGCGAACCGATCCCATCCCCTCTGACGCCAACATCTTTCATGCAACCTTTACGCAGTTCCGGGAGCAGATTGGTCTCTGGGAGTTTAGCGTGAGCCTGTAAGGATGAATAGCAGGAGTCCTGTGGCAGAGGTGGTCGTGAAAAGGCGAGGCAACAATCCGGAATTTCCGGATAGTTGGCTTCTTATGAGGACATGATTAGGGAAACCTGACAAATTCACCAGATCAATGAAATGACCTGTGTACTTGTTAAGTTGCCATTTCGTGTACCCGGTACACATTTTTGCAACCAATTATGTGGGAGATGTACACATTTTCCTAACTTAACCTATGAAGAACTCTGGTTTGAACGATCTCCATCAAAGACACCCAGGCATCCACCCTGCCCGGATGCATGCCCGGATTACAGCAGTAAAATCCTCCACGCAATCCTATCCCCTGCCCCCCCATCCGATCAGTTATCATATCAGAGACGAGAAGAAGAAAGAGGAGTATACGCGATGATCCACCCCCACAAAAACATCATCCTCATCGGCATGCCGGGTGCCGGGAAGAGCACCGTCGGCGTCATCCTGGCAAAGACGCTCGGCATGCAGTTCATCGACACAGACATCCTGATTCAGCAGCAGACCGAAAGAAGGCTCCAGGAGATCCTTGATGAAGACGGCCCCGATGCATTCCGGCAGATCGAGGAGGAGGCGATCCTCTCCCTTCACCCCCGAAATTCCGTGATCGCAACCGGCGGGAGCGTCGTCTGGAGCAGGGCGGCGATGGAGCACCTGAAATCACTTGGATGGGTCGTTTACCTGAAGATCTCCTTTTCAGAGATGGAAAAAAGGATCAGAAACATCACCACACGGGGAATTGTCCTCATGCCGAACCAGACTCTCCGCGGGATGTATGACAGCCGGGTGCCGCTCTATGAGCAGTATGCCGATAACACAATACCGTGTTCCGATGAAGACCCCGAATCTGTTGTAGGGAGCATCATCACAATCAGCCGGCAGGAGTAGAGTAACCCGTAAAAGAGAGAGGATGGGGGGAAAAGACCGCTACTCAAAGTCGATTTCTGCCACCAGGACCCACTCTCCCTCCTGTTCATCTAAGCGGACCGTAAGCATGCCCCCTTCATGCACGCTATAATCCGAATACGGCTCATTTAAGAGCGTTCCCTGAAACGACATGCCATCCTCTGACTGGCTATTCAGGCGAACCCAGACCAGTTCGGGTTGGATGACCTTGTCGGTGGTGAAAAGCAAAACCGATACATCATCAAAATACACAGGGGCCCTGAACCTGTCGATATCCACTCTCTTTCTCAATGTGTGCAGCATCTCCGGTTCGTAATAGAGCATCCATCTCTGTTCTTCAACAATCGGGAGATTCTGCAGATCTTCACCTGAGAGCAGTGTATATGACCCCACGTCATCAGAGATGATGATCAGGCCCTCGCCATGATCTTTAAAATGGTGAATGATCTCCGGCAGCGTATCGGGACGGCGCCGGCACAATGAATGGATACGGAAGAGAATGCCTTCTTCATGATCCACATAGAAATAGCCGATGCAGCTGTCGGCATCCGGCAGCAGCAGCCCCTTCCCGGAGAGTAGATCGGAAATCGGAGTATTAATCTCCGCCACCGCCCACCTGTTGACGATCTCCCGATCCCTGGTGCGTGTATGTTTCGTGTCCATAGTACCTGGTACATGCTCTTCATCCACAGAGGTAAAGTGGTTTCGAATTGTTCAGGGAATTGTATTGATTCCTGGATTCAGACAATAAGATCCTAACAAAGACACTCACGATTATGAGAGATGACCCAACAGATGCATCACCGGGTGCACTATCCCATGCTCTGGAATCATGTAGACAGATAATTATTCCAGGAAGACGATGATATGCAGATAGTACAAGGCACCGGATCATCGGCGACCAATAAACTGTAAACGCAGAACAGACAGGGGGTGGAGTAGGTGAATGTTCGGAACCAGATAATTGTCATCATCGTCCTCGTAATCGCAGCTCTGGTTTTGGGGCTTGGTGTTGCCACCCACACGCTCATTCTCAATGATTTTGCCGATCTTGAAGACGATCACCTCGAAGCAACAATGGAGAGGACCATCAGGTCAATTGAGAGGGAGCAACAGTTCCTCTCAACAAGTGTGATGGACTGGTCAGACTGGGATGACACGTACTTGTTTGTGCAGGGGATGGATCCTGAGTATGAACAGAAGAACCTTGATGAATCGGTATTTCAATATTTCAACCTCAATGCAATGATCTTTACCGGACCGGATGAAAAGGTCATATATGCGCGTGGATTTGACCCGGATGAGGGTGAGGAGAGAGAGGTTCCCCCGCAGCTCTACACACTCCACGACTCCTTCCTCCGATCTGGTGCCGAAGAGCTCTCCGGGATCTTTGAGACCGAAGACGGGCTGATGCTTGTTGCAGTACGGCCGATCCGGATGAGCTGGGGAGAGGGTCCGATCATGGGCACCCTCCTCTTTGCACGTGCAATGGATGAAGGATGGATTGAAGAACTCTCGGCTCTCACCGGATATCCGATCCAAATCGCCGATATTCCGAACGATCCCCTTCCAGCCGGCGAACCATCTCTTTCCATCGTAAAGGAGGGAGATACCATCACCGGATCAACCATAGTATCCGATATTTTCGGAGAGCCGGTGGTCTCGCTCTCGATAACCCAGGAGCGAACAATCTATCAGAGGGGGATTCTCGCCTACGAGTCGGGAGTGATAGCGATTCTGATCTTCTCAGGCATCACCGCATTGCTCTTCTATCTGCTCATCAACCACTTCTTCCTTAGAAGAATTACCCGCCTGAACCGGGAGGTACAGGATATCACCGGCAGCTCTTCTACCTCTGCATCAGTTGGAATCGACGGTGATGACGAGGTGGCAGAGCTCGCAGCCTCGATAAACGGTATGCTCGATTTCATAGAGAAAGATCAGCAGGTGATCCGTCAAAGCGAGGAGAAATACCGCCTTATCGCCGAAAATACCGCAGATACCATCTATATCAGCGATATGAACCTCAATCTCACCTATATCAGTCCTTCGGTTACGAAGCTGAAAGGATTCACCGTTGATGAGGCGCTTGCGATGCCGATTGAAGAGAGGAATACTCCCGCCTCCATAAAAGAGATCATGGCACTCTTTACTCACGAGATGGAGAATGAAGCCACGGGTACTGCCGATCCGGGCAGAACCATCACGTTTGAGAGCGAAGAATACTGCGGGAATGGATCTATCATCAAGGTTGAGAACTCTGTCCGGTTCCTGAGGAATAAAGAGGGTGAGCCGGTTTCAATTCTGGGTATCGGCCATAATATAACTGATCGGAAAAAGGCAGAAGATGCACTTCAGCTCACAAATGCAAAACTCCAGCTCCTCTCCTCCATCACCCGCCATGATATCCTGAACAAGGTGATGATTGTGAAGGGATACCTCGGGCTGGCAGAGGAGGAACAGGGCGGGGAGATGCTGACAGAGTACCTGAAACAGGCACAAACAGCAACTGATGAAATTCAAAGACAGATCGAGTTCACACGCGAGTATGAGCAGCTCGGGATACAAACCCCCTCATGGAAGACCATCAGCAGCCTGATAGAATCAATCGATGACACAAAACTCCCGATCGCCTGTGATTGTGCTCACGTCTCGATCTATGCAGACCCGATGATCGAGAGGGCGTTCTTCAACCTCTATGAGAACACCCTCCGCCATGCAGAAGGGGCAACCGGTGTGCAGATTTCATGTGAAGAGACAGAAGGGGGCCTGCTGATCACCTGGGAAGATGACGGCCCCGGCATCCCGGATCATGAGAAGGAGATAATCTTCGAACGCGGATATGGCAAAAACACCGGTTTTGGATTATTCCTTGTCAGAGAAATCCTCGATATCACCGCGATTACCATAACCGAGGATGGAATTGTCGGGGAAGGGGCCCGGTTCAGGATACTCGTGCCGGAAGGCGGGTGCCGGATCAGATAGATCCGGATATCAGGGGATCCATCACAGGCTACCCGCCAGCTATTCTCTATCGAGAGCGCTAAAACCGGCATCTCCCCATCCCAAAGCCTTTATATATACATACATGACTTTTACCCATATGCGAATTGGAATACACCTTCCCGCACTCATCATCCTGATGATTGCTCTGCTCGCTTTTGCGGGCTGTGTCTCTGATCAGCCGGTGTACCAGGAATCAAGCATCGGCGAGATGGAATATAACAAAGGGCTTGCCGAATATGAAGCCGGCAACTACCGGGCCGCAGAGGCCGCATTTGAGGGATCGGCGGCCTGGTATTTCGCCAATGGGTTCCCTGATGCCGGAATTGCATCACGGAATGCGATGTTTACGGCGATCCGAACATATGGCGAGTTTTCACTGGATGAAGCCGCCGCACGGGATGCCCTGAAAGAGGCGGTTTCCGGCATCACCGAAGAAGAGATCAACAGCTGGCTCGCAGACAAAGCCCAGACACTTGTCTCTGACGGCAAGACCCTCTACTTCTCTGATACCGCAAAGAACTACCTCTATGCCCATCCTGAACTCCTTCAGAAACAACAGCTGCCATTCACCTTTGCATTCATGTCCCGGTACGCACTGGCAGATGATGTCCGTTCAGGCAACCTGAAGGCAGAGGAACTCCCTTACAGGAACCCGATCCACTATGAAGGGACGATGCACCTAACGATCGCAGAAGCGGATCTCCCGGCAGGAGGCACCATGAAGATCTGGTATCCGCACCCAATTGCAACCGATATCCAGCGTGATGTCTCGGTCACGAACATGGCATACCCTGAGTATATCGTAAATGGGCCGGATGTCAATCACGAGATCGGGATCATCTACTACGAGATCCCAGTCGGGGCAATACAAGGCGATCTGGTCATAACAGCCGACATCAAATTCAGCTCCTATGAAGGGATCTTTGTGATCGACCCCGAAAAAGTCGGTGAATATGACAGAGCCGATCCCGAATATATCATCTACACAAGAACTGAGCGGAACATCGAGATAAACGACGCGATCCGGAATAAAGCACGTGAAATAGTCGGAAGCGAAACAAACCCGCACAAGCAGGCGCAGATGATATACAACCATATCATCACCACATACCCCTACAGCCATGTCCCGCATCTCTCACTTGATGCGAAGACCCCGAAGGTGGCTGAATCGACCCATATGTTCACCACAGGCCATGGCGACTGCGGCACCCAGAGCATGCTCTTCTCTGCATTCTGCCGCTCGCTCGGCATTCCTGCACGTGCCACAGGCGGGTACCAGATGATCCTTCAGGATGCGCCAAGCCCCCACTTCTGGGCAGAGTACTATCTCCCGGGATATGGGTGGGTGCCGGTTGATCCGACTGTCGCCGAGGGTGCCGACTGGTTCGATATCCCTGAAGATGACCGGATAGCCTTCAGGCAATACTATGGAACCAACATCGACCCGACAAGGATGGTCATCCAGAAGAACGTCGATGCAAACGTCGAGCCCGATTATCCGGACGATGCTGCGATCTTCAGGCTTGTCAGGCAGTATCCGGCGATTATAAGCGACGTATCCATGGAGGATATGGAGTTAATCGCAATGGGAAGCTTCAAAATAGATCTTGTGGTGAAGAACTAATTCTCCTTTTTTAAAGGAATCCGCAGGTCTTCACGAGCCATATAATACCGGACGAGTTCAGGGTTGAATATCCAGCAGACTTTTCCATTGGCATCAAGGGTGATCTTGTTTGATTCAATCAGGTACTCGATAGCGGTTTTAAAGGTCTGGTACATCATTTTTCGTGGGAGGGATGACCAGAGAGCCCGCCGCCGGAATTCACCGCTATGATCCTGAACAAACTCCTCGATCATCCGGATTGAATCAAGTGTAGGAGAGTGTGCCGAAGTACTGGCAACTGACATACTGATTGTTGTGTTATATAAATATATATAACTAAAGCTCTTCACAGCCTGAATCAGGAATCGCCATTCACGCCCTCTAATCCCCGGATTCCTCACGCTCAAGCTCCCGAAGAAATGCGACAAGGAACGCATGCCTCTCTTCGGCTATCTCACGGGCAGTCTCCGTATACATCCGGTCCTTCAGCTTCAGCAGCTTCAGATGGAAATGAGCGACAGCACCGGGAATGCCACTGCCCTCCTCCCCTGCCTGCATGAAGGTCCGGGCGATGCCGGTTGCACCCATCGCATCCAGCTTGTCGGCATCCGAGAGGATCTCCGCCTCCAGTGTAAAAGGCGCAATCCCCGAGCTAAACCGGTGGGCACGGATTGCGTGGCAGATTGAATGGATCATATCGCCGGGATACCCGACAGACCGGAGATACTCTTCTGCCATATCCGCACCCTGCTCTTCATGGGGGATACCGGTCTCCTCCTCAAGGGGGCGGGCGATATCGTGGAAGAGGGCGGCCGGGATCAGGACTGCCATATCCGCACCCTCCCGGATGCCGATAGTCCGGCAGAGGCGGGTGACACGGGCAGTGTGATCGAACCCGTGGGAGCCGGACTCCTGAAGAAATGCCTGTACATGCCGTGTAATCAGATCTATCCCGCCATCCATGGGATATGGTTCACTGTATAGCGGGAAAAGGATCGCCTTTTGTGACTATTCCAGAAAGAGAGAGGGGAGAGATCGGCGCTCTTGCAGGGGTCTGGCATCAGGCATTCAGCCAGAACTATCTGCTCAATACTCTCTCAATCACCCGGACTGCACTCGCCTTGATGGCGGCAACCACATCCATACCGGGGGAGAGATCAAGATCTTCTACGGAGCGGCTCGTGACGAGGGCAATGATCGGAAAACCGGCATTGAGATGTACCTGGGTAAGGGGGCCGCCAAGAGGGATCACGGCAGTGATCGTTGCTTTGAAACGGTTTTGCGCCGAACCTGCATGGCCATCACCAACATGGAGCGTTACATCGGCTGCCCGGAAGGCAATATCGACAGAGCTGCCGGGAGAGATATTTGAAACGGCAAGAACACTCACTCCTGCAACCTCTATTGAGGCAAGACTCGAGGTTCCGGCTCCCACAACACCAGAGAGAATATTCTCCATACCAATAAAACGGGCAACAGCAGAACTCTTCGGGGTTTCAAATACGGAATCAACCGGTCCCTCCTGCATCCGGACACCATCGATGATCACCGCACAACGGGTTGCCATACGAAGGATCTCTTCCCGTGCGTGTGTCACCTGGACAATCGTGAGATGCTCTTCCCGGTGGATCCTGAGAAGATCTGCAATAATCTGTTCACGGGTGATTGGATCAAGTGCGGCGAACGGTTCGTCAAGGAGGAGAATTTCCGGATCAGAGGCAAGAGCACGTGCAATCGCCACACGTTGCTGCTCTCCTCCACTCAGGGTTCCCGGATACCGGTTTCTCAGATGAGAGATCCCAAACTGCATGAGAAGCTCATCCACCCGGCGATCAATCTCATCACGGGGACGTTTCTGCATCTTCATCCCAAACCCGATATTCTTCTCAACCACCATATGAGGGAAGAGCGAGTAATCCTGGTATACAAGAGAAATCCGGCGTTTCTCCGGGGGTATCAACGTTGTATTGGAGCCATTTATGAGCACCTCTCCTTTATCAGGGAGATGAAGCCCCGCAATCGCCTCAAGGATAACGGTCTTTCCGGCACCGGATGGACCGATGATAAAATAATAATCTCCCCTGTTGATTTTGATACTCACATCACGGAGTGCAAAATCTCCAAGTGCAAGAGATAAATGCCTAAACTCGATCATCGTGCCTCCCGATAAAGCGTGACAGGTACCGGAGTGCCAAAAAGACTGCAAAACACGCGAATATCATAATAAACGCAATGGTGCTGCTCTCCTTGAGACCCCCGGTTGTGAAGCGGTAATAGAGCAATGTTGAGATCACCATCGGATAATAGGCGATCATGATGATGGCTGCAAATTCCCCAATCGCCCGCCCCCATGAAAATATTGCCCCATTATAGATGTATCGTGCAGAGAGCGGCAGGACAACATGCAGGAATGCCAAAAACCGGGATGCGCCAAGAGTTCTCGCGACATTCTCAAGATGCACCGGGACTTTCTCAAAACCTTCCCGTGCCGAATTGATGAAATACGGGGAAGAGACAAAGAGCATCGCAACAACAATCCCGGGATAGGCATCTTCGAATGAAAACCCGATATCATAGAGAGGCCCCCCGATCAATCCCCGTTTCATAAAGAGGATATACACAAGAATTCCTGCAACCGTGTGGGGAAGCATCAGAGGGATATCAACAATCGTCTCGACAAATCTCTTTCCCCGGAAATCTGTCCTGGCAAGCACATAGGCAAGCGGGATGCCGAGGAACACAAGAATTACAATGGCGTTTGCACCGGCTGCCATGGTGAGTATGATCGAGTCAATCACTTTTGAGTCGGCTGCCACCTGCAGCAGGTGGGGAATATCTGAGAGTTCCCGAACCGTCATATTCAGGAGGGCAAGTAATGTGAGCGAAAGAATGAGACCGCCGAGGAGGGAGAAGGAGATGAGGCAGCGATCACGGAGAACTGGGATTTGAGCCATAGGTATCGGGCAGAAAAAAAGTTAAGGGTGTCAGGCGGTGAGTGCCTTCAATACTGAAGGTACAGAGCCAAATCCGCCTGCGGGGACAACCGGGGGCTGGCCCTGGCCATCCATAATAGCCTGCCCGGTGGGACCGATTAACATCTCGACAAATGCAAGACCTGCATCAGGATTCTCTGCATTCTTCGGGACAGTTGCACCGTAGACAATTGGCAGTCCCTTCATCATGCCGCCTTCAGTTTCAATAAGAACAGTGGCATAGGCAGACTCGTACTGGATGGATGAGAGGTCGATTGCCTCAGGAAGTACGATGAATTTGAGATCGTGCTGCACAGCAACCGACTGGTACTCCCATGCATAGTCGAGGCCGCCGCTCTGGAGCATCTGGACAAGTTCAACAGATTTCGGACGGATCTGGATGTTGCCTTTTGGCTCAGGTGATTTTGCGTGGACAGTAAAGATGCCATTCTCTTCAGTCACTGTGATTGCAGAGTTTGCTCCAACGAGCCGGTCAAAGATGGTATCATCGCCATAGTGTGCTTCTGCGAGCTGTATTGTCATCAGAGAGCGGTACCCGCAGGGGTCGAGATTGGGATCAGAGAAGGCCCATGCCACATCGGGTTTTTCGAGGATTGTATACCAGTTGTCGGCATTGATCTCATCCACATACAGGCTGTCATCTGTATAGCAGAGCACCATCCGGTTTTTGGCAAATGTAACATACCAGTCGGCATGCGATGGAACCAGCAGTCCCGGGATGAGCGTGTAGTCAGCTGATGCAAAGACATCGGCGCTCTTATCGAGGTCGGAAATATCCTTGGCAAGTTTCGTTGAGCCGGCAGGAACGAGCTGTACAGTAGTACCGGGATATTTTGCTTCAAATGCAGCCGCCAGCTCCTCAAAAGGAACCGTGAGGCTTCCGGCATGGAAGACCGTTACAATGCCGGAGATTTCCGGAGTGGTTACTGTCGGTGCAGGTTCATCCTGGCCCACGCAGCCGCAGAGGAATACTGCAGCCACAACAAGAGCCAGAGCGATGAAAATACTCTTCATCTCTTTCATATCAGGAGATTGACGATTATGTAAATTAAATATACCCATTTGTTTCTGATGTAAAGGTAGTTTAATTAACTTATTGAACAACGATCGATAAGAACCATTATAGTTCTATGAACACTGAGCAGAATGGGCAACATTTTTGCCCCAAAAGAACAAAAAAACCTGAAAAAAGAGAGAAGAGTCAATACTATGCAAAAAAGATCTTTTTGGTTAACGTGGATTATAACGGGAATCCCCGTGCCCCCAGATCGGATCGCACCCATACTGCTCCATCCAGCCGCTATCATATCCTTTATCTGCCCCACGTGCCTGTTCTTCATCAGAAAACGGAATCTCATACCCCATACAGTACTCAATCAGTACCTCATATGCCTCATTCAGGCGGATCATGCCATTGTGCGTCTCTTCGGATTCATAGCCGGAGACATCCGGATGCCACTCCCGTGCAAGGGCATGATAGCAGGTGCGAATCTGGCTGATGCTTGCCGCATCACCAGTACCCAGAATATCCGCAGCCTCCCTGAGAGAAAGGCATTTACGAGCAGCCATACGATATCATGTGACCACAGGACGATAAATGAACCCATTGCGACAGGTCTTTGAAGACCATGCAGGTGATTATGACCGCTGGTTCGATGATCATCCCCATATCTATTCCGCCCAGCTCTCGATGCTCCGGGATGCGATGCCAACAGAGGGGCTGGGGCTGGAGATAGGCGTTGGTTCCGGGCGTTTTGCAGCCCCCTTAGGCATATCTCTGGGTATCGACCCATCACCCGCACTGGCAGCACAAGCACGGGCACGGGGGGTAGAAACTGTGATCGGCGTTGGAGAGCACACCCCGTTCCGCAATACTACCTGTGATGCCATCCTGATGATGACTGTCATCTGTTTTCTGAATGATCCATTCCCTGTCTTTCAGGAGGCATACCGTCTCCTGAAAACGAACGGAACACTCGTGCTTGGCTTCATCGAGCGGGATGGGGCAATCGCACGCAAATACCAGAATGAAGATGTAAAAGGGCGTTTTCTCCGGTATGTCACCTATTATTCAGTTGATGAGGTCACCGCCATCTATAGAGATGCGGGTTTTTCAGAGGTTTCAATCTCACAAAGGTCACGGGGGTTCGCGGTGATCGTCGGGAAAAAGCTGTAAAATACCTAAATCTCCTCTGGCTACTCCACAACACCATTCCGGCATCTCCGGAAAGAGACATATACCGGAGAGCAGAGGGTCAAGGCACGATCGATGTACGGTTCAAGCCGCAATCATCTGCATTCATCCCCTTGACCAAAATGACGCCAGATACCCATCCATATATTCGAAAAACCGCTCCACCGTCTCCATTGAGTACGGTCCCTCCTCATATGCCGTCATCAGGGTAAGTTCTCCCCTGAAGGTATAGGCGGTGACCAGAAACCCATTTGGCCAGCAGATGCAGGGGATGAAATGGAACTGTTCAAGGGAGAGGAGTTCTCCGTCCTTTCCGGGCATAGGGAGATAAGCCTCCGGGCTGATGATTCCCAGGTTTGCAAAGACCGGGTTCTTCTCGCCATCTGTTCTATACCGTGTGAGCATCCCGTCAAAGAACGCCTCCACCGCATCCATCCCGCCGGCATAGATCTTGTCATAGAAATGAATGCAGCCCGGCCCGATCCTGCCATCCTTCCGGGTTTTCATGAACGCCGTCACTTCGGGGAGAATATCCATAATCCCTGCCCCGGATTCAACATCAAGTGTCAGCTCAAAGGCAACCGAGAGGTTCATCGGTGGGAGGCGTTCCTTACCCGGCAGAAGCCGCCGCATATCTGCGGATGTCAGGATACCGCGGGGAGCGCCGCGATCTGCGGGATCATCCCTGATTGCTAAAAACGCCAGAAAGAAACCAGCAATCAGGACATCATTGACGGTGGCTCCATACTCCTTTGCAATCGCCTTGATCCGGGGAAGGCGATCCGCCGGGAGTGTCCGGTATGCAGCCCTTTGCGTCCCCCTTCCGACCCATTCGGCCGGGAAATGCCAGCGGTCGATGAACGGCTCCTCTTCTGCAATCGCCAGCCTGCACTCCTCTTTGGTAAAGAGGGAGAGGACGCGATCTGTGGTCCGGTCATAGCAGCCGGTGGAGGGGGGGCAAAATCCGGGATCCTGCATAATCTCCCGGTATGCCGAACAGAGATCCTCTGCCATCGTGAGGATACCCTGCGCATCGCAGAACCCATGATGGCAGGTAACACAGATGGTATCGCCGCCCGTTCCCCGGTACACCGTCACCCGGATCTGCGGGCCTGCACGGACGTCAGGAGGCCGGGGAAGAACGGCAGGCGGAGGGGCGTCAGACCCGCCGGAATGAAGAAGAAACGCCCGTTCCCACTCCTCTTCCCTGATCTCTTCCCAGACCGGCTGTCCATCCAGAACCGCAAATCTCGATCTGATATAGGGATTTGATCCGATCAGCCTCATTGTCGCAGTCTTCAGTATGTCTTCATCGACTTGTGCGTCAAAGGTGAGGACGACGGTCATTGCCGGGTCATAGATCTGTTCGAAGAGGACATTGAAGAGATCAAATACAGGCACGGGATGGCGGGGGGGAGGAGGGGTCATCACCTGAATACTTCTCCCCGTAATGTTATTGCTCTTTTCACCGGGCAGGAGAAGATACGCCACCACAGGGGAGGCGGGACTGAGAGACCGGATCTTTTTTCACTCACCGGTTCCATCCTTTGCAGATGAAGAGTGACAGTGAGATTCTCAGGGAAGCGGTCCGGCATGCCCTCAGGCTCGGGGCGGACGTGGCAGGCACAATCCCGGCAGCCATGCTCAAAAACTGTCCATCAGCCGAGGCAGACGGCAACCAGGGATCAGTGAGAGACGATGGCACCTACATCATCCTCGGGCTCTTCCATGATCCCGCCACGCCGGAGATGGATCACTGGGAGGAGGGGCGTGGCACACCGGGGGATCGACAGCTTGGAGCAATCGGGAGATCGATTGCCGGGTGGCTGAATGAAACACACGGGATCACTGCGGAATTGATCCCCTACCAGCTCGATGACGGCGGGATCTATCTCAAGGATGCCGCAGTAATCGCAGGAATCGGCATTATGGGGAGAAACAACCTTGTGCTGGTGCCGGGATTTGGGCCGAGGATCAGGTTCCGGGCAGTCTGGGCGGATATCGAATCCAATCCGCCGGCACCAGTCGATCTCACAAACCCCTGCCCTGAATGCCCCGGGTACTGTATCAGCACCTGCCCGATGGGGGCGTTTGAAACCGGAACATACAGCCGGGAGCGGTGCATGCAGAGGATGAATGCAGATAAAAAGAGAGCCAGAGAGATAATCGACCACTGCCGGGCATGCGAGCTCGCCTGCCCCTAACGCTTCTCTGCTCTCAGCTCCTCAAGCTTCGCGAGCACCTCTTCAACATGCCCCTTCACCTTCACCTTCCGCCAGATGTGGGCGATATTTCCATCAGGATCGATGATGTAGGTGCTCCGTTCAACCCCCATATACTCCCTGCCGTACATCTTCTTCTGTTTCCAGGCGCCATACGCCTCGATCACCAGGTGTTCGGGATCTGAGAGGAGGGAGACGGTGAGCTTTTGCTTCTCGGCGAAACGCCGGTGGGTTGCGATCGAATCCGGGCTGATTCCAAAGACAGGCGTATTATCACGGGCAAACTCCTCCATCGTATCAGAGAAGGAACGGGCTTCAAGGGTGCAGCCTGAGGAGTTGTCTTTTGGATAAAAGTAGATGATCACAAAGACGCCCCGCTCCTCTGCAAGGCATACCATATGCTCATCGATATCTGGGAGGCAGAAATCCGGTGCCTTCATCCCAATCTCCAGTTCTGTCATGGGAGAACCTCTCAGGTAAGAGCAATAAACATATCCATCCCATCAAAAGAGTGGCTTTTGTCCGTGCAACAGCCTCGCCTCAAACAATATAGCCTTTTGAACGAAGCATTTCACGGTATTCATCTTCAGTCACAGTACATGCAATATAGTTCTGAAGATCGGCTTTTGTCGTGAACATCATCTGCTTGTACATTTTCGAGAGGAGGCTCTCTGAAATATCCCCATTACCTCCATGGCTCACTTTTGTATGGATGCTGTCAACAATCTTTCCCTCGTGATCCTTGAAGCGATAAAAGATATGATCTCCTCTTCTGATTTGGAGAAAACCTTTATTTTTGGCAGCCCGTTCAAAGTCACGTTTTTTTATGGGCATCTCTATGCCCCTCCATATCTTGTATCAATAAGGCCTTTTACCTCATTGAAATCAAGATATTGGAGGAGTCCCTGCTTTAATTGGAGTGAACTTTCAGAGTGCATATCATCAGGATATTCACTGAAGCTGAGAATATGTCCCTCTATCTCCTCTTCAAGAGACTGAATTGCTTTTTTGTAATTATCTCCACACCCATAGAGAGCAAGATCATTGTTGAACAGACACCATTGTTTGTCATTATTGTCATAGGAGACAGTGAAGGTAATTGGTTTCAACAGGATGTATTGACCAATTTTATGAAGAGTTTCAAACTTCACCTGCTCCAGATTCTCTACTGAGTCAATTTTATAGTTTTTTTGTGTCTGTATCATATTTCCGGTCACACGAACCCATTTTTTATAGAGGTTTTTCACCTGATCTTCTATTTCAGGTTTGAAATAGCAGTTGATGTTCCGTCCGACGGTAGTATTTACGATAAAGTACGAGAGATTATCGCCACGGATACCTACGATAACTCCCTGTATAGTGACAATACCTGTACCTCCGTATTTGAAGACGAGTTCTTCAAGGTATTCCTTCTGATGTTTTGGAATGAAGCTTCCATGATCCGGTTGTTCAATGGAGGTTTTTATTTCTATGGTGGATCCGGACGAGGCGAAAGAAAGGAGGCTTTTAAGAAGACCAATTCGTGCAGATGGATCTTCGATCTCCTTGTCAAGGTGTGTTGGAAACGCATCCGGATTGGTATTCAGAATATCCATAAGCCGCTCAAAGCACCCGGTAATATCGGTAAAAGTGTTCTCGCCGTCAAGGCCGGTTCCGTATGTTACCGGGAATAAAGGTACAATGATACTGCCTTCCCTGATCTCCTTAAGATAAAGCCGGAAATCTTCTTTTTTATAGGCCTTTCCGAATTTTGAAATACCAATATTATCAACAGCACGCTGCATATTGGAGACTGCCTCGGCAAAAGCCAGGGCTTCTATAGCATTATCCTTTACTGTCGCTCCGTCACGGATAATAATCCATGTCTTGGGTTTTTCTTGAGGCGCCATTTCGCTTCTTTTCTTTACACACTCTAATCATATACACCTTATGCCTTTTCCTGAGCGAAAATGATATAATATTAATAAATATATTTTATTTTAATCTCCCATAATTCCCCACATTTCTATAGCACTCCGGGTACTTGGGGCATATATTTCTTCCATCCCGCCCAATTGGTAACCACGATGAGAGAGAGCCCCGAATTTGCATGGAAACAATGCCTGATCGTCAGGGACGACGTGAAGATGAGCTGCGGGAAGAAATGCGCACAGCTTGCCCATGCAGCCGTCGGCGCCTATGAGAAGGCCAGTGCCGCCTCAAAACGTGCCTGGATGGATGAGGGGCAGAAGAAGGTCGCCCTGAAGGTGAGCGGGGAGCGGGCGCTCTATGAACTGAAGGTGATTGCAGAAGCAAACGGCATCCCGGCATGCATCATCCAGGATGCAGGGCTCACCGAGATCCCGCCGGGAACCGTCACTGCTCTTGGCCTTGGACCCGCAAAATCCGAACTCATCGACCGGATCACCTCAGATCTGAAGCTGCTATGATGCAGAGTCCCTATCCCCTGGAACACGAGCTTCAGATGCGCTATTACGGGGACGACCATCCCGGTATCGGCGGAAAACTGAGAACCACCCCTGAAGACTTTGTTGTCGAAGAGATTCCAAAGCCATTCACCGGGAGCGGGCCCTACCTGATCTGCACCGTTACCCGCCGCTCATGGGAGCACCAGCACGCAATCCATGAGATCGCAAAACGGCTTGGGATCAGCAGGAAACGGATCGGCTGGGCTGGCACAAAAGACAGAAACGCCGTTGCCACCCACTACATCTCGCTCTACAAGGTTGAGCCAGAACAGATTCATCAGCTTTCATTCAGGGATATGAAGGTGGAACCGGTAGGCCAACACCAGTTCAGCCTCTCGCTTGGCGATCTTGAAGGGAACCGGTTTTCTCTTCTGATCAGAAACTGTGAACAGGAGAAGCTCACCAATCTTCCCGGCATAACAGAAACCGTACAGGCGGGCATCCCAAACTACTTCGGGCTTCAGCGGTTCGGTGCCCAGAAACCGGTCACCCACCGGGTCGGATCGGCGATCCTTCGTGGCGAATACCGGGAGGCGGTTGATATCTACATCGGCGATCCCTTCCCAAATGAAGACGAGGAGGTAAAAACGGCACGGGCGGCATTCAGGGAGACGGGCGATGCAAAGGAGGCATTATATGCACTTCCGGTCAGGCTTGGGTTCGAACGGGCGATGCTCGATTATCTCTCAAAACACGAAGGCGATCACAAGGGAGCTCTCAAAGCCCTCCCCCCAAAACTCCTCACCATGTTCGTCTCGGCATGGCAATCCTACCTCTTCAATGCCGCCATCTCGGATCGCTTTGACCGCGGCCTCCCCCTGCATGAGCCCGAAGCGGGAGACACCCTTGTCTACTTAAACGGGAGATCTGACCGGGCAACAGAGAAGAACCTCCCGACTGCACGGCAGCATATCAAACGGGGGAGGGCGATGATCGCGGCATTCATGCCGGGCGGATCATCAATCTCAAACCCGGGCACGATGGAGGAGTATATGCTCAGGCTCTCGGAAGAGGCCGGGATCGGATCAGGTGCATTCAGGGAGGCGGCAGGCTACCTGGAATGCGCATTTGACGGATCGATCAGGCCGATCGTGCTGAGAACAGAGATACACGCAGAAACAGAAAGTGATACTGCCCGGCTTACCTTCACACTCCCCCCCGGCCACTATGCAACGTCAGTCTGCCGGGAGTTCATGAAGAGCGATCCAATATCACTCGTCTGAACCCCTCTGCGCGGGTGATTCACGGAAAAAATCAGCGGGAACGGGCGATCTCCCGGGCCCCGGCGATTGCATCCTGGAGGTTGCCGATCTCATCAACGAGCCCGATCTCAAGAGCCTGTTCGCCACGGATCATTCGTGCATCTTCGATTGATTCACGGGTGATATTTCGCTGGCTGCTGATATCCGCAAAGAGCCGGTTGAAACTCGCATCAACGAGATCCTGGGCGACCTCCTCCTCATCTGAAGTGAGCCCGCGATATGAATGGGTCATATCCTTCATCTCACCTGATTTTACAATATCGATCTCAAGCCCCTCTTTCCTGAGCTGATCGCTTGTATCATAGAAGATCCACATCACCCCGATACCCCCGGTCATGGTATCATGGCTCGAATAGATCCGGTCAGCATATGCGGCAACATAGTATGCACCAGAGGTTGCAATATCGCCCATCGAGACGACAACCGGCTTCTTCTGCTTTGCATAGATGATATCACGGATGATCTCCTGGGCTGCTGCCGGGGTGCCGCCGCCGGAATCGATCCTGAGCACGATCGCCCGTGTCAGGGGATCGTCTGCTGCCTTTCGAATCTGGCTGCCGATATATTCGCTTCCGGTATAGCCGCCGGACCGTGCTTCTCCGGTGATCATCGTCCCTTCAATCCTGATCACCGGGACATCGGTTCCGCCCATGGGATCGATGAGGCTGAAGATACCGACAATGGCAAAGATACCAAGAACAAGGAAGAGAAGAATAAGGCCTCCTTTTTTAAGCTGCCTGATCCTCTGTTGCTGTTTTATCTGACGTTCAATGTAATTCATGATTTAACGGGATAGAGTACATCATATTCGGTGACGAGGTTGGTGCCGCAGAGATAATGGGTGCGGAGTTCAAGCCGGATCATCTCGTCTTCGGTCTCTATATGCATCCCACCGACAAGTGAGGGCGTATCATCTCCCCCGACAATGAAGGGCAGGTGGATGAGCCGTATCTCATCGACAAGGCAGTTGTGCAGCATATGGTAGTTCAGGGTTGGCCCACCCTCGACCATCATCTTCCGGACACCATACTGTTCATAGAGCGTCTCAAGGAGGAGGGGGAGATCCACTTCGGTCTCTCCGCAGACAACCACCTCAGCGCCGGTTGCCCTGATCGCATCGATCCGTTCGCTGGATGCAATTTCAGAGACGGCAATGACGGTCTGTGCATCAGGCTTGAAGATATTGGCAGTGAGCGGCAGATCGCCCCTGCTGTTTGGGATGACGCGAATCGGGCTCTTGCCGGGGACTTTCCTGACCGTCAGAAATGAGTTGTCGATCCGGATCGTGCGGGATCCGACCATAATCGCGTCGCATTCTGCCCGTGTCGTATGGAGAAGGGTCTCGGTCTCTTCTGCCATGTATTTCATCAGGATCTTGCTCGATGCATCCTTCTTTAATGTCAGCTTACCATCTGCGGTGATCTCGGACATCATCAGGACCTGTGGTTTTTTCGGATGCGCTCTCATACTGATCCTCTCGATTGATATATCTCTTTGAATACCTTAAGAATATAGGGTTTATTACAGGCTGGTTGAGGGAAATATGAACATTACCACATTACGTCCACACTGCATGCGGTATCTGGAACCGATCGCTAACCTCTGTGTACGTCTGGGTCTCTCCCCAAACCAGATCACCATACTTTCGCTTATTTTCGGAATCGGGTGTGCTTTATCCTTTGTTTATCAGCAGTTCATTCTGGGATCCCTCCTCCTCTTCATCTCTGCAATCCTCGATCTCGTTGACGGGAGTGTCGCGCGTAAAACCAATCATGACAGTAATTTCGGCGCGGTTCTCGACTGGATTGTTGACAAATACATCGATGTGCTTGCACTCCTTGGTGTCGGGCTCTCGGGAATTGCCATTATATCCGGTTTCACCACGCTCCCCCCGATAGCGGATTTCGGGGTTGTCGCACTCGCCATCATCGGCTCCATGATGAACACCTTCATCAAGCCGGTTGTTTATGCGGAGGTTGGCTATTCAGACCGTGTCTGCGGCAAAATTGACGATCCGCTTGAAGGGGTCGGGTTCTTTGGAAGACCCGAGACCCTGCTTGTGCTGATCCTCGGCGGCGTCACCGGATTCATCTGGGTCTCGGTGATCATCATCGCGATCTGCACAAATCTCTCGGCAATCCAGCGGATCATCTACCTTTCAGGAAGACTTGCCTGATATCCCGGATATACTGGGAGACCAGCTTCTCTGCAAGTACCCCAAGATCGGGGATTAAACGGAAGAGGCCATAGGCGATTGCTATCAGGACAACAAGTGCAAGAAGCTCGCAGAAGACATTGTGTGCCCAGAAGAAGCTTTCATACCCGTAATTACCATTTCCAACAAGATCAGGGAACCAGGGGTACCACTGGCCGGTATATGCCATGATCACATAGGCATTCCTGAAGAGATTCAACAGGTAAATTGTCGGTGCAATCAGGAGGAATGAGAGGATCTTCTGCCGGGTTGTCGTCGGCACCATATTTGCAACCGCGAGCATGATCGCTATGCTGGTGATTCCGGTGCACCCGAGGATGATCTCGACACGGAACCCGATATCAAAACCCGGTATCGATCCTGCCATGATCGTATTCCATTCATAGAGGGTCACCGGATACCTGAGAAGTTCCAGCACCCATACCGTCTGGTTGACGACGACCCCGATCAGCCAGTTCTTCAATGGCTCATAAAAGCCAAATGGAGCATAGATCAAAAAGGAGAAGGCAGCCGCCCTCGTCAGGCTTCCAACAACAGGATCCTTCATCAGAAGCCGCCGTGCCGTAAGATAGACAAACGGTACCGAGAGGATTCCAAGGATCGGATAGAGGAAATTATTGATCTGAAGAAAACCCGGCAATTCGAAAAGGAGGAGAAGTGATATTGATGCCCAACCGACTATCCCTGCATACCAGTTATACCTGTGTGGCAGAAGAAAAAGGAGAAAGCCGATACAGGAGAGAAGAACCAGGTATTCGTTCATTACAATATATTGAACGGGGGATCAGAAAAAGGATGAGGAAGACGTCACTAGCATATCAGAATGGCGGAGTCTTTAAAGATCCAGTGCATATACTATAGTCATGCGTTTCTGCCCAGAATGTAAGAGCCTGATGATCGCCAGATCCGGAAAGATGCATTGCCGGAGATGTGACTATTCTGAAGATATCACCGATTCCGAATCCCTCAAAGTGACAAAAACCAGAGTCGAGAAAGAGATCGTGATCGTTGACGAAGATGATGCCATCCCGACACTCCCGACCTGTGCCATCCGGTGCCCGGAGTGTGACCATAACGTCGCGTACTGGTGGCTCAGGCAGCTCCGGTCCGCGGATGAAAGTGAAGTCCGGTTCTTCCGGTGTGTCTCCTGTTCCCACACCTGGAGACAATACGACTAAAACAGAGCAGAAATCCATCACTTCTGCCCAAACAGGGAGAGAACAGAATACCCTCCCCCATATTCCAGGGTTAAAATCCCAGAATACCATGTTTTTATATGATGCCGGAGAACCGGATCTATCATTCTACACAATTAATCATGTCAATTTGGAGGGACCATGTCCGAGAAGCAGGTGACATTGAGCACAAAGAAGTACATGCCTGATCCTGAATACAGGAAAGAGGCATGGTGCAAGGATGCCGAGCACGCGTACCAGGGGTATATCACTGATCCGGATGGATTCTGGTCACGAATCAGCCATGAGCTTGAATGGTTCCAGCCCTGGGAGACGGTGAAGGAGTGGAAGCATCCCTTTGCCCGGTGGTTCATCAATGGAAAAACCAATATAAGCTATAACTGTCTGGATCGGCATATCGCCGGCCACCGGAGAAATAAGGTCGCAGTCTTCTGGCAGGGAGACGACGGATCGACCCGGAGCCTGACATACTGGCAGCTTCTCCGTGAGGTTGAGCGGTTTGCAAACGGCCTGAAGAGCCTCGGTGTCGGAAAGGGCGATACCGTCTGCATCTACATGCCAAATGTCCCCGAGCAGATCATTGCCATGCTCGCCTGTGCACGTATCGGTGCAGTCCATTCGGTCGTCTTTGCCGGATTTGGATCCGATGCGCTGCATGCACGGATCACCGGTGCCGGTGCCAAAGTTGTGATCACCGCCGATGCAAGCATCAGGCGTGGAAAGACCATTCCCCTCAAGCCGATCCTTGAGGAGGCGCTGATCAATGCGACAACTGTTGACCACGTCGTTGTGCTCAGGACACAGACTCCGAAGATCAGCCTCCTCTCCGAATTTGAGAGAGATTTTTATGAACTGATGGAGGAGAGTGAAAAGAACTGTGCATCTGAGCCGATGGATGCAGAAGATCCCCTCTTCATCCTTTATACCTCCGGGACAACCGGCCAGCCGAAGGGTATCGTCCATACAACCGGCGGGTACATGGTCGGAACCTACTATACAAGCAAGTACATCCTCGATATCAAGGACTCCGATGTCTACTGGTGTACAGCAGACCCCGGCTGGATCACCGGCCATTCCTATATCGTCTATGGCCCGCTCCTTGTTGGTGCGACCATCTTCATCACCGAAGGCACCCCGGACTACCCGGATGCCGGGATCTGGTGGAAATATATCGAGAAGTTCGGGATCTCCATCATGTATACCGCACCGACCGCAATCCGGATGTTCATGCGGTTTGGCGAGGAGTACCCAAACAAATACGACCTCTCCAGCCTCCGCCTCCTCGGGTCGGTGGGAGAGCCATTGAATCCCGAAGCATTCGAGTGGTTCTATCACACAATCGGAAAGGGCAAACTCCCGATTGTCGATACCTGGTGGCAGACCGAGACCGGGATGCATATGATCACCACGATGATCGGAGAGCCGATGAAGCCCGGATTTGCAGGAAAGCCGATCCCAGGTGTTCTCGTTGATATCGTCGACAAGGAAGGAAAACCAGTACCGCCGGGAATATCCGGGCAGCTGATCATCAAGGAGCCCTGGCCGTCGATGGCGCGGATGGTGCACCAGAATGAAGAGCGGTACCGGATGTACTGGAGCGGACCTGAGGATACCTTCACTGCAAGCGATCTTGCTGTCCGGGATGAAGAGGGGTATATTATGATCCTTGGCAGATCAGACGACCTGATCATCGTCTCCGGCCATAACATCGGAACAGCGGAGGTCGAAAGCGCACTGGTTGCACACAAGGCCGTTGGAGAAGCGGCGGTCGTCGGGATACCTGATGAGATGAAGGGCAACCGGATACTGGCTTTTGTCCTTCTGAGGGAAGGGTTCATCGAGACCCCGAAACTGAAACAGGATCTCCTCTACCACGTGAGAATCACCCTCGGCCCGATTGCACTCCCCTCCGAGATCAGGATTGTCGACTCGCTCCCAAAGACAAGGAGCGGCAAGATCATGAGACGGGTCCTCCGTGCACAGGAACTTGGTGAAGATCCAGGTGATCTCTCAACAATCGAAGAGTAACCAGATCACTTCTATTTTTTCAGAATAGTTTATATAGTGAATAGTAATAGTTATAAACATGACATTCAATCCCGAGGATTCGCTCAAGATTGAAAATATCGTAGCATCCGCCAAGGTTACTGAATCACTCGATCTCCCCTCACTCGCTGCCGAGATAAAGGGTGCCGAATACAACAAAAAACGGTTCCCCGGTGTTGTTCTGAGGATGCAGGATCCGAAAATTGCCGCTCTGGTCTTTGGATCGGGGAAAGTCGTCCTGACAGGTGCGAAAAGTATCGAGAGCTTAAACCGTGGCCTTGAGATTCTCGGGAACCTTCTCCGGGATCTCAAGATCGATATCCCGGACGAACTGACCTACAAGATCCAGAATATCGTCACCTCCGCCGATCTCGGGACACCAATCAACTTAAACAAGATTGCAGTCGGCTTCAACCTTGACCGGATCGAGTATGAGCCCGAACAGTTCCCCGGCCTCGTCTACCGGCTTGAAGAGCCGAAAGTCGTTGTCCTTCTCTTTGGATCGGGGAAACTGATCATCACCGGCGGAAAAGTACCTGAGGATGCACAGGGTGCGGTGAAGAAGATCCTAAACGATCTCTCGAATCTCGGGATGCTCTGAATATAACAGATACCCTTTCTTTTCTCCCGCTCAAAGAACATTCAGTAATCTGAATGGAAGCCCTTTTATATTATAGATAATAAATAATAGTACGAGGAGTATTTAACATGGATAACGGAAACTTCGGAACGTTAACACCAAAACAGGAAGAACTTGTCAGTCTGTTGAATGGAATCGGGATGAAGAGAAATGTTGCAAAAGTACTTGTCTTTCTCTCTGAGCTGCCTGAAGCAAGCTCCCGTGAGATCGAACGCGGCACCGATCTCCGTCAGCCCGAAGTGAGTATCGCAATGCGGGACTTAAAAGAGCATGAGTGGGTCACCTGTCGGGAGAGCAAGACTGAAAATAAAGGGCGCCCGGTGAAGATCTACTCTATTGCTCTTGGACTGGCTGAGATAACGAATATCCTGGAAGAGAAGAAACGCCAGGAAGCCGAGAGCCAGATATCAATGATCAACCGGATGCGCGAGTGCATCGAATCCTGATATTACTTTTTTCCAACAATCAGCTCTGTCTTATCAGTATATCGAGTGAACAGCCCTGATTCTATAATTCCCGGGATAGCGGCAAGCTTCATCTCAAGCTCTTCCGGCGAGGGGATCTCCGTGAATGTGCAGTCGATGATCAGGTTCCCGTTATCCGAGATGACGGGACCATCCTTTCCCGAGCCGGTCCTGATCTCCCCCGATCCCCCGAGATCAGTGATCCTCCTGAGTACCGGCGTACATGCAAATGAGAGCACCTCGACCGGAACTTTGCCGCTGAGATGCGTGACGCACTTTGACTCGTCGACGATGACAAGGAATGTCTCAGCAGCATCCACAACGCACTTCTCCCGGAGATGGGCACCGCCACGCCCTTTGATCATCCGCAGCTGTGGATCGACCTGATCTGCACCATCGATTGCCAGATCGAGGCGTGGATGTGCATCAAGGGTGGTGAGCGGAATCTCCATCTCAACAGCCCTGTAGGCTGTCTGGTAGGAGGTTGGCACTCCGAGAATGGTCAGTTTCTCCTCATACATCCTCTGCTGCAACCGCTCCATTGCATACAGCACTGTTGAGCCGGTGCCGATCCCGATTACATCACCGTCACGGACACGTTCTGCTGCCCTGTATCCGGCCTCCTGTTTGGCGCTATCCATATGATCTGGTATGATTGAAAGGGGTATGTAGCTTTGTATGCACCAGAATCCTATGCCGAAAACTGTCTTTTGACACCATCAAATGCAGCAGGGGCAGTGCAGTCCAGTGTCACGGGGGTGAGGGAGATCCTCCCCTCCCGTACCGCATGGACATCGGTTCCCTCTTCGGCATCCTCAACAAAGGGCCCGTCGATCCAGTAGTATGGCCTTCCTCTCGGGTCGAACCGTTCCTCAACACCTGTATGGAAGAGCTTGTGGGCAAGCCGTGTCACCTCGTACCCGCCACGGATCTCGGATGGGATATTCACATTCAGGACATTGCAATGCTCCGGGAATCCCTGATCGAATATCCGGGAACAGACATCCGTTATGATATGCCCAATCGATTCATCTTCGAGAAGAGCTGATCGCGGATCATCGAATTTCCGCCCCTGATCGCTCACCTGAAGGGAGAAGGCAACAGCAGGCGTTCCCTGGTTTGCAGCCTCAAGAGCGGCGCCAACGGTTCCTGAAGTCATGATGGACTCGAAACTGAGGTTCTCTCCGATATTGATCCCGGATACGACGAGATCAGGTTTCAGTTTGAGGGCATAGAGGCCGATGATAACCGCATCGGTCGGTTTTCCATCGACAGCATAGGCAGGGGAGCCATTGATATTCAGCTTATGCACCCGGATCGGCTCAAAGATAGAGATGGATCTTCCCACCGCGCTCTGCTGGGTGGATGGGGCGACGACGGTTACATCGGCGATCTCCGAGAGAGCAGCATATGCAGCCCAGAGACCACCTGAAGAGACACCATCGTCGTTTGTCAGCAGGACAGTCGGTTTCATGATTATGAGTCGTCGCCATGCAAAGAAATACCCTCGTATCGGCAAACCTCTTCTTCGCATGAGATCAATATTCCCTGTATGAAGGTTCTCCTCGCAGAGTATACGTTGCACCATGATCCCAGGCTCGCACCCGAAGGCGAAGCGATGCTGAAGACACTGAAGCAGAGTTTTGAAGATCTCGGATACACCGTGGTATCCCCCGGAGAAGGAGATTTTGGGGATGAGATCGAACGGCTTGCATCCGATTGCAGGTACGGGCTCGTCATCGCACCCGATCACCTCCTTGCCGGTTTCACAAGAAGGATGGAGGGGGTTACCCATAATGTCGGAACAGACAGTACCAATGCAGCAGTCTGTGCCAATAAACGACTGACCGCCAGTCTTCTCGCTGAGCATGGTATTGATGTCCCAAAGGAAGTATCAGCCGGGATGCGGGTGATCAAGCCGGTCAGGGGATCGGGCTCGGTCAATGTCCGGATCGGGGATGAAGAACCAGGGGATGGCGAGTTTGGCCAGGAGATCCTGACAGGAGATCAGATCTCGGTCTCGGTGATCGGATCCCGCGTCGTCGGTGATGTATGCAGTTTCTATAGCGGGGCACCGCCATTTGTCCTTGCCATCAACCGGCAGAAGATTACAATGGATGAGGGGAAGATCACCTACCTCGGCGGGGAGACGCCGGTGGATCATCCCCGTGCAGAGGAGATCAGGGAGATTGCACGGAAGGTTGTCACAACTCTCGGCTGCCAGGGGTACATCGGTATTGATATGATTGTCGGAGACCGGATCACCGTCATCGATGTGAATCCCCGGATCACGACAAGCGCAATCGGAATAGCCGCTGTGATGGAAGAGGAGATAGCTGACCTCCTGATCAAGGCGTCCGAGGGGATTGAGCCGGAGCCGGTTCACCTGAAGGGAACGGTGCTTTTTGATACACATGGTGGGATTATAAGGCAATGATCGGGATCGATATCGGAGGGGCAAATACCAAGATCGTCGATGGGGACGAGGTGATCATACGGTACTGCCCGCTCTGGAAGGAGGCGCCGATCACAGAGATCCTCTCGGAGTTTGACGGCGAAGCTGCTGTCGTGATGAGCGGGGAGCTTGCAGACTGTTTCTATTCAAAGAATGAGGGGATTTCGTTCATCGTCAACGCGGTGCGTGAGGTGCTTCCAAAAGCCCGGTTCTATGGAACGGATGGGCGGTTCCATACCAAACCGGTGCCTGAACTTGCAGCGGCAAACTGGCTCGCATCTGCGGATCTCCTGAGGGATCGGTATTCTGATTCGGTGCTGGTTGATTTTGGGAGCACCACCGCCGACATTATACCGCTCTCCCCCTTTGACGCACTGCTGGGACAGACCGATCTCACCCGTCTCAGGAAAGGCTATCTCATCTACTGCGGGATGCTCAGGACACCGGTTGCCTCGCTCCTCCGTTCTGTGATAATTAATGGAGAAGAGACGCCACTTTCAACAGAGTACTTTGCATCGGCCGGGGATGCACACCTTGTCCTTGGCCATATCACTCCTGAGGAGTATACGACTCCGACACCGGATGGAAAGGAGGCGACCCGGGATCTGAGCCTTGCACGGCTTGCACGATCCGCCTGTGCGGATCTGGATGAGATCGGTGAGGCAGGGGCGGTTGCGATCGCAACTGCATTCTGGAAGGCTGAACGGAACCTCATTGAAGAGTCGCTGAAGAGGATCGGGAAACGGCCGCTGCTTGCGGGCGGGATCGGATCTCGTCTTCTCGGGAGTTCCTTCGGAGGAACCGATCTCTTCGATGAGCTCGGGCAGTTTGCCGACGCACTCCCTGCATATGCAGTACGAGAGGTGGCAGAACGAAACGGTATCTGATCCCGCTCCTTCTCCTTGCCGGATCGGTTGCGATCACGGCACTCTCATTTCTCTTCGGGTACCCGTTCTTCTTCCTGCTATTCTTCTTCCCGCTCTTCTTTCTCAGGCGTAGGGGAACGAGAAGGTGCCCGGTCTGCGGGTGGGAGGCGAAGGGCGGCGAGCAGTTCTGCCCCTTTGACGGCACGCCCCTCGGCGATGAGCCCTGAAAGCGATATGATCCGGTTTGGAATGGGTATACCATACATATCAGTAAAATCTACAGAGAAACGAGGCGCATAGTTTCTGACTGTGCCCCGGTCAATCCTGATTCCCAGCGCCTCCAGAATGCGTGCTGTTCTGTGGAATGGATGTTTTTTAGCGATCGAAGTTGCGAGATCAACGAGTATAACCCCGTGGCGGGTATCAGGATAGAATGGCTCATCTGCATACCAGAGCCTCCCGCACCCACTGCACCGGTACCGTGCCACCTTTACGAATACCGGTTTTGTAATCTCATCAACAGAAAGGGTTGCGAACCGTTTCTTTTTGAGATCGTGTCTTCGAAGAGAGGAGGCACAGAGACTGCATTGCGTCGGGATCTCCGTGAATTCAACTCCGTCAAAGAGGGTGATCGATGATCTGATCATCTCCGAGAGGAAGGGGGGGATCATCTGTTTTCGAACCATCTGCACCTCAGTTACAAAAGCATTGGGCACGCAGGTAGTTAATCTGTCCTTTAAAGGGGAGGTATTCTGCGCGCAACCAGAGAGAATCGGAAATATTGGGGATTGACCCCGAAAAAGAGGGAGATGAAATGAGTTGAATATAAACAAAATGGTTAAGGTTTTCAATACAACTGGATTGACTATTTATATGTATCTAATAATCCGTTTTTTAGCCATTCTGAAAATATGCCCTACCAGAAACTATTTAGAAATGTTTTAATATCTTACCTTAAAATCATCAACTATGCCTATTCCGAAATGATCAGTTCATTTCGGTTGATAGGTTGGACATTTCAAAAGAGGTGTGTAGAAATATGGTATTCCATCCTCCAGTGCAGATTGTTGCAAAGGCGGGAGATGCAGGCAAGTATAAGGTAGGCCTGCCCGCCTGGAACATGATCATGCGTGGATTCATGTCCGGGGCATATATCGCCATGGGAGCAGGTCTTGCTACAGTCTGTAGCACAGGCGTTGCAGATTCCCTTGGACCCGGATTTGCAGCACTCGTTCGTGGTGCTGTCTTCCCTGTCGGACTTATTATTACAATCCTGACAGGTGCTGAACTGTTTACCGGCGACGCAATGCTCGCTCCAATGGCTGCTTTTATCCATAAGATCAGCTGGATGCAGGTCCTCAATCTCTGGGTCTGGGTCTATGTTGGTAACTTTATCGGATCTGTTGTCTATGCGTACCTGATGGCCTATGGCCCTCTCTCAAGCTGGGATGCAGCAGGAGCAGTCACCGTCAATGCCTTCGGTATGACGGCGTTAGGTATTGCAAAAGGAAAGGTATCCTATGTCGGCGGAGCCGCGATGTGGTCTCTCTTACTGAAGGCCATCGGCTGTAACTGGCTTGTGAACCTCGCTGTGCTGCTCGGTATATGTGCAGATGACGCCGTTGGCAAGTTCTTCGGCATCTGGTTCCCGATCATGGCTTTCGTTTCCAGCGGACTCGAACACAGTATCGCGAACATGTACTTCATCCCGGCCGGGATATTCGTGAACGGATTCCTGGCAGGAACGCCACAGTATATTGCCGAGCTGAACTGGGTCACCATGTGGACGAACAACGTCATACTGGTTACCATCGGCAACATCATCGGCGGTCTGCTCTTTGTTGGTATCATCTACTGGGTAGCATTCCGCAAAGAGATCGCTGCACTGAAGTAAAGTACTGGTAGTGTTATCACATGAAGATCGGAAATATAACGGTAAGAGTGACGATCATCCATCTGGGTGTCTTCGTCTTCTTCACCGCTATTTTCCTCTTCTCATTTTTTTCATCAGGTGACTTCAGGATGCTCCTCTGGGGTATCCCGACACTGATATTCATTCTCACCATTCCTATCGCAATGAACTACATGAGCCAGAGCCATTACAGGAGTTTAAAGCCGATGTACGAGGCTGAGGCAAAACCGATCCGGGCCAACCAGATCAGCGATGCGATGATGGGGAAGGTCGTTCGGTATGAAGGGCTCATTGAACATGTTCACTTCAAATTCCTTAACAGGCCACAGTACGTCATAGCAGATCGTACTGGAGAAGTATCAGTGAAGATGTTCACATCCCCTGAGGAAGATGTTGGGAAGGGGGATATTGTCGAGGTTCTCGGATCAATTATGCGCCGGTACATTATAACCGGAGATCCGATCGTCAATTGTGTTTCGATACGGAAAATTGTCAAAGAAACACGGGCTGAACCTGAAAAGAAAGAGAAGAAGAAGAGATAATCTACGAAAAACTATTCTTCAGGCCATCCCTGATCGGGTTGGTCTTCTTCATATCATCCTGTTTGATATAGCGATCAAACGCATGGATCCGGCAGCTGATCGGGAACGGGACCGAGAGGGTGCTGATCACCGCTTCTCCCCGTTCCAGTGTCTGGATCTCGCCATCCAGCGGGGTTAAATCCTGTTTTGCGCTCGATGCGATCATCTGCCGGTCGGTCTTGTCCGAGAGGCCGAGGACGACATAGGTGTTGATCTGGGCGAGGATCCGTGGATCGATATTCTTCGGCTGCTGGGTGATCACGCAGAGGCCGATCCCAAACTTCCGGCCTTCCATCGCACATTCGCGGAAGACAGCGGTTCCCCTGCCGGGCCCAAGCACCCGCTGCGCCTCCTCGATTGCAATTAAGACCTGGCCTGCCGGCTCGGTTTCATCTGCCCCAAATCCGTCATTCCTCCGCTCGTTTAAGAATGTCCGTGTGAGGAGGGAGAGGATGAAGAGCTCGGACTGTTCACGCATGCCGGGGATGTCAATTAAGACAACCTTCTGCTCTTCAAGGGCTCTCCTGATGCCATTGAGAGAGGAGCCCGATCTCCTGAAGAAGGGATTGTGGCGGGTCAGGATCTCAAGTTTCCGCTTGATTGATCTGAGTGAGGCTTCATGGAACTCCTTTAAGCGGCGGGCAAGCGGCGGGTTTGTCCCGGCATAGCCGTCATACCAGTCCTCGGTGAAGTCGGTTGCGGAAAAGAAGTCGATCAGGACTGAGCCGGAGATGTCGCTCAGCGTCTCTAAAATCTCGCTCTGCGCCTCCGAGAACTCGAATATCGGATAGAGATCAGATGGCCTGAAATCATCGTAGGCGATGCTCAGGGTGGATGCGCCATACCGCTTGATCGCCTGCTCATCCCGTGTCGAGAAGATCGCAAGGCCGCCTCTTCCTTCCCTGTAATGGATGAGGCCGGGATTCTCCCCGCCACCGGGTGCTGATCTCCCCTTGAGGTATTCGCCATGCGGATCGACCATCAGGAGTCCAAATGGCTGCTCTTTCATGCAGGATGCCGAGAAGACCTTCATGAAGTTGCTCTTTCCCATGCCGGTTGTGGCAAAGACACCCATATGCTGGTTTAAGTCATGGGGGTGGAGCCCGACTTTTGCAGTTGCGATGGTGCCGGTTCCGTTCCTGACAAGCCCGACCTCGATCTTCCCCATATACTCCTCCAGAAAGGCAAAATCCTCCTCTTCTGCTATCCTGACACTGGAGAATTTGGTTGGGACGGTCTTTGGGCGGCGGAAGTTGCCGTTCTGATCGAGATATCCAAGCGGGGTTGCTTCAAGGAGGAGGAAGACATCCTCGCCGAGATTATAGAAATGGGAGGTATGGGGGCGGGTGTCCCAGTTGGCATCGGAAAAGTTGCTCGCATGCTGCATGCCGGTCACTTTCGCATAGAAGGTGAACAGCTTCTGGCTGTCATGGATTGCCAGCAGATCACCCAAAAAGATCTCGCTTGTATAGGGGATCGCACACCGGTAGGTCGAGACCGTCTGGCCTATCAGGCGGAATTTTGCCGCATCATTGGTATCAATATCGATTAAGTTCGTCATGGTAATCTCCAAGAATCTCTTCATATCCTTCGTAGTTGATCGACTGGGTCGAACATCCGGCGATGATATCATGCCTGATCCGCTGCACCTGATCAGATCTGATCACCGCCTGACGATGGGCATCCATCAGGGGGTAGGGATACCCGACCACCCGGCCATCACCGGCATAGGAGGAGAGTGCCGAAAAGACTGCGGCCACTTCTTCCCCCAGATAGCCGTCCGGCATCGAAATCAGGAACGCCCGCTTCGCACGCGGGTGGAGGCAGGCGACATATCCCTCCTCCACCTTCAGGTACCAGGGCGGCGAAACACCAAGTTCTTCTGCGGCTTTCATCGCCGCCGGGACGATCGGATGCACTCCATCCCAGGTGGCGCCTGCGTTCTTGGTGACGGCGGCGAGGAGGAGGCCGCGTTCCCGGCAGATGCTTTGAAGCTCCCCGAGGATCGCGGTGTGGGAGGGATGTTCCGCATAGAGTGCGCCGTCCAGAAGGAGGAGAGTGCCGGGTTTTGATTCACGGGCTGCAATTGCGGCGAGGCCATACTCGATGGTATCGCGGAAGGCTGCCTCTGCTGCTAAAGTATTTCCTGTTTCAAGACCCGCATCGGGTTCCCGTCCGAAATACTCAGAATAGAGCTCGGCATAGTCCTCATCCTGCCCCTCGCCTATCCTGAAGATCCGCCATGAGGTGAGCCTGAGGCTGCTCCTCTCCTGGTCTTCATAGGCTGGCATCGCACCCCGGCAGACGATCAGGTTGAAGAAGGGGGTTGAATAGACGGTCGAATTGCTCCCGTCAATTGCGGTGACCGGCCGATCTGCTGCGGGTTCGATCGGGATGAAGTCGGTTCTCCGTATATTCTGTGCAGAGAGGAAGGACTCGCCACCCACATCTCCTCTCCGACGCCTGATCTCGGCGACCACCCGGACCAGATCCTGTATATAGGTGCCGTTCACTGCTCCACCTCCACTGCAAGACTGGTGAGATCGGGCTGCTCCTCTACCCTGATAACGGTCTGGCACTCCTCCTGCACCCCTTCGATATGGGAGATCAACAGGATCTGTGGGAAGTAGGGCTCCTGTTTTCTGAGTGCCGTCACCAGGTTTCTCCGCCGCTCCTCATCCTGGCTCCCGAAGATCTCGTCAAAGATGAGAACGGTCGCATCACGGATCCGGTGGGTTGCAGCAATATGGCGGGAGAGGGCGATCCTGAGTGCAACAGCGATATCATCCTGTTCCCCGCCTGAGAAACGGGATGCCGGATAATCATCGCCCGCCTCATGCACCCGGATCGAGAAGTCGTCATCGATTGTCACATACTCATACCGCCCATCGGTGATGAGGGAGAGGATCTCTCCCACCTCACCCTCGATCCGGCCCCGGACAGAGCCGATTAAGTGGTCGGCAAACTGTTTCATGATTGTGCCGGTTGTTTCAAGGAGGGCTTTCTCAGAGAGGAGAACTGCCTGCTCCTTCTCATAGGCTGCTGCTTTTGCGATGGATTCCAAAATCCTCTCCCTTTTCACCCGGACGCCGCCCAGAAGGCCGGTGATCTCGCGTATCCGGGCATCGCATCCCTTCTTCTCTTCATGAAGCGAGGCTTCTTTCTGCCGGATCGCCTCAAGCTCCTGCGGGACTGGTGCGTATCCTGCGATCCTCTCCTGGATTGCCGCGATCGCAGCCTCCTGAAGCGACTTCTCTTCGGAGCTCCTCCTGATATCAGCCTCAATGGACGGTATCCGCTCGATCCTCCCTTTCAGGGAGAGGTAGCGGTCATGGTTATCCGTTGCTGTTGCCAGCTCTTCCTCGGCTTTCTGGTACTGCGCCTCATCAAATCCGATCGTCCTGATCTCTTCCTCAACCTGGGCAGAATGCCGTTTGATCTTCTCGATCTCTTCTGTTTCAGCCCTGAGATTCTCTTCGAGACCCTCTCTCCCACGGGCAACAACCGAGGCTTCCCGGAACTCCTCGTAGATGGGATCGAGCTTTGTGAGAAGGGCGTCAAGCTCCCTCTGAGCATCCTCGGAATACCCGGATTGCTCGCGGAGGTGCAAGACCTCTTCCATCCGTGAGAAGAGGCTCTCGGCGCGGCCTGCAAGCGCCTTCTGTTCTGCCTCAATCCCGGGTATGCGCCTGAGTGCGCCTGCGATCTCATCCCTCTTCCGGGTAAGTGACTGGAACTCCTCAACCTGCAATTCGAGCTCATCGCAACTGATCGCCGGAAGCGCCAGTGCAGAAACGGCCTCCTGTTTTTCGAGGACGAGTGAGGCGAGCCGCTCCATCTCTTTTGTCCGCTCCAGTATCTGCGCCTCGATCCCGGCGAGGTTTCTTTCTGCTTCCATGCAGCAGGCGATCTGATCGTCCTTCTCACGGATCATCCGCTCCGTCTCCCTGATCCTGATTTCGCAGGAGGCGAGCCTCTCTCTCTTCGATTCGATATCAGATGCAAAGCCCGCGATCTGATCGAGGAGGAGGGTGCGGGCATCGCCATACCGTTCCTTCAGGGGTTGGCCGCAGGTCGGGCAGCTGCTCTCCTCTCCGGCAGCGTCAAGTTCCGCAAGATGCCTTTCTGCTTCACTTCGGGCAGTCTCTGCATGGGCAATCCCGGATCTGAGGGTGGCACTATCCCCCCGGATTTCTTCAGCCATCTTCCGTGCTGCTGCCAGATCCCCGGCTGCTGCCTCCTTCATCTCTACCTGAGACGCGAGCGGGGCGGCCTTTTCGCGTAAATCCCTGAGATTCGTATCGATTCCCGAGATCTGATCCCGCAGGAGCAGGCACTCCTTCTTCAGCCGTTCCCCTTCATGGAAACGCTCCCTGAGAGCGGAGATTCCTTTTTTAGTGCTGATCTCATCGCTTATCCGGGTGCATTCTTCTTCGAGTGCCGTGAGCTGCTCCCGTTCAAGCCTCAGCGCCTGCACCTGCTCCTTCAGCACCCTGATCTCAGATTCAAGCGAGGCAAGCTCCTTTCCGGTGCGGTGATAAGCTCCTTGCGCCTCTTCAAGTGAGCGGCGGCGTGCAAGCAGCTGATCCCGCTCTGCCGGGATATCGGCAAGGCGTGACAGGACGGCTTCTGCATCCCGTGCACGTGAGAGCTGCTCAAGTAGCCGTGCCTGTGAACGCGAGAGCTCCAGAAGCCGTGCACCGGCTTCATTGAGGCGCGTTATCGCATCCCGGTGCGACTCCCGTGCCTTCCGAAGCGCGAGTGTCCGGGTTTTTATCTCTTCGTACCGGGCCTCCTGCTTCTCTGCTGCTTTGAAGCAAACGAGATCATCCCTGAGCAAAGAGAGTTCCTTCCCTGCCTCCTCAAGCTGGCGTGTGAGTTTCAGAAGCGCCTCCTGCCTCCCGGATCGATCAGAAGAGAGTGCGGAGAGCTCCTGCATCTTCTGCTGGAGCGCCTCTTTCTTCGCAGTGTTCTCAGTCTCTGTGAGCTGGAGCGCCTCAAGTGCGGCTGTTGCTCTGGAGAGGGCGGCGGTATATTCCTTCTCCTTCTCCTCCTCCTCACCATCGGCTACCTTCAGGCGGTTGGAATCGATCTCCTCAAGCCTCCCTGAGAGGGTTGCGATCCGATCTTCAAGCCCCCGGATCTCTGTCCGGATCGCCTCCCATGATGCATCACGGATCCGCTCGATCCCAAGTGCACGCATGAACCAGCGTTTCCGCTCGACAGGATTCTTATCCAGGAGCGCAAGCAGATCCCGCTGCGGCGCATAGATGGTGGTCCTGAAGTCAGAGGGGCCCATCCTCAAAATCTGCTGTACCGCGTCCCGCACAGGGCTGACGCCGGTTGCAATCAGCCGCCCGTCCGCGAAGTTGAGCTGTGCATCATGGTGGGTTGTCTGCCCTTTCCTGAAAGACCGGACAATTGTGTAGCCTTCTCCGCCTGTCTGGAAGGAGAGCCGGACCTCGCATTTCTCTTTTGGCCCTGCCCCTGCGGAAACCACATACTCAGCATCGATCCCGGAGCCGGAGATCCCGTAGAGTGCAAAGACGATCGCCTCCATGATCGTACTCTTCCCGGCACCATTACTCCCGACTATGGCGGTGATCCCATCCCTGAAGGTGAACTCCTGATCCCGGTACCGCTTGAAGTTCTTCAGCGTCAGCCTGTCAAGGATCATTCGGTATCTGCCTCCTCCACAATCGAAGAGAGGATGCCTGATCCCTTCCCGAGGATATATGACTCGGTCTTCTCAGGGAGCCCCCGGCCTTTCACAAAGGCGATGAACTCTTCCTGGATATTAAAAGGTGAATCGCTCTGCCTCCGTTCCGGGACGATCTCGCCGGGCGAGATGGTTTTGATCCGGAGATCAAGCACCTGTTCCCGGATGCGTGCCATCTCCCGTCCGGAGAGGGCGCGGGCTGTTTCCTTTCTGATCCCCTCAAGGGTGATCTGTGCCATCGGGGGGGTGTGGGAGGAGATCGCCTCTATCCGCGCCTCGATCTCTCCGATGATCTCGCCAGCGGAGAGATCCTCTGCCAGCAGGGAACCGAGATCGATCATCGGTGTCTTTGGGAGGGGGAGGGGCTCTACTGTCCTCCGCGAGGTATCGACAGAGAGCCCGCCTTTCTTCTCATGGATCTCGCCATAGGTGAGGTGCTCTATTGAGCCCGAGTACCAGGCATGGGGTCCCACCTGGCTCTGGTTATGGTAATGGCCAAGGGCGATATAATCGAAGTCGGCGGTCGTAATGGTGGAGTCGATCTCATGTTCTGCGACTGTTGCCAGCCTTTTGTCGGCGATACTGCTCGCAAGCCCATGTGTGACCAGCACATTATTGTGGGAGGAGGAGCGTTCAACCTCGTTATATGCCTCCCGGTACTGATCGGGGTTGAGCATGTTTGGGATCAGGTGAAAGACCGTGTCACCTGCCTCGACAGACTCATACCTAAACCGGTATGCCATATGGACGGTGCCGGGGTGATATTCAAAGAGGGAGAATGGCGCGCGGGTATACCGGGTCTTTGGGATACTGTGGTTGCCTGCGATCATGATCAGGGGAATACCGGCATCAGAGAGGAGTTCCAGCGCATCAAATGCGGTGACATAGGCCTGTGTCCGCGGCTTCACCGAGTCGAATAGATCTCCTGCGTGGAGGAGCGCATCCGGCCGCAATCTACATATCTCCTCAATTGATGCAAGAAAATTCTGGTAAACCTGCGTCTCACGGAGATTCATGCCGGTCTCGGGATCAACACGGGAGAAGGCGGCGACACCGAGGTGGGTATCGGCGATATGGATGATCTTCATTGATCGTATCTTCAACCTCCAGAGAATTAAGTGCTGGGAGTGGAGGGTGAAAGTAAAAGGGAAGGCGGCACAATGATCCTATACCATGTCACAACGTGCAACTGATGCACTCTTTCAGTCACTCTTTCTCCTGACCGATATCAGGGTGATGCTCCGGGAGACAGCACCCCTCCATCAGCTGAGTGCTGAAGAGAAGGAAACAGCCGGGAAACTGCTGAAAAGCATACGGCGCCAGGTCGATATCCTTGAAGAGGAGCTGATCTGAGATGCGGTGTGCAGGCGATATCGAAGCCCGGCAGGTGGATGAGACAGCAATCAACATCGATCCGATCCAGGTGGGCGGGCGGCTTACTGCGGATGCGATGAAGGCGGTGATCGCATACGGCGATGGCTACTCGGTCTGTGACAACTGCCGCAAGCCATTCCGTCTCGACTATATCAAAAAGCCGCCGATTGCAGACTTCCATGCCGATCTCGCCTCCTGGGTTGAGATGGATGCCTGCCGGGTTGTTCCCGGTGCACGGCGCGGGTTCCAGGCGGTCTGCCAGGGATTGGTACAGAAAGGCGATCCGGTGATCCTGACCGCACTCTCCCACTATACCGAGTTCATTGCAGCCGAGTCGGTGGGAGCAGTCCCGCGTGAGATTCCAAAGGATGAGAAGAACCATATCACCCCGGATGCCGCCGCCGAGACGATCGAGCGGGTAATAAAAACAGAGGGAAAGGCACCTGCACTCCTCTTTGTCGAGGGAGTGGACTACCAGTTCGGAAACCACCATGATATCAAAGGGATCGCAAAAGTAGCCCACAGCTATGATATCCCGGTCCTCTATAACGGAGCATATACGGTCGGCATCCTCCCGGTATCGGGAAGAGCTCTCGGGGTGGATTTTGTGATCGGATCCGGCCACAAATCGATGGCGGCACCGGCACCCTCCGGCCTCGTTGCAACAACTGCTGAGTATGCGGAGAGAATCTTTGCCACCACTGCGGTGAAGGGGGATCAGACCGGCAGGACATTTGGGATCAAGGAGATTGCGATGATGGGCTGCACCTTAATGGGCGTCACCGTGATGGGGATGATGGCATCGTTCCCCCATGTAAAGGAGCGGGTGCTTGCCTGGGATGAGGAGCTTGCAAAGAGCAGGGTGATCATTGATGCGCTTCTCGCAATCGAAGGGACAAAGATCCTCTCGGATATGCCACGGGAGCATACCCTGACCAGGATAGACACACGCGAGTCATTTGACCGTGTGGCAGAGACCCATAAGAAACGTGGCTTCTTCTTCACAAGTGCGCTTGGAAAGAGAGGTATTGCCGGAGTGATTCCGGGGGCGACAAAGATCTGGAAGTTCAATACCTACGGGATGACAAAGGCACAGGCAGAGTACACCGCAGGCGCCTTCCTCGATATCGCAACTGAGAACGGCTTAGCCGTCAATGATTGAACCGGAGAGCGCGGTCCTTTTGACTGCGCTTTCCACTGCTTTTTGTATCAGATCATCCATCGGGAGCTTCGCCTCCTCCTCTTCGATCTGGAGGATCGTCGCGGCGGTGGCTGGCTTCTTCGGCACCATCCGGCAGGAATGATCGCCTGGGCGGGCGATGAAGGTCTTGATCTTCTTAGCGAGATTGACGATCTCCTCCTTGTCATAGGTGATGAGAGGGCGGAGTACAGGCAGCGTTGCTGAGGGTGTAACGGTCGCCAGGTTCTCAAGTGTCTGGGATGCGACCTGCCCGAGATTATCACCGTTCACAATGGCAGAGCATTGGTATTCTTCCCCGATCCGGCTTGCCACCCGGTGCATAAACCGCTTGCAGAGGATACAGCGAAACCGCGTTTCCTTCAATGTGAGCAGTGCCGAGAAGAAAGGCTCCATATCGACCTCGATTGTCGGGATCTGCGTTCCCATGCAGTGTGTCGAGAGCGTCTCTGCATGGTGAAATGCATCGTCACGCGTGGCAGCACCGGCATGCCTCCCGCCACTCATATGGAGAAGGAAGAGCTCGGTTCCCCTCCGCATCATCAGCCACGCGGCAACCGGCGAGTCGATTCCTGCTGAGATGAGGCAGACTGCCCTTCCCTGTGTGCCGAGCGGGAGGCCGCCGGGGCCGGGAGAGAAGGAGTCGGTGACAAATCCCCCATAATGGCGGGCTTCGACAAAGACCTCGTACTCCGGGTTCGTGAGATCGACGGTAAACTCCGGGTAAAGATCAAGGATCTCTGATCCGACGAATGCCCCGAGCTCCTGGCTGGTGAAGCCCTTGACCGCCTCCCGCCGTGCCCGGACCGCAAATGAGCCCTTTGTCCTGCCAGATCTGGTCACCAGCTCCACAGCGGCAGCTGCAATCACCTCCATCGTCGGTTCTGTCCGGGTGACGACAGATGTATCCACGACACCAAAGACACGGGCGGCTTCTGCTGCGCGAACCGGATCATCGCAGTTGATATAGAGCCGCCCCCGGTGCTCCTCCATCGTATGGGAAAGCCCCGCCGCTTCAAGCGCACGTCCGATGTTGCGGGTGAGTATCCTGATATAGTGGTGCATGACCGATTCGCTCTTCAAAAAAAGCTCCCCGTACCGCACCATCACCTGCTGCTGCATAGGTACCTCATTGGACTCAATAGCAGATGAGGGGAGCGGTAACCTCTTTAAGATTCAGGTGAGATGGTACATGAAATGGCGCGGAAGAAGAGTGAAGCAAAGAAAGAAGAGCCGATGAAGCTCTTCTATATCTTCTATAATCAGGAACGGTGGGATAACTGGCTTGTATCGCTTGCTGACGCAGACTTCGAGGGCGATGGCGAGGAGATGCCTGAAGGCTTCCGGATGCTCGAGAACTTCAGCGAGGATATCACGCTCGCTGTCCTGAAGATCATCAAGCTCTGGCAGAACGAGAGGATCACCCTTGAGGATGCGGAACAGAAGCTCGCTGAAGTAGAGGCGATTGTAATGGGGCCGGTTCCGGAGGACGAGCTTGGCGAGATCGTCGGATCAGTCCAGATCGCGATGATGGTCGTCTTCGCCTCATGCCGGAACTTCCTTGCTGGGGCAACTGAAGCCGATATCAAGGCGCTCGTGAAGGAAGGGAAGAAGGCAGCAGACAAGGATCCCGAAGAAACGCTCAGGATTGCAGCCGAGATTGGATCTGCCGTCATCGGCGGTGCTCCCTGCTGTGCACGGTACGTGAAGGATACGGATGATCCGACGATCTTTGACGAGTGGCTTGCGGCTGTCGAGAAGATGGGCGAGGCTATGAAGTCCCTCAAGAAATTCGATGAGGAAGTCGGAGAAACCTGAGTGATCGCAAGTAAAGCAAGGCTCCGTGCGGTCCGCAAGATCCAGCGGATCGCCGGGTACCGCCTGCCTGATTTCGCCTTCCATGGTGCGAACCTGGAGATGATTGATGGCGGGATCAACTACGAACAGCTCGATTCCACCCTCAGGGAACAGCTCCTCCGGTTCCAGAAGGACTTCCTTGACTGCAAGTGCAAAGGAAGGCCGCTCTGCGGATGCCCGGAGCAGAAGTTTGTCCTCATGATTATCGAGCTTAGGACGCTGGGGCTCGACCACCGCGAGATCCATGCCCATCTCCTCGATGAATATGGGATCGACCTCTTCCCCGCCGATATCCTCTCATTCCTCGAAGACGCCGTCCACCGGCTCGAGGCGATCCGGAGGGTTGCAGAGCTCGAGGGGCAGCATGAGCTCGCGAAGAAGACGGAAGACGCGATAAAGGGGATAGAGCAATAATCTCAGATACTTAATATCCCGGAGATTAAGCTCCCGTTTTTTTAGAAATAGCCATCATAGGGAGGGGTACTATCCACCCCTCTGCTCCACCATATCTTTCACTGTCACATCCGGGTGATGGTATCGCCGCCTTCCTTTTGTCCGTCCTCCTATCTCGACTGCCTCCTGGGGGCACCAGTGGATGCAGGCATAGCACTGTATACAGACGCTGCCCCAGGTGACAGCACTGTCGGTGACGGTGATATTCTCTGTCGGGCAGATCCGGGCGCAGATCCCGCATCGGTTGCAGCGATCGGTTGCATGGAGACGCCGGGTAGTGCCATAGACGGATGTTATGAGGAATCTGAAGAAGGATGCCACAACCCGGTAGGGTGTTGAGTCGGATCCTTCGAGTGGGCACTCCCTTTTATCGCGGATTGCATCAGCAATCTCCGGTATCCGCTCCCGTGCGGTTGTGAGTATTCCTTCAACCTTCTCCACCGGCTCCATCAGGTTCATCGGCCCGATGAAGTTCTCGGGCATCGTAATGGCTGCGCCAAGGGAGAGATGTGCTCCTTTTGTTTTGAGGAGAGCATCGAGGTTAAAGAGAGCGCCGCCGGGGCTCCCTCCGCAGGTGGCGACCCCAAAGAGATAGGGGTTGCCGCTTATCTGAAGCCCATGTACAAACTCCTGCACAATAGCGGGCATATCAACATAATAAATCGGGAATGCAAACCCGATTGCATCTGCCGTCTCTGCCTCCGGCGGGAGGGGGGCGTCTTTCATCGCCCGCGTAATCGGGATGATGGTCGTATCGCCAAGAGCGTCTGCAAGCTGCCGGGCAACCGCGAGGCTGTTGCCGGTGCCGGTGAAGGAATAGATGATGGTTGTCATGGTATCAGCGGGGGGTTTCGGTCAGGGGTATTCTGTCAGAAGTATTCTCTCAGAGGTATTCTAAATGCAGGGATTAATTCGCCTGTATTCATTCGCATGCATTTACTCTCCTTTTCATAACAATTCGGGATAAAGATATCCACACAGGAATTCAAACGATATCCGGAGGAATATAAAAAATGGCAAAACCAGACGACGCACTCACGGCATTTAATAATGGCTTCACCTGCTCTTCCGCAGTCTTCTCGGCATTTGCAGACGATCTCGGGCTCACCGGGGATCTGGCAAAGAAGATCAGTTGCGGGTTTGGCGCCGGAGTCTCACGGACAGGCAATATCTGCGGCGCCGTCTCGGGTGCCATCCTTGCAATCGGCCTGAAATACGGGAAAGCCGAAGTGGGCGATTCCGCCGCAAACGAGAAGACGCGGGCACTTGTGCGGCAGTTCATCGATGAGTTCATAGAAAAGAACGGATCAATCAACTGCACAGGGCTCCTCGGATATGATCTGAGCGAGCAGAATGAATACGATAAGGCACGGGCAGAGAACCTCTTTGCGACGAAATGTCCTGAGTACGTGAAGGATGCTGCGGCGATCCTTGAAAGACTTTTATAAATAAAACTTCATATTCATTTTATTCCTTTTAATCGCCATTAAAGCCGATTCAGGATATATAGGCAATACCACCGGACGAACGCAGATCCATATAATTTATTGAGAAAGAACAGCAACCTGTTCTGGATTGTCACCATGGATGGATCGTTCTTACCACAGTTCAATGTTCTTTTGCAACTCATATGCGTCATCATTGTTGCTGCATATCTCCTGACACAGAGCCGGATATTCCCTGAGATCCTCGATGGCAACCCGACCTTAAAAACCCGTATCATCCTCATCCTCTTCTTCGGCGGGCTCTCAGTCTATGGATCGATCTCCGGCATCGATTTCCTCGGATCTATTGTGAATGTCCGGGATCTCGGGCCAATGGTTGCCGGGCTGCTTGCCGGGCCCTGGGTTGGCATTGGGGCAGGGCTGATCGGGGCTGCCTACCGCCTGAGTATGGGCGGTATCACCATGTACTCCTGTTCAATTACCGCCATCTTCGCCGGACTCTTTGGTGGACTCATATGGATCTATTATAAGAAGAGATTTCCCGGAACAACCGTAGCTGTTGCATTTGCGGTTCTGATGGAGGTCTTCCACATGGCACTCACGCTCATGATGGTGAAGCCCTTTGATGAGGCGGTTGCCATTGTCAGCAGAGTGTATCTGCCGATGGTCCTTGCCAATGCCGCCGGAATGTTCGTCTTCGCCATGATGGTGAAAAATATCCAGAAAGAGCGGAAGATACAGGCAGAACGTGATGCACTCCTCAGAGAGATGAAGCAGAGAGTGAATGGAATGCCCTGTACTGATGATACCAGATAGAGATAATCCACTCTTTTCTCAAAAAGATTGATTTGAAAAAGGAATTGTGTCTGGATGCAGATTGACCTGATCACAATCGGCCCGGAACTCCCAGAAACCACTATATCTTTTTACTGTTAATATACTGGAGAATCTTCTCACTCCCGTAGTGTAGTGGTCAATCATGCAGGACTTTGGATCCGGCGACGGCGGTTCGAATCCGCCCGGGAGTATGAAAATCATCCGTAATACTTTTTTTTTAGATCAGAGACAATTCCACGATATTTTGGGTATGCCGATACTTTTATCGTCTATTCGGTAACAAGACGTTCTGATCCCTATGAACGAAAAGATGGAAAATTACCGATCCTGGATTATGGGATTTCTCATGATCCTGGTTGTTTGCCTGGTCGCAATCTGTGCCTATTACATCGGGGTTGATGCAGGATACCAGATTGGGATTGCAAACGGACTTGCCATAGTCTGAATCAGCACCCGTCTGCATTTCACACATTCATTATTAGCCTCTGCAATTGTCAAGGACTGAACAATCTGCAAACCGGCAAAGCGTAGCCATAGCAGGCGGTATGCTAACAGAAAGCGATTAGAACAAGGTGAACCGGGTTTCTCGAGAAGGGTGAACAAGAAAACCCGGATGTAAGATCGAGCGAATTCCACAATACTGAGGGAGAGCCGGATTTCTCTTCTTTGGATCAGATCAAGCTACTCCTCTGATCATCTGCCAGTAATCGCAGGCATGATGAACCGGAAATACTCTTTTGAGAACTTTTCATTGCTGAAACCCTCTGCTGCAATCACCTGCTTCCATTTATCTTCCAGTGAGAGCGTGCCCATAAACGAGATCATCAGGTACATCGAGATGAGGAAAGGATCGATATCGGATCGAATCGTTCCATCGCCAATACCTTCACAGATGGCATCCTGCAGCAGCTTCCGGGACATTCCATACCCCCTGCCGATCCCGGCGGTATATGGATTCTCTCTGGAAAAACGTTCAGATCCATAAAAGTGAATCATCCGGAGGTAATCCGGATATTCTTCTGAAAACTGAAGATAAGCTTCCCCCATACGAGCAACCTTCTGAAATCCCGAATCCTGATTCTCCATACATTCCAGGTATTTTGCATGCAGCATATGGACACCCCGAAGCACAATAGCAGCATAGAGCGCTTCCTTACTCTCGAAATAGAGATAGAGGGTTGCCTTGTTCAGCTCGACCTGAGCGGCGATATCATCCATGGAGACTTCATCATATGCACGGGAGAAGAAGAGGCATTCGGCTGCATTGATGATCTCCTTCTTCCGCTCTTCCTTCTCCCGTTGTCTTCTCTCAGAAACTCCCATAGCTCAACTCCTTCTTGTTCCATTCATGTTGTTTGTCTCAGATCTGATCTTTGGAATACAAACCGGGAGATCCCGGCAGGATCAGATCTCCCCCTGAATCCATGACTCAATAAGTGCCCTGGAAATACTCGTCTTTGAAGGAGATGGAGGCAGCTCATTCCGTTTAAACCATCCAGCCGCCTCAATCTCATTATTGTCAATCCGGATCTCTCCGCCGGCATAATCTGCCACAAAGCCGATCATGAGCGAATCCGGAAACGGCCATGGCTCGCTCCCGAAGTACCGGAGATTATGCACTTTTATGCCAACCTCCTCGCCAACTTCCCGGTGTATAGTCTGCTCAAGATTCTCACCGGGTTCATTGAAGCCGGCAATAACCGAGAATACACCCGGAGGAAAACGGGGGGAGCGGGCGAGCAGGATCTCATCGCCTCTTTTTATCAGGACGATGATGGCAGGCGAGATCCGGGGATAGATGATCTGATTGCACTCGTTACAGATCCGAGCCCGTTCTGTATTGAGAGGGCGTGTCCTGGCACCACACCTGCCACAGAAGGCATTCGACATCTCAAAATCAACCATACGGACTGCATAGGCAGAAAAAGCCATTTCGATACCAGGAACCTTACCGTCCAGCTCCCGGACAGGCGACAGAATCCAGTCAGCCGGTGGCGTGGCAGAAGCGGGGATCTCAACGGCATGGTAGATGCAATCATCGCGTATGCCGAGGTATACCGGTGGTGAGGATGCATAAATATCCGGAAGCGGATCCGGCATGAGGACAGTCCCAGATCCAGAACCGCTGCAATAGAAGACAGCATTGCCCTGTACAACAATCCAGCGTTTCTGTGCTGCCGAATAATCTGCTGGCTCGGGATAGGCGGGGCAGAGGGGGCGAACTGAATAGAACGGGTGGTGATTCATATGATATCCTGCTTTTGTATTCTTCATGATCTCCTGATTATCGGATCAGATCGGCGCATCATAGAAATAATTCCGGCACTTTTCGCTCCGTATACAGTGTACTCAGGCGCACCGAGGCATCCCTGACAAGACCGGGCTTCATCATCCTTGCGTGTTCCGGGCATTTTTTGATGCAGGCACAACACGTGATGCATGCTTCAATCCTAATCTGCCGTGGATCCTCAGGATCGATTGCGCCAGTCGGGCAGGAATCCACACAGACGTTACAACCAATACATGCATCACTGACTGCAATAAAATCAACGACCCACAGTTTCGGATCTCCCCGGTACGGATGGCAGCCGGGGATAGACAGATCCGGGATCATCGGCGATGAAAGAGATGCCAGTTTTTCTGAGATCTTCTGCCCAAAGAGTGATGCATGCTGAAGGTCAGCTGCATCGGGGCGGCCTTCTGCGGTTGGCGTTTGTGGAGAGGAGAAGGAATGCTCCCCGATATATGCTGCACCGGCGATCGGGTTGCATCCGGCTCCACGTACGAAATCCGTCAGCTCAAGGAGTGCATCTTCATACACGCGGTTGCCATAGACGACAACACAGACAGCGGGCGTATTATCTGCCTTCATCATCTCCAGCCAATCGACCAGAAAGGCCGGAATCCGGCCCATATACACCGGCAGACCGATGATGAGCAATTCCTTTTCCGATAGGGAGAGCGGCTCTTCCCGTGCAGAAGGGCGGGTTATGTCAAGCTGCTCCACCCTGCCGCAATGAATTCCAGATGCAATGCCGTTCACAACCGCCTGCGTTGTTCCCGTAGGTGAGAAATATACCAGTTTCAGAGATGAGATTTCCATTCAGATCGCTTCCAAGACATTGTTGGTGTTATTCCGCTTTGATCAGACCAATTCCACAAACGCCTCCCGGCAGGCATCGGTATCCCTTCTCCACGCCCGTATTTTTGGGCATGGAGAGGAGACAGGCTGCATCTGTATCCTCTTCTCTTCACCTGTGCCGGGAGTATGGATTCGTATGATCCAGTGGTTTCACTCAATAGCATTAACTCTTAGTTATATTATAACCATTGGTTAGTTTGTAAATGAGAGGTTTGAAAGTTCGTAAAGGATACATGAGAAGAGGAGGAGATAGCGAGCCCAATCAGTGATCAGAAAAAGCCAGATCCATATACTCCTTCAGTTTCTTAACCAGACTATGCATGGCAAGATATTCGGGAGATTGTTGATCCTTATACAACCCCTTATAATCGGTTTCAAGCACATAGCCATACACCTCATATAAAGCCTCAATATCCCAGCGGTAGAGACCGATTGGACGCTTCCCTTTGTATTTTCTTATCCTGGCATTCAGTCCAAAACACTCCACAAGTTCTTCTGCGTGACATACGAATTCTTCTACCTCATCCTCAGTAAAGGTGAGATAGTATTTCCTGTCATTGGAGCCTGGTTTAAGCATTCTGACTCATCTCCTGTTTGGATGAATTGGGTGTCGTGGTTGAAAACCTCATAGGGAGCTACCATCATCATTACTCGAACGGAAGGATGAAGCTATTGGGGTATCAAATGAGGGTATTGCCATAGATTGGGTGAGCATTCCATAAGCTATTTTTACCTCATTCCAAGAATAGGTTTTATTCATCTAAATATTCGTTAACCCAACAATACCTTTTTCTCCCTCAAAAACATTCTACAAAAAAGAGATGCCTCCACTCTCAATAAAGTCAATAAAGGGGAATAAATACCTCTATTTACAGGATAGAGTAAAAGTTAACGCTAAATCCATTTCTCTACAGAAATATGTAGGAAGATGGGAAAAAACAACCATTGAGGAAGTTATATCAAAAATATCAGAACTGGAGGATCTGAGGTTAACTACATACCTCGACTACCGGCTCAACCACTACCAATACACCATCCTCGACACCACCGGGGCAACAGCGCTTGAGACCATCCGTTATTACTACGAACGCTTCAGAGAGCACTATCCGGATGAGAGCAGGCGTTACCGTGATGCAATGTATATCCGGTACGTTCAGGGCACAACTGCAATTGAAGGCAACACAATCACCCTCAGGCAGGCAGAGGAGCTGCTGGAACATGACATCTCACCCGCCGGAAAGAAGATGGAGGAGATATATGAGATCCTTAACTTCATCGCACTCAGAAGGTACCTTGAGGACTATTCCGGCGACATCACGGAGATGCTTATTAAAAAAATCCCTGAGCTGCTCCTCAAGGGTATCCTCCACAGCCCCGGCGAGTACCGCAATATCCAGGTAGGAATTGAGAAGGCTGCATTTGAACCGCCTCCGGCGATACTTGTTCCTGATGAGATGAAGAGGCTCATCGCATGGTACAGGAAGAACCGGAAAACAATCGCACCATTTGAACTCGCCATACTCTTCCATGCACAGTTTGAGATGATTCACCCCTTCGTTGATGGGAACGGACGGGTGGGCAGGGCACTGGCAAACGTCATCCTTGAACGGGCCGGATATCCGACACTCTACCTTGGGCCTGAACACCGTTCTGCGTACCTGGATGCACTCGCAGAGGCAGATGAAGGCAACAGCAGGGCAATTGTCCAGACACTGCATGCAATCTACTGCAATCAACACGGGTCAATTAGCGAGGGGATGAAGCAACAGCAATCCCAGGAAGGCTACCAGAAAAGGGAGCCATACGCAGGCGTTATAAAAGCGTTCAGAAAACTAAAGAGAACCTGACACCCCAACTCCCCCCGCAATATTTATCCTTCTCCTTCCCGAATGGAGTTATGAGGAACCAGAATGGACTTTTCAGAATGCGTGAAATTTGCAAATGAGAACCCGGTGACCTATATCGCCACCATGGACGGCGACCAGCCACGGGTCCGGGCATTTGCCATGTGGTTTGCCGATGAGACAGGATTCTACTACCATACCGGTATTGGGAAGAATGTCTGGAAACAGCTCACGAAGAACTCCAAAGTCGAACTCTGCTTCTTTGCTCCCGGTGACGGTGCCGGAAAGATGATGCGGGTGGCAGGTTTAATGGAGCCGGTGAGCGATATCACCCTCAGGAAAAAGCTGCTCAGCGACCGCCCCTGGCTGCTTGATATCGGGGTCACCGGCGCAACGGATCCAAAACTTGTCGTCTTCAGGATCGCCCATGGCGAGGCGTATTTCTGGACGATGGAATACAATATGCGGGAAGCAGAGGCTCCACGGGTAACCTTCTGAGCTCATAGTTCCGGGCAGATAGGATTTCAGCAGACAACGTGGAAGAGGGGGGGGCTGCCACACCAGTATTTACAGTCCTTTTTACCAGTACTTTTTATACCTCCTTCTTTCCTATACCCTTCATAGGAGATCTTATGGCAATCGCACCCTCTGTCCAGGCACTGAAGCTGAATTTTACGATCCCGATCGCCCCCGGCGTGACACTTGATCGGTTCGTCTACTGTTATCTGATCTTTGGGGAGACGATCACCCTGATCGACTCAGGCGTTGCCGGATGCGGAACCGAGATCTTTGAGGCGATCCGGGCAGCCGGCCGCGACCCTCAAGAGATCGGGCGGATCATTCTGACCCATGCCCACCCGGACCATATCGGAGGGGCATGGGCAATACAGCGGGCAACAGGCTGCACAATCGCGGCACATCCAGCGGATCGTGCCTGGATAGAGGATCTTGATCTCCAGAACAGGGAGCGGCAGGTGCCCGGCTTCGAGTCGCTGATCAGCGGACCCATCACCATTGACCGGGAACTTGAAGATGGGGACAGAATCACCCCGGATACATCCGGAGACGCCATGACGGAACTGACGGTGATCCATACGCCGGGCCACTCGCCGGGATCAATCTCGCTCTTCATGGAGGATACCGGCATCCTCTTCTCAGGCGATTCCATACCTGTGCAGGGCGGATTCCCAATCTATGACGAACCAAAAGCCTCAGTTACATCCATCAAACGTCTCCGCGAACTCGAAGGAGTGAATATCCTCTTTTCTTCATGGGATCTTCCTGCCGAGGGATCGGATGCCTATCTCAGAATGGATATCGGGCTTGCTGCCATCCAGAGGGTGCATGCGACAGTGCTTTCATCTGTTGCTGAGGGAGCGACCGATCCGGCAGCAATCGCCGATCGCACCATCGCAACCCTCAGCCTCCAGGGACAGGTTCCCGGTCCCCTGATCGCCCGGACGATCGCCGGGCACCTGGAGCTGCAGGAGATCCCAAACCTCCTTGACTGATCCGGATACTGAGGTGACCGGATACTACGATTCCGACCCTTTTCACCTCATATTCCGGGCAGCTGTTCTCCCGGTATATGTATGCACTCTCCCCTGCTCCAACCAATGACTCCGATAGAAACTATTTTAGCCCCATAAAGGATTGAATCACTGATATAGAGGGTTCACACAACATGTACCAGAATTGTGGTGGATGAACCCTGTTCAATAGAAACAGATGGTGGTAGCAATGGGCACAAAAGAGATCAATATCAGTATTAAGGAGATCGAGACCGAGATAGGGAATATCAAAGATCTCAGGTTTTCTGTTGGCAGGCTCGCACAGGAGACCTGGGATGAACCGCAGGGACCGACACCGTTTCCGTCGATGTCCACCCTCAGGAACTGGGATCTGACCCTCCTGAACCGATACAAGCCATTTTACCTCCCATTCTGTGATCTCTGCTGCCTCTGTACCTACGGCAAATGCGACCTGACCGGAGACAAGAAGGGTGCGTGCGGCATCACGATGCCGGGACAGCAGTCCAGAATCGTCCTTCTTGCCGCCTGTATCGGAGCAGCAACCCATACAAGCCATGCCCGTGAGCTGGTCACCCACCTGATCGAGGAGTTTGGTGCAGATACCCGCCTCGATCCGGGCGGCCTGAATATCAAGGTTGAAGCGCCGATCACCCGCCTCGTCTGCGGCATGATGCCGGAGACGCTTGGCGATCTGGAGACGGTGCTCGATTACTCGGAGCAGCAGATCACCTCGCTCCTCGCATGCACCCATACCGGGCAGGAGGGCAACCCCTTCGACCTGGAATCAAAAGTCATGCACACCGGCATGATCGACCATCTCTCAATGGAGGTTGCGGATATTGCCCAGATCTCCGCATATGATCTCCCCAAAGCCGATCCGAATGCACCCCTTGTCGATATAGGGTTTGGTTCGGTTGACACCAAAAAGCCGGTAATTCTGGTCATCGGCCATAATGTTCCCCCATCTGTTGAGATCATGGACTATATGCAGGATAACGAGCTGACCGGCGATATCGAGGTGACCGGGATCTGCTGCACCGGGATTGATATGACCCGGTACTCTCCGAAGGCAAAGATCATTGGCCCGATATCCTGGCAGATCAGGTATATCAGGAGTGGCATTCCCGATATCATCGTCGTTGACGAGCAATGTATCAGGACTGATGTGCTGGATGAGGCACATGCCCTGAAGATCCCGGTGATCGCAACAAGCGAGAAGAACTGCCTCGGACTCACTGACAGAACGGGAGACCCCCCTGAAGAGATCATCGGGGACCTTGTGAGCGGAACGATCGAGGGCGCCTTAATCCTCAACCCTGAAAAAGTCGGGGTTGTTGCCGTCAGGACTGCGATGCAGATAGCTCCGAAGCGGAAGAAGGAAAAGAAGGGCATATTCCTCTCACATGACGAAGCGATGGAGATGGCAAAGGAATGCACCCAGTGCAGGGAATGCCGCCGTGCCTGCCCAAATGACATGCATATCCCCGATGCGATAAAGGCCTTTTCGCGGGAGGAGCCCGAGATGCTTCAGGAGATATATGAATCATGTGTCGGGTGTATCAGGTGTGAATCGGCATGCCCCCAGGGGATCCCGATCCACTCGTTAATTGTAGCGGCAGGGGAAGATACGCTCAGAAATGAGTCCTTCAAGCTCCGGGCAGGTCGGGGTGCGATCCAGGATATCGAGATCCGGCAGGTCGGCGGACCGATCGTCCTCGGCGAGATCCCGGGGATCGTCGCATTCGTCGGGTGTGCGAACTATCCAAAAGGCGGTAATGAGCTTGCCGAGATGGCGATAGAATTTGCAAACCGGCGTTTCATCGTCTGCACCTCCGGCTGTGCCGCCATGACGATCGGCATGCACCGGGATGAAGATGGAAAATCACCCTATGAGGTATATTCAGGTAATTTCGAAGCAGGGGCAATTGTGAATGTCGGCTCCTGTGTCTCGAATGCCCATATCTCAGGTGCAGCCGTCAAGATTGCGAGCATCTTCGCCCGCAGGAACCTCCGCGGCAACTATGCGGAGATCGCAGATTACGTCTATAACCGGGTCGGTGCCGTCGGGGTTGCCTGGGGTGCGATGTCACAGAAAGCCGCATCGATTGCAGCAGGTTTCTGGCGGCTCGGGATACCTGTGATCGTCGGGCCTCATGGCACGAAGTACCGGAGGATGCTCCTCGGACGATCTGACCATGATGAAGACTGGTATGTCGATGATACACGGACCGGCGAGAAGGTGTATGTGGGACCGGTTCCAGAACACCTCTTCATCGCCGTTGAGACGAAGGAGGAGGCGATGGTGATGATCGCCAAGCTCTCGATGCGGCCAAATGATACCTCACGCGGACGGGCGCTGAAGCTGACACATTATATCGATCTCCACCGCAGGCTCCTCGGATCGATGCCGACAGACATCCATCGGTTCGTCAGGATGGAAGCGGATATCCCGATCACCATGAAGGAGGATATCGTCGCCATCCTCAAAGAGAAGGACTGGAAGGAGACGGTGATCCCCGATCCCACTCTCATTCCAAAGAAGGAGGCCGCCCCATGAGCCAGGAAGCCTGGCTGACCGCCGAGGTGGCCGGCCCGAAGAAAGCCTCCCTGATCACAAAGCCGGAGATTGCGGATGCGATGATCAGGCAGGCAAAACGGCCGGTATTCGTCGTCGGGAGCATTGCCGCCGAGATCGATCTTGAAGAGAAGAAACTGATCGATTATGTCATTGCAATGGCAAAACGATGCAAAATTCAGGTAGTCGCAACCGGCAATACAAACAACGAGTTCCTGAAACGGGGTTTCACCCCGGATGCGGTGATGCCCGCTGTCGATATCGGAAACCGGCTCACTGATCCAAAATGGCAGGGCGTGGACGGGAAAGGGCCGCATGACCTTGCGCTCTTCGTCGGCCTCCCCTATCAGATGGGATGGACGATCCTCTCAGGGCTGAAGAATTTCGCCCCGAACCTGAAGACGATCAGCCTTGACAATGTCTACCAGCCAAATGCCAGGTGGTCATTCTCGAACATCTCGATTAAAAGCTGGATCATGAACCTTGAAGCAATCCTCGGGAAAAGGGAGGACTAAGCGATGTTCGAAGATATTCCTGTTGATGTCGGGCTTGTCCATGAGGGAGAGCGGATCAGAAAGAGCGACATGCAGTTTGAACTCGGCGGCCCGAAGGTCGCAGAGAAGTTCGAGCTCGTCAGGCTGAAACCTGCAGAGGAGATCGAATCCGGGGCCATCCATATCATCGGCCCGGATATCCCCGACCTCGAAGAGGGGAAGAGCCATCCGTTTGGGATCTTAATCGAGATCGCAGGGACTGAACTTGAGGAGAACCTGGAAGGGGTGATCGAGCGGCGTATCCATGAGTACTCGAACTATATCGAAGGCTTCATGCATCTCAACCAGCGGTACGATATCTGGATCCGCCTCTCTAAAAAATCCTTTAAGAAAGGGCTCAATTCATTCCGGTTCATCGGAATGGCGATGCAGGAGCTCTTCAGGAACGAGCTGCCGATCATACAGGAGATCCAGATCAGTTTCATCACCGATCCCGAAAAGATAGGGCCTCTGTACACCGAAGCAATGGCCATTTATGAGGCACGGGATGCACGGGCACGCGGCCTCTCTGACGAGGATGTAGATGTCTTCTATGGATGTGCACTCTGCCAGTCCTTTGCACCGACCCATGTCTGTGTCGTCACCCCACAACGGTATGCAAACTGCGGGGCGATCAGCTGGTTCGACGGGCGGGCTGCTGCCAGGATCGATCCGAAGGGGCCGATCTTCCCGATTGAGAAAGGAGAGTGTCTCGACCCGGAGGCAGGCGAGTACACCGGGGTGAATGAGAGTGCCCAGAAGCGATCAATGGGTGAAGTGGACCGGATCCAGCTCTACTCGGGCTTCGGCTATCCCCATACTTCCTGCGGCTGCTTCGAGGCGATCGCCTTCTATATTCCTGAAGTGGAAGGATACGGAATCGTCCACCGTGGTTTCCGTGATCTCGCCGTAAACGGTCTTCCCTTCTCTACAATGGCAGACTCAACAGCTGGTGGCCGCCAGATCGACGGGTTCCACGGGATCTCGATCGAGTACATGCGATCACAGAAGTTCCTCCAGGCAGATGGCGGATATGAGGCGGTCGTCTGGATACCGGAAGAGATCAAGGAGCGGTTGAAGGAGTATATTCCCGAATCTGTCTTCGGTGCGATCGCAACCGAGAAAGATGCCACCAGCATTGATGAGCTGAAAGCCTTCCTGACCGGGAAGAGCCACCCGGTTGTCAGTCGATGGGTTGAGGTTGGCGAAGAGGGAGAAGAGACGGCGGTGATCACCGCAGGCGAACTCCCGATCACCACCGGAGGGTTCAGGATTCTCCTCAAGAATGCCCGGATCTATGCGGACAAGGTGATCATCCAGCCTGTGCAGCCTAAAAAACCCGGACGGGGGGAGAAGCAATGACGAAGAAGAACCAGATTCATGCAGATTCCGTGCTCGGAGAACGGCTGCTCTCGCTCCTCTCGGGGGTGGAGCAGGTCGAGTTTGAGAACTTCAAGATGGAGATAGGTGATCTTGAGCTCTTTATACCGGTTGGTATCGGCGGTGTACCCGGAATCGTCCTGCCGGAAGAGCCGGGGAGGCCGACAGAGCTGTTCCGGGAGGGGTTCAGCCCGGCAGTAGAGAGCTATCCCGGCTCGATACGTGAGGTGACCCTCGGTGCAACGAAGAAAGACGGGGGCAGCAGGGGGAGCACCATCACTATCGGCGGATCGACTACACCCGCATTCTCAAATCCCGCTCTTCCCCCAAAGAACCGGACTGCGATCTCAATGGATGTCTTTGACATGGCTGTCGCATTGCCGAAAACCCTGAAGGCCGCTGTTCTGGATGTGATGGATGATCCGGCGGAATGGGCGAGGATGAATGTGAACACCTTTGGCGCTGATTGTGTAACGGTTCACCTGATGAGCACTGATCCCCTCATCCAGGATCGATCGCCACAGCAGGCGGCAAACATCGTTGAAGAGGTGCTCCAGGCAGTCGATGTTCCGCTTATTATAGGCGGATGCGGCGATCCCAAGAAGGATGCCGCCGTCTTCACCGAGGTTGCCGAACGAGCCGCTGGCGAGCAGCTGCTCTTAAACTCCGTCACCCTCGATATGGCCGAGGCAAAGACCCTTGAAGGGGTGGCAAAAGCCGCACATGATAACGGCCATCTGCTCCTTGCCTTCACCGGCCTCGAATTGAACAGTGCGAAAGAACTGAACAGGCGGCTCTATGAGTACCTGCCTCCTGAAGAGATCGTGATGGATCTGACAACCGTTGCACTCGGGTATGGGCTTGAGTACTCCTTCACCATCCATGAACGTGCACGCCATGCCGCCCTGATGGGGGATACCGAACTCCAGCACCCGACGATCTCAGCATCCACCAATGCCTGGGCGGCTCGGGAGGCATGGATGACGATGGAGCCCGAATACAGCCCGAAGGAGATCCGGGGGCCGATATGGGAGACAGTCAATTCCCTCACCCTCCTCCTTGCGGGAGTGGATATCTTCATGATGATGCACCCCTCAGCCGTCCGGACGATGCAGGATGTCAGAACATGGATGATGCAGCAGGAGATCACAGTTCCGCAGGCACCCGACTGGGTGAGGACGAGGTGCTAGGAGGGAGGAAGATATGGCCACGAAGAACGCGAAGAAGAGCATCAAGGAGATCAGCCCGATCGATGTCTACAAGCTCCTGCCAAAGACGAACTGCGGCGAATGCGGCGAGGCAAACTGCATGGCATTCGCAACAAAACTGGTCAATGGCGAGTATACCATCCCGGACTGCCCGCCACTTTCAACTGATAAATATGCCGCCCTCCTGCACGATCTGGGCGAGCTCCTCGCCCCCCCCGTGAAGGGGGTAACAATCGGAACCGGCGAGCATGCGATCCTCATCGGGGGAAAACATGTCCTCTACCGGCATGACTTCACCTACCACAACCCGACCCCGGTCATCATCGATATCGATGACAGCATGCAGAAGGAAGATATCCTGAAGCGAATCGAAGCAATCGAGGGGTTCACCTACCAGTACATCGGGCGGGATCTCCGGCTGGACGGGATCGCAATCCGATCCATCTCCGGCGATCCTGAAGTATTCAGGGAGACGGTGAAGACGGCGGTAGCTGCCACCACATATCCTTTAATTCTCTGCTCCCTCGATCCGGCGGTGATGGAGGCGGGGCTTACAGAGGCGGGTGATTGCCGCCCACTCATCTATGCAGCAACTGAGGAGAACTGGCAGGCGATGGCCGACCTCGCCCTCCGGTATGATGCTCCCCTTGTTGCATCTGCACCAGGCGATATCGCCCTTCTCAGGAGCCTTGTCAAGACCCTGACAGCATGCGGCATTACTGATCTTGTCCTTGATCCCGGCACATTCCCAGATGTTGGGTTTGCCGGGACCATCTACACATTCACCCAGCTCAGGAGGGCAGCATGCATCGCCCGTGACGAACTTGCAGGATTCCCGCTCCTCGGCACCCCGATTGCCGCCTGGGCGGGGGAAGAGCTCGCAAAGGAGGCGGTGCAGTGGAAGGAGACGTACATGGCTGCGATGCTCATCTCCCGGTATGCGGATCTCATCATCATGCACAGCATGGAGGCATGGAACGTTCTTCCCCAGCTGATCTGGCGGTTCAATATCTACACAGACCCACGGAAACCGGTATCGGTCGATGCGGGCGTCAGATCATTTGGGAACCCGGACAGAAACTCTCCCCTCCTGATCACGACGAACTACGCTCTCACCTTCTTTACGGTGGAGGCTGACATCAAGTCCGCCCATCTCGACTGCCACTTGATTGTCGTTGATACGAGCGGGATCAGTGTCGAGAGTGCGGTTGCCGGGAGGTACCTCACCTCGGACGTGATGGCAGAGGCACTGAAGATCTACGAGGCTGAGAAGATCGTCGATCACCACACCCTGATCATCCCCGGCCTCGCAGCACGCCTCTCCGGCGAGACTGAAGAGGTGAGCGGCTGGCGGGTGCTTGTCGGCCCGAAGGACTCATCCGGCCTGAAACGGTTTATCGAGGAATACTGGCCGCCGAAGGACGACGAATGAAAGAGGAGTGCAGGGTTATCTTCCACCCCCTGAATACGGTCGTCTCCGTTTCGCCGGGGACGAACCTCCTCGCCGCACTCAGGAATGCACACGTGCAGATCGAGAGCATCTGCGGGGGCAAGGGCGAGTGCGGGAAGTGCAGGGTGATCATCGAATCCGGGGATTATAGAGAGAAGAGGCTCACCCAGAAGAACCATCTGACAACGGCAGAGCGGGAACGGGGTTACCGCCTCGCCTGTGAGATCTTCGTCACCGGAGACATGGAGGTGACGATCCCAATCGAGAGCCGGATCGAGCGGCCGCAGATCCTCTGCGGGCTCTCCGGTGAATGCGACTGCGGCGGGATGGATCCAGCGATCAGGCTGTATCCGCTTGAGATCAGATCCAACCCAACTCTTCCCCACGCAGGTACATCAATCCGCCTGAAAGAGTATTCAGGGAAAAGGCCTGCCATCAGCGATTCAGTATACCGGAAGATGCAGGAGTCAGATTCCGGGCTCGTGGCCGTTCTGACCGAAACAAACGGCTATCCCGAGGTGATCGATGCCATACCAAAGGAGAAGGCCGGCCCGCCCCTCGGCATCGCCCTCGATCTTGGGACAACAACGATCGCCTGTGCACTGGTAGATCTGGATTCCGGGCTTGTCATTGCTGAAGAGACCACCATGAACAAGCAGATCACCTATGGGGAAGAGGTGATCACCCGGATCGCCTTTGCCATGAAGGGTGACGGGCTCCGGATCCTCCAGCAGGCAGCAGCCGGGAGTATCAATGTCGCTATCCGGCGTGTTGCGGAGACTGCCGGTGTGGACCCGCTCGATCTGGTGGAGATTGCTGTTTCAAGCAATACCGTGATGAACCACCTCCTTACCGGAACCGATCCGGGATACCTGGAGCTGGCAGATGCCGATGTTCCCCGGAAGCCGTTTATCAGGAAGGCAGCATCGCTTGGGATATCGATCCATCCCGAAGCCTATTGCTTCTGCCTCCCGAACGTGAGCCGCTTTGTCGGCGGCGATGCGGTATCAGGGGTGCTCTCCTCTGGGCTGCACTGCGGATCGGATATCTCCCTCTTCATCGATCTCGGCACGAACGGAGAGATCGTGATGGGCAATAAGGACTGGATCGCCTCGATCTCCTGTGCATCGGGCCCCGCATTCGAGGGGGCAGGCGTCAGCTCCGGGATGCGGGCGATGCACGGTGCAATCGAGAAGGTGGCGATCGAGCCGGAGACTGGCGAGGCACACTGCATGGTGATCGGGGGTGGGAAGCCACGCGGTATATGCGGTTCAGGGCTGATCGATTGTGTCACCGGGATGTTTGGAGCAGGCATCATTGACTTCAAGGGCATCCTCACCGACCATCCGCTCGTCCGGGAGGGGCACAATGGCCCTGAATACGTGGTTGTGAGAGCAGAGGATTCCCAAACAGGCAGGGATATCGTCATCACCCAAGCGGATATGGACTACTTCATGGACTCTAAAGCCGCCCTCTGCGGAGGGATCGGCGTGCTCCTGAAGAAATACCGGATGAAAGTGACAGATATCAGGCATATCTTCCTCGCGGGAGCGTTTGGGGCTTTTGTGGATATTCACAATACCGTTGCATTTGGGATTATCCCATACTTTCCCAATGCAGAGGTGCACCCGGTTGGAAACACCTCACTGAAAGGTGCATATGCGGCACTGGTATCGAAAACCAAGCGGAGGGAAGCGGAGAAGATTGCCGGTACCATGGTCTATATCGATCTCCTCGTTGATGTTGACTTTATCGAGGAGTATACCGCTGCCCTCTATATTCCGGGGAAGGAGGAGTATTTTCCAGGCAGAGTGGATCCGGCATCAGGACGGGAACCTGATGGAGAAGCGGATGGTGAGGAGAAGGGATTTTCCCACTGAAGCTTTCAGAGGTGCTGAATAGTTACGTTTGGGAAGGCATATGATGAGGTAAAATGGAAATGGATGGTGATTTAGACATGAAGACACTTGTGACGATGGGACGGGGAGGAACAGGAAAGACGAGTTTTACGGCACTTGCGGCAAAGCACTTCATCGCAAAGGCTCAGACACCGATCCTCCTTGTGGATCTCGATCCTGACCAGAACCTCGCCGAGATGGTGGGGATCGATCTCGATAAGGAAGGCGTGAAGACGATTGCAGATCTCATCTCAGAGACTTTTATAAAGCGGGGCGGCACCACGACAGGGGTTGCACCCACTGAGCGGATTGAGAGCAGGATCTGGGAGGATGGCCTGTATGAAGGCGGTTCATTCGATCTCATCGCAGTCGGGACGAAGTGGGTGGAGGGCTGCTACTGCCTTCCTGACTCGGCACTGAAAGGAGCACTCGCAACTATTACGAAGAACTACCGGTATGTGCTGATCGACTCACCGGCAGGGCTTGAGCATCTGAACCGGAAGGTGGCAAGCCAGGTTGACGATATCTTCGACATCATGGGACCCTCGCACAAGTCATTTGAGCATGTGAAACGGGCACACCGGATCATCAGGGAGGTGAAGATCGGGATGAACCGGTTCTTCATTGTGGGAGGATATCTCTTCCCGGAATCAGAGGAGGAACGGGCAAAGACAACCCTCCCGCATGAGTATCTCGGGAAGGTGACACAGGACCCACTGGTGCAGGAGTATGTCCTCTCCGGCAGATCGCTTCTGGATCTCCCTGATGATACACCAGGCTATCTCTCGGTAAAGGAGATCCTTGGGAAAGCCGGGTACTGAAGAAAAAATGGTTAGGCAAAGGGGGGGAAAAGGGAGGAAAGAAACAGAATGCCTTCCGGACTCTCCTTCGAGCGGTAAATGAAGACCGATCACGTTTGAGGCATAATAGATGGATCTGCATGCTTTTTTCCGGGACGAATCGATAGAGATGTACGGCGAGGCATCTCTCCCTGCCCTCTCAGAGAGGGATAGGGGATATGTGAAGGAGTTCTTTCCTTTCGGCGAATCAGTGATCGTCTTCGGAGAGGCAGTTCCGGCTGAAGCATATTCCCTAAATGCAAGAGATCAGACGAAGATCATGCTTGGAATTGCAGAAGGGCTGAATGACGCCGCGATCCGGCTTGAGAGCATGCTCGATGGCAAGGGCATCCCGGCCCGGCATATCCCCCTCTATCTCCCGATCAGGATCGAGGATGGCCGGGTGCGGGGCGTGGTGCGGCTGAAGCAGGTTGCAGCTGCCGCCGGCCTTGGAGCACCGGGGAAGAGCACCCTGCTCCTGAACAGGGAGCATGGGCCCCGGCTGATTCTCTCCGGTGTTGTCACCGGAGAATCTAATCTTATCAAGACCAATAGCGTGCAGAAACAGGAGAACGCTGGAGATCACGCGAACCAGAACCCGGATATCTGTATTGGGTGCGGGAAATGCATCAAAGCCTGCCCGGCTGGTGCCATCGGCCCTGATGGTGTCGAGGTCTTCCGCTGCAGGACCATCAGCCCGTGGGTTCCGGGGCCGTTTGTCCCGATAGCAAAATGGCTGATCGGCAGGCAGCTCCTCCTCAGGTGCATAGCACCAATCGCCCCCTGGATTGCGAAGACGGCGACGATTCGGTGCAGCAGGTGTGTGACGGAATGCCCGGTGTTTGGGGGCAGGAATTGGACGCAGGAATAAAAGAGAAAATCCCAATTAACTGCATTTATCGTATTAGAGGGCATTTACAATAAGAATTTATGAATTTAGGCCATAGATGATCTGAACATAGGGATTTGTTCTCTTCGCAAATGACAAGACACTAAAAAAATCTCTAAATAACCTTAAAAGCACATATTCTCGATTTTATTGCATCTTCTGCCATTTTATGAGCCGCACCGTTAGGTTAATGACATGAGAGTTTAATGTTACAGACTGAGAACGGACGAACGCAAAGTGAACAATCCAAATGGACAGATAGGTAAAAAGGCCGTTTTCTGAAAGATATCCACCCAATAGGTATTCAGGAGATGACAGTATGACCGACAAAAACAAGGGCCCGGCAATGGGCGAAGGAAATCCAATGATGAGTGGGAAAGGAAGAACGATCCAGGACTGGTGGCCAAACCAGCTGAACCTGAAGCTGCTTCACCAGCACTCCCCCCTCGCAAACCCGATGGGAGAAGAGTTCAACTATGCCGAAGAGTTCAAAACACTCGACCTGAAGGCCGTCAAAGCAGATCTGAAGTCACTGATGACGGCTTCAGAAGAGTGGTGGCCAGCGGACTTTGGCCATTACGGACCCTTCATGATCCGCATGGCATGGCACAGCGCCGGCACCTACCGCAGTGGAGATGGCCGGGGCGGCGCCGGTTCAGCTCAGCAGCGGTTTCCGCCCCTCAGCAGCTGGCCTGACAACGTCAATCTCGACAAGGCACGCCGGCTCCTCTGGCCGATAAAACAGAAGTACGGCAGAAAGATCTCATGGGCCGATCTTATGATCCTTGCCGGAAATGTTGCTCTTGAGTCAATGGGTTTTGAGACATTCGGCTTCGGTGGCGGCCGCAAAGACGTATGGGAGCCCGAAGAAGAAGTCTACTGGGGATCAGAAGAAGAATGGCTTGGTGACAAACGCTATTCCGGTGAACGGAACCTTGAAAACCCGCTTGCAGCTGTCCAGATGGGATTAATTTACGTCAACCCGGAAGGCCCTAACGGCAACCCGGATCCGGTTGCTGCTGCAAAGGATATCCGCGAGACCTTCGCCCGCATGGGGATGAATGACGAAGAGACCGTCGCCCTCATTGCCGGAGGACACAGCTTCGGAAAATGCCACGGTGCCGGTCCTGCAACCCATGTCGGCCCCGAGCCGGAAGCTGCCCCTATCGAGGAGCAGGGTCTTGGCTGGAAGAGCAGCTTTGGCACCGGGAAGGGTGGCGACACCATCTCAAGCGGTCTTGAGGTTACCTGGACGAACACGCCGACGAAGTGGAGCAACAACTTCCTGCGGATTCTCTTCACTCACGAATGGGAGCTGACAAAGAGCCCTGCCGGTGCTCACCAGTGGAAGCCAAAGGGCGACGGAGGCGCCGGCACAGTGCCGGATGCCCACGATCCATCGAAGCGGAATGCCCCCTCCATGCTGACGACAGACCTCTCCCTCAGGTTTGATCCCATCTATGAGAAGATATCACGCCGTTTCTATGAGAATCCCGATCAGCTCACCGAGGCATTCTCCCGTGCATGGTTCAAGCTGACACACAGGGACATGGGGCCCCGCTCACGCTATCTCGGCCCCGAGGTACCAAAGGAAGATCTGATCTGGCAGGACCCGATCCCCGCCGTCGATCATAAACTGATCGATGCAAATGATATCGCCTCACTCAGGGAGAAGATCCTCGCTTCCGGCCTTTCGGTTTCAGAGCTGGTTGCAACCGCATGGGCATCGGCATCCACCTTCCGCGGCTCTGACAAGCGGGGCGGTGCCAATGGTGCACGCATCCGCCTTTCGCCGCAGAAAGACTGGGAAGTCAACCAGCCCGCCCGTCTGGCAAAGGTTCTGAAGACGTTAACGGATATACAGGCTGCATTCAACAGTGCACAGAAAGACGGGAAGAAGGTATCACTTGCAGATCTGATCGTCCTTGCCGGATGTGCCGGTGTCGAAAAAGCGGTGAAGAATGCCGGACATACCGTGACAGTCCCCTTCTCGCCGGGACGAACTGATGCCTCACAGGAGCAGACCGATGTGGAGTCATTTGGCGTTCTTGAGCCGAAGGCAGATGGTTTCCGGAACTACCAGAAGACCCGCTATTCTGTATCGGCTGAGGAGCTGCTCGTTGACAAGGCGCAACTGCTGACCCTGACTGCGCCTGAGATGACGGTGCTTGTTGGTGGTATGCGTGTGCTGAACACCAACTACGGAGAGACCAAATACGGTGTCTTCACCAACAAACCAGAGACGCTCACAAACGACTTCTTTGTCAATCTGCTTGACATGAGGACCGGGTGGAAACCAGTCTCAAAGGATGCAGACATCTTTGAAGGACGCGATCGCAAAACAGGCGACCTCAGGTGGACCGGCACCCGTGTCGATCTCATCTTCGGATCAAATGCCCAGCTCCGGGCACTGGCCGAGGTGTATGCAAGTGAAGATGGAAAAGAGAAGTTTGTCCATGACTTTGTGGCGGCATGGGCAAAAGTGATGGATCTGGATCGGTTTGATCTCACCTGATTGAGGGTCAGAAGCATTGAGATAGTGGAAAACTTCTGAGGAGGATGGATCATAGAGGAACTGGAGAAAATCGCCGATAAAATGTGGATTGGATATTTGACAACAGATATCTGGCAGAAATGATTAATCCCTTTCCTTTTTTATGAATCATTGCAGGATTAAAAAACAGGATAGTCCGGACCATCTGCATTATGCAACGACACCGTGGATGAAAGCATCATTACAGGCTGCGATTGCCCGTTCTATCCCCCGATCCTTCTATCAGCCACTGCCAGACCGGCATGACATGAACCTTCATCCCATCGGGAGTGAGAATCTCCTCCTCCTGGTTATAGGTGAGAATCGTGCCCTCTGAGAGAGCATGAGCCGCCATAGCCTGGGAGAGCCCTGCGATCTCACGGTCACGATCAATCGCATTCAGTTCATATGAGATCTGGAGCACATCTGTTGTGTGATCTCTCTCACGGAGGATAAAATCGCATTCACCAGATTCTTTGAAGAAGAATATCTCCGCACCTCTCCTTCTCAGCTCGATGAATACCAGATTCTCTAACAAGCGGCCGGTATCCTGTGAAAAACGGAATGCAATGGCATTTCTCATCCCGTTATCTATCACGTACAGCTTCTTCTGCCCTGCATACTGCCGTTTCAGGGAAGCATCGTATCTGTAGAGTTCAAAGACAAGATATGCTTCTTCCAGATAACCGATGTATGCCCTAACTGACATCGGACTCTTGATCTCAACTGCTTTTGCGAGTGAATTGTAACTGGTCTCCTTTCCCGCATTTGAAAAGACATACTGAACAAGCTGCTGGAATGCCTTTACCTCCCGTATACCAAACCGGGAGACAATATCGCGGTAGATGATATCATCATATGTCCGTTTCAGGTACTCCGGATCACCGAATTTCAAAAATTCGGGAAAGCCGCCCTCTTCAAGATAGCGATCAAAGGTTCTCAGGATATCGGCTTTCGTCTTCGAGGTCAGTGAACCGGCGTCTATCCCATGGAATGTAAGAAGCTCAGGGAATGAGAAAGGATAGAGTTCAATCTTTGCGTATCTGCCGGTAAGGTGTGTCCCAAGTTCTGAAGAGAGGAGGCGGGCATTTGATCCTGTCAGATAGATCTTGTACCCCTCATCATGGATGCGACGGATAAAACGCTCCCATCCCGGGATATTCTGGATCTCATCGATAAAGATAGTCCGGGTATCTTTTGCAATCTTCTGAAAGATGATCATGAGCCGGGAGAAATCCGCGGCGCTAAAATCGATTAGCCGCTCATCATCAAAATTCATGTAATAATAGGAGTCATAGTGAGTGGCAAACTGACGCAGGAGTGTCGATTTTCCACACCGCCTCACCCCTGAGATGATAACGATCTGATCGTGCCGCATATACCTGTCGTACTCGATGGAACGGTTCACACCGGGATCCTTTGCTATGAATACCTCCTGTTGATCGAGGATGATCTCTTCAAGGGTGCGATCGGTTAACATGCATATTACCAATATTGATTTTACATCTATTTTGTATATTAGCAATATATACTTTTTGTCAACCTCACAGTAATGAGAAAGATCCCACTTCAGGAGGAGCGGATATAGACCCTGACCCCTCCCTTTTTCTCCAATCCCCACCCATCTCTTTTTCAGATGATCGAATACGGCATCAATACCATCGGTAAATCCCTCACCGTCTTTGAGCCGGTCACCATCGGCTTTCCCTCCCGCGACTATATCGGGAAAGTTGATCACCCCGGCACCGTGATCGGCACAGGCGTGACACTCAGATCCGGCACCATCCTCTATGCCGACGTCACCCTCGGGGATCGCTGCAACACCGGCCACAATGTCCTGATCCGCGAGAAGACAACAATCGGGAATGAAACCTCGGTTGGCACCGGCACCATCATCGAGGGGAACTGTTCAATCGGATCCCACGTGAGCATCCAGAGCATGGCATTCATCCCAACCCACACAACTATCGGGGATCATGTCTTCATCGGTCCGCATGTCACCCTCACAAATGACCGCTACCCGCCATCCGGCAAGCCCCGGCTTGAGGGGCCGGTGATCGAGGACTATGCAGCAATCGGGGCGGCCGCCATCATACTCCCCGGCGTCTCCATTGGACGGGGGGCGGCCGTTGCAGCGGGATCGGTTGTTACGCATGATGTACCGGCAGGGATGATGGCAGTCGGATCTCCGGCCCGGATCAAGTTGCTGCCGGAAGAGATGAAGAGGGGATAGAAGAGAATATAAGGAAACTTGTTACTTTCCGTACCGTTGATAGATTGTGCTTCTATGCCCTATTCCATCAACAAGAAGCACTTTTTCTGATTGATCAAGGAGCAGGATCACCCGGTATTCGCCAACCCTGAACTTATATTGTGGAGGGTTCTTTGCTCCTTTCATCTTTTGAATATGGGCAAAAGGATCTTCCCTGATATCACCAATGGCAAAGACAATCTTTTTAATAACCTCAATGGGCAACTTTGAGAGATCTCTGTCTGCTGCTTTAGAATAATGGATTTCAAAGGTCATTTAAGGGCATATTTCTTTATAATCTCGTCTTCAGTCAGAGATTCACCCCTTCGGTATTCAGAGATGGCTTCTTTTGCCCTTTTTGCCCATCCTGAGCAGAGAGAAGTATCCAGGTCATCATGATCATCGAGTAATTGTTCAATAACCTCCTCATACGACTCCCCTGGCCTCTTTATCTTATCCAGCCGGGTTTTTATCTCCGGTGAAACAGGGATTGAAACGCTCATATATATCCATCCTCATCATACCATCATATATCTTTCACTTATATCAAAACTAATCGCCCAGACTTTTCCAGAACCAGATCCCACCGATCAGCTTGAATGAGAGGGGTCTCCCGCCCACATTTTAGGGAGTACACTATGCCATATCTTTGAAAAAGTGTACTCCCATGACACTTTTTCGATCCAAAAAGTGTACTCTGGCAACACTTTTATTATGTTGGAAGTGAAGAGATGACAGCATGGAGCGAAAGATATCTGCCAGGCTCAGGCAGTGGAAAGATGACCACAATCGTAAACCTCTTCTCCTGTATGGCGCCCGGCAGGTGGGAAAGACATACTCGGTTCTTGATTTTGGGAAAACACACTATGCAAATACAATCTATGTAAATTTCGAGGCAAATACAGAGGCAGCAAACATCTTTGCCCGTGATTTAAATCCGGAGAGAATTGTAAAGGAACTCTCTGCATTATATGCACAAACAATTCTTCCTTCTGATACGCTCATCTTCTTTGATGAAATCCAGGTATGCGAACGGGCACTGACATCCCTGAAATATTTCTGCGAAGATCAGGCTGACTACCACATTATCGCAGCCGGAAGCCTCCTTGGAGTTGCCCTGAACCGGGAGCAATACTCATTTCCTGTCGGAAAAGTCGAGATGCTTTCCCTCTATCCTCTGGATTTTGAAGAGTTCTTATGGGCGAATGGACGAACGGAACTTGCGGATCTGATCAGGGAGTCATACAATTCCAATACCAGAATGTCGCTGCATGAAACAGCTCTTGATCTCTTCCGGCTCTACCTTGTGGTTGGGGGGATGCCGGGTGCGGTTCTTGAATACAAGGAGCGTGAGGATATGGACTACCTTCATTCCGTCCAGAAAAATATCAGTAATGCTTATATCGCAGATATGGCAAAATACGCTGCTCCCGAAGAGACAGCTCGAATAATGGAGGTATTTCAGAGTATTCCCACACAGCTTGCAAAACCCAATAAAAAATTCCAATACCGTATCATCAAATCGGGGGCACGGGCAAATACCTATGATTCAGCACTCAACTGGCTGAAAGAATCAGGGATCATTATAATCTGCAATAAGGTCAATGAAGCTGTCCTGCCCTTAACGGTTCATCACGATCCATATTTTTTTAAGATCTACATGACCGATACCGGTCTCCTGTGTGCTCACTTCGGGCTACCTGCACATCTGATTCTGCAAAAAAGTTCACAGATGGACAGTATTAAGGGAGTCCTGACAGAAAACTATGTCTGTTTCGCACTCCGTGTAGCCGGTTATACCCCATATTACTGGGAATCAAAAGGAAATGCGGAGGTAGATTTTGTCATTCAGGGCAGATCCGGAAATATCATCCCAATTGAAGTGAAATCCTCAGGAAATGTCCGGTCAAAAAGTCTCACCCAATTTACCGAATACTATCATCCTGAATATGCCATCAGGATATCCTCAAAAAATTTTGGACTGGATAATGAGATACGATCAGTCCCTCTGTATGCAGTCCACTGTATCAGCGATTGAGGAAGATCTCCCCTCTACTCACTCACCCTTATTCCACGAGACCATCGCCGTCGTCCTGACAGATCGTTCATGGTACTTCCCCTCACTATCCTTCTCCAGCCGCTCCCTGAAGTGCCGGGTCACAAGATCGATGTCCTCAAAATCCGGTGCATGCATCGTGATCCACTGCTCTGCCGCCTCTTTGGGAGACTCATACACCGTCTCCCAGAGGGCACGGTAGATCCTGATATCCGCATAGATGCCAAGCCCGTGCAGGATGTTCACCAGGAAGAGGGCATCCGGGTATCCAACCTGCCGGGTTCCCTCCTCCCCGTGGACTGCGGTATAGAGCGCCATCTCCTCAGGCTCCCTCCAGGGCCCCATATGCCAGAAGAGATGGACAGAGCGGCGGGCAGCGGAGTCCAGCTTCCGAAGGGCCGCCCCGACATCATAGAAGCCGAGCGAGAAGGCAGCGATCACCACATCATGCACGGGGATGTCGCTACCGATCACAACATCCTCCCACCGCTTCACCACAACATAATAGTTCATCCTCCCTTCTGCTGCCATCCGCTGCTCAAGATGTGAAAGCATCCCGGCAGACGCATCCAGTGCGGTGACATGGGCCACCCTGCCTGCAATCGGGACAGCCAACCGCCCGGTTCCCGCCCCCATATCGAGGACGGTGTCGTTCGGTAAAAGATCGAGCATCGAAATCTCCTGTTTCGTCGACTCCTTCTCATCCTTTGTAATACGGTTATATGCGCCAGCTTTCTTGTTCCAGATCTTCCCCGGATCACGATCCTTATCGGTACGGAGACGTGAGCTGACATGAATTGCCTTCCAGAGTTCACTCCAGTTGATGATCGTATCCATACTGATTCCTTCATCCTGAGATGCTATCAAATGGATGGTCAGGGTATACCCCGGCCTTCCGTCATTCACTCACAGGTTATGGCAAACTATTAAGATAGACCAATACAATGCCCGAACTGTTGGTGAAGAAGATGGATGCAACACGGATCTCTTACCATGACTCTGTAAGAAGAGTCTATGAACGGCTGAAGGAAGACGGCATGTCAAATGTCTGGGACCGGTATGAAGCACAGGGGCTCGGGTCAAGCCCGGATACCAGGTGTAAGTTCTGCATGGGCGGTGTCCGGTGTGACTTCTGTTCAAACGGACCCTGCCGTGCCGATGCGGCATCAGATAAACGCGGCGTCTGCGGCATCTCGGCAGACGGGATGGCGATGCGGATGATGCTCCTCCGGAATGTGATGGGCGCATCAACCTACCAGTACCATTGTGAAGAGACGATCAGGACGCTCAGAGAGGCAGCAGATGGAAAAGGGCCATTTACGATTCGAGAGCCAGAAAAACTGGCTGACTTCAAAAAGAGGCTTGGCATCACCGGGGACATCCATGCACTCTGTAACTTCCTCCAGGAGGACTTCCACAGGCGATCGCATGAAGAGAGCAGGATCGTTGAGATGCTGGCACCGGAAGATCGCAAGAAGGCGTGGCGCGAGCTTGGCATCTTCCCCGGAGGCATCTATGGCGAGATGGTGCTGGCAACCGGCTCCTCGCTCACGAGTGTCGATGGATACTATGTCTCGCTCGCCAAAAAGGCGATGCGGCTTGGGGTGGCAATGGCATACCAGAGCCAGATCGTCCTTGAATCGCTTCAGGACATCCTCTTTGGGATCCCAAGGCCGCATGAGGTGAAGGTCGATCTCGGCGTCCTTGACCCGGACTACGTCAACATCCTGCCAAACGGCCATGAACCGTTCCTCGGTTTTGCACTGGTCGAGGCGGGCCGGCGTGCTGACCTCCAGAAGGCTGCCCGTGATGCCGGGGCAAAGGGGCTTCGGATCATCGCGAACATCGAGACCGGGCAGGAGATGATCCAGCGATGGAAGATGGATGATGTCTTCTCCGGCTTCACCGGGAACTGGATCATGCAGGAGGCGGTGCTGGCAACCGGTGCAGTTGATGTCTTCGTCGCTGACATGAACTGTTCGCTCCCGATGGACCCGCTCTATGCAGAGAAGTACCACTTCCGGCTTGTCCCGGTGAGCCAGCTTGTCGCCTTTGAAGGAGAGACGGATCGCGAGGATTACGAGCCACTGAATGCGGACGCACAGGCTGAAAAGCTGATCAGGATGGGAATAGACAACTTCCGGAAACGGAGATCAACAGTCACCCCGGTAACCGGCCTCCCGGTACGAACCGCAATAGCCGGGTTCTCACCTGAAAGCATCGTCGCCGCACTCGGCGGATCACTCGACCCACTCCTTGATGTGATCAAGGACGGAACAATCCGGGGGGTCTGCGGCCTTGTATCCTGCACAACATTGAGGGATCACGGGCAGGACGTCCATACGGTGGCAATCGCAGAAGAATTGATCAAACGCGACATCCTCGTCCTCTCGATGGGATGTGGATCAGCCGCCCTCCAGGTAGCGGGGCTTGCCTCGCCTGAGGCAAAGAAGAGGGCGGGCCCCGGTCTCTCAAAGCTCTGCTCCACCCTCAATATCCCCCCGGTACTCTCATTTGGCACCTGTACCGATACCGGCAGGTGTGCGGATTTGATCAAATCGATTGCTGATGCACTCGGAGTAACGGTCACGCAGCTCCCGGTCGCAGCAGCTGCACCCGAATACATGGAGCAGAAGGCAACAATAGATGCAATCTTCGCCCTTGCCTTTGGCCTCTACACCTATGTGAACCCGATCCCAACCGTTACCGGAGCTCCCAATCTGGTAAAGCTCTTAACAGAAGACCTCAAAGGATTAACTGGCGGAGTCCTCTCGGTTGAGCCGGACCCGGTAAAAGCGGTCGACGGAATCGCCGCACATATCGAGGCAAAGAGAAAGGAGCTTGGAATATGAGTGATGATATCAAGGGAAAAGTGATCCGGCTGGATGAGCTTGTTGAGTATCAGGATGGAACGGTTGCAAGCAGGATGGTGATCAAGCAGAAGCATGGCAACATCACCATCTTCTCTTTTGATGAAGACGAGGGGCTCTCGGAGCATACCGCACCCTTTGATGCCCTTGTCACCATCCTGGATGGCGAATGCGAGATCTGGCTTGAAGGGAAGACGTTTGAGATGAAGACGGGTGACTCGATCATCTTCCCGGCAAACGCCCCGCATGCCCTCTCGGCGATCACGAAGTTCAAGATGTCGCTCACCATGATCAAGGAGTAAGAGAATGGCAGATGAAGGCGATTACTGCACAGTCTGCGGGGGAACCCCCCCTGACAAGATTTTGATCAAAAAGATCCTCGTTGACGGCAAGGAAACAGGCATCGACAAGCTTGACTGGATAATCGAAGAGGTGAAGAAACTGAAACTCACCAATAAGCAGGCGATTGCAGATGAGATCATGCTCAGGGTTGCCCAGTTCAATTACATCCCGACAAAAAAGAGAGAGGCATACCAGGAGGCACTCCTTGAAGAGTACCACCGGTCAGCCTAAAGAATATCAACCCGATAATCACTCATCAGGGCGGCTGAATAGTACTCACCCCTGATGAACCTGATTCCTTCAAGATCTTCAATATTTAATGTCTGGCCATCCGCAGTCGTTGCACCAGTCAGTACAAGGAATGTCCCGGACTTCTCCAGGTGGAGGGTCACCACATTTCCGGAGAGGGGAGCCAAATAGGTGATCGCAAGGGAATCGGGAGACTCTTCCCATCTTCCGGTGACAACATCCGCATAGCCGGGCCGGTCCGGATCTTCCAGCGACAGGAAGACGATATTTGCATCTCCGTTCGTATAGAACTGGAAGAGGAAGACGGGATGGCCGGAATCATGCACCCAGACCCCGGCGAGGGGATCGGCGGTTGTTGCCGGTTCCACCTCACTCACACAGCCTGCCGTCAGGAGGAGGAAGAGCGATATACAGATCAGATACCATTTCATCAGATAACCTTTCTCACAATTGCTTATGGGCGTTTGCATCAGGAATCTCAACCCTCTCTCCCGGAGCAAGGATGGCAACCCGCATATCGGTTGTCTTCTCTATTGCATGCTTAAATGACGCTGGATCCTGGGCGATCTTCGCCCAGGTATTATAGTGGATCGGGATGACAAGGGGTGCCCCGATATAGGAGGCTGCGATCATCGCCTCATCAGGTCCCATTGTGAACCGATCCCCGATCGGGAGCAATGCTACATCGGGATGGTAGAGATCCCGGATCAGCTTCATATCAGAGAAGAGTGCGGTATCCCCGGCATGGTAAATCGTCGCCCCATCCATTTTAATGATATACCCGGCAGCCGGTCCGCCATAGTAACCGCCACCGGCATCCTCAATCCAGGAGGAATGAATAGCCTGCGTCATCGAGATCAAAACACCATCCAGAGCTATGCTGCCCCCGATATTCAGTGCTTCAGCTGGAACGCCCTGCGCTGTGAGGTACTTCGCCAGTTCATTCGGGGCAACCGTCTTCTGTTTCATTGAAACCGTCTCTCCCAGGTGATCGGCATGGCCATGCGTTACGCATACGATATCACAATTCGGGGGAGTATCGCCGGATGGGATGAAGGGATCAATTAAGACACGTTTCGATCCCTCGATAAGGATACAGGAATGTCCGTAATATGACAGATACATGGGAAGAAGATCGGGTGAGAGAGTAAAAAAGGTTAGCTGAGATCAATCATCTCAGCTTCGGTAATATCGATTGCGTCACCAAGGCTGTCCCGGGTAACGGCAAGGGTCATCTGTTCGGTGAGATCACGATCCTCCATCACATCGCGGATGCGTTCAAGATAGGGATCAAGGGTGGTATCCTTCTGCTCATCAAGGACATGGCGGTACTCCCTGAGGGTGGAAGGGCTGATCCCAAGATGCTCTGAGATCTCCTTCATCGTGAGATCCTGTGCAAGCAGATCATCAAGAATTGCCGGATCAAACGGCATCTTGAAGTCGAGATCGCGGAAGAGCTTCAACCGTACCCGGGCCCTGGCAACCGTCTTTGAGAGTTTCTCATCGCCAAGGCTCCGTGCAATCTCTGTATCGTTCTTGCCATTATCGTAGAGAGTGATCAGACGCGCAAGCTGTATCGGCTCAAGTTTGGTCTTGAAATGACCCGCATCGAGGATTTCACGCATGATCAGCGCTATTTCACGTTCAACTGCATCTTGGTCGCGTAAAGTACCGTGGATCTTCTTCATCGGCTCGACAATCTTTGTCTTACTGGTGATATCGGCGAAGAGCTTGAGAAGATCTTTTTGTTTATTGGTGGTAGCCATGTCTGTATCGACCTATTCCTATGATCTTCACATCTCATCGGGCTTATACCATAAATAATTTGCCTATCCGGAAGAGGAGTGGCGCGAGATGGCAATCATATCAAATACCGCCTCATCCAAAGAGTAAGGAAGAGTTGTGTTGCTCAATGGTGGATATATATGAAAAAGTGATCGATCTCTCCCGGCGACGTGGCTATGTCTGGCCATCCGGGGAGATTTATGGGTCTGTAGCAGGTTTTATTGATTACGGCCCCCTCGGCGCGATGATGAAACGCCGGATCGAAGATACCTGGCGGGAGTTCTATGTCATCCGTGAGGGATACTACGAGATAGAATGCCCCACAATCGGGATTGAGCCGATCTATCTCGCCTCCGGGCACCTGAAAGGGTTCTCTGACAAGATGTTCGAATGCCCGCACTGCCATGAGTTCTTCCGGGCAGATCATGTTGCTGAAGAATATGAGATCCACAATGCCCAGGCACTCTCAAAAGAGCGTCTTGCGGAAGAGCTGAAAGGCAAGACATGCACCTCCTGTAACAAGCCTCTCGGCGATGTCGATGTCTTTGATTTCAACCTGATGTTTGGGACATCAATAGGGCCGGGCGGACAGCGGAAAGGATACCTCCGCCCGGAGACTGCACAGGGGATCTTCACCGACTTCGGACGCCTGCTCAGGTTCTACCGTGACTCCCTCCCCTTTGGAACAGTTCAGATAGGGAGATCCTACAGGAACGAGATCTCGCCCCGGCAGGGCATGATCCGGCTCAGAGAATTTACCCAGGCAGAAGCCGAGATCTTCGTCCACCCGGACGAGAAAGATCACCCGAACTTCTCCCGGTATGCAGACTACAGGATGCCGCTCTTTGGAATCGAGCAGCAGCAGGAAGAGACAGAGGCGATCACCCTCACCATGCGTGAGGCAGTTGACAAAGGCCTTGTCGCAAGTGAATATGTCGCATACTACCTTGCTGTTACCCATGACTTCATGATCAGGATCGGCGTTGATCCCACAAAGATCCGGTTCCGGCAGCACCTGCCTGACGAGCGGGCACATTATGCAGCAGACTGCTGGGATGCAGAGTATCATTCATCCCGGTTTGGCTGGGTTGAGGCGGTCGGAATCGCCGACCGGACTGACTATGACCTCCGGGCTCATGCAGCGGTCTCGGGAGAGAAGATGACCGTCTTCATCCAGTACCAGGAGCCCCGTATCGAGAGAAGATATGCAATTGTTCCGAAGATGGGCAAACTCGGCCCCCGATTCAAAAACCGGGCAAAAGAGGTCGGGGAGAAGATTGCCGCATCGGTTCCACAGGATGACGGTACAACAATCGAATTTGATGGCGAGAGAATCTTCATCGAAGCAGATCTCTTTGAGATCAGGGATGAAGAGGTGCTGGTGCGTGGAGAAGAGATCATGCCCCATGTCATCGAACCCAGTTACGGGATAGACCGGCTCTGTTACGCCGTCCTCGAACACTCCTTCTATCAGGACGAGGTCGATGGCGAGGTTCGGACCGTGCTCCGCCTACCCCCGGCAATTGCCCCCGTGCAGGTGGCAGTCTTTCCCCTGATGAACCGTGATGGTCTCAATGAGATCGCACACCAGATCACAGACGCCATCAAGAGTGAAGGAATCCTTGCCGAATACGATGATTCCGGTGCAATCGGGAGGCGGTATAGGAGGCAGGATGAGATCGGAACACCCTATGCGATCACCGTCGACTATGAATCAAAGGACGATGATGCTGTAACGCTCAGGGAACGTGACAGCATGCAGCAGATCAGGGTCAGAATTGATGAGATCCCATCCACCATCCGAAAGCTCATCAGGGGCGAGATACCGTTTTCACGGGATTAGATGATGGAGACGATCCAGCACCCGTTCATCAGACCAGACACGGTAGAAAAACGCCAGTACCAGCTCGCAGTCGCGATGAGGGCGCTTGAGGAGAACACCCTTGTTGTCCTCCCCACAGGACTTGGCAAGACGGTGATCGCACTCCTTGTTGCCGCCTCCCGGCTTCTGAATGAGGGGGGAAGGATTCTGATTGTCGCCCCCACAAAACCACTCGTTGACCAGCATCTCAGGTTTTTTCAGAGCACCCTGAACCTGCCCGATCCACAGGATTTGGACTGTGTCAGTTTCACGGGCGATACCCCCCCTCCGAAGAGAACCCGGCTCTGGGAAGGGTGCCGGGTCTGCTGCGCCACCCCGCAGGTGATCCAGAACGATGTTGAGCAGGGCCGCTACACCCTCTCAGAGGTCTCTCTTCTGATTGTGGATGAATGCCACCGTGCTGTCGGCAATTACGCCTATACCCATCTTGCAGAACAGTATCTCGAACAGGCAAAAAAACCCCTGATCCTCGGGATGACCGCATCACCGGGGAGCGATCAGGCCAGGGTTGGCGAGGTCTGCACCCATCTTGGGATCACCCATGTCGAGACTCGGGACGAAACCGATCCCGATGTGATCCCCTATATCCACGAACGGACACTGGAAGTGATCCCGGTTGAGTTGCCGCTGCCGCTGAAACGGATCGTCCAGCTGACAGACGCTATGATAGACAGCCGCCTCGGCACACTTGCATCACTCCAGTACTCGCTCCCAAAACGTGAGGGGCTCTCGATGAAGACACTCTCACATCTCCATGCGACAATCCAGGAACGGATCGCAGCAGGAGATGCACGTGCCTACTCGGCTGCCTCGCTCTATGGCGAGATCATGAAACTCCGGCATGCCGTGATCCTCGCAGAGTCACAGGGATCCCGTGCACTCTCACTCTATCTCGAAAAACTCAACACCGAAGGGCATTCGAAGAAGGGGAGCAAAGCAAGCCAGCGGATGGTCGCGGATCACCGCTTCACAGAGATTACACGGATCATCACCGGGATAACAGGAGAGATCCACCCAAAAGCCGGGATCACCGCAGCTATCATCAGGAACCAGCTCATCGACGATCCAAACAGCAAAATCATCGTCTTTGCAAGCTACCGGGACTCGGTATCGATGCTTGTCGACTACCTGACAGAAGAGGGTATCACTGCCTGCCGGTTCGTCGGCCAGGCATCAAAACAGAAAGAGAAGGGGCTCTCACAGAAGAAACAGATCGAGGCGATCCAGAGATTCCGGGGAGGGGAGTACCATGTCCTCGTCGCCACTTCCGTCGGAGAAGAAGGGCTTGATATCCCATCCACCGATCTTGTCATCTTCTATGAGGCGGTGCCATCCGAAATCCGGAGCATCCAGCGGAAAGGGCGTACCGGCAGGAGTGCAGCAGGCAGGATCATCGTCCTCGTCACAAAGGGAACAAGTGATGAGACATTCCGGTGGGTTTCAACACGGCGCGAGAAGGCGATGGCAACCGGAGTGAGGCGCCTTCAGGAGAGAAGCGAAAAAGAAGAGATCAAAGAGGAGATACAGGCAAGTATCGGAAACTATATCACTCTCTCCGATGATGATACGGCTCATTCCCCCGGAGAGCCGCAATCGAAAGAGCCCCTTCCCTGATCGCCTGCATATAGAGAAGGCACCGGGCCGGATCGGGCTCGTTTGCAATCCTGCCACAGAGCAGCACCATCGCATCTGAGATCGGATCGACACACGAGGGGATATCAGCCTTATTCTGATGCTGAGAAATATCTGCATCAACATTTCGGACCGGGATAACCTGTTTTGGAGGATCAGCTGGTGTCGTACGAGTGGGGATCGGATCGACCGGCATTTCAGAGCCTGATTCAGCCGTCTCTTTCGCAGATTCAGCACAGACCACACAGAACTGTCTGCCCTTGTACTCAAAGAGCGGTGCGTGGCAGACCGGACAGGTCTTTGCCAGCATCTTCGCACCCTTCAGAAGATATTCAGCCATTATCTCATCAATTTCTGCCATAAACACCAGATCTGTATAGGCGATAGGGGATGATGAAAGATACTCTTTCATCCATGAAACTATATAAGTCCACAGGGGGAATACTAAAGAGCAAGATGGAGGGTTCCAATTGGCAGAAACAAACAATACAATACGAAATTGTGTACAGATTTTACAGATGATGAAGGATGATAACACAATTCCAAGGAATATCCGGCGAGTAGCTGACGAGACCATGAACATCCTTCTTGACGAGAAGATGCAGCCAGGTCTCCGTGCGGCAACGGCAATCTCAAAGATTGACGAGGTCAGCACTGATCCGAATATGCCGGTTCACGCACGCACACGGATCTGGGAACTCGTCTCACAGCTCGAATCAATTCCACTCGACTGAGATTCAGGGTAAAATCGTCAGCAGAACGCTCCTTTCTCTGGCATGGCGGATATCCAGCTCGCAGAGCACGATCTGCTGCCATGTTCCATTGAGGAGCCTCTTTTCAGCAAAAGGTATTGAGAGGGAGGGGCCGATTATCGCCGCCCGCACATGGGATCGGCCATTGCCATCCCCCCACCGGTCATCATGTGCATAGGTTGCATCAGCAGGAGCAATCCGTGATAATGCAGTCCGAAGATCGCTCACCGCACCGGGCTCATATTCAATGGTTGTCAGGGCAGCGGTTGATCCCACCACAAAGAGGTGGACAATCCCTGTATCCGCTCCACTCTTAACAACAGCATCCGAGACAAAAGGGGTGATATCGATGACATCCCCTTCCCCTGAGGTCTTCAGGTGAATGGTAGTCTGAAACATAGAGAGGGGTTATTTCCCCCCCGGTATCTATTCGTTGTGGTCTTCTTCTTCAGAGCCGCCCTCTTCCTGTGAAGTGAGCATCTCCTGGGTGACGATCGCAAACCCGGTAACCCTGTCACCATCATCGAGCCGGATGATCCGGACACCACGGGTGCTCCGTTTCTGGATTGCAACCTCGTTCACACAGGTCCTGATAACAATCCCGGATGCCGTCATGACGATGATCTCATCGGTATCCGAGACGGAACGGGAAGCAACAACCATCCCTGACCTGATATCTGTGACGATGTTCCGGACACCGAGCGTTCCCCTGCCATGGCCGCGGAACTCGTCGAAATCGGTTCGTTTGCCATAGCCGTTCTCGGTTATGGTCAGCAGATGATCGTTATGGATGACCGTTACCGCCTGGAGATGATCGCCATTACGGAGCGAGATGCCGCGGACACCCATCGCACCCCGGCCGACCGGCCTGACCGCCTCCTCATGGAATCTCAGGCTCTGACCATGGCGGGTGGTCAGGATCAGCTCGCGATCGCCGTCAGTCCATTTTACATCCACGAGACGATCGCCTTCCCTGAGTTTGATCGCATTGATACCGGTCTGCCTTGGATGGGAGAACTGATCGAGTGCGATCTTCACAACCGTTCCATTCCTTGTTGCAAAGAAGAGGAACCGGTCGTCCCTGAACTCGGTAACCGGAATAACTGCCTGTATCGTCTCATTATTTATATTCAGAAGGTTCACAATCGCCTTGCCACGGGAGGTGCGTGTTCCCTCAGGTATATCATAGACCTTCAGCCAGTATGCCCGTCCCAGATCAGAGATACAGAGGAGGTAATCATGGGTGGATGCAACAAAGACAGAGCTGATGCAGTCCTCCTCCTTGGTGGACATGCCGATGATCCCACGGCCCCCTCTCCGCTGCTGCCGGTAGGTATCAAGCGGCATCCGCTTGATGTAGTTGTGTTCGGTGAGGGCGACAAAGACCTTCCTCTCCTCGATGAGTGCTTCTTTATCAAGGAACTCAGCAGAATGTGCAATCTCGGTCCTTCGTGGGTCGCTGAACTTCTCACGGATCTCCCTAGTCTCTTCCTTTACAACCGAGAGGATTGCTGCCTCACTTGAGAGAAGTTCCATGAGCCGTGCAATCTCTGCTTCAAGGGCATTCTTCTCATCCTCAATCTTCTGGCGTTCAAGTGCTGCAAGCCTCCGAAGCTGCATCTTCAGGATCGCATCTGCCTGGATCTCATCGAGCCCGAACCGGGAGATTAAGGCGACACCCGCTTCTTCCACCGATGCCGAGGCCCTGATGGTTGCGATCACTTCATCAATTCTGTCAAGGGCAATTAAGAGGCCAACGAGGATATGGAACCTGTCACGAGCCTTTCTGAGCTCAAACTCCGATCTCCGCCTGACAACCTCCACCCGGTGGGCGAGGAAGTACCGGAGCATATCGGTGAGCGGCAGCACCTTCGGCTGGCCATCGACGATCGAGAGGTTGATGACCCCGAATGTGGTCTGGAGCTGGGTATGCTTATACAGGAGATTCAAAACCACCTGGGCATTGATCCCTTTCTTCAGCTCGATGACAATCCTGATGCCGTCCTTGTCAGATTCGTCACGGAGATCGCTGATCCCTTCGATCTTCTTCTCACGCACGAGATCGGCGATATTCTCGATCATCCGTGCCTTATTGACCTGGTAGGGAATCTCGCTGATGATGATCCGTTCCAGATCCCGCTTGCCGGTCTCGATCTCGGAGACGCCACGGACGATGATCCGTCCGTATCCGGTGGTATAGGCGTTCATGATGCCGGCAGATCCCATGATCATGCCGCCGGTCGGGAAATCCGGACCCGGCATGATCGAGAGGATCTCCTGTGGAGATATCTCCGGATTATCGATGAACTGTTCAACGAGAGTGCAGACCTCGCCCAGGTTGTGGGGAGGCATGTTGGTTGCCATTCCAACCGCAATTCCGCTTGTTCCGTTGACAAGAAGGTTCGGGATGCGGGCAGGAAGAACTGTCGGCTCCTGCGTCGATCCATCGAAGTTCGGGATGAAATTGACCGTCTCCTTCTCGATATCTATCAGGAGCGCCTCAGCCGCTTTTGTAAGCCGGGCTTCGGTGTACCTCATCGCTGCAGCAGAGTCGCCATCAATCGAGCCGAAGTTCCCCTGCCCTTCAACAAGCATGTACCGGTAGCTGAAGGGCTGGGCCATCTTCACGAGGGTATCGTAGATGGCGGAGTCACCGTGAGGGTGGTAGTTCTCCATCGTGGCGGCGACCGCCTTGACGGATTTTCTAAATGGCTTGTCAGAGGTGTTCCCTGACCCCCACATCGCATAGAGGGTACGACGGTGTACTGGTTTCAGACCATCGCGGACATCGGGGATCGCACGGCCGATGATGACGCTCATCGCGTAATCGATGTAGCTCTTCTTCATCTCCTCTTCGATTGGAACCGAAATAACCCGTCCCACTGGCGGCATTGCCGGTTCTTCAGATGTCAAGGTTCTTCACCTCCCCTGCATGGCGTTTGATGAAATCTTTCCTGGCAGATACATTCTCGCCCATAAGTTTCTCGAAGATATCATTTGCGTGAATCGCATCCTCGATCCTGACCTGTTTCAGCACCCTGCGTTCGGGATCCATCGTCGTCTCCCAGAGCTGGGATGCATTCATCTCACCAAGACCCTTGTACCGCTGGACATGGACACCGGTCTCACCCATCTCACCGACCGCCTTTCGCATCTCATCCTCGCGGAAGACATAGACCTCCTTCTTCCCCCGTGCAATGCGGTAGAGAGGAGGCTGGGCGAGGTAAATATAGCCGAGATCGATCAGCTCCTTCATGTACCTGTAGAAGAAGGTGAGGAGGAGTGTGCTGATGTGAGCACCATCGACATCCGCATCGGTCATGATGATGATTGCGTGGTACCGGGCACGTTCGGGATTGAAATTTGTGCCGATACCGGTTCCAATCGCAGAAATTAGCGTGTTGATCTCGAGGTTCTTTAAGATTTTATGTTCGGTTGCCTTCTCGACATTGAGGATCTTTCCCCTGAGAGGAAGAATCGCCTGGAATCTGCGGTTTCTCCCCTGCTTTGCCGATCCGCCTGCCGAATCTCCCTCGACGATATACAGCTCGCTCTTTGAGGGGTCGCGTTCGGAACAGTCGGCAAGCTTGCCGGGAAGTGTGGATGACTCAAGAGTGCTCTTTCTCCGGGCAAGTTCCCGTGCATTGCGTGCCGCTTCACGGGCACGGGCCGCTGAGGTTGCCTTCTCGGCAATGATCCCGATGGTCTTTGGGTTCTCTTCGAAGAATTCGGAGAGGCAGCTGTAGACAAGGGAATCAACTATGCCACGGACATTGGAGTTTCCAAGCCGCATCTTGGTCTGCCCTTCAAACTGGGGGTTTGCGATCTTGACACTGATGATGGCGCAGAGCCCTTCACGGACATCATCTCCTTTGAAGGAGAAGTCGCCTTTCAACAGGTTGTTCTTCTTTGCAGACGTATTGATCGCCCGTGTAAGGGCTGAGCGGAATCCTTCGAGATGGGTACCGCCTTCCCGGGTATTGACGCTGTTGACGAAGGTGAAGAGAGTTTCACCGTACCCGCTGTTGTACTGGATGGCAACATCCACCTCCATCTTATTCTCTTCATCCTTTCTTGAAATCGAGATAACGTCGGGAAAGAGCGTCTCTTTGCCTTCATTTAAGTATTTGACAAATTCGCTGATCCCGCCTTCATAGTAGAAGGTCTCTCCATCCCCGCTCCGTTTGTCAAGAACCCGTATTCTCACGCTGCTGTTTAGGAACGCAAGTTCACGGAGGCGTGAGCTGATGATATCAAAGTCGAAGTGTGTGGTTTCGAAGATGGTTGAATCAGGCTTGAAGGTGATCCGTGTTCCGGTATAGGAGGAGAGATCATCAGTATCCTTTGCTTCATACCCGGATCCAAACCGCTTTCTCAGCCGCTGCCTCAGCTCATCAGGCGACTCCGGCACAGATGTCAGGGGCGATACTACAGCACCCCGTTCAAACCGCATCGAGTAGATGACTCCGCCACGGAAGACTTCCGCAACCATCCACTCGGAGAGGGCGTTTACAACCGAGACACCAACACCATGAAGCCCTCCTGACACCTGGTACGAGTTCTTATCGAACTTTCCACCGGCATGCAGGATCGTCATGACCACTTCAAGGGCACTCTTCCCATACTTGGGCATGGTATCGATCGGGACACCCCGCCCGTCATCCTCGATGGTACAGGACCCGTCTGCGTTGATTGAGATATCAATATGGCTGCAGTATCCTGCCAGAGCCTCATCGATTGAGTTATCCACCACCTCATAGATGAGATGGTGCAAACCCCGGCCGTCTGTGCTCCCGATATACATCGCCGGCCGCTCGCGTACCGGACTGAGACCCTCAAGGACGGTGATCTGTTCTGCGTTATATGTACTATTCATGCATGACTCCGATTATGGCAAAATGAAAGGGAAAATGCCCGGAAACAATTCCTTGCCATTTTTTTGCAGACTGGATGGATACCAGCCGCTCTACCAGTATATATTGGTTGTTGAAGATGATATAGGTCTCCCTATCAGACAGATTATTGCCGGATGAGCTGGGAAAATCAGTCGAATGAACCCATATCGGGATCCGGAATGCCCAGTTCCCGGTCAACGGCAAGGATAATTTTTTCGATGATCTTTTTTGCCGCCTCGGCATCCGGTTTGTCATCGGTCCCGATCTTATGCCAGAGAATAAGTTTCTTCAGCCGCTCGGTCAGTTGAGCGACCTCGGTTCCTTTCAGGGACGGAGGGACAGACATCTCCGTGACATGATCAGATGCTCCATAGAATGCCTGTTCGGGGGGGAGGGCAAAATGCCTGCTCAGAAGGACGAGGTTCACAACAAAGCCTCTGCCAAATTTACTTTCCATAAAGAATCATCTTGCCGCGAGATCAGATGAATGATGCGGTCAGATGAGATAGACGAAGAGGGGGAAGATGACGATAAATGGCATAATGATCAGAAGAGCAATCCTGTCAGGAGCCGGAAGAGGTTTCTTTGTGATATAGATATGAGAGGAGCGGCCATATCCCCGGCAGAGCATGCTCATATAGGTCCGCTCCCCCTGCTCGAAGGAGCGGAGGAAGAGGGTGCCGATGGTATAGGCGATCGTCGAGAGCCGGTACCGGTAGGAAAGAGCCCGATCATAGGCATTGAAACAGCGGGTGGCAAGGGCGTCCTGGATGCACCCATACATTACCGCAAAGACAAAGAGATACCGGATCGTCATCCCGAGGACCAGTGTAAATTCAGCGGGCAGCCCAAGCCGTGCCGCCCCCTCAAGGAGATCCTTCATCGGTGTCGTTCCTGAAAGGAGGATGATGAAGGAGACGCATACAATGAATTTTGCGGTGAGCATCAGGGCAAACAGGAGTGATTCATGATATACGGCAATCCCAAACGGGAGATCGAGAAGGACAGTAAATTCTGAATAACGGGGGTTTTTAAAGAATATCTGTGCAACGATGATGAAGAATCCAAACGGGAGAATCAGGGCAAGACGGATGAGGTAGGTCCTGACAGATGTCCTTGAGAGTGCAAAGAGGATGAGCAGGAGAAATAGGAATCCGCCGGATACAAGGTAGAGATTCTCTTCAAATGGAAACGATACAACGGCAATGATCGCCGCAAAGGTGATGATCAGCTTTACCCGTGCATCAAGCCGGTGAACAATGCTGTCCCGGTATGACTCCTGCTCAATTGCATAGAGCTCCTCAATCATGGTTGCCTGCCAAATGCCCTGAAGAATGCCGATTCCGCATCGGTGTACCGGTATGCCATATCGATCTGGACACCGTCTCTTCTGAGACTCCGGATAAGTCTTGGCAGTGGCGGGACATGGAGACGCGTTGAGTTCAGGAGCTCCTCATGGGAGAAGATCTCGTCAACTGTTCCCGAGCCGGTGATCCTGCCGTGATTCATCACATAGACGAGATCGGCGATCTCCGGCACAAGATCGACCTGATGCGTCGAGAAGATGATCGTCATCCCGTACTTGTCAGGGAGAGTCTTTAAAAAGGCAAGCAGATCTTCCACTCCGCCGGGATCAAGACCGGCTGTCGGCTCATCGAGCACCAGCACCTGTGGCTCCATTGCCACAACACCTGCAATCGCGACCCTTTTCTTCTCGCCTCCCGAGAGGTGGTGGGGAACGCGGGTACGGAGCTCCTCCAGCCCCAGCATTGCAACAGCGCCATCCACCCGGTGTGCAACAGTTTCCGGATCGAGACCAAGATTTATCGGCCCAAATGCAATATCCTGTTCGACGGTAGGGGAGAAGATCTGGTCATCAGGGTTCTGGAAGACGATCCCGACGAACTTCCTGATATCCGTAATATTCTTCTTTGTAATCGGCTCGCCACGGATCAGCACTTCGCCTGATGTCGGTTTCAAAATGCCGTTGAAGTGTTTGAAGAGGGTACTTTTTCCCGCCCCGTTTGGCCCGAGGAGAGCAATGCTCGTTTTACGGGGTGCCACAAAGTCGATCCCGTCAAGTGCCAGAACATTGTTTCTATACAGATAACAGAGGTTTCGCGTTTCGATTAAATGCATGGGGAATACGATAAAGTAGTAAAAATTAGGAGATAAAGGTTATGATTTCTTCGCCATTGCAAATTTTCCAATAGCAAAGGCGAGGATGAGGGCGATGATCGTCCCAAGAACGATCACAAGTGCCTCACCGGCAGCACCACCCTCTTCTCCCAACGTATAATCCGGGAATGGTGATTCATATGAGAAACGCCCCTCCTCTTCTTCATGAATTTCTGCATCTTCCGGGGTATCGCCAAAGAGAACCTTCTGACCCTGCACAACAAGCGCGCTGCTCTCAAGACCGTCAGGATCGCCGGACGCGACAAAAACGGCGACGATTCCGATCATGATTGCGAAAACCAGACCGATGATGATAAACTGCTGATTCTTCATGCACCGCTCACCCCTGTCACCGTCTCGGAGAATTCAGGGCGTGCCTGAAGGAGAAGATAGATTGCTCCTGCTGTGATTGCCCCTTCGACGATCCCGATGATGGCATGGTAAATCCCCATTGCTGCAAGCCCCGGCACAAGTGGGAAGGTACCTGCAAGCCACATCATCACGGCACAGGCAAGTGCTGCGATGAAACAGGCAAGCCATGCGGCAATAGCAGCTGAGATATAGACGGTCTTCGTTGCACGATGAAGACCCTGATAAGAGTAGTATCCGATGAAACCGCCGATAACTCCCATAGTGAGGATATTCGCACCCATCGTTGTGAGCCCGCCATCACCGAAGATAATGCCCTGTATGATCAGGACAAGCGTAAGGACGAAGACGGCTGCATAGGGGGAACCGAGCAGGATGGCAACCAGTGCGCCTCCGACCAGGTGGCCGCTCGTCCCGAAACCAACCGGCAGGTTGAAGGCCTGGATCGCGAAGATTCCGGCGGAGAGGACCGCCACCATCGGGATTTTGTCTTCTGTCAGTTCGTTCCGCGCCCACTTGAGGGCCAGAATAATAAAGATAAGGGCAATGATCCAGTAGATCCCACCCTGCCAGATTGGCATGAATGCATCAGGTATGTGCATGAGTTCACCAGAGGATTATCACACCCAATATGGTTTAAGTATTACGAATTGAACTCAATATGAGATCACGTAATACTCCTCAACAGCTGCATCAATCCAAGCCGTCCGAAGAGCGGGAGGAGTTCGGGCTTGAAGAGGAGTCGGCGAATCAGCTTTCCCGGCCGATCCATATCCCCATCCTCTACGATGATCTTTAAGATCTCAGGATCCGAGAGTGCCCGTATTGTGGTATCAATATCTTCGGAGTTCAGCCGCCCCCGCATCTCAAAGAGCTTCAGCCCGAGGGCAAGTTCCCGCCCGAGATCCGCCTTCCAGAGCCGCTGGTAGGTATAGAGCGCCTCCGCGGAGGTATTCTCCACCTCAAACGCCCGCACGGCAGTTGCAACCGCATGCCGGGCCGTTCGGATGCCGGTGTAGACGCCCCCGCCGGATGTGGGCTTTGGAAGGCCGGCTGCATCCCCGCAGACCATGAGGCGGTCAGAATAGGTTTTTTCAGGAGGGCCAAGGGGGATTGCTCCCGTGACGCAGTGAACGGATGTTTCAGAGTAGTTCCTGATGAAAGCCGAGAACCGTGCAGGTATATCCTTCAGACCGCAGAGCCCGACACGTGCTCTTGTCTCTGAGATCGGGATCACCCAGCCGAAGAAGTCAGGAGAGGCATCAGGGTGGAGTTCGACAAAACGGGGATCGCGGCGAAGGACGATATCCGCCTGGATGCCGCCGAGGAGATATTTTGGGCGGGGCAGGCCGGCCGATCGGGCAATACCGCTCCGGGGGCCATCCGCTGCAATGCAGATCCGGTGAGGAATTTCATCCCGCCCACCAGCACCCCGTGTCGTGATGAGACCGGGCTTAATCCAATCCGCATAGCACTTGATCCGGATATCGGCACCGGCTGCGGCTGCCGCCTGCACCATCTCGCGGTCAAGTGCGGCACGATCAACCACATACGCCTTTGTCTTCCCTGCATCAAAGAGGAGTTCGCTCCCCTTCCCTGAGACGATCCGGGCACCCTGTATGGTATTCAGAACAGAGCGATCTGTTACCCCGCATTCTGCAAAGGCAGACGAGCTGAGGAGGCCCGCACACTGGACCGGATGCCCGGCAGCGGCATGCTCTTCAATGAGGAGTGTCGAGAGGCCGGCCTCGGCAGACAAACGTGCGGCTGTTGCCCCGACAGGCCCTCCCCCGACGACGACGATATCATACATGCGTTACCTGATCATGTGCCTCTGGAAGAGATAAGAGAAGAGTGTCTTCTGTATGCAGGAGGTGGATGAGAGCACCTTCGGGAGAGTGATCAGGCAGGCTATTCCCATTTCACCCCGAAGAGCGGCTCATCGCTTCGGGGCTCTCTCGGCGCCCTGAGCGGGACAACATCTGTCTCCCAGGGGATCTCGCCACCGCCTTTAATAAGACCGAGCAGTCGTTCGAGCGCAGCAGCTTCCGCCTCTTTCCTCGTTGATGCACCACCCACCTTCAGGGTCACGGTGACCGTCACCTTCCACTCATCCGGCATACCAGAATCCTCTGAATGAAAAATTGTCCGGGGAAGGTAAATAGGCTCTGGTATCATGAGCAGAACCAGGCCATTCATCAGGTACATGGAATCAAGCACGGCCGCCCAATTCGATATGCTGATATAGTTTGGTTACGAACGGTTCATTACAATACGGTTCGAAATAGAACTATCATCAAAGGTCGGGTTATACAATGAGAGGCATACTGCAATACACCACCGAAGAAGGCCATACAAGGTCATTGATCTCCTTGTATGTCCTCCATTCACTCCACTGCAAGCCAAAAACCGGTTATGATTTACTCAAAGAAATTGAGGAGGTAACAGGAGGAGCATGGGTGCCGAGCAAGGGAACACTCTATCCATTGCTCCACAGCCTCGCTGGTGAAGGGCTCATTACAGAAGAGGATACGGGATTGCGTGCAAAGACGATCTATACCCTTACCGATGCCGGGGAAGAGGTTCTAACAGCAATCAAGGCATGCAGACACCAGTCCGGGGAACAGCTACTCCTGCTTAAAACCCTGCATACCAGGATCTTTGGAGAAGAACGTGCATCCCTCAGGGAGATGATGTGGGAAATACGGGAGTCTATCCATACCCTGCCGGCAGAGAAGCATGAAGAAGCTCTGGAGATCCTCAGGGAATGCACAAAAAGACTTGGAGGGCTCGGCGAGAAGGGGAGATCCGAATGAATGCGATTCTCGTGGATTCACTCACCAAACGGTTCGGGGACTTTACCGCAGTTGATGCCATCTCTTTTGAGATACCGGAAGGGGAGATCTTCGGCCTCCTCGGGCCAAATGGTGCCGGAAAGACGACCGCCATCTCGATGCTCTCCACCCTGCTTGAACCGACATCGGGCACTGCATTTCTCAATGGGATCGATATCAGAAAGGATCAGGATGGCGTCCGGAAGGCAATAGGGATCGTCTTCCAGGATCAGAGTCTGGATGAGGAGCTGACGGCATGGGAAAATATGGATTTCCATGGCAGGCTCTACCGCATCCCAAAGGCGATCAGGGAAGAGCGGATTGGTGAGATGCTCAGGCTTGTCGAGCTGGAAGACCGGAAAGAGAGCCTCGTTAAGACTTTTTCAGGGGGGATGAGGCGCCGGCTTGAGATTGCACGGGGGCTTCTGCACGAGCCCTCGGTTCTCTTTCTGGATGAGCCGACACTCGGCCTTGATCCCCAGACGAGAAACCATCTCTGGGAGTATATCCAGAACTTAAACCAGACAAAGGGGATCACCATCATCCTCACCACCCACTACATGGATGAGGCGGATCGGCTCTGCGACCGGGTGGCGATCATCGACAGGGGCAGAATCGTTGCGATGGATACGCCAGCGAGCCTGAAAGCCAGGGTGGGTGAAGACGTGGTATACATCACATCCCCCGATGCTGGCAGGATTGCAGGCGAAATCAAGGCTCCATGGATTATCGGTGCAGAACAGTATGACGGGCAGGTGATCATCCGGCTTCACTCAGCAGAAGATCACCTGCTTGAACTCCTTGGGCTGATCGGACGGGATGGGTATACGATTGCATCCATCTCGATCAGGAAGCCTACCCTCGAGGATGTCTTCCTCCACTATACCGGCAGGGAGATGCGGCAGGAAGAGGCAGGGGCAGCAGATCGGATGCGGATGATGATGCCGAGGAGGAACTAGCGATGGATATCATCTATACACTCTGGCTGCGGAGCCTGAAACGCTATCTCCGATCAAAGAGCCGGATCGTCGGGAGCCTCGGAATGCCGGTATTCTTCCTTCTGGCACTTGGATTTGGGCTGAATGAGGTGGTGCAGATACCGGGAGCAACAGGAGAAAATTACCTCCAGTTCCTGGTTCCGGGGATCATCTCAATGGCGGTACTCTTCACCTCGGTCTTTTCAGGGATCATGATCATCTGGGACAAGCAGTTTGGGTTCCTGAAAGAGACGCTGGTCGCACCGGTCTCACGGCTTGAGATCATGCTCGGCCAGACCGCCGGAGGCGCAACGACAGCCGTTATACAGGGGGCGTTCATCCTTGTCTTATCGCTCTTTATCGGGATTGCCATACCCTCCCTTCCGGGTTTTCTCATCGCCTTCCTCTTCATGACGCTGATCGGCATCTGCTTTGCAGCACTCGGCATCGCCATTGCTTCAAGGATGGAGGATATGCACGGGTTCCAGCTGATCATGAACTTCGTGGTCTTCCCGATCTTCGGCCTCTCCGGCGCCCTCTTCCCGATTGAAAGCCTGCCCGGATGGGTGATACCCCTGACACTCATAAACCCCCTCACCCATGGCGTGGAGGGGATCCGGTATGGGCTCCTCGGCACCTCGGCAATCCACCCGCTTGTATGCCTGGCGGCGCTTTGCCTGAGCACGGTGGTTATGATTGGTGTGGGAGCGTTTCTCTTCAGGAAGGCGTCGGTGTGAGAGGGGGAGAGACCATATGACAGATTCATGACTAAAAAAGCTTCTTAATCAAGCAGCCACTTATGAGAAATACCAAATATATAATAACATACTCATCCCAAATGAGATAGATGAAAAGGTGTTGCGAATGAAACTTGATATTGTGCTGGAAGAAGAAGAAGATGGCACATTCTCAGTCCATTGCCCCGCATTGAAAGGCTGCCACTCCCAGGGAGCAACAAAGGATGAAGCAATCCGGAATATTCAGGAAGCAATAGATCTCTATCTGAATGTTGCTCATGAAAAAGCAAGGAAACTGATGCACCAGCAGCCAAATAGGACCTTAATCGATCTTGCGGTATGACGGAAAAACGTCTCCTTCCGGTTTCCGGTAGACAAATGGTCAAAGTATTTTCAAAATTGGGTTATCAAATAGACAGACAGACGGGTAGCCATATCGTGATGTCCAATGATGAGGATATTCTTGTGATACCGAATCATGATCCCGTTTCAAAAGGTACTGAACGGGAGTTGATCAAAGACGCAGGACTTACAGTTGAAGAGTTTAACAGGCTTCTAAAGAAGAAATAATGATTCCTCATTGAGTCCAAAATCGGAAATTCTAACTAATAAACTGATCTCCACTTGACAATCGGCAATATTGCAGTATTACTGTATTGCAGGAGGAAGAGAGTCAAAAGAAGAGGCTCTCTTCCAAAAATATGGCAAAAAATATTATTCCTCTTTTCGCATCGCAAGCAGAACCAGCCCTGCAATCAGGAGCAGAACAGGCGCATAAACAACCGGAGACTGCTCCGGGGTTGGTGTGAGGATATGTGGTTCTTCAGGCTCAGGGGTTATGGAAGGAGCCGGTGTCTCTGGAGGTGCAGGTTCGGTGACGGTTATGAAAGCCTCTTTTGTGAGGGTGGAGAACCCTGCGGCATTGAATGCCCGGATTGTGACGCTATAGCTGCCCGGATCCGTATAGAGATGAGAAGGGTTCTGAACATCTGAATCGGCTGTCTGGAGCCGCCAGACATCATTATAGTAGGTAAATTCGTCATCCCCCTCATATGACCAGCCCCCCGTTACAAGAACGCTCCCATCAGGAAGGAGCACGCTGGCATGGCGATCACGTGCATCCCACCCCGTCTCAGGAGTGATCTCGATCCAGGTGGCACCGTAATCTGCCGAATGCCAGAGATCGTTATACCTGATATCATCATCCATTCCTCCCATCAGAAGAATGCCCCCGTCAGGGAGTGCAACACTCGTATGGCCATCACGGGCTGACCATTCGGCATCCGATGTCATTTCAGTCCATGTGACACCATTGTCGGTTGAGCGCCAGACATCATTGAAGTAGGACCAGCTATCATCATCTTGAAAGTAGCCGCCCATCAGGACAATACTGCCATCAGGGAGCAGAACACTGGAGTGGTATGCCCGGGGCGGCCATCCTGCCCGATGCGAGATCTGCGACCAGGAGATGCCGTTATTATTCGAACGCCAGACATCGTTTTTCTGGCCGACCCGATCCCATCCTCCCATCAGGATGATGCTTCTGTCATTGAGGAGGAGGGTTGTATGGCCATCACGGGCCGTCCAGGGGGCTTCATCAGTTATCTTTGTCCAATGAACGCCCTTGGTGGTTGAACGCCAGACATCGTTATAATTTATCCATTCATCACCATCACGATAAAAACCTCCTATAAGGAGGACACTGCCATCTGCGAGGAGAAGGCTGGAATGGTATGTCCGGGGCCCCCACCGGGGCTCATCGGCAACCCTGCTCCAGGTGGCACCAGAGTCCTCTGATCTCCAGACATCATGGGCATAGGCGCCATCTTCAACGCCGCCCATCAGGACGACGCTCCCATCGGGAAGAACAACCATCGAATGGCCTCCCCGTGCCGACCACCCGGCATCCGGGGCTGTCTCTGTCCACTCAGGATCGGTGATCCCTTCACCAAAGTACCATGCCCGGCCGGAAGCATCCCCAGCGGATATATCTGTGAATTCGACGGTCAATGGAGCGCTGCCGTTTTCAGGCGTGGCGTAAAAATCAGCGGCAGGAGATCCGGCGGCACTGGCACCTGCAACCATGCAGATGAGGAGAAGAAGAACTCCCATGAGTCGTGTGATAGGTGTTTTCGTATTCATGATTAGTCACTCAGGCAACCGTAGGAACAGGGGAGAGCAGGAGCAGGATTTTTTTGCCCTTTTTACTCGAAGCGACATCCAAGCAGCATACATGGGCAGATGAGGGAGGCAGAGATGAAGAGGCGGATTTCCGCCCAATCAACCGGTAGTGCCATTGATTATTTCCCTGTACACTCTCTTCCTATGAAGACGCCCTTTTTCCTTGCGGTAGTACAAAAAGAGGAGGGACTGGCAATAATCGTTTCGTATCTCCTGCAGCAGGAACGTTGGTGAAGATGGATATCCGTGTTCAATGCGGTTCTCTCATCTCATTCATCGGGATACGATACGGACAATTGCAACCATTTTTTAACTTCCAGCACAAATCTGGAAACAGGAGGAGGGAGAAAGATGGTTGTTAACCCGCTCGTATCCGATATCGGCAATTATGCGATCTGGTTCTTTGTCGTCACCAGCATCGCTGCCATGGGGCTCAACCTGACGGTTGGAGAGATCCTTGCCCCCTGGAAGAAGAAGGGGCTCCTCACTATCTCCCTTGTTGCAAATTTCCTCGCGGTTCCGCTCTTTGCTTTTTTGATCCTGAAGCTCATTCCGCTTGATTCCGGCCTTGCAACCGGCCTTTTGATCGTTGCTGCCGCTGCGGGTGCACCATCGCTCCCAAAGGCGATCTCGATTGTAAAGGGGGATGTTGCCTATGCAGTCGGGCTGACGATGGTTCTGATCCTGGCAACAATCCTCTATATGCCGCTCGTTCTGCCGCTCCTGATCGGGGACGTTGCAATCGACAAGACCAACACGATCCTCTATCTCATCGTCTTCATGCTCATCCCGCTCATTGCCACGATGGCACTGCGGGCACGGCTGCCGGAGATGGCAAAACGGCTTCACCCGGTTGTCAGCCGGAGCTCTGATCTCTCGATCATCCTCGTCCTCCTCATCTATACCGTCATTCTCTTCACAAGCGACTTCGCTGTTGTAGCAGGAGCAATTCTGGGGCTCCAGGGGGTGCTTGTCGCGATCTTCTTTATCCTCGGGTCATTTGTGATCGGCCACCTGATGGGGGGTGCAGACCGGAAGAACCGCGAGGTGCTCTCCTTTGGCACCGGGTTCCGGAATGTCTCCGCCGCACTCGTCGTCGTCACAGCAAATTTCCGGGATCCCCAGATCATGTTCATGGTGCTCGTGATCGCCATCTTTGGGATCATCTTCATGATGATCTTTGGCGGAGCAATCTACCGGAAGAAGAGGAAGGAAGGGATGATTCCGAAATTGAGGATGAGAAAAAGGGAAGGGTGAGCCAAGGGGATGATTTGAGCCCCGTTCCGGCAATGAATTGGTTAAAAAAATATGAAATGCGGCAGATAAATTTATTCAATATTTATTATCTTTTTCCAAGATTTTCAATATTAACATCAGAAAATGGATTAATGTAGTAAAAATCATGTTTGAAAAGTTGATTTAACATTTCTTCACAACAAGGAATTCCTGAAATTAAATCCTGTGGATCATCAATATTCAATCCCTTTGCAATTTGTTGTAAATATGAACTGCTTTCAGCTTTCTTCAGATAAGTGGGTGCTTCATGCAAGTAGATTGTTGTTTTTGGGTACCAGCGAGTATATTTACTACCCTCCTCTTTGCTATAATTAAAACACCAATACTGAAACAAGAAAAGATCTGCATCCTTTATTTCTTTAAATGGAATTAGTTTACTTAATCTTCCATTTTCAAATCTTGTTTTTAAAATATCTGTTGAAAGGCTTAATCTTTTAGCATCAATCCTTTGATTTCTGTCTACATCTAATGATCTAAGATATGAATAAATATTCATATAATCTGAGTAACCGCTTCGCATATTATCTTCAATAAAAATTCCATTCTTCAAAAGATCATTGATAAATTCCCAATTGTCATAATGTTGAAGCGAAGCAATAAATCCTAAAAACATTTCATGAATTAGATATTTATTTCCATCAAAATTACCAATTATGTATGAACCTGCAAATCCTTTGGGAGGACTATAAAGTTTTAAAAATTCACCAAAATAGTCATAAACGGTTTTTATGACTTCAAAATTTTTATATCGTGAGGCAAGTAGAGTTGCTTCAATAAATCTATATGAAATGTCTTCCCCGATTTCGATTTGATTATATATTGCCTCATCATGATATTCAAAGCGAGAGAAATCAGGTTTAATTTTCTCAAGTTCATTATATATATCTTCAAGAAAATCCCTATAAATGGATATATCTGGTTCTCGCCCCAATATAGCAGTTTTCAATTCTGAAAATGAAGGGCCATTAGATGCTCCTGATGGGACAAGTGCACGGATTCGATCCTGTAATACAATGAAGTGATTTAACAAATTGCCAGCACCATCTTCACAGGGTATGAATATTGCTTGATTATTATCGAAGAATTTTAAAGCTTCACCAGATGGTTTTGATGGATTTATCCAATATAGTGAATAATGACTACATTTTCTATTAGAAATTAGTTTTAAAATATCAGGGTCACGACCTGAGTAGCCAATAATTATTACTCCATGTTCATTGAACATTTTTTGAAGCTCATTTTCCATTTCAGGAGAAAGATTTTCAAGGTCTCTGGGAGTATTACATAATTTTCCTTCTCCCAATGATCCATGTGGTTTATACACTCTAACTTTTTTACAATGGATTAAGGGTTCTGAATATTGGAGAACATGATCATTAGCAATAACCTGAATATCAAGACCTTTTTCTTTCAAAGCCATTTCAAGACAATGATCAAAATTCGTTGTAATTATTGCTCTAAGTATCCCCCTCCGCGCCATCTCAGCGATTGCCCTATGAGCATCTCCAGGTTCTTTGTTTCCTAGAAAACCTTCAAGAAATTTTTGTTGTTCAACTGTAGATTTAAATAAATTTCCAATAATATTCGAATATTCCATCTTTGAATAATCACTTTCAACAAACCATTTCCCAATTTCTTCTAGATTGGCATCCTGCCCATCCAAGCCAGTATTTTCTTCTAAATAGAGATATTTTGCCGTTTCAAGCATTAGATCCCATGCTGTCGGAATCCCGGCATCTTGTGAAACTCCTGCACCTGCTAACAAGATATAGGTTTTTTCTCCAGGCAAGGCATTTGCAGAAAGTCGTACTAAAGGATTTATCATATCATACCAATTAATCTAATTAAAATAAAATATATATAATTAACGCCGTAACATCTTTTTTGAACTGGCAATCCCCTTCAAATTATATAATAACATCATCGAGTTTCCTTTTCAACCATATTTTTTACTCTCTCGTGATCTTCTAAACCTTCTTCTATATGCTTGACGAATTGGTCTTCACCATAAAGTTCTTTCGTAATATCATAAATTAGAGAATATACGTAATAAGCTATTTTACTCCATTCTCGATTATTTGTAAATTGAGATATTGACCAAGGAAGATCTGTACTCGGAAACATAATCGTATTATCATTGTCTAAAAAAGCAAATACTACTTCTGTATCGGGAAGAATCATTTCATTTTGGATTAACATAAGTGCTTCATTTAATTTTTTTGGATTAAAATGATACATTCCATTTCTAATATCTTTGACAATTTTGAATTTATCACCATACTTTTCTAGATTAATTTTTCTCACCTGACTAATTGACCATGAGAGATTACAAGAAGGTTTGTCGAGTTCTGATGGAGGTATTTTTCCAACTCGAATTAATTCATATTTCAAAATTAATTCTAAGCAACTTGTTGATAATGTGAAAGATGCAAAATACATACCTCCGTAGTAAGACGAAAATGATTGATACATAAACTCTTCAATTAACTCACGGATATAATACCAATCTTGAGGATTATGGTAGAGATCAGAAATAATCGCATGCGGTTCGGCTAAGGGAATAAATCTAATATCGGGCTCAGAGATATCTCTTGGATAAAAGGTTCCATCTATTTCTTCGAATTTCTCAAATGGAGAAAATGATTTGTAATATTTGAGAAAATCGTCTTTGTTTTGCACCATAATTTAAAAATATTATTCTATCATTTATAAAATATCACCCCCCCAATAACAAATACCCCTATCACGAAGAAAAAGACAATATAAAAGACAGAATGCTGATATGGGGATTTGAACCCCAGTCGTAGGAGTGAGAGTCCTACATGATTGGCCGACTACACTATATCAGCAAGAATTTGTGCTCTATTCTGTAAGACACGAGAATATTTAACCATTATCATATCATCCGTCCACCCTGCCTTCCGCATCCCCCATATCCCCCATACCCTTCACACCTCAAACACCCTTCTTTTCTCCCATACCTTCCATAGATTCATGTTCACAGAGATGCCATTTATTAGGAATGAGTAGCCTTGAAGAGCAGATCCGTGAGATTGAGGATGAGCTCCGGAATACAAAATACAATAAGGCAACCTCCCTCCATATCGGCAGGCTGAAAGCAAAGATAGCAAAGCTGAAGGACGAGGCGGTCACCCGTGCAATGAAATCGTCCGGCACAGGAGAAGGCTATTCTGTCAAAAAATCAGGGGATGGAACGGTTGTCCTTGTGGGGTTCCCGTCTGTTGGTAAATCAACACTTCTGAACCAGCTGACCGGCACAAAGAGCGAGACTGCGGCATATGCCTTCACCACCCTGACTGTTGTCCCCGGCCTGATGGAACACAGGGGAGCCAAGATCCAGATCCTGGATATTCCTGGTTTGATCGCCGGTGCCGCGATGGGAAAAGGGCGCGGCAAGGAGGTCATCGCCGTTGTCAGGACGGCTGATCTGATCATCATCTTGGGCGATGTCTTCAATGACCGGCATATCGACGTGCTTGTAAGAGAGCTGTATGATGCCGGGATCAGAATCAACACCCCAAAGCCGGATATCACCATCAAAAAAACGGGCATGGGCGGTGTCCGGCTGAACACCGTCGGCAGTGTCGAACTCAACCTTGAAGAGATCAGGACGATCCTTGCTGAGAACAAGATCATGAATGCCGATGTCCTGATCAGGGGCAATGTTTCCCAGGAAGATTTCATCGATGCGATGATCGGCAACCGCCGGTATATCCCTGCCTTCATTGCAATCAACAAGGTCGATCTTGTCGATGACCAGTCAAAGAAGGATATTGTGAAGCACCTCACCAAACAGTTCGGGCAGGCCCCGATCATGATCTCGGCGCACTCCGGCTACAATATCAACGAATTAAAAGACGCCGTCTATGAGCATCTCGGTTTCATCCAGATCTTCATGAAGCCGCTCGGAGAACCAGCAGATATGGAAGAGCCGCTGATTGTCCGGGCAGGAAGCACCGTTGAGGATGTCTGCAACCGCCTCCACCGCGACTTTGTCGACCGGTTCAGGTATGCAAAAATATGGGGTGACTCGGTAAAACACGACGCCCAGCGGGTCAGCCTTCCGCATGTCCTCGCCGATGGCGACATACTGACAATTGTAACAAAACTCTAAATCCTTTTTTACGGGGAGAGAACCTCTTCCAGCACTTCAAGAGGGGCGTCAGTCAGGACGGCAGTGCCGGAATAGTGCGCCCGGCTTGCCCCATATCCTTTTTGGAGAAGCCGCTCAAGCAGGATATCCATTGCAGGCGGTGAGACACCGAGCCGTTTTGCCTCTTTGTGATAATCATAGTGCGGGAGAACCGAAAGCTCTCCGGCAAGTATCCTTAAAAGCCGGGAGAGGCGTGCCTTCGACCCAAAGGCCATGCCATCCATCCTCTCAAGCAGCCGCAGGGCAAGCGCACGGTCAGCGATATCCCCGATCCAGAGCGGCCCGATCGGGAGGAGTGCCAGAGAACAGCGGGTGCAGGTGCGGCCGGAAGGCACCAGACCAGCTTCTACCGAGCGGAACGAGCACTTCGGGCACTGGTGAATAAAGCCAAGCGATGCGAGTGTCTGATCCGCGGCCCGGACCCCCGGAACCATTCGGAGATGTGTCCGGTGGAAGTGTTCAAACGAGAAGGAGAGGAGCGGCTCAATACCCCGGTCATATTTCATTGTCTCCCGCGCCACATGCCCGATTAACATTCTGAGCCCGACCTCGGGATGATAATCGGTATTCATCGGGACAGCTGCATACCGCCGCATCCCCGCCTTCAGGTGGGCGCCGCAGAGCGGGGCGGTATCCGTTGCCGTCACAAAGAGATACCTGCGCGCAGAACGGATTGCAGAGTCAATAAAAGGTGCCGGACTCCCGAAGGGATCGAGATCCACCGTATCGAACCGCTCCGTGGATAAGAGGGCATTTGCATCACGGTTCACCACCCGTACCGGCAGACCAAGCCGGTGTGCATTGGTTCTGAGAAGCAGGACCGATTCGTAATCGCGGTCATTTGCAACCACCGGGATTTCGCACTCGTTTGCCACCCGAAGCGCCCTAACCCCGGTTGCCGCCATCAGATCAAGGTATTGATCGGGAAGAAGCTCCTGTAAAAGGAGTATGGTGACATCGCGGTTCAGCTCCATCCGCCGGTTAAAGAAGACCGGTGCAGAGCCGGGGGGGAACTGCGCAGCATCATCCTGCCATGGTATCAGAAACTGCGTTGTACCCTCGACGACCTGCACATAATTCATCAATAATTCTGGTTTTTCGCAAAACTTATACCTTCGTCACCCGAAGTATATTGGTCAGTGGGCATGTGGCCTAGTCAGGATAGGGCGTTAGCCTCCTAAGCTAATGGTCGGGGGTTCAAATCCCTCCATGCCCGTCTCTCTTCTTAAGGAGGAACAGATGTCAGATACGATCGAGGGGAGATTTCCAAAGAACCGACTCGAAGCACTGACAGACGGTATGTTTGCCATCGCGATGACCATTCTGGTCCTCGGGATTGAAGTCCCTGCCACCGCAACATACCCGGATGCAGTATCACTTGTTCTTGGCCTTCTTCCTGAACTCTACCATTATGCACTCGCCTTTGGAATGCTGATGATCCTCTGGGTCGTCCATCACCGGCAATTTGCCGTTGTTGATCATATCGACTCAAAGATCCTCTGGTCATCGGGGATCTCACTCCTCTTCATCGCCCTGATTCCCTTTTCGACATCACTCGCAACCGAATATGGGGATGACCCTCTCGCACCTATATTTCTTGAAGCAAATCTTCTGCTAATTGGAATTATCTACGCATTCATATGGCACTATACCGCCAGAAAAGGGCTCCTGAAAGCAACAATCAACCAGGAGCGGATCAGGATCACAACAGTTAGGACGCTGATCGTCCCGATCGCCTCCATCATTGCAATCACCGTTGCCCTCGCCGGTTCTACCTGGAGTACAATAGTCTACCTTGCAATCCCCTTTGTGAAGATGATCCACACCCGCCTCTCAGAGAGAGCAATGACGAAATAGATCGAGGTTCAATACATTTCCAGATGCATCTTCCGGGCATAATCAGGATCATAAGGCCGGCAAACGCCACCATCTCAGGGGCAACCGCAATCCTTGCATACTTTATCGCAACCGGAACCCTGATCCCCGAAGTACTCCTCCTCGCAGCAGCAGCTCTTCTCCTCACTGCCGCCGGAAATACGATCAATGATGCCTGTGATGCGGCAATCGATGCGATCAACCGGCCGGATCGCCCAATCCCCTCAGGCGAGCTGGGTGTGAAGACGGCATGCCTCTATGCCGCTCTCCTCTTCATCGTAGGGCTATCGGCAGCGTTCTTTACCAATCCACTCTGCCTTGCAATCGCGATCATCAACAGCATACTGCTCATCCTCTATGCCCGTATCCTGAAAGGCACCGTTCTTTTTGGGAATATCGCCGTTGCGTATCTCTCGGGGAGTATCTTCCTCTTCGGCGGGGCGCTTGCCGGAGTTGACGGACTGGTAATTACGTTGCCGCTTGCCGGGATCACCCTCTTTGGAACCCTTGCCCGGGAGATCCTAAAAGATGCAGAGGATGTCGACGGGGATGCAGCAGGCGGGGCAACCACCCTCCCGATGGTAATCGGGATCAGCAGATCCGGAACAATTGCCTTTGGATCGGCCATTATAGCTGTTATTGTCAGTTTCATCCCGGTTCTCTGGTGGGGGCTTCCCTATCTTGTAGGAATCGCAGTTGTCGATCTTGCCATCCTTGGATCGGTCTGGCCGACAGTCAGGTGCACAACACCTGCCTGTATCCGGGAGCTTGGAATCACCACGCAGCTGAAGTACATGATGTATATCGCCCTCCTGATCTTCCTGATTGCAAGCGCAATAGATATCTTTATGCCAATGAAATAGTTGGTTAAGTAGAGAGGGGAGATATGCGGATATACAAACAAAAAACAACCTACCTCGCAGAACCGGGATCCTTCTTCGAAGGGAATGTCCAGATACACGGTGATTTTATTGTGCCACAACGGACGCATTTCTGGGGCAGGCTTGTTGTAAACGGCACCCTTGAGATGGGGCCTGAATGCTCGGTTGAGGGGGCAGTTGTCTGTAAAAATGCCATTATCGGGAGAGACAGCAGAATTAAAGGGCCACTTCTCGTGGATGAGAATGCAACAATCTGCGACCGGGCACATCTCCATTCGGTCGAAACCGGTGGCGATTTAGTCCTCAGGCCTGGTGTGACTGTTGGGGATGTAAAAGCTGAAAATTCGGTCCTGATCTATGGAAAGATCACATCAGGCACTCTTGTGGGGCGAAACGTCAGGATAATCGGCGACTGAAGAGGGATCGATCCCAATCGTCGCAACATCAAAGAGATCGTGCCAGTCAACGATCGTCTCGACACACCCATCTTTTGCCGTCACAACACCCATTGCAACAAGCCCGATCCGGTTGCACATCTCAAGCCCCTCTTTTACCTCCATCAGGCAGCCGACACCGATGATCCCTTTTGGATGATACTGCTGCACCATCCGCTTGATAAAAGTCGATCCTGGTATGATGAAGACATTGTATCCAAGTTCCTTCATCTTCGGGATGCCGGCACCCAGTTCACATCTCCCGCATCCTACGCATGCAAGCCCTTCCGGTGTGAGATGAGCCGGGCACTGCGCTGATCTGAGGCACTGTGGCAGAAATACCGCCCTCTCATTTGGAGGGATTGCAGCAAACGCCTGGGTATTCATCCGGTTATCAAGGCGTATTAAGAACCTGAGAAGCTCTCCGGGTTCGATCCCGATTAAGGTGCAGATACTCTTCACAAACCCTTCCATCAGGACAAGAAACGGGCGGAGAAGGGCAGGGAAGAAGAGACGTCCTGAACGGATGGATGTTCCGATCAGGATCGCCATGACGATGGAGATAAAAATCAGGAAGAGAGCGACAAAGAGGGTGACCTCCCCAAGCAGTATCATCAGCCGGTTCCAGATCTCATCCTCAAAGAACATATGTAGATTTATATATGACACAGGAGACCTTAGCACCTTGCTTTATGGCATGAGCCAGGGGTGATCAAACGGATGTCGGATCAGACCCTCTTCCGTGATTATTGCGGTTATCAGGGAGAACGGTGTTCCGTCAAAGGCATAGTTTACAACCGGCACAGCATCCGGCACCGTCGTCCTGCCGAAGAGAGAGGCAATCTCCCCGCGTCCACGCTCTTCAACGATGATATCCACCATCCGGTGTTCAGAATCGAAGGTTGATCGTGGCGCTGCCACATAGAAGGGGATCTTGTGGTATGAAGCAGAGACTGCATGCATGTAGGTGCCGATCTTGTTGAAGACACCGTCGGTGCAGATCCGATCCGCGCCGACGATCACACAGTCAATCTCCCCTCTCTGCATCAGGTATGCCGCTTCGGAGTCGATGATCGTTGTCACCGGGATTCCATCCCGTGAGAGCTCCCATGCCGTCAGCCGCGATCCCTGGAGGAGTGGGCGCGTCTCGCAGGAGATGACACGGACAGTCTTCCCCTCTTCTGATGCAGATCGTATCACCCCAAGCGCTGTTCCCCATGCAGCACAGGCAAGCGCACCTGCATTGCAGTGTGTCAGAACAGTGCAGTCATCAGGGAGAAGTGCCGCACCATGGGATCCGATCCTCCGGCAGGTCTCTTCATCCTCATCTGCTATCTGCTCTGCACAGATGAGCGCCACTTCTGCTGCATCCGCCGGATCGCTCACCGGCTGTATTGCTGAGAGGACCCGGTCAACACCCCATGCGAGGTTTACCGCAGTCGGACGCGCAGAGCGGAGCACTGCCGCGTCCTTGTTCACAGAGGCAGAGAAGGCAGATTCCAAACCCCCAAGCGCATTTTTGCATGCAAGGGCAACACCGTATGCACCGGCGACCCCAAGCGCAGGCGCTCCCCGGACTTCAAGCCGCTGGATTGCCTGCACAAGCCTCGGAACATCGGAGCAGACCACTTCACGATACTCTTCAGGAAGGAGGGTCTGCTCGATCAGCCCGACCCCGCCTTCCTCCCACCAGATCGTCCGGCCCCGCATCATTCACCGGCAAGGAGGACATCACGGGTCGCCCGCATCGCAGCAGCACCCGCCGTCATCACCGAGTCAGGGATATCGCGGGGGGCGGTCACCGTTCCCGCACAGTAGATCCCCGGCCTGATCGTTCCCACCGGGTCAAGCTTCAGATCAGAGGTATTCAGGAAACCATTCTGGTCCATTGGTATCCCGAGCCGCTCTGCAATCGCCTGCGTATCCGGCACAGGCTCAAACCCGACCGAGAGGACGACGAGATCGGCATGGAGGTTCACAAACTCTCCGGTCTCGGTATTCTCAAGCGGCAGGATCAGATCGCCCTTCCCCTCGATCACCTCGCCGGGGAAACCACGAATCAGGCGGACCCCTCCTGCTTCTGCACGATTGAGATATTCCTCGTACCCCTTCCCATAAGCGCGGATATCATTGTAGAGGATCGAGACCTCGCAATCCGGATAGTGCTCCAGAATCAGCATCGCATTCTTCAATGCATACATGCAGCAGACCGAAGAGCAGTAAGTCCGCTTCAGCTGGATATCGCGGGAACCGACACACTGGACAAAGACAACGGATTTTGGGGTATTCCCATCAGAGAGGCGGCGGACTTCTCCGCCGGTTGGTCCGCTCGCATTGATCATCCGCTCGAATTCGAGGCTCGTGATCACATCAGGGTAGCGGTTGTAGCCAAATATCCTCTTCTTTTCTGCATCAAAGAGCTGATAGCCGGTTGCGAGGATGATGCTTGCCGCCTCGATCACCTCGGTCCTCTCAGTATCCTCGCGAAGAACCGCCTCTCTCCCGCAGATATCATAGCAGAGCCCGCATTCGATGCAGTGTTCTGCATCACGGACAACGATATTCGGCACAATCTGCGGATGCGATTTGTAGATCGCCTTTCTAACCCCGATACCGGCATCGAACCGGTTATAGACCTCAACGGGGCAGATATCAATGCAGTCGCCGCATCCATTGCAGAGGCTCGAATCAACATACCGGGGATGCTGGAGCACCGTCACCCTGAATGCACCGACTTCCCCCTCGATCTCCTGCACTTCAGCAAGGGTGCGGATGGTGATCAGCGGGTGCCGCTCAACATCCACCATCTTCGGGGAGAGGATGCACATCGAACAGTCGTTCGTCGGGAAGGTCTTGTCGAGCTGTGCCATATGGCCGCCGATACTTGGCTCACGCTCGATAATGGTCACCGGGATTCCGTGGTTGGCAACATCCAGTGCCGCCTGGATACCGGCAACACCCCCTCCGATAACAACAACCCTACGCATCGGAATACCCCCGTGCAAGATCAACATAGACAGATGCATTCTTCAGAATAGATGCACGCTGCTCGTCAGTCGTCTCCGAGACCACCTTCCCCGGCACCCCGAGGACAACAGAATTTTCCGGGATCACTTTTCCTTCTGTGACAACAGCGCCCGCGCCAATGATACTGCCTGATCCGATCACCGCACCATTCATCACGATGGCGCCCATCCCGATCAGCACGTCATCTGCGATGGTGCAGCCATGCACAATCGCGCCATGGCCAACCGAGACACCTGAACCGATGGTTGTCGGGTTGCCGGGGCTGCCATGGAGGACGGCATTATCCTGGATATTTGATCGATCCCCTACCACGATACGGACACGATCAGCCCGGATCACCGCCGAAAACCAGACACTCACATCCTCGCCGAGCACTGCATCACCAACAACCGTTGCGTTATCGGCGATGAAAGCGCACCTGCCGGTGGACCCACCATTACACATAAGAGTATATATGTAGAAGGGTAGTTGCATGAACGTTATGGTAGGAGGCACCTTTGATCCCCTCCACATCGGCCACAAGGTCCTTCTCAGGAGATCGTTTGAAATCGCCGGAAAAGAAGGCTTTGTCACAATAGGCCTCACTTCTGATGATTTTGCTTTACGCAAGAGCCATCCTGTCCGTCCCTACAGTATCAGAAGGGATGAGCTGATCGCATGGATTGAGTCTATGTCATTTCCTGCCGGCTACCATGTCGAGTGCCTCGCCGACCGCTTCGGATCGGCATTGAATGAGGACTTTGAGGCTCTTGTCGTCTCAGAGGAGACATTCCCTGTTGCAGAGGAGATCAATTCCCTCAGGGGAGAGATGGGAAGAGGAAAAGTGGATATCTACCAGATCCGCTGTATCATGGCAGATGACGGGAAGATCGTCTCAAGCACACGGATCTACCGAAAAGAGATCGATCCGGAAGGCCACCTGATCAGATGATATACGACGCAATATCACGCGTGATGAGGGTGTCGCAGTACCGGCACCGGTATCCCCTCTTCTGGCAGGCAAAAGAGCTCTGAATTGGTTCATTCGCATTTGAGATGCAGCCGGGATTTGGGCATCTGATCACCCCGATCACCTCAGATGGGATCTCAACACCAATCTTCTCCTTGACCTGATACTCCCTGATGATATTGATACTCGCCTTTGGTGCGATCAGGGAGATCCGGTCGACCTCTTCTTTCAGGAGTTCCCGGTTCTCGATCTTGACGATATCCTTCTTCCCCATCTGACGGCTTTCGACATTGGTTGCCACAGAGAGTTCTTCAATCGTCCTGCCAGCGATCCCGAGGATTCGGAGGACAGAGAGGCCCTCGCCTCCATCGATATGATCGATCACGGTCCCGTTCCGGATAGGGCTGATCAGAAGCCCCTCTTCCGGCTTTCTCTTCATAACAACACCTTCTGGAGCATCGCCATCCGGACGGGGACACCATTCCTCGCCTGTTCGAAGTACCGTGCACAGGGCATTTTGTCCACCTGCGGATCGATCTCATCAACACGTGGCAGCGGATGCATCAGGATGAAACGCTCTGGCACATCAGCAAGCATCTCCGGGGTCACCCTGTATCCCGAGGCAACTGAGGCATAGGCACCGGGATCAGGGAACCGCTCCCTCTGTATCCGAGTCACATAGAGGACATCGAGATCGGTTATGATATCTTCCAGATGCTCATGCACAACGATCTTTGTACCGGTGTCCTGGAGATCGTGGATGAGGCTTGGCGGCAGTTCAAGCCCCGGAGGAGTAATGGTATGGATAGTGACGCCGTACCGCGAGAGGGCGCTTGCGAGGGAGTGTACAGTCCGCCCATACCGGAGATCGCCAAGGAACCCGACATTTATTCCATCAAGCTGCATCGACTGCCTGATGGTAAAGAGATCAAGGAGAGTCTGTGAAGGGTGCTGTCCCGCACCGTCACCGGCGTTGATCACCGGGACATCGGAAAATTCCGAGGCAAGCCGTGCCGCGCCTTCCTTTGGATGCCTGAGGACGATCGCATCAGCATAGCCCGAGACAACCCGGATCGTATCAGCGAGGGTCTCGCCTTTGACGATTGAGCTCGCCTCAATGGATCCGAGATTGATCACCTTTCCGCCAAGCCGGAGCATTGCCGATACAAAAGACATCTGTGTCCGGGTGCTTGGTTCAAAAAAGAGATTGGCGAGTATCTTTCCATTGAGTGCATCGGGATCAAAGTCACCCTCTTCGATCGCAGATGCGCGATCAAGGATATCATCGATCTCCCCTGTTGAAACCTCGTTTATCGAGATGATATGACGCATAATGATTCCGCCGCAAGAGACCTGTACCTGTCTGTTGATGCGCCATCCAGATAAAACGAGGGGATCACTTCCGGGCAATGGTCAGGAAACCGCTGTGAGCCACACGGGTTGACGGACGGGTGCCACGGGCAGTCCGGGTCAGTTCCCGCTCCATACACTCAAAGCAGTTGACACCGCCTGAGAAGAGCTCATTGCAGGCATCTATCACCGAGAATGTCTGTTCAAAGAAGGGGGTATACGTCACAAAGAAACCACCCGGAACCAGGAGGGAATGGGCATGGGCGACATGCTCGTTCTGGATCATCATATCCAGGTGGACGATATCATAAGATCCCTCTGCCGAGAGGACATCCTCTGCGTGAACGTTGACATTCTCAAGGTGCGCATCAGCGATATTCTTCTCTGCAAGGCGGGCAAATTCGGACCGTACCTCATAGGTATCAACCTGCTTTGCAATACCGCCGAAGTATATGGCGGCAACACCGCTTCCTGTGCCTGCATCCAGAACGAGATCGTTTCTGTTCATGCCGGTATAGGCGATCACCATCCCGATATCCTTTGGGAGCATCGGGGCGCCGCTCCGCTTCCCGTGTGTGAAGAGATCGGGGGGGCGGGGCACCCTGATCGTGAAGGCCTTCCCAAGATGGGTTTCGATTCTGTCGCCGGGCATCTTCCCGACAAGATCAGCAAGCTGTATCTCACCGGCATCGGATCCGAATTTCCCGGGACCCGCCCGGAGGTAATACTCCCGCTTCTGCCCGACCAGGATGACGCGATCGCCCTCTTCGATCATTGCCCGCCAAGTTTCATGATCGCTTCTGCGATATCGCCGTTCGTCCCGACAAGGGCAGCTTTTGCGGCATCAGGAGAGACATTCGCCTGCATGGCAACGAGTTCGATGTCAGCATCTGTGATCTCGGCCTGAACCGGTGCAGAATCGATCACCCCGGCAGCCTCAAACCTCGGGGTGCCGGTCAGCTGGTAGGTGGTCTGCCCCTGCATCGTCATTGCGACCACCTCGGCATCTTCAAAGATGTACCTTCCATCTGCTGCTTCGATGGTGACGCGGGTGACCCCCTCGATCGGATCCATCGACATGCCGAGTTTGTTCATCATCTGTTTCATCTTTCGTGGATTCATTCCGCCGGGCATCATCTCTTATCGCTTCCCTGTCGTACTTTTACGGCACCGCCGTACTTAAATTCCAGCATCTCCGATCCGGAGAGGTTCGCCATTCCTGTTGCAAGGAGGGTATCGTCTTCTGAGACGACAAAGACCTCATCTTCTGCGCGGATATTGGGATCTGCGCTGATCACATGTTTTGCCATTGCTGTTTTTCCGGCTGAAACAAAGGGGACTGCCTCTTCGTGCACCACAACCCTCCCCGCCGGGGGCGCGAGGAATGCATGGAGGCGGGCTGCCCCGTCATAACTGAGGGTGAGGCGGCCATCCTGTGCCCGCACCGTCGCGAGCCTGACCTTCCCCAGCATCACATACCGTATCCTCGATGATGTCGAGTACTGGAATGTACATTCATCGGGGAAGAGTGCATCTCCTGACCCGCGCCCAAACTGGAATTCAGCTATTTTTCGTACCCTGCGCAGACTGGCATGCGAGGATCTCGTCAATTCTTCTGACAAATGTCTCCTCCGTTCCTGCAGGGATATATGCCCCTGCTGCTATTGCATGACCTCCACCGGCACCACCCACAAGCGCGGACGCTTCACAGAGTGCTGCCTGGAGATCGATTCCCGATCGGACAACCCGATCGACTGTTCTCATCGAGACCTTCACCACATCCGGATCATCGGGCAGGGTGCAGAAGACCATGATCGGAAGCCTCCGATCCAGTTTTGAGAGTGCCATCCCAGCCCCGATCCCGACTATGGTATCGGGGAACTGATCCTGTGTGTGGATCCACTGGAAGTTCTCTGTTCTGGTGACCCCGGTCCTGATGATATACTGGAAGAGCTCCCGGATCACGCTCCGGTGGTGGCGGAGCATCTCCTCTGCCTGCTGGTAGACAAGGCCGCGATCACCCCGGCAGACCGCACTCCCGATCGCGGGGCGGGTCCACCTGCCGCAGGCATTCAGGAGCGTCGCATATTCAGAAGCATTCCTGAGTGGTGATTTCCGGGCTTCATCAGGGAAGATATAGGATTCACCAAAGAGCCGGTCGACCGACTCGCCATGGGCAACCAGCTGTTCGACGAGTGCCGAGGCGATCGTTCTCCTCTCTTCAGGTGAGAGATCCTCCCAGACCCGCCACTGGCCTTCAGGATCACGGAGCCGGATATCGAGACGTTCCAGGAAGATCTGCGCCCCATTGGGGTTATTGCTGATCCCCGGCAGAACGGGATCATCACTGTAACTGAGACAGATATGAACCGGGCGCGTGGAGAGGCCATAACAGTTGAGATCGTGGGATATTGCCATGACATTACCTGCCTCCACACCGTCAAGCGCAATCTCACGGGCAGGGCCGATGAGCCCGCACCCCTCACGCGCCATCATATCGCCGACGTTTCCGACGACCGCAAGCTTTGCGAGATCGCGGTTCGCATCATTCATCTCCCGTGCCACAAGATATGCAATCCCTGCGGCTGAGAGCTTCGTAATCCCGTACGGAAGGCAGTTCACCTGCCGGTATTCTATCTTTGCAGGCTGGCCGATATGGTGATCGAGGATGAGCACCTCGTCATAGGAGAGCCCGTGCTCTTCGATCAGGTTCTGCTGCCCTGCACCCAGATCGACAAAGAGTTTTAATGAGTCGTCCTTTGGAACCCATTTCATCATCAATGGTTCAAGCTGCCTGAGGAAGACGGATTCACAGGGGGTTTTCTCCCGCTCGATCGCCTCTTTCAAAATGGCCTCGCTTGCAATGCCATCGGCATCGATATGCGAGATGATCGTGACAGATTCAGCAGATCTGATGATCTCCGAAGCCTCCAGGAGATCGTCAGTAAAAGCCATACACTAATGTTTAGGATCTCCCAATAGAAGAATGGTGTGTCATGCCATCATGGATAACCGCACAGGCTGAAGAAGAACCGATCAGCATACTCCGGATGCAGGCGATCGAGAAGAATGCAGAAGCACTTGGTGTCTCCACCCGTCAGATGATGGAGAGTGCGGGAAGAGCACTTTCGGAGCAGGTTCTTGAGCAATTGCCACAAAAGGTGCTGATCCTCTGCGGCAGGGGGAATAACGGAGGTGACGGGTTTGTTGCTGCCCGGCATCTCGCCCGCCATACGGACTGCTGCTGTATCTATGTATCGGGTGACCGGAAAGGGAATTCCGCTGTAAATCTCCGGGCACTTCATTCATGCGGCATCTCCCTCCATGAGGTATCCTGTAAAGAGGACGTGTATGCCCTCTCCCATCTCTTCGCATCTGCGGATCTGATCCTTGACTGCCTGCTTGGCACCGGAGCGGGCGGGAGCCTCCGCGAACCGATCAGATCCTGCGTTGCATTGGCAAACGACTCTCCCGCATATATCCTCTCAGCAGATCTCCCAACTCCGGGTATCTCCGCAGATGCGATCCTGGCATTCCACAAAAGCAAAGGCATCGCCACTGCCATCGCCGATATCGGAATCCCAATCGAAGCCGAGTGCTTCACGGGACCGGGCGACCTCCTCACCATTCCGAAGAAGCCGGAGAATGCCCATAAGGGGTATGGCGGAAAGGTGCTCGTGGTGGGCGGCGGCCCGTACCAGGGTGCGCCATACCTTGCAGGGCTTGCCGCACTCCGTGCAGGGGCAGATATCGTCTTTGTGGCAAGCCCAAACGCCCTTGACTGCCCGGATCTGATCCATATCCCCCTCTCAGGCAGAATCATCGGAGAAGAGGAGAGCAGTAAATTGATCCGCGCTGCACGGGAAGCTGATGTAGTGGTGATCGGTCCCGGGCTTGGGGCTGAAAGCCATGATGTCATCCTCAGGGTGGCAGCGGCCGCAGAGCGCGCCGTCATCGATGCCGATGCGCTCCGCCTCCCACTGCCAAAGGGCGGGGAGACGATCTATACCCCGCATGCAGGCGAGTTTGCCCGCGCATTTGAGGGAGAGCCTGCGGGAGAACCAAAAAAGGATGCGGCAGTTGTCCGGGATGCCTGCCCGAAATCGGCTTCGATACTCCTGAAGGGAGAGACCGATATCATTAGTGATGGCAGACGGATCCGGTTCAACAGGACGGGAGTCCCGGCGATGACGGTCGGCGGTACAGGCGATATCCTGGCAGGAGTCGCAGCCGCCCTCTTCTGCCGGATGCCCGCATTCGAGGCAGCAGCAGTCGCCGCATATGCAACCGGCCGTGCCGGGGAGGAGGCTGCGCAGTCAGTTGGTGACGGGCTGATCGCAAGCGATCTTCTTCTGTTCATTGCACAGATACTCTATGGAGACTGAAATTGTATGGTTGAATTCACCCATATCGACGGCGACCATGTACGGATGGTCGATGTCACGGAAAAACCCGATGTTCACAGGAAAGCAACCGCACAGGGGAGGATCTATCTCAGCAGCGGGACGCTGAAGGCGATTTCTGAAAAGACTACACGGAAAGGAAATGTCCTTGCAACCGCCGAGATTGCCGCAATTCTTGCAGTGAAGGATACATTCCGGATCATTCCGATGTGCCATCCCCTTCCGGTCGGCGGAGTATCTGTCGATTTTGTGGAGACTGAGGAGTATATCGAGGCAACAGTCACCGTGAAGACCTACGGAAAGACCGGCATCGAGATGGAAGCGTTGACCGGTGTCTCAGTTGCACTCCTGACCATCTGGGATATGGTAAAGTCCGCTGAGAAGGATGAGTCCGGGCAGTACCCGGAAACCCGGATTGAGGGGATCAGGGTCCTCTCCAAAGAGAAGAGTGCTGCATAACCAGCATCCTTTAAGTTCGCAGGAGTTGAAGTATAAAGATCACGGGATACCTCCCGTCAAGGAATGTGGCTTCAAACGAGTAAGCCGAACCTGGAGTAGACAAATGTCACGATCAATGTATTCGTATGTCCGTGAGGCATGGAAAAAGCCTGACGAGACCGAGGTAAAGAAACTCCTCTGGCACCGCATGCAGAAATGGCGGCGTGAAGGATCCGTTGTCCGGATCGAACACCCCACGCGGATTGACCGCGCCCGCACCCTTGGATACAAGGCAAAGCAGGGTATCATCGTTGTCCGCGCCCAGGTACGCCGTGGTGGCCGGAGAAAGTCAAGATATGTCCGCGGGCGAAGAACCGCACGGATGGGCATGGCCCGCACCACCGCCGGAAAGAGCATCCAGCGGATGGCAGAAGAGCGTTCTGCACGGCGCTACCCGAACATGGAAGTTCTGAACTCATACTGGGTTGGAGAAGACGGGGTCAGGAAATACTATGAAGTGATCCTTGTCGATCGAAGCCACCCCGGCATCAGAAGCGACAAGACGCTGAACTGGATCTGCGACCAGAAGAACCGTGTATTCCGTGGCAAGACCTCGGCCGGAATGAAAGGCCGTGGCATGCGCCGCAAGGGTACCGGTACCGAAAAGACACGTCCAAGTATCCGCTCACATAAAAACCAGGGGAAATAACCCCACTTTTCTTTTATGACGGTCACGGATGCTTTCATCCATCCCTTTCCCGAGGGTGACTCGACACTTCAACGCATGGCAATGACCGCACGCGAATGCGGTTTTGACACACTCATTGCAGTCAACCACCACCCATGCGAATATCATGGTGTCCGGATTCTGCAGGGAGTGATCGTAACCGAAGGCACAATGAAGGCAGTCACAAACGCAATCCGGCAGAAGAAGCGGGCGATCATCGGGGTTGCCGCAGGCGATGCATCCTTTAACAGGAACCTCCTGAAGACACCAGGGCTCCATCTCATCACCGATCTGCATCGATCACAGAGGAATGCATTCGACCAGGTGTCGGCAAAGCTTGCCGCAGAGAAACGGATCGCGGTGCACCTCGATATCAGCCAGATCATCTCCTGCAAGGGGCATTCCCGGCAGAAGGTGCTTGCGAGGTACGCCGAGCTCCTTCTCCTCCAGAGAAAGTTTGGATTCTCCTTTGCAATCGGGAGCGGGGCAAAATCAATCCTCGGCCAGCGGACTGTCGGAGAAATGATCCTTCTGACCTCACTCTTTGGGATGACAGAGGAGGAGACGGTTACCGCTCTTGGAACAATCCCCGATCTCTTTCTGGATACATCCCGTCCACGGGTGATTTCATGAAGCATCTCTCCCCCACCCTCCGGGAAAACCGGAGATATGTCCTTACCAGAATCATGCCGTCCGATCCTGATTGTGATATCCGGGAACTCTATTATGCGATCGCAGACAGTGTCACCTCACTCTATGGCGATTGTATCGCCGCAGAGGTGCATGCCGCCACGATCCTGCGGGAGGGAGAGTACCTGATTGTGAGATGCAGGAGGGGGCGGGAGAAGGAGCTCTGCTGCGCAATTGCCGCGATCAGATCCATCAACGGAACACAGGTCCGCCTCATCACCATCGCCACTTCGGGAACAATTGCGGCTCTCAGAAAGAGGATACGGCCGGAAAAGCAGGGCGATCCGATCACCTGCACCATCAATTCCGGGGAACAGAGCGGCATCATGTATGCCGATGGAAAGATTGACCTTATCAGAAGAGATATGAAAGGTCAGGAATTAGTATATCTCACGAAAGACGATATGGAGAAGTTTCATGCAACCACAACCAAACCAGATGGGATATGACCGGGCGATCACCGTCTTCAGTCCGGACGGCCGCCTCTACCAGGTCGAGTATGCACGTGAAGCAGTGAAGCGGGGAACAACTGCTGTCGGGATCAAATGCAAAGAGGGAGTCGTCCTGATCGTCGACAAGCGGGTCAGCTCAAAACTGCTCGAACCCTCATCAATCGAGAAGATATTCCAGATTGACGCACATATCGGGGTTGCATCCTCCGGCCTTGTCGGCGATGCCCGCGCCCTTGTGGATCGCGCCAGAATCGAGTCACAGATCAACCGCGTCTCCTATGACGAGGCGATCGATGTCGAGACGCTCTCCAAGAAGCTCTGTGACCATATGCAGACCTACACACAGTTCGGCGGCGCCCGCCCCTATGGAACGGCACTCCTGATCGCAGGTATTGCAGATGGCACATGCCATCTCTTTGAGACTGACCCCTCAGGCACCCTGCTTGAGTACAAGGCAACCGGTATCGGAATCGGCAGGCCGGCAGTGATGAAAGTCTTTGAAGAGGAGTACAATCCCGAACATTCCTGCAAAGAGGCGATTCTGCTTGGGCTTAAAGCACTCCATGCCGCAACCGAAGGAAAGTTTGATGTGAACACCGTTGAGATCGGCATTGCCTCACTTCAGGCGGGCACCTTCAGGAAGATGGCACCTGAAGAAGTTGCAGTCTGCGTCGAAGCATTTGAGCAGTGAGGTGAAAAACGATGATCTCCCTCGATAACGCCGTTGTTGCGCGCCTTGAATCACATGGCGAACGGTTTGAGATCCTTGTCGATCCCGACCTTGCCCAGAAGATCCGTGAAGGGGAGGAGATCGAGATCGAAGATGTGGTTGCTGCCGGATTTGTCTATGAGAATGCAGCCCACGCAGAAAGGGTAGCAGACGAAAACCTGACAAAGGTATTCAAGACAACCGACTTCGAGACAGTTGCGCGGGCAATTATCGAGAAAGGAGAGATCCATCTCACCTCGGAACAGAGGAAGGCGCGATCTGAGGAGAAGAAGCGGCAGGTGATCACATATATCGCCAGAAATGCCATCAATCCCCAGACAGATCTGCCGCACCCCGCCCACCGGATAGAGCTTGCACTTGAAGAGATCAGGATCAATTTTGACCCCTTCAAATCCGTCGATGCCCTCGTCAAGGAGACCGTCAAGGCGCTCAGGCCGATTCTCCCGATCAAGTTCGCCGAGAAGAGGTTCGCCGTTAAAATCCCGCCTGACTATGCAGCACGCGGATATGGCGAGATTGCCGGTGCTGCAATGGTAACAATGGAGAGGGAGGAGTGGCAGGCAGACGGATCCTGGATCTGCATCGCAAAGATCCCGGCAGGCATGCAGGAGGAGTTCTTCTCGCTCGTTAACCGGGTCTCAAAAGGGGATGCCGAGGTCAGGGTCATAGAGTAGCTTAATAGCAATCAATAGCAAATACAATAAGACATCTATCGGAGATTCGAATCATGGCAAAAGGAAAACACAAGGCAAAGGGACGTATTTCGGGTAGTGCAGGACGCTTTGGACCGCGCTACGGTCGATTTATCAGGAAGAGCGTCAATCAGATCGAAAAGATTCAGAGAGCAAAGCACCTCTGTCCCAGATGTGATACGATCTCTGTGAAGCGTGAAGGAACTGGTATCTGGACCTGCAGAAAATGCAATTTCAAGTTCGCAGGCGGTGCATATGCGCCACAGACACCCGGTCTGAAGGTTGCACTCAGGAACATCGACGCATCCATCAAGAAGGAGGCGTAGACTGGCGTGACCGGGTCATACAAATGTGCCCACTGCAAGAGGAAGGTTGAGATAGACGTGAATGTCCGCTGCCCATACTGCGGACACCGTATCCTCTTCAAAGAGCGTGGGGCAGTTATAAAAGACCTCAAGGCCAGATGACGATCCTTACGACATCACGCCGCCCGACCCCTGAGATCCGGGCCTTTGCCCGGGATCTCGCTTTTGCACTCGGGTGCGATCATATGAACAGGGGAAAAACCGGGCTTCGTGATCTCTCCCCACAGGATCCCGCCATACTTTTTATTGAGAAGCAACAGCAGAAGATCGCTATCCGCCTCGAAGTGGATGGCGAGATGAAAGGGGAGATCATGCTATCCGGCTGGTCGGTCGGCATCCGTGAGAAAGAGATGCGAAGAGGCATCTTCACGAGCGACCAATCGGTTTATGATCTCCTGAACCGATATGTACCTGTCACAATGGTCCAGAACCAGGACGGGGCAATCACCTTCGACGGAAGGCAGAGACGAGAATATCGGTGTGATTGAGAGCGTCATGATGCATGATACGGAGTTCACCTTTGTCACCCCTCATGCACCCATACTCTATCAGGCACTTGCCCCCGAAGCATCAGACGAAACCGGGGAACGATCAAGTGCCACCATCAGCCTTGAGAACGATCGTCTTACCCTGAAAGTCACCGCCGGCGACATCCCGGCATTGCGGGCCGCGTTGAACATGTGGCTCCGCCTGATAAACATCGCAGAAGAGATGCAGGAGATAGAAAACCATGGAAAACCCTAATATCCCTCAGAAAGTCCAGCAGCAGATCGCACAGCTTCAGCAGATGCAGCAGCAGATGCAGACAATTCTTCAGCAGAAATCCCAGTACGAGATGAGCGTGCGTGAGGCGAAGCGTGCGGAGGAAGAGCTGAAAGAGACTGCTGACGATGCCGAGGTCTTCATGACAATCGGTTCAGTGATGGTGCAGCAGACAAAAGAGCATGTTGCAAAAACCCTCGCCGATAAGATCGACACCCTTGAGCTGCGGATCAAATCCCTTGAAAAACAGGAGAAGGCGATCGCCACAAAATTCGAGCAGCTTCAGCAGCAGGTCAGAAGCTCACTCGAAGGGCGTATGCCGGAAGCTGCATAATCACCTCTCATTTATAATCAACATTTTTTCTACTGTCATCTCGCGTATAGCAGAGGCAGGGCCTTCGCGTCCGATGCCTGATCCCTTCACACCGCCATAGGGCATCTCATCGACCCTGAATGTCGGGATGTCATTCACAAGGAGCGCCCCGACATCGATTCTCCCAAAGGCTTTCCTTACAGTCTCAAGGGAGTCGGTGAAGATGCCTGCCTGGAGCCCATAGTCAGAGGTGTCTGCAATTTTGATTGCTTCATCGACCTCATCAAAAGGATGCAGGAGAATGACCGGGGCAAAGAGCTCCCGGCAGGAGAGATCCTGGGATAGCCCGAGATCGGCAAGCATAGTCGGGTAGAGGAGCGCCCCCTCACGCCTTCCTCCGCAGACGAGGCGGGCACCGGAATCAACAGCCGACCTAATCAGCGCCTCTGCCCGTGATGCTGCCTCAATTGAGATCATCGGGCCGATATCAGTCGTGGGATCGGCAGGATCTCCCACCTTCAGCAGGCGGATATACCCGAGGATCTTCTCTTCCATCCCGGAATAGATAGACCGATGGATGAGAACACGCTGTACCGAGACGCAGTTCTGGCCGGCATTTGCAAACCCGCCGGCAACGATCCGCATTGCGGCATAATCAGGATCAGAGTCCGGGCAGACGATCACAGCAGCATTTCCCCCGAGTTCGAGCCCGACCGCTTTTCTTCCGGCACGGTTCTTGATCGCCCAGCCGACATCCGGACTCCCGGTGAAGGAGAGATAGCCGAAGGAGTCATCAGGGATGATCTCATCAGCAACCGCACCAGGTGCCGGGATCACCGAGACTGCTTCAGGAGGATAGCCTGCCGCGATGATAATCTCGGCCAGGATCAGGGATGAGAGCGGTGTGGCGGTTGCCGGTTTCAGGAGAAACGGGGCGCCGATTGCTATCGCCGGACCGATCTTGTGGCAGGCGAGATTTAAGGGATAGTTGAAGGGGGTGATCGCAAGTACCGGGCCTGCCGGCACCCGTGTGAGATACCCTGTATGGCCGGCACCTGCCGGCGTGCGGTCAAGGGGGAGGATTGTGCCATCGACCCTTCCCGCCTCCTCGGCAGAGATCGTGATCGTCTCAATCGCCCGGGTGACCTCGCCATCTGCCACCTTCCGCACCTTTCCGCCTTCTGCGATGAGGGTTGCCATAAGCTCTTCCCTCCGCTCTTCAAGACGTGCGGCTATGGCATACAGAATCTTCCGCCGGGTATGGAGGGGGAGCCTCCGGGTCGTTTCAAATGCTCCCGCTGCTGCCTGTGCACCATCCCGGAGATCATCTGCTGATCCGAGACAGACAGACGCTACCGTTGTACCGGTATAAGGAGAGATGACATCTGAGATCAGAGGGCTGCTCTTCCACCTTCCGCCCACACAGAATAGTCGTGGATCATCCATGTGAAGAAAAAGGTGGGAGAGAATAAAAAAGATCAGGGTGACGTCTGCGTATACCGGATGAGGTTGATTGCATTCACCATCGCCTCAGCAGATGCCAGAACGATATCGTCCCCCGATGAGCTTGCATCATAGGTTCTGCCCTCAGCATCCTCGACCGTGATCGTCACATGCCCGATTGCATCGGTTCCGCCACTGATCGCCTCGATCCTGAAGTCTTTCATCTGGATACCAATCGGCATCACACTCAGAACCGCCTTCACCGCAGCATCCACCGGACCGTTTCCGATGGCACTCCCGGCCTTCTCGGTTCCGAGGACACAGGCACGGACACTGGCAGTCGGTATGCAGTGGTTCCCGCTCATAACAGCGATATCACGGAGCTCGACGGTCTTTGCAACCGCCTGGATATCCATCACATCTTCTGCGATCACATAGAGATCGTGATCCGTAACCCTTCTCCCGCGTGCGGATATTGTCTTGATCCGATCAACGATCAGATCCAGTTCGGTGTCTGATGGGTTGATATGGACAAGCGAGAGCATCTGCCGCACCGCATGCCTGCCGACATGCTTGCCGAGGGCAAGGCGGCGGCGGTGGCCGACCATCTCGGGTGTCATGATCCCCGGCTCGAAGGTCTGGCTGTTTGCCATGATCCCATGGGAATGTATCCCGGATTCGTGGGCAAATGCATTATCCCCGACCACCGGCTGGACCGGCAGTATCGGGATACCCGAGTACCTTGATACGAGCCGCGACATCTCAACGAGGCGGGTCGTCTCGATCCCGGTCGATATCCCGTTGATTGCCTCCAGAATCATCACCGTCTGGGCGATGTCCGCATTGCCTGCCCGCTCGCCGATCCCATTAACCGTCACCTGCACCTGCGAGGCGCCTGCCTCGACTGCGGTGGTGGTGTTGGCAACGGCGAGGCCGAAGTCGTTGTGGCAGTGAATGTCGATTGGAACATGGATCTCCTCTGCTATTGCAGAGATCAAGGTACGTATCTTCATCGGCGTATAGACCCCGACAGTATCGGGGACATTCACAACAGTCGCTCCTGCATCGGCAGCAGCCCTGAAGACCTCGATCAGGTACGGGAGATCGGTTCGTGTCGCATCCATCGCCGAGAACATGCACTGGCCGAGATGATCGCGGACATACCCCACAATCTCTCCTGTGATTGCCAGAACCTCTTCACGGGTCTTTTTGATGGTATTCTCACGCTGGATATCAGATGTCGGAATAAAGACATGCACCATATCGACATCGCAGTCAAGGCAGGTGTTGACATCATCGACCCGTGACCGTGAGAGCCCGCAGATTGCCGCTGAATGTCCTTCAGCTGCAATTCTGGATACGGTCTCCTTCTCCTGCTCTGAAGATGCGGGAAAACCGGCTTCGATCGCGTGTACACCAACCTCCGAGAGGATGCGTGCGATATCCAGTTTCTGTTCAAGGGTGAAGGATACACCCGGTGTCTGTTCACCATCCCTCAGGGTGGTGTCAAAAACAGTTACTCTCTTGGGCGACCTGCTTTCAACAAAGAAAGCAATTCCCCACAGAAGCTTTTGCCGTAGGCATACGATTATATTGGCAGTATGGAGAGATAAAGAGTTCTATTGCAGAATTGTCTTAAAAGAAAAGTGAACGCCCAGATCGGAATTCGAATCCGAGTCGATGCCGTGACAGGGCATCATGATAGGCCACTACACTATCTGGGCACTTTGTGGGTTGATCCCGCCTCCCGGAGTCGAACCGGGGACATCGCGGTAGCCGCGCAGTTCGCCCGCAGGCGATGATCTTACTACAGCCGCGCACTCTACCAGTCTGAGTTAAGGCGGGTAACTGCACTAAATAAAAAGGCTAAGATGACATATAAACATGTCGAATCAGCAAATACGCGCCGATTGAAAGAGGAATGAGCGAATACTGATAATGAAGAGATAAAACCAATAATGGGCAGAGATCTGAAGCACAATTGATTTTCAGGGAAGGCGTGAGGAAGGCCACTGCATCAATCCGGGAGCTCTCCGCGCAGGGGGTCGCCTCCCCCTTCGTTGACGTTTACTTCAAGACCTCCTCCAAAGACCTTCCTGATCATATGGCCCTCAGACCGGACACCCCAGACCTCAAGCATGCAATCGCCCCGTGCTTCAAGATCCAGGATGATCTGCCCGTTATTATCCTTTGACAGACGGGCATCGCGGATGCGGCCGGCATGAGTCCGATCAAGGTGTTCGGCCATCCTGAGGAAGAGGGAGAGGATACGGATCTGATCCTGAACCACCGGATCGAGGAGGCTGAAGTGATGATCTTTCTTCCGTGGTGCTTTCTTCCGGTGATACCGGGCGATCTCTGCAATGATCCCAACCTCATGCTCATCAAAGCCAACGAGATCCGCATGCCTGATAATATAGGCCGAATGGAGATGATGATCCACAAATGAGATGAAATTGCCGATATCATGGAGATATGCGGCATAAAGTAGGAAATTCCTGTCAGCATCAGAATATGAGTGGAGACCTGCCTCACGAGCCGAATCAAAAAGGAGGGCAGAGAGTCCGACGATTGTAAGTGCGTGAAGCTCATCAATCCGGCAGGATCGCCCCAGCTGGACAACACTCCGTTTTCTGGACGATATCTTCTCTGCATGAGGAAAACCGGGTATCCGGGAGAGATATTCCATGAGAAGTCCTTCACGCAGGCCATGGGGCGATATCTCGATCTCGATAATTCCAAGCTCTTCCATCATTGTTTCGAGGATCACCCCGCCACCGATGATGATATCCGCCCGATCAGAATTGATCCCCGGAACTTTCCGCCGCTCTTCCAGGGAGAGGGAACAGAGCCGCTCGATGGTGTGCCTGAGATCGTCATACCTGAGGAGGGTTGGAGATGATGTTCCCGGACAGAGGCGGGAGGCGATCTCGGCCAGATTCTGTATGGTGCCTGAACTCCCAAACGCCCGTGAATAGGGAAATTTCCGTATCCGGGTCAATGGCTGGGCGATGACATTTCTGACAAACTGCTGCATCCGGGCATATTTCTTCAATGAAACAGGGCCATCTTCACCGGGGCGGAAGAACTGGTTGGTCAGCCGGATTGACCCGAGCTTCAATGATTCAAGAGTGAGGTAGTCATGCTGGCTGCCGATGATCACCTCGGTTGAGCCTCCCCCGATATCGATGAAGATAGCCCGATGCGTGCCGATGTCAATCCCGGAGACGACACCCCGGTAGATCAGCCGTGCCTCCTCCTTCCCCGAGACGACCCGGACATCAAGATTCGCCTCCCGGAGGAGCATCTCAAGGAACTGATCGGCATTCTTTGCCTCCCGTGTGGCAGAGGTGGCAACAGCGACAAATTCCTTCACGCCATAGGCAAGGCCGAGATCAACGAAGAGTTTGCAGATGGTGACCCCGCGGCCGATCGCCTCTTCAGAGAGTTCTTCACGGGCAAAACATCCCTCGCCGAGACGGGCAACCTCCTTCTGTTCCGTCAGAATGCTCATCGATCCATTCTGGTTCAGCCTGACAACCAAAAGGCGGATCGAGTTTGTCCCGATATCAATGAATGCGACAATCTCTTCGGATGCAATCATCGGTTCCGTCATTTCGGCTCAAAAGATGTCTGCGTTCGATCAACGGTACATTGAGCAGATATGCCGCCATCGCCACCATGGGGATCGCCACCGGGGCCGATCAGCCCGGCTTCCTCGATCGTGATCCCATGCCGGAGCATGGTGCAGAAGATCGGTGGAAGGCCTGCCTTTTGAATTGCACCTGCCACCAGCTCGATGTCATAGGGGATCCTGATATGGCAGACCGAGAAGGGATCTGCTTCGAGGAGGCAGTAGCATGCCCTCGGATCTCCGTCAGCAGGACGGCCGACCGATCCGCAATTGATGAAGAGGCAGTCCGAAACCGTCCGGGTAAAGGGTATATGCGTGTGGGCAGAGATGATAGCATCCACACCCGTTGCCTTTGCATACTCCAGAAGCTCTGTATCAGGCGTATGAGGGTCGATCCGCCCTGTCATGGAACCCGGAGTTCCATGAGTGAGAAGAACGGTCATATCGCCGATACGTGTTCTGATCTCCCGTGGGAGTGAGAGAAGATAGCTCCGGCTCTTTTTTGACAGCTTTGTATCTGTCCAGCAGAGCGACTGCATCTTCTCATCACCCCGGAGAGCCTTCTTTTTGCAATCCTTTTTTGTCAGTGAAAGGATCCCGGTATCGATATTGCCTGTAATCCCGGTGATCTTCTTCTCCCCGATAATCCGGATCGTCTCTTCCGGATACGGCCCAAAACCGATTAGATCCCCGAGATGAATGATATGCGTTGCACCCCTCTGTTCAGCATCAGCAATAACCGCTTCGAGCGCTGGCAGATTTGCATGGATATCCCCGATCAATGCAACCCGGACCGGGGTTCCTCCGGGCATCCGGTAGAGCCCCATCCCGCCATTGACAAGAGGCTCAACAACCTTCTGCCTGATATCCTCGATCAGGTTATCCTCCTTCATCCCCTTCCAGTGAAGGGAGAAGAGTCCGTACAACTCTTTCCGCCGTGATCGGCGGTCCTCTGCGAGATGCAGCAGGCCGGGCCTTATGAACCTCATAAATCCGGTGTGTCCGAAGAACGACGCAACACGTGCCTCCTCCTCTTCCATAAAGCCGGGAAGGACATCCAGCCAGACATCACAGTCATGCATATCCCCGAGGAGATCCTGGAGCTTTTTAACAACCTGAATCGGTTTTTTCAGGCCGTCCTGGTAGAGATCAGAGAAGATCTCCATCGTATACCGAAGCCGTTTTGCTGCGATACGCATCTCATGATGTTCTGCGATCCTGGATGGATCAGGAATATATCGCTCAAATGAGATCAGTTCCTCAATCCGCCTGCTGATCGCACGATAGGCAGCTTCATAGGTAAACCTGCTGTGTATATCGGTGTCGTGGAGCCGTCCGGAGACGATCTGATCCCGGCACCAGTCCAGGAGATCGTCTGCAACATCTGACGATTCAAAGGCATCCACCGATGAAACGACCTCATGATGGAGCGCTGCCCGCTTTCCGTTCCACCTGAGAAGCAGGCATTCGATACCGGGCCTGATGAGCGGCTGGAAGGCCGTATCTTCACGCGGAGCAGGGAGGGCAACCCTGCCGGTGATATAGACCCGTATCTTCCAGAGGAGTTCCCGCATCCGTATGCGGATGCCCGGTGACGGGGGCAGGGCAGGAACCCCGGCAGGAGGAGCATCGGTTCTCACAAGGACGGTCCGATCCTCTGCCGGTGGCAGGAAGCCTGCATACCATACCGGAGGGCGCTCATCAGGGAGAGAATCCAGGTATGACTGGAGAAAATCGATCTGGACATCGAGATCCCGAGCCGCCCCAAGCGAGCGGGTGATGGAGCGGACACCTTTGTAGGTATTTTTATACATCGCTTCAGAGAAGCAGGGTGCAAAGAGGGGGAGAGCCGCACGGATGCGCCGCGATGCCACCCTCATCCGGTGGATATACTCGATATCATCAGAATGCCGTACACCATCTGCCTCAGCAACAAGATCCTCGGTGAGCTTTCTGAGAGTTTCTGCCCCAAAGAGACAGAAGCCCTCATCATTCTTCTCTTTCTTTCCACCCATGCCAGGCACCCCTGTTTGTAATCAGCCAGTCCTGTGAATGACAGGCTGTCTCAGTATTCTCCTGTTGAATCCTGTCATAGCTGCCATCGGCATTGAGGCGCCACGATTTCTGGTTATCTGAAAGATGCACCCTCATGATCCTGATAAGAGCGGAGCGGATCGCCGGATCCCGCACCGGAAAGAGCACCTCAACCCTCCGCCTGAGGTTCCGCTGCATCATATCTGATGATCCGAGGAGCACCTCATCATCACCACCGTTGTGGAAGTGGTAGATGCGGGCATGTTCAAGGAAACGCCCGACTATTGAGGTGACTTTGATCGTCTCGGATACGCCTGTAATACCGGGGCGAAGCGCACAGAGTCCGCGGACATTCAGATCCATTCTCACACCTTCATGTGATGCCCGGTACAGCGCCGATATGATCTCAGGGTCAAGGAGCCCGTTCAGCTTCAGTGCGATATAGCCGTTCTGGTTCGCTCTCTGGTGCTCGATCTCCCGCTCAATCCGTTTCAGGATCCCCTGCCTGAGGTTGATCGGTGCAACGAGAAGCTTCCGGTACTCCTGCCGCTCCACATAGCCGGTCAGGTGGTTGAAGAGCTCGGTTGCATCTGCCCCGATATCTGGATCGGCGGTCATATATCCGATATCGCCGTAGATACGGGTGGTGACGGTGTTGTAGTTTCCTGAACTTAAGTGCACATAGCGATAGATACCATCTGCTTCACGCCTGACGATCATCGCCACCTTGGCATGAACCTTCAGCCGCTCATGCCCATACACGACATGCACCCCTTCCTGTTCGAGAGCCCGCGCCCAGGTGATATTGTTCAGTTCATCGAACTTTGCCTTTAGTTCCAGAACCACAGTCACCTGTTTCCCATGCTGGCGGGCTTTCATCAGGGCATCGACGATCGGGGATTTCTTATCGATCCGGTACAATGTGATCTTGATCGCAAGGACATCCGGATCGATTGCCGCCTGCCTGAAGAGCCGGACGATCGGGATGAAGCTGTCGTAGGGGTGATAGAAGAGGGTATCCCGGGATCGTACCAGATCGAAGATATCCTCTTCATGCGCCAGCGGATCGGTGATATGGGGGACAAATGGTTCATCGAGGAGATCGGGGCGGGAGAGATCATGCAGCTGCCAGAGATCATTATGGCCGATAAAACCACTGACACCATAGACATCGCTCTCTTTCAGCCCGAGCCGCTCAGAGAGGAGAAGGATCAGCCGCGGGGGGGTGGCCGGGTCAACTTCAAGCCGGACCGGGACCCCGGTTCGCCTGCATTCGATACTATCCTCAACCGCAGTCAGGAGATCGGATGCATCATCAATGACCACTTTGATCTCCGCATCCCGTGTCACCCTGAACCGGTATGCACCCTCAACACTCATTCCCGGAAAGAGGGAGCCGAGATGCCCGGCGATCAGATCTTCGAGGAGGATGAAGCGGGATGGCGGCCCCCCGCCCGGGGAGCTTACCGGGATGAACCTGCCGAAGGTGAGGGATGGGATCTTGATCCGTGCGAGGTACCGCCGCCCGTCGGCTGAACCCAGGACAACAGCCAGATTCAGCGAGAGGTTCGAGATGAAGGGGAAGGAGCGGGCTGCATCGATTGCCATCGGGGTGAGGATCGGATAGATCGTCGAGTGGAAGTAGGCATGCATCGCCTCTTTTTCATCATCTGTTAATTGAGAGAACAAAACGATTGAGACACCCGCTGCAGAGAGAGCAGGAAGGAGAGAGCCGCTCCATGTCTCCTCATAAAGGCGGTAGAGTTCATCAACCTCCAGCTGGATCTTCCAGAGGAGATCTGCCGGGGCGATTCCATCAGGAGGCAGTTTCCATATGCCGTCTTTCACCTGGTGGCGGAGCCCGGATACCCGGACCATAAAGAATTCATCGAGGTTGGCCCCGCAGATCGCAAGGAACTTCACCCGTTCGAGGAGAGGATGCCTTGTGTCATTTGCCTCTGCCAGCACCCTCCTGTTAAAGGAGAGCCATGAGAGTTCCCGGTTGATATAATACTCCGGCTTATCCGGATTGAATGTCTCTTCAGTTGCCATGCCATATCCCTCTGTGCTGGATCATCCATGCCTGTGAATCGATCGGTTCCGCACCCGCCTCCACCCGTTTGTAGCTGCCATCCTTGTTCATCAGGCGCATCTTAACGGAATCACCCAGATGGATCTGAAGGATCGTTTTGACCAGTGCATCCCTGATCGCAGGATCACGTATCGGATAGAGGATCTCAACCCTGCCATTGAGATTCCGCGGCATCAGGTCGGCCGATCCTATCAGCACTTCCTCTTCACCCCCGTTTCTGAAATAATAGATCCTGGTATGTTCAAGGAACCGCCCAACAATGGAGGAGACGGTGATATTGTCTGAAAAACCGGGGATGCCCGGCCTGAGGCAGCATATGCCACGCACCTGGAGGTGGATGGCGACCCCTTCCTGCGATGCACGGTAGATAGCGGCAATGAGATCCGGATCCACGAGTGAATTGCATTTGAAGGCAATGTAGCCCTTCCCATATGCCCGGTGAATACGAATCTCCCGCTCTATCCGGGAGATGAGATCCTCACGCATCCGTCCCATCTTCCCATGTGAGACGAGCAAAGTCCGGTATTCCGTCTTTGCGGAGTAGCCTGTGAGGGCATTGAAGAGATCGGCTGCATCCGCAGCAACTGCCGGATCAGCTGTGAAGAGCCCGAGATCGGTATAGACCCGTGCGGTCTGGGTATTGTAGTTGCCGGTTCCAAGATGGGTATACGTGACAAGACCGGTCGACTCCCGGCGGACGACCATGCAGAGTTTGGCATGCACCTTCAGGCCGATCAACCCATAGACCACATGTACACCGGCCCGTTCAAGTGCCCGAGCCCAGATGATATTATTCTCCTCATCAAAGCGTGCCTTCAGCTCGACAAGAACCGTCACCTGCTTACCCTGCTCGCGTGCCTCCATCAATGCCTCGACGATGGGAGAGTTCTGCCCGACACGGTAGAGTGTCTGTTTGATCGCAAGGACATCCGGGTCGCGTGCCGCCTGCCTGATGAAGCTCACCACCGGGATGAAGCTGTCATAGGGGTGATAGAGGAGATAGTCCCGCTTCCTGATAGAGCGGAAGATCGTCTTCTCGGAGTTGAGCCCCTCCGGAACCGAAGGGAGAAACGGGGCATCTTTCAGTTCGGGCAGGTTGATTCCGGCAAGCTCCATCAGATCGGCCATTCCGAGCGGGCCGGTGCTGGTGTCGACCTGCTCGGGGTTGAGCCTGAGTTTGGATGCGAGCATCTCCCGGATCCACTCCGGAATTGAGCTATCCACCTCAAGCCGGACAGGCCTCCCGATTCGCCGGTGCTCCACGCTCTCCTCGATGGTGCTGAGGAGATCCGATGCTTCATCCTCCTCGATCTCAAAGTCCGCATCTCTCGTCACCCTGAATGGGTAGGAGGCAACGACATCCATGCCCGGATAGAGGAGATCAAGATTGTCAGCGATTAATTCTTCCAGCAGAACATACTGGTGTTCCTGCCCGCCGCAATCGCCTGATCCGGGAAGCCTCACAAACCGCTGACCAAGGGTGCGGGGCACCTTCACCCGTGAGAAGATCCTGCCCCGCTTTGTGTCATTGATGATGACCGCAAGGTTCAATGAGAGGCTCGATATGAAGGGGAAGGGATGGGATACGTCAAAAGCCATCGGGGTGACGATCGGGAAGATCTCCCTGATGAATGTCTCACGTGCCGCTCTCCTCAGTTCCGGGGAGAGTTCATCCATCCTCTGGATCCGGATCCCTTCACTTTTCAGTTCGGGAAGGAGATGATCCTTCCAGCAGGTGGTCGCCTCTTTGAGCAGGGGGAGGAGTTCGGATCGGATTCCGGCAATCTGCTCCTTTGCCGAGAGGCCATCAGGGGGGCGCTCGAGTGCGCCAGCTGATGCCTGCCGCCAGAGGCCTGATAACCGAATCATCACAAATTCGTCCAGGTTATTTGAAAATATCGAGAGGAATTTAACCCGCTCAAGGAGAGGGTGGTTTTTATCCAGTGCTTCTTCAAGGACCCGCCGGTTGAACTGTATCCACGAGAGCTCGCGGTTATAGAATACTTTCGGAGTATAGAGCAGTACAGAGTCTGAAACACCCTGTTGTATAGTGCGATCCGTCTCCATGGAGATCACTCTTACCATTGGGTTTGATACAGATAGTTTTTCCCAATAGAGAGTTTGGTTGCCAAAAACCAGATACGATCCAATGAAGAGATATGTATGATGATGATTGAAAAAAATACCACAGAAACCCTGCTCAATTCCAGAACACCGATCCCTGAGCTGATCGAAGCCCTCAGGAATGAAGACAAGAATATCAGGAAAGATGCAGCAGAGATACTCGGCTCTCTTGGAGAAGAGGCGATCGCGCCTCTTTCCGCCCTCCTTGGAGATGAGTGGTGGGTTGTTCGGTACCGTGCCTGTGAGGCGCTTGGACTGATGGAGAAGCCCGATGCATACCCATACCTTCGTGCTGCGGTATCGGATGAGAGGGATCATGTCAGATATATGGCAGCAAAGGGGCTTGGCAGACTTGGGATACCGGAAGCGGCATCTGATCTTGAGCCGCTTCTTGAGGATGAGAACCCTTATGTCCGGAAGATGGCAGCCGGGAGCATCGCCCGGCTCAGAGGGTGAAGAAGACGGGCTTCCTGCAGAAGATATCGATCACCCCGTGCCGGATGGTATAGGTTGAGTGGAAGACATTGATCCGGGAAGGCAGGGGAATCCAGGTCTCGTGTTCGTTCACGACAATCGCCACCCGCTCCGGCTCAATCCGTGCATAGGGTGCCGAGGTGAGCGTCGGCTCCGGAGGCAGATCTGCGGTAATATAAATCCGGTTCTCAGTCTCGATCATCTCATAGGGGAGATCAGGAGGCTGATGCTCCACCGGAACGAGGAGGTACCCGCCAAAACCTCCTTCGGGACGGAGTATACAGCCGATGATACGGAGGCTTCCCCTCCGGTATGAGCCGTCACCTTCAGGACTGTGGTGCTTCATAGATCCCCTCGATACGGTAGCGTTCACCATCCAGGGTAACAATACCCCTCATGACAAGGGTGGCAAGCGATGCCTGTACCGCAGATGCATCTGTTTCCATCACTTCAACCAGCTCATCAAGGGTGAGATCCTGATGAGAGAGGGTGATAATAATATCAAGATCGATATCATGCCCTTTGTCACCCTGATTCATTCTCATGATATCATTCATCGTCGCCTCAATATCCCGCTCAAGGTTCTCTAAAGTATCGAGGATACGCTCCCGTGCATATGCCATACGCCTCAGCATTGAAAGGGATTCGATCAGCCGGAGATCGGCCGATGGCAGGCTTGCAGTACGCTTCTCTCCTTTTGTATTCCTGAGCGAGACGACGAGATCAAATTCTGTCTGGAGGTAGTAGTATTTCCTCCTCCTCTCATCCTGGAAAAAGCCGATGAGCGCTTCCCGCTCCATCATGTTCAGGTGCTCGATCACCGCCTTCGGGGAGAGGATCAGCCGATCGGATATCTCGGTTACAAAGCACGGCTTCTGGCGAAGCAGTTCAATGATACGCCTTCGGTTGCGGTTTCCAAGAATGTCGAGGAGGCGTGAGACCTCGAGGTGATCAAGCATACTAACATAATGTTAGGATTTTAATTATAAAAAGATTTCTATAAGAGGATCTGATCTCCTCTCAATAACTCATAAAAGGAACATTATGATGAGAGCCGGTAGTTCGGAGCCTCATCTGTTATGACAATATCGTGCGGATGGCTCTCTTTCATCCCGGCGGCGGTGATCCTGATAAAGCGGGACCGCTTCTTCAGATCCTCAATTGTCCTCGCACCGGTATAGCCCATTGCAGACTTCAGGCCCCCGACGAGCTGGTACACCACATCCGAGACCTCGCCGACATAGGGGATTGCTCCTTCAACTCCCTCAGGAACAAACTTCGTTGCACCGATTCCTTTTGCCTGGAAATACCGGTCGCTTGACTGGCCGCCAGTCATGACACCCAGCGATCCCATGCCGCGGTACTGTTTGTACCGCCTGCCTTTGATGACAATGATCCTGCCGGGAGACTCATCGGTTCCGGCGAGCATGCTTCCGACCATGATGGAGTCGGCACCCGCGGCAATCGCCTTTGCGACATCGCCTGAGAAACGGATACCACCATCTGCAATGACCGGGACCCCCGCCTCGTGCATCACGTCGGAGACAGCGGCGATTGCAGAGATCTGGGGGAGTCCGACACCGGCAACAACCCTCGTTGTGCAGATGGAGCCGGGCCCGATACCGACCTTGATCCCGTCAACGACATCAACAAATTCCGAGGCCGCCTTTCCGGTGGCAATATTGCCTGCCACACAGTCGGCTTTTGCGCTCTCCTTGATATCACGGACTGATTTGACGACATTCATATTATGGCCATGGGCACAGTCGATCACGAGCGCATCAGCACCTGCTTCGTCAAGGAGCATCGCACGGTCGAAATCGAAGGGGCCGACTGCGGCAGCCACCCTCAGTTTGCCATGTTCATCGCGGTTTGCCCGCGGGAACTGGCGTTTCTGGAGGATATCCTGCATGGTGATGATCCCAAGAAGTGATCCCTTCTTGTTCAGCACCGGCAGACGCTCGACTTTCTTCATGTACATCAGTTCGAGGGCCTGTTCAGGGGTGACATCCTCACCAACAGTAAATGGATCGTGTGTCATCACCTGTTCGACTGCATCCTCGCCACGCTTCCCAACGATTGCCCGGATATCACGCCTGCTGACGATCCCGATCAACTGGCCGTCCTCGACAACCGGGGCTCCGCCAATACCATGCTCATTCATCAGGCGCTCGACAGAGATGATCGTTGCCTTCGGATCGACATAGAGGACATGCCGTTCTATGAGATCGTCTGCACGCTTGACAGTCCTGACCATCTCTGCCTCGTCTTCAGCACAGAGGTTTCTGTGGATAACGCCGATTCCCCCTTCACGGGCAAGCGTAATCGCCATCTCATGCTCGGTGACCGTATCCATTGCAGAACTGCAGATAGGGATTGTCAGCGGGATATTCTTTGAGAATCGCGACCGGACATCGGCCTGGCTCGGCTCAACATATGATTCCGCAGGCTCGAGCAGCACATCATCAAAGGTGAGCGATATGGGGACATTCAACTTCTCTACAAACACTTCATCAGCTCCTGATCATTGCCAGTGCCTTCTCGACAAGTTCAGGCTGGATAGTGCAGGAGCGATCGCCTCCACAGACCATGCCCCGGACACCGATTATATCCGGGTCAATCCGCTTCAGGGGTGGGAGATCCTCAAATGCGATCGAGCCTGCAAGTGCAGTCTTCATGCCAAGCTGTCTGTTCTCCCGTGTAAAGGCAGTGAGATCGGCCTCATCCATGAAGGCAAAGGTGCTTTTTCCATCTTTTAGTCCTGTATCAATCATCGATACATCAACACCCTCTTCGCCGGCGATTACAGCCATATCAAAAGGAGAGATCGTCGATAGCCGCTCATAATCCGAATATGCCGCAATAACGACGGTCTTCCCGGGAAATTCGGGTTTGACAGCCTGAACAACCGCCCTGATCACCTGGCGCGCGTCATCAGGGTCAGAAAACATGAGACCTATCTTGACATAATCAGCCCCGGCACAGGCAGCCCCATATGCCGCAAGTGCGGCTGTTCCGGGCTTTGGCGCAAAATCGCCAATGGCAGCGGAGATCGGCTTTTCTCCAGCGATCTCTTTGATAGACCGGATCACCCAGGGGAAATTTGCACCAAGCGATCCTTCAGCAGGGCGTTTTACATCGACGATGTCAGCAGAAAGAGAAAGTCTGGCCTCTTCCAAAGAACTCGGGCTGACAAGTAATTCCATAGAACTTAATGATCTCCGATGATAATAGTGATTGCGTTATATCATGGAGCTCATTTGTGCAATCGATCTCAAGGGGGGCCAGGTGGTTCACGGGAGAGCAGGAAGGCGCTCGGAATATGCTCCCCTCACATGGGGCATCTCACCGACAGCAGAACCCCGGGGATATATCGAAGCGGTGCGGCCACGATCGGTCTATATTGCCGATCTTGACCGGATCGCAGGCGTGGGATCACATGACGAGACGGTGCTTGGACTCTCTGATCCCGTCTCCCGCTGCTATATTGACCGGGGGTGCCGGGGGCCGCCCGATATGCTTGATGCGCCATTCATCGAGAATGTCATCGGCACCGAGACCGCAGGAAGTGATCTCACCGGCTATTCGGGGGGATACCTGAGCGTGGATGTGAAAGACGGACGCGTCCTGCCGGGAGGGGAAGCGCCGGAAATGATCCTCTCCCGCGCAGAGGAATGGGGGTTCTCGGGCTGCATCTTCCTGCATATCTCCGCAGTGGGGGAAGAGTGTGGAATCGACCGCGCCGGGGTGGAGCGGATCCGAAAATCGACAGATCTGCCGCTCCTCTATGGGGGAGGAGTCAGGGATTGTACCGATCTCGAGACACTCGCCACAGCGGGATATGACGGGGCGATCATCGCAACCGCCATCCATACCAAAAAGGTGCCACTGGATCTCATCAGGAGGGGATCATTCTGCTGATAACAATCGAAGGAATTGACGGATCAGGGAAGAGCACCCTGGTGGAGACACTCAAATCGGAGTTGGCCGATCTGAACTGCCTCTTTACGCGTGAGCCGGGTGCCACCTGGATAGGAAAAGCGGTCAGGCAGGCGATAGCAGATGAGAGCGATCCCATATCAGAAGCCCTGCTCTTTGTTGCCGATCATGCGATGCACCTGAAGACGGTTCTTCGTCCCGCTCTTGCAGAGGGAAGAATAGTGATCTCTGACAGGTTCACGGATTCACGGTTTGCATACCAGCAGGTGACCCTTGCAGGCGTGATTCCCGATCCCCGCGGTTGGCTCACCGCCCTCCATGAGGGCTGGTCCCTCACCCCGGATCTGACATTTCTATTGGTGATCCCGCCGGCTTCTGCACTTGGGAGGATCGACAGGGGCGGCAGGCGCGAGCATTTTGAGCGGGAAGAGGTGCTCGCCGCAGTCCAGCAGGAGTATCTCGCCCGTGCAGAAGCAGAGCCGGAGCGCTTTGTTCTGATTGATGCAGAAGAGAAGATGGAGGCGATCGCCTCCTTTGTTGAAGATGAGATCAGGCGTGTGTGCGGATCGCCAGCAGGGCAATCCCGACAGTAAGGAGATCCACCTCTTCCCCCTCGATTGCATAGGAGAAGACCGGGGTATATGCACCCTCGGGAACAGTGATCTCTGATCCGTTCACCATCACAGAATCGACGCCCGCTTCAAGCGCGTCAGGTGGGAGCGCCCGGATCGCCTGCATCACGGCATTTGCTTCCTTTCTGAATGTGGGCCCGATAATTCCCATATTAAAGGTGATATCCGAGAGGACGCGGTCAAGATGCGGCTCCTCCGGCTTCCACTCGATATCGGCATTCGTACATCTCCCGGCATCTCCGCCATCATCGATGCTGATGCCGGGGGTATAGATGGTCACATGCCCAAGCGGCGCATTCAGGGCAAGACCGGCTTCGTGCTTGTATTTTCTCAGTTCAGATACGACAGAGACGAGGAGATCACCGTTCTCCTCTGCCCCGGCATCCGTATAATCCAGATGAGGCCATTCCTGGTCGATGATCCGGCCTCCTGCAAGGTGGTGGAAGCACTCGCTTGCAAAGAATGGAGTATAGGGTGCAAGCAGCCGGCAGAGGGTGTCAAGTGCTGTCTTTAATGTGAAGACGGCACCTGCCCGGGATGGAAGATCTGAATAGAGCCTTCCCTTGACAAGTTCGAGATAGTTGTCTGCGAGGGATGACCATGCAAAGTCCCGGATCGCCTTCAATCCCCGATCATACTGGTATGCGTCAAGTGCATCGGTCACCTCTTCAACAGTTGCTGAGAGTCGTGAGAGGAGCCAGCGATCTGCCAGTTCTGCTGGTGATTCGGCAGATGTCGGTGCATCTTTTCTGATCTGGAGCAGAGAGAAACGGACGATATTCCACATCTTCGTCTGGAACCGGGAAGCGGCGACGACATCGTTCCAGGAGAAGGTGATGTCTGATCCCATCGCCGCCCCGACTGCTGCCCACTGGCGGAGGGCATCGACACCATAGCGATCGATCAGCTCGTCCGGGGTGATGACATTATTCCTGGACTTTGACATCTTAAATCCGTCTTCCCCAAGTACCATGCCATTAACCATGATTCCTTCCCATGGCTTCTCTCCGGTTAAGGCAACTGACCTGAGGATGGTATAGAATGCCCATGTCCTGATAATATCATGACCCTGGGGACGGAGCTGGGTGGGATAGACAGCAGGTGTGGTCTTCCCATCCCACTTTGCTATCGCAAGCGGGGAGATGGATGAATCCATCCAGGTATCAAGAACATCCGTCTCACCGATGAAGCTCGTTGATCCACATTTCGGACAGGGTTGTTTTGGTGAATCGACGGTCGGGTCGATGGGAAGATCCTCAGGATCGGGGAGGATCATCTCACCGCAGCCTTCACAGAACCAGACCGGGATCGGTGTTGCAAAGAGCCGCTGCCGGGAGATGCACCAGTCCCATTCCATCTGGTGCGTCCAGTTCAATAGCCGGGTCAGCATATGTTCGGGATACCAGTTGATCGCTTTGGCAGTCGAAATGATCTCATCCGGCTTCACCTTCACAAACCACTGCCGTGCAGAGAGGATCTCAATCGGAGTCTGGCACCGCCAGCAGGTGCCAACCCGCTGGGGCAGTTCCTCCTGCCGTTTCAGGATCCCGGATCCCTTCATGTCCGAGAGGATCGCTTCCCGGCACTCCTTTGCCTTCATTCCTGCATATCTTCCACAAAGGGCGGTCATAACGCCTTTCTGATCGATTGCGGATCTGAGGTCAAGATTGTGGGACTTCCACCATATAACATCCTGCTTGTCACCGAAGGTGCAGATCATCACCGCACCCGATCCAAATGCCGGATCGACTGCCTCATCCTCGATCACCGGTACCGGATGCGAAAATATCGGGACAGTGAGGGTCTTTCCCTTCAGGCCGTCATACCGGGAATCTTCAGGATGGACGGCAACGGCTACACATGCCGCAAGGAGCTCCGGCCGCGTGGTTGCGATCTCAACGCCATCGAAGTCAAAATAGTTGAGGAGCGTGGTGTTCTCGGTATAGGCAACCTCTGCAAAGGCAATCGCGGTCTCACACCGGGTACAGAAGTTGACCGGATGTTCGGACTGGTAAATGTATCCGTCTTTTAGCATCCTCAGAAACGATGCCTGGGTGAGGCCAAAGTACGACTCATCCATTGTTATGTATTCGTTGCTCCAGTCGACCGAGAAGCCCATCAGCCGGAGGGAATGGCGCATCATCTCAATGTTCTCACGGGTGAGATCGCGGCACATCTGCCGGAACTCTTCCCGGGGAACATCATTCTTTGTGATCCCATGGATCTCTTCAACCTTCACTTCTGTTGGAAGGCCATGGCAGTCCCACCCCTGGGGGAACATCACATTAAAGCCGCGCATCCGTTTATAGCGGGCAACGATATCCATGTAGACCCAGTTCAGTGCATGCCCGATATGCAGGCGGCCTGTCGGGTAGGGAGGGGGGGTATCGATGACGTATCGTGGTTCTGCTGATTCCCAGTCAAAATAAAAATCTTCATCACGCCATTGATCGAGCCATCGCCGCTCAACCTCGGCATAATCATAGGTTTTTGAGAGATCCTCGGGTGACGACATTTATAACAGGTTGTCTGCGTCATCTGATATACTGTTCGCACTCTGTTTTGGAGAACGTGCGAACCTTCTTCTCTCACGTTCACCAATTCTTTTTATCCATGCAGAATCAGCCACGGCTTCTGGTAGCAACACTCTTTGCCATCATTGGGATTCTTGTCTCCCCCTTCGTTCAGCCAGCGTGGCTTTTTGCAATCTTTGTCATCTCTTTTTCAGCAGTCCTCTACCTGATCCGGGGAACACGGTATATTTCACTTGCACTGGGAGTAACAGCCCTCCTTTATGGGATCGGAATCCTCCCTCTTGTTGCATTCGGGGCAACAGTTGCGATCGTCACCCTCGGCGAACTAGCATACAGGGCAGCAGGAGAGGGAAGACGTGCCTACCTCCACTATACGGGAGGGGCATTTGCCGGCGCCCTTCTCGTGATGGCATATCTTGGGAGTATCGAGCCGCTGGTGTTGATCATCGGGGTGCTCGTTGCATTGATGCTCAGATCAATCCTCGAAGGACGGGAAGATGCCTATATGATCATCATGCTCGGTGTTGCCATGACGATCTTCCTCTTCATTGAGCTGGATTTCCAGGTAGATATTCTGCTCCTCTTCCTTGCCGCAGCGATCGCGCTTGTCTTCGGATATTCATCCTTCCGTGTCGGTGCAGCAGATCTCTCCGGACTCTTCTCAGGAGCTCTCATAGGAGTATTATTAATCGTCTTTGCCGATGTCCGGTGGTTTTTGGTGATGCTCGCCTTCTTCATCATCGGATCAGCAAGCACCAGGTTCCAGTATGCCCGGAAGAAGGCGATGGGGGTCGAACAGGAACGGGGCGGGGCACGGGGTTACAAGAATGCCTTCTCTAACGGGCTTGTAGGCACCGGGGCGGCCGTCATCTTCGGGCTGACAGGAGATCCCCTCTGGGCCGCCCTTTTTGTCGGGAGCATCGCAACAGCAACCGCAGATACCGTCGCCTCCGAGATCGGGGTGACCGGAGGTCGGCCCTATATGATCACCACCCTGAAGCAGGTTCCCGAAGGGACAAATGGCGGAGTCACAGTAAAAGGCGAGGCGGCATCGCTCCTTGGATCCCTCATTATTGCGGCGATCGCCCTTGGACTTCAGATGATCCCGCTACCGGTCTTCTTCATCTGCATCCTCGCAGGATTCCTTGGAACCAACATAGACAGCGTCATCGGTGCGACCCTGGAGAACCGGGGGATCATCGGAAACGCGGGCACTAACCTCCTTGCTACCTTCGGAGGGGGGTTGTCCGCGGTGGTGATGGTGCTGCTGCTGGCGTAGGAACCACAAGACAGTCCAAAAAGACCTGCTCGCTATTTCAGGGGTTGTTTGAAGCAGGTGCGGCGCGGGTATCGGGGGGGCGGGTGATCGAGGGTGCAGGCTGAAAGAGATGATAAAACCTTGCTCATCAGAGCAACCTGAAAGGCGATTCTTCGAATCGGGGTTTATCTGCTCTGGCAGCCCCGAAACATTCCTGCCCCTCCCGCGCCGTATATATTACAGCCACCGGGTTCAACCTCCCTGCGAAGCACCTGCGGACGGGGACGGGGCGGGGGGGGATTCTCCAGGGTTTCTTCTCCCATTAACCGGTTCTATCAGGGTAAAACCCACACGGATCGGCGAAAAGCCAAAAAAGCGGGAGTGTTGTTCCCCCTGATTATTCTCTGATTCAGCAGCAATACCGGCTCAATTCAGTACTTATACCAGCGCCCCTTCTCATCATAGACACCGACCTGCTGCTCGATTTGAGGCACCTCTCCAAGCCGCTGGAAGAAGGCTGCCTTGAAGGCGATGGTGAAGGGCGTTGCGATCAGCGCCCAGATGAAGAGGATGACTGCGGTTGCAAAGAGGGCATCAGGGCCGAGGAGGGCCATCACCTCTTCACCGCTCATTGCGCTGATCACTTCGGGATCCATTGCGCCGATCTCGCTCATCTTCTCCCATAGGAGCCCCATCCAGACAAATGCAAGGCCAAAGAGGAGGGTTCCGAGGACGACAATATTCACTATGATGAAGAGGAGGATTTTCCAGGAGTTGTAGAGGACGATCGTGATACTGGAGCGGATCGAGTCAAAGATCTTCTCATCCGAAAAAACCGCGAAACAGTCATAAAAGTACGTAAAGAGCATGAACGGGATGATGACACCCATTGCGATGAAGAAGATCATATCAGGAGTCGGGCCCCCTCCCATGAGTGCCATCGGGATTAACAGCAGAAAGATCGTCACGAATGCAGCAAAGACAATGATGATCAACGGCAACAGGATCCGGAAATAGTACCCGGTTGCATACCTGAGGAACGTGGCGAGATCTCCTTTCTTCTCCCGTATGATACCGTAACTCCCGGCTATAATGAAGGGGAAGAGCAGGAGTGAAAGGAGTTGAAGGACTCCGGATAGAGCCGGGCTGGCCCCTCCGATGAGTATGTCTCCGACTGAGACGGCACCGATCACCAGTCCTCCAAGCCAGAGAAGGGGATAAGCCTTCAGCAGCCCGAATGTTTCAGCAAATGCCTCTCGGATCATGGATCACCGGTTTCTTGGCATCGCGATCATCTCACGAACCTGGAGATCAAAAAAGGAGGAGGTGTGTGCCGGGCGGATCACCGCAGCACAATCTGCACCGCTCATAGTTCCGCCGACTGCGATCACCTCTTCACTGATTCCGATTGCACCCTGATCTGCTGCAATCAGTACACATTCAACAGCAACCTTCAGCCCGACCGCAACAACCCGCCTGAGCGCCTCTGCGATCGCCTCAGAACGCGAGCCGCCTCCGACCCGCGCGGACCGGGAGAGGGCGCGTTCAAGGCCGGAGAGGGCATGCGTGCCGGTGACGATTGTATGGCCTTCTGCAAGAAGTGATGCTTTTGCATCTTCTGAGAACTCCCAGACACCGGGCTCTGAAAAGCCGACGACATGTGACACCACAACAAGACGGATGCGTGTGCCTTTCACCGCCTTCTGGAAAGAAAGGGCGGTCGCGCCGGAGGTGCTTGCAAGGACAATTGTGTTGATCTGTTCCTCTTCTGCCCGTGCTATACAGAGCTGGATACAATCATCGGTGTTCTGTGGTCCGGGGGCGTCGAAGTATGCAGTTTCTCGTGTGATATAGCCCATGCATGTTAATATGCATCGGTCGTACATGTCAATTACGATGATCACGCTTGCACTTGCCGGAAAACCAAACTGTGGAAAGTCGACTTTTTTCAAGGCGGCGACACTCGCCGATGTCGAGATTGCAAATTACCCGTTCACCACCATCGATGCAAATCACGGGGTCGCCTATGCCCGTGTACCCTGCCCATGCCGGGAGCTTGGGCTTGAATGCGGCCAGTGTACTGATGGAGTCCGTTTCATCGGGGTGGGGCTTGTTGATGTTGCAGGACTTGTCCCGGATGCGCATCTTGGAAAGGGGCTTGGAAACCAGTTCCTTGATCACCTCCGATCTGCCGATGCAATCATCCAGGTGGTTGATGCCAGCGGAAGTACCGATGCCGAAGGGAATCCGGTCGACCCCGGATCACATGACCCGATGGAGGATGTCCGGTTTCTGCGGTATGAGATGGCGATGTGGGTCTCCGGGATCATTGAGAAGCATCTTCCGCGCCTCGCCCGGGCCTCACAGGGGAAAGAGCCGGCACTGATCGAGCTTCTTGCCGAGGCACTTGCCGGCCTTTCGATATCGGCAGAGGATATCCGCTCAGCAATTGATACAACCGATGTGGATCTCTTCAAGGCAGATGCGGATGCCCTCTGCCGGTTCTCTGATGCACTGGTTTTGATTAACAAGCCGATGGTAGTACTCCTGAACAAAGCCGATATGGCAACTGACGAGATGCTGAAACCACTGCCGCCTGAGATGATACGGGCGACTGCGGCAGGTGAGCTTGCGCTGAGAAATGCCACCACAGCAGGCTTGATCCGGTATCTTCCGGGAGATTCCGATTTTGCTGAGAGTGAGTCTGCCGGGATGACGCCACAGCAGAAGAAGGGGCTTTCAATGCTCCGGGATCAGATGAAGCGGTTGAATGGAACCGGTGTTCAGCAGGCAGTCAACCATGCCGTCTTCTCGATACTGGAGATGATCGTCGTCTATCCGGTTGAGGACGAGACCCATTTCACCGATGCAAAGGGGCGGGTGCTTCCAGATGCCTTCCTGATGAAGAAGGGATCAAATCCCCGTGATCTCGCATTCCGTGTGCATACCGATATCGGGAAAGGATTCCTGCATGCGATTGATGCACGGACAAAGATGCGGATCAAGGATACCACCGAACTCAAAAGCGGGGATATTATCCGGATAGTCAGTACGGCAAAGTGAGGTAAGTGGAGGGTTTTTCTGCAGGTGAAGCGTCAAAATAAAGCGAGGGGGGGCGCAGTCCTGCGAAAGCCTTATATTAGCTGGATGAGAAGGAGTTATTACGTATGGCTGGCGAGGTGTATCAGGCACAGGTGCTGAAGAATTTCTTCGATACGATCACCGGTACTGACAGGAACCTCACCAGGATCTCCATGTGCGTGGTGACACTTGCGAAGCTGAAGAGTGAAGATCCCGCCAAAGTCACATTTCTTTTAGACCAGATGAGAAAGTCACGGGAGAAGAAGGAACTCTCGATCGATATTCTGGATTACATGGTGGATGCCGCCGTCGCCCTCGAACTCGAAGTTGTCCAGACGGCATTTGGCGTCACCAATGTCAGGCAGCTTGCAGAAGAGTTCGGCTCAGTCTCGCTTGACTCGTTTTAGAGAAAGGGCATTATACAATCTTTTTTTCAATGAGAGAGCCTGCTCTTTATCCTGATGATTAGAGGTTGGGGGATTGTCCAGTTCAAATGATCAATTCTTCCCATTTGGATTGATCAATAGTGTCCATTTGGAATGGATAGATTTATCATTTTACATGAGTAGTATCGTATATCATGATCCTGAAGAGCGAGCTCAGAAAGATCTTACGATCCCAGAGAGAGGCAATGGGGAGGCGCAAGTCCGGCGTTATCCGGCAGGATCTTGTACGAGTGAAGCCCCTTCAGAATTTTGCCATTATTATCTCCGGAATCAGGCGGTGCGGAAAAAGCACGCTTCTTGTCCAGTCGATGAAGAGGGAGGAGGAGTTTTACTACCTGAATTTTGAGGATCCCAGGCTTGCTGAGTTTGAACTCAAAGATATTGAAATGCTGGAGGAAGCCTTTTCCGAGGAGTTTCATGAGGCTGATCTCTATTATTTTGACGAGATTCAGAACATCGCAGGCTGGGAATCATATGTCAGATATCTTCTGGAGAATGAGAAGAAAGTGGTGATCACCGGATCGAATGCATCGCTCCTGAGCCGGGAGCTTGGGACAAAACTGACAGGAAGAAATCTCCGGATCGAGCTCTTTCCATTCTCCTATCATGAATACCTGGACTACATGGAACGTGATGACTCGAAAGTATCGTTTCAGGATTATCTTGCTTCCGGCGGTTTTCCGGAGTTCCTGAGAACAGGAATGGATGAAGTCCTCCAGAATCTTCTGCTGGACATCATTGCGCGGGATATCATCTTCAGGAATCCCGTAAAAAACCCCGGAATAGTAACAGAAATTGCAGTCTATCTGCTGGGAAATAGTGCCAGGGAGTTTACACTCTCAAAATTACAGAAGATTTTTTCTGCAATTGGATCGGTCACCACCATCGCATCATATGTGGAGCTGCTTGAAGATGCGTACATCATCTTCACCCTGCCACGGTTCTCTTATTCCCAGAAAAGCAGGCAGATCAACCCAAAGAAGGTATATGCCATAGATAACGGGCTGATTCGTGCAAATTCAATACAGTTCTCAGACGATTCGGGCAGGTTCCTCGAGAACCATGTCTTCCTTGAGCTCAGGAAGCGTTACCGGGAACTCTTCTATTTCCGTGAAAAGGGTGAATGCGATTTTCTCGTTAAAGAGAAGACAAAGATCACAAAGGCAATACAGGTCTGCTATTGCCTGACCACCCAGAATAAAAGGCGGGAGATCGAAGGACTGGTAGAAGCGATGGAGTTTTTTGAGCTTGATTGCGGATATATTCTGACGCTGGACCAGGAAGAGGATATTCACGTAGCCGGAAAAAGGATCTCAGTTGTTCCGGCTAGGATATTCTCATATTGAGAGATAAGAAGCCTTCTCGCTATTTCATGTGGGTGATTTGAAGCAGGTGCGGCGCGGGTATCGGGAGGTGGGTCAGCGAGGGGGAAGGATGACAGGGGTGATAAACCCTTGCTCATCAGAGCAACCTGAAAGGCGATTCGTCGAATCGGGGTTTATTTGCTCTGGCAAACTAAAGGAGCATTCCCGCCCCTCCCACGTTGCATCTGCGGTCACCCAGTACAACCTCCCTGCGAAGCACCTGCGGACGGGACGGGGCGGTGGGACTCTTCGTGGTTCCTTCTCCCGGCGTACAATTCCTCGTGTATGATTCAAGCCTCTTCATAAAATGTTGCATCGAACCCTGTTTAAAACGCACATGGATGAGATAAGAGCCTTTTTTCTGTCTATCCCTTCCTTATCCGCCACTGGAGCCTCGCCGTCAGGATGATGATCGTCACGGTAAAGAGCACCATCAGCGGGAGTTCCTGTGGGATGTCGCTTGGCAGGATGAAGAAGATGACTGCATACAACGGAGTGAACATCGAGACGAGATCGCGCCTCGGATCGGCAAATGCCATCCCAAGCAGGAGGAAGGATGCGATGATACATCCCCAGATACCCGGTGCTGCAAGGAAGGGAAGGGGCAGGGTGATGCCAAGTGCGGAGAGAAGAACTCCAAAGATCGCAATACCGGGGGTAAGGTACCAGTACTGGTTGATCATCTCAGCGAATGGAGGGGTTGGTTTTGTCTGAGCCATTGATACCATTGTTTGTGCTTCGTATTGATATTCAATCGGTTTCTGAGATCGTCTGGAGACGTGAGACGCCATCGATCTCCCGGATCACTCCTACAACCGCTCGCGGCACATACTCTTCCCAGTCTTCTCCATTGAGCATCTTCTGCCGGATCGCCGTTCCGGAGAGGGTCTCCCTGAGGTACATCGGAGGGGATTTAATCGTGATTGATGCTTCTTTAAAGAGCTGGATCACAAGCGGGTTCGAGGTATAGCAGATATCAAACGGGGGAGTCATCGAGGTGACATGAGCCACCCAGAGGGCGTTTCTCCGAAGATCCTCAATCGGGATTACATAAAACGGACATCCGATTCCCTCGAGCGCGCGGGTGATCATCAGTACCCGCTCTCCGGCGGTGAAGGGGTTCTGTACATCATGGGAGAGCTGGGCGCTCCCCACACCGATGATGATCTCGTCAACCTCCTCTGCGATCCCTTCCAGCACCGCCTGGTGGCCGTTATGGTATGGCTGGAAGCGCCCGATATAAAAACCTCGTTTCATTCTCTCTGCACCCCTGAGGCAATCTGTGCGGCAAATGCACCTGCGGTGAAGCCTGCATCGATGTTCACAACAGTAAGCACAGCACAGGACTGGAGCATGCTGGCGAGTGCCGCCTCGCCTTTGCCCATGTACCCGTACCCGACCGATACCGGCACCCCGATCACCGGCCTGCCAACAAGCCCTGCGACAACTGCGGGGAGTGTGCCTTCCCTGCCTGCGCAGACGACATATGCGTCTGCGTCAAGGAGGGTTTGGAGTGCCGGGAAGAGGCGGTGAATCCCTGCAGCACCGACATCATATGCCGTGAGGGTTCTGCAACCCATCTCTTCTGCGATGATCCGCGCCTCTTCTGCCACCCGGATGTCCGAAGTCCCTGCGGTGATGATCCCGACTGTGCCGCTGTTGACTGGTTTTTCTGTTCCGTTCGTGAGGATGACGATCCGGGCATCACGATAGTACTCACAGGTGAGATCGGGTGCGGCTTTTTTGATAGCGTCAGCCTGATCGGGTGTAGCCCTGCTCGCAACACACCGGCCGGATGCCTCCACGTACCGTCTCATGATCTCGACCAGGTGAGAAGTATCCTTCCCCTCAGCCAGCACCACCTCCGGGATCCCGCAGCGGATCGAACGTCCGAGATCGATCCTGGCGACACCTGCAATCTCCTCCAGGCGGAGCCCGCTGATCTGATCGGCGGCTTCTTCTGGGGAGCATCTGCCGGATCTCACCTCTTCCATGAGATTCAGGATACGTGCATTCAATGGCATGGTCACTATTATCAAGGGACGAGGCGCATAATAAGTTCATTGTATGGATATCCTCTTTCTTGTCACCTGTTTTGGAGCCGCAGTTGTGATATTTCTCTGGATGCGTGATCTCCGGATCTATGGGAGAACCGGACAGCCACTCTATCGGAGGGCAGCACTGCGGGGCGTGATCTGGATGGCTCTTGCCTCTGTTGGGATTGCGTTTGCCTTCTTCGGCCAGTCGTTTCTTGGGATCGGTCTTATGCTCGCTGCACTCTATCTCCAGGGAAGAGATGAACGGGAGAAGGTATGGACCAGCGAAGGGAACCTGGAGCGGTTCTTCGGCGCAGTGAAGACAAAGAAGAGACAATAAGTAGGTGTTATATCATGATCCAGAAACCACGAGGGACACGGGATTTCTTCCCTGATGAGCTGGAAGCACGAAGGAGAGTCGAAGAGACAATGCGGGAAGCCGTCTCCCGCTGGGGGTATCGTGAGGTTTCCACTCCAGAGTTTGAGAATCTCGAACTCTTCACCCTCCGTTCCGGTGAAGGTATCATCGAAGAGATGTATGCGTTCCAGGATAAAGGCGGCCGCGACATTGCACTTCGTCCAGAACTGACAGCTCCGGTCCTCAGGATGTATGTGAATGAGGCAAAGGTGCTGAACAAGCCGGTCCGCTGGTACTATTTTGGAGACTGTTTCCGATATGAACGGCCGCAGAAAGGGCGTTATAGGCAGTTCTGGCAGTTTGGCATAGAGCTTGTCGGCGCAGATTCTGCGATGGCCGATGCCGAAGTGATGGCTGTTGGCTATGATCTCCTCCGGTCAACCGGAGTCTCTTTTGATCTGCGTGTCGGCGACCTTGCGATGATGCGGAGCCTGCTTGCCGATCTTGAGCCGGATCTCCAGAAGAAGGTCCGTGCCTGCCTTGACAAGCGGGATTATGGTGCACTGGAGGATTTGGGGCTGGGGGGAGATCTGGCCGTATCCTTAACTGCGCTCATCGAGTCGAAGACACTGGATGATGCATTTGCAATCACAGGTAGCATACCTGAAGAGGAGCGGATCCGCGGAACCTTCGCAATACTTGATGCACATGGGGTGCAGTATGTTCAGAACTTCGGGATCGCCCGCGGCCTTGACTACTATACCGGATGCGTCTTCGAGGCATTTGCTGAGAATCTGGGTGCTGAGAACCAGATCATGGGTGGGGGGGCATACCGTCTTGCCCACCTCTTCGGAGGCGAGGAGACGCCATCTGTTGGGTTTGCGATCGGGTTTGACCGCGTGATGGTCTCTCTTGGGGAGCAGGAGGTGAAGAGGCCGACAACGGTTGCAATTGCCACAACCCCGGAGGGACGGCTCTTCGGGATCACGGTGGCTGCTGCCTTCCGGCAGGCCGGCATCCGGACGATTGCTGACCTCATGGGAAAGAGCCTCTCTGCACAGCTCTCGCAGGCGGCAAAACATGCTGATTACGTGGTTGTGATCGGCGGCCGCGAGGCTGAGGCAGGTATGGTGACACTGCGGGATCTCGCAACCGGCAGCCAGCAGACCATATCTCTTGAGGAGGCTGTTGCCGGGGTGGTTGGCAGTGGTACTCGCTGAGGAGCTCGCTAAGCAACAGAAGAGCATCAGCGTTGCGGAGTTCTTTGAGAAGAACAAGCATCTCCTCGGGTTCGACTCCCCTATCAGGGGAATTATTACCACGCTGAAGGAAGCAATCGACAACGCACTCGACGCCTGCGAGGAGGCAGCAGTCCTCCCCGATATCCTTGTAATCATTAAGAAGACCGAGTCCGGGACTTTCACGATCGCAGTCGAGGATAACGGCCCCGGCATTATGCCCGAACAGGTGCCGTTTGTCTTTGGGAAGTTATTGTATGGATCCCGGTTTCACCAGGTACGGCAGAGCCGGGGGCAGCAGGGGATCGGGATCTCGGCTGCGGTTCTGTATGCACAGCTGACAAGCGGCATCCCCGCAACGGTGATATCACGCACCAGTGCGAAGACAAAGGCCCATCGGTTCACCCTGATGATTAAAACCCAGACAAATGAGCCGGATGTGCTCTCCCACGAGGAGATCGACTGGTCACTTCCGCATGGCACCAGGATTGAGCTTGAGTTTGAAAGTTCGATCTCGGCAAAGAAGCGGCTGCTTGAGTACCTGAAGTATACCTCGATCGTCAATCCCCATGCCCGATTCCGGGTCGAGATCGATGGTGAAAGTTCCACCTTTGAACGGGTCTCCGGGGAGGCGCCCCCCTGCCCGCAGTCGATCAAGCCACACCCCTATGGGATCGAGTTTGGAATCCTGAAGCGGATGGCTGCTGCCAGTGAGATGACGGTGGATCTCTTTCTTCAGGAGGAGTTCTCCCGTGTCGGAAAGAAGACGGCAACAGAGATTTTGTCTCATGCCGGATTGAACGGATCTGCGGCTGTCTCGAAGCTGGAGCCGGGGGATCTGAAGAAACTCCTCACAGCAATGCAGGAGGTGAAGATCCCGGCGCCCCCGGCATCCACCTGCCTCTCCCCGATCGGGGAGGATCTGATTCTTTCAGGGCTTGAGAAGGAGTTTTCACTCGATTTTGTGAAGTCACGGAGCCGGGCGCCGGGTGTCTTCTCTGGCCACTCGTTTGTGGTTGAGGCGGCAATCGGGTATGGTGGACGGCTTGAGGCTGAAGGCTCAGCCCGGATACTGCGGTTTGCCAACCGGGTGCCGCTCCTCTACCAGCAGGGAGCCTGTGCGATCACCCAGTCGGTTGCAGCAGTGAACTGGAAAAGTTATGGGATCGCACAGTCCGGACTTCCGATCGGGCCAATCCTGATCCTTGTGCATATCGCCTCGACAAATGTGCCGTTTACCAGTGAGAGCAAGGATGCGGTTGCGTCCATCCCGGAGATCGAAAAGGAGATCGTCCTTGCACTCCAGGAGCTTGGCCGCGACCTGAAGGCCTTCCTCTCCCGGCGGGATCGGAACCGGATTGCAGAAGATCGTGCCCGTGCAGTCTGTGCGATCATCCCTGATATCGCCCGGAAAGTCTCGGAGATCGTGGAGAAGCCGGTTCCCGAGACTGCCGCGATCGAGGGGCGGATCATGCGGCGGGTTGTCGTGAAACGGGAGCTCCTTGACGGGAAGGTGCAGATCCGGATAGATAATCATACCACAAAGCCAATTGAACTGACCCTGTATGATATCTCTCCCGATACCGGTGAGGGTGCAACGGTTGCCCCGGACTTTTCATCTGAGCTCGATGGCGAGGTGACCAAGTGCTGGCGGGTCACAGTTGAGCCTGCTGCTTCCTGGATGACGGCATATCCGGGTGCCGGGGGCGGGAGCCTGACGGTACAGGGGATGGATGAGTCGAAGATGGTGGTGATGGATTGTGAGGAGTGAGGGTAAAAAAGGGGATAGTTGGATATGATTATAAAAAATATAAAAATATTTCAGACCTGTATTCCTGCACGGGTGAGGGCATCCTTAATGGATGTGAGTTCCTTTCTGATCTCCTTGAATTCGTCATTTAGATATGACCGGGTATCTTTCCTGAGGGACGTAATCTCATCCCGGGTCTCTTTTCCGACCTCGAGCATCTGGTCCTGTTTATTCAACATCTGATCCTGCTTATCCAGAGTCTGATCTTGTTTGTGGAGGCTGGTATCAAGTTTCATATCCATACTATGCAGAACATTCCCTGCATAATCCATCCGCTCAAATGTCTCCAGCTGGATATCTCCCCTGATGATATCAAAGTCGCTGTATGCTCCGGTGGGCTCTTCCCATATGACCGTAAACGATTTGACCGCAATGGGCCGCTGGATGATATTAATCCGGTTGATCAGGTCAAGCAGGTCTGATTCTTTCCCTTCTGCAACGATCTCCACCTCTCCAGTGTCCAGATTTTTTACATACCCGGAGATATCTGTTTCAAATGTCTCATTGTAGACATGCTCCCTATAGCCAACCCGCTGAACACGCCCCTTCGCAATAGCGACAAAACGTTTCATTGTACCTACTATGGAAGAGGAAGATAAAATAGTTTCTTCCGGCCGGAGATCAGAGATGTCAAAATTGAGCATAATTATAGCTATTTGGAGTCATTTGAGCCATAAATTGCCTGAATAGGAAATTACCTGAACGAGAAAAATGTTTTGTGACTGACACAATCGATACGAAACAGAGGTCACGGGAATCACAGCCTTTCCTTCGCGGACTCCCTACTCTCCCGTGTTTCTGCTTTCAGCATATCAAGTACCACTGCATGCCTTGCATGCTTCAATCCTCTGGCAAACGTCTGTATGTTGCCTTTTTTTCCGGTCAACAGATACTCCGCTTCTCTCTTTCTTTTCTCTGCTCCATCGTGGGAGCTTTCATACGTGTCTGAATAATACTCATCATCAGACTTGTCTTCCATCTGTTTCATCTTAATCAAATCTTCACTCACTTAAAATTCCCAGTACTCAACTCAAACCTTCGCCCACTCCGGCATAGGTGGAGAGCCTGAGCGCCTCCTGGAAGCGATCTTCGCCGTCTCTACCATATGCAGATATTCTTCCATGGTCAGCGGAAAGTGATGACGGTTTGCAAGGAGCTGGTTGATGAAAGCAGATTGTTCTCTGCTCCAGACCTTATTTGGAACGCGCCTCACCCATTCAGCAGATCTCAGAACAAACCTGATCCGCTCCTCCCGAATCTGCTCCCGGTGTTTCTGATCAGGCGGATTCATAGGTTACTCCGGATAGCAGGTTGAAAAATTAACTCGTCAATGACGGGAGAATAGATGGTAGAATAGCTATATCCAATGATCTCTTCAGCCCGAAGTACTTCAAGAAGCAAGTCCAATACGTGTGAGAACCGGGCAGTGCTAAACGCATAGAGTAGACCATTATAACCTGAAATACCGATCCCTCGAAATAGGGGCCCCTCGTTTAGAACATCGATGTGCATCAGTATAACTCTTCAAGGTCTTTTTCGGCCATATTAAGGATGAATTCTTCAGGGGCAGTAAGCAGGGCTTTTTTTCTGGGATCGCTTTTTCAATCTGACAATCGCTCTTTCTCCCTCATTCTCCATAGATTGATCCAGCTGATTGGTCATCTTCAAATCAACCTTCCATCCACTTCGACCGGCATAACACCACTTCAGGATACACTATGAAAAAGGAGCATATAATAGTGACTCATCTCCATATTTCTGAGCCTATAATCCCTTTTATGGAACAAATCACAATAGATGCTGTCCTATTTCAATCTCACCTAGTCATCACGGTCTGATCGATTGTTCAAAGAGGGGAGAGAGGCACATACCATTCTTTTGGCGCGATAGCGCCCTAATCCCCATGGCGGTGCGAAGAGCACCGCTCGGTGACCGAATGGTCGCCAACCCCAAAGACGAAGCGGGGGTTGGCAGTGCCCCCCGCGGAGTCAGAGTGGGTCTAATTGGGTTTTGGTCATAGGGAAATATCAATATGGAAGTAGAGGACATTGAAAGAATGAAAAATATCCGAGCGGTAGACCATTCAGACAGTTATTTCATAGAAGGCTGCCAAAGCATGGTTAATTCTGTATACTGTAACCACCAACACATCCATATAACAAACTGATACCTATCAGGGAAAAAGATCCACACCCCAGAGGAAACCACATTGAAAGAAATTCCAAAGAGCGATCAGAAAAAGAACACCCACACAATCAGCCGTCTCGTTGAGATAGCACAGGTGTGGTACGACCAGATCGCTGATGGCGAGATCCCCTCGATCAGGCTGCCGACCCGAACAAAGCAGAATATAACGTACGATGATGCATCCGAGGTCTGGAAGTACGGGGAGCGGGAGAGCACAAGGGCTGCTTCAACCGCTAGGGGTGCAACACACCTCCTGAAGATGGCCTATGTAATCGGGTTCCTCAAAGGGCAGCTCACAGAGAACCGCTCATCGACACTCAGGGAGATGTATTATATCTCGGAATCCTGGAAGAAGGCGAAATTCACTGCCCAGGATGAGAGCAACTACCTCGTCGAGGATCTTGAGATCGTCACCGCACTCGAACGCGAGGCATTCCATCTTCGGCCTGAAGAGGATGGGGCATCGGTCTTTGGACCTCTCAAACTCAGGGAGACGACCCGGCGTGGTGCCCGCGAGATTCATTGCAGGGACGATGTCGGGGAGGCCGGGTATGCGATACCGAACAATGTCGGGAGTGTCGAGTTTATCGATCATGACGCGAAGTTTGTCATTGCGATGGAGACCGGCGGTATGTATGCCCGTCTCCAGGAGAATGGCTTTGACGAAGAGTACAACTGTGTCCTCGTCCATCTCAAGGGGCAGCCGGCCCGGTCGACCCGGCGGATGCTGAAGAAGCTGAACGAGGAGCTGAAACTCCCGGTTCTTATCTTCACAGACGGCGACCCCTGGAGTTACCGGATCTATGCCTCGGTCGCCTACGGCTCGATCAAGAGTGCGCATATGTCCGAGCTCCTGGCCACCCCGGCAGCCCAATTCATCGGCGTCCAGCCCTCTGATATCAGGGATTACGATCTGCCTGCCGACACACTCAGCGAGCAGGACGTAGCCGCCCTCAAGGCTGAGCTGACCGACCCCCGGTTTGCGACAGACTATTGGAGAGAGCAGATCAATCTCCAGCTCTCGATGGGGCTGAAGTCAGAACAGCAGGCGTTTGCAGCAAGGGGGCTGGATTTTGTGACGGGGGAGTACCTGCCGAAGCGGTTGAAAGAGATGGGGGTTGTGTGAGAAAACATGGTTGACAAATATCGCCTGGGGATTTTCGCGAATATGTTCCCCAAGAAACTGGGGGATCACTCCGGGATCTTTATCAAGCGGATGGTCGATGATCTCATCGAACAGGGTATTGATGTCAGACTTGCAGTAAAACCCAACCGTTCTACTCTAGGGTACCCGGCCTTTTTTATTGACAGCCTCTGGCTCTGCTTAAAGAAAGATATCGACATTCTGCAAGCCCACTACATTCCACACAGCAGTATAGTTTCGGCACTCTTCAAGGGGAAGAGACCACTGATCCTGAAGTTTCATGGTGACGATGCCAGAATTTTCCCATTTAAGTCCCCGATACACCTGTCGATAACCCGGTGGATGCTGCACCGTGCAGACTACGTACTCTCCTCAAGTGAAGAGATGAGGAAAACGCTGATTGGAATTGGAGCAAAACCAGAACGATCCGCATCAATTGCGTCCGGGGTGGATACACACACATTCAAACCAATGGATAAAAACGAATGCCGGGCTTATTTTGGCATTGATAGAGAAAGAATGGTCTTCCTCTATCTTGGAAGGTATCACCCTTGGAAGGGGATACATGAGCTGATAGAAGCAGCAAAACAGTCCCCCGAGGAACTCTTCATCTTTGCCGGAACCGGGTCACTCCCGGAACATCCCGATAATTGCATCGATATCGGAGCCATTGAACCGGAGAGGGTTCCCACACTGATGAACTGTGCAGATTGCCTCATGCTTCCAAGTTACACAGAAGGCCTTCCAAATGTCCTTATGGAAGCACTCTCCTGTGCTATACCGGTGATCGCAACGAAGGTCGGCGGGTGCCCTGAAGTAGTACAGGATAGAAAAACAGGGCTTCTCATCCCTCCAAAAGATATCACGGCACTCTCGGAGGCTCTTTATTGGATGAAGGAGCATCATTCTAAAAGAATATTGATGGGAGAAGAGGGGCGGCGCGATATGATTGAGAGATATGAGAGAGAAAAACTCATCACACAGATGATTGATATCCACAGAACCCTACTGGAAGGAAAACGATGACGCAGTCCGCAGAATTAATTCGTAAAATAATAGATCGCAAAGCAACAATCTCTGTCATTGGCCTAGGATATGTAGGCCTCCCAACTGCCGTCTTCTTTGCTGATGAAGGCTTCAGGGTTATCGGGGCTGATCTTGATGAAGCGAAAGTGCAGGCAATCAATAGCAGACGATCGCCCCTCCAGGAGCTTGATCTGGACACACAACTCGCAGATGCAGTAACACAGGGTCGGCTCTCAGCCACAAGCAATGTTGTACAGGCAGTACGGCAATCTGATATCTGCCTTATCATTGTGCCTACTCCGGTGACTGAAGCAAAGGAACCTGATCTGAGATATATCCAGGCAGCATCCCGTGATGTCCGTGACGGACTTCATCCAGGTATGCTTATTGTCCTTGAATCAACCACCTATCCCGGCACTACCGAAGAGATCGTACAGCCCATTCTCGAAGAGTCCGGGCTTGTTGCCGGAGTCGACTTTGGTCTTGCCTACTGTCCTGAACGATACAATCCGGGTGATGCCGCACACCCCATCAGGCAGGTTGCACGGGTTGTCGGGGGCATCACTCCCGAATGGACGGAGGCGGCAGTACAACTCTATGCATCGATTATTGATGCTGGTGTGCATCCGCTTTCATCACTCCGCACTGCCGAGGCAGCAAAGATTATCGAGAACATTCAGCGGGACCTGAATATTGCGCTCATGAATGAACTTGCCCTCATCTTTGAGCGGATGGATATCGATGTCATGGAGGTGATCCGGGCAGCTTCAACGAAATGGAACTTCAATATCTATTACCCCGGACCGGGTGTCGGGGGGCACTGCCTTCCGGTTGATCCCTATTACCTGACAAAGAAGGCGCAGGAACTTGGATACCATGCACAGGTGATCCTTGCCGGGCGGCGGGTAAATGACGCGATGCCGCTTCATGTCCTCGATCTCCTCATTGATGGCCTGAATGAGGCGGGGAAGCCACTGAAAGGGAGCCGTATCCTCGTTCTCGGAGCGTCATATAAAGCCAATACAGCAGATCTGCGGGAGTCGCCATCAGAGGTGCTTATTCGTGAGGCTGTCGCACGGGGAACTCATGTGTCGGTTGCAGATCCGTATTGTGACACCGTGGAGGTCTTCGGATGCCCTGTTGTGTCAATTAAAATGAAGATAATAACCGGATATGATGCCATTGTCTATATGGTGGATCATGATGCATTCAAAGTTCAGCTTGATGGCATCGTTCAGGAAATGGTACCAGGAGCCGTTTTTATCGATGGGAAACGCGGTGTTAACCCGGTGATGGTTGAGAGCTCTGGTTTGGTTTACCGGGGAGTCGGGTATTCACAGAGGTCATAAATGAGAGCGAGATGTCACCCAAAACCTATTTCCGATTCCCTATTGCATCTTTTTTCTAATATATCATTAACCAGGATGATCTAATGTGTGGAATCTGTGGGTATGCGGGATTTGATGACCCTTCACTCCTTACTAAGATGCAGAAGGAGCTCCACCATCGCGGCCCTAATGATCGTGGGACATTCACCGGTGAGAGAGTGGGGTTTGGCCACACACGGCTCAGCATTATCGATCTCTCACCCCGGGGCCGACAGCCACTTGGGAACGAAGACGGCAGTGTCCAGACCATATGCAATGGCGAGATCTACAATTACCAGGAGATTCGCAGAGGGCTTTCTCACCATCAGTTTTCTTCAGACTCCGATACCGAAGTGATCGTCCATGGGTACGAAGAGCATGGCGAGGGTATTTTGGAGCATCTCCGTGGAATGTTTGCATTTGCGCTCTATGATGCAGAAAACCACACAATAATCTTAGCAAGAGATCCAATAGGGAAAAAACCCCTCTATTATTATCTTTTTGATGGCAAGATCATCTTTGCATCTGAGATAAAAGCACTCCTTGCCTGCTTTTCGACACTCGGAATAGAGAAGAGAGTTGATCCAGAAGCATTGTGTGTGTTTTTACGAAACCAGTTCATACCTGGTGAGAGGACACTCTTTTCTGGAGTAAGAAAACTGCTTCCGGGTCATCTGATGACCTTTGATGTTCGAACAGGCAAAACGTCGATTCGCCGGTACTGGCATCTTGGAGAAGGAGAGTACGAATATGATAGCCATGTTGCAACAACACGCGTACGAACCCTCCTCGAAGAATCGGTCCGTCTCCGGCAGATCGCCGATGTGCCTGTCGGATCGTTTCTCTCGGGTGGAATCGACTCAAGTGCCATCACCGCTCTTGCCGTCAGGACAGCTGATGAACCATTTCATACCTTCAATGCGGTCTTCTCCCCATACTTCTCTGAAAGCAGATATGCCACAATGGTGGCAGAAGCCCTTGGAACCGAACATCACACAATCCAAATCGATGCAGTAGATGTACTGAAGGAGATTGACACCATAACCTGGCATTTTGATGAGCCACTTGCAGATGCTGCGGTTATCGCCAACTATTTCCTCTCCCGTGAAGCAAAACGGCATGTCACTGTGGTGCTGGCAGGGGAAGGGGCAGACGAACTCTTTGGGGGATATTCAAGTTATGTTGCAGCAGAGCGATACGGCTCTTGGTATCGCCTGCCCGCAATGGTTCGGCGCGCCCTGAGAATGGGTCTCAATGCAATGCCCTTTTCCGGGAACCCGGAGTTGAATGCCAGCCTCCAGTATGCACAGTATTTTGCCTGTGAGACGCTTTCAGACGCCCAGCAGCACACATGGACACTGACCGGGTTATCTGATGCGGAGATGACACGGCTGGGCCGTCCTGCGTGTAATCATGCATCAAATGCTTACCTCCCTCCTCCCCCATTTCAGGACAGGCTGAATGCACTCCTTGCGATGGATTGCTTGAATCATCTCCCCGAACTCTACCTGATGAAGGCGGATAAGGCAACGATGGCGCATTCAATCGAAGAGCGGGTTCCGCCGCTTGACCTGCACCTTATTGAGTATGCATTCCGGATACCGGGTTCGATGAAGATTGCAGGTGGTGTTGAGAAGTGGATATGGAAAGAAGCAGTCCGCGATCTCCTTCCAAGGGAGGTTGTTGAGAGGAAGAAGCAGGGGTTTGGGGTGCCCTATCAGCAATGGGTGGAGTCTGAGCTATATGATGCGGTTACATCTGAGATTGATGGAAATGAGTTTCTGCGAGCAGTATTCCCGAAGATGAAACCAATCCCTTCAAGAAAGAAGATGAAGCGGGGGAGGAATGCCATGCACTTCTGGAATCTATATGCGCTGGGACGGTGGGGGGAGGTGTTTGAGGGTAGGTTAGGATGATTTTTCACCTAGAAATTAATAATCACACAGAGCAATGTATATTACCTTAGCTTGGTTAGTACATCAAAATATCAATACATTATAAGGATTTACAAGCATAAATACGAAAATTAGCATCAGGATTTGTTAAAATGAGAAGGGAACATCTTGATTACCTTATCTGTCCAGATTGCCATGGCAACCTGAAGATAAATACTATTGAAATAGAAAATGATTCGCATATCGAAGAGGGAAGCCTGAAATGTGATAGCTGCAGTGTTCAATTCCCTATTATTCATTATATTCCACGCTTTGTTCCAATCGATAATTATGCGGACAGTTTTGGTTATGAATGGATGACTCATGCTAGAACTCAATATGATACTGAAATGGGAGATAGTATATCAAAAAAACGTTTCTTTACGGAGACAAACTGGCCACGAGAAAAAAAAGGTGAAATAATCCTTGAAGCAGGATGTGGTTCGGGGCGTTTTACCGAGCAGGCTGCTTCAACTGGTGCAATGGTAATCTCGTTTGATTATAGTCGGGCAGTTGAAGCGAATTTTGCTACAAACGGCATGAAAGAGAATGTACTTATAATTCAAGCAGATATTTTCTCAATGCCATTTGAAAAAGAGTTCTTTGATCGAATATTCTGTATTGGAGTCTTACAACACACCCCAAATCCTAAAAAGGGTTTTCATTGCCTGACGGAAAAATTAAAATATGGGGGTCATATTGTCGTTGATCTATACAGGAAGTATGGTTTTTTCAAGCAACTGCTTATAACCAAGTACTGGGTACGGCCAATTACCCGACACATTCAACCTGAAAAACTCTATCGGTGGTGTCGCACCTATGTTTATTTTATGTGGCCTTTATCATCTTTTTTAAGTAAAAGGTTTGGAGATTTCGGCAAGAAGATTAACTGGACGTTGCTCGTTGCTGATTATCGTGGGGTACTCACGCTCTCAGAAGATAAATTAAAGGAAATGGCAGTGTTGGATACTTTTGACATGCTTTCTCCTATGTATGATTACCCTCAGACATTGACTGAAGTATTAAAATGGTTTAAAGAAGCGGGCTTGTCTATGATTGAAGTGGATTATGGTTTCAACGGCATTTATGGCAGAGGGAAGAAATATTGAAATGCAATTCGATTTAAACAATATATTCTTAGATAAAAATTAAAAATATTTTAAATCACGCACAGAAAAAAGGAGAGAGATTATTTGAAAATACTTCATGTTGCATCCACTGTCACAAATATCTATACCCTTGCCACCGCTCAGAGAGCACTTGGGCTAACTGTTGATGTCATCTCATTTTTACCGAATATTCGAAATAATTTTTTCGATATTTATCTGCCAACCAAGTTACCACCATTTATCCAGAGTTTGAAAAAAACCCCTCAGTTAATTAATATTGCTAAAAAATATGATATCATTCATTTTCATGGAACATCTGGGTGTTCTTTTTACTTGGATTTTTTAATATACAAAAAAATGGGAAAAAAGATTGTTCTTCACCATCGCGGAATAGAATGGCCAAATTTTTATAAAAAAGAATACTTTATGTCTCGTTTTGCAGATTACAAGTTTATATCAACCCCTGATTTATTGACTTATTCACCTAATGCTGAATGGCTTCCAAATCCAATTAATATCGAAAACATTAAATTGAGTGATAGGAAATCAAATAATAATATAATTAATGTGGTTCACCCACCAACATCAATCAAACAAGGCACATACAAAGGAACATCAACAATCATTAAAACTATGGAAGAAATTCAGAGAGAAAGACCAGAGATTAACTTTCAATTAGTACTCAATAAAACGCATAAAGAAGCACTTGAAATTTATAAAAGTGCCGACATTATTGTTGATCAACTATTAGTTGGTTTTTATGGCATGGTAACTATTGAGTCAATGGCACTCGGTATACCAGTAGTCTGTTTTGTTCATGATAATTACGGTGATATCCCTGTTTGGAATGCTACCGTTGATACATTTAAGGATAGGCTGCTACAACTTGCCGATGATCGCAATGCCCTTTCATCTCTTTCAAAAAAAGGAAGAGAATATGTTGAGCGTGTCCACGATAGTGCCAAAGTGGCACGCCGGACACTTGAGGTATACGAGTCCATTTATTAAAATTAAATTTTATAAAACAACCTATAAGTTTTACTAAGTACGTTCCAGATCCACTCCTCTGACCCATATTTTTTATGAGGCACTCCAGAAGAGCGGAGGTAGTTATCAAAATTATCTTCTGTAAAACCTAGTTTTTTCAGAACAAAGATTCGATCCTGTTCTTCCTGCCTTGCATCTAGATAAGGCGAACATTCAAGTGCTTTGACTGCTTCATCCCTCTCTATCTGACCACTCACAATGAGCGTTGATAGATGAATACACCGTTTATCATAACCAAACTTACGGGGGAGAATATACCCCTGATAGAATCGTGTGAATACTGACTCATAGTGTTTATATGGATAGGGTTTATACCCACATTCTTTTTGTAAAAGTTCCATTGCTGCATTTTTATTATATGGGAAAAAATCAAGAAAAGCCATCCAATTTATTTTATAAAAATAATTAAATCTGACATGATCCATGACAGAGATTAGAGGATGCGTCTTGATTGGAACTTTACCATACCTTTTATGTATCTGCTTTATATTCCACACATCATATTTGAAATGATTCCATCCAGGAGGTAAAGGCATTCCTTCGGTTGCCGTATTACTACCGGAGAGAATATAATGCAACCTGTATTTCGCAGCCTGCTGATAATTCAGGGCAAGCATCGCATTATCCATCAATAATTCAATATCAACAACATTAGCCTTGAAGAAGGAACACTGGAGATCGCGGTTCTCTTCCCAATCGATCACATGAGTGTAGAGATCCACACCCAGATTATCAATCAAATTCGAGATATTATGTGTTGCCAGTTCAGAATTCCATCCATTATCAAGATGCACTGCTAGTGGACGAAGACCGTGTTTCACTGCAAGATAGAGAGCATATGAACTGTCAACACCGCCTGAGACCCCGATTATGCAATCGTACTCCTTATTTTTACCATCAGCCTTTACTTTAGCAATGAATTTATCACGGTGTTTCTGAAGATCCTTGACATTTTCGGAAATACCCTTTAATTGTTGTTCAAATGTTTTACAATAATTACAGACGCCTTCTTCATCAAAGACAATATCACATGCTGTTGTATCCATCACGCAACGGGTACATATCTGATATTTATTCATATGATATCGACCTCCGAATCATTATTCATCACAAATACGAGGCTATCCTTAAACAGAACATCAATTTGCATCATTAAATATCTATCTTTTTCATGAGGAGACCTAGATTGTGTTGTTTTTTTTCATTTTCTGGCAAACCAGAAAAGATGGATGTGACATATCTTTTAGTAAAAAATCTATGTAAATAGGTAAAATCTTTATCCCACAAATAACTCCCATCATCCCATTCCATTAAAGGAGAGAAACCTGCACTCTGAGCTATTCTCAACATATAATCTTTTGTATACTGCCTAAGATATGTATAATCGTCAAACATCCAACGAGCACAGACAGCTCTTGAAGCTGGGCTGAAGCTTATATAAATACAGCCATCTTTGCTCAGTAATCTATAACATTCTTCAAAAAAGACCTTAATATCCTCACAAAAACCAATTGCAGACCTTACAAAGATGAAATCAAAAGATTTATCATCGAAAATGTTAATTAAACTATCTTCATTAAAATTATACTTATATGATTTAAGATCCAATTTATCTTGGATTACACAAGCGACTTCATCGGCAAATGCAGTTACAACAACTGTTTTTGCAATGGCTTTTGCATCAAAACCAAAAAAGCCAGGTTCACCACTAATATCTAATAATCTCTTTCCATTTAAGGAAATACCCATATCATTATTCAATCTTGAATGAAGTGTATCAAATTCAAGGTTCCATTTTCCACGATCACCATGAATACCGGGTTCAATTATTTGTACATAATATTTATAATAATCAACACCTTGTTCTTTTCTCGTCAAATTATATACCCAGCAACGAAACAATGGGATTTTTCCAAGCAATGGTTTAATAGGATTTAAATACGTTTCATACTGATAGAACTCTTTTTGACATCTTATATAATTACCAGTTTCTATATCCTGATACCATACGCTCTTATATGTATCAATTTTAATTTCATCCATTATTAACCCCAAAATTTTTTATTGAGTAATATGCTCATTAACGATAGGTTCCTTTAACCATTCAATTCCTACAAGATGATCACTTGCGCTCAAAGATCTTACACAGTTCATTTTGCTTTGGATAATTTAAAAGTACCGCCCGGTGTTTCCCCATATATACAAACATGCTCCCTGCTGCAACAGCAGATGCCCCAGCAGACGCACCCGCGCGAAGGTGCTCCAATGTTCCAGCACCGCCACAAATGGTAACCGGAACATCGACTGAAGAACAAATTCTTTTCACAAGATTAAGATCATAGCCTTTTCCCGTACCATCCCTTGCCACATCATTGATGAAGATCTCCCCGGCACCGGCTTCCACAGCCTGTTGAACGTACTCGATGGGATCACGACTGTTAGCTTTACTGGTTACAGCACTGAAGGAACGATAGCGCCCAAGCCAGTCTTTCTGTATATCCACTGCAACAACTGTACTTGAGGAGCCGAGCCGGTCAGCCATTGATCTTACCAGTTCAAGATTCTTCAGAGCTGCGGTATTCACCACCACTTTTTCGACACCGAGGCTGATCAGGCGCTGTGCCTGCTCGACTGTGGTTACTCCGCCACCATAGGCGATTGGCATGAACGCCTCACTCACAATTTCCTGAATTCTCGCATATTCCGGTTCGCGGCCCTGTCGCGATGCATCAATGTCAAGAAGGATCAGTTCATCCACTTCCTTCTCATTAAAAATCCGCATCGCATTTATGGGATCACCGACATATTTTGGATCCGCAAAACCGATGGTCTTCACAAGACCTCCATTCTTCAAGAGAAGACAGGGAATAACACGTACCTGGAGCATCCTCAGACCCCTAGGAAGCGTTTGAAGAGTCGCATCCCAAACTTATGGCTCTTCTCGGGATGAAACTGTACGCCACATATATTGTCGTGTTCAAATGCCGAAGTAAAGTCATATCCATAGCGGGTGATACCAGCGATGTCCTCAGGCTCATCACATTCAACATGGTAAGAATGAACAAAGTAGAAACGGTGCTCATTGATTGACTGATCAAAGAGGCCGGAGGAGCGAGTAGGCTGAACAGTATTCCAACCCATATGCGGAACACGCAGTCCTTGTTCATGTACCTGAAACCGCTTCACCCTCCCGGGAACAAGGCCGAGGCCAGGCAACTGCCCTTCTTCACTTGAATCCATGAGCAGCTGCATCCCCAGGCAGATTCCAAGGAGAGTTGCACCATTATCTGTTACTGCTTCATGGATTGCCGCGTCCATACCTGTTTCACGCAGTGCACGTATACCGGCATCAAATGCCCCCACGCCCGGAAGGATCAGGTTAGTTGACTGCTTTACAACACTGGGTGATGTAGAGATTTGTGCTTTTCCACCAATTAGGTTAATCATATTATAGATTGAGGCAATATTGCCCATGCCACAGTTGATGATTATAACAGGTATCATATTGCAGTAAATAGTGGACCCAAGTAGGTTATGTCAGTATCGCCCTGAAAATTAGGCAAGACCTGTACCTAACACCAATTCGATCTCTTCTATATTAAACATTATGTGCAACCAATATTCGGCAGATAATTATTCACGCATAATATTTTTCCACTCCCTGCCCGAACAGCCGCGTTATATCCTGTAATTCGTCTGTATAATTGAGAATACGGCACTCAACCCCTGTATCCTAACTTTGCCATTAACAAGAAATAAATTTGTTCTTAGTGATGTTTGTATCGACAAAAATGCAAACAAAACTAAGAACTAATCAGGTTGAGCCGAATGAGAATATATCCTTTTGTCAATGTCGGTTTACTTTTCCCCAGTTTCGTCGGCGTAAAAATACCCAAATGCGTCGGAATAAAAATCCCCAATGTGCAACCAGAGAGTGTCTGGGATTCACATGCTCAAGGACGAGGAGTATTTTATGTTACTGGATCTAGCTCGTGAACAGGAACTGGCAACAGGGAAAGTCAATATCAGCTTGCTTGCCCGAGAAACCGGATATGACAGAAAAACCATAGCTCGGCATCTTTCTTTGGATCAACCCTCAAAACATCCTCAGACCAGACAGAAAGCAAGCAAGCTGGATCCCTTCAAACCATACATCCAGGAGAGGCTGAACAATTATCCTCGTCTGAGCCGTGTTCGACTTCTGGAAGAGATCCAGGATCTCGGCTATGATGGCGGGCCAACAATACTTGGCGATTATATCCGCCAGATCCGTCCCAACATCACCATTCCAGCTGAAATCAGATACGAAACCAAGCCGGGAGAGATGATGCAGTGTGACTGGCTTGAATACCCCTATGAAACGGCAGATGGATCCAAAAAGAAGGTCTATGGCCTCTCAATGGTTCTTGGCTATTCCCGGATGAGATATGTAGAATTCTTCCCTCATCAGGGTCTTCTTGCTCTTCTCAAAGGACATCTGGGCGCCTTTGAGTATTTTGGAGGAGTCACTGACATGATCCTCTATGACAACCTTCGGAGTGTCGTCCTTGAGCGGAAATATCCCTCAACCGCTTCAGAATTCCATCCCCTCTTTGCAGACTTCCGTGACCACTTCGGGTTTACATCACGGCTCTGCCGCCTGGGTCGAGCCAAAACCAAAGGCAAAGTTGAACGTGCAATCTACTATGTCAAAGACAACTTCCTGTATGGTCGAACCTTCCATTCCATAGAGGATCTGAATCTTCAGGCACGTACCTGGCTCAATTGCGTCAATGGGAAGGTCCATGGAACCACCCATGAGATTCCGTTTGATCGCTTGGTTCAGGAGAACCTTCGTCCTTTCGCTTTGTACAAACCATATCTCCTCAAGAGGAAAGAATCCCGAAAAGTCTCCAAAGACTGTTACATCTCGTTATACGGGAATAGCTACTCAGTTCCATGGAAGTTTGCAGGAAGACGTGTTGACGCATATGTCCTGGAGAACCACGTATCGATTCATGCTGATGGCACAGAGATCTGCACTCATACTCTCCTGAATGGGAGAAATGAGCGTTCAAAGAAAAAAGAGCATTTTGAAGGGCTTTACAAAGAAATCCTGGGTATATCCAGCAATGGTACAAAGAAGAAACGGATAAACAAACCAGCCATTGATCAGGATTCTGTTGAAACACGAGACCTTGCCGAATATGATGTTTTTGCTGAGGAGGGTCGGGTATGACGACTCTTCTTCTCGAGCAGATCCATCACCGCCTTGCCATGATGAAACTGGATGCAATGGATGCTCTGCTTGAGCCAACGCTTGAACGTGCCATGAACGAGAATCTCAGTCCCATTGAGACGATCGGGTATCTGGTTGAACAGGAATGGAACAACAGAACTTCAACACGAATTCGAACCCGGACAAAAAGTGCTGGTTTCCCTCTTCTGAAGCGAATTGAAGAGTTTGATTTTGAGTTCCAACCCTCGATTGATCAGACGGTGATCAGTGACCTTGCCACTCTGAGATTTATTGACAATGCAGAAAATGTGGTCTTCCTTGGACCGCCAGGTGTTGGTAAAACTCATCTGGCGATTGGTCTTGGTGTTTCTGCAATTGAACAGGGGATCCCGGTTCTCTTCATCAATGCATCTGTCCTGATCGAACAGCTCAAGGACGCATACCATAGTGATCAGCTTGATCGGTATCTGAAGAAACTCACCCGACCAGGTCTCCTGATCATCGATGAGATCGGGTATCTTCCATTTGATGCTCAGGCAGCTTACTGCTTCTTCCAGTTGATATCCCGGCGATATGAGCAGGGATCAACGATCTTCACCTCGAACAAATCGTTTGGTAACTGGGGAGAGATCTTTCAGGATCAGGTGATTGCCGCAGCACTTCTGGATCGAATCCTGCATCATTGTAGAACAGTGAATATCCGGGGAGAAAGTTACCGTATGAAAGACAGAAAGAGCCACAAATTATGGGTGAACAAGCATGAATCGGCAGAATAGAGGTTTCCTAATGTTTGACAGAGAATTGACGATAG
>NZ_BAABMP010000003.1:0-31402 GCF_054767395.1 Methanocalculus sp. MC3
CCCAACTTTGCCATTAACAAGAAATAAGTCAGTTCTTAGTGATGTTTGTATCGACAAAAATGCAAACAAAACTAAGAACTAATCAGATTGAACCGAATGAGAATATATCCTTTCCTATCGGCACGCTTCTCCTCATTGAAAGGCTGTATGAAACCCTGAATTTCCCCTCTGTTTTCGGGAAACACAAAACGAGAGGTCTCGACATCAATAATTTGCTTCAAGCTCTTGTCAGCTACAAAATGACGGATAACTTCAGCATAAAGCGGTCTCACGAATGGATCAACCGTCCTGAAGTGCTTACCGAATTCTCTCTCCCTCCATTCAGCGAAAGAACACTCTACCGTGTCCTTGAAACCCTTGGTGCCAACCGGGAAGAGATCATCTCCGACATCCAGGATATCCTGTTTGAGAGGTATGATTTTGAGCATACTAACATCAACATGGACTGGACCAGCATTGTTCTTCATGGTACTAAGGCGCCGCTTGGAAAGTATGGCTACAGTCGGGATCATCGGCCAGATAAAAAACAGATCACCGTTGGTATCACAGAACTTGCCGACCCAATCAATGTCCCGATTGGGCTGACAATCGAACCCGGCAATCTCAATGATCAGATCCACTTCAAGAAGACCTATCAGCAATCAAGCGGCAGGCTCAGAGAGGATTCTCTGGTAATATTTGACAAAGGAGCGAACAGTGTCGCCAATACCCAGATGATCCGGGCAGATAATATGCAATACATCACCGGAAAGAAGCTCAACAAGAGCGACGACAAGATAATCGCCAGATTTGAGACATATAATCCTCAGATGGTTGATGAGGAGTCAGGAATTCGCGGGATTAAAATTGAGAAGCCAAACAGTACGAACTACCTCTACTTCTCAGAAAAACTGCAGAAAGAGCAGCTGGAATCCAGGGCCAGAAAAGTTGTGCGAGAGATAAAAGAAGCGAAGGCCATTCAGGAAAGTATTGACAAGAATAAGGGTCTTCCAAAGCGATTCCGGATAAACAATCTTCTTGTTGATGTGGATTACTCCATCCAGACAAAGCTGATTGAACTCTCAGAAGATGATGCCGTCAGGCTTCTTGAAGATAAGTTCATCACCGGTAGAGAGGGATTCTTCTGCCTGAAATCGAGTAAGAATTTGACACTTATTGAGGCCCTTCTGACCTATCGAAAAAAGGACTCGATCGAGAAGATATTCAATTCTCTCAAGAACGAGATCGAGATCAAACCATTGCGTGTATGGACTGATAACAGCATTTACGGTGCGCTAATCATTGGGTTTATTGCACAGTTGTTTATCTCTTTGATCCGATTTGAGATCCCAGAACTAAAGCATACGTCAACGAAATTCATCAAAAAGGCGCTAACGAATTTGACAGTTACGGTTGATTCCTGGAGGAGGAAGACAAAAAGGTTCATTCACTCCAATTTTGATGCCATCAACACGCTGATTTTATGGCATAATTGGACGGTTACATGATTTTTTGATTGGAAAATCGTCAACTGTCAAATACAGTTTCCCGATGAAATTCTGGGAAAGTGAGATCACTGTAGTGGATGCTCCCATTGGGCGGCTGAACCTAAAGTGGCAAACTTAGGTTATAATGAGAGATTTTGCGAGATTGCCCGGGGATACCCGCCACTGTTTCTCATCCCAGGTAACAACAGAATTGATGAATGGGACAAATCCCAACCGGTCTAAGGATGTGGCGACAATGAGTGCAAGAAGCGGGGTTTGTTCAACATCCCTCTGTTCAGCCGATTCAATATCCTGAATAAATTTTTTGAAAAGGGTGTTCTTTTTGGTCTTCCTTCGGGCCATACTGGCATTATATTTGTTTGTACATATAATTGTACTTTACGATTGTGGAATATAATTAAATGGTACTTTTACTGAGGGATCGCAAAGTGAGATGACAAAGAAACAACCGCTCATTCTTGAGGCACTTGAGATCATGTGACTACGTTTTCCGGGAGTTCAGGATATAAAGATCTTACTATTTGATCCGACAGAATCTATTTGAAACTTGACATTGTAGAGTTATTCGATGAGAGAAAAAACGGGGATTGTTGAAAGACACACCTTCAGATCCAAAGCCCTTCCATTACCGCCTGGTACGACACCACGATCTCCTGCCCCGTCTCAACAATTCGGTAAGGTCCTGTTGCCACAACCACATCATCCGTCCCGGCCTCAGTCGGATATGGTACCACAAAGAACCCGTCCCGGCTCTCCTGTCGGTAGGTGAATTTCCTGGCGGTGTTTGTCTTGATCGGCACTTCGATCGTGCCCTCACCCTGCACGGTTGCACCAGGAACGAACTCAAATATCTTCACATATCGAATATCGCCGCCACCGCTCAGGACATTTGTGGGTGATTCATAGACGAGCCGGAACCGCTGGAGCGCATCAAGCTCAGTTGAAGAAGCGAACATCTCTGGGGTGAGGATCTCCGCAATGTGATTCGCAGGTGCTGTCTTCTCAAACTCGGCAATAAGTGCCCGCGCCTTATCGACCGATTTTACCTCCCCAACACTAGTAATCACAGGTGTTGATGTCCCGCTAAGACCAAGTGAAGATGACGGTGCAGACTGCACAACCAGTATCTCTTTTGGAGTAACTGCTGATCCATCAAAGACATGCAACCGCTGGATCATCGTCTGGAAATAACTCTCTCGCTGGAGTTTTACTTGGGAATACGCTCCCTCTGACTCCCGGTAGAGCATTGTCTTCTGGAAGTTATCAGTTGAATTGACCGGATCAAACCATGTCGCCATTGCCCAGAATTTGCCGGTTGTCATCTCGATGTCGGTGATCACATACCGGATACCAAGCTCTTCAAGCTGGGCAGATGCTAGATCCCCATCTGTTTCCATGAAAAAATGGGCGGAAGTTGTCGCTCCACGCTGGAATGGATTTGCATGAGGTATCCGCTTTGAGACAAAAGTGATCCAGTGACCATAATCCCACCAAGAGAGGATGCCATATGCCTCAAGGGGGTACTTATACACACCACGCATCTGAGGTGTGTTGAAAATCTGATAATAGTCAACACCTGGATCGGGAGAGTTCTCACCAAGCCAGGTGAGCGCAGCATTCCAATCACTGTTTATCCCGCCACTAACTTGTGATCCAAGCGCAATATTCGCAGACAAGCCGGACCATCCAAAGAGGAGTGCAAAAGCAACCGTGACCAAGAGAAGACCGGATTGAACAGCACTTGGGCCTTCGACTTTTAATACTTTCTTCTGTGTTTTCTTCTGCTTCTTCCCTTTCCCCCCCATATCTTCAGGTACTTTTGGGAGCTCCTCAAGTGGTACAGGGTGCTCTTTAGGTGTCAGGAACTTCTCAATACTGGTGAATCTGAGGAGATCACGCCCCCAAAACTGCATTGCACTGCCAACAGCAATCGCAGCCAGCAAGGCAATATTCGCTGCACAATAGTATTCGAACCGAATCATGCGAGTCGTCGCAAGGAAGATCACGGCGAACCAAATAAGGGTGAAAAGTGCCGGTGCGTCATTCTTTTTCCATATCCGATAAAGTAAAAAGAAGGAACCTCCGGCGACCAGAATCCAACCCCAATTAAAAACCGAAACCGCATTTGCAAACTGCCAAGGCATCGCCTCCTGAATAGTAAGAGTTACATTAACCGTACCGAAAGTTGCGATAAATGTACCGATATACCCCCAAACAATATTTGGGAATGCAAGAAGACCAATAACAAGAGAACCAATTGATACACCGGCAAGTGCTCCGAGATAATAGTGCCAAGGGCGATCCCAAAGACACCTCGACACACCATAGAGGAGAAGCGTGCCGATGATGAGAAGCCCATATACTATGATATCCCCCAGAGTGTAGTTCCCGACACCAAACCCGGTCTGCTTCAGCCCAAAGGGAATAATCCCAAGAATGACCACAAGGAATGTGACACAGTTCGTCAGAACGAGATAATCTGACTGATGCTGTCGTGCATGATCCATGATCATCTGCACAGGTGTATAGATGGCAACGATGAAACCAAACATCACCATCGTTGTCATAGTGTAGAAACCAAGGAGAAACGCGAAACCCGCAAGAGCTGGATACAGCAAAAACGGGTTTTTCAGGCTGTCCAGATCAGTAAGGCTTACCCCGCTCTCCTTCAGCTTCAGAAGTGCAATAATAAAACACAAACAGAAGAGTGTGGAGAACATTGTTTCCGCTATATGATGATCCACAAACCCATACAACGACCGGTACGCATATTGCCCGGAAACGATTGCGATAAAACCAGCAGAAACAAGCCCCGTCTTCCAGTCCACAAGCTTTGCGCCAAGCCCGTACATCACCGGCACCATCGCAACTGCCATAAGTGGCGGAAGGAATGAGGCAACGTACATGATCTCCGGGCGGGTTGATGCTCCCGCAAGAATCACGAGAACAACCGCAAGCAAGCGGAAGAGCGGACCCCAGTAAATCGCTTCCCCAAACGGGAAGTGCGTCATCGGATCAAACCAAGAGTACGCTGGAAAGTCAAGTGCCATCTGTTCAATCTGGCGAAGGTTGTACCAGGGGTCATTTCCGAGGAGATTGACCCAGTTCTCTGAAACGATCCGGGGAATCGGGAGTGTCCTTAGCCAGAATGTAAGATATGAAAAAGCAAGTAAACAGACGCCGATGAAAGAGTATCGAAGTCCATTTTTTTTTAGTAAAGTATTCAGATCCTTTGGCATCAGATTATTCTATGTATTTGATCATAATATAGTGGATCATTCATCCTCTTTGAGCCCATCAAAACAACACTCCTCCTAATTTGATGGGCAGAAATTTTGAGTCATTTGTTCCGTCAGATCTCCCTATCGAGCACTGAATATATCGTCCGGTTGCTCAACATCCCTGCCCTCGTCTTGAACAACGATACGGTTCCACTGCCAGACAACCCAAAAACCCATTGAAAAGACAAAGCTATCGCTCCCCCTACCCCCAATCAAAAGGGGATTTTTCACCTTTGAATACGGGAATCAGCTCTCAGAATAACGTACTCAGGTGTGTTGGGTTCTTCACCCCGGTTCTGATCTTTGGCTCCGGCGATGAGCTTGGAGAGAAGGGTTACAATTCTAAGAAGGCGAACCAGAAACAGATCAATCTCTGTATTCTCGTCTCAAAATGGGATAAAGTGCCGGTTTCATTCTTTGTGCTGCCGGGCAATTTCAACTCAATGTCATCGGTAAAGGAACTCCTGGTACAGCTGCTGGATCTCTCCTATGGGCCGGGTACGCTGATCTGGGACCGGGGAAATACCTCGGAAGAGTCTGTCCGGGATATTGAGGCGCTTGGCTGGAACCTGATCTGTGGCGTGAAGAAAGGATCAAACCTGGCACAAACTCTCCTTCTGCAAACTGATGTTCCAACAAAGGTTACCAACCGGGTGAGATCAACCGGCACCAGTTCATTGTATGCAACCAGGGCAAAAGGAACACTCTTTGGCAGGGAGGATGCCGGAGTTGTGTATGTCAACCATGCGAAGAGGATGGAGTCAATTGATTCAAGAAATGCGATGTTGGCTGAGCTGGATGCTGAATTGCAGGCTTTTAACGAGAATCTTAAAGGTCGAGCGAAGGAGGAGGTTGAAGAGAGTATTGCAGGTATTCTTGGGCAGTATGCTGACTTTTATATGAAAATCACCTCCTACGAAAGGTAAGGTGGCCCCTATTCCACCCCCTTTCCTGGGATACGCTGTAATCCCGGATTATAAACATTATACCCTGCATTCAACAGAACCATTACCGCATCATCGATTGAAATATCCGGTAATTTCGACTTCTGAGGGAGGATAACCTTCTTCTTCAGCTCGGGATCTTTGTACTTCTCTTTCACTGTCAGCAAATGCCACAAGATACAGAGGATCTTGCGTGCCAGAGCAACAATTGCTTTATTTCTCCCTCTTCGAAAAGCAACTCGCCTGAAGAATCTGGAGAGAACAGTGTTCTTGGTTCGACTTGCAGTCTGAGCAACCTGAACAAGGATCCATCGAAGGTGTTTTGACCCCCGCTTTGTTATTCTTCCCGTTACCAGATGATCTGCCGACTGATAGACTGAAGGTGTCAATCCCACCCAGGAAGCAAGTCGATCTCCCGAGTCAAAGTCTCTGACATCACCCACTTCAGCAAGAATGGTTGTTGCAGCTGTCATGCCAATTCCTGGAACAGAGAGACAAATCCCAATCGAATCATGCATCTCATCCCAACTTTGCCATTAACAAGAAATAAGTCAGTTCTTAGTGATGTTTGTATCGACAAAAATGCAAACAAAACTAAGAACTAATCAGATTGAACCGAATGAGAATATATCCTTTCCTATCGGCACGCTTCTCCTCATTGAAAGGCTGTATGAAACCCTGAATTTCCCCTCTGTTTTCGGGAAACACAAAACGAGAGGTCTCGACATCAATAATTTGCTTCAAGCTCTTGTCAGCTACAAAATGACGGATAACTTCAGCATAAAGCGGTCTCACGAATGGATCAACCGTCCTGAAGTGCTTACCGAATTCTCTCTCCCTCCATTCAGCGAAAGAACACTCTACCGTGTCCTTGAAACCCTTGGTGCCAACCGGGAAGAGATCATCTCCGACATCCAGGATATCCTGTTTGAGAGGTATGATTTTGAGCATACTAACATCAACATGGACTGGACCAGCATTGTTCTTCATGGTACTAAGGCGCCGCTTGGAAAGTATGGCTACAGTCGGGATCATCGGCCAGATAAAAAACAGATCACCGTTGGTATCACAGAACTTGCCGACCCAATCAATGTCCCGATTGGGCTGACAATCGAACCCGGCAATCTCAATGATCAGATCCACTTCAAGAAGACCTATCAGCAATCAAGCGGCAGGCTCAGAGAGGATTCTCTGGTAATATTTGACAAAGGAGCGAACAGTGTCGCCAATACCCAGATGATCCGGGCAGATAATATGCAATACATCACCGGAAAGAAGCTCAACAAGAGCGACGACAAGATAATCGCCAGATTTGAGACATATAATCCTCAGATGGTTGATGAGGAGTCAGGAATTCGCGGGATTAAAATTGAGAAGCCAAACAGTACGAACTACCTCTACTTCTCAGAAAAACTGCAGAAAGAGCAGCTGGAATCCAGGGCCAGAAAAGTTGTGCGAGAGATAAAAGAAGCGAAGGCCATTCAGGAAAGTATTGACAAGAATAAGGGTCTTCCAAAGCGATTCCGGATAAACAATCTTCTTGTTGATGTGGATTACTCCATCCAGACAAAGCTGATTGAACTCTCAGAAGATGATGCCGTCAGGCTTCTTGAAGATAAGTTCATCACCGGTAGAGAGGGATTCTTCTGCCTGAAATCGAGTAAGAATTTGACACTTATTGAGGCCCTTCTGACCTATCGAAAAAAGGACTCGATCGAGAAGATATTCAATTCTCTCAAGAACGAGATCGAGATCAAACCATTGCGTGTATGGACTGATAACAGCATTTACGGTGCGCTAATCATTGGGTTTATTGCACAGTTGTTTATCTCTTTGATCCGATTTGAGATCCCAGAACTAAAGCATACGTCAACGAAATTCATCAAAAAGGCGCTAACGAATTTGACAGTTACGGTTGATTCCTGGAGGAGGAAGACAAAAAGGTTCATTCACTCCAATTTTGATGCCATCAACACGCTGATTTTATGGCATAATTGGACGGTTACATGATTTTTTGATTGGAAAATCGTCAACTGTCAAATACAGTTTCCCGATGAAATTCTGGGAAAGTGAGATCACTGTAGTGGATGCTCCCATTGGGCGGCTGAACCTAAAGTGGCAAACTTAGGATATAATCAGTAAGAGCTGCCACAATGAGTCCATTGATTGTGTCAATCTTCTCTTCAATCTCGTTGAGAAGCTGAAGTTGTGTTTTGAGGAGATGAATTTGTATTGGGGAGAGCGAGGTGTGCATGATCACTTTGATCTCATCCATTTTCCGCCGGATGATGGGTGATGGAATTGCCTGAAGAAGCTTATTCAACTCTCTTTGTTGAGCTAATCCTTCAAGCAGATGTCGACCTGACTTGCCGAAGATGTCTTTCATGACAGACTTCAATCTCATCCCGGCACTATCCAATATATTGTGGATTCGGTTCTTAATAGTTGTTCGAGACTTGACAAGAGTTTCCCGTTTTCGTGTCAGATCACGAAATTCCCGTTGATTACGGGGAAATATCCGGGATGGTTTGATCAACCCATTCAAAGCAAGTTGAGCGATCCATTCAGAATCGCGCACATCAGTTTTCCTTCCAGGTATGCTCTTCATCTGGTTTGCATTGCCAACAATAATCGGGATTTCGTTCTCAAGAGTAAAATAGAGCAAGTACCAGTAGACCCCGGTTGACTCTAATGCAACAAGCTCACACTCTTCACTCAGGAGAAGATCTTTTAAGTCAAGAATATCATCATGAGTATTGTGGATGCGATGCTGCGAACTCTCTCCTGTTAGAGATAGGATACATACCTGGAGGAAGTCTTTGTGGACATCAATTCCACACACCTTTGTTCTTTGTTTCATAATTCCTCCAAAAAGAGGGGTAGATCCAAAGAGCTTCGGGAGCACTTTTATATCCGCACTCGTGATGCATGTATGCCTCCGTATAGGTGGAATGGCTAGTTTTTTTCACGGGATCAAAGTCCCAAAAAGTTAACAGCCTTCTCTACCCCAAAGTAAGATGGGCCACCAATTATTTTAATCTTGTATGCCTGTTGCCCTTATGGGAATCATGAGTGTTTTTTACAGTTGATGTTCTTCAGAACGGGAAACGGTGTGCGATTTCATGGGATTATAACGAGGCAGCGATTGACAGGGCGGCTGATCTGGATGGGAAATACCTCATGTATTCGACTGATACCTCTCTGATAGCGACAGAGGTGGTGAACGAGTATATGGAGAAGGTTTTTGTCGAGAAGATATTCAGGACGCTGAAGACGCATCTGAAGATTGCTCCTGTCCGTCACTAGAAGAACCACCGGATTCGGGCGATCTTCTTTGTGAACATGATGGCACTGTGGCTCCAGAAGGTGTATGATTATCAGTTGAATCTGGTTCCAAAGAAGAAGAGGGATTATGGATCCCAAAACTATTCTCTCACTTAGGGAATAAATCCAGTTTCAGCTTCATCTCAATTTCTCGCACCTTCTTCGGCACCTCAGTGATCTGGTCAAACCCATCATAGGAGATCCGCATCACCTTGGAAAAGATCAGGAGAAGATCTTTTGGAGAATACTCGGATGTCAATTCGGCCCTCTTAATAACTGCCTGAAGCTTGCAATAGAGATATAGGCAGAGAAAACCGACAAACAGGTGTCCACAGACCACACTCCGATCACCAAGATACAACACATCTGCCTGCACTTCATGATAGTATCCGTAATACCCTGTAAATTTAATTAAGGCTCTGTACCAAGTTAGAATTGCAAAAGAGGAACAGAGCCATGGATCTATACGATTTAGCAGAAGATTATCTTTCCGATCCACAGGGTGCAATGCAGACCCTGCTGACCACCTTTATGAACATGGTTATGCGCTGTGAGGCTGAGAACAAGCCGGAGCAGGGTATTATGAGCGTTCTGAACACCGCACCGCCACACGGAACGGGTATTCAGAACGAGGTTTAAAAACACGATACGGCGACATATGGCTTCAAAAACCTGAGTTTCGTGAGAAGCCATTCCAGACAATTATCTTTGAGCGATACTCACGAGTTGAACGCGCTCTTATTCTTGCAATCACCGAGTCGTATATCAACGGTGTCTCGACCCGAAAGATCAATGAAACGATGAAACACTTCGGGATCACCAACATCTGTCCGGATACCATCTCCAGGATGGCCAAGGAACTTGACGGTGTTGTACAAGAATTCAGAAATCGCCCGATAGAACAGCCATTTCCATATTTAATCGTTGATGCAACGTATCTCAAGGTCCGTCGCGGTACCCGTGTTGTATCTCAGGCTCTTCTCATCACAGCCGGGATCCGGGAGGATGGGTTCCGTGAGATACTCAGTATCGACCTGATGGACAGCGAAGGTGAAGCCTTCTGGTACGACCATTTTGAGATGCTCAAGGAGCGTGGTCTCCACGGAGTACAACTTCTCATCTCTGATGGACACACAGGGATTCAGAATGCAGTTCAACGAGCTTTTCTCGGTTCTAGCTGGCAGATGTGTCATGTCCATATGCACAGGATCATCAAATCCAAGGGGATCAGGAGGTGCGATATAAAAGTCGTTGTTGAGATTGTCAGAAATGGAATTCAGGGAGATTTCCAGGAACTCCAGAACGCCATACAACAGTTGGAAGATATGGGATACAAGAGTGCTGCGGCAAGTCTTGAACGGTTCTCTACGGACCTCCTCAACTACCAGGCGTTTCCTGAAGAGCACTGGAAACGTCTCAGGACAACGAACATGTTGGAACGGGTGAATCTTGAGATTAAGAGGAGATCACGAAGTATTGGGGCGTTTCCGAACGGCGATTCAGCGATGCGTCTTATAGGTTCGATCCTGATTGATATCAATGAAGACTGGCTCTGTGGCAAACGATACCTGACGATACCGCCTCATGTTGATGAGATGACCGTATCGCCCAGAGAGTGTCCTGCAGCTGTTCAATAACTCTGTCTATGAACTGCTGTTGAATCCCCGTGGAAATGGAATGACGGGTGACTGGTGCCCTGTGGCTGCATGTGGTCGGGGGTGGGTGAGCCCACCCCCTTGTCGTGAGGATAGCCCGCTGTACTGGAAGAGAATTTGCGACAGCCAATTGTTGCACATAATGTTTAATATAGAAGAGATCGAATTGGTGTTAGGTACAGGTCCTGCCTAATTTATAGAGAGATACTGACATAACCAAACGGATCGATACCATGATGACGATCCTGTATATTTCGTATCTTGTGATGGGGATTCGGCAGATGATTGCACGGATGAATATCAGGAACCTGCCGGAACCACCCCGGATCTACATCGATAATCAACCACTGAAATCTCCAACCGCGGCGTTTCTGATACAGTCACTTGGCTCATTTGATATTCTCACTGAAGATGGAAACCGCCAGATTACGGGTATTAATGAACGGAACAAGTATCGTCTGGCGATCCTGCTCTATCTTATTGGTATGGGATCGGTGGCAGGGGATCAGTTTGGATCGGCGAAGTGCAAATCGGCGTAGTGCTTCCTGACACCTCCTGATCGCTATCTGGAAACTTGGTGAACCTTGGCAGCGAGCAGCATCGATATTCTGCAGGATTGAGAGGAGGGAAGAGTGACCTGGATGGTGGGAGCGATGTTCTCTCTTACAAGAGGAGGGGTGAATAGGGGATCTAATGTCGGATCCATCGGCTCATTTCTCTCTTAAATGGTGCTAATTCAGCTCTTTTGCCTCAAGGGGTGCGGATTGTGAATTGTCTGACAGTGGAACCGTATCGCTGTTCAAGACGAGGGCAGGGGTGTTGAGCAGCCGGACGATATATTCAGTGCTCGATAGGGAGATCTGATTAAACAAACGACACCGAATTTCATCCCATCAAATGAGGAGGAGTATTGTTTTGATGGTCTCGGAGTGAGCCCATCAAACCACCGATCTGACTTATAAAACCTCCCCATTTTTCCGTCATTCTGCGCTCCTCTGAAAAATCCCATCAATTTATACGTTATTTCCCTCATTTTTCCTGGTCCTCTCACCTTTTTTGCGCCCCTAAGAGGGGTTTTCAGTCAGGTTTATATACTCAGCGTACGACTGGCTCATGGACTCCAGCATTGAGTTCTCGGAAAAAGCAGGTCGAATTAAAGAGATTGAACAGGGAACCTCTATCTCAGAATTCCTGAGTTCATCGCATCTGCACACAATTGCACAGACCATTGAACGAGAATACTACCCCACAGGAAGCACCAGATTCCGTTATCCGGTTCATCTCCTGCTGAAACTCCTTATCATCAAGTGTTTCAGGAAACAATCCTATGCCCGGACAATTCTTCTCCTGACAGACGAGGATTGTTTTCATCTTGGGGCAGAGTTGGGCGAAGATGGGTACATCATACCCAATTCAGCAACACTCCACTACTTCGTGAAATACCGTCTCGGAGTCAAGGGGATGAAACGGCTCATGCACCTTGTCGGCGAGGCAATCCTTCTCTGGGCACAGAATGAGATGGTAGGTATCATTGATTCAACTCCGATTGAAGCTTCCCGGTACGACAAATATGCTCCGTTTCATCCGCACTACTCGGTGAAGATGGATAAAGCGCATATCTTCCATCTGGGACCATACCCTCTTGCAATGGTCTATTCGTATGGAACCGATGCTGATCCATCTCATCTTCTACCTCTTCTTAAACGGGTGAAGACATTGAATCCACGGCTCATCAATGTGCTGCTTGATGCAGGATATGACTCATTTGAAGCACATGCTCAGGTTTGGTATCATCTGAATGCCCGACCCTGTATCGATATCCGGGAAGGAGCAGTTCTCCAGAATGAAGGAAATGTTGAGAGAATCAGACACTGGGTCAACAAGCTCTGGAGAGCAGGGGGAGATATCCACGCTCCCCTGGCTCAACAGTTGAGATTCCTCTTCCAGAACGGAAGAGTGGAACAGGTCGGGATGCATTTCCGAAACAAGAATCTTCTCGACCCTGAATTCTCAGCAATCATGCGAAGCCGTGGTGAGTGTGAACGGGTACATGCCCGGATGAAGGCATCAGTTACCTTTCACCTCAGGAGGATTCAGCATGAAAGCCGGGAACTCTATATAATCCTCAACTTTGTTGTTTATCAAATGCTCCTCCTGACGGGGTTGCGTGCCGGGGTGAAGAACCCGACACACCTGAGTACGTTATTCTGAGGACTGATTCCTGCAGTCAGAAGAGGCAAACCCCTTGGTGAGAGGGGAATAAAGAGAGCGATAGCTTTGTCTTTTCAATGGGTTTTTGGGTAATCTGGCAGTGGAACCGTATCGCTGTTCAAGACAAGGGCAGGGATATTGAGCAGTTGAGTGATATATTCAGGGCCCATTATGGAGATCTGACGGAACAAATGACCCAGAATTTCATCCCATCAAATCAGGAGGGGTGTTGTTTTGATGGGCTCGGAGTTAATGTGACATTGTAGAGATAACTAGATACGTCTGTCCGTCAAAAACTGAAGAACCAATGGAGGATCATACGTGTCAGTCATCAGAAACGCAGTTCAAATTCTCTACTATCTCTTCAGCCCATTTAAGATGATGCTTGCACTGTATCTTCTCGCGGTCATCGTACTGGCGGGACTGGAAGTATTCCGGATCTCGCTTGTTTACCCGATCATAAATTACGGGCTTGATGTTGAGAATCAACATCGGTTGCTTGACACGTTCTTTGATTTGATACTGCCGGCATCGGTCCATCCATTCCTCGCCTCGGCACTGTTGCTGCTTTTAACAAATGCATTCATTGCCGGTTACTATGGGATTGTTGCCTACTCAGGAGCATATGTCTTTGCAACGGTCCGTGATTCGCTTGACCAACGGATCTTCTATCGCCTGATAGGCAATGATTACAGCTACTTTTCGGCAAAGAAACAGGGTGATCTCCTCTATATCGGACAGGGGGCAGTGACAGAGGGTGGAAGTGCCGCTAACAGTTTCATGGAATTCATCAAGAACTCTTTAATGGCATTACTATACTTTCTTTTTATCGTGTACCTTTCCTTCTGGCTTGCATTGGCTCTTGTGGTATTCGGGGTGATCTATGCATATCTTATCAGGCGGCAGCTCTTCACTCGTGTCTACCGAAACAGTTCAATATTGAATAGTGCACTTATGCAGAAATCCGTTATATATCAGGAGTTCATCTCTGGGATCAAGACTATTTTTATCACTGGATCACATCCCTTCTGGGCAGAAAAATATAATGCTGCCGTGGTGAAGCTGAAGCAGGCATACACCTTTGTCCATGCTCTTGGTCAACTCCCATCAATTATCAATGATTTCCTGATGTTCTCGTTGATTGCGATTGGTGCGCTTGCACTCTATATCTTAACAGGAGGGGATTTTCTCTCTTATATTGGGCTATTTGGGACATTTATGCTTGCAATGTACCGCTTGGTCCCAACAGCAAGTGCCGCGCAGAGCAATCTCACTTCAATGGTCCAGAATCTCCCAGCGCTTGAGCTTATATACACCGAGCTGAGCCGCGAAGTAAGTGAGCGTGAAACGAAGAAGGAACAGGGTGGCAGATTTCCTCTCATTTTTAATCGATCAATTGCGTTTGAAGGGGTAACATTTCGGTACCAGGATGCGGCCGGGGATACAATTCAAGATCTCTCGTTTACAATTCAAAAGAATACCTCAGTTGCTATCGTCGGGGACTCTGGATCCGGCAAGACGACGATTGCCAACCTCCTCGCTCTTCTTTACTCTCCAGGTTCTGGCAGGATTGTGATAGATGGGGTGGATATCAACGAGTTTGATCAGGTCAGTTATCTCCGGTCAGTCGGGTATATCGGTCAGGAGACCTTCATCTACAATGATTCGATCAGGGAGAATATCCGTTTTGGTCTCGACAGTACGGATGACGAGATCACCGAGGCGGCTAGGCGTGCTGATGCCCATGACTTCATCTTGCGAACCGATCATGGCTATGACACCATCCTAGGCGACCGGGGGATGAAACTCTCCGGGGGGCAACGGCAGCGGGTGGCAATTGCCCGGATAATTCTTCGGAATCCTGAGATCCTGCTGCTGGATGAGGCGACGAGTTCACTTGATAATATCTCCGAGAAGCGGATCATCGAGTCGGTGAAGCGGCTTTCTGAGAATATGACGGTGATCACGATCGCCCACCGGCTGTCGACAATCCAGGATGCGCATGTAATACATGTTCTAAAGGCAGGGAGAATTGTGGAAAGCGGGAGTCATAAGGAATTGTTGGAGCGGCAGGGGGAGTATTATCGGTTGTATCTGGGGCAAGAGGAGAAGGAGGGTCAGGATGTGTGTGAGGGTAGTAAGGAGTGATCGGAGAGGATTGTGGAGAGCATGGGTATGAGGAGTTGCTGGAGATGAAGGGAAAGTACTGGGAGTTGTATGAGAGTGGAATGAGAATAAAGGAGATGGATGGCATAGCGGAAAAAGGACGGCTCTTTAAAGAGTGGATGAGAACATACAATGTACTACTGAGTGAATCCTCATGAAAACCCTTATCCTCGCGGGTGGATTTGGCACACGGCTTGCCGAAGAAACACAAACAATTCCAAAGCCAATGCTTGAGGTTGGTGGGCGCCCGATCCTCTGGCACATCATGAAGCTGTATTCACACTATGGCTTCAACGAGTTTGTGATACTCCTTGGGTATAAGGGGTATATCATAAAAGAATTTTTTGCAAACTATTTCCTGCATCAGAGTGATGTGACCATCGATCTATCAACAAATTCTATCAGGGTTCACACTAACAATTCCGAACCGTGGGTCGTAACGCTGGTTGACACCGGCCTGAACACCATGACGGGAGGGCGCATCCTCAGAGCACGTGATTATGTTGGCGATGAGCCATTTATGCTGACATATGGTGATGGCGTTGCAAACGTGGATATTCAAAAACTTATCGAATGCCACCAATCACATGGTCATATGGCAACAGTAACCTCAGTGCAGCCTGAAGGGCGATTTGGATCTATATCTTCTGATGAAACGGGTCGGATCGAAAAATTTATTGAAAAGCCTCCTGGTGATGGCACATGGATTAATGCCGGTTTTTTTGTCTGTGAGCCAGGAGTGTTCGATTATCTAAAGAGTGGAGATAACACCATATTTGAGCGTGAGCCGCTAGAAAAATTAAGCTATGATGGAGAGTTATATACATACAGGCATACGGACTTCTGGAAGTGCATGGATACACAAAGGGATATGCAGCAACTGAACCAGTTATGGAATGAAGGGCAGGCCCGATGGAAAGTATGGGATGAGAGATAAATATGAAATCACCATTTTCACAGTACCGAAACTCGAGAGTAATTGTTACCGGTCATACCGGCTTTAAGGGATCGTGGCTCTCTTTATGGCTTTCAAAGCTAGGTGCTGAGGTATATGGGTACTCGCTATCTCCGGATACCACACCAAATAATTATTCGGTCTCTTCAGTAAGTAATCTTCTTTCCGGGGAAACAACCGCTGATATTTTAGATGTGGGTTCATTAAAAACCGCTATCAGGCAAGCTGATCCTGATTTCGTTTTTCACCTTGCGGCTCAACCCTTGGTGAGGTTGAGCTATGAGCATCCAATCAGTACGTTTCAGACCAATGTCATCGGCTCCCTGAATGTTCTTAATGCTCTCCGCGAACGTGAACAACCATGTTCTGTTGTCATGGTGACCAGTGATAAGTGTTATGAGAATTCCAGCCAGACATGGGGATATCGTGAGTGCGATCCTCTTGGAGGGCATGATCCCTATAGTGCAAGCAAGGCCGCTGCGGAAATTGCGATCTCTTCATACCGGCGTTCTTTCTTCCCTAAGGAACGTATGGATGATCATAGAGTGCATGTTGCCACAGTGCGTGCAGGCAATGTTATCGGTGGAGGTGACTGGGCAGCAGATAGGATCATCCCGGATGCGGTGCGGGCTTTATCTGAAGGAAAGGCAGTTCATGTTCGTAATCCTCATGCAGTCCGGCCCTGGCAGCATGTGCTCGAGCCATTATCCGGCTACCTGACACTAGCAGCCAGGATGACTGAGACGAAGGAGCCGGGTCTGTCATCTGCGTGGAACTTCGGCCCGCTCAGTAATGATGAATGTCCGGTCTCGGAACTGATGGATATCTTCTGTAAGGAATGGGGTTCTGGAGCATCATGGACGCATTTTCACCAGAATCACGCGCCTCATGAGGCTTCGGTGTTACGATTAGCAATTGATAAGGCAATCCACCAGTTACAATGGAGGCCGAGGTGGGATCTCCATGAGGCGGTAAGGCGGACGGCTGGGTGGTATAAGGCGTATTATCAGGGAGATGTGGAATCCATGCAAGAGGTATGCTTAGCGGATATTGATGCCTATATGGAAGTTTAATCATGATAATTGAAAAAATCCCCTTGGATGGTGCGGCAGTAATAGATTCTGAACCCTTTATCGACCATCGAGGAGCTTTTGCCCGTTTTTTTTGCGAAGATGAGCTTGCTGAAATCATCGGGAATAGACATATTGTGAATGTAAATTTCTCCAGAACTGATCAGAAAGGGGCAATCCGGGGTCTTCACTTTCAGTACCCACCGAAAGCGGAGATGAAGCTTATACGCTGTATTCGTGGTGCTGTATATGATGTCATAGTCGACATCCGAAGAGACTCGCCCACCTTTCTTCAATGGTTTGGCATCGAACTAACTGGAGATATTATGAAGATGCTTTGCGTTCCGGAAGGATTTGCACATGGATTCCAGGTGTTGGAAGAATCCTCGGAGATGCTTTATTTACATACTGAGTTTTATTCCAGAGATCATGAGGGTGGGTTGCGGTATTCAGATTCTGCACTTGGCATTGAGTGGCCGCTTGAGCCAAATGACATATCTGAGAGGGATAGAGTTCATCTATTAATATCTGAGGGTTTTCAGGGAGTGGTTATATGAAATGTCGTAATTGTGGTGAGGGTCTTAGCCTGGTAGTCTGTGATCTCGTCAGCGCTCCAATGTCTAATTCCTATCTCTCGGCTGCTGAACTCGATGTCTCGGAAATTTACTATCCTCTCTGTGTATATGTCTGTACCAACTGCTGGCTAATGCAGACCGAGGACTATCAAAAATCACATGAAATATTTGGAGAAGAATATAGGTATTATAGTTCATATTCCTCTCTCTGGCTTAAGCATGCTGAAGAATACGTTAATAAAATTGTACCTTTACTCGGTCTGACTACCAGCTCAAAAGTCATGGAGATTGCCTCTAATGATGGCTATCTCCTCCAGTATTTTAAAAGCCTTAAAATTCCCTTTTTTGGCATAGATCCTGCGAAAGGACCTGCAAAAGAAGCAGAGGTGAAAGGTATTGAGACAATAACTGATTTTTTTAATGCATATTCTGCAAAAGAATTAGCTCGCAATAGAGGGCAACAGGATCTGATAATCGGGAATAATGTCCTTGCTCATGTCCCTGATATTAATAATTTCGTGGCAGGTCTTGCCATTATATTATCCCCACACGGTACTGTCACCATGGAGTTCCCCCATCTTATGGAAATCATCCGCGATACGCAGTTTGATACCATCTACCATGAGCATTATTTCTATCTTTCATTGGCAACAGTCAAGTCGATCTTTATGAAACATGGCTTGAGAATCTATGATGTTGAAAAACTCAATACTCATGGAGGCTCATTGAGAATCTATGCGTGCCATACAGAAGATGCGTCCCACCCCACTGAACAATCTGTTGATCTGATTATCAAAGAAGAGCAGGCAGCAGGTCTTTTTGATGAAACGACATATCTTGCATTTCAAGGTAAGATCGATCAAATTCGGGATAGCTTTTTGCAGTTCTTGATAGAAAAAAGGACAGAAGGCAAACGAGTTGTGGGATATGGTGCAGCAGCAAAGGGTAATACGCTGCTGAATTATTGCGGAGTAAAGGGAACGAGTCTTATCGAATATGTAGCAGATGCCTCACCATATAAGCAGGGCTTTTATCTTCCAGGATCAAGAATTCCAATTGTTGATTCGCAAAGAATATTTAATGATAAACCGGATTATGTCATAATCTTTCCATGGAATTTAAAGACAGAGATTATGAAACAGCTTGCAGGCATTCGTGAGTGGGGGGGGAAGTTTGTTCTAGCGATTCCATCTTTGAAGGCGCTTCCATGAGAGTTCTTGTAACTGGTGCAACTGGTTTCATTGGTCAACACGTTGTGCGTCAGCTAATTGAAAATGGGCATACTGTTACTGCGGTTGGCCGTGATATAGAGAAAGCAAAGCGTATGGATTGGTATAATTCGGTCTCATTTATCGCTTGTGATATTCACCAATCTGATTTAGATCCAATTGAAACATTCGGACTATCTGACGCGGTGATCCACCTTGCATGGTCCGGATTACCTCATTATAATGAATTGTATCACTTTGAAAAGAATCTGCCTGCAGATTGTACATTTTTAAAAAATCTGGTATTAAATGGGTATAAACAGATTCTTGTAACTGGGACGTGCTTTGAATATGGTATGAAAAATGGTTGTTTATCTGAAGATTTAGATGCCCGACCTGAAAATCCATATGCGCTTGCAAAAGATAGTTTACGAAGATATCTACAAGCTCTCCAACAACAAGAACCATTTATTTTACAATGGGCACGTCTTTTTTACATGTTTGGAGAAGGACAGAACCCAAAGAGTATATTGGCCCAACTCGATCAGGCATTAGATAATGGAGATGAAGTTTTTAACATGTCCGGTGGGGAACAATTGCGTGATTATCTCTCTGTTCAGGATGTGGCAAAAAAGCTCGTTAAATTGCTTAAAAATCCCAGATGTGAAGGTATTACAAATATATGTAGCGGCAACCCCATATCTATTCGATGTTTAGTAGAAAGACGTATCAAATCAAGAAGAAGGTTAATTCAACTAAATCTAGGATACTATCCGTATCATCAATATGAACCCATGGCTTTTTGGGGGTCAGATGAAAAGTTTAAATTATATATTAAAGATTAACATATTTGGGCTTTGATATTTATGAGAGATATAAATAATTTTTCTGAAGAAGTGTTGAATCGTATTGAGGCTAATAGTCAGAATGAGGTTTTAAAACAAATCGCCACGAATTTTATATGTGCATCAACCTTACCAAAATATTCATACAACTTCTCCTGGCTGGGTCGCCCTATCATCCAATATCCTCAGGACATTGTCGCCATGCAGGAGATCATCTGGCAGGTGAAACCCGATCTGATCATAGAAACGGGAATCGCCCATGGGGGCTCTCTTATCTTCTCGGCATCTATGCTGGAGTTAAACGCGCTCTGTGGTGGTCCTGCGGATGCGGAGGTGCTCGGACTCGACATTGAGATACGTCCACATAACCGCAAGGCAATTGAAGAGCATCCATTGTCCCGCCGTATCACCATGATCGAGGGAGACAGCACTGAGGAAGATGTGATTGCACAGGTGCATCAGAAGGCGAGGGAACACCGGACCATTCTCGTCTGCCTGGATTCAAACCATACTCATGAGCATGTGTTGAAGGAGCTTCGCGCGTATGCTCCGTTAACCAGCGTTGGGAGCTATTGTGTTGTCTTTGATACGCTCATTGAAGATATGCCGGAGGGCTCATTTCCGGATCGTCCCTGGGGTAAGGGAAATAATCCAAAGACCGCGGTGTGGGAATATTTGAAGGATCATGATGAGTTTGAGATTGATGAGATGATTGAGAATAAGTTGTTGATTACGGTTGCTCCGGGTGGGTATTTGAAGAGGAAATATTGATGGAAAATAAAATATTAACGGAGTTTGAAAATATTTTTTGTAATGATATCTCAAAGGCAAAGGATATAACATTTATAGTATTAACATATAATCGTCCATATTATTTACAGCGTCTACTTCAACATTATGATCAAATCGGTGTACATCTATCATTTATTATAGCAGATTCAAGTTCTGATAATAATAAAGAAAAGAACATTAATATTTGTAATTCCTGCCGCACTATTAAGGTACAATATTTGCCGTATGAATCAAATATTTTTTTTTATAAGCTTGTTGGTGCGGTAAAAAAAGTATCAACACCATATGTAAAGCTTTGTGCAGATGATGATTTTTTTTTGCTGGGGGGGACCATAAAAGCAATTACCTTTTTATCATCTCACAAAGAGTATTTTGTTGCTTGTGGTCCTAGCACTGGTTTTAATTATGATGAAAACCAAAAAATTATCCGTTTTTCAAGTACAAAAGGATACCTATCTTTTGATGATAATACACCTCACAAAAGAGTCTTAGATTTTTTCTTAAGTCCGACAAGTACTTATTATGGTGTGCATGATACCCAATTCCTTCGAAAGATATTTAAATATATGCTTGAAAGCGGTTTTATTGTTGAGCCTGGAACTAATTATGGTTCATTTTTCGAATATTACTATTATACTCTTGTTTTATTATATTCAAAGATATATATTATGCCAAACATAATGAATATCAATGATAGTTCCTCTGAATCACAGTGGGATGTAAATCGTGGTAGTGAATCAATAAAAAATAAAATATCTGGCTCCTTAATTATATTTAATCCCATAACCCTCCTAAAAGATTATCTTCATGTTAACTATATGACGTGGAAATCATTCAATCGACTAAAAAGTAATCTTCCTGATCATATCTGTGCAAATACAAATGTTTCAAAAGAGGAGAGTATAAAAATTGGTGCAGATTTAGTCGAGCGTCTGATGCGCCACAAAGGTATTCGTAACCCAATCCAATTGTTAATCAATTGCCTTCGCATATGTTTTATTTATACTTTCTATAACGATCGCAAAGAAATCTTGATTAAACAAATTCGAGATAAATTAACAGGCAATGTAATTTATACAAATTATGAACTCTTTAAAGAAAACCTAGATTATAGTGAGTTAATGGAGCTACAGTTAATCGAGAAAACAATTCTATTTTCACAATCCTCAACCCTTAAACCCAACTTTGCCATTAACAAGAAATAAGTGTGTTCTTAGTGATGTTTGATCGACCAAAATGCAAACAAAACTAAGAACTAATCAGATAGAGCCGAATGAGAATATATCCTTTCCTATCGGCACCCTTTTCCTCGTTGAAAGGCTGTATGAAACCCTGAATTTCTCCTCTATTTTCGGGAAACACAAGACAAGAGGTATCGACATCAATAATTTGCTTCAAGCTCTTATCAGCTACAACCTAAGTTTGCCACTTTGGCTTCATTCACCGGTCACAGCATCCACTACCGTGATCTAACCCATATTCGGCAGCTAATTTTTCACGCATAATATTTTTCCACCGCCATTGACACCCGGCCCGAACAGCCGCGTTATATCCTGTAATTCATCCGTATAATTGAGAATACGGCATTCAACTCCTGTATCAGTCACTTCTTCGATCTGCCGAACCCGCCTGAACAGATGATAGATCCGTTTTGTCGTCGGTTTGTCGGTCTGCTTCTTGACATCACGAACCGTCTTCTTCTGTTGCTTAAGGATCTCCCGGATCTGCCACTGGGTAACCGTGTATACCATCAGACTGAGTACCATCAGCATCGAGACCGCGGCCACTCGATTTGGGTTTTTAAGGTAGATTTCGGAGATATGGAAGCTGTTATCTTTCAAAAACCGAAATCCGCGTTCAACGGCACCCTGCTCCTTATACCAGTCAAGAAGTGTATCAGGATCCAAATCACAATCGTTTGTGGCGAGAATGAACCGCCCAAGCCGCTCTTTCTCCCGCCGTATCTCTTCATCAATCAACATCAGCTTACACGAGATGAGGAAGACCTCCTGCAACTCTTCTCCATTTTTTGGCCGACCCTTTCTCCCATTCACACGATGGTTCTTCATTGTCACTAGAATGTTTACTGGAACGTAGCGAGGATGTTTTCTCATCCATCGGTCAAGTTCTGCACGTGCGTCTGTTTCACAGGCATATTCATGGGTAAATATCTTCTTCAAAGCGGTCTCATCCGTTTTCCGTTGCTTTTCTATGCGGGATGTGAACTTCTTTTCTGATCGGGTTTGTTGATCCCGTGAATGGTACAGCACCCATTTCTGAGGGATACCGGCATATTCAGAACTGAGTTCATAAGAGTGATACCGCTCATCTGCACAGGGTTGCCAGGTAATCCCCTCCTGGTGAATGAGTGTTTTTGCCTCTTTGATCGTGTTTGGGACATGCGAGATCCAATAACACTGTGTTCCCAGAGTCTGGAGATTTACTTTCGTGTAAAACGCTGAATCTGCGATATGGTAGATCCGTTGATCAGTCACCAGATTATTCCTGACAGCCTGAATTGACCTGATAAGGGATTTCTTATCTGAGGCATTCCCGGAGAGGGGTTCCATGAAGACGGGAATCCCATGCTGGTTGGTGACCATGTTCATAACGAACTGGTTGAGATCGTTTCGGTGATCCTTTGAGTGGCCACGGACGATTTGAATCAGCCGTGTCCCAAAATCGCTGTCATATTCTCCCGTTACCTTAAACGAGCTTGTATCATGATGAAGTCGGGGAGAATCCTGAGGTTTGGGCGGCTCAGAGGTGAGTTTTTTCATCATGGTGAGGCTGATTGCAGTGAAAAGGTGGGTAGGATTAAAACGTGCGATTGCATCCAGCGTCTCACCAAAGAGGGATTCATTGAGATGATCCGGATGGATTCCCGGACCAAGGAGACGTTCTGTTGCGATATCATCGAAGTAATCCGGCATGATATAGAGCCGCCGCTCCACAAAGCCGAGAGAGTTGAGGAGAAGTGCTTTGACAGCGGTGCCATGGGAGACGATATGATGCCGTTTCTTGGGTATGAGTTCGTCAATGAGATCGCCAATCCCAAGCGAGTCATACACACCGGCAACGAGCCCAAGATGGGATATGGTGACATTCGAGCCATCTACAAGAGCCATAGTGGAACAATTGAATATTAAACATGTACTCTCATATAAAACTATGTACGCAAATGTTTGATAGTTTGATTTTTACTGCCGAAGACCGGATACTATCTATTCATGGGTAAATATCTTCTTCAAAGCGGTCTCATCCGTTTTCCGTTGCTTTTCTATGCGGGATGTGAACTTCTTTTCTGATCGGGTTTGTTGATCCCGTGAATGGTACAGCACCCATTTCTGAGGGATACCGGCATATTCAGAACTGAGTTCATAAGAGTGATACCGCTCATCTGCACAGGGTTGCCAGGTAATCCCCTCCTGGTGAATGAGTGTTTTTGCCTCTTTGATCGTGTTTGGGACATGCGAGATCCAATAACACTGTGTTCCCAGAGTCTGGAGATTTACTTTCGTGTAAAACGCTGAATCTGCGATATGGTAGATCCGTTGATCAGTCACCAGATTATTCCTGACAGCCTGAATTGACCTGATAAGGGATTTCTTATCTGAGGCATTCCCGGAGAGGGGTTCCATGAAGACGGGAATCCCATGCTGGTTGGTGACCAGGTTCATGACGAATTGGTTGAGATCGTTTCGGTGATCTTTGGAGTGGCCACGGACAATCTGAATCAGCCGTGTCCCAAAATCGCTGTCATATTCTCCCGTTACCTTAAACGAGCTTGTATCATGATGAAGTCGGGGAGAATCCTGAGGTTTGGGTGGCTCAGAGGTGAGTTTTTTCATCATGGTGAGGCTGATTGCAGTGAAAAGGTGGGTAGGATTAAACCGTGCAATTGCATCCAGCGTCTCACCAAAGAGGGATTCATTGAGATGATCCGGATGGATTCCCGGACCAAGGAGACGTTCTGTTGCGATATCATCGAAGTAATCCGGCATGATATAGAGCCGCCGCTCCACAAAGCCGAGAGAGTTGAGAAGAAGTGCTTTGACAGCGGTGCCGTGGGAGACGATGTGATGCCGTTTCTTGGGTATGAGTTCATCAATGAGATTGCCGATCCCAAGCGAGTCATACACACCGGCAACGAGCCCGAGATGGGATATGGTGACATTCGAGCCATCTACAAGAGCCATAGTGGAACAATTGAATATTAAACATGTACTCTTATATAAAACTATGTACGCAAATGTTTGATAGTTTGATTTTTACTGCCGAAGACCGGGTAGAAAGTCCTAAATCAACTATTTCACTTCAAAGGGTGCGGATTGTGAAGGTCATATCAAAGAGAGAATGAGTAAATGGTGGATTATGAGGGATTCAATTGTGATCCAGTGCCTAAAAACACCGGGAGTTCAGGTTTATAAGTCAGATCCCCGATTTGATGGGTTCTCTTTCCACAGCCTTTTATCACCAGAGAGCACATCTTCGATCAAACCTTCAAACTCAACAGCTTTGCTTTTCCAAGAGAATCGGGAAAAATCGATCAGATAGTTCTTCCGCTCATTATAGATCTTCTCAATGTAATCAATAAACTCTGCCTGATTCCGATAGATATGAAGATGCGAACCCCCAATCGCCTCTACACCCGGGATTGGCGTAGAGAGGATGGGACGCGAACACGCTGAATATTCAAAGAATTTATTTGGAAGTGCTATAGCCCCCCATTTTGCCGATATATAAGGTATAGTGCATACATCCATAGCATTTACGTATAATGACAATTCATCATATCTTTTTACACCCGTAAAAGTGATGATATCAGCTAGGTTTAGGGAGGCGGTCAGTGTCTTCAGTTCATCGATATAGTTCGTAAAGAGAGAGCCGCCCACAATAAGAAGGTGGATTTCCGGTATAATTTGTTTGATCTCCGGCAACATTTTAATTAATGAATCTATTGCAAAAAAAGACTCTATACTGCCAGCAAACCCAATAGTAAAATTCTCAGGATCAAGACCAATCTCCTTCTTACACAGTTTTATATCTCGCGGATAAAACAAATCGGTATCAACACCATTTGTAATAAGTTTTGCATCAAATCCGAATTGTGCAAGTTTATCTACAATTGCGGGTGAAACTGTTGATATTTGTGTACTATTTGATAAATTCCATTCCGTTATTTTCCAAACAGTTGAATAAATTATCTTCTTTAATAGAGAGTTATTATAATACGCTGCAGCAGAATCCGGGAACCAATCTTTTAGATCGTTTATAACAGGGATTTTGTGTTTATTTGCTGCTTTTATCATAGCAGTTCCAGCGAGGACATGCGAACCAACAACAACCTCAATATCTTCATCCCGAATAATTTTTTCAAGAACTCTAAAATGATATGGCGCATTGAGAGTATAATGAAACAAAGGGCTTTGGATGGGAAACAATGTTGCTTCATGTACCTTCAGCCGGGTCTCCCGCTCTTCCCCACGACTGACATGGAAATGGGGGACATGAACATCATGCCGAGTTGCCAGATCCTCGAAAATATAATGATGACGGGATGGGATCGGGTGATGTATATAATCCTGCGTCGATACGAGGAGAATACGTCGTCTCTCATCCATCTGTCAGATCACTCCATTTATACCAAAAAAAACAGCTAACAGATCCAGATCTGGAATATCATCGGATCGCCTTAGACATTTTAAGTACCCCATCTGCATGATAGTACCCTTTTTGCACCCGTTATTATTAATTATTCTGCCACAAAGAGGAGAGAAACCGAATAATCCTAATAACATATCCCCCACATCCCGGAATACAGATGCTGTTTTACAAGATGAACACAGATAGTACATGAATAAGAATTGGAGCATTCAGATGGATGTTGGTGTCATCGGAGTAGGAGTAATGGGTAGAAATCATGCCCGGGTCTATAGTGAACTGAAGGAGGTCGGGTCGACCTATGTCTTTGACCTTGATACAAAGAGTGCGGAGGCTATCGCCGCCCAGACGGGAGCCGAGGTCTGTTCTTCAATTGAAGAACTACTCCGAAAGGTTGATCTCGTCTCGCTCGCTGTTCCCACCCGTTTTCACTTTGAGACAGCAAAACAGGTGATCGCATCCGGTGTGCATACCTTAATTGAAAAACCTATCTGCGCCACCGCAGCCGAGGCAGAACAGTTGATACAGGAGATGCCGGATGGGATTGTTGTTGGTATCGGGCATATAGAGCGGTTCAACCCGATCGTCCCTGAGATCAGAAGAATCGCAACTGCCCCCCAGTATGTCGCCTTCCACCGGCACAACCCCGCATCCGGCCGGATCACCGATGCCTCAATTGTCGAGGATCTGATGATCCATGACATCGACATCCTCTTCAACGCCTTCTTCCCGGATCAGGAGTATTCTTTCTCGGCAAGGGGGAACGGCGATATCGCACATGTCCTTGGATCCATTGATACCACCTCTTTTTACCTCTCTGCCTCCCGGAAATCTGCCAAGAAGATTCGGTCGATATACATCGAGGAAGAGGATCGTACAATTGAGGGCGACTTCATGACCCAGGAGATCTTTGTGTACCGGAAACCGGAGACATATGATCAGACCAATGGCCTGTACCGGCAGGAGAATATCATCGAGAAGGTACTCGTGAACAAGGTCGAGCCACTGAAGGTCGAGCTCCAGGCATTTGTCAGGGCAGCCCGTGATGGCAGACCATTTGAGGTGACCCCGGAGCAGGGGCTCCTGAATCTTCGGATCTGTGAAGGGGTTATGGAGGAGATGAACCGGTGAAGATCATCTCAATCATCGGTGCCCGCCCCCAGTTCATCAAGTGTGCGCCGGTCTCGCGGGCACTCAGAAAGGATCATCAGGAGATTCTGGTGCATACCGGCCAGCATTATGACGAGAACATGTCCGGCATCTTCTTTGAGGAACTATCCATTCCAACACCCGACTACCATCTCGGGATCGGATCCGGCTCCCACGGGGCGCAGACCGGCCAGATGCTTGCTGCAATTGAAGAAGTCCTGCTAAAGGAAGAGCCGGATATGGTTCTCGTCTATGGTGACACAAACTCCACCCTCGCCGGTGCACTGGCGGCAACAAAAATCCATATCCCTGTCGCCCATGTCGAGGCTGGCCTCCGGAGCTTTGACCGTAGTATGCCTGAGGAGATCAACCGTGTCCTCACCGACCATGCATCTGATCTCCTCTTTGTCCCAACTGAAAACGGGGTTGCAAACCTCGCCCGTGAGGGCATTGAAAAGGATGTCCATCGTGTCGGAGATGTGATGGTCGATGCCCTCCTCTTCAACCGGGAGCTGGCAGCACGATCAGATATTCTGGAACGGCTTGATCTTAAAGCAGGTACATATTACCTCGCCACCGTCCACCGTGCCAGCAACACCGATGACGAACAGAACCTCAGGTCGATCATGTCGGCATTTGCTGCCCTTGACCAGCCGGTGATATTCCCGGCACACCCGAGGACGCAGAAGTTCCTTGAGCAGTATGGCATTAATCCAGAGTCAATTACAAATCTCCGGATCATCGAGCCGCTCGCCTACTTCGATATGCTCCGGGTGCTCTCCCATGCTGCCGCTGTCCTCACCGACTCAGGCGGTGTCCAGAAGGAGGCCTATATCCTACAGATCCCCTGTATCACCCTGCGGGAGAATACCGAGTGGGTCGAAACGGTCGAGGATGGCTGGAACATGCTTGCAGGTCCCGATACCAACCGGATCATTGCAGCAGTCAGCCAGATGGCCGGAGATGGGCGAAATCAGCAGAACGGGCACTCCAGGACTCACTCAGCACACTATGGCGATGGCACCGCCGCTGATGCGATCAGACGGATTATCAGTGCATTTGACAAAGAATAAGAGAGATATAACAATCGATAGAATGAATCAGAGGAGACGACCATGACTGACCATCACAAAAAAACCCACCAAAACCAACTCACAACAATCATCAATAATCGCGGCCCGATCAAAACCATCGGCGTCATCGGGATGGGGTATGTCGGCATCCCGGCAGCCGCACTCTTTGCCGATGCCCCTGAATTCCAGAGGGTCTATGGCTTTCAGCGGAATTCGAAAAGCTCGGGTTATAAAATCGGGATGATCAACCGTGGCGAGTCACCGCTCGATAAGGATGAGCCGGAGCTAGGGGAACTGATCCAAAAGGTCGTCTCGGCAGGTAAGTTTGAATGTACAGCAGACTTTTCAAAGATCACCGAATGCGATGCGGTATGCCTCGCTATCCAGACGCCATTTGCCGATCCAAAAGATCTCATCCCTGACTTCAGACCGCTTCAGGACGGGCTGAGACAGACAGGAAGATACCTCACCGAGGGAACGCTTGTTGTCCTTGAGTCAACCATCACCCCCGGCACCACCATCGGGATGGCCCGTGAGATCCTCGAAGAAGAGTCCGGGCTTGTTGCCGGGAAGGACTTCGCCCTCGCCCATGCCCCTGAGCGGGTGATGGTCGGTCGGCTCCTGAAGAATATCAGGGAGCATGACCGGATCGTCGGCGGGATCGATGATCCCAGTACCAGGCGCGCAATCGAACTCTATACACCTGTGCTGACAACCGGCAGAATCATCCCGATGACAGCAACTGCTGCCGAGGTGACAAAGACTGCAGAAAATGCATTCCGTGACCTCCAGATTGCTGCTGCAAACCAGCTCGCTCTCCACTGCGAGGCGATGGGCGTCAATGTCTACGATGTCCGTGCAGGCATAGACTCACTCAAGGGCGAAGGGATCACCCGCGCAATACTCTGGCCCGGTGCCGGAGTCGGTGGCCATTGTCTGACGAAGGACACCTGGCATCTTGAACGGGGTGCACAGATGCTCGGTGGAGAGCTCTGGTATCCACACGGCCAGCATTCGATCTTCGGGGTTGCCCGTGCAATCAACGACTTCATGCCCTCCCATATGGCACAATTGACGCGGGATGCACTCAAACGGGCAGGTAAAGACGTTGCAGGATCACATATTGCCCTTCTGGGCTGGGCATTTATCAATGATTCAGGCGATGCCCGAAATACCCCCTCTGAACCATTTTATGAAGAGATGGAGAGGTGTGGTGCCAGGATGATGGTGCATGACCCCTTTGTTGCAGCTGATGACGCGAGTGTTCCAATAGAATCTGATCTGAATGTAGTTCTCCGCGCAGCAGATGCAATCGTCATCTTCACCGGCCATTCTGAATACAAACACCTCGATCCGCTCATCACCAGAACGCTTCTGGGTGCGGATCACCCGGTGATCGTCGATGGGCGCAATGTCATTGACCCCGATTCCTTCATCAACGCTGGTTTCATCTATAAGGGAATCGGGCGTGGCGACAAGAACAACCATCCGGTGGTATGATGATACCAATTGCACAACCGGATCTAGGAGAGGAAGAGATCAGCGCAGTAACAGAAGTTCTTCGATCCGGCATGCTTGCATCTGGTCCGAAGGTGACTGCATTTGAAGAGGCATTTGCCGGATATTGTGGTACACGATATGCAATTGCAACCTCAAACGGCACCACCTCACTTCACGCAGGTATGCTCGCTGCCGGTATAGGACCCGGTGACGAGGTAATTATCCCGGCCTTCACCTTCTTTGCTACCGCGAGCACTGTTGCAATGTGTGGAGCAACACCGGTCTTTGCGGATGTCGATCCCAGTACATATGGTATCGATCCTAACTCAGTACGTGAGCAGATCACCGCAAAAACAAAAGCTGTGATGGGGGTTCACCTCTTTGGCCAGCCATTTGATCTTGATGCACTTCAGGAAATCTGTTCCGACCACAAACTCATGCTCTTCGAAGACGCTGCCCAGGCTCATGGAACAGAGTACAGGGGGCAAAAAGTCGGTGGTTTTGGAACATTTGGATCATTCTCTTTCTACCCGACAAAGAACATGACTGCCGGGGAGGGAGGGATGATCACTACAGATGATCCAGAGCTGGCACGGAGGGCACGCCTGTATACAAACCATGGGCAGAGTGAGAAGTATCTCCATACCCTCATTGGATACAACTACAGAATGACAGATATTGCTGCGGCAATTGGTCTTGTGCAGCTTAAAAAACTGGATGCATATACCTCAAGAAGAATTGAGAATGCCCAGTACTATGATACCCATATCAGTGCACCCGGAATAATCACCCCCTCGGTGATGCCCGGTGCCCGGCATGTCTACCACCAGTATGTGATCCGGGTGACAGAAGAGTGCCCCATCACACGGAATGACCTGATCACCCACCTGAAGAATCAGGGGATCGGATCGGCAATCCATTATCCAATCGCTCTTCCTGATCAGCCTGTTTTTGCAGACAATCAGGCATTATGCCCAATTTCACGAAATCTTGCACAAACCGTCCTCAGCCTACCGGTACACCCCGGCGTCACTTTGGACGATTGTGAAAGCGTATGCGGTGTTCTAAACGATCTTAGATGAGATGGCCACTTATATGGGTCTGTGTCTGGAATTAATTGAAATTGATAAGCAGGGGATACCATCGATACTACCCCACAAGGAGATGTTTCCAGGATGGACTTAAAACCAATCAGAACGTACTGGCCAGACGTTGCGATAACCCGGGTTCACCCTGTTCTTTAACCTCCCATCTTTTATATGAAAATGCATGGGAACACCCATCATTTTCATCTTGTATGCCTGTTGCCCCAGATGGCATCATGAGTGTTTTTTTTGCAGAAGATCAGGGGAAGCATTACAACCCAACTTTGCCATTAACCGGTCTTCGGCAGTAAAAATCAAACTATCAAACATTTGCGTACATAGTTTTATATGAGAGTACATGTTTAATATTCAATTGTTCCACTATGGCTCTTGTAGATGGCTCGAATGTCACCATATC
>NZ_BAABMP010000004.1:0-15308 GCF_054767395.1 Methanocalculus sp. MC3
TCATTGCCATTGGTAGGACAATACGGTTCATTGCAAGTGCAGTCACCATTGCCGCATCGGAGTAGTTGAGGATCTCATGAAGGTACTGATCCAGTTTCAGGTCTTGCATGATCTGCGTAAGGAGCATGATTGAGCCATGATCATAGGCAGATCGGATCGTTATGGGTTGAGTATTTTTCTTGAGCTTATCTTTGACTTCTTGTGGTGCATCCCGCATACGGACGGGTTTTCCATCGATATTCCGACCCAGATATTTGGAGTTTTTGTATCGAGTCTGCTTTGATACTGGGTCGTAATAGGGTGTTTCTTCGTACCAGTATTCTCTTCCGCCTGTTTTTTTGATCCTTCGAATAGGCTCCATGGCTTGCCCACACAATATAGACACATGATAGTATAAAGTACTTTCGGCTATGAAGCCATATCGAAGAGAGAACGAGTAAATGGGGATTATGAAAGATTTTATTGTGATCCAGTGCCTACAAACACTGGCAGTTCAGGCTTGGAGGGTTTGACCGATTACGATTAATTTATTATGGCCTACATCCTATGAGTTTTAGTTACAGTGGTTGCCATTTTAGGGTTAATACTGGCATAACTAAAAACAGATGATTATTATTTAAAAAACAAGTAAATAATAAAATATTGAGTTGGAAATAATGAGGGTATTGGCTATTGGTGCACATGCAGATGATGTTGAACTTGGTTGTGGTGGCACACTTCTTCGCCACCGCGATGCGGGAGATGAAATCAATATTCTTGTAATTACTCATTCAGGGTACTCAAGTTCAACTAAAAATTTTGTCAGGGATAGAGAGGTTGCCATTAAAGAGGCAAAAAAAAGTGCCGATATGCTGAAAGCAAATTTTTTTTGTCTTGAAAAAGAACCTCTTGTTCTTGTACCAACTGAACAAATGGTTCTTGAGTTGGATGAAGTAATTAGTCGTATTAATCCGGATCGTGTTTATGTGCATCGTTCAACGGACACGCACAGTGATCATGCTGCAGTTGGTTATATTGCTTTGAGAGCAGCCAGGAAATGTGACTCTGTTCTATTATATCGGAGTAACTGGTATATTATGGATAATGATGCAGAAGATAAGTATTATGTGGATATTACTAGTTATATCGAAGAAAAAAAAGAATTGATTGCAGTTTTTGAATCGGAAATGAAAGCTGTCAATTATTCATGGATAGACTTTGTTATCAAACAAAATTTGGCTGCTGGTGCAAAAATTGGTGTGGATTATGCAGAAACTTTTCAAATTGTTAAGATGGTCTGGAGATAAATTGTGATAAAAATTGCAATACATCAACCGGAATTTATGCCTTGGATGGGGTTCTTTTATAAAATGGAGAAAGCAGATGAATATATATTATTAGATCATGTTCAATTTAAAAAACGATATTTTGAGAATAGAAATTGCGTGGTATCTCCGAGAGGTGATATTGAATATATTACAGTGCCAGTTATTGGTAAAGATAAGTCACCCCAACCAATAAATGCAGTTGAAATTGACAATTCAAAGATGTGGAAAAAAAAGTTATTGAATAAAATACGTCACTATTACTCAAAAGCCCCCTTTTTTCAGGAAAATTTCTGTGAGTTAGAATCTCTTATAATTGATAATGAATATAATACCCTTTTATCCTTTAATATGATGGCTATTAATTTTTTTCGAAAAAAACTTGATATTTGTACCCCAATGAAATATTCATCAGATATGGATATACATGCTTATAAGGGGACAGATTTAATATTACAGATTTGCCTGAAAAATAACGCAGATGTCTATTTATGCGGCCAATCAGGATATGATTATTTAGATCAAGAACAATTCAATGATCATGGAATTGAAATTGAATGGTTAGACTATAAATGTCCATATTACCCGCAATTATGCGACCAATTTATTAGAAACTTAAGCACAGTTGATTTATTATTAAACAAAGGGTCGGAAAGTTTGCAAATTATTATGGCCCACCAGAGTATTACTTCTGAAATAAATGGCGAGGTTGAATTATGATTATCTTAGGATTAAATGATGCTAACTCTGCTGCAGCAATAATACAGGATGGGAATTTGATTGCAGCTGCACGAGAAGAACGTTTTGATCGAATAAAATTCTCGGATGCTTATCCCCAAAGAGCAGTTGACTATTGTCTGCGTTCAGCTAACATACAGCTTACAGATGTCGATCATATTGTTTTTGCATGGAATCCGGGTCATGAATTAGAACCGCAGGAATCAGCTGCAGCTATACGATATCATAAGGACTTTCTTCATTATATTCCAAATAATCTTTTAAGACACATTGGTGGTGATAAAAATAATAAGAAAATCGAATTCATTGAAGAAAAACTTGGATTAAAGAATGGGTGCGTTAATATACATTTCATTCCACATCATCACGCTCATGCCGCCGGAGCTTTTTTTGTTTCTCCGTATGAAAAGGCAGCAATTCTTACTATTGATGCATATGGAGATGACATAACTCATCAATTCTTTGTTGGAGAAAAAAATCAAATTAAATCATTCGGTAAAACACAATTCCCTCACTCTATGGGCCAGGTTTATGCTGCTATTACGCAATTTTTGGGATTCAGGGCTAATAGTGATGAATGGAAAGTGATGGGTCTTGCAGCTTATGGGGAACAAAAATATTATGAGAAATTTTCACAAATAATTCGTTTTGATCAAGAACGTGGAGAATTGCGTTTTAATCTGGATTTCTTCACATATTATATCTGGAGTCCAAGGCGGTATTCCGATCAATTTATTGAATTTTTTGGCAGTGAAAGATATCCTGATCAGGAAATAGAGCAAAGACATATGGATATTGCCGCTAGCTTTCAAAAGCGTATAGAGGATGTCGTACTGGAAATGTGTGATTACCTTTCTGAAAAAACTAAATTGGATACGCTATGCCTTTCTGGGGGTGTTGCGATGAATAGTAAAATGAATGGTCGTATTCTATTTGAGTCACAATTTTCCAACGTATGGGTTCAACCAAGTTCCGATGATGCAGGAACATCAATTGGTGCTTGTTTCTATTTTTGGAACCATGTTCTTGGGAATGAACGAAATTTTGTAATGAATAATGACTATTGGGGGCCGGATTTTTCAGATAAGGAAATAAAAACTGCATTGGATGATTCATTGATATCATATGAACTTCTCGATTACCCAGAACGAAGTGCAGCCAAGGCAATTTCTGAGGGAAAAGTTATAGGATGGTTCCAAGGGCGAATGGAATCTGGGCAGAGAGCTCTTGGCAATCGGTCTCTCTTGGCAGATCCTCGAGATCCACTCATGAAAGAAAAAATTAATTCACTTATTAAGCACCGGGAATGGTTCCGTCCTTTTGCCCCATCTATCTTAAAAGAGTACCAATATGATTTTTTTGAGTCTGATTTTGAAAGTCCTTTTATGCAATTGGTTTATCCTGTTCGGGAAGAAGTCAAACATATTATACCTGCTGTTGTCCATAATGATGGCACAGGACGACTACAAACGGTCTGTAAAGAAACAAATAAAAAATATTGGAATGTAATTGATGAATTTCGAAAAATAACTGGAGTGCCATTGGTTTTGAATACTTCATTCAATGATAATGATGAGCCAATTGTCTGCACTCCAAAAGAAGCCATTCGTACATTTTTTGGAACCGGTATTCATGAATTATATATTGGAAATTATCGTATAGTTAAAAGTAAACAATAATATTAATTTGGAGTAGATGCTTATGGGTCGTGGTCCTGATTCCAATCATTATAGGGTTTTACATGAAGACTTTGTTCAAGGTACATTGACATGCCTCCAACAATCAACAATAAAAAGGGTAGTAAATACCGAATTCCCTAATGTATTAAATATTGAACCAACAAATCGGTGTAATTTACAATGTGTATACTGCCCAAGAAAAAAGGCAAGGAAAGGAATTGGAGATATGAGCTGGGAATTATACACAAAAATAATTGATGAAGCTGCCAAATATGAACCCCTTATATTATTAAATTTCCATAAGGATGGGGAATCATTTTTACATCCTAAATTTATTGAAATGATCAAGTATGCAAAGGATAAAAAAGTTGCAAAAACAATACATTTAAATACAAATGCTCTTTGTTGGAATCGAAAATTAATTGAAGATATAATCGACTCTGGATTGGATGATATTACTGTCAGCATTGATGCAGCACGGGCCGATACCTATAAAAAACATAAAGGGTTTGATTTATTAAATGAGGTTGAAAAAAAAGTTCAATTATTTTTTAAAATCCGAAAAGAAAAAGGATTGGATAAGCCCTTTGTAAGAGTTAAGATGATGGAATTCGACGCGATTCATCCAGATGAAATTAAAGAATTTTATGATAAATGGGCTGATGAAGCTGATATGGTTCAAATCACTGGAATTCATAATTGGAGTGGAGCGATCTCTAACTTAAACATAACTGATGAACAATCTCAAATCCGCTACCCTTGTGTAATAATGTGGTATTCGTTAGTTATTAATTGGAATGGGGAAGTAACTGTTTGTTCTGTTGATTGGGATACTGAGATAAATGTTGGAGATGTTAATCAACAGACTTTGCATGATATCTGGGATGGCTGTAAAATTAAAGAAGCCCGTAAGTCTCAGATTGAACGTAATTATGATAAATTCTCTGTATGTAAAGAGTGTGTAGTGTGGGTTTCAATAGGGGATTTAACAGAATGGCTTAAAAATCAAAAGCAATTTTATATAGAGAGTTAGTATGATTAATACATATGGAAACTATAATAAATCTAACATTTTATGGGATCAAGCAAAAAAACTGATTATTAATGGAGTTCAGACTCTTTCAAAATCCCCCGAGCATATTGCGTATGGGGCCTGTCCAATTTTTATTGAAAAAGCGAAAGGAGCATATTTTTGGGATTGTGATGGAAATCGGTATATCGATTATCCATTAGCACTTGGTCCGATTGTTCTGGGGCACGCTTATGAAAGAGTTGATCAAGCCGTTACAAAGCAAATGAAGAAGGGATTTTTGTATAGTTTATCAAGCCCTAAAGAGATAGAATTAGCTGAATTAATCTGTTCAATGATTCCATCAGCAGAGAAAGTCAAGTTTCTTAAGAGTGGCTCAGAGGCAATGTCTGCGGCGGTACGCGTTGCCCGTGCATATACTCAAAAGCAACACGTGGCAGTATGTGGATATCATGGGTGGCATGATTGGACAATTTGCCGAACGATAAGAAATGCTGGTGTCCAAGATGGAGCAAATGCGTTAATCCATGAGTTTACATATAATGATATCCACTCGCTACAAACAATCTTCGACCAATTTCCAAATCAACTTGCAGCTGTTATTCTTGAACCTGTTGGGATGTATGCTCCGGAAAATAACTTTCTTGAATCTGTTGCCAAACTTGCAAAAGATAATGGATCATTATTAATCTTCGATGAAATAATCACGGGTTTTCGATTAAGTCCTGGCGGAGCACAGGAATTTTTTTCAGTAACTCCTGATATTAGTGTTTTTGGCAAAGCAATGGGGAATGGTTATCCTATTTCAGCACTTGTGGGTAAAACTGAGATATTTGATGAAATACAAGATGATATATTTATCTCCTCTACATACGGCGGAGATTTACTGGCGATTTCTGCCGCGATTGAAACAATGAATATTATATTAGAAAACAACGTTATTGAACATCTTCATAAACTTGGAAGAGAATTACAACTTGGTATAAATACATTGATGAGAGATTATAATATCTCTGGAATGTGCGAAGGTTTGCCTCATAAGACTTTTATGGTTTTTAATGATGCTGATGGGATTTCCGGTAATGCCATTCTAACTTTATTTAGGCAGGAATCTTTTGCTCGAGGTATATTTTTAGGTTATGGCCATTTTATATCGTATTCTCATACTAAAAACGATATCCAAGAAACCCTCCTGGCAACCACGGACATTTTTAAAATTATTGAAAAATCGATAAATGATAACACAACAACATCTTTATTGAAGGGTAGAATCGCAACTGAAGTATTCAAACGATACTAAAATTAGTGGGCAGATTTATTTCATCTGGTGAAAAAAAGATGTTAAAACCATGTGTAGGCATTATTATACAGGCACGAATGGGTTCAACAAGATTGCCTAATAAGGTTCTTATGGACTTAACTACTCAGGATTGTATATTGGGATATCTGCTTCGTCGTCTTTCTACCTGTAATTCTGCTCATAAGATTATTGTTGCTACGACAGATAACCCAAAAGATGATGTAATCGAAATGTATCTCAAAAACAACAATTATTTATATTTCCGTGGAAGTGAACCGGATTGTCTCGATCGGTTTTATAAAACTGCACTGAAGTATAAACTTGATATTATTGTAAGAATAACTGCTGATTGTCCTCTTATTATTCCAGAAATTGTTGATAATATGATCGATTACTATTTAAATAATGTGGTGCATATAGATTATTTAAGTAACAGGCAATATACTAATTTTCCTGAAGGTCTGGATATTGAGATTTTTAATCTAAATATGCTCGAAGACGCTGTATTAAATGCTAAATCTGCTGATGAAAGAGAGCATATTAATTATTATTTCCTGAGAAGGAGCGACAAATATCGAGTAAGGTATTATAATCAGAATTATGGAATGGACTATTCCAGATTCAAACTCTCGATAGATACAATTCAAGATTATGAGAGAATACGCGCTTTATTTGTCGAGAAAAGTCTTAATATTAATTTTAGTTTTTTAGATTTAATGAACCTACTGCTTGAAAATGAGAACCTTGAAAAACTTTGAATAGCATAAAGTTTATGTTATTATATATGGGGTGTTTAAGATGAAAAACGACCAGCAAGAAATGAAGATAAACCATCATCAATTCTCCTTGGATTCCTCTGAAAGGGAGAGACTGTGGGAAGAAAATCGGCGATATTTTAAGGATTATTGTGTAAATCGTTATCAATGGTTTAGTTATCCAAAATGGCATTATAAATCGGCATTTCCACTTCATGTCGATTTTGAAGCCAGTTTCAGGTGTAATTTGAATTGTCCAATGTGTTTCAGACCACACATAGATCAAAAAAATTATGGAGATATGTCTTTTGCTCTCTATAAAAAAGGGATTGATGAATGTGTAGAGAATGATCTATATTCGATTCGTTTAAGCTGGAGGGGTGAATCGACTTTAAATCCAAGGCTTGTTGAAATGGTTGAATATGCAAAAAAGAAGGGTATCAAAGAGGTTTCATTTATATCTAACGGCAAACTGCTGGATAGAGATCTGGCAGAGGGTCTTATCAATGCTGGTCTTGATTACATTACCATTTCTGTTGATGGGTTGGAGGAACATTATAATCAACTAAGGACCCCATTAACATTTAGCGAGATAAAAAATACAATTCAAGAATTTTATGACTTAAAAAACCGTATTGGTGGTGGCTATCCAAAAGTTAAAATTCAGGCGATTTGGACTTATATCAAAGATAATCCTATTGCATATTATAATCATTTTAAAAATATAACTGATAAAATAAATTTTGATCCCGAAAATGATTATTCAATGAAGGAAGTACCTCAAGATATGGATTTTATTTGCCAGTACCCATGGCAACGGATTACAATCACCTGGAATGGCGAGATCCCACTTTGTATATCAGACTGGAATCTCCACACAAAGATTGGTGATTTAAATAATCAGACAATTAAAGAAGTTTGGTTAGGGGAAGATATGGAAAAATATCGACAAATGCAATTAAATAAAGAACGTTTGAATATTCTCTGTTGTAAGAAATGTCATCGCCCCTCTACAGAACAATTAGGTGATAAACCTGAAGGGAATATGGGTGAAGAGGAGTAATTAAATTATGAATCTATTATTTGCCAACCTCTTTTGGGAATATGGAGAGGATTTAAGTAAAGAAAATATGAACCATCTCCAATTTCCTACGGGGTTAGCAATTATTGCGGCAGAAATATATCAAAAAAGGAATGATGAATTGTATGTTATTGATAATTATATATCTAACGCAAATGATTCTGATATATTAAAATTTATTGAGGTTAATAATATTGATGTTATCCTTCTCTCTGCATATTTAGGCAACTACCAATATCGTTTTTTAAAAAAATTTGTAAATGAAATATCGAGTGATGAGGTAAATTGTAAAATAATAATTGGAGGACCTTTAGCTTCGACAGTCCCAAAAACTCTCCTTGAAAATATCTCTTCTAAGGATGAAGAAGTTATTCTGGTTATCGGAGAAGGAGAGAAAACAATAATTGATCTGTTAAACAATATTGATAGTAAGGGTGATTTATCAAATGTTAATGGAATTGGGTTTATCAAGAACAAAAAATATATCCAGACTCGTCCTCAAGAAAGGATAATGAGGCTGGATGAGCATCCATATCCTGCATATGATCTTTTTAATATTTCAAAATATGTTAGTTATGTAAAAGAAACTAACCGTTGTTGGGAACTATGTACCAGTAGGGGATGTTATGGCCGCTGCGTTTATTGTAAACGTGTTTTTGGAAATAGCATCTCCATGAAATCTCCTGAATATATTGTTAAAGAGATGGAGGATTTCTTCATACGTTATGGAATAAAAAGGTTTAATTTTGTTGATGATAATTTTCTAAATTCTACAAAGCAGATCAATGACTTTTACAACTCACTAAAAAACAGCGAATATGATTTCGTATGGCGTTTTCAAGGACGAGCGGATCGGTTCACACCTGCATTAGCAAATAAACTGGTTGAAGTTGGATTGTATGATGTATCATTTGGAATTGAATCAGGATCTCCTACAATTCTCAAAGAAATGAATAAAAAAATCGACATTGAAATTGCAAAAAAAAATCTATTAAACCTACCAAAAAATCTAGATACTCATGCATCCTTTATTATTGGAATGCCTAGTGAATCACATAAAACTATCGAGCAAACTGTGAAATTTATTGAGGATACGCGCATAAAAAATATCAATGCAGGTATTTTGACGGTCTTCCCTGGAACTCCACTTTATGAAAAGGTTAGGAAATTGGGTATTATTATGGATGAAGATGATTATTGTAATCGTTTAGGGCCTGTGTATGTTAAACCTTATATTAATCTTACATCTTATTCCGATCATCAATTGCTGCTATGGCAGGATTTAGTGTCTAAGGCAGTTTAATTTTTATGAGAATTCAATTTTGGTTTTGAGTGAAAATTTAGGGCTAGAATATGGGATGTAGGATGAATTCAAACATAGTATTTAAACAACTCCTTTATTATTTACGTCAGGTAGATTACCATCAGGTAATAAAATTTCCATTAAGGAAATATCCGATACAGAAAGAAACTCTAATTAATGAATTAGTGATATTCTCTAAATATTTTTTACGTCGCAATAATATTTTCTCAATATCATTAGCCCCACAAATATATACGTTTTTGTCGTTCAACACAGAATTAAAGAAACTCAGGGACTGCTTTTTTCTAAATAACATAGTCAGTAAAAACTACTTAGAGAGTATCAGTAATGATTGGTTGGAGAAAGCGATTAAAGCAGGACTAGTACGGTTAGAAAACGATGAAGATGTTTGCTTTCTCTATCGTATCGTTCCTTATCGTAATCTTTTACTTGTGACATCAATATTTGATCGTAATGAACAGAATTTTTCATACCTCAGTTATGACTCTATTTTCTTTGCCGATTTCTTAACTAAAGAAATCGAAAAAAATGGCTTAAATTTTAAAAATGCATTGGATTTAGGCTCTGGTACTGGGATTCTAACCTTTGCTATAAGCAATTACTGTGAAAAAGTTTACGGTATTGATTTAAACCCATCATCTATTAATATTGCAAAATTAAATTCAGAGTTAAATTATATTGAAAATTGTAGCTTTATATGCGATAATTTCAATAATTGTAAAGGGAAATCTTATGATCTTATAATATCCAATCCTCCTTTTATTTATTTCAAGGAAACCTCAACAAGATCCCTGGATTCTGATGGTGGAGAGCCATTTGGTCTTGGCATCACTCTCAAAATCATCCAATTACTTCCAGAACTCTTAAATGAAAAAGGGAGGGCGTACATTTTAACGAGATCTCCGATTGTTAATAAAGAGGATTACTTATTCTCGCTATTATCACAGATTTTACCCCAAGACTTTAGTTACATATATCACGATTTATCAAATTCAATAGCTTCTTTAGATTTTTCCAAAGAAGAGGATGGTATTGAAGCTTTTCATCATGTAATTATTGAAATTATCCGAGATGATAATAATCAGCGAAAAAAGATTATTTACCCTATTTTTTATAGAATGACGAATCTATTTTAATGAAGAAGTATATGACTCCAATTAACATATGCGGACAACTGGTGGGGGATGGATTCCCTACGTACATCATCGCTGAAGTAGGAATAAATCATAATGGTGATGTCTCTCTCGCAAAAGATATGGTGAGAGCTGCCTGGGAAAGCGGCGCTGATGCTGTAAAAATCCAGACTTTTATTACCCGCGATTTTCTTCATCCATCTCACCCCGGATACCAGTATGATATTGATGCTGAGATATCTCATGAAGACGAACAGGAAATATGGGAGTTTGCCAGAAAAAATGGAATAAACCTTTTTTCAACCCCAGAAGATTATAAGAGCTTGCAGTTTATACAAAAGCAAAACCCCTGTCTGATTAAAATTGCTGCAATGGATTTTAACTATCAGGAAATGGTTCAGAATGCATCAAAATTGCTCAAACCAATACTATTGTCAACTGGAATGAGTACTATGGAGGAAGTGTTGCAAACAGTAAGGTGGGTTGAGGAAACAGGAAATAAGGATTATATTATTCTTCATTGTGTTTCCTGCTATCCGACCTCTCCTGGTTCATGTAACTTGAAAGCTATACAAACAATGAAGCAAGTATTAGACTGCCCTGTCGGTTTTTCTGATCACACACAAGGAATTCACATTCCCTTAGCAGCAGTTGCTATGGGCGCAAATGTTATCGAAAAACATTTCACAAATGATAAAAAATTACCTGGTCCTGATCAGCATTGCTCTATAGATTCAACTGACCTAAAGCAGCTCATCTCACATATTCGTGACCTCGAATTAGCAATAGGATCAGGTAAAAAAGTTCCGGCTCCCGAAGAGGATGAACCAAGGCAATATAAACGTAGAGGGGTCTATGCAATAAAAGATCTTGATTCAGGAACTATGCTTAGGAGAAAGGATGTAACATTTTTTGCACCATCAAAACCCGGTTCAACAGTCACTGACTGGCGATTAATGGAACATAGAATTCTTAAAAATAAAGTTCGAGAAATGGAGCCGATTTATCTAAGTGATCTTAACTAGAATGAGGTGTGATTTGTGGTAGAAAATATTACGCAAGAGATTTGTGATCAGTATCTAAGGTGTCCTTCATGCCATGCTGAAGGTAAATTATACATTGAGAGTAAGGAAGTAATGATTTGCAATAGTTGCCTAACCAGATATCCGATAGCTCATGATATACCTGCTTTGATGATCAGCAGTGAAATACATCAAAAAAGTTATGGTTTTTTAGGTTGGGAGAACAATGATGATACTATTGGCGTAAACCCCTATGAAAAACAAAGGTTTTTTCCATTTTGGCTGGAGGCATTATTTTTTGGTATTTTGAGCGAAATTTTATATTTTTTCGTTGGGTTGTTACTATGGGTGCGGGCTCCACTTACTTTATTCGAGAAAAGTGGGAAGTGGACACGAGGAGTTCACTATTGCAGTGAAATGAAAGAAGCGCTTTATTATGGTTGGACTAATTATTTTAATCTCATTTTAAAGTCGGGAGAAATAGTTGCATTTAACCGGATGAAATCCTATATAAATGAGCCATCAATGGAAATTGGTTGCGGTAATTGTATGACTACAAATATGATTTTCCGAGATTCTCTGAATGTGACATTTGGGTGTGAATATTTCATGGACGGTTACCTTGATTCGCCTGAGGATCTCTATAAGGTAATCAAGCATTATGTGGGTGGTTCGATTAAATCTCTCCCATTTTCTTCGAATGTTTTTGAATCTATATATATGGTTCATATCATTGATCATATACATCTGTTAGATAACTGGTTTCATGAAATTAATCGAATTATTAAACCTGGAGGATACTTAGTTATTGACACATATTCCAAATATGTATTTGACCAATTACCTGGTGTTAGGTGGAGGTCAAAGATATCGAAAAGTTGGGCTATTAAATATAAAAATTCTAGAATTTGTAGACTTAATCCCTATCGGTATTGGATACCCTTAAAAACTGATGATGAATTTTACGCCACGGGTCAAAATATGTTCTCTATAGATGAATGGTCTGTTATAGTAGAAAAATATGGCTTCAAAATGATTGATTACTATCCTTTTACCAATAAATTATTCTCATTTTTTATGGATTTGGAATATAGGGGCTATTATCCGTCTATTACTGGCAGTATTCCAATATATCTGGCTATAGATGAGGAAATTAATCGAGGAAAAAACTCGCTGATTACTGAAGAAGAAGCTGGTAATATCATTATGGTTTTCCAAAAGGTGTAAATATTGGAGAAGATAGTGATTAGGGTGGATGGGGGAAAGATATGGGGCGTCTCAATGGGTCATATAAAACGATCACTTTCTCTTGCAGAAGAATTGAAAAACAAGTATGATATAATTTTTTTAATGCAAAATTATATTGATGGTGTTAATTATGTTAGACAATTCGGTTGGGATGTTCATACAATTCCTATTGGTGATAATTCAGATAGAACAATAATTGACTTCTGCAGGTATCATAATCCTATTAAAATAATATTTGATCTTAACCAATTTAAATATCCAACTTTTACGCAATATGCTAAGACAAAGGGATTACCTGTAATAGTTTTTGATATAATTGGTTTTGTTGAGGGAGAACCTACCATTATCTTTAATGATTCAATGGCATCTGAACATATGAATTATAATCATTTACAGTGTGAGACTAGATTATGTATTGGCTCAAAATATTTCATACTACCATTTGAGTATGGCCGAACAAGAAAAAGAGATATTAATCCTATTGTAAATAATATTGTTATTACAATGGGGGGTTCTGATCCTGCAGGCCTAACTATAAAAATATTAAATTCAATAATAAAATTTTCCTTTAATGTTCACTATCATATTATATTGGGTCCGCTATTTGATGATACTGAATCTGTTATAAAACTGTCTGAAGAATATTCAAATATCACAATGTATACTAACCCACGTAATTTTGTTGAAATTCTCTCTGATGCGGATATTGTAATCACGGCTGGAGGAAGGACTTTATTTGAATCTTCATATCTTGGAATACCGGCTATTATTTTACCCTCAATAGAACATGAAAATGTTACAGCTATTGAATATGCTAAGAGAACCGGTGCTATTAATCTTGGTTTGTGGAATGATGAATGGACTCCGATAAAAATGGGATCGACAATGAATAAATATATGTCGAATTATAAATATAGACAATCCTTGTCAGAAACATCCCGTCAACTCATTGATGGGATTGGTATTTATAGAATTATTGATATTATAAATTCATTATAAATTTTTGGAGGTTAGTATGCGTGCCTGGACAATACCTGATAAAGAAATTGTTGAAATAATAAAAGACATAGAAGAAAACTATGATGTTAATTCTCTTGAGGTCTTGGGGATAAAATACTGGCCATTAATAAGACTTCAAATAAGAGAACATTTAATTTCTCAAGAAGATTGTACGTTTCAAAAAACTGAATTTCAGGAAAAAACCCTCATACATCTCCCATTTCTTAGTCATATACAGAAAAAAATATTGCGTATAAATAATATTGCAGTACGGATCATTCATATTCTAAAAAGGATACGCAGCATTTATTATAATCCTTATAAATTAAATGAATTGTCAAATTCATCCCCCGAATGTCTTTTTCTTGTAAATACAGGTGATCATCGTGAAATGCTGCATGAAAAAAAGTATAGTGCCGAGTTCGATCCTCTCATTGAAAAGATATCTTCCTTTGTTAATTTTAAAAAATTGCAATTAAAATGCCCGGGTGAAAAAGAGAATTCCTATTATATTCCTGCTATAGAAGTTTACAGCTTTTTCGCATCACTATCATTTTATTTTAGATATCTATATATTTATTTATGTATATATAAATTTATTAATATTGAAAAACTTTATCGGGTGGTATATGAAAGAAGTGGTTGTAAGGTAATTTTAAATAGGGGTGATATAATTAAGAGTGTTGCCATAATGTTAACTTCTAGCCATTATTTCAGTTTAATCTTCAGGAAAATCCAACCCAAAATTGTTTTTCTAACCTCATTTTATTGTGATACATCAATGGGGGCAATTTTAGCAGCGAGATCATTGGATGTCCCCACGGTTGACTTGCAACATGGTTTTCAGGGAAAAATACATTATATGTACTCCGACTGGACTAAGACTCCTCTAAATGGCTACGAATTATTACCCCATTTTTATTGGGTGTGGTCTGACTATTTTGCCAATGTCATACATGAATGGATCCCAAAAAAATGTACCGCGCATAATGCTATTATTGGGGGACATTTATGGTTGAATATGTGGAAATCAAAGGATTTTAGTGTTATAAAAAATGACTTGAATAATCGTCTTAATATTTTAATGTCGTATGAGAAGATCATTTTAGTGACTGTTGAGTATTCAAAACCTCCTATTTTACCTCACTTACTTGATGCAATAAGTGGAACACATAATCGATGGATTTGGTTAATCAGATTTCATCCGCTTCTTAGATCAAAAACTAATGAATACGTAGATTTTTTCTTTCAAAAGGGTATTAAAAATGTGGAATTTGATTTAGCAAATAATATCCCGCTCTATGCTCTTTTAGAGATCATTGATCATCATGTAAGTTATATGTCAACTGTAAGTTTTGAAGCATGTGGATTTGAAAAACCCACTACTATCATTCATGAGGTTGGTATTGTAAATTTTAAAGAATTCATAATAAATAAGTGTTTTTCGTCTGCTATTACGGCTGATGAACTAATCGAGTCTATTGAAAATCCAATAAATAATTATAATTTTGTGAAAAAAATTTTAAATGTGAATCCTGCAGCCTCAGATGAGGCTATCAATACTATCTTTATAAAAGCCGGAATTCGATCCCAATATGATCAGTATAAATAATTTAGAGTTTATTGGTGGTGTAACCGGTCTTCGGCAGTAAAAATCAAACTATCAAACATTTGCGTACATAGTTTTATATGATA
>NZ_BAABMP010000005.1:0-573911 GCF_054767395.1 Methanocalculus sp. MC3
CCTACATTCCCGCCCACTCATAACGAGGCTGGCGGCTTCACACCCAGTGCATGATACAGCTCCTCTTGTTTTTCAAGTATCTCGCCCACCCGCAGTGATCTCCCCGGCTGTTCAAAACACTCAATCACATCCAGCTTGTCCAACAAACCCGGCAACGTGTAGTCCTTGAGAAGACCCTTCACCTGCATCTGTTTCTTGATATAGGAAATATAGATCAACGCCACAAACATGACAAACAGCTTCCCGTCAAGACTCTGCTCTGACGAAACCAGAGTACGTCGCATGTTCAAACGCTCTTTTGCATTTCCAAATGCCTTCTCAACAACATCTTTGTTCCGATAGAGTTCAAGAGCGGTCACTGCATCCATCGTCTCATTGGTGATCAGCGCAAAGAATCCATAATACCGTCTGATTTTGGCAATGACCTCTTCCCGTACCTGTGCTTTTGTACCTCGCACGGGTGTTGTCTTGATCGTGAAATATTTCTCGTACAGCTTCTGATGTTCAGATTCCCGATTTCCTGATTCCAGTTCCTGTTTCAGTGTGATCAGCAGGCGATCAAATGCCTTCTCATCCTCGGCTGCCTGGTCGATGTTGTAGTAATAGTGAATGTACAGGCGACGAGGTTCCTCAAGAGTATCGCCCTTATATGGTCGGTTTTGTGTATAATTCCAGGTGGTTCGAATCGTTCGATAATAGAGTTCATGGTCATCACTGTAATATTCGAAACTTCGGAATGCATCGTAGATCGCATCCAGCTGCTCCCGGATATAGACGAGAGACATCTTGGTGGACATAAGAAACTTCACATGGCTCTGAAACAGGTGGTTGATATTCTCCTTTGTAGAAAAACCCCGGTCCATCACCAGTTTCACCCGTGAATACCCAAGGATATCCAGTTCTTCAAGAAAACGGCGGATCGTTTTGCTATCAAGAATATTGCCTGCAAGTTTTCTGTAATAGAATGGCAGGTTGGACTCCTGGCCAAAGACCAGAGCCAGATTCAACTGAGGCAGTCGATCATGCTCCTTGTTGTGGCCATACTGTACTTGCCTGAGGGTTTCTGAGTAACTGGAGATCGTTGTTGTATCATAGGCCCAGAACTCATTTTCCAGCCTTCTCTTTCCCTGAAGGGTGAAGAACTGTTGTTTATTCTCCTCAGTGATGCTGGCAAACAGCTCACTGCTACGTTGTGAGGTGATGGTGGCGCCGTAGGGATGCTTATGGAGGAGCCCCCACTTCTCAAAACGGTAGAGCGGTTTTGTATCTTCAAGGATCAGGTAGTATGTGATAGATAAGATCTGTTTGTAGGTGTTGGGAAAACACTGTTTCAGATCTAGGGTGATCCCCAGGTTCTCGCCGATGGCGTCCAGCAGATAGGTGGCGCCATAAAAGGAACGATGTACCTTCGCAGCTGCCTTTGATACAGCTTTATCTGACATAGCATCGTCCTTTGCTTTTCTGTTCCTACCGTCAGTGGGAATGATCTCCCCCGTTGCTTTATCGACCCGACCGATCAGGGTACGTCTGGCACGTGATTGTTTCTTCTCCTTGTTCCAGTACGATACGGATTCATAGGCATAGGTGATCCCCGATCGTTTATCTGTTTGGTAGACAATTGCCGCCAATGTAGCTCTCCACTCGTTATGTATAATATATAACACATAACGATGATAAAACTTTCGCTCCAACGTGAGAGAATATATTGAGAATCTAAGAAAAATATGGAGTTAGATTTTTGGGTTAGTTAGGTGTTGCCGGGAATGTAGGTTGAATGGGTGATGGGATGTTGAAGGGGTTGGTAGCGTTGAAGTTAGAAACTCACAAAGTCAGGTCATAGAGGATCATCTCAGTAACTCCGCCAAAATACTCAAAGGCTCCCAGATGTCCTTTGAGAAGAGCAGGAAGACCCTGATGAGGGAAGAATTCTACATACCTCATCCGTGAATAGCCAAGAACCATTGAGAGGCCATAGACCTTCTTTTTGGATCCATCTGCCGTTTCATAGGGGTATTCAAGCCAGTCACACTGCATCATTTCTCCCGGTTTGGTTTCATATCTTATTTCAGCCGTAATTGTGATGTTGGGGCGAATATGGCGGATATAATCGCCAAGTATTGTTGGTCCGCCATCATAGCCGAGATCCTGGATCTCTTCCAGAAGTCGAACACGGCTCAGACGAGGATAATTGTTCAGCCTCTCCTGGATGTATGGTTTGAAGGGATCCAGCTTGCTTGGCTTATTTCGGGTCTGAGGATGTTTTGAGGGTTGATCCATAGACAAGTGCCGGGCTATGGTTTTTCTGTCATATCCGGTTTCTCGGGCCAATGAGCTGATATTGACTTTCCCTGTTGCCAGTTCCTGTTCACGAGCTAGATCCAGTAACATAAAATACTCCTCGTCCTTGAGCATGTGAATCCCAGATACTCTCTGGTTGCACATTGGGGATTTTTATTCCGACACAACTGGGGAATTGTATCCCGACGCATTTGGGGATTTTTACGCCGACGAAACTGGGGAAAAGTAAATCGACATTGACAATACTCTCTGGTTGCACATTGGGGATTTTTACGCCGACGGAAATGGGGAAAAGTAAACCGACATTGACAAGAGTTTTGGTGAGCACGAAAACCTCTTATGTTTATCCAACTAACATTTTAGACATGAGATGTCCAAAATGAGATTGTTTTTAATACATACAAACGACTCTTTCAAGTATGATGAATATAAATCTTTAATTTCAACCTTCAATGATATTCATATTACAGGAATAATTTGTTATGGTTGTGATAAGTATCTTGATTGGAAACCGGAAAATTTTGGAATACCAAAGTGGGAATATGACCAATTATGTTATGAAAGATCATACTCAGAATATACCCCCTATCATGTTCATTATGATGGAATCTTATCCGAACTATTAGCCGATTCGCGAACTTATTTTATATTGGAACGGCTTTTTTCGAATGGAGGGATAGATAGCGTTTTTAATAACATGATTATATTAGAAAATGTAATTTGGAATAGTTTATCAATATTATATGAGACCAAGCCCGATCGTATTTTTTCCTCGCCACTAGATGATATGACGTGGATTTTTGGAAAAGCTGCAGAATTCATTGGAGTGGAGACGTATAATTTAGATATAAGCCCTTTACCATATAAAGAATGGCTTGTTAAAGGTATTGATGAACAGGTACCCGTTTCGCTATTAAATTCTTGTCCTCAACAAAACGAGGAGTCATTAAATAAGATTAATCAATATATATTGAGAAGTAAGTCTTCCTATCTAGAGGGGATGCCAGAATATGAAAAAGAGCGAATGGAAAGCTATAATGGAAGATTTTTTTGCATAAAAAAAGAAATATATGAAGTTTTGAATGCACCAAATTTAAAGAGAGTTTTCTATAGAATATACAGAAGCATTAGAAAATGGCAGATACTTAAATTATATATGGAACATACAAATAATTTCAAATTTCCTAAAAAATTTCTTGTTTTTTTCCTACATTTCCAATACGAAAGAACAACACTTCCAGAAGGATTACAATTTGCCCAGCAGTGGTTAGCAATAAGGTCACTTGCAGCTTCAATACCATCAGATTGGAAACTTGTTGTAAAAGAACACCCCTCAACTTTTAGATATATGTTCATTCCCCAAGTGCGTGACACACGATTGTACGAAGCTATCAGTTCATTACCAAATGCCATAATGGCCCCTCTTGACCTCACTCCTTTCGATCTTATTGATAGAGCTATTGTTGTGTCGACAATAAAGGGAACAGCAGGAATGGAGGCGATAATTCGTGGGAAACCTGTTTTGGTTTTTGGCTTGGCTAGTTATCGGAGTTTAAAGGGTGCATTTCATGTTAAATCAATTAATGATATTAAATCTGCATTACAATTAATTGATGAGGGTTTTAAAGTTTCAGATGATGATGAATTACTCAAATATTTCAAATGGGTGGACGCAAATTCATATGTGATCAATTCAGATGGTTTTCCTTTTGAGGCCTGTAAAACTGTAATTAGACTTCCACATAATCCTCAGAAAAGATAAAACTTGTGAGGCTAAACCTCATAAGCATTTTTCTCCAACCATAAATGTAAATTTAAAAGTTGCCATAAAAACATCATGTGGTTGTCACGTTTTTCATTATTCAGTACGATCCGCTCGTGTTCGTCAATCAACCTCAAAACCTCTGGTACATAATAAATACCACGATTACAAAATTCTTCCGAGCGGACTATCTTACGGAGTTTCTCAGCCCCCTCTCCAACAAACCAAATATGGCCAGGTGCATTCCATCCTGTTTTTTTAACCCTGTTTCGAGTTTCTTCAGCAAGTATTCCTTTCATTGCCTGCCTCATCAAGAATTTTGTAACACCATCGCGGTACTTCATTGTTACTGGAATACGAAACATAAATTCAACAAGACGGTGGTCAAAAAACGGTAAAAAGTGGTTTAAATTGCATGATACACTATTTCGGTCTTCTGAACGTAGACAACATGGAATGGTTTCACGAGTGAGATCCTGATATGTACGGTTTTTTAGATAGCTGGTAAACGGATGATCCATTACTGGTTCAAATGTTGATAAATCATAATATTCTTCGTTCAGTGCTTGATTATATTTTTCAATCCGTCTTCTATCCGGAAGACAATGACCTTGATGACTGAAATCGATCAACCGGTTGAATTCATCCTCCATAATATTGATGCTTTTATGAAAAATTGGGTGATCGTGATACTGAATCCACATCTCTACTTCTTTCTTTAAACGATCATACAAACCTTCCGCGCGAAGGTCTGCAAAAAAATACATAAAATGCTCATATTCACCTGCATTTAACTCGTCACCACCCAAACCACCAAAAATGCTTCTATAACCTCTTTTTTTAACTTCCAGGCACATCAAATAATGAGAAAGCCATGTTGCAGTTGCCACAGGTTCATCATGAATATCAATTAATGTTGATACTAAAGAGAATACATCGGGCGTGTCGATTTTAATAGCATTCCACTTCTCCACTGAAGTTTCTATAATCGATTGGATGTCATCCGATTCATCGAAGGATTTATCTTCATAAGTTGTAGAAAAGGCAACTTGTTTTCTTTGGGAATAGTGAACTGCGGAAGCCAAAACCGATGATGAATCCATACCTCCAGATAAGCTAAATGCAGGCATTTGTGCTATTTTAAATCGCATTGAAACAGAATCGATCAATAGATCTTTATATTTTTGAGCAAGGATTTCTTCTGGTTCATCGAAATCAGGAAGGTCCTTTAAATTCCAATATTTTTTACAGCTAATTATCCCATGACTATCAAGCTGAAGAAAATGTGCTGCAGGGAGTTGCGAAATGTCTACATAGGGGGAACTGCCAGAGTCATTATCAAAGGTCCGATAATGTGATACAGCATAAAGAGCAACAAAATTTTTATTGATATCTCTTGAAATCCATGGTAATGTAAGCAATGCCCTTAATCGTGATGCAAAAGCGAATTTTCCATCTCTCATTGAATAGTATAATGGCTTGATCCCAAACCTGTCTCGACCGATCCAAAGATTACGATTAGGGGCATCATAGAGAGTGATAGTAAAATCGCCATTAATTTTCTGTAAAGTCCCTTCAAATCCATAGCTCAGATATAAGGATTTGATCATATCATTATCCGTGGCGCTGTTCCCTCCGAGTTCTTCCCAGTTATAAATGAAACCATCTAATGCGATTATAATATCATCATATGAATTCAGACCTGGAGAACTCCACCCGGTCCAACCAATAGCAACAGGATTCGATAATCTATATGATATAATCCAATCATGAAAAGAGGATGCATTGAGCATCATTTTTATTATACTTTCAGATTCGTCATATAATTTTGAAATGTAAAGGCCTGCAATTCTCGACATAATAACCTCACTGTTTTTCTGCTAAGAGGAATTTCCAGTAATGAGGATAATCGATCACCATCTCCGGTTTTCCTCCAGTTCGTTCATCCTGGATCTGTTGAACATGAAACCCATAGGATTCTATAAAGTCAATAACTTCAATAATCGGATATGTATTGACATATACTTTCAAATTAATACCCTCATCCAGATATTTATCGACAACATATGAATAAGATGCATGGTCATCCAATGATTCTCGGAGAATTATGGACTTTCGTGTACAATTAAGGAGACGTTCCAATGGCTTGTGATAATTATCAATATTTGATAAAACATTCATACATACGATATGATCAACAGAAGCATCAAGATCCTCAATACGAATCACACGAAGTCTTTCTTCTGGAAGCCCCCAATCTGGGAGAATTGATCTTCCGATACTAATAAGTTTTTCAGAGGCATCAATTCCATGATATTCGACACGGAGACCTCGATTTCTCAACGAATGATAGAAATAACCAGTCCCACAACCAACATCTAGAATGGAATCCCCTTCTTGTAAATAACAGGATAGCAATTTTGCTGCCTGCCTGGCACAAGTCATCTCTTCAATCTCATTTCTACAGCGTTTTGTATAGAGCTCTTCTACAATCTGACTATGCTCCCATATACTGTATTTGATATATCCATCCCGATTAATCATTTCGTCTACCCATTATTATAAAAGCTGATGCCATAAAGAAACCCCTCCAGTCATAAGGATTCTCCATTGCAACACTTTCATTTATAAAAAAGTTTTTCATTGTATCAGATAACATAGGAGGCATACAATGATAATGATAAAATAAGATCCGTATATCACGAAAACCGGCCGTTTCAAATTGCTCTCGGAGAACAAGAGGATTATGAGTTCTTGAGAGGACTTCATCATATCCGGGCTCATCCTTTTTACCCATTCTAATTGGGGGGAGATCCAACCTGAATTGCTTTGAGAGTCTATCCATCGCTTCTTCCAGTTGTGATGTCAGTACACCGGGTTTCTTTTTTAATGAATCTATACGAATGAGATCATTTGTAAAGAAATCAAAGGTATATCGATTCAGCGTAAAAAGCGAAAAAAGTTGATTTCTTGCCTCAAGGATAACAACCCCTCCGGGTTTAACTGCTTCTCGTAGATTATTAATCGCCAATAAATCTTCTGATTCTGGTATGTGGGGAAACACACCTATACAAACTATAGCGTCGAACTGTTTTTTTCCCCCATGAGGTTGCTTGAATGAATCAGAATCCATTACACTTCCCTGCCAGATATGATTTGGATCCCAATTATTCTGAATAAAAACTTTTTTTGCCTCTTCAACCATTTCAGGAGTTAGATCAAAACCATATAAATCAATATTTAATGTTTCTAGATCACGAAGGAACGATGCGGGACCACATCCCGCATCCAATAAGTCGCCAACTTGGTGATCCACTAAAATTTTTTGAATAATGTCACGATGTAGCGGAGGATATGGGGCTTTTTCTCCATAATAATCATCATAATAGGTCGTCCCCCATGTAGAATAACAGCGTTTGACATTATCTTCAATATTTTTTTTTCCCATAGTTCACCATTCATAGATATTAGCATTAGATTGCAATGAATCTTATTTATCATTCATTCGCGCGATTGCTTGAGATTCGCATAGCCAAAGCGGGATTACTTCCACCAAGTTATTCGATACGACAAATAGTTGAGTATTTGCTTTTTTTACCTTAAAGGGTTGAAATTACACAAGCGATTTTATCATAATCCACTATTTTAATAATCTTTCTATTCTGAATTATTCTTTTTGATCACAAAAGCCCTTAAAGTATACTTTGTACTTGGCTCTTGGAGACGTTCGATTCTTAATGGAGTTAATCCTGCTTTGTGCACTAGTAGTGAGAGAGACGTAAAACTAAAGATATGTGGGTGATCAATAAAAAACTCCTCACGTTCCTTTCCATCCAGGGAAGCGCATTCACCATCAGGCACTTCAATATATATCAAACCATCATCTTTTAAGAGAGCGCTTGCTTTTTGTAGCATTTGTATAGGATCCCGTACATGTTCCAATACTTTGTTAAATGATATCAATTCGTATTGATCACAAGGATCTAATGCAAGAAAATCCCCACAAATCCCTCTTACTCCAACATTATCTTCCGCATGTTTTATTGCCCGAGCGTCAGGATCAATTGCAGTGCAGCTCCATCCTTCTTCTTTCATTTTTGCAAGGAAAACACACAATCCACTCCCCACATCCAAAACACTGAGCTTTTGCGAATTGATTTTATTGCCAGAATAATACTTTTTGATAAAATTAAGGAGGTTTTCAACTCTTCCCACATTATCAGATTTTTCAGGTTTGAGTTTTATAATCCTTTCAAACGATAAACGAATTCCATCATCATCTTGATAATTTGAGTTTACATAATCTCCCGAGTAAAGCGAAGAATCATCCATATCATGAATGGATAGAAAGTGTCCACAGAACGAACATTGCAGAATCTCTCTATAGTACCTCAGACTTGAACTGAAATCGAATCGAATTTCGCCTTCAGGGGGCTTTGTGTAATAAAAAACCTTACGAAAATCATCATTTTGACAGATAGGACAATTCTTTGGGTTTTGACCGTGCTTATCTACATTCGAGTCCATAAGCTTCTGATCGTGTAACCAGCTTACAATATCCATTTTCTCGAGGTGCAAATACTCAAAGAATTGATCTTCCTTTCCTTCTTCAACAAGCAAAATAAAATATTGATCAACACGATTTTTACAGAGAACTGCGTTCAGTTTGTACCTGATAAGACGACTATTTAGTGAAGGTGTGGCATAATACCCCCATTTTTTCCTCACTACATCATATTCAGTACATGATTGCGTGACAAAAGTCACCTGTTCATCAAAATCAAGTTCAATGTGAGCACAGTCTGTTATTACACCCCGATTTTCTGGAAAACCAACCTCAAATGATCTCGGGGGAATTATGGGAATTATCTTCATATCCATCTCCAGTCAGGTACGAGGAAGTTTTCAATCATCCATGTACCATCCCTTTTCGCCCAGATAGAAGGATGACGAAACGTTTCACATATAGAGAGAAAGTGATCAACTGATATGTCAATAAATTCACAGAATTTTTCAATATCACCATATGGTGTCTGCTCACCATACTCCTTAACAATCTGGATAGCCTGTTCACGGGTAATCCGTCCATTCCTGATTTCGAGAGAAAGATTATCAAATAATCGTGTAAAACCAAATTTATACCATTTTAACCAGTGATGAATAGAGATGAAATCGTCATCGATATCAGCATAATTATAATAACCGGTTTTTGGACCTTCTCTCCGAATGTTAAACCCATGTTCCTTTGCAACCTTAAGAGTAGTCAAAGGATCCCAGGGGAAATAATAACCTAAGAATATTGCAGATACACCAGATTCTTCTATCTCTCTATCACCTGGTCCAAAATAGGGTGTCAGATCCTTCTCAGTTAGATCTGGGGATACCCAGTCCCGTGCCACAGTTCCATGTATTACACCGAATTTTTTTATCCAGTTTTGATCAAGCCTGAATCCATTTGTTTCATCATCACTTCCTCCATATTCGATTGCAGAGTTTTCTCCCCAGATAACTAGAGGTATTTTAAAACGAACTGCAATTGTTAGTGGAATGTTAAATAGTGCCATATGCATGGGTATGGCAGTTGAACCATACTTTACAAGTGATTTATAGAGAAATATCTTTTCAACATTTGGATTGATTTGATAATCAATATGATCAACACCCAGAGAGATGAGATTATCCAGATTTCTTTGTCCCAATTCCGTCCGTGCAGGACATTTCCACGTCACTGCAAGCGGATTGAGACCATATTCCAGGCATTTAATAACCTGCCAGGTACTATCTTTCCCTCCACTAACGGGAATCAGGCAATCATAACCATTACTTCTTTCTTTGGCATTCTCAACCAACTCACGAAAAACCTGCTCTCTTTGTGACCAATCTATATCTGGTCGCGATTCATGACTCCGACATGCATTACAGACACCCTCTGCATCCAATGTTAGATTAGGCCGCGTATCCGGCAGAATACACCGTGTGCAGTAATTCATCGCTCAAATTCCTCCAGAAATATCTTACAGTTGATAAAATAAAATAAAAATTTGCTTTCACTATTTGAGAGATCGGCCTTCTCAATAATCTCCGCTATTTTATCATGCCTGACATATTGAAAGATTGGACTATCCGCTAATAGTTCACTTCTTATATCAGGATTCTTTACATCAAGAAAAGAAAAAATGGGAGCATTAAATCCTACTTTCCTTCTGTTCTCCAGGATTTTTTCAGGAACTATGCCACGCATCGCATCACGTAAAACCGCTTTTGCCGCACCATCACGTATTAGGAGATGAGATGGTATAGTATAACAAAACTCAACAAGATCGCGATCTAAAAAAGGAGAGCGATTTTCAATCGAAAAAAACATAGCATTTAAATCATCCTCATGGAGTATAACCGGGATACTTTCATGAAGAAGTTCATTCAACATACGGTTTCTGAGCAGGTTGGCACAATAATCACTTTCCATAAAAGGCTCAAACCAATCAGATACCAAAAAATTTCTGAATTCCTCAACATCTAAAAAAATATGCCCACGGAATAGTGGATTATCAATGAATAAATCAGGGTTGCTTAAAAATGGATTTCTGACATGTGGCTTAACATAATTCGCCCAATCGCCTTGTGCTGATGTCAGTAGGTTCTTATTCTCCTTAACGGAGTCGAAGTACATAAGATGATGATCATAATAACCGGTAAATAATTCATCTGCAGCAGTACCGCTGAAAGAGACGCGATAGCCGTGCATATCAATGCTCTCCATGAGCAACCAGTGAGCATAGTATGTTATTGTGTATATAGGAACATCATGTGCCCGAACAAGTAAGCGGAGTTTCTTCAGAAAATCTTTCGTATTTACAGGAATCGAGGTATGCCGGATTTTTAATTCAGAAACTGCATAATCAATCATATCCTGCTCTTCATAACGGGCATCGGTATTTAGAATTGTAAAGCCATGCACGTCATAATGAAAACATTTTTTTGCAATACTGATTAGAGAATTGGAATCAACACCACCGCTCATACAAAAAGCCAAGGGGACATCTGCCCGGAGTCGAATTTCAACTGCTTTGATAAGTTTTTCTCGTACTCCATCAACGGCTTCACGATAGGTCATCGATTCCTGAGGATTGTACACAAGCTTCCAATACCATTCCTGATTTTCAGATCCATCCTGTGTAATATGCAATAGTGATGCCGGTGAAAATTCTCTTAATCCCTCGTAAAACGTATTCTCGCCTTTATATAATGCCTTATATCCATTTATCAGATACCTGAATAGGTGATCGTAATTGATTTTGAGTTTATCACCAAGGAGCTCTACAATGAACTTGATCTCCGAACCCCAGTAGACACCCGTACTATCATGATAAAGATAAAGTGGCTTCTCTCCAAACCTATCACGGCATAAAGTGAGGGAACCATCGTCTTCATCATACACTGCAAATGCCCACATCCCTTCACAACGATCGAGAACATCCCATCCATAATGATCAATTGCTCGAAGCAAAACCTCGGTATCTGATTCAGTCGAGAATGTATATCCCTGCTGTATAAGGTCATCTCGTAGTTCAAGATAGTTGTAAAGCTCACCATTAAGACTGATCCATTTTGTATTTACATTAAATGGCTGATTTGACCTTGGATCAAGATCAATGATACTCAGACGGGTATGAAGCATATAGGTATTATTACCCTCGGCATTCTCCCAATGACAATAATCAGCATGATCGGGGCCCCTGTGATGCATTAACTCAAGACAACGGTTTATTCGCTCATTATCTATAGTCTTATTCCCAAAATATCCGGCAATTCCACACATGTTCAGGTACCAGTATGTCTATCATTCAAATCACTTATACAGATCGGAGAGAAGTAATCAACCAATTATAATTTAATTTGAAAACCATTGTAACGTACATAATTGCATCACTTAATGGAGATCCTGAAGTCGTATCTGTTCATTATGAGCAAGTGACCTTTTAAGTATTCTATTGACAATCAGATGCTCCTCCCCAGGTGAAAGTCCCCCAGTGGCCGGGCGTATCCAACCTAAATCCTCATACCCAATGATATGCCCGGAGGGCAAATCTCTTATTGCAACAATCGATCTCCGAATTGCCACATCTATTTCAGACTCACAGGGTTGAACGCATTTTTCCTTAATCCCTATCATAGATACTACATGTGGAATCAGATGAGTTAATTCCTTCATCTCTTCAGGCTCAGCTGAAAGCTGGTGATCTCGGAAGGATGAAAAGCTATGACTTAGAGTGAAATGCTTTTCGATGATCCGTGCACCAAGACTTACCGCGATGAGTGAAGCATGAATGCCAAGAGTGTGATCAGAATATCCAATCGTATGTGAAAACTTTTCTTTTAAGAAAGGTATTGAGAGGAGGTTTACCTGATCAATTGGTGTTGGATAGCAGCTTGTGCAATGAAGAATGCCGAGATTTGGTGTGATATTATTTTTTTCCAATTCTTTTCCGATGAAGGAGACAGTATTTGAAACCTGAGAATAATCGCTAGCACCTGTAGATATGATAATTGGCTTTCCAGTTTTTACAATCTCCTTAATAAGGGGATAAAAATTTACATCCCCTGATGCGATTTTGTAGGCATCTACGAAATCCGCAAGTTCACGTGCACTATTCAAATCAAGGGGTGTTGAGATAAAGAGGAGACCAAAAGAATGGGCAAGGTCCGATAAAGCGCGGAACTGAGGAATTGTTAACTCAAACCGTTTAAACCTCTCAAATCGCTCATTATCAGACATATTAATAAATGATTCGGTTTGGAACGACTGAAATTTAACTGCGGAAGCCCCTGCTTTTGCAGCTTCTTTGACTAACGTAGAAGCAATAGTAAAATTACCCTCATGATTATTACCAATTTCAGCTACAATCAGTACTTTGTAATTCGTATCAAAATTTTGAATAATCATTGAATCATTTCACCATTCCTACAATGTGCATGAAGGACATATGATGCCTCAGAAACGAAAAAATTAAGGCAATTATATAGTCGTATTGCTGGAATATTTACAATTTGTGAACCCACACGTAATATACTGTAGTTTTCATGCGAATCATGAATAAAACAATCTATAAGTTTTCTTCCAACTCCAAGACGTTGAAAAGCCGTATCAACACCAATTAAATCAATGATACGTATTCTTTCAGATCCTTGTACCCCATCCAAAACCGCATTGAATCCGATTGGCTTACCTTCAAACTCAGCAACAAAGAGATCATTGCCTCTTGAGCCATTGATGTAATTCAGAATCCATTCTCTCTTAATATGATCAGCCAGTTTATTCGGGATCAATGGATCAAGATGAAAACGTGAATATTTAAAGCATGATCCAGCAATACGAAGAACAGCATCTTGATCTTTTTTTTGGTACTTTCTTATCGTTATCTTTGAGTTGGATTCAACATACTCCTTGTAGGGCTTACGTTCAAAGATAACATTTACATCAATAATCCCAAAACCAATCTTACAGAGTTTGTGAACTACATCAAGCCTTGAAACAGGAACTTTGGCAAAAAAGAAGGCCCTATCATTATTAATTTCAGCTAAGAGCTTGTCTGATGAAATATCTGAAAGAATATCTGTTTCAGTTACCCTGAAGACAGGGTAACCCATTACAGAAGAAAGCCATGAATCTGGTTCTATATTCATTATTGAACCTTAATATCCATCCAGAATTTCCCGCTGGGGTCAAGCGACTTATACCACTCGATATATTTTGGAAATCCAACTTCAACAGGATTCTTTGGATTATACCCAATTAGCTTCCGTGCCTTCTCAATGCTCAGGGTCCCTCTGAAAGGCATTAATTTATCCCTCTCAACATAATTAATTGGAATATCTGGGAAAGATTTCTGAATTATTTTTGCAAGCTCATTGAGGGATCTTGATTGCCCATACGTCATGTTGAAAGTCTGGTTCCGTGCAGCAGGATGCCGGATCGCCAGAATAACACCATCAACGAGATCATCAATATAGGTAAAGTCCAGCTTTTCTGAACCATCACCATCAACCCGAAGACCATTCCCCTTCATAGCACTCTCAATAAAAATCTGCCCGACACGCCTACTGACACATCGGGGTCCATAGAGTGCTGAGGGACGAATGATTGTATAGGGAATATCAAATACCTGGTTATAGGCAGTGACCATCTTTTCACCTGCAACCTTAAGCGCCCCATAAATTCCAATTGCATTGAGGGGGTGTTCCTCATCAACCTCAGCAGTTAGGAAATTCCCATACACCATGCTTGAAGAGAAGAAAATAAATTGTTCAACAGGATCACTCCTGGCATTATCCAGAGCATTTTCTAGAGTCCTCAGGCTATGATCAAACGTGCTGTATGGATCCTTATTTGACTTTCCTGCATGTGATACAGCTGCAAGCTGTACAATTACCTGAGGTTTAATTTGAGAGAGAATCCTGCTCAGTGCGTGATAGTCCCGTGCATCCTGTATGTGTACTGGAATTTTAGCATTTTTTAGCAGTTCCAACCGCTCATTAATCATCCTGAGGTAGAGATCCGCATCAGGAAGATCAGATTCGGAGGCAGTAAAAGAGAGAAGGTTATTCACCTGAAGGCTGTCAATGACTTCAACCTGTGCCCCCTGTCTTTTAAGTTCAAGCGCGAGATTATGGCCAATAAAGCCTGCCCCACCAATTAATACTACTTTGCGACCTTCAATATCCAATAACTCTTCATTCATGTACGTAACTCCTCAACTATACTTTCTAAATGTTCAATAATATAATCAGTATCAACTTGTGTAATATGTGGTCCAACAGGGAGTGCTATTGATTGATCGCTAATACGCTCTGCTTCAGGGAAAGATGCAGAATTATAACCATATTTTGCTTTATAATATGCCATACGTGGCACTGGTTGTGGATAATACACACTTGTGCCAACCCCATCAGAATTAAGTCTTTCAATCAGATCTCTTCGTTTCGAAAAGAGATTCCCATCAAGTACAATACTCAGACAGTAATGGCTGTTTGATGATCTACTATCAATAGAGTCTATAATCGAGATGTCAGAAATTCCCTGTAGCCCCTTCTTCAGGTGGGAAAAATTATCCTGTCTTATTTTTAGCATCTCTTCAACGCGACTAAGCTGTATCCTGCCAATAGATGCATTGATATCACTCATTCGATAATTGATTCCAAGTGTTGGTACATCGTACATTCCAGGGACGCTTCTCTCTCCAAAACTGCGATCAACCCCAAATGCACGAGCCTTTGTCACTTTTTCAGCAAGTTTTTTATCACGGGTAACAAACATACCCCCATCACCCGTGGTGATGTGTTTTACTGGATAGAAGGAAAAGCAACCAACGTCTCCCAATAATCCAACATGAGTGTTCTTATATCGTGCACCCACTGCAAGCGCACAGTCCTCTATGACTTTCAATCCATGATTTTCTGATATTTCGAGGATAACATCCATATTACATGGTATGCCCAGAAAATGAACAAGACCAATTGCCTTTGTTCTGGATGTAATAAGACTTTCTATTTTATTAACATCAATATTTCCAGTATCTCGATCACAATCAACAAAAACAGATCGGGCCCCGACAAACTCAACAGCATGAGCTGTTGCAACATGAGTCTGCGCTGGAACGATCACCTCATCACCCGCCCCTATTCCCATCTGCCAGTATGCAAGATGTAGAGCAGCCATGCAGGAGCTTACGGCAACACAATAAACATCAGTGCCCCCTAAAAAATTAGCAAATTCGTCTTCGAATGCCTTATTCTGAGGGCCATGGGTTAAAATATCACCCATAAGCACCTCTTGAACTGCATTTCTCTCTCTATCAGTAATTGAAGGTCGGGCAAATGGAATCATGCGTTTTGTGGTCATATATAGTGGATCAACTCCCGTTTCTGTGTTTGTATCGAACGATCTGATGCTGTACAGATACTTATACCATCAATTATTGTCTGTACTTCATCGCTAATATCCTTCTTGTTTAAGATAGCAGAAATAAAAGATGGGATACGTTCGCCTTTTGAGGCAGGTAGTGGGTTTTCTTGTATCCAGACTGGTGATTCATCTGGATTCCGTGAAGTATAGATTCTTGGACCGATATCATCGTAAACAAAAGTGGCCTTTGTTCCATAGATACGAATTATATGCTGATGACGGTGAACACAACCAAAATTTGCGGTTATTCGACCAATCATACCATTTTCAAACTCCATTATTGAAGTGACAAAATCATTATACTTAAAAGGAGTATTATTAGAGCAGATCCTGTTTCCTGCAGAAATGACCGAAACGGGTCGGTCTCCGGTCAGCCAGAGCATAAGGTCAATCATATGAATCCCACCACCTTCCATGACTGAGTAATTTTCGACCTTGCTACGCCATTCCTGAGTAATTTTATGCAATCTACCATAGAGATATTCACCATCAATGGCATAAATATCCCCAAATTCACCCTTTTTGAGGGAGTCTCTTAGCCATTTATAAAGTGGCGCTTCTCGTAGTATAAGATTGCAGTCAATTTTCTGGTTTTTTTTACGTGAAACCCAGATTTTTTTAATGTGCGTTGCCTCTTCAAGTGTCTGACACAATGGCTTCTCAACAAAAACATGCTTTCCAGACTCAAGTGATTGTATTACCTGGCTAAAATGAGTGTCATCATATGATGCGATAGATATAATATCAATATCGGCATTTTCAATAATATCTTCGGCATTTTTTGTTAGTATTGCCTCAGGAAAAAATGGTTGAATGTAAGATAGTTTTTCTTCAGAGAGATCACACAGTGCAACAACCATACATTCAGGATGTGCTTGATAGGTACGTGCATGTTGCTCTCCCACACCCAATCCAATTACCCCAACACGTATTGTTTTCATCTTATAGTGCCCCCGATATTTGTTGTATCTGATTATATATACGGATAATATCCTCCAGATGATAATCCCAATGCTTTCCGGGCATTTTTGAGATTATCTGTGAGAATTGATTCAGATCTTCTCTTGTATCGACCGAAAGCTGAATGTGACTATAGTCAATTAATGATGAAAAATTATAAATTGTAACATCGGATGGATGATCATAATAATAACGAGTCACATGTTCCTTTTCCAGATCACATTTCATCTTTGGATTGAGTTCTTGGAACCTACCTGCACGAATAACCTCAACGGATTGACCTCTTGGATATGAACGAGGAAACACATTTGTAACAAGATCGTAATCACCGCTATTATATATCTGGACCCCTGTATCAATCAGCTGTTGGTCAAGAAGTGGACTATCACCATTAACGCGCACAAATGCATCCCATTTCTTCATATGGAGAATCTGATTAAACCTGCCAGCAACATCATATAACGAACCTCGAAAACATTCCACATTCTGATTTTGACAGAATTCATAAATGGGATAGTCACTAGGTTCGTTGGATGTTGCAATGGCGATTTCATCAACCTTTTTTGAACATTTTACTCGCTCAAGGACATACTGCAATAATGGCTTGCCGTGAATTACTTGCAGGACCTTTCCGGGAAGTCTTAGGGAGTTCATTCGGGCTTGAATAACCGCACCTATTACCATGTAATCACAAACAATATTTAATACTAATAAACAATTCACCAATCATTTCTTTAGCCACTAATTCTTAATACCCAAGTTTCTATCTTCATATTAGTACTCAAGCTTCATATTGTTAAAACCTAAGTTTGCCACTTTGGCTTCAGACACTAAATGAGATCATACACCCCACTTTCCGCATGTCATCTGGTAACGTAACAAATCTTCTGTAAAACCCTTACGACCCAACTTTGCCATTAACAAGAAATAAGTCAGTTCTTAGTGATGTTTGTATCGACAAAAATGCAAACAAAACTAAGAACTAATCAGATTGAACCGAATGACAATATATCCTTTCCTATCGGCACTATTTTCCTCGTTAATCAGCTGTATGAAGTCCTGGATTTTCGCGATATTTTCGGGAAACACAAGACAAGAGGTATCGATATCAATAATCTGCTTCGAGCACTCATCAGCTACAAACTGACAGATAACTTCAGCATCAAACGATCCCACGACTGGATCAACCGGCCTGAAGTTCGTGCCGAATTCACCCTCCCTTCATTCAGTGAAAGAACACTCTACCGTGTCCTTGAAACCCTTGGTACCAACCGGGATGAAATCATCTCCGACATCCAGGATGTCCTGTTTTTGAGATACGATTTTGAGCATACCAACATCAACATGGACTGGACCAGCATAGTCCTTCATGGCACTGAAGCCCGGCTTGGAAAGTATGGATACAGCCGGGATCATCGGCCAGATAAAAAACAGATCACCGTTGGTATCACTGAACTTGCCGACCCAATCAATATCCCAATTGGGATGACAATTGAACCCGGCAATCTCAATGATCAGACCCATTTCAAGAAGACGTATCGCCAGTCAAGCAACCGGCTCAAAGAGGGATCTCTGGTAATATTTGACAAAGGAGCGAACAGTGTCACCAATACCCAGATGATCCGGGCAGATAATCTCCAGTACATCACCGGAAAGAAGCTCAACAAAAGCGACGACAAGATAATCGCTGAATTCGAGACATATAATCCTCAGATGGTTGATGAGGAATCAGGAATCCGCGGGATTAAAATCGAGAAGCCAAACAGTACGAACTATCTCTACTTCTCAGAAAAGCTGCAGAAAGAGCAACTGGAATCCAGAGCCAGAAAAGTCGTTCGGGAGATAAAAGAAGCAGAGGCCATTCAGGAGAGTATTGACAAGAATAAGGCTCTTCCGAAACGATTCCGGATAAACAATCTTCTTGTGGATGTGGACTACTCCATCCAGACAAAGTTGATTGAACTCTCTGAAGATGATGCTGTCAGGCTTCTTGAAGAGAAGTTCATCACTGGGAGAGAGGGATTCTTCTGCCTGAAATCGAGTAAGAATTTGACACTTACTGAAGCTCTCCAGACCTATCGAAAAAAGGACTCGATCGAGAAGATATTCAACTCACTCAAGAACGAGATCGAGATCAAACCATTGCGCGTATGGACTGATAATAGCATTTATGGCGCTCTAATCATTGGGTTTATTGCACAGTTGTTTGTCTCCCTGATCCGATTTGAGATCCCGGAACTGAAGCATACATCAACAAAATTCATCAAAACGGCGCTATTGAATTTGACAGTTACGGTTGATTCGTGGATGAGGAAGACAAAAAGGTTCATTCACTCCAATTTTGATGCCATTAACACGATGGTTTTACGGCATAATTGGGCAGTTACATGAAATATTGATGGGAAAATCGTCAACTGTCAAATACAGTTTCTCGATGAAATTCTGGAAAAATAAGATCACGATAGTGGATGCTCCCATTTGGTGGCCGAAGCCAAAGTGGCAAACTTAGGTTACAAAATAATATATTCTGAGAAAGGCAACAAAAGGACTCCTGCCTGAGGCGATCAGGTGCCGGATGGACAAGCGCGGCTTCTCAACACCGGAGGAGGTCTGGATGAGAGAGGCAATGCAACCCGAAATCCTAAAGCTCCTCACCTCCCCCTCATTCATATCACGCCCCTACTGGAATGCAGATGAGGTACTTGCAAGCTACCGTGACTTCGTCGAGGGACGTTCATCCTATTCAGGCGAGCTCTGGCGGATCATCTGCACCGAACTCTGGCTCAGGCAGTGTATTGACATGCGCGGCGACCCTTAAGATTGCAAGTACCAGAGACCTGAAGGATATAGTGGGGTATCCCCTTGGGGGTGGGCAGAAATGACAAAATTCCATAACCAAAGGGAGAATACAACCCTTATATCGAGAACATGAGTGACAGAAATTGACGAGAGTGACTTTTGAGCCCATCAAACCACCGATCTGACTTATAAAACCTCCCCATTTTTCCGTCATTCTGCGCTCCTCTGAAAAATCCCATCAATTTATACGTTATTTCCCTCATTTTTCCTGGTCTTCTCACCTTTTTTGCGCCCCTAAGAGGGGTTTTCAGTCAGGTTTATATACTCAGCGTACGACTGGCTCATGGACTCCAGCATTGAGTTCTCGGAAAAAGCAGGTCGAATTAAAGAGATTGAACAGGGAACCTCTATCTCAGAATTCCTGAGTTCATCGCATCTGCACACAATTGCACAGACCATTGAACGAGAATACTACCCCACAGGAAGCACCAGATTCCGTTATCCGGTTCATCTCCTGCTGAAACTCCTTATCATCAAGTGTTTCAGGAAACAATCCTATGCCCGGACAATTCTTCTCCTGACAGACGAGGATTGTTTTCATCTTGGGGCAGAGTTGGGCGAAGATGGGTACATCATACCCAATTCAGCAACACTCCACTACTTCGTGAAATACCGTCTCGGAGTCAAGGGGATGAAACGGCTCATGCACCTTGTCGGCGAGGCAATCCTTCTCTGGGCACAGAATGAGATGGTAGGTATCATTGATTCAACTCCGATTGAAGCTTCCCGGTACGACAAATATGCTCCGTTTCATCCGCACTACTCGGTGAAGATGGATAAAGCGCATATCTTCCATCTGGGACCATACCCTCTTGCAATGGTCTATTCGTATGGAACCGATGCTGATCCATCTCATCTTCTACCTCTTCTTAAACGGGTGAAGACATTGAATCCACGGCTCATCAATGTGCTGCTTGATGCAGGATATGACTCATTTGAAGCACATGCTCAGGTTTGGTATCATCTGAATGCCCGACCCTGTATCGATATCCGGGAGGGAGCAGTTCTCCAGAATGAAGGAAATGTTGAGAGAATCAGACACTGGGTCAACAAGCTCTGGAGAGCAGGGGGAGATATCCACGCTCCCCTGGCTCAACAGTTGAGATTCCTCTTCCAGAACGGAAGAGTGGAACAGGTCGGGATGCATTTCCGAAACAAGAATCTTCTCGACCCTGAATTCTCAGCAATCATGCGAAGCCGTGGTGAGTGTGAACGGGTACATGCCCGGATGAAGGCATCAGTTACCTTTCACCTCAGGAGGATTCAGCATGAAAGCCGGGAACTCTATATAATCCTCAACTTTGTTGTTTATCAAATGCTCCTCCTGACGGGGTTGCGTGCCGGGGTGAAGAACCCGACACACCTGAGTACGTTATTCTGAGGACTGATTCCTGCAGTCAGAAGAGGCAAACCCCTTGGTGAGAGGGGAATAAAGAGAGCGATAGCTTTGTCTTTTCAATGGGTTTTTGGGTAATCTGGCAGTGGAACCGTATCGCTGTTCAAGACAAGGGCAGGGATATTGAGCAGTTGAATGATATATTCAGGGCTCATTATGGAGATCTGACGGAATAAATGACCCAGAATTTCATCCCATCAAATCAGGAGGGGTGTTGTTTTGATGGGCTCCCTTTTTCTCGACACTCGTGTGAAAAAAATTATATTTATGATCAGCATATATTAGATTTAATGTCGGCTACGGAAAATATTCCCGTTTCAAAAAAGACCTATAACGAGATTTTAGATCTAAGACTCACCGACGAGACGCTAGATGAGACACTCGCGAGGCTGGTGGATAGAATAAAAAAACAGCGCCTCACAGATGATATCGAAGAAGTCATGGCTCGTAACGATTTCGTGGAGTTAGATCTGTGACATTCCACCTCATGGTGGACAAACGAGGGTTTGAATTCCTTAATTCGCTCGATATCAAAGATCAACGAATTATCAAAGACAAGCTCAAAATCTTACAGGATAATCCATATCCCGGTCAGGATGGAGATAAAGAAAAACTCCATACACATAAGAAACGGGAATCGTACCGCCTCCATATCGCACGTTCATTCACCGTGATCTATACAATCGATCCGGATAAGAAAATCGTCTATATCACTCATATCATGTCTATCGAGAGGGCACACCGAAGATATGGGCACATTTGAAGTATGAGCAAACAGCCAGGCAGAGCACCCTGAAGAAATAAAACCCATCCAAAAAGCAACCCTCATCATCCACCCCGATCAACAGAATATCCATGCGCTACCTCATCACCGGCGGTGCCGGCTTCATCGGATCAAACCTCGCCGATCATCTCGCAGACAGACATGAGATCACCATCATCGATAACCTCGCCACCGGCAGGCAGGAGAATATCAACCATCTTACAAACCACCAAAACGTCACCATCATCAACGGAAGTATCACCGATCCAGACCTGATGCATGAGATTACACAAGACATTGACGGCATCTTCCACCAGGCAGCGATCCCATCAGTCCCCCGTTCGGTAAAAGATCCAATCACCACAAACGAAGCCAACATCACCGGAACCCTCCAGCTCCTCGTTGCAGCAAAAGAGAACGGCGTCCGGAAAGTCGTCGCCGCCTCATCTTCATCTGTCTACGGCGACACCCCCATTCTCCCAAAAGTTGAGACCATGCCGCCAAACCCACTCTCCCCCTATGCCGTCACAAAACTGACTGACGAGTATTATGGAAAAGTCTTCACCGAACTCTACGGCATCCAGACGGTCTTCCTCAGGTACTTCAATGTTTTTGGTACGCGGCAGGATCCCGCCTCTGAATATGCCGCGGTTATCCCGAAGTTCATTACACGACTCCTGAAGAACGAAAGCCCGACCATCTACGGCGATGGAGAGCAGACACGCGACTTCACGTACATTGCGGACGTTGTCCAGGCAAACAGAAAAGCAATGGAGAGTGATGCAACCGGCGTCTACAACATCGCCTGCGAAAGAAGGATCAGCCTTAATGAACTGGCAGAAACCCTGATGGAGATCACGGGCAGCAATCAACCAATCATCTACGAGCCATCGCGGGAGGGGGATATCAGGGACTCACTCGCCGACATCTCACGGGCGAAGGCGGCGTTTGGCTACAACCCGGAGTATACGCTTGAAGAGGGATTGCGAGAGACAGTGGCGTGGTTTAAGGAACATAGGTAATCATCCCAAAAACATATTCTTTCCCAAATCCCAAAATCTCTCTGGATCAGATTCGGAAAAATTGCCGATTTCCTCCTGTTTTACACCATAAAACTCTTAAAACCGATAAATCCAATTCATGTATCATCCAGGCAACATACCCTCAAATCATCTCCATTGAGTGCAGAGTAATCTCCTTATGAGCCCATCAAACCACCGATCTGACTTATAAAACCTCCCCATTTTTCCGTCATTCTGCGCTCCTCTGAAAAATCCCATCAATTTATACGTTATTTCCCTCATTTTTCCTGGTCTTCTCACCTTTTTTGCGCCCCTAAGAGGGGTTTTCAGTCAGGTTTATATACTCAGCGTACGACTGGCTCATGGACTCCAGCATTGAGTTCTCGGAAAAAGCAGGTCGAATTAAAGAGATTGAACAGGGAACCTCTATCTCAGAATTCCTGAGTTCATCGCATCTGCACACAATTGCACAGACCATTGAACGAGAATACTACCCCACAGGAAGCACCAGATTCCGTTATCCGGTTCATCTCCTGCTGAAACTCCTTATCATCAAGTGTTTCAGGAAACAATCCTATGCCCGGACAATTCTTCTCCTGACAGACGAGGATTGTTTTCATCTTGGGGCAGAGTTGGGCGAAGATGGGTACATCATACCCAATTCAGCAACACTCCACTACTTCGTGAAATACCGTCTCGGAGTCAAGGGGATGAAACGGCTCATGCACCTTGTCGGCGAGGCAATCCTTCTCTGGGCACAGAATGAGATGGTAGGTATCATTGATTCAACTCCGATTGAAGCTTCCCGGTACGACAAATATGCTCCGTTTCATCCGCACTACTCGGTGAAGATGGATAAAGCGCATATCTTCCATCTGGGACCATACCCTCTTGCAATGGTCTATTCGTATGGAACCGATGCTGATCCATCTCATCTTCTACCTCTTCTTAAACGGGTGAAGACATTGAATCCACGGCTCATCAATGTGCTGCTTGATGCAGGATATGACTCATTTGAAGCACATGCTCAGGTTTGGTATCATCTGAATGCCCGACCCTGTATCGATATCCGGGAGGGAGCAGTTCTCCAGAATGAAGGAAATGTTGAGAGAATCAGACACTGGGTCAACAAGCTCTGGAGAGCAGGGGGAGATATCCACGCTCCCCTGGCTCAACAGTTGAGATTCCTCTTCCAGAACGGAAGAGTGGAACAGGTCGGGATGCATTTCCGAAACAAGAATCTTCTCGACCCTGAATTCTCAGCAATCATGCGAAGCCGTGGTGAGTGTGAACGGGTACATGCCCGGATGAAGGCATCAGTTACCTTTCACCTCAGGAGGATTCAGCATGAAAGCCGGGAACTCTATATAATCCTCAACTTTGTTGTTTATCAAATGCTCCTCCTGACGGGGTTGCGTGCCGGGGTGAAGAACCCGACACACCTGAGTACGTTATTCTGAGGACTGATTCCTGCAGTCAGAAGAGGCAAACCCCTTGGTGAGAGGGGAATAAAGAGAGCGATAGCTTTGTCTTTTCAATGGGTTTTTGGGTAATCTGGCAGTGGAACCGTATCGCTGTTCAAGACAAGGGCAGGGATATTGAGCAGTTGAGTGATATATTCAGGGCCCATTATGGAGATCTGACGGAACAAATGACCCAGAATTTCATCCCATCAAATCAGGAGGGGTGTTGTTTTGATGGGCTCCTTATATCTCAACAGATCCTCGCATACGTATATGTATACATACGTATGTGTACGTACATAAGAAAAGGAAATGAATTCTAAGGCTAAATCGGAAAAATACCCTCTCCCAGAGCGGAAAAGAAAACAGATCACTCTAACGATCGATCCCGATCATTATGATTTCATCAAGAAGGAAGGCATTAATGCCTCCCGATTCTTCGATAATGCGATAAATGCGCTTAAAACGAATGCTCAGTATGCGACCGTACTAATTGGAACTCATACGAACCCCGAATTACAAAACGAAGCTCAAAAAAGATGGGCCTGTCCGGATTCGAACCGGAGATCTTCGCCGTGTAAGGGCGACGTCATAACCAGCTAGACCACAAGCCCTGTGATTCCTGAATATATTGCCTTTTCCCGAATTAAAGCCTGCCGATCAGATGCACTCGTTGAGAACGTCCATCTGAACAATACATGATGATAAACAGGTAGAAAGGGGAGGAAAACCCCCCTCATTACCAGATAATCCACTTCAGAGTAATCCAAACGATTTCAAGGTTACTTCAGGGTTTACCTTGCCCACGTGGTAGACTACACCCTCGGAAAGCTCGTTAATCACTACTTCTGCGGGTGAGAAGAGCGAGGTGTCGATCTGGTAGAAGTCGTAGTTTGCTTCCTTGAAGATCTCGTTGAATGGCTTGCCATATCCCTTTGATGTGTTGCTTGGGATCTTTTCGAGATAGTCTTTGATCTCGGGCGCATTCATCGTCAGGCAGATCCGTCCGTGGTAGATGGTGGCATCGTTTGTAACACCCATCGCAAGCTTCGGGCCGCGTACAGGCGGGATCGGAGCGGTTCCAAAACCGGAGATGATCTTCTTTGTGTCAAAGCCAAGTTCATTCAGCTTGTACACCGCGGTCTCGACACAGCGGCCGGCGACCTGAATCGAGCCAACCATCGAGGAGGTCGGAGCAACAACAGCTGCAACATTCTCAACTTCGACATTGCAGCCCTCTGCAATCTTCTCCATCACTTCGCCATTTGGCAGGATGTCCGACTCAAGGCAGATGACTGCGACATCAAATTCATCCTCGTATTCAATCACTTCATAGGTGTGCTTCGGCTTCAGTGAGAGAGCACGGGCGGGGCCGCTCCCCATTGCGAAGTAGTTCCCAGATTTGATCGTCCAGCCAGCCTTCTGTGCGCCAAGACAGGAGATCGCGGGGAAATCCGTGTTGATATCGATGAAGGGCTGGGGGAAGGAACCGATCTCACCCATGCGATAGGAGACCTCGCCGAGTCCGCCCATGCAGATACGGGTGAAATATTCACCGGCACCATACCCGCCCGGAACCGAAACACCGCAGTCGACGATCCGTGAACCATTATCAAGTTCGTGGTACGCGACATTCAGGAGATCTGAAATTTCTACAAGCTCTTCAAAAAGATCCAATCCAAGTTCATTTACACTAACCATACAATCCCTCTGGCATCAATTATGAGTGAGGGAGAATAGATAAGAGTTGCCAAATTATCTGAAAACTACCCAAGCTCTGCAAGCACCATGCCAGGTGCAAACCGAAGGCCAATCTCCCGGGTCCGGCCGCGACCGGCTCTATAATCCAGATTGATCAGCCTGATCGTATCGAGTTTCTGAACGATCTCATAATACCGGGTATAGCCAATTCCCATCTCCTCTTTCACCCGGGTATGTACCTCCCCGGCGGACATCTCCAACCCGCCCTCTGACATTGAAGCGATCACGCCGAGAACGGCTTTTTCATCATCCCGGAGCGACCGGATGAGGGAGACGAGATGGAACCGTTCTGAGACCTCATAGGCACGGCATATATCATCACGGCAGACAGAACGGCGCGCATCCCGCTCTGCAAGGAGCCCGGCCCGTTTCAGAAGATCGATCCCAACACGGAGATCTCCGCCCCGCATCGTCTGGTCAACAACAAGCTGGAGCATCTCCTCTGACAGGACACCAGGATAAAACCCCTGACCCACCCGCATCCTGAGAATCTCTTCTACTTCCGAGGCAGAGTAGGGAGAGAAGAAGACCTCGGTCGGCCTGAGGACGGAGGCAACGCGGATCTCAAAGACTTTCTTGAAATCGACATCCATATCCGAGAAGACCACGATCACTCCCACCCGGACTGACTCATACTCCTCATGCGCACGGAGCAGAGGATAGAGGACATTATTTATCTCATTTTCATAGAGCAGGTAGTTTGCATCATCCAGGCAGATAATCAGCGTCAGATCCTCTTTCTGGAGGAGGCGGCAGACTGCATCATAGACCTGCTTGAAGCTGGTTCCGGTCGGCTGCGGCTGGTGGCCGGCAAGCCGCTTGTAGACCTTGGCAAGGATCGCATACCGGGTATTGTCAATCTTGCAATTTACATGGACACAGGCAATCTTTTTTGTATTCTCCTCAATCTCCTCGAAGAGTTTCCGGATCGATGTCGTCTTCCCGGTTCCGGGAGGGCCGCGGCAGAGGGAGTTGAGCGGCCGGCCCCCGCGAAGTGCTGGTTGGATCTGAAATGAGAGAGCAGAAAGCTGCTCTTCCCGGAACCGGAACTCGTCAGGAACAAAATCGATCTCAAAGACTGTCAGATCCCGGAAAAGGGTCTCATCCCACATCAGCAGCTTCTTCGTCACTACACCAACTCCCGGTCACGACCGGTTCATGCACGCCTTACAGAGGGTCTTGTTCATAAAGAGATGGCTTACATCATGCTGGACCTTGTTCACCTCCGCGCCGCAGGCTTCACAGACAAATGGCTGGGCGGCCTGAGATGCTGTGCTTGCAGGAGGAGCAGCACTCTCTGCTGCTGGTGCCGGGACAGGATCAACAGGAGAGGCAGCCTCCGGGACGGACTCCGGTTCAACAGGAGAGGCATTATCTTCAGGAGGCAAAGCCGTCCCAATCTCCGGATTCTCCCCGGAGTCCGGCTCTTCCAGAGGCGGATAATCAGGTGAACTGGGTTGCGGGTCAGGGGTATCCACCCCGGAGAGATCGCGATCCGGCTCCTCCTCACTATATGATTCATCCCCGGGAACCGGACAGGAGGCTATACCTACCACAAGCTCCTCTGATGGAGGCTCATCCCGGAGACGAGAGCCAAAGACCCGGCTCCGATAATGATCGACACGCTCTCTCGTCACCTCATCATCACGCCCGATACCGGAGAGCACACCATCCAGAAATGCGATGAGTTCTGTGGCATCCTCGTCCGACTCCACCTCACCGGCCACATCAAACCTGATATTCTCGTAATTATCCAGGTTGATCGTGATGCCGATCGTCATCTGCCTGTGTGTACCCATACAATCACTATCCCCTCACGGAGGAATATGGTTTGCGGAAGAACCATCCCATCCAAACGCACATAGAAAAGTGGCAGATGATGAGAGTTACCCCCGCTGACATCCCGGATGATGACGCAGGGATCTGATGCCACCTATTCTGAAAAGAGAAGAGGCAGGAGTTCCGGCCCCCTGATCAACCCGTATGAGCCCTTTTCAGCTTCCCGCTCCGAATAGCTCCCGCACTCATCCTGCCCTTTTCCAAGGACCGCAAAGGGAACCGGATCAGAGGTGTGCGTCTTTACGCGAAGCGGAGTCGGATGATCGGGGAGCACGGCAATGATGCCATCAAATTCTGCAAGCGCGATACCAATTACTTCATCCAGCCGCTCGATCGCCTTCACCTTCTCTTCAAGGCTCCCAAGATGCCCGGCTTCATCAGGTGCCTCGACATGCACGTACACGAAGTCAAGCCGCTTCAGCGCGTCCAGTGCATACCGGATCTTGGCCTCATAGTCGGTATCGAGATATCCGGTTGCTCCGGGAACCTTGATCACCTCCATGCGGGCAATTGTCGCAATTCCAAAGAGGAGATCGACTGCTGAGATCATCCCGCCGGATCTCCCGTACTGTTCTTCAAATGACGGAATTTTCGGAGTCTGCCCCCCGCTCCACGGCCAGATGGAGGTTGCAGGAGATTGTCCTTTCTCAATTCGTTTCAGATTCACCGGGTGGCCGGCAAAGACCTCTGCCGAGACCTCCATACAATGACGCAGGATATCCGCGTCTGCTCCTGTCGGCAGATAGGAATCGATCGGCTGCCCGACGATATCATGCGGAGGGGTGGAGGATGCCCCGCTCCCATGATGAAAGACGAGCAGGTTTCTGTAGCTGATCCCCGGATAGAGAGTTACGCCATCAAGTTCCTTCTGAAGCGAGGCAAAGAGCTCTTTTCCCTCGGAACTAGAGATATGACCGGCAGAGAAATCCTCCATCACCCCGTCCCGGATCGTCACCAGGTTGCAACGGTATGCGATATCGCCTGCTGCAAGCGCAACACCCATCGAGGCCGCCTCCAGCGGACCGCGCCCGGTATAGTAGAGGGCCGGATCATAGCCGAGGACAGAGAGATTTGCAACATCTGATCCTGGTTCAAAACCCGGAGGTACCGTTTCCAGCAGGCCCATCCGGCCATTCCGGGCAATGGCATCCATGTTCGGGGTAGAAGCATACTCAAGCGGGCTCAGCCCGCCGAGTGCTTCAATCGGCTCATCTGCCATCCCATCCCCAAGGATAAGGAGGCATTTCCTCTTCATTCCCTCTACTTCCTCCAGATGCATCATTACTAGATCTGCCGGGAGTATCATTAATAGTCTCTTGAGCGCACATGATCTACTCTGTGAAACCTGACATCTCATTCCGTGAAGCTGCCGGAATCTTTCTCCGCGGCCTCATCATGGGCGGATCCGACATCGTACCCGGTGTCTCCGGAGGCACCATGGCGTTTATCACCGGCATTTACGGGCGGCTCGTCCATGCAATAGCCGCTGTGCGCCCGCATACCGCGATCCGGCTTCTAAGGGGAGACATTCAGGGGTTCAAAGATGATGTACAGGCAGCCGATCCCCTTTTCTTGATCATCCTGCTTGCCGGGATCGGCACCGCCGCCCTCCTGATGTCATGGGCGATCCTGCATATCCTTGAGACCTGGCCTGGCGAGGCATTCGGACTCTTTCTTGGGATCATCCTAGCATCTGCCGTTGTGATCGCCATCCAGATCGAGTCTGCCAGAAAAAGTGCCATCATCTTCATTGGTGCAGGCCTTTTAGTCGGATACATGATCGGAAGCATCCCCGCAGGATCATTTGGCCACTCTCTCCCGATGATCTTTCTAACCGGTATGATCGCCCTCTGTGCGATGATCCTCCCTGGAATATCGGGCGCATACCTCACCCTCATCCTCGGGCAGTACGAGTATATGCTTCAGGCACTCAAAGACGTCTCCATCCCTGAGATCATCGCGTTCATTGCAGGAGGGGCAATCGGCATCCTTCTCTTCTCCCGGGCGCTCCGGTACCTCCTTGACCACTACACTGCTGTTCTGCTCGCCTTCCTGACCGGTCTTATGCTCGGATCAACCCGGACATTATTTGAGCGGATTGGGGAGGCGGGGGGATTCACCCCGGAGGTTCTCATCGCGTGTACGACTGGCGTCATCCTGATCGCCGCAGTTGAGCAGATGAGGCGGAAAAAGAGGGATACTATTGTTCACAAAAAATGAGGGGAGGCAGGAATCTTGACATTTTTAATTAATTTTGTTGAAGAAACAAGATGCTCCGGCAGGGGATCGCCATGTTCAAGATATGATTCTATCAGTTTACGGGCGACATCCTGGGCGATCTCCATAGTTTCACTGATTGTTCTACCCTGAGCAATAAGACCCTGAATAGTGTCACTTGTTGCCAGGTATCCCCCTTCATCAAGTTTCCTGATAGTAATTGAGAGCATGTATTCGGACATTGTATCTTCTTCAGCCTCCAGCGTATTCTGATATCATATATCTCTCGTCCACCATACCAAGAGATCGTGCATTAATCCAGATAGGGATTGATCGCTTCGTGGATCAGATTACTAACCAGTCAGTTCAACTTCACCTGCTGCAAGAGGTCTGCAACAGAGCCGGCCATTATGCACATCCTTCATCACCAGATCAATCTTTTTCGAGATCTCAATGGTATAGTACGCTTCACCACAGCGATCACAGATACATGCCGGGACATCCCTGATAACGATGATCTCATCCGCTACTCTGGCAATAAACTCAGTCTTTCCCTCATGCAGAGTTCCTTTACAAAACGTGCATCTCTCTGGAATCAACCTTCTCTCCTCCTTGTTCGTGCATCTATCCAGAACCCTTCATCCGGATTGTATGTTGTAATAACCCGGAGATGATCTTCACAAATCCCAAGTACTAGATGATATGCGTCTTCACGTATAAAACCAAGCATGAGTACAGCAGGACATGGATCGTCATCGGGATATGACTCAATGATCTCCCCACCCCGAATAATTGATTGAAGATCATCAGTTGAAATATTCCTCTCAAACATCCTGACTCGTGCATGATGTGAAATAATGACGGCATCACATTCTGCAAATCTGTTGATCTCTTCTCTTATGTTCACCTCTCCATCCCTTCCTTTGTGTCTGTCCCCATACGATCACAACAAATCAAAGTCACCGATACGATCACAATTCTGATAACCCCGCCCGCACCGCCTCACGGACACTCCTCTCAGATCCAATACCCGGCTTCCATCCAAGCCCCTGAATCCTCTCAACAGAGAGGAGCATCTTCGGGACATCTCCGACCCAGCCTCGATCCCCTCCGGTGAAGGCGAATTCGACATCAGTAAGCCCCATCTCGGATACAACGATCTCTGCAATCGAGACGACATCGATCCAGTCATCAGATCCGATATTATAGATATTATACAGATTGGGGCCATGCTCTGAGGCATAGATCATCCCCTCAACGCAGGCAGCAACCGAGAGATAAGATTTGGTCTGGGTTCCGTCACCCAGGATCTCAAGCTGCTCCGGGTTACTCTTGAGTTTCCTGATAAAGTCAAAGATCACCCCGTGGTTGCTCCGGGGACCAATGATATTAGCAAACCGGAAGACCGATCCTTTCATCTGGTAGGTGTGACAGTACGACGAGATCATCGCTTCAGACGCGAGCTTGCTTGCACCATAGACCGAGATCGGCACCATCGGCGAATATTCCTCAGGTGTTGGGATCACCGATGCCTCGCCATAGACAGTTGATGTGGAGGTGAAGACGATCTCAGGTATCTGGTGCTCCCGCATCGCCTCAAGGACGCGGATAGTGGCAGTGACATTATTCTCATATACTGAGAACGGATGTGCTGCACTCCCCCGTACATCGGGATCGGCGGCAAGGTGAAAGATCCGGTCTGCTCCCCTGCACGAACCCTGCCAGACATCCGAGAGGAGATCGGCTTCGATCAACTCAACCTTTCCCGAATCGATATGCCCTTTGATATGCTCACGGCTCCCTGCTGAGAGCGAATCGATCACACATACACGATCTCCCCGCTCAACCAGCGCATCAACAAGATGAGATCCGATAAATCCGGCACCACCGGTCACGACACTGAACATTATACACTAATAGGTTAGGTAGACAATTAAGTACCGGTATGTTCATCGGCATCGATCACGGAACAACAGCAATCCGGTTTGCATCTGAGACCGCCGAGTTTAAAATGAGCCGGAGTGAGGCGAGATCCTTTAGGATCCATGATCTCACACGGCTCTCCCCCCTTGACGAGATAGAGGGGATCGCGCTCTGCTACTCGATGGGGGATAATTTCACCGCGATCACCCCGGTTCAAAGACTCACAAACCGCGGTATTGTAACCCGGGAGGGAGCAGGCGAGCATGTCGGCGGAGGCACGAAGGTCTTTGACGAGGTCGCGGGATCCGGCATCCCGGCAGTTGCAATACCTGGGATTCACCGTGGATCAGATACCGATCCAAGATTCAAAATATATTCACATCAGACGAGTCCTGAGAAGATCGGGATCGCCTACCTTGTTTCACATGATCTGGGGGATACCTTCGTCGTTTCCGATACCAGTTCCAATACCGTCACCCTCCTTGTGAGAGAGGGGAGAATTATCGGGGCATTCGATGCCTGCATCTTTGCACCGGGAACCAGGCACGGCGCACTTGATGTCGATGCAATACGGCGGATCGATAGCCACCAGCAGACCGCAAACGAGGCTTTCATGCAGGCGGGGGTCAGCTCTACCATGCCGGAAGATCTTCAGATGAAGACTGTCGCACTCTTTGCTGCAATGGAGATTGCATCCATGCTCCTCCTTGCAAAAGATGCCCGGGTGGCACTTGCAGGATCCTGCGCCCCCGTCATTGCAGACGAGGTGCAATCCCTCATTGGACGTGAAATTGCCATCTATGACGAATGGGCAGCAGCACGCGGCCTCTCAATGATTGCACGGGATATTGCCGGAGGAAATAGAGAGATTCTTGGAATCCCGGTCATTTTTGATATGATCTGAAAAGTCATTCACCGATTTTGAATCCCCCATGCCGTAATTATATATGATTAATCGTGTAAGATTATATGGGGTTTTTCTTGAGAGAATTACGCATCCATGGAAGAGGAGGACAGGGCTCCGTCACCGCGGCAGAACTCATCGCAGTTGCCGCATTTCAGGGCGGAGTCTTTGCCCAGGCTTTTCCTGCTTTTGGTGTCGAACGACGTGGCGCTCCGGTGCAGGCGTTTGTTCGGTTTAGTGACGAGAAGATCCGGCTCCGAAGCCAGGTGTACGAACCTGACTACATCATCGTGCAGGACAGCACGCTGATTGCGGACATCAATGTCTTTGCAGGAATGAAACCGGGAGGAATTGCCATTATCAATACGGAAAAAACCGGCGGCTATTCTGCTCCTGAGGGTGTTTCGATCATTACAATCGATGCAACCAAAATCGCACTCGAAGAGATCGGGCTTCCGATCACAAACACCGCTCTGATGGGTGCTTTTGCCGCAGCAACCGGTGAGATTGAGTTTTCCGCACTGGAAGACGCACTTCGCGGACGATTCGAAGGCAAGCTCGCCGACACGAATATCAAGGCCTCGCAAAGGGCATATGAGATGATTAAAGGAGGCAGCGCATAATGCCGCTCAATATCGGATGCACTGCCCGGCCCGGCAAAGGCCGTGACAATCGAACAGGTTCATGGCGGGTCTTCTACCCGATCTTTGAGAAGGATACGTGTACCGGGTGCGGGATCTGTTCGCTGATCTGTCCTGAAGGCTGTATCGAAGTGAAGGGAGAAAAAGAGTATATTCCAGATCTCGACTACTGCAAAGGCTGCGGCCTCTGTGCAGAAGAGTGTCCAGGAGATGCGATCAAGATGGAAAAGGAGGAGAAATAATGAAAGAGATACTTGAGGGATCACACGCAGTTGCCGAGGCAACAAGGCTCTGCCGTCCGGAAGTGATCGCCGCATACCCAATCACTCCCCAGACCCATATCGTCGAGGCGCTCGCCCAGATGGTTGCAGACTGCCGCCTGCAGTCGGAATACATCTGTGTCGAGAGTGAGTTCTCAGCACTCTCTGCCTGCCTGGGTGCATCTGCTGCGGGATCGCGCACCTACTCGGCAACCACCTCACAGGGACTTGCCCTGATGTTTGAGGTCTGTTTCAATGTTGCAGGGATGCGCCTTCCGATCGTGATGACGATTGCAAACCGCGCAATGAGCGCCCCACTCTCAATCTGGAATGATCAACAGGACTCAATCGCACTCCGTGATTCAGGCTGGATCCAATTCTATGCAGAAGACAACCAGGAGGCACTTGATCTCCACATCCTGGCATACAGAGTCTGTGAGGACCACGACATCCTCCTCCCGGCCTTCGTCTGTTTCGATGGGTTTATCCTTACCCACACCTACGAGCCGGTTGACATGCCTTCCCAGGAAGAGGTCGATGCCTACCTCCCGGCATTCAACCCATACCAGAAACTCGATGCAAAGGACCCGATATCGTTTGGAATGTACGCAACGCCGGATTACTACCTTGAATTCAGGTACGAAAACCAGCGGGCGATGCTCCGTACAAAAGAGGCGATCCGGAAATATGGCGCCCTCTTTGGCGAACAGTTCGGAAGAGATTATTCCGGACTCATCGAGGGGTACAAGCTTGAAGATGCAGAGACAGCCATCATTGCGATGGGCTCAATCTGCGGAACCGTCAAGGACGCAATCGACGAGATGCGGGCTGACGGCAAAAAAGTCGGGCTCCTGAAGATCCGCTGCTACAGGCCATTCCCTGACGAGGAGATTGCAAGCGCTCTCTCCCATATCAAAACCGTTGCTGTACTTGACAAGAATGTCTCTCTTGGATCAAAAGGTGCAGTTGCACTTGAGGTAAAAGACGCACTCTATGGCTCATCAATCGATGTCTACGATTACATCCTCGGCCTCGGAGGACGGGACATCCGGAAGAAGGATATCAAAGCAATCGTGGATCTTGCCGAGAAGGGATCAGGCGATATGTTCTATGGACTGCGCGAGGAGTTGTTGTAAATGGTTGATAAAACATTAGAGCTGTTCGAGTGCGGCCACCGTGCCTGTGGAGGGTGCGGAGCAGCAAGTGCAGTCAGGATGATCCTGAAAGGGGCAGGTGAAAACACCATCGTCGTCTCACCAACCGGCTGCCTTGAGGTCTTCTCGACACCCTACCCTGAGACTGCCTGGAAGGTTCCATGGATTCATTCGCTCTTTGAGAATGCAAGTGCGGTTGCCTCCGGAGTCGAAGCGTCACTTAAAAGACAGGGAAGGAAGGAGAAGGTCATTATCATCGGAGGGGACGGAGCAACGGTTGATATCGGGATGCTCTGCCTCTCCGGCGCCTTTGAGCGGAACCACGATATCACCTATATCTGCTATGACAATGAGGCGTACATGAACACCGGCATCCAGCGATCCGGTGCAACACCCTTTGATGCCAGCACAACAACAAGCCCGGCGGGATCCTGTTCCATGGGGAACAAGCATCAGAAGAAGGATGTTCCCGCGATCCTTGCTGCCCATGGTGCACCCTATGTTGCAACAGCAACAATGGCATACCCGACCGATCTCATGAAGAAGGTCGAAACAGCAGTCAACACACCGGGCGCCTGCTACATCCAGGTGCATGCTCCCTGCTGCACTGGATGGGGTTTTGAGGGGAGTAAGACCCTTGAAGTCGGCAAACTGGCGGTTGAGACAGGACTCTGGGTCAACTACGAGATGATCGATGGTGTTGTGAAGAAGGCTAAGAAGGTCAAACGAAAACCGGTCGAAGAATATCTCTCTGTCCAAAAACGGTTCCGCCACCTCTTCAAGCCAAAGAAAAATGAAGAGGAGATTGCAAAAATCCAGGCGATCGCCGATAGAAATGCAGAGAAGTTTGGAATCGATCTCTAACCATCTTTTATATGAAAATGCATGGGAACACCCATCATTTTCATCTTGTATGCCTGTTGCCCCAGATGGCATCATGAGCATTTTTTAAGTATTCCCGCAATTCCCATCATAAAGAGACAGATTGAGGGGAAACTGAAAAGACAAAAGCCTCTTCGCTTTTTTGCGTGAGTAGTTTGAAGCACGTGCGGCGCGGGTATCGGGGGGCGGGGTAGCGAGGGAGCAGGATGACAGAGGTGATAAAACCTTGCTCATCAGAGCAACCTGAAAGGCGATTCGAAAGAATCGGGTTTTATCTGCTCAGGCAGCCCCGAAGCATTCCCGCTCCTCCCGGCGCTGCATGTGCGGTCAGCCAGTACAACCTCATTGCGAAGCACTTGCGGACGGGGACGGGGTGGTGGCAATCTCTGTGGTTCTTTCTCTCGGTGACCGGGTTCAATCAAGGTACATTCGAAAACCAATCTCATATAGGCAGGATTTCAATCCATTTGAACCTCCATGGTTCCTGAATATTCTGAGCCAGAGTGAACAGTTCCTCGTGCATGATTCAAACCCCAAATTAGCAAATTGTTGACTCGAACCCTATTGAAAACCCGCAACAGATCAGCGAAGATCCAGACAAAAAAAGAGAGAGTGGCTACTCCCTCCTGGATGCTGCTCTCATCGAATAGTAGCCAAAGAGCAGGATGATCATAAATACAACCCAGATCGTCCCAAATACAGAGAGTATAAAAAGCCGTAGTTCGTCATAAAACCTGATCTCAGCATACCGGGTACTCTCCCAGAGGATGGTTGTCTGGTTCTCCCCGACAAGCACACTTCCCCCCTGGCTGACATATCCAAGCAGCGGGTTGTCTACAAAATAGACTCCCGGCAGAGAGATGGTGACATTATAGGGTGTTTTGAAGAGAGCAGAGAATGAGTTGCCATCCAGATCCCCTTCATATGCGATGATATAATCTCCCTCTGGAAAGGTGATCACAGAATTCCTCTGCTCATCATAGGAGACCTCGCCATGAACACCCATAACCCGTATCTCACGGACGGAGATAGGAACTGCCTCACCAAGGTACCCGGGTTTTGTGAACTGGTAGCTATCTGCATCAGTTATTTCCACTGAAGCAGAGTAGCTACTGGCGTTCTCATTAATCGAGAACGTAGCATTCTGCGCAAAAGCAGGCGATGCCAGAATCAGAGCTGCAAGGCAGAGAGCAAGGCAGGTAAGGTGGCATCTATCTCGGTTGGTGGACTGCATTGTTGAATCACCGTCTCTGGATCTTTCAGCAGGTGGCCTGTCACGACACATACGATTCGTTCATCCGGATCGATCACACCCATCTCTACCAGTTTCTTTATCCCTGCAACCGATGCCGCAGATGCAGGTTCAACCCCGATCCCCTCCAACCGTGCAAGATCCCTCTGCATTGAGAGGATCTCTGCATCGCTGACGGATTCGGCAAGGCCTCCGGTCTCCCGGATCGCCCGAAGCGCCTTCTCTGCATTCACGGGAGCACCTATACGGATAGCTGTTGCTATTGTCTCAGGATTTTCATCCGGCACCACCACAGGGAGATCACCCTTGATCGCCCGGACAACCGGGGCTGACCCTTCTGCCTGGATACCAGTCATCATCGGGAGGGAGTCAATCCAGCCGAGTGACTGCCACTCTGTGAGACCCTTGTGCACCGCAGAGATATTTCCTGCATTGCCAACCGGGAGGACGAGCCGGTCAGGAACAGATCCAAGCTGATCGATCACCTCATACCCGATGGTCTTCTGCCCTTCAAGCCGGTACGGGTTTACAGAATTTAAGAGATAGATCCCATGCGAGATGCAGAGCTCATGAACCATCTCGAGGGTGCGGTCAAAATTGCCGGCAACCGAGATGACCCGCGCACCATGCATCAGTGCCTGTGCAATCTTTCCAATTGCAACCTTTCCTGCCGGTAGGAGGACTACTGCCGGGATCCCGGCCCGGGCAGCATAGGCAGCAAGGCTGGCTGAGGTATTGCCGGTGCTCGCGCAGGCGACCATCTTCATATTGAGCTGAAGCGCCATTGAAACCCCAAGGGTCATACCTCGATCTTTAAATGAGCCCGTCGGGTTCATCCCTTCATGCTTGGCGTAGAGATGCGGAAGACCAAGCGATTCCCCAATCCTTTTCAGATGGTAGAGCGGAGTCCCTCCTTCCTGGAGTGTTACCGGAGGAATTTCAACCGGGAGCAGCTCCCGGTACCGCCAGACTGAAAGGGGGCGGTTTGAGAGATCAGATCTGGAGATTGAGATCTCATCCAGATCATACTCCACCGCAAGGAGATGCCCACATGCAGAACAGGTATACACCACAGAATCGGGAGGATATTCCTTTTTGCAATGGATACAGATGAGACGATGCATATCTACAGATTCGAGCCGAAAGATAATAAGGAGAGGGTATCAGGCCTTGAGATCATACCGTGCATCATCCTGGAAAGGAAAACGTCTCCGGACTGATGCAACATAGTCAGCATCCACATCTGCTACAATACACGCCTCATCCCCCCCTGCGCTGCAGAGGGTTTTTCCGAGGGGATCAGCAATTGCCGATCTGCCACAATAGTGATCGATTGGGTTTGTTCCGGTGGGGGAGACACCTGCAACATAATACTGGTTCTCAACTGCACGGGCCTGCAGAAAAAGTGTGAAGATATCAATTCTGCTGCACGGCCATGCTGCCGGAACCAGCATACACTCAACCCCGAGATCGGCATACCGCCTGAAGAGTTCAGGGAACCTCAGGTCATAGCAGATGGCAAGGCCGACCATAAGCCCGTCGCAGGAGCAGGCCGAGAGCCGATCTCCGGGCACAAAATGTTGATCTTCACCCGCATATCTGAAGAGATGTGTCTTTGCATATCGTGCATGCACAGAGCCATCAGGAGCTGCAATGAAGGCGGTATTCTGGATACCAACCGGTGACTGTGTCCTCTGCGACCCAACGATCCAGACTCCGTGGTCTTCAGCCATCTGACACCAGGCAGACTCAATCGGACCTCCTTTCTCCTCGGCATACTTTGTTGAGGAAGGATCCCACCCGGTTGCATACTGTTCAGGAAAGAGAACAAGATCAGCACCTGATGCAACTGCACTCCGTATGGCATCGTCTGCACGGGCAAGATTTGTATCTGGTGCCTCCGGAACTGAGCCGAGCTGGGCACAACAGATCTTCACTCTATTCACCCTTGCCAGTCTGGTTGGCATATCCTTTCAGAATAACAACGATCGCAACCATCGCTATCAGCATGGCGATGACAAAGAGGACGATCGGAGCAAATGAGATCTGGTATCCCAGTGTCATCAGGCCGACAACGACTGCACCGATTATCATGCAGAGACCCATGAAGAGGAAGAAGAGATCAAAACTGTCAATGTGTACCATCTATATACCTCCAACAAGAATCGGGAACGCCTGCCGAAGTCCGGTAATGACGAACTGAACAGCAATTGCGATCAGCATCATACCCATCAGCCTTCCAATGACACGGTACTCCCGCGGCCCGATATATTTTGTGATTAGATCAGCATTCTTCATCATATAATAATTCACCAGAATCACAAGCACACAGAGAATCAGTATTGCACCCATTGCTTCAATACCGATATCAACCGCCTCATTCATCAGGACAATGACAGTTGTGATCGTTCCCGGACCAGCTATCATCGGGATTGCAATAGGCATCATGGCGACATCATCCGCATCAATGCCCTCATACTTTTCTGTGGCAGTCATCTTGGTGCGTGATGTCTTTGCATAGACCATCTCCATACCGATTCCAAAGAGGAGAATACCGCCAGCAACACGGAATGCCTCAAGTGAGATGCCAAAGAGCTGCAGGATAGCCCCCCCGGCAATTGCAAAAGTCAGAATGACGAAAAGTGCAACCCTGTTGGCCTCAAATGCCACCCTCAGCCTTGTTGCCCGATCCATTGAATCAGTCAGGCTTACATAGATAAGCGTCGCTGCCAGTGGATTGAGCACAATCACAATCGATGAGAGTGACAGAAGGACAAAGGTCAGCAGATCGACCATCAGGAAAATGTAGATCCTCTTCCCTTAAGCCAATTGTGGCTCGAAAATAAGAGTGTGGAGGTGATTTTGGTATTATTCGTAGATCATCGGTTCTGCAAGAGCAGCATATCCGATCAGATCAGTGTCATTGAAGTGGATTTTGATCTCGCGCTCTGCTGATGCATCCGAATCAGAGGCATGGATGACATTTCTTCCGATATCAATGGCGAAATCGCCACGGATAGTACCGGGAAGCGCCTCTGCCGGATTGGTTGCACCAACCAGAAGCCTGACGATTGGGACGACATTTTTTCCTTCCCAGACCATCAGGAAGACGGGACCGCTTGTGATATAGGCCTTCAGACCAGGGAAGAAAGGTTTTTCAAGGTGTTCCCGGTACTGTTCCTGGACACGATCATCCGGAAGCGCCTCAAAGCGGGCTGCGACCAGTTTCAGACCTTTCTTCTCAAAGCGGGAGATGATCTCACCGACCAGTCCGCGCTGGACGCCATCGGGTTTGACCATCACAAAGGAGCGCTCCATTGGAGAATCACTCCTTGCCACGGGCCTTGCGACCCATTGCAGTCCACTCGACACGGCGTGGGACCCTGCGGAGCCGGTAGTTGCTCTGGCACTTGGAAGAGCAGAAATAAAAGACTGCCCCGTCTTTTCGCACAAAGAGTTTGCCGGTTCCAGGCTCGAGTTCTTCTCCGCAGAAACTGCAGGTATACTTCTCAACCATCGGCTTCACCGCCTCGAGAGCTTCTTTGCTTCACGTTCCGTCTCAAGGAGCATGAGGATATCCCCCTCACGGATCGGCCCGAATGTATTCCGGGTGATGATCCGCCCCTTGTTTGGGCCATCGAGGATACGGCACTTCACCTGGGATGCTTCTCCGTGCATCCCTGTAAGACCAATCACTTCAATGACTTCTGCCGGCGTTCCATTATCAGCCATAGAAGACTCAGCCTCTCAGTGCTTCAACCTGTTTCACAAGCTCTTCGACAATATCCTTGCCTTTGCCGGATTTGACAATTGCAACAGCAGCTGATCCGACATCAAGGCCGCAGGCGGCACCGATCTCGGCCTGTTTGTTAATGAAAATAAACGGTATCTGCTTCTCTGCGCAGAGCGGCGGAAGATGCATCACGATCTCTTCGGGCTCTACGTCACTGCCGATCAGAACAAGCTGGGCAATACCGCGTTCAATAGCTTTTGTTGCTTCATTGGATCCTTTCTTAATCTTTCCGGTGTCCCGTGCAAGTTCAAGTGCTTCAAGCGCATTGTTCTGAAGCTCTTCGGGGACTTCAAACTGTTGGTACATCTTTGACATAGCTCACCTCATTCAGGAGAAGACTGGCTCCTCCTTCATCACTCATCAGCGGTATAAGAACCGATGCTGGCGTAACCATATTATTACACAGAGAAGGGGGATAAAGGTTCGTCTGCATGACCGATCAGACCACCTGATAGACCGCTGTACCTCCCTCATCAAATTGGAGAATGAGACCGGTTTTTGGGAGGGTGACCAGGTAGTGTTCTTCTTCAAACGCTCCGACAACGATATGGGTGATACCATATTCCTCAAGAAGCGCCGGGCTTTTCCCAGGATCCTCATAGAGTGCCCTGACATCTGTTATTCGTTTACTGTACCATCCATCATCTGATCTCCAGACTATCTCATGGCCGGGCCACCCGAGGATGGTTGGAATACCTGTAAAGGACGATATACGACTGGCATAGGTGTAATCGTCTCCAATAGCTTCAACGATCAGGAGATTGCCTTCAAGAGAACCGAGATACCGGATCGCAGCTGCATCACCGGGATGGCGATCTTCCAGCCAGGCCGCGCCATCAAGGGTGCCCGACCCATATCCATAGGTGAGGGGTATATAGGCCGGGATCAGGAGGAGGCAGATCACCACCCCGGAGATGCATATCAATTTCAGAGGCAAGGGAATCGCGCGCGGTAGCTGGAGAGATGAGAGCCAGCGGCCGGCGATGACAGCCGCTGCAAGCCCCATCATCACCCAGGCACCCATATAGAATTTAAAGACCGTATTCATCCGAAAATAGTCAACACCCATGCCGTCCTTCAGGTAGATCAGTTCACAGAAGGTGATGACCAGAAGACCGGCAATTGCCAGGATATCTTCCCCCTTCCATTCACGCCGGAGACCGATAAGGAGAGCAGCAAGAATGGCAATCCCTGCAGCCCCATATCCCGCATACCACATCAGCACGGGAATGGCAAGCAGCCATGGGAACCTTTGGAGCTCGCGCCAGCCATAGAGGAGAAAGATTGCGATGAAGAAGCCATGGACGAGAAGGAACGAAGTGATTGCACTCCCTTCAGGTACAATTCCAATGCCAAGGATCCCTGAGCCCTCGATGGAGAGGAGAAGCGGTGCATAGGCAAGAATGGAGAGAGGCGGCACCAGCAGGAGCGGAAGCCAGGATCGAGGATCCTTATTGGCATATCGGAGAGCGATGAGAATCGACACACCACAGTAGAAGGGGGCATACAGGAGGACATCCCAGGAGTTCAGTCCGGGCATCGTCCCAAGTGACAGGGCAAGAAGGGCGGCCAGGATAAGCCGATCCCTCATATCCAGATCGCCATACCTGAGGTACATCACCAGGCAGAGGGTGACAAAGAGGATCTGATTGAAGATACCGAGGATATGCGCATGCGGATCCCCCCAGAAGAAAGAGAATATAGGATATTCATTGATTGTTCCGGCGATAACGCGGGTACTCTCCCATGGTATCGAGGCAAGTGGCGTGCCAGCGATCAGATGCCAGAGAACGGCTGGGTTTGGGAGAAGAAGGATGAGAGCCGGGAGCCATTGGTATTTTGGGAGCAGCAGATATCCGCATGCAACCGCCGATACAACAGCCATTCCTGCAATGGTCGGGAGCATAAGGTTGAAGACAACCGATGACTCGCCACCCACAATAATCCCAAGAACCCCGGAGAACCAGTGGCCGAGATAGTAGTAGATCGAGAGATCACCACCCGCAAACCAGGGATCAAGAGGCGGAGCAACCGGGTTTCGCATCACCGAGGCAAGAAAGGCATGATCCATATACTTCTCGGCAAATGAGATCGCCGGATTGAAGATGCGGATCTCAAGAAGATAGAGAAAACCAACAAGAAATGCGCCATCCCAAAGAAGCTGTGGTTTCAGATCCGACCATCTGTACTCCCGCCGGATTATCATCAGGGCACAAAGAAGAACAAAGAAGATTGCGGCAATGGCTACCGGGAGATGGAGAAAACCGAGATACCAGGATATGAGTGAGAAACAGAGGAGCGAGAGAGGATAGGAGAGAGGATATGCAAGATCTCCAAGTGACCCCCTGAGAGAGGGATAAAGGGAGATCTGGAGGAGCTTCAGAACCGCAATCCATAGAAGAACAGTTTGTATCTGAACCTCAATGCCGACCATAGATCTCCTTCTTTATATCTCCTGAATATGCCCGTTTCAGGAGTGAGACTGTCCAGTTGCCGAAGTAGTAGATCGAGGCAACACCCCCGACAAGAGTCACCACATTCTTGATGAGATGATCGATAATGGCAATGAGAACCGCAGTTCCTGCTGAGACACCTGCAAGCTCAAACGTCATCGCAAGTGCCAGTTCATAGGTTCCGATACCACCAGGGGTTATCGGCACTGCCTTCACCAGGTTGCCGATGACGATCGCAAGCACAATCACCATAAAAGGAACCGGCTCACCGAACATCATTGCTACCAACATGCATACGAGGCAGTCGATAATCCAGATTATGAGAGAGGAGAACAAAAGGAAGAAGAGTGCCCGCGGGGTCTGGGATACCGATCGGATCTGTGAGAGAATCTCGATAATCTTACCCAGTATCCGGTTCTCTGATGAGAATTTCCCCGAAAAGATAAGGACAATACCAAAAAGGAGACCGAGAATAAGGACAAGGCCAATGAGCATCGAGAACCAGGGTTCCTGGCCAACAACAAACGGGAGCGCGATCGCACCAATGAGGGCAATAGTGAGAATATCAAAAACCCGCTCGGTGAGAACCGAGGAAAATCCGACAGTATAGGTAGCCCCCTTCTCATGTTTGAGGATAAGAAGACGGATCAGATCGCCAAGTCGTGCAGGGACGATCAGGTTTGCCGTCTGGGAGACAAAGATGCAGGCGATTGAAAATATGGTTTCTACCTGAAGAGAGAGACGCATCAGAATAAACCGGTACCGTTCTCCTCTGAGGTACCATGCAAGCAGACAGACAATAACAGCAGGAAGAAGATAGAGTGGATCTGCTTCCCTTACTGTGATCAGGAGATCATCCCAGACACGGGAGAGGAGAAACACGATGATCGCAACAGCAATCAGGGTAGATACGATGACAGTACTAATCTTTCTCAGCATGAAGACGCCACCTGAGCCTGAGGATCTCTGATCCCATCCCTGTTACATCAGAGAGTTTGACGGTTGTCCCCTTTCCCTGCTGCCATCTTACAGGGAATTCACAGACACGAAATCCATGTCTTTGTGCGAGCACGAGTAGTTCCGTGTCCCAGAACCAGTGGGGAGCCACAACAGTTGGAAGGAGTGCTTCAAGATTGTCACGTGAGAATGCCTTGAACCCGCACTGGTGATCATACAGGCGGCTCCCCAGGATCATCCGGACAAGGGCGTTATATCCCCTGCTTGCAATCTCCCTTTTATTATCCCGATCGATTTTGGATTCCGGCATCAGGCGTGAGCCGGTGGCAATAGCACACCCCGAACGTATTGCATCAACAAGTTCCCTCAGGTGAGCCATATCGGTAGCCAGATCGACATCATAGTAGCAGAATATCCGGCCCCCTGAGGCATGGAAGGCACGGGTGAGCGCCCTTCCCCGCCCAAGCCGCTCATCTGAGTGGAGGAGGCGGATACGGGGATCACGCCCTTCCCATTCAAGAACCAGCTCTGCACTCCCATCATCTGATCCATCCTCTGCCACCAGCAGTTCGAAAGAGCCGGTGATCTCCTCAAGCCTGCGGATAGATTCGGGAATGGCAGTTTCGAGTGCCAACCGATCATTATAGACAGGGATGACCGCTGTCACCTCACACTCCTTCAATCCGACCACTCCAGTACACGCCGGGCTACATCTTCACCAGCACGGATTGATCCGTCCATGCTCCGTTCAGGATAGTTCTCAGGAGAAAACATCCCGGCAATGAAAAGGCCGGGTGCCGGGTTTGGATCCGGGATCAATGATCGATAACCGGTCACATAGACCGGACCTGCAAATGGTTCTATCCTGAGGCGGTGCCAGTGAATATGCTCACGAGGAATCTCAAATCTGATGCAGAAGTCAGATAACATGACCTCTTCGCAGTCTTCTGGGGGATTACCTGAGAAGTACGAGGCAATGTAGACGATATGCTCACCGTACCGATCAAATGGAACAAAGTTGGTATGGGTTATGACCGCTCCATATGGTGCAGGATCACCCATATTCACCCAGTAGATGCCGTCGGTCGGATCATAAGAGGAAGCAAGTGTGAGGCAGGCGGAACCCTGATAGGGAAGAGGAGTGAGCGGGATGGAGCATATTCGTGCAGTCTCCTGCGGTGGAAGTGTCGAGATGAGGCAGTCAAACCGGGTGCCATCCACAATCCATCCCACTTCGTCGGGAATTGCAGAAACAACCTTATGGCCGGTCTCAACCCTGCATCCTTCTGCATTCAGGCGCAGGAGAAGGCTATCGATCAGCCGGATATAGCCACCCTTCAGATAACCCAGCCGCTCTCCTTCAGGACCGCGATCTGATCTGATCGCAATCCGGCTGACAAGCCAGGCAGCAGATACCTCATCTCTCTGATCCCCGAATTTTGATCGCAATAATGGTTCAAAAAAGGAAGAGTAGATCCGCTCACCCAGACGCTCAATACAGTATTCCCGGGCAGAGAGGGTATCCAGCGTCTCACGATCTGCGGATCTGGATCTGAGGACAAAGAGGGCGAGTCGGATCTTCTCAAAGAAAGAGAGGAGAGGATAACGGATGATCTGGAGCGGTGTCGTCAGAGGATGAATCTGTTGATTTACCATATATCCTGTGCTCCCTTTCTGCCACTCGAGATCCCGGAGTAGATCAAGTTCTTCCAGAAGAGAGAGGAGGAAGCGATCGCCTGAGAAGCAATGATGATATAGGGACTCTATTGCATAATCGGGGAGATTATAGGAGGAGAGGCATCCTCCTGCCTCATCACTCATCTCAAGAATTGTCACCTCATGATGTCCTGATAAGCGAAGTGCAGCTGAAAGCCCGGTGAGTCCTCCACCGATTACGCAAATATGCATGCATCTTATGTGATATCAGGGAGCATAAGAAAGTTTTTGAATCTTTCCATCATATAAACTAAGAAGCCATAAATAGAGGAGATACTAAAGGTAAAACCATTAGTGTGGATGGTGTCATCTAAATGCGGGTATTTTTCATTGGATTTGGACAGGCGGGAGGCAAAATCGTCGATATGTTCCTTGCCCAGGACAGGAAACTGCAACAGGGCAGTTTCCGCGGTATTGCCGTCAATACGGCAAGAACCGACCTTATGGGCCTTAAACACATTGAAATGAAAGACAGGCTCCTTATTGGCCAGACAGTTGTAAAAGGGCATGGTGTTGGAACAGACAATGTAACCGGCGCAAAAATTGCGGCAGATGAAATTGACACCATCATTAATGCGATCGACACACGCGGAACACATGATATCGATGCCTTTGTCGTCGTTGCAGGGCTTGGGGGAGGTACCGGTTCAGGAGGTACCCCGGTTCTCTGCAGGCACTTGAAACGCATCTATCGTGAGCCGGTCTATGCACTTGGCATGATCCCGGCACCAGAAGAAGGCCGGCTCTATTCTTACAATGCTGCCCGCAGTCTTGCCACACTCGTAAATGAAGCCGACAATACCTTCATCTTCGACAACAGTGCATGGAAAAATGAAGGAGAGAGTGTCAAGAGTGCCTATGAAAGGCTGAATGAAGAGCTTGTCAGGAGATTCGGTGTTCTCTTCCGCGCTGGCGAGGTCGGTAAGCTGGGTGTCGGCGAGATGGTCGTTGACTCTTCAGAGATCATCAACACACTAAGGGGAGGAGGAATATCCACAATCGGGTATGCAATCTCCGACGTGATCACCAAAAGCAAGCAAAAGAAAGGTCTCTTTGCAGGATTTGGCAAGAAAGATAAGGCTGAGAATTCCCTCACCGGCGAGGATAAATCTGCAAAGATCATCGGACTTGTCAGAAGAGCCATGCTCGGCAGGTTGACACTTCCTTGTGATTATACAACCGCCGAGCGGGCACTGGTGTTGGTTGCCGGCCCTCCTGACGAGATGGACAGGAAGGGGGTTGAAAAATCCAAATCCTGGGTAGAAGAGAACATCGCAGGAGTCGAGGTCCGTGGAGGCGACTATCCACTGGAATCGAGCTTTATCGCCGCTGTGGTCGTCCTCGCAACCATCGGGAATGCCCCCAGAATTACCGAACTCCTTGAAGTGGCTAAAGAAACAAAACAGGACGTTATAAAATCCAAAGACAGGCAATCAACCATGTTCGAGGATGCGATCGATCCGCTCTTTGAATGAGGAGAATTAAGATGAAGATACGGTTACTACTGACTATACTACTCGCCTGCTGTGCACTCTGTTGCATCTCTGCATCTGCAGCGCTCACAATACTGCCACCAACAGGCATACAGACAGGAGATTTGACACCAGGTACAAGAATGACTATTGATACCACTATAACAGAATTCTTATCAGGTTCTGGTTCAACATTCCCTTCAGATAATACTTTACAATTATATACTGATCTTGATACACCAAGATGGAATATAGCAATTGTCCTCAATGGAATAGAGAACCCTCGACCCCTTGAAACAGGTAGAACCATACGAATAACCGGTTTTGAACTGGAATATCCATCATCAATGGATCTTAAGGTACGTGTGAATCTTGAAGGAGTAGTTCCTGATGTTCCCACTACAATGGATAAAAGTATTCTCCGTATTCGTCAGCTTGACTCAGGTGATACCGTCAGATCCGGTGGTGAGTATCTCGTCACACGTGCTGTGATAAACCCCGCAGAGGTGCAAACCGCGATTGTCTCAGCAAAAGGGAATCTCCAGGTATTTAAGAGCAAGATCGATGCTGTAAAAGCAGATGGCGTGGATACAACCGCAGTTGATGCCAAGTACAATGCTGCACAGATTGCCCTCCAAAGTGCAGAAGCAGCAGGAGCAAATGTCGGACTTGCCCAATCATATCTGACTAGTGCACGGACGGCCATTACAGATGGCGAAACGCTTCTTGAGAAAGCCATTGTCCAGCATAAAATCACGAGTGCCGAAGGTGTACTCTCGGAGATAGACGGCGTTATTACGGATTTAACAACAAACCGGAGTATGGGGTCGGATTCACGGGTTGTATTAATCTCCTCAAAGCGGCAGAGCGTTAAAAACCAGATAGACACCGCAAAGGGCAATTATGACGCAAATAATCTTGCCCTTGCAGAGAGGCAGGCAACTGATGCACTGAATGAAGGTAACACCGTGCTTGCTGAAGCGCGTGAGCTTCAGGAACAGGTTTCAACACTCCCTGTTTTCGTTAATCCAGGACAGCCTTACCTCTGGATCATCCTTGGTGCTGTCGCTATAATTATCGTTGGTTTTGTGGTTATGAAAAAGAGAAGAGCCTGGGATGAGCTGGGATAATCACCCCATATTTTATCAACATTTTGAAATAATTACCCTCGCTGAAGCACAATATTCTATTTTCCTTCTTGTAAAAAAGAGATTATAATTATATAAGAAGACATTCTATAAAACTTTTGTGTGTCTGAACACATCATATCTTTTACTGCCCATCTCCGTCTGACGGGTGAAGTAATACCGGATGAGATCTCCCTTCACCTCATGGTAGGTTACCCAGTAGCTGTGTTTGAGGGTTGTCTTCTCAAATCCAGGGATGTCATCATAACTCTCCTGGTCATGAGTGATGATCAGGTCAAAGTTTCCTGCCATGAGGGAGCCCTTGTTGGACTTCCCTCCAAAATACGTGATCTTCGACCAGCGATCCTCATCACGATAATACCAGTTGAGCGGCCATATGGTATCTGTGGCAATGGCAATCCGATCAGATTCATCGATCCATTGCATAACAAGACGGAGATCTTCAGAGTTCTGTACCTGTACAATCGGCTCGGCGATATCACAGGGAGTGAATGCCACATGAAGCGTCATCCCGAGGAGGAGGACTGTACCCAGTGCCACAACAACCATCTTCTGGCGGTCAAGCCTGTAAGTTGCAACAAAGACCATTGGAAGTAGCTGGTGCAGGATGAGCCAGGGAACTTTCTCACCGATATAGGCATAGACGGCAAGAGATGCAATCATCCACCAGAGAGAGAACCTGATGAACTCTGTCTTTGGATCATAAGCGACACCGGATTCAGGGCGCCTGAGGGACGATGATATTCGTTCGATCAGGGAGGCAGATTTAGATAGTCCCGATGGATCACACTCGTCAACTCGATCCTGTGGAGAGTGTTTCTGGGATCTCACATATGCTGCTACACACCCGCAAAATCCCATTCCAGCCAGAAGGATGATCGGCACCTCATAGAGGACGAAGAGTATCAGGTAGAAGAACCATGGTCCGGCAAGCCGCTGGATCCCATGCATCTCTGTCCAGTGGGAGATTGCCATCTGACCGGCTTGCAGGACAATCTCCGGGTGCGCTCCAAATGATGAATAAAAGAGGGCAATAACCCCTCCGGCAAGAGCTGTTGCAAGCAGGATATCCCTCCTCCACGTCCGGGGGAAGACAAGACGCCGTGTCCATAGGCAATAGATGAGATAGGTTCCAAAGATAACAAGGACAATGGGCATATTCTCCTTGCTTGACATCCCAAGGGCTGCTGCAAGCCCTGCAACAAGTGCAAACCTGAGCTTCCCGGAGTTGAAGTACGCGAGGGCGGCAACAACCAGCAGAAGCGAGAAGAACGCGATGAAGATATCATTTCGGAGGAATCTCGAAAAATAAACCATGTTTGGGGATAGTGCCAGGAATAATGCCGCAACAAGCATCTGCTTACCGTCAAGATATCCCATTCTGTAAAGGGGATAGACAAGGGCAACAAGCAGGGTTCCAAGGAATGCCGGGAGGAGTCGGCCGACGAGATCAAAATCCCCAAAGATCGAGAAGAGGGCGGCTGTTGCATAGAAGAGAAATGGTCCATGGAAGACCGGATTATAGACATAAGTCCCTTTTGTCAGGAGCTGATAGGCAAACCAGGCATGTACCGCCTCGTCATGGTGATACAACTTCAGATCCAGAAATGCAAACCGCAGGATCAGGGTTGCCAGGAGAATACAAATGAAGAGCGACTCCGGTTTAAGGAGCCGATGATAAAAATGGGTATCTGATGCGGCTTTCATGCCGCTATCTCACGATGATCAGCCCTCAAGGACAATCTCAATTCCGATGTCCTTGGGTACCTGAATTCGCATCAGCTGGCGGAGTGCACGCTCGTCTGCATCGATATCGATGAGGCGTTTGTGAACACGCATCTGCCAGCGATCCCAGGTTGCTGTTCCTTCTCCATCAGGGCTCTTCCGGATAGGAACAACGAGGCGCTTCGTTGGAAGCGATATCGGACCTGCGAGATTCACACCGGTTCGTTCGGCGATCTCACGGATCCGGGAGCAGACCGACTCAAGTTTGTTATAATCGGTCCCGGTAAGGCGTATTCTGGCTTTTTGCATAGGGAGTCACCGTAAAAAAGATGAGAATTATCTCATCTGCTTTGGTTTGATATCGAGAACAATACCTGCAGCAATGGTGGATCCCATATCACGGACAGCGAACCGGCCGAGCTGCGGAAGCTCCTTTGCCTTCTCAATGACGAGTGGGCGGGTGGGGACGATCTTTACAATTGCAGCATCGCCAGCTTTGAGGAAAGCCGGGTTCTCCTCCTTGACCTGACCGCTTCTTGGGTCAAGCTTCTTCTGAAGCTCAATGAAGGTGCATGCAACCTGAGCGGTGTGGCAGTGGAAGACGGGGGTGTATCCAACAGAGAGGACGCTTGGGTGCTGAAGAACAACAACCTGTGCGGTGAATTCCTCTGCAACTGTCGGAGGTACATCGACCGGACCACAGACATCGCCACGGCGGATATCGTTCTTTGCGATACCACGGACGTTGAAACCGACGTTGTCACCAGGGAGAGCCTGTGCGTGCTCTTCGTGGTGCATCTCGATGGATTTAATCTCGCCTTCCTTGTTAGCGGGCATGAACGAGACCTTCATACCCTTCTTCAGGATACCGGTCTCGATACGACCAACTGGAACAGTTCCGATACCGGAGATGGTATAGACATCCTGAATCGGGAGACGGAGCGGCTTGTCGGTTGGCTTCTCGGGTTCTTTCAGGGTGTCGAGTGCTTCAAGAAGCGTTGGGCCGGTATACCATGGGGTCTCCGGGGACTTCTTAGAGACATTCACGCCGGTGAATGAACTCATCGGGATGACAATGGTATCATCGGGCTTGAATCCGACGATCTTGATGAGATCGAAGAGCTGTGCCTTCACTTCATCAAACCGCTTCTGATCATATTTCACTGCATCCATCTTATTGATAGCAATGATGATCTGGTTGATACCGAGTGTCCGTGCAAGGAAGACGTGCTCCTTCGTCTGTTCCATCGGGCCATCAGGCGCTGCAACAACAAGTACTGCGGCATCTGCCTGTGATGCACCGGTGATCATGTTCTTGACGAAGTCACGGTGGCCTGGACAGTCGACGACGGTAAAGTAGAACTTTGCAGTGTCGAACCTCTTGTGGGCGATATCGATCGTGATACCACGCTCACGCTCCTCTTTGAGGTTGTCCATAACCCAGGCAAACTCAAAGGAACCCTTGCCCTTTGACTCTGCCTCTTTCTTATATCCATCAATAACGTGCTGGGGCACACTGCCGGTCTCAAAGAGAAGGCGACCGACAGTGGTTGACTTCCCGTGGTCAATGTGGCCGATAACGGCTAAATTCATGTGTGGCTTTTCTGCTGCCATTCTCAATCCTCCACTCATTCAAGGACAATCATGCGTACATTCAGTCCAATGCGAGTATACTAGATTGGAAAGAGAACTATATAAAATATTTCTCTTTATTTGGGTTAATTCTCAAAAGAAGCGATACAATGATGAACTATCCAAACCTATCCTCACCTGATGAAGACATTACCGTTCATTCGAGGCAAAAATGACCGCATCACAGTCAAGTGCGCGACTGAAGAAGTATCGATCCATACAAGGTGTGTTCATTGCATCCACTGTGCAGGTATCATAGATGGAAAGCGGCTCGTCCCCAACCCCTATGCACAGGAGTTCAAAAAGCAGGGGCGCGGATCCGGGAATGCATTTGAGCTTCTGACTGCCCAGACCATGTTCAACACCATTGTTGCCAATCCATCAGCAAATGCAATAGAATGTAATGATGAAAAGGGAGAAGGATTTCATCCGTTCTGGGTAAGGTAAACCAGCCCGGGATCACTTACAGCGCTATCAGCAGTGAGAGGAAGACCACAGCACGGACGATCTCATTTGCTGCTCCGACAAGATCACCATTGATCCCGCCAAACAACTGCTCTCCGGAAAAGAGCAGGATCAAGGTGGTAGCCGATGCACCAAAGAGTGCAGAGGCCACTGCGATGGGAGGGATAGGCAACAGGAAGAGCGGAAGGGTCAGCAGCCATGCAACTGCTACAAACCATGGGCGGCTGCGCCAGAAGAGATAGCTGTGGATACCCTCCCGGAACGGCCGCCCAGTGCAGGTTAGTGATGCCATCGACGCTTTTGCAGCAACCTCCGCAATAAGCACGGCAATCGGTATGATCGCAAGTGATGCCAGTGCGCCAAACGAGATGAGAGTTATTGAGAGGCCAAGGGCAACTCCTCCCGCCCCCACCTGCCGATCGGTGAGGGCGCGGATCCGCACCTCCCTGCTCCCATGAGCCATCAGGCCATCACCGAGATCGAGGAGGCCATCAAAATGGTTACAGCCCGAGAGAAGAAGCAGGAGCCCAAGGGCAACAGCAGCTGCTGCAAGGGGATGAGGGATGAAGAGGAGGGGGATCGCCGCCAGCCCGCCGATTAAATAACCGGCAACCGGGTAGAGATATGAACGGGTGGCAAATGCATCGAAGTCAGCCAATCTCCCGATAGGGAGGATCGTCGTAAACTGGAGCAGGGCCCGGATCCCCTCGAAGAGACTCATTGACTATCACTATAGAGTTTAGAGGTGCATCCGGCGATCAGTCCGGCAACGGCGTCGTCGAGGAATGGTCCAAGTGTCGAGAGGATTCCCGGTTTCTTCTGATCATACCGTGTGAACTCAAACCGGGCATATGTACCTGCAATCACCTCTGCAATCGCCATTCCGATGATCTCATCAGCCAGGAGAAATACCGGATCGTCGGCAATCTCGGAGTCCTTTCTTTTTGTATACAGCTCATCCTCAAGCAGGATCGCAGAGAGCAGCAGTGCAGAGACATTCGGATCTGCAAACGCGCGCCGGATATTCTTCTCAAGCATCAGGCGCCCATCTTCGGGGGAGAGTCCATGGGGGACATACAGCTCCATCCCGGCATCCAGTATCGCATCCATCAAAACACCTGCGCGACCCAGGCGTTCTTCTATCTCAAACATAACGATCATTATCTTTGAAGCATGCCATACTTAACGTATATGGCATTTCTTTCAGAGGATATCAGCTATTCACCAGAAAGGCCGGTCTTTGCCCCGATACTTGCAAATACCATGCTGTCAACGGTTCCCGGTATTTCAGGTGCAGGACCCTCACCTGAGAAGACCGTCTTCACCCCGATTCTCGATTCTGAACTGATCGTAAACGGCAGGATCACCAGCATGCCGATCCGCCCCGATACCCCGACCGGCTGCCCGACACCGGCAACAATCACCCGCGCGATGATGCAGCTGACAGGGCTCACCCCTTTCTTCATTAATGCCGGGCTTGTTCATCCCCCGACAATTCCAACATTCGACTTCTATGGAACAGCCGGAGGAGATCCGCGCAGAGGGGCGGCTGTCCCGGATTCAGAGGCACTGTATCTCAAAGGGGAGCAGCTTGGATCCCTCATCTCACACCTCTCTGATATGCTCGTAATAGGAGAGTGTGTCCCCGGCGGAACAACAACCGCTCTCTGCGTCCTCCGCGCCCTAGGATACCCTGCGAGGGTCTCTAGCAGCATGATTCAAAATCCGCATTCGCAGAAGGAAGAGATTGCTGAATTGATCACCAGACGACTGAGAGACGAGGGGATAACAGAGCCGCTTGATATCGTCTCGGCAACCGGCGATCCGATGATCCCGGTTGCCTGCGGCATGATCAAAGGGTTCTCAGGTGATGTGGTTCTTGCCGGGGGCACCCAGATGCTTTCTGTTGCTGCTGTTGCACGAAGGCTGGATCTGCACATTCCCCGTGTTGTCACAACAGTCTATGTTCGTGACGATCCATCGGCAAACTTCCCCGAGATAGCGGACGCGATCGGCGTGGCTCCAATCTATGTCGATCCGGAGTTTGGAGAGCTCGGGCATACCGGCCTTGCCAGGTACTGTATCGGGGAAGTAAAGGAAGGGATGGGCGCGGGCGGCGCGATGTATCTCGCCGCAGCGCTTGGCCATTCACCATCCAGGATCAGGGAAGCGATTCTTCGGACAATATCCGCATATTCCTGAAGAGATAAGAGGGGCAGGCACCAATACTAAGCAGGATATGCAACCCCTCTTTGTCATCAATAATTTCGGCCAGTTCAACCACCTCATCCACAGGATGCTCCGTGACCTCGATATCGAAGTGAAGATGATCCCAAATACCACTCCTCCATCCGAAGTAGAGGAAGGATGCCGGGGGATCATTCTCGGAGGAGGACCAAGCATCGACCGGATTGGCCGCTGTTCCGACTATCTTGAACTTGATCTGCCGGTTCTTGGTATCTGCCTCGGACACCAGCTGATCGCGCAGTCACTCGGAGGAGAGATCGGACCTGGAGAGAGCGGAGGATATGGCGGCCTTGATGTGACGATCCAAAACCATAGCAGTATTCTCAAAGGATATCCAGACACCATTCGTGTCTGGGCATCTCATGCTGATGAGGTGAAGCGGGCACCGGAAGGCTTTGAGATCCTTGCCACCTCATCCATCTGCAAAGTCGAGGGGATGGGGTGCACGGAAAAGCGGATCTTTGGCCTGCAATGGCATCCTGAAGTGAGCCATACAGAGAACGGACACCTGATCTACGAGAATTTCAGCAGGATATGCACAGAATAGAAGCTATCAGCCGGGAGATCAGCAGAAACGGCTTTCAGTGCCTGCAATGCGGGGCATGCTGCCGGGGTGATGAGCAAACGAGCAGGGTGATCGTCTCGCCTCCCGAGATTGACCGGATTATAAAAGCTACCGGACTGGAAAGGAACAGGATTGTTGTACCATATCCCGAATTCATCGAATCAGATAAAGGGGGAAGGTTCACCTTTGAGTGGTGCCTGAGGAATGAGGGCGGAAAGTGCATCTTTCTGGCTGAAGATGGACAGTGCTCCATCTATTCTGCACGCCCCTGGATCTGCCGGACATACCCGTTTGCACTTGACGGCGATACGATAACAATCTCCGAATGTCCCGGGATCGGGGAGGAGATTACTCCGGAAGAGGCAGACGCACTTGCCACATGCCTGGTGAAGAGGCAGGAGGCAGAAGAGGAGGAGGAGAACGCCGTTCTGAAGATCTTCTCCTCCCATACAATCCCCATGGGAAAGACTGTTGTCTTTGACAGCAGAGGAATGTGGAGTATTCATGGGTGAGCTGAGGATTGTTGGAACTGCGCATGTTTCACAGAAGAGTATCGATGAGGTAACTGCAGCCATCGCTGAGTTTGAACCAGATATCATCGCAGTGGAGCTGGATGCCCCACGCTATGCAGCATTAAAACAGCAGGAAACTGAGATTCAGGAACCAAAAGTCTCAGAGATCCTCTCATCGGGGAATATGACCCAGATGCTCATCCAGTGGGTGCTCGCCTATGTCCAGAGAAAGATTGGGATGAATGTCGGCATCGAACCGGGTGCGGAGATGAAAGAGGCGATCCGCCTTGCTGAGGAGAAGCAAATCAGGGTCGCCCTCATCGATCGGGACATCAGGATCACCCTCTCCCGGTTCTGGAGCGGGATGACCCTCCGCGAGAAGTTCAGGATGATCTATGCACTCGCGATCTCTGTCACTGGAGTGTCCGGGGAAGAACTGGATATCGATGCACTGACTGATCAGGATATTGTCACCCTTGCCCTTGAAGAGTTCCGGAGATTCTCTCCAAACGGAGCAAAAGCGTTAATTGACGAGCGGGATGCCTATCTCGCCCAGAGCCTCATTCCACTCCTAAGGGGTGAGGAGCGGGTTCTGGCAGTAATCGGCGCAGGGCATCTCGCGGGAGTTAACAGATACCTGAGCAATCCGGAAACCCTTCCCTCACGACAGTCACTCATCGCTGAGATCCACCGCCGCCCCTGGGGAAAGATCATCGGCATTGGTGTGCTCGTCCTCTTCCTCTTCCTCATCACTGCAATCCTCTTCTCAGGTGTCGGGTATGAGGTGCTGATCACTGCATTTGCCTGGTGGGTTGTTATAAACGGAACACTTGCGGCTCTTGGAACCCTCATTGCACGGGGACACCCCCTCTCTGCCGCAGTCGCCTTCTCAGCTGCATGGCTCACCTCCCTCAACCCGCTGCTTGCTGCCGGATGGTTTGCCGCAATTGTCGAGGCGAAGATCAGGAAACCCGCGGTATCCGACTTTAAAGCCATCAGCAAGGCAGAGACAATCACTGAGATGAGCAGGATTCCTCTCTTCCGGGTTGTGCTTGTCGCAGCACTGGCAAATGTCGGGAGCACGCTTGGGACATTCCTCTATTTCATCTTCATCTTCCCATTGCTTGGGATAGATCCGACGGTTTTGATCACAGAAGGTTTCTCGAATATCTGGTCGACCATTTCGGGCCTTTTCTAAAGAGACCCGAATCCCCACCTTAGAAACAATCAAGAGCCTGAAGCCTCCATTGATCGGATATGATACAGAGAGAAACACTGAGAAGGATAATCCATTTTGGGTGTATCTTCATTCTAGCCGATAACGTACCTTTCTTTCTGTAAATTCTCTGACCCTGCTCTCCTTGGTTGATCATTCTCTCTCGTCCGACAAATACCTTCTGCCCGTCACCCACTCTTCGTTGATGTCCATCAAGATAGCTCCTATGAGTCTGAGGAGGGACTCATCATTCGGGAACACCCCTGCAACCCTTGTTCTCCGCTTCAACTCTTTATTCATCCTCTCCATCATATTTGTCGTTCTGATTTTCTTCCAGTGTTCTTTTGGAAACGCAGTATAACTCAAAAGTCCGGGGATGAATCTCTCGATAGTATTCGCTGCCTTCCTGTATCCTTTGTCATTTAACTCATCAGCGAGAGCCTGAAGCCTTTCCTCACTACCGTAGGCATCTCTCAGACAGTCACCGATCTCTTTCTGTATCTTGCGAGGGATATTCTTCAAAACTGCTCGTGTACAATGGACCTGACACATCTGCCAGGATGTTCCGAGGAACGCTCCTTCAACAGCCTTCTGGATCCCTGTGTGTCCATCAGAAACAACCATTTGAACTCCATCCAATCCTCTTTCCTTGAGGTCTTCGAAGATTGACAGCCAGAAATCTTCATTCTCGCATGCAGTGATGGTGACCCCGAGAACCTCTCTTCGATAGTCCTCACGAATTCCAGCAACAATCAAAGCTGCCTTGTTGACATATCGAACACCTTCTCTGACTTTAAAGTACGATGCATCAACGATGAGATAGGGAATCTTGTGTTCAATGGGTCTCGTGAGGAATGCCTGAACCTGCTCATCCAGATCTCTGGCCATCCGTGATACAGAGGCAGGAGAGAGCTGTTCGATACCAAGATGACTAACAATATCCTGGATCCTCCGTGTCGAAACACCTTGAAGATAGGACTCAACGATAGCGTTCACCAATGCCTTCTCAACACGGGAGTATTTCCCAAAAATCTGTGTTTCAAAGGGCATATTCCGAAACTGTGGTTTCTGAAGCGTCGTCTCTCCATATCGGGTTTTAAGCGTCCGTGACTTGTACCCGTTCCGAAGAGCCTTTCGCTCATCAGTTCGTTCATAATGACCGGCTCCTGCCTGTTGGAGCGCTTCCATAAGCATCACCTGGTTGAGGAACCAAGTGATCAGATTCTTCATGCCATTCTGATTATCGGAAAGATAATCTTCGATAAATGCATAGGTATCCATGGCCCTGTGTCTCCTTTCGACAAACTATGGTAGGCTGCAGGGCCAATTTAAATTTTACAGAAGATTTGTTACGTTACCTTCTAGCCCTCTTCTTCATCAGCCCGGTACATGCCGCCATATCCGATATACCAGCGAATGGAATGGTATTCATCGGCGAAGAGGGGCTTGATATTACTGCATGTGGGATTGCGAGTGGAGATACTATAGGATGGTTTGCACCCGGTTCATCACCTGCAACAGGCAGCCCGACAACCACCACGATAGTCAGTGATGCAACTTCGTTCTATGTCTCCCCCCAGACATTCCAGGGAAGAACCGGCACCTGGTATGATATAGGAACAGGGAGCCCCGCCTTCAGCGTAGCGGACCCGTACCTTGAAGTGAGGGTGTATGATCTTGACTATGGAGTGAGAGACAGAACAGGGCTCTGGGTACCGATGGATTTTGAACTACAGTTCAGAATAGTCACAAATCTTGATGCAATGGCAGAGCGGACGGGGGTTACCGGTGCTCCGATTGAGATCCGGGTTACCAGAGAGGGAGGGATTGAATATTCTTCATTAGTAAACAAGGTAGGTGTATTAACATCTCTTCTCTTTAATGTCGGCAATTCGCCTTTCCTGACAGGTAGAGTCTGGTATCCGGAGTCCGGGTATTCACGTGGAGTCTATGAGTTCTATGCCTTCTGCAATGCGAATCAGATGAAGGATAACTACAATGTCGTCGGGAAAACTATCACCCCCCGCAGTGAGACGGTTTCACTATCAAGGACAACACCCACAACACCAACACCAGCACCGACACAGACACCAATCCCAACACCCAAACCAACAATTGTCGTAACACCTCCCCCCACTACTGCGGCAACACCAACACAAGAACCAACACCCGTTGCAACACAGGAGCCTACTGCTACACCCATTCCTGAACCAACACCAGCACCTCTTGCCCTGGCAACAACACTCGGTGCACTTGCTTTGATCACCCGCCTCCGCCTGCGTAACAAATAACCCTGAGAAAAGCACTCTGATCTACTATGATCCAGAATAAAAACATCGCCAATTTCGGCGTCACTATCATCCAGGCACGGCACAGCATCAGGCACTTCAAAGACACTCCTATTCCGGACGAAATCATTCGGAAAGTCCTTGATTGTGCAAAGAGTGCTCCATCTGCAAAGAACATCCAGCCATGGATCTTTGGAACAATCAAGGACAAGGCACTCAGGAAGGAGATTGCTAACCTCACCACTCATGGGAAGTTCATTGCCGAGGCACCCGTCTGCTTTGCCGTTTTTGGCGAGCGGGATCAGCAGTATGTGGTTGAGGACTGCTGTGCTGCAACAGAAAACATCCTCATTGCATTGACCGGATATGGGATCGGATCCTGCTGGGTTGCAGGGGAAGGAAAAGAGTATGCAGAGCCGATCAGAAAACTCCTCGGTGTTCCGGACAATTACAAGCTCGTCTCGCTGATTGCCGCGGGTGAAGCAAAGACAGAAGGGTTCGTTCTCGCCAAGAAGAAGAACCTCACTGATATCACCTTCACAGATCGGTATGGATCCGAGTGATCAGATCCGGCCCTCTCTCCTTTTAAACACCCTTTAAGCCGGATGAAGACCCCAGTATACCTCATGAATCCTCCGATCCTTCAGGTTGCACTTGATATCCTCGATCTCAGCCGCGCTTATGCGATTGCTGAAGAGACGCTTGCCGGTGGAGCCGACTGGATCGAGATCGGAACACCGCTCATCAAGAGCGAGGGGATGAGCGCTGTTTCGGAGATACGGAAACACCATCCTGATACCACTATCGTTGCCGATATGAAGATCAGCGATACCGGGGCGCTTGAAGTTGAGATGGCAGCAAAAGCAGGCGCAGGGATAGTCTGCATTCTGGCCGAATCCGATGATGCGGTCATCAGGGAGGCGGTGAAGGCAGCAGATCTCTATGGGGTGCAGCTTATGGGGGATATGATGAATGTCGCAGATCCCGTAGTCCGCGCCCGTGAGCTCGAGGAGATGGGGGTGCAGATCATCAATGCCCATGTGGGAATCGATCAGCAGATGATCGGAAAGGATTCTCTTGAACTCCTTGAGCAACTCACCGGCGCAGTCTCCATCCCGATTGCCGCTGCCGGTGGACTGGATGCGGCGCGGGCTGCGCAGGCAGTTGCACATGGGGCGGCAATCGTCATCATCGGCGGTGCAATCATCAGATCAGCCGATGTTACCGGATCGACCAGGGAGATCCGATCCGCAATCGATGCACCGGTGAAGGCCACGTTCCAAAAGATCGATCGGAATGAGGAGATCCGGAGAATGCTGACGCTTGTCTCATCCTCAAATGTCTCTGATGCAATGCACCGGAAAGGCGCAATGAGTGGGCTCACACGGTATGCGGGTGATGGGAAGATGGTCGGGCAGGCAATCACCGTCCAGACCTTTGCCGGGGACTGGGCAAAGCCTGTTGAAGCGATTGACCATGCACAGCCGGGGGATGTGATCGTGATCAACAACAGCCGCGACAGAACCATTGCCCCCTGGGGAGAACTGGCAACACTCTCCTGCCAGAACAAGGGTGTTGCGGGTGTCATCATCGACGGGGCAGTCCGCGACCTTGACGACATCCTCGAAATGACAATACCCCTCTATGCAACAGCAGCAGTTCCAAATGCCGGTGAGCCGAAGGGATTTGGCGAGATCAATCCTGAGATCAGATGCTGCGGGCAGGCGGTTCGTCCGGGCGACTGGATAATCGGGGATGCAAGCGGTGTCGTCGTCATCCCAAAGGAGCATGCCTATGAGATCAGCCGCCGCGCAGTCGAGGTTTTTAAAACCGAAGAGCGGCTCCGCGAAGAGATACGGCGGGGATCGACCCTCTCGGTTGTGATGGATCTGCTCAGGTGGGAGAAGAAATAAAAGAGCGGGCAGAGATAGCCACCATTTTATTGGGGGTATGCATGTTCTTTTACCATCAGAAGCGCATATTCAATAGACTATGAATAGTATCTTTTCAAATACTATTCTTTCACTATCCCAGGCAATATTTCCCATATCGTCAGAACAGGCCAGGCAACCAGGAGAGAACCATAGATGGCGAGCAGCGCACGAGAAACCTTCAGAGAAGTCATACCTGCGGTCGGACCAATTGCAATCATCGTACTGCTGATGATGGCCGGACCAATCGGGATTCCAATTGGTAGCCTGATCAATTATTTCCTGGGGTTCCTCATGCTGACCATCGGCATAACGCTCTTCCTTATCGGAGTAGAAAACGGTCTTCTTCCCATGGGAGAAGCGATTGGATCCGATCTTCCGCAACATGGATCATTACTGCTTGTCATCATCACCGCTTTCTCCATTGGCTTTGTGGCAACCCTGGCAGAACCCGGACTCCAGGTATTCACCGAGATGATAGATCTGGTTTCAAATGGTGCTATGCCGGTGAATATATTGCCAATCTCTATTGCAATGGGTGTCGGATTCTTTGTCACCGTCGCAATGATCAGGATCGTATTTAATGTGCCTTTCAAATGGCTGGTATCGGGTACATATCTCCTCCTGATTGCCCTTGCCATCGTAACACCTGCCGATTATCTCCAGATCGCCTTTGATGGGGGAGGTGCAACCACCGGGCCAATGACAGTTCCATTCATCCTGGCGCTTGGCATAGGGCTTACGTCCGTTCTTGCCGGGAGATCGCCACTGAAAGACGGATTCGGGCTCGTCGGACTTGCGGCAGCCGGCCCCGTTATCGGCATTATGCTCACCGGACTGTTGCTATGAACACTGGGATAACGGTTTTTCAGGGCATAGAACAGGTCATTTTCGATTCAATTATCGCATTAATACCACTATCGATATTTTTTATTATTTTTCAAATCAGGTACCTGAAACTCCCAAAAGGACATGTGATCAACCTCTTCAAAGGGATTATCTTCACTGTTGCCGGGATGATTCTCTTTCTGCAGGGTGTGAATGTTGCATTCATACCTGCCGGAGAAGCCATTGGATCATTCTTCAGCAATTCCGGGTATGGATGGATTCTCATCATGCTGGGCTTTCTGCTCGGCATGCTTGCAACCTATGCCGAGCCGTCAGTCCGGATTCTCTGCCATGAGATTGAGAAGTCATCCAGCGGGTATGTTCCAGGCACTCTCATTCTGTATACCTTCACCTTAGCCGTGGGTTTTGCTGTAGCGCTTGGAATGGCGCGGATTGTCATCGGCTTTTCATTTCTCCCGATTATTATCATCGGCTATCTGATTGCCATCATCCTCCTCCAGCTCTCAGATCCGGATTTTATTGCAATCGCTGTTGACTCAAGCGGTGTCGCAACAGGCCCGATTGCAGTAACGTTCCTGATGGCTCTTGCTGTGGGGGTTGCATCGGGCATTGAAGGGAGCAATCCGGTTATCGACGGGTTCGGACTGATCGCTTTAATTGGTCTTGCGCCAATTCTCGCAATCCTAACGCTTGGTATTTATTTCCGTATACGAAAGGAGAATATATCATGATCTGTGAAACAGGTAGACAACTAATTGTTACAATCGTCAAGAAAGGATGGGCACAGGAGGTAATCCAGGCATCCCGTGATGCAGGCGCATCGGGGGGAACTGTCATTCCAGCCCGTGGAACAGGCATTCATGAGATGCAGACATTGCTTGGGCTCAGGATCGAGCCTGAGAAGGATATTATCCTGACTGTCGTTAATCCCGAGCAGACAGATCAAATTCTTGAGGCAATTGTATCTGTTGCTGAACTCGAAAAGCCGGGGACCGGCATCGTCTTTGTCATCAGCCTGGAAAAGGTCGCGGGCCGTGTCCACATGATCCCGGATCAAGAACAAAAAAAAGAGGAATAATTCAGTCTACTGAAGATCACGTTCGCGGATGAGAGAGCCACCGGCAGCCTGAATCTTCGAGATTGCCTCTCCCGCCTGGCTCACCCTCAGAATCAGCACCGCTGCTTCTCTGCCGGAATAGGCATACGCATACTCGATATTAATCCCGGCATCACCGAGGATCTGTGCCACCTCATGAAGTCCTCCCGGCTGATCCTTCATCCGAACAGCAATCACATCGGTGAACTGGACGGCAAAACCGAGTTTTTCAAGGACAGATCGGGCATCGTCAGGCTTGTCAACAAGTGCCCGAACGACACCGAAGCTGTTTGCCTCTGCAATTGAGAAGGCATAGATGTTCACATTACTCTTCTCGAGCGCCTCTGCGATAGCCGCAAGCCGCCCGGGTTTGTTCTCCGAAAAGATGGAGATCTGTTTGATGATATATTCTCCCTGCATCAGAATACCCTCCTGTCGATGACACGTTTTGCTTTCCCCTCAAAACGGGGTAGTGAACCCGGTTCAGAGAGATCAACCTGTACCGCCACATTCAGGGCGTTTTTTAAGGTATGCTCAACCTTTCGCTTGATGTTGATGAGATCGTTGATCTTATCAGATAATGCCTCCGGTGCCATCTCAACCCGGACAAGCATATCGTCAAGCGATCCCTTCCGATCTACCTCGATCATGAAATGCCCGGATAACTCAGGTATGCTTAAGATCGCATGCTCAACGGCCGAGGGGAAGACATTGATACCCCTGATAATGAGCATGTCATCAACCCGCCCGGAGATCCGCTGGATGCGTGGGTGTGTCCTGCCACAGGGGCAGGGTTCATCAAGAATCTGTGTCAGATCCCCGATCCGGTACCGGATCATCGGGAGCGCCTCTTTCTGGAGGACGGTCATCACCAGCTCACCATGTTCGCCGGGCGGGAGCGGCTCTCCGGTCTCCGGATCAATGATCTCGGGGATTGCGATATCGCCCCAGATATGAATTCCCTTCTGTTCAGAACATTCAGAGAACATCGGGCCAGATATCTCGCTTGTGCCGTAGATATCATAGGCGCGGACACCCATCGTCTCGTAGATACGGGTCCGCATCGTCTCGGACCAGGGTTCTGCACCGATGATAGCTGACCTGAGCTGGGTATCCTTCTGGATGGAGACTCCCATCCGTTCAGCCGCCTCGCCGATATGGATCAGATATGATGGCGTGCAGGCGATTGCGGTCGCCTTTAGGTCCTGCATCAGTTCGATCTGCCGCTCGGTGTTTCCGACACTTGTTGGAAGAACTGTTGCCCCGATCCGCTCGGCACCATAGTGCAGGCCAAGCCCCCCGGTGAAGAGTCCATAGCCATAGGAGACCTGGATCACATCCCCTTTCCCGATCCCGCAGGAGGTGAGGGCACGTGCAAGGGATGTCGTCCAGAGGTCGAGATCTTTCTGTGTATATCCGACAACCGTCGGCTTGCCGGTTGTCCCGGATGAGACATGGTAGCGGACGAGATCGTTCTGTGGAGCACAGAAGAGTTTGTCCGGGTAGTTATCCCGCAGATCACTCTTATACATGAAGGGAAGAAGCCTGATATCCGCAAGTGTTTTGATATCATCGGGATGAACCTTTGCCTCCTTCATACGGGCATGATAGAAATCCGAGAAGCTGTACAACCGGTACACAAGAGTCTTTAAGAGACGGTACTGGACTTTTTCGAGTTCTGCTTTTGGCATCTCCTCGATTCGGGGATCCCAGGAGTGCATCAGAGATCACCCCTCCGGTCCACAACACGTTTGGCTTTTCCTTCAAACCGTGGGAGCGATCCGGGTTCCACAAGCCGGACAGTGGTTCTGAGAGAGAGTGCGTCATGCAGCTTCCGTGAGATCATCGTCTGAAGGCCGACAAGGCCATCCAGCTCACCTGAGAATGCCTGCCGGTTCATCTCAACATCGATTGTCATCTCATCAAGATGGTTTTTCCGGTCAACATATACCATATACTGATCACCCACCTCAGGGATTCCAAGGAGAACATGCTCGATCTGTGAAGGGAAGACGTTGATTCCACGTATCACCAGCATATCATCGCTCCTCCCCATAATACGTGCGATACGCCGTCCTCTTCCACAGGGGCAGTCATCCTCAAGGATCATGGTGATATCGCCTGTCCTGTACCGGAGAAGCGGCATCGCCTCCTTTGAGAGGGATGTGATCACAAGCTCACCCTTCTCTCCGGGTCCAAGGGTCTCGCCGGTCTTTGGATCGATGATCTCGGAGAGGAAACAATCCTCCCAGATATGAAGGCCATTCTGTTCCGGGCACTCGAAGGCGACACCGGGTCCAAACATCTCGCTCATCCCATAACTGTCATAGGCATTGATCGAGAGGCGTGACTCAAGCTCCTGCCGCATCGTCTCAGACCATGCCTCGGCGCCAAAGACCCCGATCCTGAGCGTGGGAAGGGAAGTGCCCATCTGCTCGACCACTTCGGTGATGTGGAGGGCATATCCTGGTGTGCAGTGGATTGACGTAACTCCAAAGTCGTTGATCATCTCGATCTGGCGTTTTGTGTTTCCGGTGGCGCTTGGGATCACCATCATTCCCATCAGTTCCGCACCATAATGGAAGCCAAGTCCGCCTGTGAAGAGACCGTAATTGACTGCATTCTGGAAGGTATCCTCAGGCGTCAGGCCCACCATCGTCAGGTTCCGGGCGATCAGATCCGCCCATGCCGCCAGATCATTGCGGGTATACCCGACAACGGTCGGTTTGCCGGTTGTGCCGGATGTCGTATGAATCCGGACAATATCACGTCGTGGAACAGCAAAGAACCCAAACGGATAGCCTTCACGAAGATCGGTTTTATAAGTAAACGGCAGTTTCCTGACATCATCGGGAGTATGGATTGAATCAGCAGACAGGCCCTCCGCGCGGAGTTTGTTTTTAAAGAAGGGGACTTTTTCAGCCTGCGAAATCGTCCATTTCAACCTTTTTAACTGGAGTTCTTCGAGGTCTTTTCCACGAAGGGTTTCCATCTCTTTATTCCAGAACATTGCTATCCCTGTATGAAGTCTTGTTTGCGGTATGACGCATTAGACTTTGTCAGATGTTGACACGGTACATGGAGGATATGAAGAACGTTTATATGCTACAAAAAGAACGAAAAATATGATACATATGGTAGATAAAGCAGGGCTTGGAAGCCTTATCGCAGGAATCGTACTCATTCTTCTCGGAGGGTATGGGATTTACCTGTACATCCCCGAGGTGATCATGGTGTTGAAAGGATCGCTTGGGATCATCGCCGTCCTTATCGGCTTATTCCTCGCAGTGATCGGGTTCTTCATAATGAAAGAGTGAGAAAAAGAGATTCCGGTTTCAGGTAACCGGCCAGATATACCACTCATCTGCCTCAAGCACTACCCCGGTCGGGAGGTTCACTCTGGCATTGATCCTGCCGATGCCTCGATCCTGATCGGTCAGGGTCAGCTCAGTATAGGGAATCCATATTCCACGGAGAGGATAATCCCCTTCTGGCAACGAGCGCGTGATGGTGGATGAACCCCGGTATATCTGCCGTGGATTAATCTTTATTTTTTGCCGGTTTGTGTCGGGGGTATGCATGGTGATCTGTATTGAGATGGATGTTCCTTCAAAACTGACTGGTCGGTTATATGCATCATAGAACCTGTACTTGATTATCAGGCCATCCTGATTGTGAAACCCGCCCAGATCCAGTGGCTCAGCCCATATAATCATCCGTGATATCCCACTTATTCCACCGGCTGGCTGAGAATACGGCTGTGAATAACCTTGTGATTCTGCTGCAGGTGCATCATCTGCTGGCTGATATGTCGCAGGGTACTGAGTTACCGGAGGCTGATTGCCCGGATCATTCTGCACCGGGAGAAAACCCGTGCATCCGGCAGATGCCGAGAGTGCAATAAGAGAGAGGAATGCAATGATAACGATGCGATTCATACTGGCTGTTCTGCAGTGGCAGCAGATAAGTATTCTCTTCAGCAGGGTTTGATGAGGTGACAGGCAGAATATGATACAAATGGACGTACCCGAATGGATCCCCACATTCATCATCTCATATGCATCCGGGAGGAATTACCGATCGATCCTCTCTTCATCCGAAGACAATCTGAAGCTGCTCTTTGCAGTCAAAGAAGGAATCGGTGCAGCTGAGGCAGTCGCCATAGCCGATACCCCGGCAGCCGGATCAGCGGATGAGATAGAAGTCATCGTGGGAGATCCCGTATCAATTCTTAATGGTTGCACCCGTGTATTCGATCTTGTTCTGCTCTTCCCCTCAAACCCTGCCTCAGTTCTGGATCTGCTTTTCGCCTCAGCACTCCGTATCTCAGATAGCGGGGCTCTTATTGCTCTTGTTCACGCAGATTTCTTCCGGGACAGCACGATAATCCAAAAGATCTCAGAATCAGGATTCTTCTGCGAGGCGGCACTTACCCTGAGATTGAATTCCTCTCTACAGTCAGAGAAGGAAGAAGAGCTGCTCATCATCATCCGGAGGGGGGAGAGAGAGATGATCATGGCAGGAGAACTCACCCAGGATGTTGAACGACACAGGATCCTCCTTCAAAATCTGCAAAGTCAGAAGAATGGAAAGAGAACTGAGCTTGGGATATTTATCAGACGATCCCAGTACAGAAGCCTGCATGAGATACTCCTTGAAGAGCGTATCAGTAAACTGGCAGAAGAGCATGGGGCACCCCGTGTTCCATTCTCCGGAATCACCCGAACGATCACAACTGGTGCCTGCGGAACACTACAGGATGCCGGTAGGAGGATCTACCTGCCTTATTCACCGGCTCCACCTCCTGTTATCTCGCATGAAGATCTGAGCGTCCCCCCTTCAGATGCCGCATGCATCCTGCTTCGCCCCGGAACAGTCGAGCCTGCATACCTGATCCGGTTCTTCCAGACCGAACTGGGACAGGGCATCCGGGAGCTTGTGATGAGAAGATCCAGGACAATTCAACATTTCGCCAGCACTCTTGCAGAGACAGAGATATACCTCCCACCCCCGCAGATCCAGGCAGAGGTGATTGCCATCAACGCCTCGATCGAGTCGGCAAAAGATCGGCTTGGATCGATCCAGAGAGAACTCTGGATGCGCCCCCACTCCACGCGATCGGTGCTTGGCCAGCTCGAAAGACTGAGAGAGGGGGAGGGGATCACCGAATGGATGGAGACACTCCCGTTTCCACTGGCATCAATACTCTGGATCTATCATGCAGAAGGGACTCCTGCTAAGAAGGTCAGCCACCTTCTCAATTTTTTTGAGGCATCTGCTGAGTTTATCGCCGGCATTCTCCTCTCAGCACTTGATCCGATCATGAGAGGGGAAGAGATCGACCTTCTGGATGAGAACCCGGAGTTCCGCGATATCTACATGAATGCCACCTTCCGCAGCTGGATCATCCTCTGCCGGAGAGCCGGGCGGCAGATACGAAAGAAGATCGCAGGGGATAACGGGTATGACGAGATGGCAGGGCTCTTTGGCAACCCTGATCGTGAATTCATCGACATGGTGACGAGCAAGAGGCTCTTTGCCCTTCTTGACGAGGTTGCCGACCTGAGAAACGACTGGAAGGGACATGGAGGCATCACAGGAAAGAGAGATGATAAAGAACAGCTTGCCACGCTGGAGAGACTCCTTGAGCGGTTCCGGGAAGGCATCAGGGATCGTTTCAGTCATCTGCGGGTAATTCTTCCCGGCGCAGCTGTTTACCGGGACGGGATCTTCTCCTGCCAGGTGCTGTCCGTCACCGGGACACGGACACGGTTTCCCGGGATGAGTATCACCTCACTCATCCCCCTTGATTCAGAATCCCTCTACCTCTATTCGGGGAGGGGCGGAGAGCCGATGAAGATCCTCCCCTTCTTCCGCCTGATCTTTCATCCGGAAACTGGCGAGCCTGCCTGGTACTTCTATAACCGGATAGAGGGGATGCGGGTTCGGTGGATATCATACCATTATGAAGCCGATTCAGAATTTGAAGAGGAGGATAAAGAGGTCTATGAAATGCTCAAAGATTGTGGACTGATCACCGGGGAGTAGAGGTGCCACCATACAGAACGCTCCGGCTTGAAGGAGATGCCCTCCCGTTCGATCTTGACAGGACACTTGCCTGCGGGCAGGTATTCCTGTGGGAGAAACGCGGGAACTGGTGGTGTGGGATTCTTGACCAGAAACCCGTCCGGATCAGGCAGGAACGAGATCTCCTCCGCTTCTCAGGAGCGCCTGAAGAAGATATCATCAGGTATTTTGATCTGGATCTGGACCTGGAAGGAATAATCGCCGGCTTTCCAGACGATCCAATTCTTTTGCAGGCGATCGATTCTGCATACGGGCTTCGGATTGTGCGGCAGCCCGCATGGGAGTGTACCGCTTCCTATATTGTGGCAACATTTGCGAATATTCCGGGGATTCAAACACGCTTAAAACTCCTCTGCGAAAAATTTGGAGAGAGGATCGAGGATGGGCGCGCTGCCTTTCCCTCCCCGGAAACGCTTGCAGCATCCCCAATCTGCGATATACGGAGCTGCCGCGTTGGATACAGGGACAAATTCATCTGCGGAACCGCAACAATGGTATCTGCCGATCCCGGGTGGGTGGAGCGGATTTCCGCTCTCCCGTACAGGGAAGCGCGAAAAGAACTTCTCGGATTTCCCGGTGTCGGGAAGAAGGTTGCAGACTGTATCCTCCTCTTTGCCTTCCACCGGTTTGAGGCTGTCCCGGTCGATGTCTGGATAGACCGGATCATGCGTACGCATTACCTTCCCGAGGGGGAGCGGTATTCATATGACAAAATTGCAGATACTGCAAGGCAGATCTTCGGATTAAATGCTGGCTATGCCCAGGAATATCTCTTTGCCGCACGGGAGATGATTCAGGAGATACGAAAAAAGTGAGGGGAATTATGTTCCGACATCCCAGGAGGACATGTAATCCGCCTGCTCTTCGGTGAGGGTATCGATTGCGCATCCAAGTGCTGCGAGTTTGATCCTGGCGATCTGCTCGTCGATTGCAGTCGGTACCTCGTGAACACCGGGTGCCAGATCACGCCCTTTCTTAACCATATACTCAGTCGATAATGCCTGCACCGCAAAGGAGAGATCCATTACCTCAATCGGGTGGCCCATTCCCTTCGGGACAGCGAGGTTTACAAGACGCCCTTCTGCAAGGACATGGAGGGTTCGATCACCAAATGTATACGAGTCGATTCCATCACGCCGTGCAATGGAATCCGCATGTGTCTCAAGATATCCAATATCGATCTCAACATTGAAGTGTCCTGCATTGCAGAGTATTGCTCCATTCTTCATTAATGCGAATTCTGATTCCTTAAGAACACCAAGATTGCCGGTTGTTGTGACAAAGAGTTCCCCAATCGGTGCTGCCTCGCGCATCGTCATCACATCAAAACCATCGAAGTGCGCCTGGAGAGCACGCCGTGGATCGATCTCGGTTACAATCACCCGTGCACCCAGTGCCCGCGCCTTTGTGGCAAGGCCCCGGCCGCAGTACCCGTACCCGGCAACAACTACATGCTTTCCGGCGATCATGCAGTTTGTTGTTGCCATGATCGCAGTCAGCGCGCTCTCTCCGGTGCCGTGGACATTGTCAAAGAAGTGCTTCATCGGGGTATCGTTGACAGCAACCACCGGGAAGAGGAGTTTCTTCTCTTTCGCCATTGCCTTTAAGCGGTGGATACCTGTTGTCGTCTCCTCGCAGCCACCCAGCACATGTGGCAGGATATCGCGCCTGCCGGTATGGAGGCGGTGGATTAAGTCCATCCCGTCGTCGATGGTAATAGACGGCTTTGCATCAAGTACCTGGTCGATTGCGGCATAATATTCCTCAAGGGAACAGGCACGCTTTGCATGGCAGTGGATCCCGGATTCCCTGAGAAAATCAGCAACATCGTCCTGTGTTGAGAGTGGGTTGCAGCCGGTTATATGCACCTCGGCACCTCCGGCGACAAGCGTTCTCACGAGAACAGCGGTCTTTGCCTCGACATGGAGAGCCATCCCAATCACTATGCCTTTCAGCGGCTGTTCTTTGATGAACCGCTCCCGGATCTCACCGAGAACCGGCATATATTGTTCCGCCCAGCGGATTTTTGCTTCACCAGTATGCATAGTATAACCCTGTCTGTATCAGTTGGACGCATGATCTCTTAATAACCCCGAAAGAAAGCAGACGCTTGATAACAGGATGCGACATATAGTCTGTTGATGGCACTGACACGCAGGATCATTCCATGCCTTGACTTAAAGGATGGACGGGTCGTCAAAGGGACGCATTTTGAGGGGCTCAGGGATGCCGGAGACCCGGTTGAGCTGGCGGCACGCTATAATGAACAGGGAGCAGACGAAGTCGTCTTCCTCGATATAACTGCCTCGAAAGAGAAGAGGAAGACGATCATCGATCTCATCTCCCGCGCCGCAGATCAACTCTTCCTCCCCCTCACAGTCGGGGGCGGGATCAGCACAACAGAGGATATCACCGCCATTCTCAGGGCGGGAGCAGATAAGGTCTCGATGAACACAGCAGCAGTGCTAAATCCCAGAATCATATCAGAAGGCGCTGCCGCATTTGGGACTCAGTGCATTGTGCTCGCTATGGATGTCCGGAGAAATTTCGAGCATCAGGACGGGAGGACAGAGATTCGTCTGCCGGATGGGTCCATCTGCTGGTACGAGGTTGTAACCCATGGCGGAAGCAGGCCAACAGGGATCGATGCCATCCAATGGGCGCAGGAGGCAGAGGAGCGGGGCGCAGGCGAGATCCTGCTCACCTCGATGGAGACGGACGGCACCAAAGAAGGGTTTGACATTCCAATCACCGAAGCTGTTGCATCGGCAACACATATCCCGGTTGTTGCATCAGGCGGGGTGGGGACGCTTGAGCATTTCTATGATGGGTTTGTCCTTGGAAAAGCCGATGCCTGCCTTGCCGCATCTGTCTTTCATTTTGGCGAGTTCACGATCAGGGATGTAAAAGAGTATCTTGCCGGCCGGGGAGTCCCGGTCCGGCTCTGATGTGAGATCAGAGAAAAGGTCTCAGATCGATCTCAAACCCTATCACCGGATGTTCGAGATCGAATGCCACAATTACATCGGGGTGAAGCTCCCCGAAAAAGCCTGTTTTTTCCGATCCATTCATGATAGCACCCTGCCTTCCTGAGAGGAAAGCCGGATCCCCAGATTCAGCAATGCTGAGTGTGTCAATACCCAGTTCCCGCAGAATTGAATCCACGGTCGCATAGATCTCTGAGAAGTCCGCTGAGGGATGGATGGCGGCGCATGCCATCTTCTGGTAGGTGAGCGCACCATCATTCACATCACCGACCGTGAAGATCCGCTGCGGAAGTTCACGGTGTTTATTCAGCTGAAGGATCTCAAGGAGCATCGGCAGGAGATCGGTCCTGATAATGGTGTTCTCGATTGAGATCGGATGAAGCACCTTCAGGGCGGCATCAGATCGTGGCCGTTGCATCTGATCATAGCTGACCCGTTCGTTTGTCAGGGTAAACGGCATCACTTCCGTGTAGCCAAGGCCAATTGCAATCCCTGAGACGATACGGGCAAGGCGGCTTGCGGGATCCTCTGTTCCGATAGTGAAGGTGGGTGGAAGAGTGGCCGGGAACCGGTCGAACCCATATGCAATGGCAACATCCTCAAAGATATCCCAGTCATGCATGATATCCGCCCGGTAGCAGGGGATGGTTACCCGCACCTTTGATCCTTCAAGAGGAACAGCTCCAAAACGCATCTTCTCAAGAAGCGGGACGATCGATTCCGGTGTGAGCGGAACACCCATGAGCCGTGCACATTCATCACAGTCAATAATCCGCTCAACCGGTGCCAGCGAAGGGGTCTTCTGCCCGTCAATTGTGACCGATTCAATCGTTCCACCGGCTTCTGCAAAGGCAGAGCAGATGATCGCAACCGTATTCTGTACCGCCCGCTCATCGGTGCCGGTGACATCAAGGAGGATATCGGTGGTATCTGACGTGACCCGTGTCAGTTCCCCATTGATGATCGGAGGAAATGAGAGAACCTGATCGTTCGCATCAACAATCAATGGGAATCTGTCAAAATGCTCCACAATTCCGGCATACGCCCTTCCTTTTGGATGTTCAGTGAGGATCTGATCCATCGTCATAGGCACGGTATAATCGAGGGGCACAAACTGCCGATCACGTGGAGATGCAATGTAGCGAAAAGGCGGTGTAATGGTAGAGAGATCATGCACCCCGATTGCAACCTTGGATCGCCCACGCCCAATCGCCCAGTGCAGCGCCTCCTGGAGCGCCATGACTGATTCGATCGAGGCATCGTCGAAGCGGAGATTCCTGATCACTGCCGATCCAAGCACCGGGCGGATCTCAGCAAGAGCGGGATCAATTGAGAAGCTGATACCGGATTCATGAACCGGGTATTTGGGCAGACCTGTCTCAATCCCAAGGAAACCCCGCATTGCCCGTGCCACCCCTTCGACCGAGTAGAGATCGGTTCTGTCAGGGAAGAACTCGACATCGGCATGATCCTCTTCAATCCGTTCGATATCTGATCCAATCATCGGCAGGGCTTTTAGGATCGTATCCTTATCGGTTTTTGTGAGGCGTTCGAGGTACTCATAATTCAATGTAATAATCGCCATTGCTAGATCCTCCGGTATGAGGGAGTATTTCGGATCCAGTCGATATCGCTCTTATAGAGCTGCCGGAGATCTTTCAAGCCCAGCCTGAGCATCGCAACCCGCGAGATGCCAAGGCCCCATGCAAGAACAGGATGAGAGATCCCAAACGGCGAGGTCACCTCTTCACGGAAGATACCTGCACCTCCAAGCTCCACCCATCCAAGACCATCCACCCAGACCTCAGGCTCAACAGAGGGTTCGGTGTAGGGGAAGTATGCAGGCCGGAACCTGACATCCGGGAACCCCATCCGGTGATAGAACTCTTTTAAGAACCCGAGAAGATGGCTGAAGGTGACACCCTCATCCATCACGATCCCCTCAAGCTGTTCGAACTCGGCAAGGTGTGTGGGATCAATTGATTCACGCCGATAGACTCGTGAGAGGGAGAATGCCTTTACCGGGGGCTCCGGATGTGCTGCGAGATACTGGATCGACATGGATGTCGAGTGTGTCCTGAGAACAGATCCTTCTGCCTTCGCCTTATCCCAGGTACCGCCCCAGCCGGTGGAGGACGTATCCCCTCCAAATTCGTGCATATCACGTATCTTCTCCCATCCATCCGGAAGAGGCGAGGTGAGATCAAGGTAGAAGGTATCCTGCATCTCACGCGCAGGATGATCCTGCGGCTGGAAGAGTGCATCGAAGTTCCAAAAGACGCTCTGGACGATGTTCCCGGAGAACTCCGAGAAACCCATCTCAAGGAGCAGGGTACGCACCTCATCAAGGATCTGCCGGTACGGATGAGTTTTTCCCGGATATATCCGGCGTGGGGGTGTTGTAAGGCTGTAGCGGCGTAATGCTTCATCCCTCCACGATCCGGAGAGAATCTGCTCACGGGTAAGCGTGCCGACTTCAGGGCGGAGATCGATTCCTGCTTCAAGAAGTTTCTTTCCATCAGGGGTGATCAGAATGATCCACCGAACTTCCTCATGTACGGTGACGAGCCCCCGTGATTTCAGCTCACCACACTCATCCAGATCTGCGACACCAGCAGCAATCTTTTTGAGTGCAAGCTCTTCAGTACTCTCAGGAGTTGAATCAGCCTTCTTTGCAATCCCGCGATCTATTGTGATCCAGTTATTCTTCCGCATCCAGCCGATTGCCACCTTTGCAAGAGGGTGCCGGGAGAGTTCTCCCATCGGGATTTCTCCAACGATGCTCTCGACCACCTGCCGTTCGGGAAGACCATCTCTGGCATAGGCCTCTCCCTCTTCAGTGAGCTGGTATTCTTCCTTCACCTCGCGTTTAACCTGGACAAGCCCTCTGCCTGCGGCAAGGTGTGCCCACTGTACAACAGCGGCGGCATCTGTTGAGAGCTCTTCTGCAAGGATCGATGCCTCTGCTGAGGCATGCTCCCCAAGCACGCCCAGAAGGCGTTTTTCATTTGCGGTCAGTTCCATCTATTACACCACCATATGGGAGACAGCATCCCTTTTCTCTTTGAAGTCCGAGAGGAATTCCTTTACCCGCTCGAATGTTGCCTTCTTGCATGCACCGCAGAGGAGTGAGCCTGAAAGGCACTGTGTCCGGATATCAAGGAGTTCTTCGTCATCTGGAACCATATGGAAGAGATTTAAGAGATAGACCGGGCAGCTGTCAGGCTCCCCTCCAAGCCGGACCTGCTCTTCTTTCGTCATCCTTCCTCCGGTGAGGGCTCCCATCACCTTCCGTTTCACATCAGAATCGGACTCATCGAACCAGAAGAGAGAGTCAGGCACACTGCTTGACATCTTCCCCCCCTGCAGTCCCTGCATGAAGGAGTGGTAGGTGGATGACGGAGTTACGAAACCATAGCCGCCTTCCGCAACCTCAATTGCACGTACTTTTTCAGAGACAGAGAGGCAGTCTGCACCGGGGATATCAACATGCCCCTCGTACCGTTTCGATCCGGGGAATGCCGCAGCAATCGCATCCATCGCATGAACAGGGGCATTCTTTGACCTCACACTGATGATAGTACCCTGATCCAGCACCGTGAACCACCGCATCTTATGTGCAATATCCCGGGTGAGCCGGATATGCGGATCCTGATCGATTCCAACCGGAACAACCGTTGGCGCAGGCCCTTCCATCAGCTGCGGGTACAGAATATCCGCAACCTGTGTGGCAACCGAGTCTGCATGGGCTAGCGCAGTCTCCTGTGAGAATCCATAGATCGCCTGGAGATCCGAGAAGTTGATCTTAATTGCCGCTTCAAATGCAAGATCCTTCAGCCGCTCGTTCTCGCTCTGGTAGTAGGTTGTTCCTTCAAAGCCGAGTGCATAGAGGCATTCGAGATATTCACGCCCATATCGTTTGCAGGCATCCCAGGAGAGGCCGCGGACCGCATGCGCCTCGCGATCTGCAATTGCGACATATCCGGATCCCCCCTGTTCGACATGCCAGACCACCTCACGCATCACCATCAGGTGCCCAAGGTGAGGATGGCCTGATGGCATGAACCCGGTCATCACATTAAACCGGGAGCCGGAGTTGATCGCATCAACTATCGGACCATAATCCCGGTGGCCGATAACAATCTTCCGCCTGAAGAATGAGGGCCGGCTCTTCAGTGTCGTTACCTCATCTTCAACTTGTGCGATCCCAAATTCAGCAAAGAGGCGATCGATATCAACGCTCTGGCTGCTTGACCAGGGGTTTATTCCGGATTCCATAACGGTACTCTCACAACTTTATCCGTGCAAACTCGATGTACACGATCTCTTCATTCTGTACACAGGCAAACAACATCTTCTTTTTCACGCTATGGGCCATCCTGACTGAACGTGAGATGGTGGATATCGGGATCTCGGCGCCTTCCCTGATCGCGTGGACAAGCATCTCTGAGTGGGTATTGCTCTCAGTGTAGACTCTGAAGTGGTGGCCGAATTTGTACCCGGTTCGTGGCGTATATCCTAGTGACCTGAGTCTGGAATAGACAGTGAGCTTCTCTTTCAGCTCATCATCAGAACAGAGGGCAGCTGCAAAATAGGTGGATCGATCGATTGTTGTTTCTGAGAAGGTAAGTACTCCCTGATCGAGTAGATACAGTACCTCAGGAGGAGAGAGGATGAGGCGATCCTGATCGAGGCGTGTTCCAAACCACTGTTTCTCAAGGAGAGCAGCCCCTTCCCCGAAGACCATGGCAGACGAGCCCGCAGGAACAGCAACAACCCCTGATTCAAAAGGTGTAGCATCGCGGGCTTTGGGGCGGTGGAACCTGACATCATAATAGGTCAGTTCCTCTTCATCATCGACAACTGCAAGTATGAAATTCTTCCTCATATGCTCTGCGGTTGCCACCTCGCTGATGAGAACCGGAAAGGCAACCGGATCCCGTTCGGAGAGGACACGGATCAGGTACTGGGTCGTCCCCTTCCCCGGCCGCTGGCCACGCCTGAAGACCCGGAAATCATGCGGGCCCGGCTGGATGACATACCCCCGTTCACGGATGTCACGGTATACAATAAAGGATCTGAGAAATATTCGTCCCGTCTCCGGATGATTAACCGATTGCATCAGGAGTGAATCGAAATCATAGCCTTCCACATCCAGTTTGCCACGCTGGATGAGGTAGAGAGCCTCCTCAACAGAGAGGGTAAGCCCGGATTCGCCGGTGCGCCCGTACCCGCTCTGCTCATAGAGTGGTATGCCATCTGACCCTGTCCGGATAGATGTTCCATCAAATGTTGCCTTCACTGCCTCTGGTATTGGTGGTGATCCAAGATAAACACACTTCTGAAGAAGAAACGCTTTCTCAGGAGAGTGCAAACAATCTAAAGATACTATGGATACCATACCACTCTTTCGAAAAGCGGGATGTGCAGCAGTTCTTCTGATCTGCATATGTCTCGTACCGGGAACGGTGTCTGCCGGAGATCTCTTCTCCTACCAGACAACCGAACAGACGTATTCGCTTGCATTGTATACAGATATCCACGCCATCGAACAATCTCAGGATGGAGGATATATCATTGGAGGTCTTGCATCTGATGAGAATGATAATCATACTGCCTTTGTCATGCGAACAGATCAAGAGGGAAAGGTACTCTGGTCGCAGATCTATCCAGGGGAATTTATGATCTCCATAAAGGAGCTTGAAGATGGCAGGATTGTTGCTGCATCTTTCGATGAGCTACTACAGCCCGGCAAGTCTTACGCTCCAATAACGGGTTCCGGGTACCTGTCCCTGATCGAGCAGGATGGATCTGTTATCTGGATGGATGAACTCACGGGTGCCATGCCACGTCAGATACAGATAACAGATGATACAATCATCCTTGTTGGATGGAGCTGGATTCCGGGTGAGAATTCTGAAATACTTGAAGGATTCCTGTATCGATACGACCTATCCGGAACCCGACTGGATGCTATCACCTATGAAGGGGTTTCGGTTCATGACATCCTGCCAACAGATGATGGAGGGTATGTTCTTGTCGGCAGTTCGGGTGCCAGCCTTGGTGAAGATGCCCCCATATTTGGCCATCTCACAAAGATCGAATCAAACGGACATCCTGAATGGACAGAATTTTTTGAGGAGCTTGCATTCTTTTCAATAGCCGAAATGAATGGTGGATATATCATGGCAGGGAGCAGTATGCCCTATGGCACTTCATTAGGTCAAGCTCGTGTTATTGGTGTGGGAACAGATGGCACCCTGCTCTGGAATGAAACGCTTCAGGGATATGCTGCATATGGGATTGCTCCGTTTGGGGACGAATATCTTATTGCCGGGGGCACAGGACCAGGCAACCCATATCTTGCATATATAACCTCAGACGGTGTTCTAAAAGATTCACAGCGGCTGCTTGATGCAGACGGGCGCTTCACCGCGGTTCTACCGATCTCAGATGATCGGGTTGCTGTTGGCGGTTGGTCACGCCATACAGGAGATGTTGAAGGATGGTTCATGATCTTCGATCCCAATGCAGAACCTGTTACGCCACAGCCAACCCTGCCTGTACCAGTCCCAACAACAGGACAGCCAGAACCAACAAAATCCCCCGGCTTCGGCATCCTTGCAGCAGCACTCGGAATGACCGCAGCTGCACTCCTTGCTTACAAGAGAAGGAGAGATTAACCCGCCAGTTCCCTGACTTTGGCGATATTGCCAATGTCATTACGGGTATCATCTTCAGGCGTCTCCATAATGAAAGGGAGGCTCCGGAGGCGGGGGTGATGGAGGATGGATCGGATCCCCTCCTCCCCGATCTGCCCAAGGCCGATATGTTCGTGCCGGTCAAGGCCGGACCCAAGTATTCCTTTTGTATCATTGAGATGAATGACCGAGAGGAGATCGAGACCGATCTCGGAGTCAAACTGATCAAATGTCTCTCTGACCAGATCAGGCGTCCTGAGATCATATCCTGCTGCAAAGGCATGGCAGGTATCAAAGCAGACTTTTATCCTCTTCTGATCATGTATTCTTCCGATAATATCCCCGATATCCGCAAGGTCGCTCCCGACCGAATTCTTCTCCCCGGCAGTATTCTCAAGGAGAAGGAAGACACCTGCGGGTGCATCTTCGAGTACCATGTTGATCGCTTCAGCCACCCGCCGTCTGCCATCCTCTTTTCCCGAAGGGCTATGGTGCCCAAGATGCATGACCAGAAACGGGATCTGGAGATCCGCACACCGCGAGAGTTCAACCGAGAGGCTCTCAACCGATTGGGAGTATATGTTCTCCTTCTCAGAGGCAAAATTAGGAAGATACGGCATATGGACAACAGCAGGACCGATACCCGAATCCTTCATTGCCTGAACAAAGGCGGAGGCAGAGTCATCGGTCAGGGGTTTGTAGCTCCAGCCCCGGGGATTGCGTGAGAATATCTGAAAGGTGTCGCATCCCCGCTCAAGAGCGCGGGATACGGCAAGGTCGATCGAGCCTGCGATCGAGACATGGACGCCGACGGTTACCATACTGGTATACTACTCCGGCAGATGAAGAAAAGATATGGGAGAAGGCAGTCCGCCCGGGATCAGATCCCAAGCTCTGCCTTTACTGCTTCCCCAAATGATTCCGTGGTTGCAGTTCCTCCGAGATCGGGAGTCTTGATCCCGCGCCCGATAACAGCCTGGAGTGCAGCTTCGATATGCCCGGCATCATCCCGGAAACCGAGGTATTCAAGGAGCATTGCCCCACTCCTGATCGCAGCAACCGGGTTTGCAATTCCCTTCCCTGCGATATCCGGTGCCGAGCCATGTACCGGCTCAAAGAGCGCATATCGATCCCCGATATTGGCCGAGGGGAGCATCCCAAGCCCGCCTACCAGATACCCGGCGACATCCGAGAGGATATCCCCGAAGATGTTTGTGGTAACGATGACGCCATACCTTGCAGGATGGAGGAGAACGTCAAGGGCAAGTGAATCGATGTAGCATGCCTCAAAGGAGATGCCTGCTTTTGCAGCCTCATGACAGCAGATGTCACGGAAGAGCACGTCGGATTTGATGACATTTGCCTTGTTCCCGATCGTCAGGAGGCAGCCGCGCTCCCCTGCGAGCCGGATGGCAACCCGTGCAATCCGCCTGCTCCCCTCAACCGAGACGACACGGACGGTACAGGCGCGATCCTTCTCCCGCCATTCGATACCGGAGTACAGGCCCTCGGAGTTCTCCCTCACGATCATAATGTCAACGTTGTCGCCTTTCACCGGACGGAGGTTTGCATAGAGATCAAGTGCCTGCCGGATCCCGAGGATGACTGACTGATAACAGGGATCCGGGGGCGTGGTGATCGCACCAAAAAGGATCGCATCTGCGCTTTTCAATGCAGTGATATCATCGTCTGTGCACGCGACACCACTCTTCTGCCATCTGGCATACCCGACCTCCACCTGAAAAGAATCAAATTCCGGGTGGAGCGATCCGATGATATCCCAGGCAACCGGGATCACCTCCTGCCCGATCCCATCGCCCGGCACGAGTGCTATTTTGGTCATTGCTTCCTTCTCCAGAGCTCCATCATCTCATAGACTGCATCGAGAACCATCTTTGGTGATGCACCCCAGTGGACAACCGCACCAAAATAGCCATTGTATATACCGACACCACTCCGTTCCTTCCTGCAGCATCGTGCAATAAATGGCTCCTGCGATACAGAGGAGAGCGGACAGATATCAATGGAAGTGAAGTTGTTACCATAACATTCCTGGTAGAGTTGTCGGCCTGTCAGGCAGCCCGCCACCCGCTCACCTCCCTCCATCGGATCCATGTCAAGGGTCTTCTCAAATCCTCCTGCCCGGCAGGGAAAGACATCGGCATCAATTCTGGAGATATCCCTGACATGATGATCAAAGACGCAGTTCAGCTCTCCAAGAAGCCCCTCTTCTTCAAGGCTCTCGATCGTCACCGAGAGATTGGCCCGTGGGGGCCTGATATCATAGACATGCACGGTTTCAAAGAGAGAGAGGTCGGGATCCAGGACGAAGTTCATATGTTCGTCCATTGCCCCAAAGATCGTGCAGCGTTTTCCTGTTGAGAGGGCACGCCTGACCATACCCGCACGATTGTGCTGGTTCACCCGCTCCGAGTACATTACCGTCTCTTCTACGGTTGCGAGCACCTCCTCATGGAGGATCTTCCGCATCATTCCGGTGCCATCCGGGTCAGGCGTCACCTTGAGGAGTTCAAACCCATCCCGAACCCGCTTGACAAGGTATTCGGAGAGGAAGTACACTTTGTCTCCGACAGGCTTTCCAAAGGCATGGCCGACCACCTTGCATTCCGGCGGGAAGATCATGCCTTACCCCTCCAGTAGGGGACGAGTCCACCGGCATCCAGAATATCACGCATCCGGGGGGAAAGCGGGGTGAAGGAATAGCGGGCTCCTGCCACTTCTATCACCCCTTCATAGAGGTTGATTGCGATCTGATCGCCATCCCGGCAGGTGAGATCCGCCTCAAGCACCGGCAGGCCGACATTGATTGCATTCCTGAAGAAGATGCGGGCAAAGAGAGGAGAGATGACGGCAACAACCCCTGCCTCCCTGAGCGCAACCGGCGCCTGTTCGCGTGATGAGCCACACCCGAAGTTCCTCCCGGCAACAATGACCGCACCCGACAATCTCCCGGCAAGTGAGGGATCGAGATCTTCAAAGACATGTGTCCCCCAGACAGACCGATCCTTTGTCCTGAGGTACCGTCCGGCAATGACGAGATCAGTGTCGATATCTGGTCCGAGGCATATTGCCTGCCCTGTAATCATACCTGCACCTCCGGATCAGTGATGCAGCCGGCAAGTGCGGTTGCAGCTGCTGTCGACGGTGAGGCAAGGTAGATCAAGCCTCCGACTCCCATCCTGTTTTTGAAGTTGCGGTTTGCGGTTGAAAGGCAGACCTCGCTATCCCCAAGCACACCGTTATGCATGCCAAGGCAGGGGCCGCATCCGGGAGAGACCACTGTGCATCCCGCGGCAACAAGATCAGTAAAGATTCCATCCCGTGTGGCTTGAAGAAGCACATCCCGTGATGCAGGAACGACTATTGTCCGCACCTTCACCTGCCTGCCACGGACAATATCTGCAAATCTCTTCAGATCGCTGTAGCGCCCGTTCGTGCAGGTGCCAAGGAGCACCTGATCCACCTCGGTTCCCGCGAGATCGCCGACAGGCTTGCCGGAGTCGACACGGTGCGGAGGGGCCACGAGAGGAACGATTTCATCGAGATCGATTGTCACCTCACGATGGTAGCTACAGTCTGAAGGGATCTGGAGATCGATTGAATGTCCATATGACCCAAGGTATTCCCGGCAGACCAGATCAGCAGAGAAGATCGCATTCTTTGCTCCCGTCTCAACACCCATGTTGCAGATGCAGAGCCGATCCTCCATAGAGAGTGTCGCAGCACCCTCACCCCTGTATTCAAGGGCGCAGTATGTCGCCCCTTCCATACCAAGACGCGACACAACAGAGAGGGCGAGATCTTTTGCCTCTGCGGCACCGGAAAGCCTTCCCTCAAGCGTGATGCCGATCGTCTCAGGCACCCGGAACCAGGTCTCACCTGATGCCCAGATCGCGGCCATATCTGTTGCACCGACACCGGTGGCAAAGGCACCGAATGCTCCTCCCGTACAGGAGTGGGAGTCAGCTCCCACCACAACCTCTCCGGGAAGAATACGCCCCTCACTCATAATCTGGTGGCAGATGCCGCCGCCGCAGTCAGAGAATTGCATTCCTGCAGAGTGTGTATACTGCCTGAGTTCACGCTGGAGATCGGCGGTGAGCCCGGTATTTGCCGGGCAGATGTGATCGAAGAGGACCGAAATCTGCTCCGGGTTCATACCCGCCTGCACACCCATAGATCGGAATGCCTCAAGGGTGAGGACACCGGTACCATCATGTACGTACGCACGATTCACCCGCCGATCAACGTACTCTCCGGCACTTCCACCAAGAATCCTTTCAGTGAGCGTCTGACTCATGCGAGAACCTCCAGTTCAGCCTGATGAATCAGCTGGAGGAGGATATCATGAGTGATGCAGCATTTGTGCTCGCCCCTCGCCTTCACCTGATCCAGAATCCAGCAGATCTGTTCTTCCCCAAGATCATGCCCCATTGACTGTAAAATATGTGCAATCGCTTTTTTGCCGGTATGTTTACCAAGAAGGTAATGCCGCTCCCCTCCAACCAGGTTAGGATGGATATACTCATAGGTTGATGAATCCTCAATGAGTGCAGCGATGTGAATTCCGGATTCATGGGCAAATGCATGTTCTCCAACAATCGACTTAATCTTTGGAACTGGTATTCCGGATGCATCTGAAACCATCCTGCTGAGCTTCAGGAGGTGTGAAAGATCGTAGCGATCAACTCCTCCCTTGAATCGCAGGGCGCAGAGCACTTCTTCAAGTGATGCATTTCCTGCCCGCTCCCCGATACCATTCACGGTTGTATGAAGCTGGTATGCCCCCCGTTCAGCAGCAGTGATGGTATTTGCAGCAGCACAGCCCATATCATCATGGCAGTGGATGCAGAGCGGGATCGGGAGATCGACAACGAGAGATTCTATTATGCCAGCCATTTCAAGGGGGGTGAGGCAGCCGACTGTGTCTGCATAGGAGACATAATTTGCTCCATATTCGGCACCTTTCAGGTACATCTCACGGAGGAATGAGATATCTGTCCTTGAAGCATCTTCTGCGGCAAAACGCACCTGGATACCGTGATCATGAGCGTACTCAACCATCTTAAGTGCCTGTTCGAGGACCTCTTCACGGGGTTTTTTGTACTTGATCCGCATGTGCAGATCAGATGTTGCGATGAAGATGCTGATCATATCGACATCACACCCGATAGCGCAATCCACATCCGCCTTCAGTGCCCGTGAGAGGCAGCAGATCCGTGCATCAAAGCCCATGTGAGAGAGATCACGGACACATCCTGCTTCGTTATGGGATACAATTGGAAAACCGGCTTCAATGACATCGACACCGATCTCATCAAGGAGATCGGCGATCCGGCATTTCTCTTCAGGGGAGAACGATACCCCCGGGGTCTGTTCGCCATCCCGGAGGGTTACATCACAGATTTCAACATTCCACTTTTTCATATGCTGCTTCCTCCGGGCATCTTCCACGGACAATGATCACCTTCTGGCCGGTTTCCGGAATACATAACGCTTCTGAGAGGGCTTCAGTATCTTCTGCCGGGATCTCAAGTGAATCCGCCCATGACAGATAGGGACTGATATCAGGGACAGTCTGGCCTCCTGTCATCGCCATCCGGCTGTTTGCAAGGACGATTAACAGAAGAGGGATATCCTTCTCCCTGCAATCGATCAGGCTGTTTATGCCGGAGTGGAGAAGAGCACCATCACCGATGACAGCAACCCCTGTACTCTGTGCAGCAACGGCAATGGACGAGCCAAGACAATAGCTGGCAATACCGAGCGAGTACGGAGGATTCATCAGGAGCAATGAGCAGCCGATATCCGGGATCACCTGCATCTTCCGCTCTTTCATAAGCGAAAAGAGCGGTTTGAAGGGGCAGCCGGAACAGAATGTCCGGAAAAACCCACGATCGGTGAAACGCTCCAATGAACGCCCTGCCTGCGGGGGGAGCAGCTGCTGGTGTTCCCTCACAAATGGCCTTCCAATCTCGATGATCCGGGATCCGGCCGTAAACGATGGGGGCGGATAGGGGATTGCAATATGAGACTCTCCCCCGACTGCGCCAACACCGATCTCCTGGGCACCTCCTTTGATCCTGTTGAGGGGGGAGCGCCCTGCCCATGCAAAAAGTCCGGCAGTTCCCTTATCAGCCCTGGCAATCCGGCCTGCGATCGTGAGATCAGGATCGGCAAGCCTGCCATGTCGTATCATCTGGACTGCTTCCACCGGCTTGATCTCATCATTCAGGAGGGTTGGGGTAATGCGGAGGATAGCCACCCGTGAGAAGCGTTCTGAAGCTTCAAAAGCAGCAGCTACGGCTGCGGATAATGTCTCTCTGTCAGGCTCGATCACCGGGCATTGGGCAAGTTCCCCGAAATACCGGGAGTCCTGGGAGTTTTGCGAGAAAAGGGCTTCGGGATCGTCACCGGCAATGACGACAACACCTGAGACGAGGCCCTGTGTCGTCGCATTGATAAGAGGATCGCAGAGGGCATTCATCCCGACATGTTTCACAATCACACACGAACGCCGTCCGGAGAGAGAGTCTCCAAGTGCGTATTCAAGGGCGGTCTTCTCGTTTGTGACCACCACGGCTGAAACGAGATCCCCAATCTCTGTCACCGGATACCCCGGTACTGTGTAAATACTATCTACACAATCTCTCAGGGCTTCTGCTACTGCTTCATATCCTTTCATTCAAAATCCCTCCCGGGAACAATATCACAGCCTGTACAATATGTACACATCGTGCGGGCTTTTGTTGTATCCAGACCTGCTTTCTTCAGGGCATCATAGTGGACATCAGCAATTCTGAGCAGGCGTTCAGCTGATGGCCTCCTGTATGACGCAACTGCAGCTGCGGGGGTAAGCGGCCGGATGACCGGGATGACGCCACGTTCCGCAAGCAGCCGGATGCAGCTTTCCATCTCTTCATCGGTCTCGCCAAGACCGAGGATCACATTCGAGTAGACCCTTTCACGTCCAAAGAGGGCAACGGAGCTGTCAAGTGATTCAATAATTCCATCCCATGAGAGTCCGGGGCACATCTCCGCAAAGAGTCCGGGGGTTGCCGCTTCAAGATTGAACTTCACCTCGCTGACTCCTTCTGAATAGAGGAGATCGGGAGTATTGGGGGTGGGGTAGATCGAAACCCCGATTGGTATATCCTGTCTACCGATCCGCTTCAGCACCTCGATTACCCGCTGCTCTTCGTCTTCAATGGAACCGACAACCCCGCTTGTAAGTGATATTGCATCGATCCGATCCCTGGCAGATTCGATCATCTTCGCAATCTCTTCAGGAGTTTTCACACGCCCCTCCTTGAGCGGCACCGGGCAGTACCTGCAGGAGAAGATGCACTGGCCGGAAACGGTGATATATGCCTGACGCGGGCAGTGAAGTGCGGGCTGCTCAAGGATACCGGTTGTTTCTATGTTGTCAAACCCAAGGTGAACCTGCCCATCGCCGTCATGCCTGATTTCAACAGGAGAATCCGGGGATACGGAGAGCCGGACCCTTTTCCCACCCTTTGAGAAGAAGATCGAGCCCCCACCCCCGGCTCCGGGCCCTGCTACGGAAGATTCGATATAGCCGGATGCATCCACTCCGGTGAGCCTGCATGAACCGATGGCGAGGAGTTCAGCCTTCAGTTCGACCCATCGCATAATTCCAAAGCCTCCTCAAATCGGGTCATAAACGGGATCGCTGCAACCGCACCGATCAAACCTCTTCCGGAGAGACGGATATCAAGGAGCGGGAGGAGAGTATCCAGTTCAGAACGGGTAATCTCACCCCGCTTTACCTTCCATGCATACTCTTCGAGAGGGGAAGGATCAAATCCGGTGTATGCAGCCATACCAGTCTCATCCGAAAGGGTATGTTCACGCAATAATTTCTCGAAGCGATCGATGCATCCTGCCGGATCGGCTGTTGCAAACTCGCATGCGACGGCAACACAGTTCTTTGTCCTGAATGCAACAGGATAGAGCTGCACGATTGTGTGGGAGAGATACCGGGTCTTCTCATCCTCAACAGACCGGGCAATATTATGGCAGAGCGTCCAGGTGGCACCGGCTTCCGGCGTATCGGTATCATCCACACCGATGATGAGACGTTGAAGCCGTGGCAGCACGATCCGGGAACCAGCCACCTTCCCACCTCCACTGGGATCTGATTCCGACCGGATCACCCCGGTGGCGTTTGCACGGCAGATGGATGCCCCAACACCGCCACCACCCATGCCAAGATAGGTGATGCCGATCTCGTTCTCTGATACTGCCACCCGGGCGATCCCTGCCGGAAATCGGGATCCGACCAGTTCGAGATCGACTGCTCCGGGAGAGAGGAGATACCGGGTTGTCTGTCCGACTGTCCGCACCTGCTGCACAAGAGGGCTCTGTCCATAATGTCGCTTCACCCACATTGCACCGCCGATACAGTCAAACCGCTCGATAAGCTCAACTGCTGTACCATCATCTGAAGCGATCGCAAGGATCTCAGGATATATTATCGAATAGGGATCATGAGTATGCTTCATAAAAACCTGCCATACCTATCTGGAAAATACATGAAAGACGCTATACTGCTATTGTACATGCTACGCAGGCGTACATACCCCATCCCTCCGATACAAACGGATACCTCAGTGAACTGGTAACCAGGGCTGAACAACTGGTGGAGTGAGAGAGATAGGAACATATCCTGCAACCGAAATTTTCGTTAACAGGATAATCGGCTGCAACAGAATATAAGTTGATCGATCGCAGGCGGGGAAAAAAATTAGAAGAGTTCGTGAAGCTGGAACTTGAATGGTCCAAGAGAGCCGCCATAATTTCCGGCTGTAATCTGCTTCACACCCGGCACCTTGCAGGCGGCTTTCACACCTGCTGCCATTGCCGCCATCACCGAAGCTTCGTCGACACCATCAATGACTATCTCATAGATTGCACCGATTCCGGCTGGCACACTGGTACCTTCAACCTTCTCACGGATTGTCGGGCAGAATGCCTCGTTTGTGGATGCTCCCATGAACTTGTATTTCTTGCTTCCGACCTTTGAGCCGCTGGAAACGACACCGCCCGGGAACGGAGTGATGACACCCGGCACATCCGCGATAGCATCAACTGCTGCTTCTGCTGCAACGAGTGCACTCATCTGGTTCTCTCCCATGATCAGGAAGTTTCCTCCGGCAACGCCCTTGACTGCCCCGTATTCCTCTTCAATAATGAAGTCGCCACCCATGATTGGAATGGACCAGCATTCGCGGCCACCGACGGTGACTTTGGATTCAAATCCATCCCCAAAGAAGTGGAGCTTTACCGGAAGCTTCTCCTCTGCGTCAAGCCCGTTGAAGGCGGCGGTTGTTGGTGCGGTGAGGATGCACTCTGCAATACGCTCAACAAGCTGTTCCTTGAGCTTCTTCTTGCCGACACAGATGAGGATGGCATATCCCGGCCGCCCATCAGGAGTTTCGTCGGCAGGAACGAACCGCTCGATACCTGCCTCTGCGGGACATCCGATCGTTGATGTGGCAAAACCGGTTGCTTCAACTGCTGCCTTGTATGCCCATTCCTTTGTGACTGCTGTTACAATGACACGGGAGACCCAGGTGGGGAATCCCTCTGCGTAGGTATTGTCGATGATGACACCGTTGTATTCCATAGAAACACCTTCTATACCAGTATGTGTGGGAGCTTCATAAAAGAAGATTTCTTTTTCATCCGGCATCCTATCTGGCAGTTTGAAAAACATGTACCCGGACCAGGGAGGGGGTGAGATAGTTAAAAAATGTGTCAATCAGGAAGACAGCGAACGGATAAAAAATTTAAATAAATTATCGATATAATATATAATAGCACAATCTGATCTGAAGCAAAAAGAATCCTTCATTTAAACAATATTTTTGAAAAATAAGAGTTATTTAAAGAGATAAGTCGAGGAGAAGAGCGGCATTGCAGTATAATGAAAACAGTATAAAAAACCCCGAAAAAGCGCATGGAATATGCTATTCATTCAGAGTCAGTCACATTTTACAGTGGCACAATTAACTACTATCCATTAATATCAACTCACTATCAGGAATGTTTGTAGTCTAATGAATTAAGAAAGTTTATCTATCTTATCTAACAACCATTTCAGTAATCGATTAAAATCGATAGAAAGGCTGGTGCTGATAGCATGGCGTTTGCAATGCATATCAATTTGGAGCGTTGTACTGGTTGTAACAATTGTGTTGTTGCATGCCCGGTAAACGCATTGGAGCTGTACACAGTTGATCCTGTCACAAACGACAAGATCTACAGTGTCCGGGACGGAAAGGCAATTGTACTTGACGTCAATAACGAGCTCTGCGCCGGATGCGGCGTGTGCGTTGAGGCATGTCCTTACAATGTCATTCGACTGGTAGGACCGTGGGAGACGAACCGTGCACCTGTTGAGGGTGTCGGAGCTCACCACTAAATGGAGGAGAAGAGAGGGATTCATCAATGGCTATGAGCAATTTGTTTCCAAAATTCTCCAGGACAAGAGAAGGTGTAAAGGTCGTAATGGAGCAGAGACTCCTGAAGCAGACCAACCACCTGATCTTAGACAGCGAAACCTGCACGGGATGCGGCATATGTGTCGAAGCCTGTCCGGAAGAGGCAATCTCTCTGGGACTGGTCGGAGCCATTCGCCGAGGAGCAGTTTCAACCGGCATTGATGCACCTGTTAGCATCGAGGCGGAGAAATGCTCGTACTGTGGCGTATGCGTCATTATGTGCCCGTTCAATGCGCTGAAACTGGAGATCGACGGCGAAGAGAAACTCCCTATTCTTGAGAAGGAAGGGTTCCCTGAGTATGATATGGTCACCGAGATCGACGAAGAGAAATGTGTCCGGTGTACTATCTGTGACGAGGTCTGTCCCAGAGAAGCGATCGACCGTGATGTTCCATTATTTGAAGGAGCAGATGACGAAGGGCTTCTGAGGCAGAATGCACTCACTGCAAAGACCGAGTTTGTGGTTGATGAAGAGAAGTGCAATCTCTGTGGCATCTGTGGTGCACTCTGCCCCGCAATCGATGTCGAGCACAAACCATTCACGGCAGAAACCGGAACCGTCGATGGCGAGGTTGTCTGGAATGAGGATCTCTGTGATGCATGCAAGGTCTGTGTCGAGGCATGTCCGGAAGAGGCAATCACCGTCGAAAGGACAGTCGAGTCAAAGAAACTCCCCGGCAAGGTCACCATTGTCTCGGAAGACTGCTGTACCTGTACCTGGTGTTCAAAGAACTGTCCGGAAGAGGCGATCACTGTTGAGAAGATCTTCGAGGGAGATATCACCTTCAATGCAGAGAAATGCCCATCCGGGTGTTCAACCTGTGTCGAGGTCTGCCCCTGTAATGCGATCTATCTGCCGACACCCAAGCCCGCAAAGGATCTGAAACGCGAACTTGAACCGGTCATTGCAGTGAACAAGGATTTCTGCATGCTCTGTGGCGCCTGTGTCAATGCCTGCCCCGGCGAGGATATTATTGTCCTGAAGAGGACCGGCATCCGGGTCAAAGGAAAAGAGACCGACCTGTTCAAGACGATCAAAGCGAAGCTCCTGACTCCACGGACTTCCCAGGTTCGGGAAGACCAGAGCAAGGCCGGAGAAGTTCAGCTGAAAAGAATGGAGACTGCGTGAGGTTTTCATTATGGCAAAAGCAAAGGGTTACTCCGATGAAAACCTGTCTGTCCGTCTGGCAGACCGGTATTACCGCACAGACGATGCATCCCCCGATTTCCTCAAGAATGTCGAAAAGATAGGGATGACGATTGCCCACATGTGCTACCAGTGCGGCACCTGTACAGGGTCATGCCCCTCGGCACCGAGAAGCTCATACCGGATCAGGAAGTTTGTCCGGCGGGCAGTGCTCGGGCTCGAGAACGATGCGCTTACCGACCCGGATCTCTGGCTCTGCACCACCTGTTATTCGTGCACCGACCGGTGTCCACGGGATATCGCACCGACCGATATTATCATGGCAATGAGAAATCTGGCATTCAAACGCGAGATTGTGCCACGGAACTTCTTAAACACCGTCCAGTTCATTTACAAGACGGGACATGGTGTCCCCAATAACGATGTGAACCGTGCGGCACGTGTCAGACTCGGACTTGAAGCCGAGCCGGAAACAACAGCAAAATATGCTGAGTTTATACCGGGCATCCAGAAGATTCTCGACCACTACGGCCTGAAAGATAAAGCTGATGAGATTCTGGCGGAGGGTCAGTAATGTCAGGAAAGACACACCAATACGCATTTTTCCTCGGGTGTATCGCACCGAACCGGTATCCCGGTATCGAGTCCGCAGCCATTAAAACAAGCAGAAATCTCGGGATCGAACTCCTCCCACTGAAGGGCGCATCATGCTGTCCGGCACCAGGAGCGTTTGGCTCGATCGATCTCAAAGTATGGTACGCAATGGCTGCACGCAACCTTGTCCTTGCCGAGCAGATGAATACCGATATCGCACTCATCTGCAATGGCTGTTACAAGTCAATCTGGGAAGTGAACCACAAGCTCAAACACCATGACGAACTCAGGGATGACGTTAACGAAGTCTTAAAAGAGATCGACATGGAGTTCAAGGGAACGATCAATGTCCGCCACCTTGCCGAGATCTATTATGATGAGAAGATCTGTGGCGTGGCAAAGCTCGCAGACAGTATCACAACACCACTCAAAGGAGTGAAGATTGCCGTCCATTATGGATGCCACCTGCTCAAGCCACGCAAAGAGCGTGAGTTTGAAGCGGAAGGTGTCGGCGATACCGAGAACCCGATGTGGATGGAGGAGCTTGTTGCTGCACTGGGTGCAGAACCGGTGCAGTACCGCAACAAGATGCAGTGCTGTGGTGCCGGTGGCGGTGTGCGTGGATATGATATTGCACATGCACTTGACATCACAAACGAGAAGCTGATCAACATGAGCGAGGTCGGAGCCGACGCAATAACCGAGGTCTGCCCGTTCTGCCAGCTTCAGTTTGACCGTGGCCAGATCGAGATCGGGGAGAAGTTCGGTGTCGAGTGGGCAATTCCTGTTCTCCACTACAACGAACTGCTCGGCCTTGCACAGGGGATGAGCCCGCAGGATCTTGCACTTGATCTCCATGGGATCTCCTGTGAACCTTTCCTGAACAAACTCCGGTGAGGTGTACTATGGTTGATGAAACAAAATCACAAAAACCCAGAGTCGGTGTGTATATCTGCCACTGTGGTACCAACATCGCTGGTTCCATTGATATCAAGGAACTGCAGGATTTTGCACAGACGATTCCAAATGTCGTTTTGGCAGACGAATACCAGTACATGTGTTCGACACCCGGCCAGAAGAAGATCGAAGATGCGATCAAAGAACATGGCCTCACCGGGATTGTCGTTGCGGCATGTTCACCACGGCTGCACGAACCGACGTTCCGTACCGCATCAAAAGAGGGTGGACTGAACCCGTTCAGGTTCGAGATGGCAAACATCCGCGAACAGAACTCATGGGTCCACATGCATGACCGACAGGGAGCAACGGATAAGGCAAAGGATGCACTCAAAATGGCGGTGGCCAAGGCATCGCTCCTTGAAGACCTGTTCCCAAAGTCGGTACCGGTCGAGCATTCCGCAATGGTTGTCGGCGCAGGTGTCGGTGGTATCCAGGCAGCACTCGATCTTGCAAGCTCGGGCATCAAGACCTATCTCATCGAGAAGGCACCCACAATCGGCGGCAGGATGTCACAACTCGACAAGACGTTCCCGACACTCGACTGTTCACAGTGTATCCTGACACCCAAGATGGTGGATGTCGGCAGGCACCCAAACATCGAGCTGATGACCTATACCGAGGTCGAGAAGGTCGAGGGGTACATCGGCAACTTCGATATCACACTCAGAAAGAAGGCACGAGGTGTCCTCACACCGACCGAGGCTGAAACACGAGGAATCGTCGGCGGAGGATGCAACGGGTGCGGAGATTGTGAACAGGTCTGTCCTGTTATCAAGCCGAATCCGTTCGAGATGGGGATGGCGCCCAGAAAGGCGATCTATATCTATCACCCACAGGTTGTGCCTCTTATCTACACAGTTGATTTCGATTCCTGTGTGAAATGCGGACTCTGTGTCGAGGCATGCGGCGAGAAGAAGGCGATCGATCTCGAACAGGAAGACGAGTTTGTCACCGTCAAGGTCGGTACCGCTGTGCTTGCAGTCGGATACGAACTCTTCCCGGTCGAGAAGAAGACCGAGTGGGGATACAAACGGTATGATAACGTCATCACTTCACTCGAATTCGAGCGGCTCATCTGTGCGTCCGGACCAACCGGCGGCAAGGTGATACGGCCGAGCGATGGAGAGACACCAAAGAAGATCGGGTTTGTCCTCTGTGCAGGGTCACGTGACAACACCGGGATCGGCAAGCCATATTGCAGCAGGTTCTGCTGTATGTATTCGCTGAAACATGCACATCAGCTGCATGAGAAGATTCCCGGATCACAGTCGTATCTCTTCTACATGGATATCCGATCGTTTGGAAAGATGTACGAGGAGTTCTATTACCGTATCCAGGATGAGGGAGCGAAGTTCATACGGGGACGTGTGGCCAAGATCGAAGAGGATCCAATCACGAAGAACCCACATGTTCTCACTGAAGACACGCTGCTTGGCCAGCCGGTCGATATCGAACTCGATATGGTTGTACTGGCATCTGCGGTCCAGCCAACGGAAGAGACAAACCATGTACGCCACCTCTTCGGTGTGTCACAGTCCATGGACGGATGGCTCCTCGAGGCTCACCCGAAGCTGAACCCCTGTGGAACAACCACAGCAGGCGTATTCCTCGCAGGTGTCTGCCAGGGACCAAAGGATATCCCAGATACCGTGGCACAGGCAGAAGGGGCAGCAGCAGCAGCATCGATTCCGATTCATGTCGGAGAGGTCGAGCTCGAACCATACTTTGCCATGTGCATTGAAGAGAAATGTGCGGGATGCGGGATGTGTGTGAACCTCTGCCCATACTCGGCACTTGATCTCGTCGAGAAGAACGGACGAACCGTGATGCAGGTCACAGAAGCGAAATGCAAGGGATGCGGGACCTGCGGAGGGTTCTGCCCCGGTGGTGCTATCTGGATGCAGCATTTTGCTACACCACAGATTGTTGCACAGATTGATGCGTTCCTCCTCGGAGGTGAGCAGTAAATGACTGATGAATGGAAACCAAAGATTCTCGGCATCATCTGCAACTGGTGTTCCTATGCAGGAGCAGACCTCGCAGGAAGTGCAAGGACACAATACCCACCCGATATCAGGACGATAAGGGTCATGTGTACCGGGCGTGTCGATACCCTCTTCATCATGAAGGCGTTTGCAAACGGTGCAGATGGTGTGCTCGTTTCAGGATGCCACTTCGGTGACTGCCACTACCTTGAAGGGAACTTCAAGGCGGCAAAGAGGATGTTCCTCATAAAGAGTGTCCTCAAGAACATGGGTATCGAAGACAAGAGGTTCAGAATGACATTTGTCTCTGCATCTGAGGGTGCAAAGTGGGCAAAGGTCGTCGAAGATGTCGTCAAGACAGTAACAGAACTCGGACCAAGCCCGCTGAAGGAGTTTCGGCAGTAGAGGGAGGGAGTAAGCGTGACCAAGATTTCACTGAACCTTATCACCGGACGAACCATTCAGCAGGGCGTCTCGATGGAAGGCGGCAAAGAGAAGAAAGCCTACACAAAGGCATGCGGCATCATCGAGATGGATCCCTCCGACATGAAGAAGCTGAACGTCTGGAAGAACACCAATGTCCGCGTTACAAGCGAATTTGGAACTGTCATCGTGAAGGCTGTCGAGGCAACCCAGGGTCCGCACCCTGGCCTTGCCTACATTCCGATGGGACCCTGGGCAAACATGGTCATTGACCCAAATACCTACTCAATGGGTATGCCGACATTTAAGGGAGTCCCTATTGAAGTCGAAGTAGCAATCAACGAGCCGATCTATGACTCCCAGGAACTTGTCCGCAGGGCATGCGGACTCAAGGTGTGAGGAAAGTCTATGGCAAATATCGTATCAGATGTAATATGCCCCTTCTGCGGGACACTCTGTGACGACCTTGAAGTCGAGCTGAGTGACGACGGCAAGAAGATCCTCGAGGTCTATCATGCCTGCGCAATCGGTGCAGAGAAGTTCCTCCACTCGCAGGCCGAGGACCGGATCACCCGGCCCCGGATGATGCAGGAAGATGGAACCACCAAAGAGGTCTCCTATGAGGAAGCGGCAAAATATACCGCAAAGATCCTCTGTGAAGCGAAGAAACCCCTGATGTATGGATGGTCATCGACCTCCTGCGAAGCGCAGAGTGTCGGCCATTCGGTTGCAGAAGCTGTCGGCGGTATCGTCGACAACACCGCAACCGTCTGCCACGGCAGTTCGCTCATCGCCGTCCAGGATGTCGGGATCCCCTCATGCACCCTCGGCGAGGCAATGAACCGTGCCGACCGTGTCGTCTTCTGGGGATGCAACCCGGCACACGCCCACCCCCGGCACATGTCGAGATACTCGGTCTATCCCCGTGGATTCTTCACCGGGAAAGGGTCAAAGAGCAGGAAAGTTGTTGTTATCGACCCGAGGAAGACCGATACCGCATCGCTTGCCGATGTCCATCTCCAGCTTGAGCAGGGCCGCGATTACGAACTCCTCTCGGCACTCCGGGTCGCGTTCCGTGGCGAGAAACTGCCCGATGTTGTTGCAGGCATCCCAAAAGACCAGATCTACGAAGCAGCCGATCTCTTAAAGAGCGGCCGGTTTGTGATCATCTACTTCGGGATGGGTGTAACACAGTCACTTGGCAAGAACCACAACATCGATATCGCGATCGCAGTCACCCGTGACTTAAACGACTACACAAAAGCCGCCATCATGCCGATGCGGGGCCACTACAATGTTACCGGCTCCGGCGAAGTGCTCGGCTGGCAGTACGGGTTCCCGTTCTGTGTTGATCTGTCACGCGGTATTGCCCGGTATAACCCTGGCGAGACCAGTTCAAATGATCTGCTGATGAGAGACGAGGTTGACGCGGTCTTTGTGCTCGGCTCAGATCCCGGCGCACACTTCCCGATCAGCTCGGTGAAGAAGATTTCAGAGCTGCCCTCAGTTGCAATCGACCCCCACCTCACCCCGACGACCGCGGTCTGCAAACTCCATGTCCCGGTCGCCTTTGTCGGTGTCGAGGTTGGCGGCTGCTGTTATCGTATGGACAATGTCCCGATCGAGTCGAGGAAGGTTGTTGATCCGCCGGAAGGCATGCTCACCGACCAGGAGTTCCTCGAGATGGTGCTCGCTGAAGTCAGGAAATGCAAGGGAGTGTAGACCACAATGGCAGAATACCTTATCAAAAACGGTTTTGTCTTCGACCCGGTCCTGGGAATCAACGGAGACAAGAAAGATATCGCCATCAAAGACGGCAAGATTGTCGAGAGTGTCGGCGCTTCAGCAAAGGTGATCGATGCTGCCGGGAAGACCGTGATGGCTGGTGGCGTGGATATCCACGCCCATGTTGCCGGACCGAAGGTGAATGTCGGCCGGAACTTCCGTCCTGAAGACAAGAGACAGGCAACCTATGAACCCGGCAAGGGCGTCAAGCGGATGTCCGGCGGGTTCTCGGTACCGACCGTCTTCAAGACCGGGTACAAGTATGCGGATATGGGGTATACCACCGTCATGGAAGCGGCGATGCCCCCGTTCTATGCAAAACATACCCATGAAGAGATGCGGGATACCCCGATCATCGACCAGGGTGCGTACCCGGTGTTTGGGAACAACTGGTTTGTCCTTGAATACCTCAAAAACGGCGAAGCCGAGAACACTGCGGCATATATCGCATGGCTGCTTCGGATGACGAAGGGTTTTGCGATTAAATGCGTCAACCCCGGCGGTACCGAAGCCTGGGGCTGGGGTCTGAACTGTACAAGTGTCCATGACCCGGTACCCTACTTCGATATCACTCCTGCTGAGATTGTGAAAGGGTTAATCGAGGCAAACGAATACCTCAGGCTGCCGCACAGCATGCATGTGCACAGCAACAATCTCGGCAACCCCGGGAATTACGAGACCACCCTTGATACCCTGAAGCTTGCCGAGGGGATTTCGGCGAAGAACAACTTTGGCCGTGAACAGGTGCTCCACCATACCCATATCCAGTTCCACTCGTATGGCGGCACCACCTGGGGCGATTTCGAGTCCCGTGCCGACAAGATCGCGGATTACGTCAATTCCCAGAAGAACATCACCTGTGATATCGGGTTTGTAACACTGGATGAGACGACGACGATGACCGCCGACGGTCCGTTCGAACACCATCTCTGTGAACTGAACCACCTGAAATGGGCAAATGTCGATGTCGAGCTCGAGACGGGCTCCGGTGTTGTGCCATATGTGTACAGCCCCGATGTCTTTGTCTGCGGTATCCAGTGGGCAATCGGTCTTGAGATCGCGCTCCTTGCAAAGGATCACATGCGATACCACATGACAACTGATCATCCGAATGCAGGTCCCTTCACCCGGTATCCCCGCGTGATGAAATGGCTGATGAGCGCAAAGGCCCGTGACGAGATGTTTGCCGGGATGAAGAACGAGGACAAGGTTCGTGACAGAACCGGCCTGAGCACGATGGATCGCGAACTCTCGCTGTATGAGATCGCGATGATGACCCGTGCAGGAACGGCAAAGGCACTGGGTCTCTCCCATATGTATGGGTCACTGACACCCGGCCTCTGCGGCGATGTCGCGGTCTACGATTACAACCCCGAGACTGCGTCTGATCCCGAAGCAATCGAGACGGCATTTGGTAAGGCTGCGTTCCTCTTCAAGCAGGGCGAGCTGATCATCAATGACGGCGAGATCGTTTCCAACGGGAACAAGAGAACGCTCTGGGTGGATGTGAAGACGAATGAGAACACGCAGGTCGAGCGTGATATCGCCCTGAAGTTCAACAAGTTCTACACGGTCTCCCAGAAGAACTACGAGGTGTATGCACACCACTATGTGCCAAACCCGTTCGTCTTTGAGATCGATGCTACTGTCTGAGGTGGGTGGAGAAATGGATACTGTAACATTAACCATCAAAGAACAACCCCCGCTGTACCTTGAGGCTGAGATGTTCAACCCCGATGCACTTGCGGGCAAGAAGGCCGATGATATCGCTGCACTTCCCCTTGCAATGGGAAACACAACCTGCAAGGTCGGAGATTACTTTACTGTCACCGGAAGCGGTGGAGCAACCGCAGCAGAGACGAAAGTCGTTGTGAACGGCGATCTCACCAAGGTGAAGTACATCGGCGCACACATGAGTGCCGGTGAAGTGGTCATCAACGGCAATGCCGACATGTATGTCGGTGCCTGGATGACCGGCGGAAAGATCACGGCAAAAGGCACTATCGGTCACTTTGCCGCAACCGCCATGAAAGGCGGAGAGATCCTTGTTGAAGGCAATGCAGGCAACTACCTCGCCGCCGCATACCGCGGCGACTGGAGAGGCATGCAGGGTGGCAGGATTCACGTCAAAGGCAATGCAGGGTCTGACATCGGCTATTACATGATGGGCGGAGAGATCGTCGTCGACGGCAATGTCGATGTCCATGTCATGACCCACGCAGATGGCGGAAAAACTGTCATCAAAGGCAATGCCAAGAGCCGCCTTGGCGGACAGATGGTTCGGGGAGAGATCTATCTCTTCGGATCCGTCGATGTCATGATGCCAGGCTTTAACTTTGTCGGTGATGTCGAGCTTGAGGTTGAGGGAGTCAAAGCAACGTTCGCGGAGTACATCGGCGACACTGGCGAACGGCACCCAAAGTCCAAGGGCAAGATGATCTACGGCAAGATCTATATCAAGAAATAAATAATTACACCCAATTTTTTTACTTTTCCACGATAAAATCACTCATTTTGGGGATTATAATCACTGCCCTCTTTGTCCACACAATTCGCGAGAACTGGAGGACATCGATATTTATGAAACAATAAAAATTTAAATTCGGCAAAAAGCCCATTAAATTAATTTAATCAATCCTTTTACAGAATAGTGACGGTACATTTTATCAAATATTAATAATTAACCATACAGTCATATGAAATAATAACTTTACACCATTAACATTTTTGGATTCAGGCTTAATACAGCCATCATTTAACCAATATTAGCCTCCAAATAGAGATTTTGAGCTCAAATTAGTTAATTAGATATAGTTAACTTATATCCTAAATTGATCACGAAGATTTATCTGTATTATCCCACAACATGATCAGTAATCGATTAAAATCGATAGAAAGGCTGGTGCTGATAGCATGGCGTTTGCAATGCATATCAATTTGGAGCGTTGTACTGGTTGTAACAATTGTGTTGTTGCATGCCCGGTAAACGCATTGGAGCTGTACACAGTTGATCCTGTCACAAACGACAAGATCTACAGTGTCCGGGACGGAAAGGCAATTGTACTTGACGTCAATAACGAGCTCTGCGCCGGATGCGGCGTGTGCGTTGAGGCATGTCCTTACAATGTCATTCGACTGGTAGGACCGTGGGAGACGAACCGTGCACCTGTTGAGGGTGTCGGAGCTCACCACTAAATGGAGGAGAAGAGAGGGATTCATCAATGGCTATGAGCAATTTGTTTCCAAAATTCTCCAGGACAAGAGAAGGTGTAAAGGTCGTAATGGAGCAGAGACTCCTGAAGCAGACCAACCACCTGATCTTAGACAGCGAAACCTGCACGGGATGCGGCATATGTGTCGAAGCCTGTCCGGAAGAGGCAATCTCTCTGGGACTGGTCGGAGCCATTCGCCGAGGAGCAGTTTCAACCGGCATTGATGCACCTGTTAGCATCGAGGCGGAGAAATGCTCGTACTGTGGCGTATGCGTCATTATGTGCCCGTTCAATGCGCTGAAACTGGAGATCGACGGCGAAGAGAAACTCCCTATTCTTGAGAAGGAAGGGTTCCCTGAGTATGATATGGTCACCGAGATCGACGAAGAGAAATGTGTCCGGTGTACTATCTGTGACGAGGTCTGTCCCAGAGAAGCGATCGACCGTGATGTTCCATTATTTGAAGGAGCAGATGACGAAGGGCTTCTGAGGCAGAATGCACTCACTGCAAAGACCGAGTTTGTGGTTGATGAAGAGAAGTGCAATCTCTGTGGCATCTGTGGTGCACTCTGCCCCGCAATCGATGTCGAGCACAAACCATTCACGGCAGAAACCGGAACCGTCGATGGCGAGGTTGTCTGGAATGAGGATCTCTGTGATGCATGCAAGGTCTGTGTCGAGGCATGTCCGGAAGAGGCAATCACCGTCGAAAGGACAGTCGAGTCAAAGAAACTCCCCGGCAAGGTCACCATTGTCTCGGAAGACTGCTGTACCTGTACCTGGTGTTCAAAGAACTGTCCGGAAGAGGCGATCACTGTTGAGAAGATCTTCGAGGGAGATATCACCTTCAATGCAGAGAAATGCCCATCCGGGTGTTCAACCTGTGTCGAGGTCTGCCCCTGTAATGCGATCTATCTGCCGACACCCAAGCCCGCAAAGGATCTGAAACGCGAACTTGAACCGGTCATTGCAGTGAACAAGGATTTCTGCATGCTCTGTGGCGCCTGTGTCAATGCCTGCCCCGGCGAGGATATTATTGTCCTGAAGAGGACCGGCATCCGGGTCAAAGGAAAAGAGACCGACCTGTTCAAGACGATCAAAGCGAAGCTCCTGACTCCACGGACTTCCCAGGTTCGGGAAGACCAGAGCAAGGCCGGAGAAGTTCAGCTGAAAAGAATGGAGACTGCGTGAGGTTTTCATTATGGCAAAAGCAAAGGGTTACTCCGATGAAAACCTGTCTGTCCGTCTGGCAGACCGGTATTACCGCACAGACGATGCATCCCCCGATTTCCTCAAGAATGTCGAAAAGATAGGGATGACGATTGCCCACATGTGCTACCAGTGCGGCACCTGTACAGGGTCATGCCCCTCGGCACCGAGAAGCTCATACCGGATCAGGAAGTTTGTCCGGCGGGCAGTGCTCGGGCTCGAGAACGATGCGCTTACCGACCCGGATCTCTGGCTCTGCACCACCTGTTATTCGTGCACCGACCGGTGTCCACGGGATATCGCACCGACCGATATTATCATGGCAATGAGAAATCTGGCATTCAAACGCGAGATTGTGCCACGGAACTTCTTAAACACCGTCCAGTTCATTTACAAGACGGGACATGGTGTCCCCAATAACGATGTGAACCGTGCGGCACGTGTCAGACTCGGACTTGAAGCCGAGCCGGAAACAACAGCAAAATATGCTGAGTTTATACCGGGCATCCAGAAGATTCTCGACCACTACGGCCTGAAAGATAAAGCTGATGAGATTCTGGCGGAGGGTCAGTAATGTCAGGAAAGACACACCAATACGCATTTTTCCTCGGGTGTATCGCACCGAACCGGTATCCCGGTATCGAGTCCGCAGCCATTAAAACAAGCAGAAATCTCGGGATCGAACTCCTCCCACTGAAGGGCGCATCATGCTGTCCGGCACCAGGAGCGTTTGGCTCGATCGATCTCAAAGTATGGTACGCAATGGCTGCACGCAACCTTGTCCTTGCCGAGCAGATGAATACCGATATCGCACTCATCTGCAATGGCTGTTACAAGTCAATCTGGGAAGTGAACCACAAGCTCAAACACCATGACGAACTCAGGGATGACGTTAACGAAGTCTTAAAAGAGATCGACATGGAGTTCAAGGGAACGATCAATGTCCGCCACCTTGCCGAGATCTATTATGATGAGAAGATCTGTGGCGTGGCAAAGCTCGCAGACAGTATCACAACACCACTCAAAGGAGTGAAGATTGCCGTCCATTATGGATGCCACCTGCTCAAGCCACGCAAAGAGCGTGAGTTTGAAGCGGAAGGTGTCGGCGATACCGAGAACCCGATGTGGATGGAGGAGCTTGTTGCTGCACTGGGTGCAGAACCGGTGCAGTACCGCAACAAGATGCAGTGCTGTGGTGCCGGTGGCGGTGTGCGTGGATATGATATTGCACATGCACTTGACATCACAAACGAGAAGCTGATCAACATGAGCGAGGTCGGAGCCGACGCAATAACCGAGGTCTGCCCGTTCTGCCAGCTTCAGTTTGACCGTGGCCAGATCGAGATCGGGGAGAAGTTCGGTGTCGAGTGGGCAATTCCTGTTCTCCACTACAACGAACTGCTCGGCCTTGCACAGGGGATGAGCCCGCAGGATCTTGCACTTGATCTCCATGGGATCTCCTGTGAACCTTTCCTGAACAAACTCCGGTGAGGTGTACTATGGTTGATGAAACAAAATCACAAAAACCCAGAGTCGGTGTGTATATCTGCCACTGTGGTACCAACATCGCTGGTTCCATTGATATCAAGGAACTGCAGGATTTTGCACAGACGATTCCAAATGTCGTTTTGGCAGACGAATACCAGTACATGTGTTCGACACCCGGCCAGAAGAAGATCGAAGATGCGATCAAAGAACATGGCCTCACCGGGATTGTCGTTGCGGCATGTTCACCACGGCTGCACGAACCGACGTTCCGTACCGCATCAAAAGAGGGTGGACTGAACCCGTTCAGGTTCGAGATGGCAAACATCCGCGAACAGAACTCATGGGTCCACATGCATGACCGACAGGGAGCAACGGATAAGGCAAAGGATGCACTCAAAATGGCGGTGGCCAAGGCATCGCTCCTTGAAGACCTGTTCCCAAAGTCGGTACCGGTCGAGCATTCCGCAATGGTTGTCGGCGCAGGTGTCGGTGGTATCCAGGCAGCACTCGATCTTGCAAGCTCGGGCATCAAGACCTATCTCATCGAGAAGGCACCCACAATCGGCGGCAGGATGTCACAACTCGACAAGACGTTCCCGACACTCGACTGTTCACAGTGTATCCTGACACCCAAGATGGTGGATGTCGGCAGGCACCCAAACATCGAGCTGATGACCTATACCGAGGTCGAGAAGGTCGAGGGGTACATCGGCAACTTCGATATCACACTCAGAAAGAAGGCACGAGGTGTCCTCACACCGACCGAGGCTGAAACACGAGGAATCGTCGGCGGAGGATGCAACGGGTGCGGAGATTGTGAACAGGTCTGTCCTGTTATCAAGCCGAATCCGTTCGAGATGGGGATGGCGCCCAGAAAGGCGATCTATATCTATCACCCACAGGTTGTGCCTCTTATCTACACAGTTGATTTCGATTCCTGTGTGAAATGCGGACTCTGTGTCGAGGCATGCGGCGAGAAGAAGGCGATCGATCTCGAACAGGAAGACGAGTTTGTCACCGTCAAGGTCGGTACCGCTGTGCTTGCAGTCGGATACGAACTCTTCCCGGTCGAGAAGAAGACCGAGTGGGGATACAAACGGTATGATAACGTCATCACTTCACTCGAATTCGAGCGGCTCATCTGTGCGTCCGGACCAACCGGCGGCAAGGTGATACGGCCGAGCGATGGAGAGACACCAAAGAAGATCGGGTTTGTCCTCTGTGCAGGGTCACGTGACAACACCGGGATCGGCAAGCCATATTGCAGCAGGTTCTGCTGTATGTATTCGCTGAAACATGCACATCAGCTGCATGAGAAGATTCCCGGATCACAGTCGTATCTCTTCTACATGGATATCCGATCGTTTGGAAAGATGTACGAGGAGTTCTATTACCGTATCCAGGATGAGGGAGCGAAGTTCATACGGGGACGTGTGGCCAAGATCGAAGAGGATCCAATCACGAAGAACCCACATGTTCTCACTGAAGACACGCTGCTTGGCCAGCCGGTCGATATCGAACTCGATATGGTTGTACTGGCATCTGCGGTCCAGCCAACGGAAGAGACAAACCATGTACGCCACCTCTTCGGTGTGTCACAGTCCATGGACGGATGGCTCCTCGAGGCTCACCCGAAGCTGAACCCCTGTGGAACAACCACAGCAGGCGTATTCCTCGCAGGTGTCTGCCAGGGACCAAAGGATATCCCAGATACCGTGGCACAGGCAGAAGGGGCAGCAGCAGCAGCATCGATTCCGATTCATGTCGGAGAGGTCGAGCTCGAACCATACTTTGCCATGTGCATTGAAGAGAAATGTGCGGGATGCGGGATGTGTGTGAACCTCTGCCCATACTCGGCACTTGATCTCGTCGAGAAGAACGGACGAACCGTGATGCAGGTCACAGAAGCGAAATGCAAGGGATGCGGGACCTGCGGAGGGTTCTGCCCCGGTGGTGCTATCTGGATGCAGCATTTTGCTACACCACAGATTGTTGCACAGATTGATGCGTTCCTCCTCGGAGGTGAGCAGTAAATGACTGATGAATGGAAACCAAAGATTCTCGGCATCATCTGCAACTGGTGTTCCTATGCAGGAGCAGACCTCGCAGGAAGTGCAAGGACACAATACCCACCCGATATCAGGACGATAAGGGTCATGTGTACCGGGCGTGTCGATACCCTCTTCATCATGAAGGCGTTTGCAAACGGTGCAGATGGTGTGCTCGTTTCAGGATGCCACTTCGGTGACTGCCACTACCTTGAAGGGAACTTCAAGGCGGCAAAGAGGATGTTCCTCATAAAGAGTGTCCTCAAGAACATGGGTATCGAAGACAAGAGGTTCAGAATGACATTTGTCTCTGCATCTGAGGGTGCAAAGTGGGCAAAAGTCGTCGAAGATGTCGTCAAGACAGTAACAGAACTCGGACCAAGCCCGCTGAAGGAGTTTCGGCAGTAGAGGGAGGGTGAAATATGACGAAAAAGATCGTGCTGAATATGATCACACAGCGATCCATTGAAGAGGGAGTGGCCATGGAAAAAGGGAAGACCACTCCAGAATATTTCAAGGCCTGTTCGATTGTTGAGATGAATCCTGAGGATATGAAGAAACTCGGCATATGGAAAAATACCAATGTCCTTGTGAAGAGCGAGGTGGGAGAAGTCATTGTGACGGCAATTGAACCGACGCAGTTCTGCCCTCCCGGACTTGCACATATCCGACAGGGAGTATGGGCAAATCAGGTAGTACCCCCCCGAACCCAGTCAACCGGAACACCACAGTACAGCGGCTTTCCAGTGACAATCGAACCCGCAATCAATGAAAGAGTGAAGACGGCTCTCGAACTTGTTCAGGGGGCTGTCGGGCTCTGGAAAGGAGGTAATTAACTATGCCAAAATGGATCACCCAGGTCGGATGCCCTTATTGTGGGGCATCCTGTGATGACCTAGAAGTTCTTGTCTCTGATGACGGAAAGAAAGTCCTTGAAACCCGAAATGCGTGTGCAATTGGAAATGAAATCTTCCACCATGCCCAAAGCCCCAGCCGTCCGAAGCTGCCCAGAATGAGGCAGCCTGATGGCAGTATGAAGGAGGTTTCATATGATGAAGCCATCGATTATACCGCAAAGACACTGCTCGCTGCGAAGAAACCTCTCATTTACGGCTTTGGATCGACAAACTGCGAGGGTATGAGTGCAGTTGCGCGTGTTGCAGAAAAAGGAGGGGCGGTCCTTGACAACTGTGCCTCGATCTGCCATGGACCTTCGTTCCTTGCCATCTTCGACAACGGCTATCCAAGCTGTACACTCGGAGAAGCGAAGAACAGGGCTGATGTGGTCGTATTCTGGGGCTGCAATCCGATGCATGCCCACCCGCGCCACACCTCCAGATATTCAATCTTCCCAAGGGGAACGTTTACTGCAAAGGGCCAGATGACCCGTACCATCATCAGCGTGGATCCAAGGGAGACTGATACGGCCAAACTGGCTGACCACCATCTGATGGTGAAGCAGGGTCATGATTATGATCTCTTTGATGCGTTCAGGACCGTAATCCGCGGACATGACATTCCTGATGAAGTTGCCGGAATCCCAAAGAAAAGAATTGTGGATGCGGCCAAAGTCATGAAAAACGCCCGTTTTGTCATGATCTTCTTCGGGATGGGATGTACCCATACCGATGGGAGAAATCATAATGTCGATATTGCAATCAGCCTGACCCGTGACCTGAATGCCCATACAAAGGCCTCGATTATGGCAATGCGTGGACATTACAACATTGCAGGACCCGGCCAGGTATGGTCATGGCAGTTTGGCTTCCCATATTGTATCGATCTCTCCAAGGGAACCCATGCACACATGAATCCGGGTGAGACAAGTTCGATTGACCTTGCAATGAGAGGGGAGGTAGACTGCTTTGTGAATGTCGGAACAGATGCAGGAGCACATTTCCCGATTCGAGCCGTCGAGCAGCTGAAGAAGCATCCGTTTATCACCGTCGATCCGAACATCTGCATGGCAAGTGAGATCTCTGATCTTCATATCCCTGTCCGGGTTGTCGGGGTAGAAGAGCCAGGAGTTGTCTACCGGATGGATAACGTTCCAATCCAGTTCAAGAAGGTCGTTGACGGACCCGAGGGAGTTCCAAGCGATGAAGAACTGTTCGACAGAGTCTATGAACGGATGTGCGAACTCACCGAGACCGAACCAATCTGGCTCCTTGCAAAAGATCATGCGAAGGCAGCAACCAATGCGGAGCAGTAAATATGGCGGAAATACTAATCAGGAATGGATTTGTTATTGATCCGACCCGCAACATCAATGGAGATGCAACAGATATCGCCATTAAGGATGGTCAGATTGTTGAGAGTGTTGGATCAAATGCAAAGGTCATTGATGCCAGTGGAAAGGTGGTAATGGCCGGTGGCGTGGATATCCACGCCCATGTTGCAGGACCAAAAGTGAATGTCGGCCGCCTGATGAGGCCTGAGGATAAACTCTTCAAGAGCCCTCATGCCCAGAAAAACTACCGTATGGAGAGTGGTTTTTCGATTCCAAGCACCTTTAAAACCGGGTATGACTATGCGAGGATGGGATATGCCTTCGTTATGGAGGCTGCAATGCCCCCGCTCCATTCACCTCACGTGCATGAGGAAATTCATGATACGCCAATTATCGATCAGGCAGCACTTCCGGTCTTTGCAAACAACTGGTTTGTGTTTGAATATCTGAGAAACGGCGAGATCGAGAATACCGCAGCCTATATTGCATGGCTTCTCAAGGCGACAAAAGGGTATGGAATAAAAGTCGTCAACCCCGGCGGCACAGCAGCATGGGCCTGGGGATTAAACTGCCTGACTCTTAACGATCCGGTACCGTACTTTGATATCACTCCGGCTGAGATCATCACCGGCCTGATGAAGACAAACGAGTATCTTGGATTGCCACATTCGATGCATATACACCAGAACGATCTTGGAAATCCCGGTAACTACGAGATTACCCTGGAGTCACTCCGTCTTGCAGAAGGGGTTGCGGCAAAGAATAACTTTGGACGCGACACTGTTATGCATTCCACCCACATCCAGTTCCATTCATATGGTGGAGACTCCTGGGGGACTTTCGAGTCGAAAGCCCGGGAAGTCATGGATTATGTCAACAAGCAGAAGAACATCAGCATTGATCTTGGCTGTGTGACACTTGATGAAACCACAACCATGACCGCCGACGGACCATTTGAGCACCACATCACCAATCTGAACCATCTGAAATGGGCAAATACCGATGTGGAGGTTGAGACTGCCGCCGGAGTTGTTCCCTATGTCTATGACAAGAACATCAAAGTAAGTGGCATCCAGTGGGCAATCGGTCTTGAGATGGGCTTGTATGCCGCTGATCCAATGCGGACATTCATCACCACTGATCATCCAAATGCCGGTCCCTTCACCCGTTATCCACGGATCATCAAATGGCTGATGAGCAAGCAGGCCAGGGAAGATACCCTCGAATCATTCAAGTATACCGACAAGGTAATTGATGCCACAAACATCCATTCCATGGACAGGGAACTCTCACTCTTTGAGATAGCCCAGATGACAAGGGCAGGACCTGCGAAGGCACTCGGTCTCTCCAACATGTTCGGCGGGCTTGGCGTTGGCATGGATGCCAATGTTGGTATCTTTGACCTGAATGTTAAGGACATGCCAGCTGATCCGGAAGCAATCGAGAAAGCCTTTGCCCGTGCATGCTGGTTCATCAAATCCGGGGAGATTATTGTCAAGGATGGCGATATCGTCAGCCATGGCAACAAGAGAACGATCTGGGTGAAGCCGAATGTTGCAGAGAATCCACAGGTCATACGGGATATTCAGGATAAATTCCTGAAGGACTATACCGTTGGATCTGACACGTACCAGGTACGGGATTATCTGGCTCCAAACCCCTACGTGATAGAATTTGATGTGGAGGCCTGAGGTGCATTATGGCTCAGATTACATTAAAACCAACGAAAGTGCCTGAACTCTATCTTGAGTGTTATAATATCACCCCTGATGCGTTCGCTGGAAAGTCGCTGAAGCAGATTGCAGATCTGGATGCACATGAGGGAAAAACAAAAGTAACACTTGGTGATTACTTTGAGATCGCCGGGCAGTCCGGAAACACGGCTGAAGAGACGGCTATACTCATTGATGGAGATTGTTCCAGAATTAAGTATATCGGCAACAAAATGACTGCCGGATCCATCACTGTAAAGGGAAACGCCGATATGTATGTCGGCGGATGGATGAAAGGCGGAAAGATCCATGTTATGGGGAATGTTGACTCATTCTGCGGCATTGCAATGGAAGGAGGAGAGATCGTTGTCGAAGGCAACGCCCAGAACCATGTAGGATGCGCATACCGTGGCGACTGGCGCGGCATGAGGGGAGGAACAATCCGAATCAGGGGAAGCGCTGGAAATGACATCGGGACATTTATGCTCGGGGGAACCATCATCATCGAGAAAGATGCCTTCATCCATGTTTCAACCCACGCAGAAGGTGGAACAGTTGTCATCAAAGGCAATGTCCAGGGGCGTGTAGGAGGGCAGATGGTAAAAGGAGACATTTATGTCCTTGGATCTGTCCAGTACATGCTCCCGGGATTCAAAAAAGTGGGTTCTGTCGAGCAGAAGATAGATGGAACTGAGGCAACCTTCACCCATTATATAGGCGATCTCGGAGAACGCCATCCGAAATCCAAGGGAAAGGAAGTGTATGCAAATCTCTATGTTCAGGAAGCCTGAACATACACTTTTTTTAACAAAATCCGAGGGTTTCCCCCTCAATACAGTAAAACAAATCAACCAGCAATCAGGTGATCTATGACCAATCCCGGGAAAGAATTCATGGAAAATACCAGCTATCCGGACTTCTCAACATTTGATATGATATTGAGAGTTCCAGAGCCGCGAAAGGAAAATTCCATTCCAGAAGATGCAAAGATAATAAAACTGCCAAGTCCAAAACGGATCAAATTCCCGGAGGTTTCTGCACGGGATGCACTTGAATATTGGGAGCCTGTAGAGTTCTTCTCACGATCGTCCATGAACCTGAAGGAACTCTCCTACCTGCTCTGGTGTATGCAGGGAGTTAAAACTGTTCAGGACAGGGAGACAATAATAAGAAATGTACCCTCATCCGGGAGACGGCACCCGATAAACACCTATTTTGTTGCCGGGGAAATTGAGGGCATTCCAACAGGCCTGTACCAGTATATACCTTCAAAACACCAGATTGCATTACTTAGAGAGGATTCTGACATTCCATTTGCCATGGGTACTGCCAGCATGAATTTCAAGATGATCACCCGTGCTCCTGTGACCTTCATCTGGACAGCAGTTCCCTACCGATCAGTATGGGCACTTGGTAACAGAGGATACCGGAATGTCCTGATTGAAGCAGGACACGTCTGCCAGGCCTTGGTTATGGCATCTGCAAGTATCGATTATAAAGTCCATCCAATCGATCTCTTCCACGATCAAATGGTTACACAGCTGATAGGTAATGATCCAAATTCAGAATGGCCACTTTATATAGCTGCAGTCGGAAAGACGGTTCCTGAATATTAGGATTTAGCAAAGACAGACCGATCATGATCAGCGGAACAAGCGATACAAATATTTCTGAAATTCAAGGCATAGCTTCCAATACGAGGGAAAATGAGAAGTTCCAGCTGGATCTACGACTTGGTATCCCGCATGCCAAGCTGCCTGGAGCACTCGAATGGTGGGGTGGAGATTCCGGATTATGCAGGAGATCGGATCAACATCCCTATCTTGTCGGAGCTGTTATCTCAGGAGATGAATGGTGCAGTCTGAAAGATATCATGATCGCTGTTTCATATGCATGCCAGAGATCCGGACAGATTCAGGTATCGGCATTTGAAACTCCTGTTGTTTCCGGAGAGGATAGTGTTTCCTTCTATCTTTTCCACCCAAATCCAGGCTTACGTTCGTTTTTCTATTATCTCTCCCGGACAATACCGATAAGTCTCGGAGGGAATACATTTGCGGATGCAATGGTATCAGGAATCCCTGCAACTATGACAACCATCCCGCCATTAGCGCCGGAAAATGACGCGAGAGTAGCAATTCGCCAGAATAAAAGGGAGAAAAACAGAATAACTGAATGCAGAAAGAATTTGGGAGACGCACGTACTCTCTATCCCCAGGATCTTCCGGGCAGGCCCGTCCGGATTGATATTCTGAGGATGGTTCTGAGGAGGGACAGGACAATTGTTGCTGAATACGATCTGCCACTTGATCGCTGGCTCACACCTCTTCAGGCTGTTCAACGAAAAAACGCACGCAGAACCCTCCGGGAATATAGAATTCAAAGGGGATATCAGATAACAAGGCCGCATAAACGGGATGATGGAGAGATCTTCACGATCAGTGATCTCCACCTTGGTCATGAGAACAGCATTCCCCGCTATAAGCGACCGTTTTTACAGAGTGATCCCGGAGAGATGAATCGTATTCTCATCCGGAACTGGAACTGGACCGTAAAAAAGACCGACAGAGTACTATTCCTTGGAGATCTTGCCTATAAGAGTCTGAACCCGGCCGAATATTATCTTGACCAGCTGAATGGAAGGATAAGCTTTCTTGAAGGAAACCACGATCCCTACCGGCCATTTATGTCTCATTGCCTTCTTATGCAATACCGGGAGATCCCATATCTTTTTATTCACGATCCAGAGGAGCTCATCAGGCCGTTTGATGGATGGGTGATTCATGGTCATGTACATAACAAGGATCTTACCCGGTATCCTTTCTTCAATCCAAAAACAAAAACAATCAACGTGAGCGCTGAAATGATTGGCTATCGCCCAATCCCGATGAGTGAGATCGATGATCTCGTAAAGACAATGGATGAAACCATGACATTCCGTGAGCTTATGCCGGTTCATACACTATCTCCCCTCAATCCCAAAGAACAACTCTGATACAACAACACACGAGGTAACCATGTCAGTCAGAACTGAGATCGAAAACAAACTTGAAAAAAGTGGAGGAGTTATATCCGAGCTGAATAAAGAATGCCGGATAGTTCGTCTCCGAATACCAGGGGGAATCATTTCCCCTGATCAGCTGGTAGCAGTAGGAAAAGCCGCAAAAAAAATTGGTATTGATACTGTTCACCTGACGATACGCCAGACAATAGAAATACCCCACGTCCCATCTGATAAAATCCCCGGACTTCTCAGGGATCTTGAGAAACAAGAGGTGTTCCTAGGGGCAGAATATGAAGAGGTTGTGAATATTACTGCCTGTCCGGGGACTGACAGATGCCGTTTTTCCATCATTGATACACGAAATATCCTATTCCAGCTTGATAAAAATCATCATGGGCGGGATATGCCAATCAGGGTTCGTATCGCCATCTCTTCATGCCCAAACGGCTGCACAAGCGAACGGGCAAGTGAGATCGGCATCACCGGTCTTCGCACTCCGATTCGGAACGAGGGATTATGCACGGGATGCGGGACATGTGCACATACCTGCAAAGAGAAAGCGATTATAATGGTCAATGGTTCTCTGCACCTGGACGAATCACTCTGTGTGAACTGTGGAATGTGCATTGACTCCTGCCCGTTCCACATCATCAAAGGCCACCCCCCCCGGTATATGATCACAGTGGGAGGACGGCGGGGACGCCATATGGTGCAGGGAAGGGAGCTTATTGTGGTGGATTCGGAAGAAAAGGCTGTAGCTGTTGTGGAACGGGTTATTGACTGGATATACAGATTTGCCTATAGCGGAAAGATTCTTACAAATCAGATGGATGCCATGAAATTTACAGATTTTCAAAAACGGATACAGCGAGATTTTCCAGCATCCACAACAGAATGAACAACACATAAATGAGGTTTACATATGAACAACGAACAACAAATCAGAGACAGAGAGGTTATCTATCGCCCAATCGGTGTTGTAAGAACAGAATTCACCGAACAGGAACAAACACCAATCCAGGGAATTTTTAATAATGCCATTGGAACGATTGAACTCTTACCGGAGTTTGAAGAGGGGCTGACTGAGATCGAATCGTTCAGCCACCTCATTCTCCTGTACCATTTTGACAGGGCCGATGGATATACACTCTTACAGCGGCCATTTCTTGATGGCGAACATGCACGCGGAATCTTTGCAATCAGGCATTTCAAGCGCCCAAATCCAATAGGAATCTCAATAGTCCGACTGCTTGAAGTCAAAGGCAACCAACTCCGGATTCAGGGAGTTGATATCCTTGATGGGACACCCCTCCTCGATATCAAGCCGTATGTCCACCAGTTTGATAACCGGAAAGAGGTATCAAGCGGATGGGTCGATAACCAGCATCTGGATGAGATTTCTGACTGGAACTGCACTCCAAAAGAGCTGAGGAATCGCAAGCGGACGAATGTCGGCTGATACTCTACTGACACTCTCCTTTTTCATTATATGCGATGAAGAGGGGGCATTTTCGAGGGAAAAACATGAAAATGATGATGAACAGTGGGAGAACGATCAAACAGGGGGAACAACTGTATTATAAAGAGAGTTTTGAATACTCCAAGCAGACATCACTCTGCTTCATACACCCGGCTGATCTCTTCGATATGGGGATTGAAGATGGAGATAATGTCGAGATAGAGACAGTCACTGGAAAAACCGTTTTTAAAACTGTTGAATCTTCGGATGTTGCCCCGGGAGAGATTTTTCTCCCGTGTGGACCATATGCAAATTTTATCCTGCCCCCGGGTACGCACTCGGTCGGTGCCCCCGATTTTAAAACACTCATGGTGGAGATCCGGCCAACATCAAAAGAACTGGTATCTGCCTGGGATCTGCTTGAGGAGGAGGGGGGGATCAGATATGACCAGCCTTCCAGTGGATGTCCAACCATCTCTCCTGAAGGCACAACAACAGTACAGGATGTTACATGCCCTCTTTGTGGCTGCCTCTGCGACGATATTAAACTGACACTTCAGGACAACCGCGTTGTGGAATGTCAAAATGCCTGTTCTGTTGGAAATGCCAAATTCTTAGCTCAAAATCGCCTCATGAAACCAATAAAAAAGGTTGGAGACGCATGGGAAGAGACCAGCTATGAGGAGGCGATACGATACACAGCAGACGTTCTCAGGAATGCAAAACGGCCTTTACTCTTTGGATGGAGTGGAACACACAGCGAGGCGCAATGTGTGGGCATCAAAATTGCAGAATGTATCGGAGGCATCATCGATAACTGTTCTTCTGAATGCCATGGGCCTTCAATAATGGCGATCCAGGAGGTCGGGCATCCCGGATGTACGCTTGGTCAGGTGCGTCACCGTGCTGATGTTGTCGTCTATTGGGGTGCCAATCCACTCGCAGCCCATCCACGGCATTTAAGCCGATATTCAACCTTTTCTGACAGCCATTTTCTGGAAAATGCCAGTTGTGACAGAACAATAATCGTCGTCGATGTGAGGGAGTCCGAAACTGCAAAGGTTGCCGATGAATTCATCCAGATAAAATCCGGTGGTGACTATGCAGTATTTTCTGCCCTCAGGGCCATTATCCTTGGGAAAGAGGGCGTTCTTCCTGACAGCGTTGCCGGGGTTCCAAAAGATACATTAATCAACCTCGCCCGGACATTACTCAACGCAAAATTCGGAGCATTTTTCACCGGTATCGGACTAACTCAATCCAGGGGAAAATATAAAAATGTCAGAAACGCGATCGAACTCATTGATGAACTAAACCGGCACACAAAATATACTCTCACCCCGATGCGTGGCCACTGGAATGTCAATGGCACGAATCAGACTTTTACTTTTCTTACCGGCTATCCATATGCTGTTGATTTTGCCCGGGGAGTCACATATTTTAATCCCGGTGAAACCTCTGCCATTGATCTGCTCGCAAGGAAAGAGGTTGATGCATGTGTGATCATCGGAAGCGATCCGGGTGCCCATTTCCCACGAGCCTGTAATGAACACCTTGCAACAATCCCGACAATTGTTATCGACCCTTTCCCGATAATGAGTACAGCTGTTGCCACCCTTCACATACCGGTTGCGATGACAGGAGTTGATGCGGAGGGAATTGCGTACCGGATGGATACCGTACCGCTCATGGTCAAAAAGGTGATGGACTCCATACAACCCGATGATGCCGAATTACTCAGACGGATCCTAAAAGCAATTCAGGAGGGGAATGCACAACAGATCGCCACTCCTGCTTCAGAGATCGATGCCCAAGCCACGATCATACCGGTTGATGATGATCGCCGCCCCCACCTGTCGGGATCATGAAATACTCATTTTTCTGCATATGATCGGCTCTGGTATGCGAACATGCACAAACCGGATCTGATGAGAAAAATAACCACATTCATTTAACCCATTCATTCACCCCATCCAATCAACAACAAATACTATACAAATCCAATGGAAACCATCGTATTTTGTGTAAACAACGTTCACTTAATATAAATAAATATTTAATTCATTTAAGAAAATTTATTACAACTAAATTGATACATATGGATTATGTTAAAAATAATGAACAAAAACACCTGCCTCCTTATACTCATTCTTCTGGCAGCATCCCTCATCATTGCCGGATGTACCGGAATACAGGGAGAAGAGAAGCCAGTTGAAACTGGAGCACAGGGAGAATTGATTGTATATACAGCAGCATCACTGACCGGAGTATCAAAAGATCTCGGCAGTGAATTTGAGAGCAGGTATCCCGGTACAAAAATCACGTTTAATCTCGCAGGAACCCAGACCATTAAAAACCAGATCCAAATGGGAGCTTACGCCGATGTCTTCATGTCAGCTTCAACCCGCTATACAAATGAGTTAATGGGTGGAGGATACCTGGTAAATGATACCGTCAAAAAATTTTCCTCTAATTATATCGTCATCATTGTTCCGTCAGGAAATCCAGGGGATATACAATCGTACACCGATCTCACAAGGCCCGGACTTAAGATTGCGATGGGAACCGAGGAGGTGCCGGTAGGTATCAATACCCGTATTGTTCTCGATAAGCTGTCTGCTTCACCAGATACTCCTGATGGATGGAAGGACGCTGTATTTCAGAATGTTGTCACCTACGAGACAACCGAGCCGGGTGTTGTAACCAAGGTCAGCCTCGGTGAGGTGGATGCAGGATTTGTGTACGAATCATCGTTCAGTGCCGCAAAAACCGGCAGTCTTGAACTCATTCCGATCCCCGGGGAATACAATGCACTCCAGATATATACCCTTGGTATTCTGACAGACAGCACAAACAAAAAGACAGGTGAGACGTTCATTGAGTTTATACTCTCAGATGAGGGCCAGAGTATCCTGAAAGATTATGGCTTTACATCAATCTCCACCACCTGATTTTTGGTTACGTTCGAATGAACAACAGACCTGATGCTATGCGGCAGATAATTGGAATATGGGTTGGGCGGGGAGTTGGTGCATCCCTCATTCTTATTGTCTGCCTCTTTCTCTCGTTACCACTTATCGCCCTTCTTCTGCGGGTTACGCCTGAGCTGCTTGCCACCTATATCCCGAATGAAACCGTACAAAAGGCGCTCTGGCTCAGCATTACGACATCAATCATCTCAATGGCCATCGTGATTCTCATAGGAACGCCGGCTGCCTACTTTCATTCCCGATCATACTACCCCGGAAAATCATTCGTTGACACACTCATCGATCTCCCCCTTGTCCTTCCACCGGCAGTGGCAGGTCTTGCACTTCTCCTCCTCTTTGGGAGAACCGGGCTCCTTGGGAAGTACCTGAATGTGATCGGAATTGATATTGCATTCACGACCTTCGCAGTTATTCTGGCACAGATCTTCGTTTCCTCACCCTTCTACATCAGACAGGCAAAAGCACTCTTCGAACAGCTGGATCCTTCATACGAAGAGACTGCAAAGACACTTGGCTCATCATCCCTGCGGACCTTTCTCTTCATCATTCTGCCACTCTGTGCAACCGGACTCACCTCCGGCGCGATCATGACATTTGCCCGTGCGCTCGGGGAATTTGGGGCAACCATTATGTTTGCAGGAAACCTGCCCGGCATTACCCAGACGATGCCCCTTGCCATATATGCAGCCATGCAGGGAGATTTCGATGTAGCAATCACCATATCGGTTCTGCTTGTGGCAATATCACTTGCAATCATGCTGACTGTCAAACTACTGACTGAGAAATGGAGGTACAATGTTTAAATTCGCTGCCAGAAAGGAACTCAGGGATTTCACCCTTGATCTCTCCCTTGAGGTTGCAGATGGGGAGATCATGGTGCTGATGGGTGGAAACGGTGCCGGAAAAACGACCGTATTGAGGCTTACAGCAGGACTCCTCACCCCGGATGCCGGAGTGATAGAAACCAAAAAGAGGATCCTCTATCACCATCAGTCAAAGACCAATTGTCCGGTACAGAATAGGAATATCGGGTATGTCTTTCAGAATGCAGCAGTTTTTCCGCATATGAGTGTCTATGATAATGTCGCATTCGGCCTGAGAGCCCGTCGCGTCGATTCTCTGGAACTGGCTGACAGGACAGATGAATGGATGGATCGGCTTGCCATTTCAAATCTTGCAACAGTCCGGGCAGGCCACCTCTCAGGCGGGCAGAAACAACGCGTTGCCCTTGCACGGGCAATGGCAACAAAACCGGATCTCCTGATGCTTGATGAGCCATTTACCGCACTTGATCAAAAAAACCAGATTGCTGTCAGAGAATGGATCTCTCTCTGTGTACGTGAGCAGAAGATCCCCTGCCTGCTGGTAACCCATAATCCAACTGATGCAGAGGCAGTGGGCGATTCCGTCTGTGTCATTGATCGCGGCTGTGTTATAGAGGATAACAGCATGAGAGGCTATTTTGATAATGCCACATGAGAGCTAAGGCTTTTGCCAGGAATAAAAGAATAACAGCAGGATAAGGATCAGCCGGAACATATCGAAGATAAACCCACATATAGTTTATGAGAGGAGAAACACGTAGATTCTCAGTAAAAGGATCAACACCAGCACCATTTTTGATCACCATGAATTTCGTTTCGATCCGTAATCTTTGAACGGTTAGAACGGAGTTACCAGGTTTTAGGAAAGACATATTAAACAGATACAGGATATCCAAAGAAATGAGAGAATTCTTCCTTGATTCAGTCTCTCTTGGTATTGGAAAGGGAGATGCTCCATATCGACTACATACTCCATCGTTATCCTATACACTCTCCGGAGGCAAACAGCAGCGGACGGCTATTGCAGGGCGATCGTGATGAATCCGGGGGCGCTCCTCCTGGATGAGCCACTCAGCGCACTTTATGCAAAGACCAGGTAAAAGCGACAGAAAGAACTGAAATCCCTCCACAACATCATACAGACAAACATTATCCATATCACCCATACCTTGAGGAGGTCTTCGATCCGTTCACTTTTCGCGATACGCGTCGCTCTAATACTTTCAGATGCCGGACGGAGTTTTCCAGGTGCTGTGGGAAACCAGTTCTTCAAAACGGGTTATTTGTACAATTTTTGGGATGATACAGATTCAGATCAACCCGATGTCTGAACCAGATGAGAGATCATAACTGACTAGTTTCGCGCGGAGGTAGTTTTTATCAGGATAAATTGAAGGTTCAATTAACCCCCAACACCAAAACAGATTCTGAAAAGATCTGAATAAACTGACACGATCACCTTCTTTCATTATTCTTAACCAGGTTAAATAAATATTATTAATAAATATCATATAGAAAACATTAAATTTTAAAGAAATGACGAGAACCTTATGAATAACAAACGAATTGCATCTATTGTAATCCTGCTGTTAATGGGATTGTCCCTCTCTGCAGGATGCCTCACAGCGTCCTCACAGGAACACGAAAGCTCATCCGGCGAGCAGACACTCCTTGTCTATTCAGGTGCCGGCCTGAGCGCCCCGATGAAAGATATCAAGACAGTGTTTGAAAAGGAACACGGAGTGACAATCGAATATAGTTTCGGAGGAAGCGGAACACTGTTACCCCAGATGGAGATTACACAAAAAGGAGATCTCTTTATTGCAGGCGGCATGCCAGCATATGAGGCTGCATTGAAGAAGGGGCTTGTCACCGATTGTGAGCTTGTTGCATACCATGTCCCGATTATCGTCACCCCTAAAGGAAACCCGGCTCAGATCAGATCAATTGAAGATCTTGGCAAACCAGGCATTAAAGTTGCATTAGGAGATGCAAATGCAACAGCTGTTGGAAAGCAGGCAAATAAAATTCTTCAAAATAAGGGGATTCTTCAGGAAGTGAATAAAAATGTCGTCGCCAGAACCGCCACCGTCAATGAGCTTGTCACATATATCACTCTGGGTACTGCCGATGTGGCGATCATGATGGAGGATCTCTTTAATCCCGAAACCATGGATTGCATCAGATTATCAAATGAGGATAATGTTATCTCTGTCATTCCTATCAGTGTCTTGACATTTTCTGAGAAAAAAGACATGGCAGAGATATTCCTTGAATTTGTTTTATCAGATACAGGAAAACAAATATTTGCCGATCATAACTTCGTTCCCTATCCGGATCCGCAGTACGGCACCATTTCACTATAATAACAGATGAAAGAAGTGGAGCATGCACCAGAGATGAAATCCAATCTCCGTTTTATTTTCATTATTATAATACTCTCAATCTCAATCAGCACCATTATCATACTGGGAAGTCTCATCTGGTCTGTACAACCAGAAGATCTGATAAGGAACCTGACTGATCATGAGATCCTTTTTGCAATAGAACTGAGTATAATCACCGGACTGGTATCCACAGCGCTCTGCCTCTGCGCTGCAATCCCGGCTGCTTATGCACTTGCACGTTTTAATTTCAGAGGAAAAAGGTTTTTCAGTACCATAACCAACCTACCGCTTACCCTTCCACCACTTGTTGCAGGTATAGCCTTATTGATCTTTTTCGCCACAAACCCTGCTGGCAAAGCACTTGAAGAACTTGGATTAAACATTATATTCACCCCTCTTGGTATCATTGTCGCACAGTTCTTTGTCAATGTCCCATATCTGATCAGAGTGCTTAACGGAACTTTTTCCGGGATCAATCCACGATACGAACATATTGCACGAACCCTCGGATGCACTGATGCCGGCACCTTCTGGAGAGTTACCCTTCCGATGGCAAGAAGAGGGATTATATCCGGAACCGTTATCACATGGTCAAAAGCAATGGGAGAGTTTGGAGCAGTCTTGATGCTTGCGGGTGCAACACAGATGAAGACAGAAACCCTTCCAATAGCCCTCTTTATCAATATGTCTACAGGAAATCTGAATATGGCGATCGCCGCGGCTACAATTCTTATGGGAATCTCCCTCATCGTTCTTATACTATTTGACTATCTGGAAAACGGCCGTGCATCTCATTGGTGAAAGATGAAAAATCTTTGACAGGAATTAACATATATAAATATAATGATATTGTTCACACCTTATCATAAACAATATACATCAGTAAACAGAAATATATTATCAACAGGTGTATTCAGATGGTTCTGTTCTTTGAAGTAATCAGGGTTGATGAAGCGATAGACATAATCCGGACTATCACGCCAACATTAGACCTGGAAACAGTACCATTACTGGAAAGCCTTGGCCGTGTCACAGCATCCGATATCACCTCATCCGAAGATATACCTGGTTTCAGGCGATCGATAAAAGACGGATATGCAGTTCGATCACAGGATATAAGAACTGCCTCTGAAGTAACTCCTGCAATCCTGAAAAAGGTCAGACCCACCACCATGGGTTTTCAAAATGAAGCCAGAACCATCAATGAAGGCGAATGCATGTACATACCAACCGGTGCGGAATTACCAGGTGGTGCTGATGCCGTTGTGATGGTTGAATATACCGAGGGGGCAGGACCACGGGTAGTCATCACAAAAAGCGTAAAACCAAACGAAAACGTTCTTCTCCCGGATGAAGACTTCAGAATTGGTGAAAGACTCATTCAACGGGGAACCACCATATCGCCGCGTGAAATCGGAGTGTTGGCTGCAAGCGGAGTCTTTTCTGTTCCGGTCATACGAAAGCCCGTTATTGGAATTATCTCCACAGGGATAGAACTGGTCGAAACAACAGCAAATCCTCGCAGAGGTGAAGTGAGGGACGTAAACTCCTGGGTTATTGCCGCCTTTCTAACAGAACACGGTGGCACACCAAAGATGTACGGGATTGTCAGGGATGATCCTGAAGAAGGTTATTCTATCCTCTCAAGGGCTCTTGATGAATGTGATGCCGTCCTGATATCAGGTGGAAGTTCCAAGGATACTAAGGATATTACCGCATCGATAATAACCCGCCTGGGAAAGATTCTCGCCCACGGGCTTGCTCTTGCACCGGGAAAACCGACAATCATTGGTACATGCAGGGGAAAGCCGGTTATTGGAGTTCCGGGACATCCCTCATCCACCTATATCGTGCTGAATGTGCTTGCCACTCCGATGATTGCACAATTTTCCGGCACCACCAGGTTCAGGCCTGCTACCGGATATGGCACATTACAGGAGAACATCACCTCCGAGCGTGGAAGAGAAGAGTGGTTCAGGGTTGCACGAAGCGGAGACATCATCACTCCCCTTCCAGGAAAATCCGGGCTGGTGAGAACACTTGTGGAAAGTGATGGTTTCATTCGCATTCCACAGGATAAAGAAGGAATAGAAGCTGGTGAAGGAGTTGAGGTGATCTACTGGTGAAACGGTACCTCTCACTCACCAGCATGGAGGAAGCGGTAACGATCCTCAAGAAGAGCTTTTGCCATCCTGAAAAAAGTGAAACGATCCCTGTGGAGGAATCCGGAGGCAGACTCACCATAAAACCACTTTATTCTTCTTTCACCATTCCAAACACAGATGTTTCCACAATGGATGGATATGCAGTATCTGCTGAAGATTTAGCAGATGCATCGGATAGAAACCCTGTCAGGTTATGTGACGAAGTCTGGGTCAATACCGGCAACAGCATTCCACCCGGATATAATGCAGTTATAGCAGTTGAAGATGTATATTCAGACAATGGGAACCTTCTCACCAGAAATACCGTACTTCAGGGGCAGAATATCAGAAAGATGGGATCTGAGATACAGAAAGAGGGACTGATCCTGCCACCCGGCCATTGTATCCGAAAATATGATATCGCCCCCCTTGTCACCTATGGCATTTCATCAGTTGATGTTGCAAGCATTTCTGTCGGTTTGATCCCAACAGGAAGTGAACTCGTCTCATCCGGGATGATCCCGGGTCCGGGGCAGGTTGTTGAGAGCAATACTGTGATGGCAGATGTCTGGCTCAGCGGAATCGGGGTAACATGCAGACGTTATCCCATTACAGGAGATCAACCGGAAAGCATCAGATCTGCAATAGAAGAGGCAGTTTCAGAGAATGATCTGGTCATCATTTCTGCCGGCACCTCTGCCGGATCACGGGATTACACTTCCCGGATACTAACAGAAATCGGGGAGATTCTCGTCCATGGTATTGCCATGATACCAGGCAAACCAACAATTATCAGCAGAGTCTCCGGGAAACCGGTCATCGGACTGCCGGGATCTCCACAAGCTGCCCAGACAGTCCTCAGGGAACTTGTCATCCCCCTTTGCACTGAATGGGGCATGTCAGGCAACGATGATGAGCAATGCACCGTTCGCCTGACACAGGCAATTACATCAGAGGCAGGATTTGATGAGTTTGTGCCACTTATCATTGGAAATCTTAATAATGAAATGGTTGCTTCTCCCCTTTCAAGAGCCCCGGGTATGCAGCGATCAGCACTTACTGCAAATGGATACATCCATATTCCACAACATATCGAAGGGTATCAGACAGGAAGTATCGTTGATATTCATCTTACCGGTAAGAGAAGCGAGATTGAACGAAGCTTACTATTCTCCGGCCAGTATCATCCATACCTCGACTGGCTTTCAAATTGTATCAGCAACAAACACATTTCATTATATGTGAGGAATTCAGGCATTTTAGGAGGCATTCTCTCACTCCGAAAAAAAGCCTGCCATGCAACCCCGCTCAGTTATTCTGGATCATCATGCGGTACACAGATACCCTATATTGCCGATTATTTTGACAAGGGAGAACTTGCCGCACTCCACATTGCACAAAAGCAGTATGGAATTCTCTCATGTAATTCACCAGATACCATTGAATCAAATCGAATACGATTTGTTGAGGATACAGAAAAGGTATTGTCACAAAACCTTCTTCACCATCTTCATACCCGGTTTGATGCCCATGATCTGGTCATATTCAGCGATAAGGAGAACGCACAAAGACATACGCCGGCGGAAGCAGTACGGGAAAATCTTGCAGATATATGTATTGGAGATCAAAAGACGGCTGATCTCCATAACCTTAGCTTTACACCCCTCGAAACCAAACAGTTTGAGATCCTCCTGATGAAGGGCTGTTCTGATGATTACAGAATTGTGCAGCTCATTGAATCGGTAACCACGGACACACTCATCCGGCAGTTGCATGATGCTGGTTTTGATACATCCCGGACAGGCACTATCCTGGAGATCGGGTGAGCGGCAACGTACCTGAGAATAGTGCCGTTTTTCTTGAATGTAAACGAAGATCAACAATCTTCTCGTCTACTAATCAAAACAACGTGAAGGAAGCGTTATAAAAAAGGATATTGGAGTTTTTCTCCATTATCCATTGCAGTTATTCTCTGAAGATATTGTCGAAGATCTGGTCTGAGCCGGTGTCATCAAGACGCTTCCGCTCGACTTTCTCTTCGGCATAGGCAAGAACCGGAGGCTCCATGTTGATACCCGGAGTAAAGCCGTACATCTTCTCCAGTTCAACCTGCTGGGCGTGCATGAAGAGTGTATTTGGAATCTCCATCGGGCAGTTCTCTTCGCACTGGCCACAGTTCACACAGGAGTCAGAGATATGGGCAAACCGGATCATATGGAACATGAAGTCCGGCGGGATCTGGCCTGGCTTGACAAGATACGGTTTCTTGGTACTGCATTCGACACAGTAACAGATCGGGCAGTTCTCAATACAGGCATAACATTTGATACACCGTGAGGTCTCCTTCATGATGAACTGAAGGCGTTCACGACCGATTCCAAGTGCTTCGAAGTCATGCTTCCGCCACTTATCCCCGAGCTTCAGCATTGCTCCTTCGACTTTGGCACGGATTGCAAGACCTTTTGGATCTGCTGCCGAGGTTTCCAGAGCGCCGGCCTTAACAGCACGGTCAACGAGGTTTGCACCCTTATCAGAGCAGACCTCGACAAAAGTAGCCTTTCCTGCCTTGTCACCGATGACACCCCAGTTTCCGCAGGCAAGATCGGCCTGACGGGGGATCTTCATCTTGCACCGGCGGCAGTTGCTTCTCCGGCCATATCCCTCTTCTTCAAGCTCGTCGATCGAGATACCCTTGTGGCCACCCTCATACTCGATGATGAACTGGCCCTTGTCGATCTCTTCCTTATGGACCGAGTTTGGATCAACCTCATACTTTTCAGCAATCATCTTCCGGGCAAGAACCGGTGGAACAGTTCCACCACAGTTGACACCGATCATGATGATGTTGTCAAGGTTTACCTGATTGCGTTTTGCCAGTTCATAAAACGCCATTGCATCACAGCCTTTCACTGTGACACCTAGTTTCATGTTAAAAGCACCATCAAGGTATTTCTTCACAAGTTTTGAGACAAGAAGTGTTCCGCAGTGAAGTGATCCTGCTGAACCGCCGATCTCTTCGGGATTGGTGATGATTGTTGGCACAGCATCATAGAGATCAGCCCCTTTCTTAATAGCAAGAACCGCATCAACGATCTTGTTCTCAAGGGCATACTTTAAGAGTGCAGTAACTGCGCCACCGCATTCGGCTTTCTCAAGAAGGCCGGAATCCGGGGTCCATGCATACAGCATATCGCCTTTTGCTACCATCGTAATCAGGCCTCCTCAATCTTTTCAATAGCCACAGCACAGTGTTTCAGCTCAGGCATCTTCGAGAGCGGATCAAGAGCGGTATTGGTCAGTTTGTTTGCAGGAGCATTGCCATAGTGCATTGACATGTACAGAACGCCGGGTGCAACATCGGTGCCGACATGGGCAATGGTATCGGTCTCACCACGACGGCTCCGGATGTGAATCTTCTCACCATCTTTGATGTTCAGCCGTTTGGCATCCTCCACATTCATCTGGATAAAGCCTTCCGGTGCATCATAATGCAGTGCGGCGCACCGGTCAGTCTGTGTCCGGGTGTGATAGTGGAAGATAATCCGGCCGGTCATCAGGGTGAACGGATACTCGGCATCTGCAACTTCGGCTGGTTCGCGGTATTCGATACCGAAGAAGGCGCCAAGCCCGTCTGCTGAAGAGAACTTTTCACGGTGCAGGATCGGGGTGCCCGGGTGATCGTCTGCCGGACATGGCCAGTGAACCGATTCGGGTTTCTCCATACGGGCATAGCTGATACCGGCCATAGACGGGGTAACCCTACGCACATCATTCCAGATATCCTCGGCAGATTTGAAGTCAAAGCCATGGATGCCAAGCTTCTCTGCAAGCATCACAAAGATCTCCCAGTCAGCTTTTGCATTGCCGGGGGGATCAACTGCTTTTCTCACACGGTTGATACGGCGTTCACCGCTCGTAAAGGTACCATCCTTCTCGGCAAAGCTGGCACCGGGAAGAACAACATCCGCAAACTCGCAGGTCTCGGTCCAGAAGATATCCTGCACAACCAGGAAGTCAAGCTTTTCAAGCGAACGCATCACGTGGTTTGAATCTGGATATGAGACGACCGGGTTCAGAGCGAACATGTACATCGCCTTGATCGGGTCCCCGCACTGGGTGATCTGCTCGGTGAGCGTGACACCATATTCAGATGCAAGTCCGGTGACACCCCAGAGCTCCTCCATCTTCTTCCGGGTAGCTTCATCCTCGCATTTCTGGTATCCTGAGAAGACATTCGGATATGCCCCCATGTCACAGGCGCCCTGCACATTGTTCTGGCCACGGAGCGGGTTTACACCGACGCCGGGACGGCCGATATTGCCGCAGAGCATCGAAAGGTTCCCAAGAGAACGGACGTTGTCTGTTCCTGTGGTTAATTCAGTGATACCAAGGCAGTAGATGATGACTGCATTCTTTGCGGCAGCATACTTCAGAGCAAGCTCCCTGACCCTCTCAGTCGGTACACCGGTGACAGACTCGACATCCGCATACTGCTCAACGGTCTTCTTCAGGTCTTCAAATCCTTTCGTCCGCTTCTCGATGAACTCCTTGTCGTGCTTTCCTTCTTTGATGATCCAGTACATCATCGAGTTGATCAGCGCAATATGGGTCGAGGGATTATATTGAAGCCATTCATCTGCCAGACGGGCGGTAGGGGTAAACCGGGGGTCAGCAACGATGATCGGAATGCCCTTTAATTTTGCCTGGGCAATACGCCTCCCGGCAAGGGGGTGGGCTTCAACTGCATTCGATCCAACCATTAAGATCAGATCGGAGTTCAGAACGTCCTCAAACGGGTTGGTGGCAGCACCTGAACCAAAGGAAAGAGATAATCCGGCAACAGACGGACCATGGCAGATACGGGCACAGTTGTCGATGTTGTTCGTCTTGAACGCAACACGAGCCAGTTTCTGAAGTGCATAACACTCCTCGTTCGGTGTCCGGCACGAGACATGGAAACCAAGAGCCTTGGGCCCTCCCTTCTCATAAGCCTCAGTGAACTTCGAGGCAACGAGATCAAGTGCCTCGTCCCAGCTCGCTTCGACAAACTTCCCGTCCTTCTTGATCAACGGGCTTGTCAGCCTGTCAGGGCTGTGCACAAACTCCCAGCAGGTCATACCTTTTGGACAGAGTTTGCCTTCGTTGACAGGTGAGCGCTTAAAAGGCTCGACACCGACAACTTTCCCATTATTCACAACGAGGTTCAGTCCGCAGCCAACACCGCAATAGGGGCAGGTGGTTGGGACATACCTCATCATTTCTGTATTATCACTCATGCCTATTCTCCGTTCTATTGATCTTCAGGCACCGATGGGACACCCTTTGAGATCAAGTATAACTCTATTCTTTGAATATATAAACATAAAGTACCAGAATATTCATATAAGTTCAATTGATTTGATTAACATTTTCAACTTCGATTGACTTCTCACCCGCTTCGCTTTTTAAACCATACAATGCCGCGCAAAACCAAAATATAAAACAATAACCATAATTATATATAGGATCGGTATGAGAGCGCTTTCAATCCATTCATAGCACCCAAAAAGCCTTAATGTGAGAATAATACAAGAGATAAGAGATTCAAATTGGATTTTGCAGACCTGAAGAAGAAATCCGGATACAACCAGAAAACTCTGTTATCTGGCCGGATATGAGTATTAATTTAATTTTATAAAAAATATGCGGGAAAAATCCCGGGAACCATTTTCTTTTTTTCGCACAGGCACCTAATTTTTATATGGTGCTTCACCGAATTTTGGAATATATGTAGCATCCGCCTCTACCCTGATCGCATGGGAGAAGAGGGCAAGTGGGATTTCCATCGGGCATAGTTCCTCACACTGGCCGCAGTTCACACAGGAATCAGAGATATGGGCAAACCTGCGCATATGGAACATCGGCTTCGGGGGAAGCTGGCCAACAGGAACCATAGTCGTCCCAGAAGTAAGTTCAATTGAAATCGGTTGGCAGACCGGACAGTTGTCAATGCAGGAATAGCATTTGATACACCGGGATGTTTCATCTCTGATGGTATCCCACAGATTCTCTGATAAGGCATGGAAATCATGCTTTCTCCACTTTTCACCAAGTTTCAGCATTGCTCCTTCGACTTTGGCACGGATTGCAAGGCCTTTTGGATCTGCTGCCGAGGTTTCCAGAGCACCTGCCTTTACAGCACCATCAACGAGTTTTGCACCCTTATCAGAGCAGACCTCGACAAAAGTAGCCTTTCCTGCCTTGTCACCGATGACGCCCCAGTTTCCACAGGCAAGATCGGCCTGACGGGGGATCTTATAGAGACACCGGCGGCAGTTGCTTCTCCGGCCATATCCCTCTTCTTCAAGCTCGTCGATGGAGATGCCCTTGTGACCGCCCTCATACTCGATGATGAACTGGCCCTTGTCGATCTCTTCCTTGCGAACAGTATTTGAATCGATACCAAATTTCTCGCCGATCATCTTTCGGGCAGTTACAGGATTAACTGTCCCACCACAGTTGACACCAATCATGATGATGTTGTCAAGGTTGATCAGATCTCTTTTGGCAAGTTCAATGATACCCATCAGGTCGCATCCTTTTACCGTGATACCGAGCTTCTGGTTCTTTGCTCCATCAAGATATTTTGTAATCAGCTTCGAGACAAGAAGTGTCCCGCAGTGAAGTGATCCTGCTGATCCGCCAATCTCTTCGGGATTGGTGATGATTGTTGGCACAGCATCATAGAGATCAGCCCCTTTCTTAATGGCAAGAACCGCATCAACGATCTTGTTCTCAAGGGCATACTTTAAGAGTGCTGTGACTGCGCCACCGCATTCGGCTTTCTCAAGAAGGCCGGAATCGGGTGTCCATGCATACAGCATATCGCCTTTTGCTACCATCGTAATCAGGCCTCCTCAATCTTTTCAATAGCCACAGCACAGTGTTTCAGCTCAGGCATCTTCGAGAGCGGATCAAGAGCGGTGTTGGTCAGTTTGTTTGCAGGAGCATTGCCATAGTGCATTGACATGTACAGAACGCCGGGTGCAACATCGGTGCCGACATGGGCAATGGTATCGGTCTCACCACGACGGCTCCGGATGTGGATCTTCTCACCATCTTTGATGTTCAGCCGTTTGGCATCCTCCACATTCATCTGGATAAAGCCTTCCGGTGCATCATAATGCAGTGCGGCGCACCGGTCAGTCTGTGTCCGGGTGTGATAGTGGAAGATAATCCGGCCGGTCATCAGGGTGAACGGATACTCGGCATCTGCAACTTCGGCTGGTTCGCGGTATTCGATACCGAAGAAGGCGCCAAGCCCGTCTGCTGAAGAGAACTTTTCACGGTGCAGGATCGGGGTGCCCGGGTGATCGTCTGCCGGACATGGCCAGTGAACCGATTCGGGTTTCTCCATACGGGCATAGCTGATACCGGCCATAGACGGGGTAACCCTACGCACATCATTCCAGATATCCTCGGCAGATTTGAAGTCAAAGCCATGGATGCCAAGCTTCTCTGCAAGCATCACAAAGATCTCCCAGTCAGCTTTTGCATTGCCGGGGGGATCAACTGCTTTTCTCACACGGTTGATACGGCGTTCACCGCTCGTAAAGGTACCATCCTTCTCGGCAAAGCTGGCACCGGGAAGAACAACATCCGCAAACTCGCAGGTCTCGGTCCAGAAGATATCCTGCACAACCAGGAAGTCAAGCTTTTCAAGCGAACGCATCACGTGGTTTGAATCTGGATATGAGACGACCGGGTTCAGAGCGAACATGTACATCGCCTTGATCGGGTCCCCGCACTGGGTGATCTGCTCGGTGAGCGTGACACCATATTCAGATGCAAGTCCGGTGACACCCCAGAGCTCCTCCATCTTCTTCCGGGTAGCTTCATCCTCGCATTTCTGGTATCCTGAGAAGACATTCGGATATGCCCCCATGTCACAGGCGCCCTGCACATTGTTCTGGCCACGGAGCGGGTTTACACCGACGCCGGGACGGCCGATATTGCCGCAGAGCATCGAAAGGTTCCCAAGAGAACGGACGTTGTCTGTTCCTGTGGTTAATTCAGTGATACCAAGGCAGTAGATGATGACTGCATTCTTTGCGGCAGCATACTTCAGAGCAAGCTCCCTGACCCTCTCAGTCGGTACACCGGTGACAGACTCGACATCCGCATACTGCTCAACGGTCTTCTTCAGGTCTTCAAATCCTTTCGTCCGCTTCTCGATGAACTCCTTGTCGTGCTTTCCTTCTTTGATGATCCAGTACATCATCGAGTTGATCAGCGCAATATGGGTCGAGGGATTATATTGAAGCCATTCATCTGCCAGACGGGCGGTAGGGGTAAACCGGGGGTCAGCAACGATGATCGGAATGCCCTTTAATTTTGCCTGGGCAATACGCCTCCCGGCAAGGGGGTGGGCTTCAACTGCATTCGATCCAACCATTAAGATCAGATCGGAGTTCAGAACGTCCTCAAACGGGTTGGTGGCAGCACCTGAACCAAAGGAAAGAGATAATCCGGCAACAGACGGACCATGGCAGATACGGGCACAGTTGTCGATGTTGTTCGTCTTGAACGCAACACGAGCCAGTTTCTGAAGTGCATAACACTCCTCGTTCGGTGTCCGGCACGAGACATGGAAACCAAGAGCCTTGGGCCCTCCCTTCTCATAAGCCTCAGTGAACTTCGAGGCAACGAGATCAAGTGCCTCGTCCCAGCTCGCTTCGACAAACTTCCCGTCCTTCTTGATCAACGGGCTTGTCAGCCTGTCAGGGCTGTGCACAAACTCCCAGCAGGTCATACCTTTTGGACAGAGTTTGCCTTCGTTGACAGGTGAGCGCTTAAAAGGCTCGACACCGACAACTTTCCCATTACTCACAACGAGGTTCAGCCCGCAGCCAACACCGCAATAGGGGCAGGTGGTTGGGACATACCTCATCATTTCTGTATTATCACTCATGCCTATTCTCCAAAACTATGATCTAAAATGATTGCTCCATCACTTTGAGATCAATCGTACTCAGAATAACGACATATAAAAACAATACATAATTTTTAAATAAAAAGTAAAATTAACCCAATGTACTAATAAAAAGGTATCTCACACACACCATCATCCGGGCGCGGATCCTATGCGCGCTTGTGTTATTCTCAATTTAAAGACGTACGGAAATCTATATATATAAATTTAAAAAAGCCCATTTTATCTATATTAACATTGTTAAGGACCGAACCCGGCTCCAATTATCCTGCACCCCATATACCATACAATCAATTTGAGCATGACACCTATCCTGACACTATGGAGAGAAGAGGAAGAAGAGCAGGTACAAAAGGAGAATTAACCCGAAATCCCGGTTAATGTCAGGAAGTTACCTATATCGAAAAGATATTATGATGTACTTATCAAATAGTTGAGCTATGTTGACACTCGACATACTTCCGGAAATAGAGTCATTAATGGACAAACAAGGTGTAAACCCTCAAACAAAGGAACATTTATTAAAATGCAGTCGTTTCCACACCTTTTCAGCACCAGGGCTTCTCATCGGAGTATATATGACAGAATATGCTCTCGAACTGCTCAAGGCACAACCAGATGAGATTCTCTATGCAGTCAGTGAAACACACAAATGTGCACCGGATGCATTACAGATCATCGCCGGTTGCACCGTAGGGAACAACCGGCTGAGAGTCATTCCCATAGGCAGATTTGCAATCACAGTCAACCGCAAATCCTGGGATCCGGAAGTTGAAGGTGTGCGGGTGTTTGTTGATCTCGAAAAGCTCAAACACTATCCGATAATTCATGCATGGTTTACCAATGATCCCTCATTCGATCACCATGGCAATGTAATGCCGCTTCTTGAGGAGATCTTTGCTGCAGGGAGGAAGATTCTGAGTAATGAAAAGGTGATGGTTACGACTGAAACCAAGAAGAAATGGAGATCGGTAACCTGTACGATCTGTGGAGAAACAGTGCCGGACTATCTGGCAGACGGAGATCGTTGCATCAGCTGTGCAGGTATGAACTATTTCCGAACAATCTGAATAAAAAACCTTTTTTTGGATGGGCTGAATAATGAGGGACAGAGCATTGAAGGGCACGCCATCCTTAAGATAATAAATTAAGCACAAAGCCCACTACCAGCCACCTCTTTTCAGAGACAGGAATCTGCACCCCGAATTCTGTTCATGCCTGAATAAATAACCGCCCGTGGTCTCCGGACAAAACCGGCAACAGTGATATTCAGTTTGTTAGCTATGTCAATGCCAGAACTAAACGGTGCATTATTTGATATGATAAGAGGGATACCAACGCGATAGGCTTTCCGGATCATGCCGGCAGGAAGCCTGCCGCTGCATGTCAGAGAACAGGTGGAGAGTGAAGCGCCCTTTATCAGTGCCTTTCCGATTGCTTTGTCAATTGCAGTATGTCTCCCCATATCCTCAGCATATGCAACCAGATCTCCATTAGTTGAAAGAATAAGGGCAGAGTGGGTGCCCCCGGTTTTTTTCCAGGTGTTTGAGAGATCATGCAATACATCAACTGCTGAGAAAACCGCGTCAATAGGGAAGACACACCCTTCTGGAAGAGCGGGAGCCTCTTCGTCGGATCTTTTGGCATTCTCCACCCCTCCGGAACTCCCAACTTCCAGATCATGAACATTCATATAAGCCGCATCGGATCTGGTCCGTATATCTATCGACAGATCGTCGATACTAATCGAGTCAATCTCATGAATCCCCTGTAAAAAACCTTCATCAATGATGAAGCCAACTGCAAATTCCAGAAGATCATCGGGGGTTGCCACCATGGTGGTACAATGCTCTCCATTCAGAAGCAGGCGCACCCGCCCTTCAATACAGAGAGAGACGGTATCTGAGAGAAATCCGGATCCATCAAATGCAATAACAGGATAATCGCGTGTCAGAACGCATTCTCCCCCGGAAGATCTGAATATTTTCAGATCCATTGTATCATTCATCAAATAGAGTATGGAGAGATAGCTTCATGATTGTTTCTTTCCATTTTGTTAACCACATTCAATAAACCAGTATATTATAAAGAGTTATTATACGGCTAATCGAGGAGATCTGGCGATAAGCCAATGAAGAAACAAATAAAAATGAATCTAAATTTTGTTAAAAAAAACTCATGTGGGATCTCTCCCACAGAGACATTCAACCGTTTATTCCTTGAATACGTTGTCAAAGATCTGGTCTGAGCCGGTGTCATCAAGACGCTTCCGCTCAACCTTCTCCTCGGCATATGCAAGAACCGGTGGGTCCATGTTGATACCGGGTGTGAAGCCGAACATCTTCTGAAGCTCGACCTGCTGGGCGTGCATGAAGAGTGCATTTGGAATATCCATTGCACAGAGTTCCTCGCACTGGCCGCAGTTGACACAGGAGTCTGCAACATGGGCAAACCGGATCATGTGGAACATCGGGCCTGGCGGAACCTGTCCGGGTGTGACGAGGTGCGGCTTCCTGGTGCTGCACTCAACACAGTAGCAGATCGGGCAGTTCTCGATACATGCATAGCATTTGATACAACGGGAAGTCTCCTTCATGATCGTCTCAAGGCGTGCACGGCCTTCGCCGAGTGCCTCAAAGTCATGCTTGCGCCACTTGTCGCCGAGTTTCAGCATCGCGCCTTCAACTTTGGCACGGATTGCAAGGCCTTTTGGATCTGCTGCGGAGGTCGCAAGAGCTCCTGCCTTAACCGCTCCATCAACGAGGTTCGCACCCTTCTCGGAGCAGACCTCGACAAAGGTTGCCTTCCCGGCCTTGTCGCCGATGACACCCCAGTTACCGCAGGCAAGATCTGCCTGGCGGGGAATCTTCATCTTGCACCGGCGGCAGTTGCTCCTCCGGCCATATCCCTCTTCTTCGAGCTCATCGATTGAGATGCCCTTGTGCTGTCCATCCTTTGTGACAATGATGAACTGGCCCTTGTCGATCTCCTCTTTCACGACATCGGCAGGGTCAACCTCGAACTTCTCCTTGATCATCTTTCGGGCAACAACCGGCGAGACAGTCCCACCACAGTTAACACCGATCATGATGACGTTATCGAGATTGATCTGGTTCCTCTTGGCAAGCTCATAGAATGCCATTGCATCGCATCCCTTTACGGGGACGGCGATCTTCATGTTGTTTGCACCGCCGAGGTACTTCTTGATCATCTTTGGGATGAGGAGCGTACCGCAGTGGAGTGAACCGGCAGAGCCCACGATCTCAGCAGGATCGGTGATGAGTTCGAGTGTTGCATCGTAGATGTCCGCACCCTTCTTAACAGCAAGGACACCATCGACCATCTTGCTCTCAAGCGCGTACTTCAGGAGCGTGGATACTGCTCCTCCGCACTCACCCTTCTCTGCAAGTTCGGATTCCTTTGCCCATGCATAGAGCATATCGCCTTTTGCTACCATCTTCAGGCCTCCTGTATCTTCTCAATCTTTATAGCACAGGCCTTGAACTCCGGAATCTTTGCGATCGGGTCAAGTGCGTTGTTAGTCAGGACGTTTGCCGCACATTCTGCGAAGTGGAACGGCATGAACATCACACCCTTCATGATCTCCTTTGTCACGCGGGCAGGCACCTTGATCTCGCCACGGCGGGTTTTGGCAATTACCATCTCGCCATCAACAACACCGAGATCTTTTGCATCTTCAGTATTGATCTCGATCCAGCCGGTTGGAACCTCGCTCTCAAGCGAGATTGAACGCCGGGTCATCGAACCGGTATGCCAGTGGAACAGGTTCCTGCCGGTTGTGAAGATATACGGGTATTCGGCATCCGGAACTTCGGCCGGGTACTTGAACTCGATCGGGAAGAAGACACCAAGCCCATCGGGATGTGAGAATTTGCCGATATGCAGGATCGGGGTGCCGGGGTGGTCGCCTGCCGGGCAGGGCCAGTGCAGCGCTTCGGGTTTGCGGAGACGCTCATAGTTCATACCGCCATAGGATGGCGTGACTTTCGCTATCTCGGTGAAGACATCTTCAGCACTCTGCCAGGGGAACTGTGCAGCATATCCCATCTTTGCCGAGAGTTCGGCGAGGATCTGCCAGTCGAGTTTTGCATCGCCCGGCGGGTCCTGGGCTTTCCGCCACATCTGGACACGGCGTTCGGTCGAGGTCTGGGTGCCATCCTTCTCTGCATAGCAGGTCGCCGGAAGCACAACGTCGGCGAGCTGGGCGGTCTCGGTCAGGAAGATATCCTGCACGACGAGGAAGTCAAGGCTCTTGATTGCGTGTTCGACATGTGTCAGGTCAGGGTCGGAGAGCATCGGGTTCTCGCCCATGATGTACATCGCTTTCAGTTCACCGGGTTTCCCGGTTAGGACATCCATCATGGTGGTGACTTCATACCCGTTCTGAGGTGCTGAGATGCCATCGGGGAAGCCCCAGGCGTCTGAGAACTTCTTGTGGGCGGCTTCATCGATGACCTTCTGGTACCCGGTGAAGACGACTGGCAGACAGCCCATATCACAGGCGCCCTGCACATTGTTCTGGCCACGGAGTGCATTCACGCCGGCACCGGCTTTGCCGAGGTTGCCGGTCAGCATCTGGATGTTGGCAACGGATTTGACATTGTCCACACCGGTGGTGTGCTGCGTGATACCCATCGAGTACAGGATTGCTGTGGCACCGGATTTCGCGATCCACTCGGCGGCGGTCTTCAGCTGGTCGACCGGGATGCCGGAGATCTTCGAGACGTTCTCAAGGCTGTAGTCGGGCTTCATCACGACTTCTTTCATCGCTTCGAAGTCTTTTGTCCGGTTGGCGATGAAATCCTTGTCTTCCCAGCCATTTCTGATGATCTCCTGCATCAGACCGTTCAGAATAGCGACATCGCTGCCGGATCTAAACTGCAGGTACAGGTCGGCCTGTTTGCCGGTCGGGGTGAGACGGGGGTCGGCGTAGATGATCTTCGCGCCGTTCTTCTTTGCCTGCATGACTCTCCGGCCGATCAGCGGGTGCTGTTCAAAGGTGTTGCTCCCGATGATGAAGACACATTTCGAGTCAGCGATATCGCCAATCGAGTTGGTCATTGCACCGGAGCCGAATGTAGCGGCAAGGCCGGCAACGGTCGAGGCGTGGCAGAGACGGGCACAGTGGTCGATGTGACGGGTCTTTAAGACACCACGGGCGAACTTCATGATCGCGTAGTTGTCCTCGTTCGAGGTTCTCGCGGAGGCAAGGACCGCCATCTCATCGGGCTTGTACGACTTCAGCTTCTGGGCGATGAGATCATATGCCTCGTCCCAGCCGGCTTCGACAAACTTCCCGTCCTTCTTGATCAGCGGGGTGGTCAGACGATCTTCGCGGTTCACGAACTCGTGGGCATAGATACCCTTTGGACAGAGTTTTCCCTCATTGACAGGGGAACGCTGATAGGGGGCAACGCCCGTTACCTTGCCGTCGACGACGACGAGGTTGAATGTGCAGCCTGTCCCGCAGTACGGGCAGGTCGTTGGTACATACTTCATTTCCATGGTTAACTTACCTCGGATAACTGATAGTATGCCGACCAGACTATTTATACATAGCCATTTTTCTCCAAAAAGTGATGAATAACGGTGGAAACCGGGGGGAGAGGAGATGGAGAGAGACAATACTAATTGTTCAACCACACCACCTACACACCAGATGATTGTCATCCACATCTTCGGGAGATCAAATTCCGGCAAGACAACCCTGATCGAAGCACTATGCAGGAGGCTTGCCGGGAGAGGGCGGATCGAGACGATAAAACATAGCGGACACCACCCGCTTGCCCTGGAGGAGGGGAAAGACACCACACTCCATTACCGGGCAGGTGCATCCGGAGCCTGCGCCATAGATGAAGAGAAGAGCATCCTGATCCTTGCAGATGAACGCCTCACCAACGCTCTCGATGCCGCATCGGAGAGGGGAGCGGCATTCTGCATCGTTGAGGGATTCAAGAACGTCCCCCTGCCGGGCATTGCACTTGGAGATGTCGGGGGCGATCACATCCTCATGAGGAACCCGACTGTTGAAGAGATCCTCATGAACCTTGACCGGTTTCCGACATGGACCACCCCAAAAACTCTTCTGGACAGGCTTCTGGATGATGCCGGACCAGAATCATCCGGCAGTATGCTGATCCTTCATGGAGCTGACGAAGATGCACTCAGGGTTGCCGCTGAGGCGGCACGCAGAGCCCCCGGCATCACCGGAGCAGAAGGGAGATTACTGCACATCGGATACGGAGATGCATTTTGTGACACAAAAGGATGCCTCGCCATAGCAGGAACCACCCCACGATCCGTGACACAAGCCCTCACCCGGTGTGCAGACCTCCTCAGTGATGCAGAAGATGACAGGAATTATTAGGATAGAGACGAAGGAGATATCGTATGGAGATTGAGCGAGACACCGGAATGCATACCCGCGGAGGTGTGATCACCGAGAGGAACAGCGATTTCTGCACAGTCAGGATCAGGCTTCCGGCAGGAATCATCAATCCGCAGCAACTGTCAGGGATTGCACGGATCACAAAGAAATATGGAGCAGGCACCGCCCATCTCACCACCCGGCAGACGATGGAGATCCCGCATGTCAAAATCGAAGATCTCGAGAAACTTGGAAGAGCACTTGAAGCAAACGGCACACCCGTTGGTGCCGAGCGGGAAGAGATCGTCAATATCACCGCATGCCCCGGAACAGACCGGTGCAGGCTTGCCAATATCGACTCTATCGGGATTGCTCTTGAGACAGACAGGAAGTATTTTGCCAAAAATATGCCGGTAAGGGTCAGGATTGCAGTATCTGCCTGCCCAAACAGCTGTGTATCAGAGCGGCTCTGTGAGATTGGCATTACAGGAGTACAGCAGCCGATAAGAAACCCCGGACTCTGCACAGGCTGCGGCACCTGCGTCAATTTCTGTAAGGAAGGTGCTCTTGTCGTGAAAAGTGGTGATATCATCCTTGATCGCCAGAAGTGCATCGACTGTGGAAACTGCATCCATATCTGCCCGTTCCATATCATCAAAGGGGATCCTCCCGCATACCTGATCACCATCGGCGGCAAGCGTGGGAGGCACCCAAAGGCAGGCCGCCCTCTTGTTACCGTGACAACAATAGAGGATTTACATACCGTCATCGACATGGTCGTCACCTGGATCTACCGGAAGGCATGGGACGGCCGCCTTCTTGGGGATCAGCTCGATGAGATCGGGTTTGACACACTCAAAAAGGATGTTCTCAAGAGGATTCAACCGGAGCACGTCGTATCCGGCCCGGAGATTCCATGAAGATCAGGAGCGCAGTGAGTTGTAGGATGAGGAGTTGGTATTACAACATACATAGTTGTACAAAAACCTCTTTTTTATCATACTAGTGTTCGGTGAAAAACTGAAATTAGTTCCTATATTTGAATATTACCCCTTTTTTTATTTTTATTTTACTTTCTTAAATAATATAATCCCAGAAGATGAAAAGACAACACTTATATTCTGATATACGGTATTATTTCATGTCCCAGAGGGGACGTGCCAATCATTACCAGTACCCAATTCAGTGACGTCTTTTAGCATTCAGTATTCAATGACCGGAATGTATCAAATCAAATAATAATTGGAGGAAAAATTATGGCAAAATATACAGACACAATCGACCTCTATGACGACAACGGTAAGCTCCTGAAGAGCAATGTCGCCCTTTCGAAGGTCAGCCCGCTGACCAACCCGGCGATCCTGAAACTCGTCAACCTCACCAAGAGGACAGTCGCAGTGAACCTCGGTGGAATCGAAGCAGCACTCAAGACCGGTAAGATCGGCAAACACCAACAGATCCTTGGCCGTGAACTTGACCTTGACATCGTCAAGAATGCTGACGCAGTCACCGCAAGGATCAAGGAGATGGTGCAGGTCGCAGACGGCGATGACACCAAGATCAACACCTACGGCGGAGGGAAGCTCCTCCTCGTTCAGGCACCAACTGCACGTCTGACTGCAGCATCCACTTACGATGCAGCTATCACGGCAGTAGCATCCGCAACAACCTATGCCATCATGGACCAGTTCAATGTCGGCATGTTTGATGCAAACACCGTCAAGGCAGCTGTCTGGGGTACCTACCCGCAGACCATGGACATGGCAGGAGCAGGAGTTCAGTCTATCCTTTCCATACCACAGAACAACGAAGGTCTCGGCTACGCGCTCAGGAACATCCCGGCAAACCACGCCGTCATGATGACCCACAAGAACGCAATGCAGGGTGCAGCCCTTTCAGCCACCTTTGAGCAGGCAGGAGAGTTCGAGATGGGAGCCGCAATCGGTCCGTTCGAGCGTGCACAGATGCTCCTCTACGCCTACCAGGGACTGAATGCAAACAACCTCGTCTACGACCTCGTCAAGAAGAACGGCCAGACCGGAACCGTCGGTACCGTCGTCCAGTCGCTTGTTGAGCGTGCAATCGAAGACAAGGTCATCGCACCAGGCAAGAAAGGCGGATACTTCCAGTTCTATGACACAAAGGACCCGATGCTCTGGAATGCATATGCAGCAGCAGGTACCCTCGCCGCAACCATGGTCAACTGTGGTGCCGGCCGTTTCGCACAGGCAGTCTCTTCAACACTCCTGTACTTCAACGACCTGCTTGAGCACGAAACCGGTCTCCCAGGCTGTGACTACGGCCGTGTAATGGGTGTTGCAGTCGGTTTCTCCTTCTTCAGCCACTCGATCTACGGTGGTGGAGGTCCAGGTATCTTCAATGGAAACCACGTTGTCACCAGGCACGCAGCCGGTGTCGGTATCCCCTGTATCGTTGCCGCCTGTGCACTTGATGCAGGAACCCAGATGTTCTCGCCAGAGTCAACATCGAAGATCTACCAGGACACCTTCGGCCAGATCGATGAGTTTGCAAAGCCAATCCAGGCAATTGCAAAGGCTGTATAAACCAGTCTGTAATCAAGGATTCAAATGGCAGAAACCAGCTACCCCCAGATACGAATCGTTCCCGCACGTTTCCTCACCCCGGATACCGCAGAGACTCTTATAAATAAGATCCTCTCAACCACCGGTATCCGACGGATCGTTTTAAACGGACCCCGTGTACCAGAGATCGTCCCGTATGGGCCTGCCCGGGGCACCCCCAATGTGGTTGCCCAGAGGCGGGAGATCGAGGTGATGGGTGAGACGATTAAACTCCAGGTACAGGTTGGAACAATCCTCATCGAACTTGAGGATGAAACACCAATACCGGAGATCAGAAAAGCATGCGAAACGGTTCTTACGAACTTCCCATTCACTCTCCAGGAGGGCAGATTCATGCGCTCCAGTATGACCATGACCGATTATGCAAAGTACGGTATCGTCGAAGACGAACGTATCCTGGGCATAGTTGACCCAAAGAGCAAAACCCGACCGATCATCCTGCAGGGGAACAAGTAACATGCCAATAGGACGTGTGACACAGGTCGTCGACTGCCGCCAGTCCATGGGGATGGGCAAAGGAGGATCGCTCGCACAACGCGGGACGATCTCCGAATGCCGGTACCCGGACGTCATCGTGGTGGCAATGTCTCCCGGACGGAGGCATGTGACAAAGCCGATCTGCGATATCACGTCAGCACTCAGGCAGCAGGGGGTCGAATACAGCGTAAGTACCCTGGTGTTGAACGCGGGCAGCGGCATCCCCGCTGATGCAGGAAACGCAGGCGGAGCGGCCATCGGTGCAAATTTCGGCTTGAATTACCGTGAGATCGAACAGATCGAACGGCATAAAGTCGCAGTCCTTCACCATGGCAATGTTCGATCGCACGTTGTTCATAAAGTCAGAAGCATACTTGAATCATGCGACACGAAAGCGGTCGTCGTCTCACAGGCGCCGATCGATTACGAGGATCTTGCACGGGAAGGAGTAAAGACCGCCTATGTGATGCCCCCCGCAGATGCAATCCGGACAAAAGGAACCGTTGTTGCCATTGTGAGCGGAGTAACTCGTGGGCAGACACCGACACGGGAGAAGCTGGCAGATGTCATCCGTGAAGTATTACGAACAATGAAGGAGAAATCCTTCACAGAGGTGAATTAATTTATGGCATACAAACCACAGTATGGCCCGGGAACCTCCAAGGTCGCCGAAAACCGGCGAAAGCAGATGAACCCGGCAGTAAAACTCGAGAAGATTCGCGATGTAACCGATGAGGACGTTGTTCTTATCCTCGGACACCGTGCACCAGGCCAGGCATATCCAACCGCACACCCCCCACTCGCAGAGCAGGGTGAGCCGGACTGCCCGATCAGAAAGATCGTCGCCCCAACAGAGGGAGCAAAGGCAGGAGACCGCGTCCGGTATGTCCAGTTCGCTGACTCAATGCTGAACGCACCCTCACAGCCATACCAGAGGACCTACACAGAGATGTACCGGTACCGTGGTATTGACCCAGGTACGCTCTCCGGCCGTCAGATCGTCGAGTGCCGTGAGCGTGACCTTGAGCAGATCTCAAAGGACTTAATCAACACGAACCTCTTCGACCCGGCACGTGTCGGTATCCGTGGCGCAACTGTGCACGGACACTCGCTCCGTCTCGCAGAGGACGGCATGATGTTTGACATGCTTCAGAGGTGCGTCCTCGACAAAGACGGCATCGTCAAGTACGTCAAAGACCAGATCGGTGTCCCGCTCGACAAGAAAGTCGCAGTCGGCAAGCCCATGGACGAGAAATGGCTCGGCGAGAACACGACCATCTTCCACGTCCTCGGCGGGAACCCCTACAGGAATGACGCAGAGTACATTGAGTACATCCAGCGTATCCACAGCCTGAGAACAAAATACGGATACATGCCCAAGGAGTGATAAAAGATGGCAAAAATTGAGAGAGCACAGAAACTCTTCCTGAAGGCACTGAAGGAGAAGTTCCCGGGACAGGATGTAGAATCCCAGAAAGCCAAGTTCTATGCATTTGACGGCCTCAACCAGTCTCCCCGTAAGAAGGAGTTCATGGCTGAGAACGCAAAGATCGTCAAAGAGCGTGGCATTGACATGTATGACCCCGCACGGTGCCACCTTGGTGGTATCCCGATGGGTCAGCGCCAGCTGATGACCTACGAGGTCTCAGGAACCGGCACCTTCGTTGAGGGTGACGACCTCCACTTCGTCAACAACGCTGCCATGCAGCAGTTCTGGGACGACATCAGGAGAACCGTTATCGTCAACATGGACCTTGCCCACCAGACCCTCCAGAAGCGTCTTGGCAAGGAAGTTACACCAGAGACGATCAACGAATACCTCCACGTTGTCAACCACGCAATGCCCGGAGCAGCCGTTGTTCAGGAACACATGGTCGAGACCCACCCTGCACTCACCGACGACTGTTACGTCAAGGTCTTCACCGGAGACTCCGAGCTTGCAGACGACATCGAACCACAGTTCTTAATCAATGTCGAGAAGCTCTTCCCGAAGAAGCAGGCAGAAACCCTGATGGGCGCAGTCGGCAAGTCCATGTGGCAGTGTGTCCACATCCCGACAACCGTCTCCCGCACCTGTGATGGTGGAACAACCTCCAGGTGGTCCGCCATGCAGATCGGTATGTCCTTCATCGGTGCATACCGGATGTGCGCAGGCGAAGCAGCAGTCGCTGACCTCTCCTACGCAGCAAAGCACGCTGGTGTCATCCAGATGTCCTCACACCTGCCAGCCCGCCGTGCCCGTGGTCCAAACGAGCCAGGTGGTATCCTGTTTGGCAACTTCGCCGACATGATCCAGGCAGACCGGAAGTATCCAAATGACCCCGCAAAGGCAGCCCTTGAGGTTGTCGGTGCAGGAACAATGCTCTTCGACCAGATCTGGCTCGGCTCCTACATGTCCGGTGGTGTCGGATTCACCCAGTATGCAACAGCAGCATACACCGACAACATCCTCGATGAGTTCACCTACTACGGTATGGACTACATCAAAGACAAGTACAAGGTCGACTGGCAGAACCCGAACGCAAAGGACAAGGTCAAGCCAACCCAGGAAGTCGTCAACGACATCGCAACCGAGGTTAACCTCAACGGTATGGAACAGTACGAACAGTACCCGACCATGATGGAAGACCACTTCGGCGGTTCCCAGCGTGCCGGTGTCCTGGCAGCAGCCTGCGGTCTCTCGACTGCAATTGCAACCGGTCACTCCAACGCCGGTCTGAACGGCTGGTACCTCTCGATGCTCATGCACAAAGAGGGATGGTCACGTCTCGGATTCTTCGGCTACGACCTGCAGGACCAGTGTGGTTCAGCAAACACCCTCTCTGTCCGGCCTGATGAAGGCTGTATCGGCGAGTTCCGTGGACCGAACTACCCCAACTACGCAATGAACGTCGGCCACCAGGGAGAATATGCAGCTATTGTCGGAGCATCCCACTACGGACGTGGCGACGCATTCTCACTCTCCCCACTCATCAAGATCTGCTTCGCAGACCCAGCCCTGAAGTTCGACTTCGCCGAGCCAAGGAAGGAGTTTGCACGCGGTGCGATCCGCGAGTTCATGCCAGCAGGCGAGCGCTCGCTCATCATCCCCGCAAAGTAAATCCTCTAAACCAAACTTTTTTTTCACTAATGAAAGATGTTCTGAAATACGGGTCGGAAATTCAGAGCCATTCCCTGAAAAGGAGAGTGACGATGCCCGCTTTCAGCAATATTTCGAAACCTTTAACTCAATCACTATCAAGTCTTTTATATCTACACGTAGTACTCCGACTCTGGAGAAGCAGCGCTGATCGAACACTCTCATACTCTTATAGATCAAGGGAGAATCTCACATGGAGAACATCGTATTAAGTATTGGAGTAGCAGCATTTGCGGGAGCGCTTGCCACTGTGGCAGGGGCAGCCGAAGATACCGAATCCAATATCGGATCTCAGGGTGACCCGAACTCACAGGTTCAGCTCGCACCGCAGATGGGATACATGCACCGTATCTTCAATAAGGCTGTGGCAGGTGAGCCACCATCCTGGGCTCTCTGGATCGCTCTTGGTGCGGGTATTGCATGGGCCTTTATGGCAATGAACGTCAATCCGGTTCTTGCTATCATTCTTGGTAGCGTACTGGCATCGTTTGTCCAGGGCGTCTATGCAACCACCGCATATCTTGGCAGGACTGCAAGTCTCGCCAAGTTCGGGCAGCCGGTCTATGTTGATATCCTGAAATCGGTTACACCCGTTACAACAGCTCACGCATTTGTTGCGATATTTGCAACGGTAACAATCTGTTACCTGATGAACGCCGTACTCGGCCATCCGTTCCCGCTTCCGATCCTCGGTATTATCTGGGGTATCGCACTTGGAGCCGCCGGATCCGCCGTTGGAAACCCGTATTACGGGAAAGAACGCCAGTACCAGAACCAGAAGTTCGGAGCCGGTGTCCCTATCTCAGCATCCGGAAACATCGTCCGATATGCCGAGGCAGGCGAAAGAAGCTCACTCGACAATGGCTGGTTCACAGCAAAGTACGCAGGACCTGCATCAGGAGTCTGTTTTGGCCTGATCGTCTTCTTCGAACTCTGGAGACACCTCATCTTCGAACACTATTTCGGAGGATGGGGCTCGGTCATTGTTGGAGCAATCATCGTTCTTCTCATTACGATCATGGCACGGTACATCGAAGTCTGGGCACGCAAGACCTATGGCCCATACTCGGCACCAGAGAAAAAACATGACGAGGAGGCAGCATAATGTCAGCAATCGCAGCTAAACCCGCCGCCGGCGCAGGAATGCCAAAGGGCGCAGCAGCAATCGCAATTGTATTACTGCTCGTTGTTGTCGGTATCGGGTACTATATGACCATGACAGGCTTCTTCACGATGGCCGTTTTCTATTCATTAATCGGCATCATCATCGGCGGAATGCTTGTTACGTTCAGTGTCCACCTTGTTCCGGTCGGTGGAGCACCCGCCGCAATGGGCCAGGCACCAGGTATTGCTACCGGTGTCACGATGCTCGCAGCAGGTGCCGGTCTTGCCGGTCTCTTCAAGGGAGCATGGGCAGCCCAGTTCGGCTACCTTCCGGCACTCGGAACGGGAGCTATCGGAGGCGCACTGCTGATGGCGCTCACCTGTATGTTCGTCAATGTAACGTACGTCTATGGTATGGGCATTCCATCAGCATCCGGAAAGGTCAGGAACGATCCCATAACCGGAGACTCACAGGACGAGTACAAGAGCCAGGGAACCGAAGGTCACGGCCTGCCGTTCATCTCCTATGTTGGTGGTGTTCTTGGCGGTCTTATCGGAGGTTTTGGCGGAACACTGATTTACATCTCGCTCTATGATGCATACGTAAACGGGCTTCCCGCACTGATGGGAGCAAGCACCGAGAGCATCATGCCGATTGCCGTCAGTGTTGCAGGTATCTTTGCCATCGGTATGTTCCTTGTAAACGCTGTCCTTACCGCGTACAACATCACCGGTACAATCGAGGGTCCGCATGATCCTAAGTTCAAGCGGTTCCCACGGGCTATCGTAGCCAGTGCGGTTGCATCAGCATTAACCGGACTGCTGGCACTGTTGATCATCGTACCGATGCCAATCTGAGGTGAAGAAGATGACAGTAAAAGTTGAAGCATCCGCAGACTCAATCCCCCACAACACCCTGTTGATTGTCGGATTAATCGGATCGATCGTCTGCATCTACCTGACATACCTCAATACCATCACCGGACTTGATATCTTCTCGTTCTTCGGCGGTATTGGCGCAATCATCGCCCTCATCTGGGGTACGAGCACCATCAAGAGGCTCTGCAGCTACGGTATCGGAACAGGTGTTCCATCCGCAGGCATGGTCGCATTTGGTGCAGGTATCATCGCAATGCTCGTTGGAACAAAGTTCGGCTTATTCTCTCCACTTGCAGCTCTTGTTATTGCACTCGTCTCAGGTGCCATCTTTGGTTTCCTTGCAGACAGCGTGCTGAACATGAAGATCCCGGTGCTCGTTCAGTCCTTAGCTGAACTCTCGATCATCGGAGCACTCACTATCATGGGATTCACTGCAATGGCAACCGGAGACTTTACCTTCGGAGTTTTGACAGCAGGAACGATCAGCATCTTCGGATTCGCAATCCCTGCCGCACAGGCATCGTTTGTCGGTGGAGGCATTACCGCAGTTACGTTCATGCTCGGAGCCATCGCCATTCAGCACCCCTTCAATGCAGCACTTGGTCCATCCAACACACAGGATCGGACACTGATGCTCGCAGCAGAGTGCGGGTTCCTCTCAATGATCATGATGGCAATCATCTCGTTTGCGTTCATATCAATGGGATCTGCACTCCTGGGACTCCTGATTGCACTCATCGGATGGGGCTACACCTACGCACAGTTCATCGAACTCTCAAAGCGCGATGCAGCCTCATGGCTTGATGCCAAGATGATCGTGGAGACTGAGGACTAAACTGGAGGTGAAAGACATGGGATATGTTCTTGTATTACCTGAATTCGGCCTTGTCGCCGATCCGATTCTCGGATTTGTGACGACAGCCGGAGAGTCCTACCAGCCGATCATCGATCAGGTTGCTGAACTCGATAAGGTTGCAGATGACCTGGTCAATATGCTCTCTGGTGAAGGAAACCTTCTGAACAGCTACCCTGGCCGTGACAAAACGCTTGTCTATGCCGGTGGAGTTACCGCATTCTGGTATGGTCTTGCGGTTGGTCTGCTTATTGCAGCCATCGTTGCGTTTCAGTACCTGAGGTGAAGAGAGATGGCAGATAAGAAATCACCGGCAAGCGGATGGCCAACCGTCAAGGGAGACTTCCATTCAGGTGACGCAAACAGCTGTGTAGCTGTTGTCACCATGGGATCGCACCTTGATGAAGGCGGTATCTGTGCAAGCGGAGCTGCATTATGCGGATCATGCAAGACCGAGAACCTCGGGCTTGAGAAGATCATCGCAAACATCATTGCAAACCCAAACATCAGGTTCGTCCTCGCATGTGGAACAGAAGTGAAAGGGCACTTAAGTGGCCAGTCACTTGAAGCTCTCCATGCAGGAGGCGTATCTGGCGGCAAAATCGTCGGCGCAGAGGGAGCAATTCCCTTCATCGAGAATCTCGACGATGCAGCTATCAAGCGTTTCCAGGAACAGATTGAGTACGTCAACATCATGGAGACTGAGGACGTCGGCAAGATTAACGCCAAGATCGCAGAACTCACGGGCCGTGACCCGGGAGCATTTGCCGCAGACCCGATGCTTGTCGAGGTCAAAGAGGCAGGTGGAAGCGGTGGCGAAGAGTCAACCGGCGAAGTGAAACCTCTCTCAGGAGAACTTGCACTCATCCATGCCCGGATGAAGATCATCCAGGGAATGGTCACCGATATCGGGTACCGTGACAGGTTCGCAGCTGGCGTATACTCAGGAAAAATCGAAGGGCTGATGATTGGTCTTGTGGTAATATTTACCATTCTTGGATTCCTTCTGATGGGGTGAGTAAAATGGCAGGTTCTAGCATCAGAATGACATCAATTGACAACATGGTTGAGAAAATCCGATACAAGGCGCAGATCATTGCCAGGACAAACAAGCTTGACTCTGGCATAATGGATGCAGGAATGCCTGGGTTTGTTGCCGGGCTTCTCCTTGCCTTGATCTTCGTGATGGTACCAATCCTGGTTCTGGGGTGAAGAGAGATGGCAGAGAAGAAATCACCGGCAAGCGGATGGCCAACTGTTAAGGGAGACTTCCACTCAGGTGACGCAAACAGCTGTGTAGCTGTTGTCACCATGGGGTCTCACCTTGATGAAGGAGGTATCTGTGCAAGCGGAGCTGCATTATGCGGATCATGCAAGACCGAGAACCTCGGGCTTGAGAAGATCATCGCAAACATCATTGCAAACCCAAACATCAGGTTCGTCCTCGCGTGTGGAACAGAAGTGAAAGGGCACTTAAGTGGCCAGTCACTTGAAGCTCTCCATGCAGGAGGCGTCTCGGGCGGCAAAATCGTTGGCGCAGAGGGAGCAATTCCCTTCATCGAGAACCTCGACGATGCAGCTATCAAGCGTTTCCAGGAACAGATCGAATACGTCAACATCATGGAGACTGAGGACGTCGGCAAGATTAATGCCAAGATCGCAGAACTCACGGGCCGAGACCCGGGAGCATTTGCCGCAGACCCGATGCTTGTCGAGGTCAAAGAGGCAGGCGGAGGCGGTCTTGAGACAGCAGTTGCCGGAGCGAACCCCCAGTTCCTTGAGATTGAGAAACGTCTCGACGTAATTGAGAAGAAGATCGAATTTGCAGACGCAGAGATTGCCCAGAGGGTGGGCAGGAAGATCGGAAGGGATATTGGTATCCTCTATGGCCTTGTAGCAGGGCTCATCGTCTTCATCATGCTGCTTATGCTCCTTCCGAAAATTAGTATGCTCTAAGTGAGGTGTTCCAACTATGTTCAGGTTTGAGAAAGAACAGACCGTTCTCGACTTTAATGGAATCAAGATCGGTGGACAGCCAGGCGAATACCCAAGGGTACTCGGTGCATCCATCTTTTACAACAAGCACGAGACCGTGCTTGACGATCACACAGGAAAGATTGACAAGCCAAAGGCAGAAGCGCTCTGGAACCGCTGTATGGAGTTGTACGATATCACCGGCAACCCATACTTCATCCAGATTATCGCCGAATATGGCGAGGCGTTCGAGAGCTACTTCAGCTGGTTTGACAGTATCGACAACAAGACCCCCTTCCTGATGGACTCATCAGCACCGGCAGCACTTGCCCATGCATGTGAGTACGTCACGGAAGTCGGCCTTGCAGACCGTGCAATCTACAACTCGATCAACGGGTCGATCCCGCAGGAGAACATCGACGCACTTGCTGCTTCAGATGTCAACTCCGCAATCGTCCTTGCCTTCAACCCCGGCGACCCATCAGTCGTTGGACGTGAGAAGGTGCTTGTTGAGGGAGGCGTTGCCGGTCAGTCAAAGGGTATGCTCCAGATCGCAGAAGAGGCAGGGGTCACCCGCCCGATCCTCGACACAGCAGCAACCCCGCTCGGTATCGGCTCAGGCGGTTCATTCCGTGAGATCCTTGCATGCAAGGCAATCCACGGTCTCCCAACCGGTGGTGCATACCACAACATGACTGTTTCATGGACCTGGCTGAAGCGCTGGAGAAAGAACGTCCTTGCCGAACAATACAAAGGAAAGGATGTCCTCCTCGAACAGATGGCACATCACCACTTCGGTGGATTCGAGGGTATCAGGCAGACTGCATGGGCTGCACCTGACATCGGGTGCAACATCATGGCAATGACCCTTGGTGCCGATTTAATCATGTTCGGACCAATCGAAAACTGTGAAGGGATGGCAACGACTGCCGCATTTACCGACATTGTGCTTGCTGAGGCATGCCGTGAACTCGGTGGAGATGTGCAGGATCCAAACCACCCCATTATGAAACTCGTATAAACAGGAGAATCATTGGTGGAAATTCATTCCACCCATTTTTTTTAAGAATACCGAAGAAGACATTCGGTTGCTTTTTTAATATCAGATCCCTGTTTCCGTACTTCTGCAAGATAGAGATCAAATGTCCGATCATCTGCCATCGAGAATACCGGCTTGTTGAGATCGGCATGGAGCATCAGGTCAAAGGCACGCGCCTCTGCAACAGACAGTCCAAGAGCCTTATATTCACCCATATGCGGTAGGTATACAGGGTTTTCATCCTGAGGTGTGGTAAGAACAAGATCTGCAAGCGGTGTTCCGGGAATCGGCTCTGCGGCGCTCACAAAGACATCATCCAGTGAGAGTTCCTCAATGAGATCTTTTGTCTTCTGGTAATCATCTTCGGATTCACCGGGATATCCCACAATAAAACTCCCCGCTACTTTCAGCCCATGGTCACGGCAGCGCCTTACAGCTTCCCTCACCTGATTGACATCTGCCCCTTTCCGCATCTTTCTGAGAATGGCTTCGCTCCCGGATTCTATTCCAAAAAATACCCAGCCGATGGTATGATCACGGATTGCATCCAGCACCTCATCGGTGATACAATCAACCCGGATATCCGGGGAGGATAGGTTCTTCCTTCCCACAATCCCGGCAATCCCACTGAGTAGATCAACAAAAGCAGGGACATTCATCCTCCCCTGTTCTGAAGCATAGAGCGATCCGGTTCCCCCCGAGATTGAGATCCGATGCACCCCGGCATCTATGAATGCCTGTACTTCAGTGAGAATAGCCCCAATACTCCGGCTTCTGATCTCCTGCCCGAAGTACCGGGGGACCTGGCAGAACCCGCATCCTCCGATACAACCACGGTGCGTCTCAATATACACATTCGCACCCCTGATATTCTGTTCCCCGATATCGGCGGGGATCAGGGGAAGAGGGCGCGTCATCGGAGATGGAGGAGATGGGCCGGTAGTGACCATCACCTCATCTTCCATATAGCCTATCCCCTGTATTTCAGGTGAGGGGCCATCTGCCACAAGGCGTGGCGTGGTCACTTCACCTTCCCCAACAACAACTGCATCCGGCGATAATTCACCCAAAACCATTGCCGGATGCGAAGATACCGGACCTCCGACATAACACCTGCCGCCCCGCTTTTTCCGGGCACTTATCACCTTTTTTATCCGCTCATCGAAAAGATGCTGGGTGGAATAGAGGGAGAGAAGCAGGATATCCGTATCTGTATCTTCGATAAAACGTGATATGGAGACATCGTGTCCGTGCTCTCTGAGCACTCCGCCGATCACCATTGCGCCGTAGGTGATGATATCCGGAGAGATGACCTTGATCCTCATGATATGGGATTATTTGAAAGGACACAAGCATAAACAATCCGGGTTGTTCGTACGATCCATACCTTTTTGTCTTTATGCGCATATGAGTACTTATTACCAAAACCAGGTGATACACAATGCCAGGATTTGATAGAACAGGACCCCGCGGTATGGGGTCAATGACCGGAAGGCGCATGGGGCGCTGTGTTGCCCCGGCACCAGATGCACAGAGTGCAGTACAGACTGAAAGACCAATCTACGGACTCGGAAGAGGCGGAATTCCACGCGGAGGCGGCAGAGGATTTGGCAGAGGATGGGTACAACGGCGATTCCCATAAATGAATAATGATTGGCAACTACAAACAATGTGAATTGTCATACCTCCTCATTTCCCCTCTTTATTTCAAAATGCATATTCCTGAGAATAGCAAAGTAGCAATGCACTTCATCGGGAATAATAGAAAGATTTAAGTATTTATGCGCATATGAGTACTTATTACCAAAACCAGGTGATACATAATGCCAGGATTAGATGGAACAGGGCCCCAGGGTATGGGGCCAATGACCGGAAGGCGCATGGGGCGCTGTGTTGCCCCGGCACCAGATGCACAGAGTGCAGTACAGACTGAAAGACCAATCTACGGACTCGGAAGAGGCGGTCTGCCACGCGGATGCGGCAGAGGTTTCGGAGGAGGACGTATGCGTGGAGGGCGGTTCTTCCAGCCCGCAAACCAGACGGAGGTGCAAGAGTGAAGATAGCAATTGCAATGGATGGAACACGCGTGTCTGAGCATTTCGGGCACTGCCAGAAGTATGCAATTTTCAATGTTGAAAATAACAAGATCATCCGGGGCGAAGACCTTGACAGCCCCGGACATGAACCGGGAAAGCTCCCCCGTTTCCTTGCAGAGCATGGCGCAAACCTCGTTATCGCAGGTGGGATGGGCCCCCGTGCAATCGATCTCTTCCATGAGAATGGGATCGATGTCATACTCGGTGCCTCAGGAGACATCGATGCCGTAGCACAGGCATATATCCGTGGGGATCTCACACCCGGACAGAGTACATGCCACCATGGGCCAGAAGACGAATGCGGCCACGATGAGAAAGAAGGAGCAATCATCTGTATTACTGCACAGGCTACAGGTGTGGATGCACCCTTTGAAGAGCGGTTTGGACGTGCTCCTTACTTCATCATTCTTAACCTGAAGACAGGTGCAGTTGAATCGGTTCAAAATGCTTTTGCCCAGGCTTCAGGCGGCGTTGGTCCACGGTCGGTTTCAACGGTCGTCGACCATGGAGCAGAGTACCTCATCACCGGACAGATGGGAGGCAATGCAGCAGAAGCGCTTGCTACAAGCGGGATTAAAGCCTACTCCTACCGCGGCGGCGGCTCGGTTGCTGATGCGGTGAAGGCATTTCTTGCTGGAAATCTCCCCTCAATCTCCTGATCCTTTGCTTATGAAGATCGCAATTGCAAGCGGAAAAGGAGGAACCGGTAAGAGCACAGTGGTGGCCAATCTTGCCTTTTCACTTGCAGAGAGACAACCCTTAGCCGTTGTCGACTGTGACGTTGAAGAGCCGAACCTCCACCTCTTCTTTCCTTCACCATCAGAGGATCTGCCCGTAATGGTACAGATCCCTGAGATTGATACAACACGGTGTACATACTGTGGAGCATGCGGAGAGTTTTGCCGGTATGGGGCACTAACCATCTTCAAGGATCGCCACCTCTTTCTTCCTGAACTCTGCCACTCATGTGGAGGGTGTGTTCGGGTCTGCCCGATTGGCGCCATCAATGAAATTGGGAGGCAGATTGGAATCGTTCAGATACGAAAACCCACATCTGGACTCACTCTGATTACCGGCGTGTTGCAGGAAGGGGAAGTACAGGCACCACCTGTAATCAGGATGGCAAAAGATCAGGCAGAAGGGCATCCGCTTATTCTCTATGACGCATCACCGGGAATTGCATGCCCTGTGATCGAAACACTTGAGGGTGTGGATTTTTGCATATTTGTGACCGAATCAACCCCATTCGGCATCCATGATCTCAAGCTCGCGTACGGTGTTGCAGAGGAGCTTGGAATTCCTGCCGGTGTTGTGATAAACCGCAGTGATGGAGATGATGAAATAATCAGGGATTTCTGCGCGGAACATTCACTTCCAGTCCTTATGACAATACCATTTGATCGCACAATAGCTGCTATCCAGAACAAAGGGAACCTTATCGCGCGCGAACTCCCGGGATGGAGAGAACAGTTCATCGAACTCTTCGAATCGGTGATCAGAGCAAAGGAGGGAGTACAATGATCAGGATTGCAGTGATCAGTGGGAAAGGGGGAACAGGGAAGACGATGGTTGCCTGTGCACTCGCAGATACCAACACCAGAAAACAGGTGCTGGCAGACTGCGATGTTGATGCAGCCAATCTCGAGCTCCTCCTCTCACCCACCCGGCTCACCACTGAGCCGTTTACCGGTCTTGATGTTGCACGAATTGATCCCGATCGCTGTTTGGGATGTGGAGTCTGTGTCAACACCTGTGCCTTCGGCGCTATCAAAATGGACGACGATCGGGCAGAAGTGAGCCCCCTCCATTGTGAAGGGTGCGGCCTCTGCTGTTTCGTCTGTCCGGAAGGTGCTGCGGTGATGGAAAGGAGGGTCTGTGGCGAGATTTACACCTCTTCAACAGCATATGGACCGCTCGTCCATGCCCGGCTCTTTCCCGGATCAGGCACATCCGGACTCCTCGTCCATGAAGTAAAGAAAAGGGCACTCACTATCGATCCATCTGCCGAGGTACTCCTCGTCGACGGCCCACCAGGGATCGGCTGTCCCCTTATCTCCACGATCAGCGGGATGAATGCAGTACTGATCGTCACTGAGCCGAGCGTTTCCGCCCTCCATGACTGCAAACGCCTGGTGACCGTCTGCCGCCGGTTTAACCTATCCATCCTCCTGCTGATTAACCGGTTTGACCTCCTTGATGAGATCACCCGCGAGATCGAGTCATATGCAGACGAAGAGGGAATCGGAATTGTTGGGAAGATTCCCTTTGACGCTGCTGTTGTCAAAGCGGTCAGGCAGGGCATCCCGATCACAAGAGCCGATAGTCCGGCATCGAAAGCCATCTCCGGAGTCTGGGAACAGATTAGATTCAAACTTGATATGCCATGACACCAGAACAGGACAGAAGAGGATGCTGCGGAAAGCGGCGTGGACGGCCACGGGTTGCCCGGATGATCGATGATGAGGGGCAATTCAGATGTTTTGCACCCCTCTGCGGAGACCAGACAATCCAGGAAGAGCAGATCCTCCTGCTGCCGGAAGAGCTGGAGGTGTTGAGGCTTGTTGATCTCCTCGGTCTTGAACAGGAGGCTGCAGCCGCTACCCTTGGCATCTCACGAAAGACCCTCTGGCGTGATCTCCATGAAGCACGGAGAAAAGTTGCCGATGCACTCGTCTATGGAAAGACCATCCGTGTGCTTGGCTGTCTGCGTCAGGATGCAGCAGACTGTCCTCCATATCATCAGTCTGAGTGAAGACGGCATAATCCCCTCAGATACTTTTTTCTGAACTATTTCTTCACCCATCTGGTGGAGAGAGTGATATAGCTGTATAACTAACTCTGATACATGGAACAGGCCGGAGGCATTGGAGAGGTATTCCCGGATTATTTTGTGATACAAGAGGAGATCAGATCGAAAAAGCCGGATGAGGCTGAGTCACTGTTTGGGGAGATCCTGCTTCAGACCATCTTCCTCAGGAGGGTGGAGACCGATCCCGCATTCCGATGGAGTATCTGCATCAGAATCTCTTCAGATGAAATATTATCTGAGATGCTGCGCCGGACCATCACCCGTCTCCTCACTGGATCAGAAGAGAACAGAGAAGAGGGCCTTCTCCGTCTACGAATGATGGAACAGAACCCGGATGCCATCTGCATGCTCTTTGCAGAGGAGACCGGCCTTCCGCTTCACTACTGGCAGACGAAGAGAGCCGGATTGTTGTATCAGACAATTTCATTCCCAACTGCACTCCAGACCTCACCTCCTGAAAGGCCAAAACTCCTCCACCCGATGGATCAGGCAATCATAACCTCCTTCAGAGATGAGGCGGACGCTGGTGTCAACATAATAGATCCCGAAGATCCATCATTCCCTGGAAGAATCACAGACGCCATTACTTCCATAGCCTGCCACTCCTTCCTCATATTATCTTATGAAGAGAGGCTCTCCATTCTGAACAGGCGATATCCGGAAGATGGATGGGAGCCGCTCATCTCTGCGCTGATGATCTTCGAGCCGTCTGCAGAGGCATTGCTTGTTGGAGCACGGCATTGTGCTGCAACACATCAAATTATTGCTGCACGGAGCCTGTATTCCCTTGCATGCAGCCGTGCAGAGGAGCAAAAAATCAGACAGCTCAGTTACCGTGAGATGGGACTTCTATCCCGGAACATCGGTGAGCATGAACGTGCATTCTCAGAGTTCCAGTCTGCACTCGAAGCCGCCCGTGAAAGAGGGGAAGACGCCCGATCATTTCAGGATGAGCTGATCTACCTCTGTGAAGCCGCCGAGAAGCTTGGCTTATCAGCAGAGGGGGATACCATCTTCGATCGCCTCATCTCGATCGCCCGGGATAGGGAGGGTGAAGAGCGGGTGCACCTGCTCATGCAGATAGCCACATCATGCCGGCGATCGGGATGGTTTGATCGTGAATATGCCCTTATTGAAGATCTTATCGGGGAGGAGGAATGCAGCGATGCAGCCTTTGCACGATTGGATACCCTGAACCGGGCAATGAGAGGAGATGGAACACTTGATTCTGTCCTCCTCGCCGATCTGGAAGCAGGAGCAGAAGCAGAATATACTGCTCTCCGCGGCATCCTCGCTTTCGGCGCATTCCAGTTCGATGACGCCCTTACCTGGTTCAATGCCTCGGTCTCCATTCAGAACAGCCCCGAAACCCGACTCTGGAGAGCGAGGGCTGCATGGTATGCCAATAAACCACCCATAGATATACGCTCTGACAAGAATGATCAGATCGAAACACAAATCATCTCAGGATTGCTCAGGGGGGAGAAGATTGGGAATCTTGTCAGATTGATCCCCGGCGGGGGAGAAGATGAGGGATATGATGCCATCCTCGTCCTCCTTGAAGGGATGAGAGGGAGATCTATTTCGGAGTCTGTCAACACAGTCACCGGGGATCTTCTGAACCTGCCTGTGCCACAGGAAGAGAGAGCACGGCTGCTCAGGATACTGGCAAAAGTGCTCTCAGAATGTGGCATCCCCGATGCAGTACCAGTCTTCCGAAAAGCGCTCAGGATAACGACATCAAAAGAGGCGCGTGCCGGTATCCTCTCTGAGATCGGATACTGGTATGAAACCCGTGGGCAGACAAAGAAGGCGGCGGAGGCATATATGCGTGCAGTCGCACTTCACCAGGAGTTTCCCGGAGGTTGGGCAGGGGTTGCCAGGGCTTATGCACAGCAGGGAGAATATGATAGCGCAAAGGAGGCAATAAGCACCGCCATCCGGTACCTTCCCGATAGGGAAGAGTATCGGATGATCCAAAACCTGCTCCATAACCGGATCAAAACTGATGGACTTGAACCTCAATTACAGGAACAGATTGATGCCATTGATCGCAGCCTGTTTACCTGGAGTGGGGCTGTACCCTCATCAATTGTAGGGCGGTACCTGGCAGTGATCAAAACCGAAGCTGCCACCCGGGAAGAGCCTGTTCGTTCCTCGTGGGCACCGGAAATGATGGCGGCAGAAGAGGTGCTCACCATACGAAACAGCGCAATCCAAGCGTTACAGAGTTGAGAGAACGGAGTAGATCAAGGATGAGTACTGGAAGATTCCGGCTATCCCACCGCCCATGATTGGATGTGAAGAGAGATGAAACGGCTCATCACAGTAATCGCAATTGCCCTCGCCATCTACATCATGATGGCCTTTATCGGAATCCCTGCAGGAGAGGAAGAGCCTGTGGAGTCGGCGGAACACGCACCCCGGGCACTGAACATCCTCGCAATTCTGCCGTTGAGCGGGGATGATATGGATCTTGGAATGGCACAGCAGTATGGTATCAGCCGGGGAACGATACAGCCGCGGGATCAGCCGATTAACCTCCATATAGAGGATTCACGCGGTGACCCGGACCATGCAGTGGCGATCCTCAGAGAGCGGAGGAACACAATTGCCATTCATGCACTCATCATATCAGGAAGCGACTGCGTTCTGGCAACAGCTCCCTATGCCGAGGAATGGGGCATCCCGATTGCTTCAATAGCCGCCCCAATACAACCCGGAGTGGAGAGAAGCAGAAGCAGGATCAGTTTTACACCACCAATAGCAACAGAGATTTATGCAATCGCTCCATTCATCTCCGATTACTCTGATGTCGCCTTTATTTACCCGGATACCGGGGAAGGAAGGGAGATGGCAGAGCAGATACGAAGCATTCCAAACCTGCGGAATCTCCGGCTGATCGAGTATACACAGGAGCAGAAAGAATATTCAGATCTGATGCGCCCACTCCGGGTAAACCCCCCTGAGATCTTCATCATCTATGGTAAGACGCAGGTTCCGGCAATTATCTCTGCAATCAGAAGCCGGGGAGAACATCCGATCATCCTCGTCTGGGAACGCGGTAGTGTCATGCTGGTGGAGGAGGCTCCGGAGCTTGCAGAAGGAGTCTTTGTCCTTGCCCCGGTAACCAATGCTGCACATCCCGTTTTTTCTGGGATGGATGAACAGCCATTTAGTATGGCGCCAGGTATCGTAGCTGAATCATTTGATGCGGCGCATACCCTTTCAACATCAATCACAACATGCGGGGGCGATATGGAGTGCATCGCAGGCTGGTTCTGGAACCGGAGCCATTTGGGCGCACTCGGGACTATCCGGTTCAATGAGAAGAGAGAGGCTGGTTATCAGTATGAGATCCGCCAGATCCGGAGAGGCGAGTCAGAAACCGTCGGGATGATCACTGCACCCAGTAAGATCGTCTATATTCGTGTCATTACCGGCTCAGGGGAAGGCTGGTTTGTTGATGAGGTGAAGAAGGGAGCAGATACCGCACTCACGGTGATCAATGAAGAGACGAACATTGAGCTTCCGCTTGCCACAAGTAACGGCATTCCTTCTCTCTTTGACGCCCGTGTCGGGGTACTCTATGATTTCGAAGCTATCCCGAAGGGAGCTGAGATTATTGGAACGATCACCGCCACACCTGATGGAAAAACAAGTATCTCAGGTGGAGGCGCAGATCCTGAGAGAGTAATCGGGATCGACAATGAAGCATATATCAGCCTCTGCTATGATATCCTCGATGAAAAGCAAAATGCAGATGGAAAGAAGCGTTCAATTGCCCTCCTCTCCAGCCAGCCAGACGATCCCCTCATCGGGATCGTCCGCACAACCGCAGAATCACGCGGATACCAGATTGGAGCCGATAGTATCTATGAGAACAGTACCGGAATAGGTTCTGCAATAGATTCAATCATGAGAGAAAGCCCGTATAGCCCCCTTTTTGTTTCTGCCAGCTCACCCGGCGAGGCGATTCTGATTCAAAGCTATATACGGAGAGCAGAGTATTCCCCTGAGATGATCTTTACACTCGGAGATGCCTGGAAATCGGCATCATTCATCAGGGGAGCAGGGATCTTTTCAGAAGGGATCATTGCCGGATCCGTTTACAAGAGAGAGAGTATCAATCAGTTCCAGGCAATCCGTGGCGTCAACACCCTCATGGTCAGGCAGACCGGACAGGAGACAAACGACATCACTGCCCGTGCTTTCACCGGCATCATGATGATCGCAGACGGGGCTGAAAGAGCGGATAGTAGAGATCCTTCCACCATCCACACTGCAATCCTGACAGCTCCCATGAAACCCGAATATGGAGCTCTTTATGATGGAGGCACACATATCATACAGATGAGAAACGGCGTATACAGGACCATCCTGTGACCGGAAACAGAGATGCAATACTGAAAAACAGCAGGCAATTACGGTGATGAAGGGGAGAGAATATACATGCCACGTGAACTGACACCCTATGACATAGACATACTAAGAAAACTTGCACCCGAATGTGAAGACTTAATCTGCAATGGTTCAAGAACCGAGTTCCGATCCATTATTCCACCGGTTGCCAACCACTACTCAACAGATGAGAAGGATTTTGAAAGCCGCGTAAACCGCCTCACCGATACAGAGCTTGAGTACCTGATCGAACTGATGCGAACAGGAAGCGAGAGTGTCGGCTGTATCTCACCGTTCTTCTTCTCAATACTCCTTGACATTGTCACAGAGCGCCTGTCAAAGAGAGCCGGACAGGAACTCCTCTCAATCTATGAAAATGATGAAGGGTGTGGATAAGAGGTTCAATAGACCTCTTCGCGCATCTCAAGAACCGAGAGAATCCTTTGCTGCTGTTCGGTTCCCCGGGTGCAGAAGAATTCCTTCTCAAACCCGACATCCCGGTAGATGGAACAATCAGGGCATCTGCATCCACTGCTCTCATCGGTGATGCATCCCTCCCTGCTCTTCCCGATTGTGCAGAATGCACGATCGCCTGCTTTCTCAGCACATTCACGGTATGTCGGACAGGATGGACAGATGCAGTGTTCTTTTCGTGTCAGAATAATCCCTGCCCTCTCAGCCGGACTCAGGACAAGAGGATGATCTGTGACAAGAGCCAGATACTTTTCAAATTTGGTTATATCCATAACAGGAATCCCTCATCTACCAAGTGGGATCATAAGGTAAAAAAGGTATTGTCTGATGAAGAGAGAGAACAATCAGTGGTTTAAAAGATCGTTGATTGCGGTTTTGACGATGATAACAACAGATTCGCGTCCGAACCGCTCTGAACTGAGCACCATATCATAACAGGAGAGATCCCCGATATCGATCCCATAGTAGCTATGGTACCGCTGTGCTTCAGATCGTTCACGCTCGATTGTCACCGCTGTTGCAGTATCTCCATCCTGGATATCACGTGCGGCGATCCTCTTCGAACGGCACTCCGGGCTGGCCGTCAGCCAGATCCTGAGATCGGCATTCTCCACCATTCTGCCTGCAAGACGCCCTTCAATGATGATATCATCTGATCTCATCCCGATCTCTTTCTGCCGTTCATCGATAAGCCGGTCAATTGTTGGATCGCTCTCTGCAAGACGCCCAAATTCCGCGAGATCCATATTCCGCTCTTCTGCACAGGCACGAAATACTTCGCCCGCAGAGATGAAGGTGAAACCAAGATCCCTTGCAAGTGCTTTTCCAAGAGAGGTTGTTCCACTACCAGGAAGGCCGCTGATGGTGATTCTCATCAGATGCCCCCGATATTGAGGGCTTTCCTGATCACCTGGCTGACCGTGAGCGAACAGATCATGTACCAGAGAATCCATGCAGGGAGAATCCAGACAGCCATCTCATTTAAGCTGGTGATCCCCATGAACGGGAAGACGATAGCAGTATCCATCGAAAGTGCAGCACTCAGATCCATCCCGTGAAGCCGGTAGAGGAGCCAGAAGAAGATGGGAACCGTGATGAGAATGATATATGCCATCGGCTTGAACTGCTGCTGGGACATCTCAAGCTGATCCTTCATCATGGCATCGCGTTTTGCCTCGAGCTTCTTGATTGCTTTTTCATCACCTGCAAGCTGGGCTTCACGGAACTTCATCTGGAACTCCTTCATCTTTGCCTGTACTTCCTGCATCTTCTCATAGTCGATGGTGTACTTCTGAATAAGTGAAGAGTACAGTCCGGTTGCCGAGGAGAGGAAGAGGAGAACCGCAAAGAACGGCAGACCAAAGGTATCGGTGAGAGGTCCGAGTATCGTATCGATCGCCTCTGCTATACCATCCCGTATCCACTCCACTGCATATGCCATCATCAGGCCAAAGGCCAGTATGAAGGCAATATAGGTTCCGTACTTCTTCATCAGGTTCAGCATCGTTCACTTCCACTATTTCAGCACTGCAACAAGGGCCTTGACACCCTGCTCAAGAAGATGATCAGCATTTGTGATGATCGCAACCGTGCATCCGGTGAGCATTGCATATGCAGTGGCAAATGACCGGTTCATCTGCTGATGCTCGCGGATTGAACCGGCACCTTCCATATCCCTGACACGTGATGCATCAGAGAGCCGGCGGAGAAGGATCTGATCATCATCTGTCTCAACAAGCACGATTGTATCGGGCATGAGCGCGGTGAGCACCCATTCGGGAAGGCCGGCAAGGTATCCTGCCGGGGTTTTCACGGATGCATGGGTATCAATGATAACATTCCCATCAATTGCTGCCATCTTCTCAGCTGCAAGTTTCTGAAGGCGTTTCTGAACAGTCCGATCGAGTTTGCGCATCTGGTCGCGATCTTCTGCGAGCCCCTCGGACTGCGCGACCTCGAACATAAAGGAACCAAAATTAATATTCTGGTAGGAGATCCCTTCTGCTGCGAGGGCCTCCATTGCCTGATTAATGACTGTTGTCTTCCCGACACCGGGAACCCCGGTGATGATAATCTTCTTTCCTGCCATGATCTTTTTCACTCCTTTCCAAAGAACGGCCTCATGAACGGATACATCTCCATGATCTGTTCGCTTGCAATCTGCTCGTACATACGATAGACGATACTCACCGCAAGCAGAAGACCGGTTCCTCCAACGGCACCGATGACACCGAAGAGGTTTGCGGCAACCGAAAGGACACCGACAAAGACACCGCCGATGACCGTCACACGCGGAATGTACCGGTCAAGGTACCGTTCAAGCACCTGGGGATTACGGCGGTATCCGGGGATATGCATACCACTGTTCTGGATCTGCCGTGCAACATGGCTTGAGTCAAGCCCTGCCGTCTTCACCCAGAAGAGGGCAAAGATTGCACCGCCGACAACCATGATTGTTACATCTATGCCAAGGCGTACTATAACTTCCCATGGCGCATGGCCGAGATCGCTCATCCACCACATCCAGTCCTGGGGACTGTTGATCGGTGCAAGGAAGTACATGATGCCATCAACTGGCTGTGTCCCGTCAAAGCGCCCGAATATCGTAATCCCCATGCTTGAGAGGAACATCCCAAACATCTGGACATTCGCCTGAAGGACACGGACAAGGATCATCGGGAGCACACTAGCGTAAATGAGCTTGACAGGGAATTTTGCTCTCGAACCCCTGACATTTGCATGGGCAAGGGGGATCTCAATCCGGGTTGACTCAACATAGACGATCACCAGGAAGATGATCACCGTTGTGAGCAGTGCGATGATATCGGGTGTAAAGTACTGAAGGAAATTCCCTCCTTCAAATATGATCGCAAAGAGACGCGGGAAGAAACCTACCGGGTAGGGATCCGTCACAGGAGTCCAGTTAAAGAACCCGTTAATAATACCCTGAGATACACTTGCAACGATGAAGAGACCAACACCTGATCCGATACCCCATTTCGTCACAACCTCATCCATAAAGAAGATCAGAACACCGCCAAGGCAGATCTGCAGGAAGATCAGGAATGAAACTGCCGATAAACTGCCTCCAAAAAATGCTGCTGCAACTGCTGGATCGGGCTGGAGGAAACCACCAACAAGGTTGGGTGCTGCCTGCAGGACGATCATCACAAGGATGAGAAGCTTCTGGAGCCCCATGTACATAACCTGCCCACGGGCATCTGACGTATCGAGGGGGATCAAATCTGCGCCTTTCAGAAGCTGAAGGACAATAGATGCCGTCACAATCGGACCAATACCCACATGAAGAATAGATCCGCTCTCACCTGCAAGAAGTGCACGATAGAACTGGAAAATATCCACAGAATCGGGTGCAAGTCCAAAGACAGGAATGTTTGTCAGAACAAAATACAGAAGCAGAATAGCAAGTGTCCAGATTAACTTATTTTTAAAATGGACATGCCCTTCCGGTGCCCTCACCGCAGGCATCCTTGCCAGCAGAGGCTCCATTCGATCCAGCAGTTCTCCCATAGGTCACCAAAAAAAAATTAAATGGCCAATGCCTGGCCACCGAGCTCTTCGATCTTTGCCTTCGCACGCTCAGAGAATTCCAAAGCCGTAATATTCATCTTATGATGAACCCGGCCTCCTCCAAGGATCTTCTCAATGCCGAGATTGGCTGCATCAAGGGTGACGCATCCATTCTCCTCGCGGGCAATGCCCTGCACAACCAGCATGGGAATCATCTGATCGATCTCACCGATGTCAAGGACAGAAACCTCGACTGATGTTGGTGAGTTGAAACCATGTTTTCCTTCACGCTTGCCAAGAAGGTGGAAACGGGTGAAGTTATGGTCACGCCATCCTGCTGCACCACGGCCACCCCTGTTTCCTGCTCCACGGCGGTTCTTATGCGTTCCACCGCCACAGGTTCTCGAACCACGATATTTTGATCGCTTATTGACTGGCATCGCGAATTCACCTCATCTTATACAGGAGAGCGTTAATCTCCCTGCCATAATAGCCAAGCGCTCCACCCTGGTTAAAGGTCCGCTTGATGGTCTTATATCCCTTTCTCGGGGGGTGCATTCTAAGCACCGGTTTGAGTTCGGGGATATCCTTCAGCTTCACTTTACCTTCTGCAAGGTCTTCTGCGAGTTCGCTGACACTTCCATACTCTGATGCACTCTTCAGGTACTCATCGGTGAGAGGCTTGTTGCCAAGGAGGCGGCCGCGTGTCCTGAGAATTGTCTCAAGCGTCTCGGCATCAACCTCTCCGTAGGCGACAAAGTCCTTCACTTTCCGGATCATCCCGAGGTACTCGGGAGTCTCAGGGATGAGGACACAATGGTTGATATGATGGAGACGAAGCATCTTCAGCGTCTCTTTGATCTCGTGGCGGGTATTGACGACGCCGCGCACCTGCACGACTGCGTACATTAGTGCCGACCTCCCCCGATACGAATCATATTCGTCTCTTTCAATGCCTCAAAGGTTGCCTTTGCATAGTTGAGGGTTGTCCGGGTGTTTCCTTTCGTCATCACCCATACATCCTTCATGCCTGCAAGATCAAGCACCTTCTTTCCAATCTCACCGGTCACAAGGCCGATGCCCTGTGGTGCGGGCTTCAGGGTGACACGGACACTCCCTGCCTTTCCTTCCACCTGCATGGGTATCGAGTGCGGATTGCTGCATCCACATTCCCAGCTTCCACAGCCACGCCGTACTTTGATGATGTTCAGTTTTGCTGAAACAATCGCCTTACGGATGGCGGTACCGACCTGGACATCCTTACCCTGGCCAAAGCCGATGTAGCCGTCACGGTTTCCGACGACAACAACTGCACGGAACTTAATCCGCCTGCCAGAGTCAGTCATCCTCTGCATCATATCGATGGAGAGCACTTCATCACTGAGATCAGGGATGAATGCGTCAACGATACCTGCCTCCTTGATCGGGCGGCCACTGTTGAGCACATCTTCAAGAGATGCATACTCGCCTGCAGCTACTGCTGTACCAAGGCCGGTGACAGGGATCCATTCCTCACGTTCAAATGCCATGTCACTCAAGCTCCTTCATAATGGCATCTGCCACTTCTTCCACATTTGCAACAAGATTGCCTGCCCGATCGGGGGCATATTCAGCGATTGTAACACCCTTGACACGGTCTTCATCCGGGAGGATCTCTTCACCGTGTGGGATGTCAAATCCGGCCTCAACCGCTCCCTTCAGAGCAGCAAAGACCCGTGCACCTTTTGTTGCACGATTCAAACCAATATCAAGGATACCTCCCTCATACCCTGCTTTCTGGGCACGAACCGCACAGAGCATTCCTGTGAGGTATGCAGCCGGGGTATTGCCGGTGTATCCGGTATATCCGAACTTTGAGAGTTCGCCGCTGGTTGCCGATACAAGTGTCCGGTCTCCGGTCATCTCAGCAACAACAAGCTGAACGATGATCTGGCGGGATGTCTTCCTGACAACGAACCGTGGCCTTCTTGAGATGATAAGACGCATCCGCTGATAGTAATCGGTTCTTCCTTCCTTTCGTCTCCTGAACGGGACGAAATATCGCGCACTTGTCGCCATATCAGTTCACCTTCTCCTTGTGCAGCTCAATGTTCTGTTTCAGGTGTGATACATTCCTGAATTGTCCACCTGCTGCACGCCTGTAGAATTTCCGGTATACCGAGCGGTCAATTGTGCCATTGTCACGCATCTCGCGGAGCATCGTGCGCTGGGCACGGATCTTCTGGATCCAGACCCGCTTTGATGGAGTCCGGGCACCCTGTGCACCTCTCCTGCGGCCATGCCCTTTGCAGTGGCCATAGGCGCGCTTGATGGTACGGAGGCGTGCTCGTCCACGGCTGACACCCTTCTTCTGGTGGGCTGTGATTGCACCGTCACCAATGAGATTCCTGATATCCTCACGGGAGACCGCATTGGTTATCTCATCGATCTGATCGGGATTGAACCAGACACGGTTCTCACCACATTTGAGAATTGCGGCTGCAATCCGCCTCTGTGATGCCAGATCACTCATCGTCTGTCACCTCATCATCAGAGACCTGTTCGTCCTCGACCTCAGGCTCCTCTGCTGCAATTACTTTCGGGTTTAAGACTTTGAACCCGCCAGCGAGTGCTTTCTCCTGAATCTCCATCCGCTTCTTCATCCCAACAGTTCCACCAATCCGGATTGCAGTGGTTTCCGCGTCAAGAGACTCAAGTGTGGCAACTGTCATAACGAGAGCTTCCTTCATTCCACAGGGGTGGAAGCCACGGACAGCAACCGGACCTGCAAATCCCGGGGCCGGGATTATGCCCTTTGCTTTCTTCTGTTTTCGCTGTTTGCTCTGACCACCGCGGGGTCTGCGCCAGACATCGTCAAGCTTGGCTTTCTGTGACAGGCACTGGCGTCTGAAATTTCCCCGTTTTGCATGGCGATCGCGAATCAGCCTCTTAATAGCAACCATCTGGATCACGCCTTCTCCACTCTGTATATGCCATCCTGGAAGACACGCGGATCACGTTTCCTGATCTTTGTTGCCTTCTCGATGTTGGCTGCGGTGTTACCCACCTTCTCCTTGTCAATGCCCGTCACGAAGACTTCGTCTGAACCCAGCTTCACGGTGACGCCTTCATGAATCTTTGCGTTCCGTGCCATTTTTTCACCAAGGAAATTTCCTATCTCAAGGATTCCCGGGTGGAGTTTGAGCTGGATCGGGAAGTGGCTGTAGACAACCTTCATTGAGAACTCATACCCTTCAGTTACACCGGTGCACATATTGCGGATGTGGGAAGCAAATGTCCCGACCATCGCATATACCGTCTTCCGGTTGGATGGCGTGCTGATCGTAACGGCTCCGTCTTCAATGGAGACGGAGATGTTTGGATAGTAGAAGGATCGCTGAAGCTCACCCTTTGGACCTTTGACGACGATCATATCGCCATCAACAGAGACCTGAACCGAGTCGGGGATCTGAATATTTTCTGTGTGTACCATCTTCAGTGCACCTCAGTAAACATACCCGATCAGCTGGCCGCCAATTCCGGCTTTTCTCGCCTGTTCATGAGACAGAACACCCTGTGAGGTGGTCAGCATCAGGAGGCCAAAGCCTTTGGCAGGCAGGTACCGTGTCTCCCACGATTCCATGTCTTCCGTCTTTACTGCAAAGCGGGGCGAGATTGCGCCGCACTTATTGATCCGGCCTGTCAGCTGGATTGAGAAACGGCCTCCACGGCCATCATCAATGTATTCAAAGCCGGCGATGTATCCGTTCTCCTGCATGATACCGAGCATCGCACCAAAGAGCCTGGAGGCGGGTTCAACCGTTACCTCAAGCCTGCCTGCATCGCCTGCATTCTTGATGGCGCTCATCGCATCGGCAATAATATTCTGTTGTGTCATTCTCCGGCCACCTAGTTCATCTTCTTAAAGCCCATCGTCGGAGCCCACTCGCGGAAGCACTGGCGGCAGAACATGATATTGTATCTTCGCACAAGACCCTGCTTACGTCCGCACATCTGGCATTTGTTGCTCCCGTAGCTGATTTTCTTCTGAGGAGCCTTTGTCTTATCCGCCATTATTCTACCACCTCGACATTGAAACGTTCCTTCATAAACGACATGGCTTCATCTTTCTTCACATGCTGTTTTGTCGGAAGCTTCATCTTCTGTGCAGCCCGCCGCGCAATCCTGACGCCTTTCTTCTCGATGACGACATTGATATCCATACCATAGATACCGATCTGCGGATCATAGGACTGGCCCGGGTAATCTGTGTGTTCTTCGATCCCAAAACCGAAGTTTCCATTCTGATCGAACCGGGTCGCATCGATCTTATTTCCAATGATATCAAGCGAGGTTTTCAGGAACGCTTCAGCCTTATCTCCTCTCAGGGTGAGTTTGCACCCCATTGACTGTCCTTTCCGAAGGCCAAAGGCAGGGACGGTACGCTTTGCGATGGTCCGGACGGATGTTGCGCCGCCGCAGATCTCCTTCATGAGCGCCTCTGCCTTCATCAGCTTGTCTCCGCCTTCACCGACACTCATATGGACAACGATCTTATCGACATAGAGCTCCTGCATCCCGGTCATACGGTAATCCCCCAAATACCAAGTGATGGCTCCTCGCGCCCGACCATAAAGATATACGGCTCGATCGTCTCGAATACCTCACCAGTTGAGAGTTCCTCAAGGCTGACACGGTTTGGGACACTTCCCTGCACCGGGATCACTTCACGAATCCTGGCTACCCTGCCGGAATGCTGGCCGCCAACGACCATTGCAACATTTCCGACTGCATAGGGGAAGTGATCGGTGATCTCAAAGCGGGAATCGGAATCGATGCCGAGTTTCAGAATGATCGAATCCTTCGGCCGGTAGGAGTTGTCAGCAACAAGATTTGCTCCGAAGAGGAGGTTTAACTGAACTTTTCCTCCGGGAAGGGTTGTCTTGTTTCTGATCTTTGAGATACGGATCTTTGCTGCCTCTGCATCAACCTCGGATGCTGCAAATCGTCCACGCTTGTCAAGGAGCATGATGTAATGCTTCCCGATGCGCGGGAACGAGATGATATCAAAGACTCCGATTCCAATATGTGGATCTGTACAGATCCTGCCATTCACCACAACCTGACGGTCATGAAGGATCTGTTTGACCTCCTTCATGTTTCTGGCAAGGTTCATGTGATCCCGCATCCAGACGGCAATCGGGAGCGCACCTGCATTGTGAGGTCCGGGAGCGGTTGCCGGGGAATAGGTACTGACTTTTCTTTCGATACTCCAGGAACCCGGAGCAACTATACGCTTCATATGTGCCATTATTCCTTCACCCCGAGACGTTCCGTGCGCTTTGGATCCTTCAGGTTAAGTTTTGTGATCATTACCTTTGAGGGATCGAGCGGGCGGGCAACTTCAGTGCCATCCGCTTTCTTCACGGTAACGCCATGAACCTGTATCGCTAAACGCTTCAAATCGATTCCATCGACAACACCGGTTTTTCCGGCATGCTCACCACGGAGCACCTTTACGGTATCTCCGGTTACAACCCTGAAGTGACGGCGGCCATGCTTTTCACGAAGCTCAGGTGAGAGCATCGCATGGAGAAGCGAACCACGGAGGTGAATCGGTGCATTGTACCGGATCTTCCGCTGTTTTCTTGGCTGACTGCTTGCTATTCGCACCATAAAGCACCTCAGATGATGATCGTCGCCATAGACGCGATCTTTGGGAACCGTGCGGCAACTTCACGTGCAACCGGGCCTTTAATCTCGGTACCACGGGGATCGCCATTTTCATTGATGAGAACCATTGCGTTCTCCTCGAATGAGACACGGAGGCCGCTTGGCCTTCTAAATTCTTTCTTCTGCCGTACTACAACTGCTTTGACGAGTTTTTTGCGCATGTCGGGAGTCCCTTTCTTGACAGAGACGGTTGCAATATCGCCAAGCCCGAGTTTGGGCTGACGCCTTCGCACACCATGGTATCCGTCAACCGAGATAACCTCGACAACACGCGCACCGGTGTTATCAGCACAGACCATACGCGACCCGGTCTGGAGTGCGCGCGGGATTTTCGATCCTAGCGCCCTCATGCTGATTTCACCTCAACAACGACGAAATGCGTCGTCTTGTTCAGAGGCCTGCACTCCGCTACCTTCACCTCGTCTCCAACCTTCACATGAAGGCAGGGGGCGATATGGGCATGGAGCTTGGAAGAGCGCTTCTCATACCGATCGTACTTCCTGATGAAGTGCAGGTATTCGCGCTCGACCACAACAGTCCCTTTCATCTTCTCGCTCACGACTTTGCCGGTAATCACCTGGCCGCGCACCGGCAAAGTGCCATGAAACGGGCAATCATCTTCGTTGCATTCCTGTGTTGGGAGTGCAACATTCAACCCAATGTTTCGTGCCATTAACAACCCTCATTTTCTGATGCGCATGGTGATCCGCTTCTCGGGCCGGCCGATAATCGTCGACCCGGAGAGTTCCACCTGCACCCTGTCCGGGAGGGTAACCCGGAATATAGTATGTTTCTTCGGAACATGCTTTAATCCGACGGGTGTCAGGATTGAAATCATGCTCTTCGTCTCATCGACGATCATACCCGATATTCCCTCCTGGGCAGGGTTTGTCGCATGCACAACCAGAACGTTCCGTCCGATGAACTCGTGACGAAGAACGTTTTCTGGCGTGATCATACACTTCTTCTCTTATTCTGCTCGGTTTTTATCCGGGCGATGGTTCTTCGGAGTTCGCGGATCTGGCCCGGGTTATCCGGGGCACCGCCAGCACTGACCTTACCGTACTGCTGAATGAGTTCGGTTCTGAGTTTGCTCTCCTGTTCGATCAGTTCGACATCCGAAAACTCTGCCACTTCACGAGCGCGGAAGATTGCCATCAGAGATCCTCCCTCTCATATACGTCTTCTGGTGAGGAGACTGACTCGAGTTCGCGATCGATATCGTCACCAATATCGCCGACATCCTCAACAATAATCTCCTGCGGCTCTGGTGGAGCTGCGGGCGGAACAATTTCAAAGTGGTCAGGAATACGTGCACCTGGTGGAATGAGTTTCACCTGGACACCGATGGTGCCGAGTTTTTTGATCGCCACTGCATATCCGGTCTCGACGATGCTGATTGCAGGCTCGCCGGAGTGTTTGATGTATCCTTCAACAAACTTCTGCACACGGGAACGTGATCCGGTCAGTTTTCCTGCGATGATCACTTCACACCCAAGGGCACCGGATTCCATCACACGGCGGATAACGCTTGTTCCGGCCTTCCTGAAGTACCAGCCGCGTTCAAGAGCATTTGCGAGCCTTTCTGCGAGAATCTGCGCATTCAGGTTGGGGTTTTCGACCTGTTGAACCTCCACCTGTGGAGACTCAATGCCATAGATTGTCTGGAGATCAGAGGTGATCTGACGGACAAGCTTGCCACCTTTCCCGATAACAATACCGGGTTTCTCGGCAAAGATTGCAACCTGGGTTCCGATTGGAGTCCTGAAGATATCCATGCCTCCGTACCCTGCTCTCTTCAGCTCTTTCCGTAAGAACGCTTCAACACGGACCTTCCGGACGCCTTCTGAGATGAACTTCTTTTCTCCTGACATTATTCCTCAACCTCCCTCACAATCACTTCGATAGTGACGGTTTCACGGGCTTTCGGAGTCGCACGCCCCATTGCACGGGGGAAGATAGCTTTCATGGATCGGCCCCTGTTTGCTGCGGCATGGACGATCTCGAGGTTTTCTGTTGAAAGCCCGGCATATTCTGCATTCTTCTTCACCGATTCAAGGAGGCGGATGTACTCGTGTGATGCCTTCACCGGGAAACGGCCCTGACATACAACGCCTGTGAGGCTCTTCTGGTGAGCAACATTATGCTTAAACCGCCTGAAGGGGATCGCTTTCTTCTTCGCGACAACCTGATGCAGGTACTCAAGTGCTGAATCAACATCCTTGTGCCTGATGAAGTTCGCAATCTCAATGGCGTGTTTTGGGGAGCAGTTCAGCTCGTTTGCTTTGGCTCGTGCGATGTTCTCGCCTTCGAGCTTCATGATATAATCTGTTCGTGCCATAGAGATCACTTCAGGGGAACGTACTTACTCGACCGGGTTGCACCGATACCGGCACTTCCGTGTGAGATCTTCCGCCGGGTCTGGGCAAACTCTCCAAGATAATGGAAGACACCCTCAACCGGGATTTCGACCCGCTGAAACTCTTTTCCAGTGTAAATCTCGATCGTCTTTCCAACCATTTCCGGGAGAATGACCATCGCACGGCTGTGCGTTCTGATCTTCTCATCGCCGGAACGGATCTTCTCAAGGAGGTTCTCTTCATCCCGGGTCAGTCCACGCTGCATCTTCCTTCGGGCGCGGCATGGCATGATCGGAATGAGATCATTGATCGACATCTCCTGGAGGGCTGGAATTGTATACCCATGATAGGTAAACTCCTCACGCCGTCTCGGCATTCGCTTAACTTGTTTCTTTGCCATATCCGATCACCTCTTGTATCCGGTTCTCCGTGCGGCAACATGTCCGACCTTCCGCCCTGGCGGTGTGCCACGCGATACGGTCTTTGGCCTTCCGGGATGCTGGTGCCCACCGCCACCAAATGGGTGGTCGATGACGTTCATTGCAACACCACGGACACGTGGCCACCGGGTTGCCTGTGATTTTACTTTGTGGAAGACTTTTCCGGCCTTCACATAGGGCTTCTCACTTCTGCCGCCACCTGCAACAATGCCGATGGTAGCACGGCAGTGGCTGTTGAACCATTTGATTGCCCCGCTTGGCATCCGGATGCCAACCCGATCTTCGGATTTTCCGATGACCTGTGCCTGAACACCGCTTGAGCGGACGAACTTGCCGCCGTCATTTGGACGTGCTTCGACGTTGCAGACCGCAGCTCCTGTCGGGATATCCCGGAGAAGGAGGGTGTTTCCGTTTCTTACTGCTGCATCGGATCCAATCTCAATGACATCGTCAACTCCCATGCCTTCGGTGACAAGAAGATACGTCTTCTCACCATCTTCAAGGGCAACACGGGCAATTGGTGCATGGCGTGCCGGATCGTGTTCGATATCGATGATCGTTCCACGAACCGTCTTATCGCCGGTGCCGGGATGCTTGAGATCTGATTTGTACTTGTGTGATGGGGCGCGGTACGAAGGGCCTCCCTTACCACGCGCCTGACTGCTGATTCTATGTCCCATCTCAAATCACCTACACGATTCCAAGACGGCTCAGGATTTCTTCTGCGGCTCTGTCATCTTCAAAGCTCACAATGGCCTTCTTGGTTCCTTTATTCGTCATCAGGGTCCGGACCTCGGTGACGGCCTTTCCAAATGTCTTCTCGATGTCACGAGAGATCATCTCCTTGTTGGCCTCTTTTCTGACGATGAAGACGAGTTTGTTCTCGTTTTCGAGGATCGCCATTGCCTTTTCCGTAACAGAAGGATGATTCAGAACCATCTCAGTTCACCTCCGATAGCTGCTTCAGTGCCGATTCAGTCCAGACGGTGAGGCGTCCTGCATGGGTACCCGGAGCGAGGAGTTCGGCATTGAGTTCATGAACAGATACCGAGTCAACACCGGGAAGGTTGGCTGCTGCACGGAGGGGAGTCTCTGAAGTGACGATTAAGAGGCTCTTCCTCTGTTTCATTCCCCTTCCACGAAGGTTGCCACGGCCCGGCTTTCTGTTTCTGCTGAGCTTTGATCTGATCACATCGCCCATCAGGCCAAGTGATTCAAGGACAGCGATGACTTCGGCTGTGCGCTCGATCTTCTCAAAAGAGTCATCAACGACCGAGATAACATCCTGCTCAAAGAGGTGTCCGCGTGCCCTGACAAGGTCGGGATTTGCCGTTGCTGCTATGGCTGAACGGATGGCGATTACCTTCTCTTTCTTATTGATCTTCTCGACCAGGTGTTTCGCGGTAACCGGTGGGTGGCATGCCCTGCCGCCACGGGTCTGTGGAACTTTCGCTGCACGTGAGCCGTTTTTGATACGCGGGATCTGCGATTCACCCCTGCCTGAGCCCCAGCTTACCGCAGAGGTCCTCATTCCTGCAAAGGGATCGGTGCCATGTGGCTGGTACCGGGTGCTCTGAAGTGCCAGAACTGCCCGCTTGATGATATCGGGACGGTAAGGTGTGCTGAAAGTATCCGGAAGGTCAATCTCCTTCAGGGGCGAGCCATCTAGTGTTTTTACTGCTGCTTTCATCTCTCATTCACCCCTGCTTACTCTTCTGGCTGACATATTCGACAACCGGAACCCGTACCTGGTGTTCACCCAGACGGATTGCAGGCCGGAACCTGATGATCCGCTTTACCGGACCAGGGATTGAGCCTTTAATCAGGACATAGTTGTTCCTGACAAGCCCATAGTGAAGGAATCCGCCCTCGGGGTTGATCTCTTCTGTTTCCTGGCCGATCTTGATGATCCGCTTGTTATATTCTGTCCTCTGCTGGTATCCCATCTGACCGACGTTTGGCACCTGCCAGCGGACATGGTGGGGCGTCCATGGACCAAGGGTACCGATATGGCGTTCCTTCTTGCCACGGGAATGTTTCCGCTTCCTGAGGCTGATACCCCAGCGTTTCACAGCTCCCTGTGTCCCTTTGCCAGTCGTGATGGCAGTAATGTCGGCATATGCTCCCTCATTCAGAACTGAAGCAAAATCAACTTCAGTTCCAAGGAGGGATTGTGCATAGGCAAGACGCTCTGCCATTGAACCACCTGCAACACGGATCTCCATCAGATCCGGAACCTTCTTCGGAACACCGGAGATGATCTCGGGGGTGGTGTGCATCAGAAGCATAATCTCAACGACTGAATCGGCAGAAACCGCTTCATTGATCGCGTTGAGTGTTCCCTCGCGATCGTGGTTCTTCGGCATCGTGATCCTGCCTGCGAGGGTTTCGCTCAGTGAGTCTGCCCAGACTTCGGTCATGGGGTGTTTCCCATAGGTATCTTTGCGGTACGCGCGGATGGCGGCAACCTTCATTGACGGAACCTCAACAACCGTAACAGGGGTCATGATATCCTTCCCCTCGCTTGGGCTGCTCTTGTGGTCGTCAACCATGATGACATGGGTCATGCCAACCTTATACCCTGCAAATCCCTGTAATACCGGTGAACCGGAATATTCTGGCCAGGATTTGTACTTTGGAACTTCACTCTTTGCTCGTTTCCTTGGGCTGAATGCAAGTGAACCTGAGCGTGGCCTGTGAGTTTTCGGCATGTATTCTTCAATCCTTCAAGTCTATCTATCTGGACTTTATCTGAAAAGTCCATCCTGCACCGCTCTATCACCCCAATGGGGACAGATGAGCGGGATACGTTGGTAGGAACAGTATGGGAAGAGATCTGGCACCTGACGATTGAGCATGGATGAAAAATGCCATCTACGGAATATTCCTTCCGGAGATCTCAATTTCTCCTCAGAACGGAGTTGTTCTGCTCGTATTATCAGGTTATTTTTTCTCTCTAAGAGTTCCTGACCCATACCGCGCTTCCCGGATGATCGGGAAATGGGCTCGACGATGCGTTGGCCCGGCGCGTGTAATCAGACCTGCTTATGGTCGTCTCGTTGCGAATTATTCGCAACATTCATCAACCTGCCATCAAGACAGCAGGATGAATGATCTCTTCGCGCAGATGAATCCGGTGATAGTACCCGGTCCATTCTGTGACAGCCTGATCCGGCTCCCTATACTATTGACAGGAAGAGATTATAAAGATAATGAAGAACGGGGAATGAACCGACCAGGCTCATTCAAAGAAGAGGTCTCCTTTATCGTTGATGTACACCTGTATCGTATCCTGAATATACCGGGCATGTATCTTATTGGGATTTGCATCTTTCACCCGGTTAATAAGAGTGACCGTGTCGTACCGGACTTTGATGCCACACCTCTCTGCCTCTTCATAGATAGTATTGATCGCTTCAAGCAGATCTTCTTCTGCTGTTATGGTGCAGAGTTCCTGTGCATCAAGCGTGTTCACAAAATCAAGTGTCTCCCGTGCACGCCTGATATTCTCTGTTGCCGACTTCTCTATTGTACAGACATTTGCTTTTGAAGTATTGATCAGATCTGCGATCTGCTGCTGGGTCATTCCCTGTTTTCTGTACCTGAGTACTTCTTTCTGCCGCTCGGTGAGGAGGCCGTCTTTCATTAATGTACTATATTGCACCACAAGTTTAAACATTTTACCTTAACCGACTTTCTCACAGGTGATTCATTAAAAGCAGTTTCAAAATGTTTATATGCCTTTTTATCAAAAAAGGAAGTGTTCTCAAATTTTTTGAGAGGTGTAATTCTATGGTAGTAAAAGTAGGCATAGCAAAACTTGGCAATATCGCCTCCGGTGTCATGGCCGAGCTGCTCCTCGATGAGCGTGCAGACCGTGAAGACATGCAGACCTTCATGGCAACCTCCGGTACCAAACTTCAGCCCGAAGATATCGACCGTGTCGTCACCAACATGAAGGCATGGGGACCTGACTTCTGTGTCGTCGTCTCACCAAACGGTGTTCTTCCCGGACCAACCGGTGCACGTGAGGAGCTTGCAAAGGCAGGCATCCCCGTTGTCGTCATCACCGATGACATCACCACCAAGAAAGAGCAGTTCGATGCACTGAAGGCAAGCAGCTTCGGCTACATCATCATGAAGGCCGACGCAATGATCGGTGCCCGCCGTGAATTCCTTGACCCCGTCGAGATGGCTGACTACAACGGCAACCTCGTGAAGGTTCTTGCACTCACCGGCGCATTCACCAAACTCCAGGTGGAGCTCGACAAGGTCATCGACCAGGTGAAGGCAGGCAAGAAGGGTGCAGACCTCGTCCTTCCGAAGGTTGTCATGACCTCCGACAAGGCAGTTGAGGGAGCATTTGTGAACCCCTATGCAATGGCAAAGGCACGTGCAGCATATGAGATTGCACAGTCTGTTGCAGGCGTCAATGTGAAGGGCTGTTTCATGACCAAGGAATGGGAGAAGTACATTCCAATCGTCTGTTCAGCACACGAAATGATGCGCCAGGCAGCTGTCCTCTGTGACGAGGCACGTGAGCTTGAGAAGGGAGCAGACTGCATCATCAGAAGCCCCCACAAGAAAGACGGCGTCATCGTCACCAAGACAAAGCTGATCAGCAAGCCAGAATAAACCCACTCTCTTTTTTTTCACTGACGCACTATCCAGAGCGTTGCTTCTACACCATAATCTGACATGGCAGCAATCATCTGGTATCCAGCATATCGAAATTGCCCGGATTAAAGAGAGATATTTTTACGGATATCCTCAGGCAGGGTCATAACAACCGGTTCCCGGCAGATCCGCTCCATAAAGGCTGAGTCACTGATGGATTTTGGATTTGGATTGATCCTTGCAATCATGGTACAGAACGCGCACATCCCATCATGGGCAAAATGACCGTTTTTCTGGAAGAATATACCCATATTGAATGCATACAGACCAAAAGACTTGTAGAGATCGATGATCCGCCTGATATCCCTCCCAAGAGTATCAGTCATGGTAAAGATATCTTCAAGAGTCCTGATCGGCAGTATTCCCCTGATCTCACACTCCCCTATTGGAACCGGGTTTGCGTACCAGAAGATCTCTTCACCAAACAGATGGCGGGAACCACCAGCCTCCTCATCACGGATATATTCCCAGTAATTTCCGGATGCAGTCTGTGCCGATGCCAGAAGATAGTCTGCACAGAGACTGACCGGCCGGTTGTCAGCCATTCCCTGCATATGAGGGTGGAGTATGCTCGCACCAGCAGATGGTAGGAAGTTCCAGTGGATCGATGGGTACCCGGGGTGATCCATGAGTGATTTGGCTGATCCGATGATTGCATCGGAGAGCTGGCGGGCTGAGAATGATTCGACCATATGTGCTTCTGTGATCACTGTCACGGTATGGCGATCGGCGAAGGGGTAGAGGTTTGGAAATGTCACACTCTCACCGGATTCAATCCAGGTGCCATCTGAAAAACCCGATGTCGCAGTAAAGATCTGTTCCCGGCAGAAAGGACATTCCGGGTCGTTATCCTGATGTGAAGGGGGAATGGCACCGGCGTTGATCCCTCGTGTTCCACGGAAAGGGCTGATCCTTGAGGAGATGCCTGTTGCGAATTCCGTCCTGTAACTGATCACAGAGCCAGGGACACGGATCTCTGTTGTGGAGAAGAACGACACGTTAAAAGGGTGATCAAAAGAAGCTAAAAAGGTTTTGAAAAAATTGTGAGAGAGGTATGAATATTCCTGTATCAGGAAGATTATACGACGTACTTGCCGAGGAGCCGGATCGAGTTGACCATGTCGGGTCCGAGTGGGGAGCCGAAGATGATCTGGGTGACACCGGATTTCGTTAAGTCCTCACACTTCTGTTTGACAATGTCAGGTGTGCCTGCAATGGTGAATGCGTCAATCTCACCATCGCCGACGAGCCCGCCGACCGTCTTGAAGTCGAATCTTGAGAGGGCTTCCTTGATCTTTGCGACATTGTTCAGGTCAAGACCGTGGCGCTCAAGGAGTGCGGGTGGCGATCCTGCGGCGATGAATGCGGCAACGATCTTTGCTGCATTGCGCGCCTTCTTCTCGCTCATGTCGATGGACATCGCGGTGTATGCACCGATATCGAATCCCTTCTTGCCGACTTTTTCGTTGGCGGCTTTGATGATCGGGATAGCAACTTCGAAGTCCTTGGGGTTTGATGCGTTGATAAGTGCACCATCTCCGATTGTGCCTGCAAGTTCAAGGACCTTCGGACCCTGTGCACCGATGTAGATCGGAATGCCCTTTTTGCCGGGAAGCTGGACACCGGTGAGTTTTGCACCATCATAGTCGAAGAACTCAAGACCGGTCTTCTTCACTTCTTCGCCGGAGCAAAGGGCTTTGATCTGAGTGACGGCTTCGTTCAGGCGAGCAACCGGCTTTGCAGGGTCGATTGCGAGTTTTGGGAGTGTTGACAGGTCACCAGGACCGATACCCAAAATTGCGCGTCCGTCTGAGATCTCGTTTAAGGTGCATATGAATGATGCCATCGCCGCTGGAGTGTCGGTGAAGGCGTTCATGATACCGGGACCAACCTTCAGTTCGGTTGTGGCAGCTGCAATTGCTCCGAGGATCGGGTAGCAGTGTCTGTTGTTGTAGTGGTTGGTAATCCAGGCATAGTCAATATCTTTCGTCTCTGCAAGTTTGCAGTAATTTACTACCTGTTTGACAGAGAGGTTTCCGGGGACGAATTCAATTCCATAGCTCAAGGTAAATTCACCTCAGTGAGTTGTTTCACACACACACTTATAATCATTATCATTTACCCCTGATACTGCTCCCACAGAAGGAAAATCCCTGTGCAAAATGGTCGGAAAAGTAGGTTTACGAGATAAAGATCTCAAGAACCCGGAGTGAAAGGCTTTATGTCTTCGGGATAATATGAGAATACCAGTACCATGGACGCCGGCACCCCGCTGCTCCATGCATTAATGGAATAATCAGATATGAAAGCACTTATCATCGGACTTGGTGGAGCCGGATCACGGATCACCGATATTCTCTATGATCACGACAGGAGGAGTGGAACCAGCAGTGTGCTGGCTGTTGCAATAGATACCGATCTCTCAAGCATAAAAGAACTGAACTACATCCCCCATACACAACGGATTGTTCTTCCTATGCTTGATAATAACACAGATCAAATTGATGGGGAGATCCTTGATGTTGCGGAGATGATCCAGCATATCCAGCAGTGCAGTACCGTTGAGATTGATGCAGTCATCATCTGCTCAGGACTTGGCGGAAGGCATGCCGGTGCCATCCCCCTGCTGGTCGGGAAGATCAGGGACTCGTTTTATGAACCGGTTGTCAGTATACTGACACTCCCCATGCGGGATGAGGGGAAACGGATCTCTGCTCGCGCAGCAGACCAGATCGAGGCGATTGAGCGTGTTGTTGACGGGTGTATCATCTTTGACAATGAAACCTGGTTCCGGAAGATTGCAACCGAACTCCTCAGGCTTGAACGGACAAACGAAGCCGGAGGAGAGGATCATGCGGGGAATGAGACATCAGATGGATATGAGATGATTGATGACGAACATCTCAGCAGGACTCCACTGAATCCACGCGAACGAAACGATCTTCTGAATGAGCGTATTGCCCGCCGGTTCGGGTTACTGCTCCGTGCCGGAGAGTTTGTCGAAGGCGGACGTCCGGTTGCAGAGGTGGTTCTGGATGCAGGCGAAGTGATCAATACCATCTCGGGCATGGGCATGGTTGCCATCGGGTACGCAACCGAGATGATCCCAAAACAGAAATTTTCACTCCTGAACAGACTGAAGAGAGACTATTCAGATTTTGAAGAGGGTCATCTCAGGGCATCACGGGTTGTTGAGCTTGCAAAGCGGGCGATCTACCAGGAGATATCAGTTCCCTGCGATCTTACCAGTGCGGATAAGGCACTCATACTGATCGCAGGACCATCTGAAGAGCTCTCGATGAAAGGCTTTCAGAATGTCAGGAAGTGGATTGACAGGAGTATCAGCGGCCTTGAGATGCGTGCCGGTGACTACCCGGTTCTGAGTACAAAATATGTCGGTGTGATCATCGTCCTTGCAGGTATCAAAAATATCCCGCGGATCCATGAGTTGAAAGAGATACGGGATACCTGCCGCGAGGAAGAGAGAGAGGAGAGGATGCGCGAGGAAGCCCTCAGGTTAGAGCAGGAGCAGTATATGCGGGAGAAAGAAGAGATGGAACGGGCAGCACGGGAACGGGCTGAACGTGCAGCCCTTCTCCAGAAAGACGATATCTGGGATGATGAAGAGGACGAGGTACAGTTTATCGCAAATGACGAAATCCCAATGGGCAGAGACGATCAAACCGGGATAGCCTTTGCAGCAGAAGAACAGAGACCGGGTGGATGGGAGATTATCTCCGGGGAAGGTCTGGTGAATGGGAATGAGGAGGTGATCCTTCCGGGACGCGGGGAGGGAAAGGTCGAGAAGAAACTCGCCCTCCCGGGAAGGCAGTCGAAAGAAGTGGCCGATATCTCGCGCCAGACGATGATAGGGGGACCGGTGAAGCCGAATGACCGGTCGATGGATGCCGGTGCCATCCGGATGAAGGATGCCCCGGCAGAAAAAGGGCGCTATGAAGTTGATCCCGCACAGGGTGCCTTCTCTCTCCCATCCAACGTCCGTGCACGGGACGATTCGTTTGAGGCAAAGGCAATCGCCCTGAAATCCCACTTCTCCCGTCCAAGCGATACCGCGTTTGAAGGAGGAGAGATCACCGTCAGGAGAGCCGCATCCCGGCCAAATGATGATGCGCTGATCGGACGCGGGCGTATTGGTTTCAGCAACACCGCGAGGCCCGATGATTCGGCATACATCGGTCGAACGGGATCGATCCAGGTTGGAAAACAGCCTGCACCTAAAGATGAGGTCTCAGGCGGCCGTGTCAACAGGAGTCTGCCCCGTCCGCGTGATGAGGTGAAGAGCCGCTCCAGGTTTGTGGCCATAGGTGGGAGTTCGTCAACAGAACAACAATCCGATGACGATGATGACGGGATCACCTGGATATAGAAGAGGAAGATAAGAAGTGGGTGCTCCTGTTCGCAAGGTCAGCACCAGTTTATTCTGAGAGGATCCGGGATATCGGGATTGTGCCTGCACCAATCTCTGTCTTCATTCTGATTCCGGATTCATATGCCCTGCCGATCAGGTTCATCCCGCTGTAGATGACAATGGATGACTGGTAGGGATCTTTTGGGACATTCAGAATCCCTGAACCTGCTGCAACCGGGAGATGGAAGCCGTTCTGCCTGAGTGACTCCATGATCTCGTCAGCCTTCTCCATTGCCGTTATCGGAATATTCCTGATATTGGCAAGGGCAACCCCGTCTCCGGTCCGGATTAGGTTGCCTATTGAGACCATCTCCGCATACAGGAAGAGCTGAAGCGGGTCGATCGTCGTGCCCTTATATCCGATGAGGTGGTTGAAACCCAGAGGAATTCGCTGTTTGTGGTTGAGACATCCCCCATATGCCATCCTGACAGGGATGCCGTTATGCTGGAAGATGCCATCCATCGTGATGCTGCAGACGGTCATGAAACCGGTATGGCCTTTTGGAACCCGTGGATCATTTGTTGTCTCGGCATAGGTCCCAAAGAAACCGATATCCGCAGAGATTGCCTCATCAAATGCTGAACGCACAGAATCAATATCCTCATTCCTCACATAGGAGAGGTTATAGGCGACATCGCCGGTGCATGTTGTCGGATCAAGAGTGCTCCTGAAGGCAAGCCTCTCCAGTCGTGAGATGACAAAACCGATCCGATCCCCGACAAGTGCGCTCTCGCTCTCGGCAATCCCGAGGTTGGTCAGGACACGCCCCCGGTTCCCTATCTTCCGGGTAAATCCGAGTTCATCGAGATGATGGAGATAGTACTGGACTGCCCGATCGGAGAGGATAAAACCCTGTTCGGCCATCCGCTCGGAGAGGTGTTTTGCACCCATTGGATCCCGTGAATCCCTGAGGATCCTGAGAATCTCAAGGCATTTGCGTTCCGTTCCGGGATCAGTCTCGCGCATGCACGATACCCCTGCTGTCCTGATAGCGGCCCGAATAGAGTTCATCCCCGCCACTGATTTCATGGAAGATCATCTGGACGATACGGGTGCTTTGGGGTACAAGAATATCCTCTCCACCCATGTTTGTGCAGCAGAGGGTGAGCTGCCCCCGGAATCCGGGGTCGACATACCCTGCGCCGAGGAGGAGACCCCGCCTTCCATAGGAAGAACGGCCTCTGAGGGTTGCGGCGAGATCTGAAGGCAGTTCAACCCATTCGAGGGTTGGAACGAGCGTACACTGACCCCGGATGAGATTCACTTCTTCTGCCACCCTGAGATCATAGGAGGCGGGCTGGAGGCAGGCGTCTTCAAAGGGACGAATTACCAGATCGCCGTCTCTGCTGTCATCACCAAGCCTCTTTCGGATCACTCCCGCTGATAACACCATATGATATCATATCGGCGGAAGAGATGAAAAAGAGTGGGGAATGAATGATGAGGCACGAGAGCACTCCAAGGGAGGTTTGTGGCACTCCCGGGTGAAGATGGGGGTGGATGCCCCTCTGCATTGAAATAGGATTTCGGCATATACTATATGGTAATCTGGATCTATGGGGTAGAGGATATCCTCTTGGGCTTCGAACCCAAGGACCCGGGTTCGATTCCCGGTGGATCCGTTCATTTTTCATTGATTTTGGAAGATCATTCAATTCGGATATATGCCTGATCGGGATCCTGACCTATCTCCACCATCATCTCAGTGGTGCTGTCAGGGGATCCCGATGCCGATGCATGTACCTTCACAAGACAAATACCTGAGAGCCCGGACACATCGATTGAGTACTGTTGGTTTTGGGATACCAGGGGGCCGGTATCAGAATAGATTATGCCTGCCACCGTCCAATCGTAGGGACCCATCATCAGGAATCTATCGTATACCATTGGATCGACGACCGTATACCTGACCAGTTGTGTTACCCTGTCACTCCCTCCATAGGTGAGATCCCATGCAATGGGGAGGATATCGGTTACCGGACCGGGCGCGGTTGACATGAGTCTTTCCACCTTAAGTTCATGGCGATCCAGCCCGATGACTGCTATCGGCGGTATCACGCTGATGAGGGTTGTCGGGAGGGTGAGAGTGTCTCCTTCGAACATGACCGATGCGGCAGGACCGAAGAGTTCGAAGGTTCCATCTTTGATGAGGCGGAGCTGATATTCCGCTTTCCAGAGATCATGGAGATAGATGGTGCCGATATCAAAGGAGAGTGTGTATGCAGGGGAATTCTCTGCCGGCGGGGTGATTCCGAGCCAGTCATTGGTCTGATCGATCTCCTGCGGATAGCCTTCAACCCATACGATCTCCCCTCCTTTCGTATTGTAGTGTGATACTGTTGTCTCTGGCACATACTCGAAGAGATCGCCTCCCTGATATACGGTCATGTTAATGACGATATTGTCATGGGAGAGATGAAGCGTGGTGTTTACCCCGGCTTCTGTAATCAGTTCACCGGCAATCTGCGTATAGACTGATGTCAGATCCTCTTCATTGCCTGCCCAGACATAGCTGCCGCCGGTTGCTTCCGAGAGGATGGTGACATCCTGCACCACCCTCGGGGCGAGGTCCGCAGCAAATCCGATAGTATACACCCGCACCTGTTCGTCCGGGGTGCCGCTCATCGCATAAACTGACATATTCTGGTTGGTATGCTGCCCGTCAAGAGAGACGGAGCCCTGCCGCCAGTCGTTGACTGGATACCGACGGTACCACCAGTATTCTGCACCCAATGTTCCTTTTGGATCAGGGAGATCGCTGTACCATTCATACCCCTCAGAGTAGAGGGTTGTCCCATAGCGTGTTGTTCGCACCTGACATTCACCAGGGCTGAATGAATACACAGAGCCACTCCATGGATATGCCGAACGTGCAATTCCATATGTGGTCTCATAACTCCGATCATAGACAGTTTTTTCCAGATCGGTATCAGGAAAACCAATTCCAATTGCGAGCGGAGAGCCATGGAGGTTCCAGTCTCCATCACCCATCAGGATCACCGCTTTGACTGCTCTTAGCCTTCCATCCTCTTTCAGGTGCCTGATGCCCTCATAATATCCCCCCCGCATAATCGTTGCGCCGCTTGCCGTCAGGCCATCGATTGCGGCGTTGACTGTGGCCGGATCATCAGTGAGCGGCTGGTGGATGGTGACAGCGGAGGAGAAGGATGCCACTGCCACCCTATCCCGTCCGGATTCGAGATCCATCTGCGCGACGAATTCTTTCGCTGCATTTCTTGCAGCTGTCATCCGGTTTGGCGATACATCCGTTCCCGCCATACTGCCTGATGTGTCGATAACAAGCACCACATCGACGGGATCCGGCTGGAGCGCCCACCCGTCCCCAATGATCGTCACCGTCACGGTGATCGTCTCGTTCACTGCGACCGTCTCCGGTTCGACCATCGTGCTGATGCTCAGGAAGGGATAGTTCTTCCAGGTTACAGAGACCGTCTTCTCCTCACCTTCCCAGACAGCTGCTATGACAGCGGTGCCGGTTGCGTTCTTACTATAACCGGGGTGATCCGGATCGGTTGTGAATCCTGATGGGGAGAACGTTACAATAGCAAGGCCATCATCATTTGTGACAGCTTCTGTTCCATCCAGTGATGCATCACTTGTTGTGATGTAGTCGCCGCAATCAACCGACTGGATAGAGAAGCTGACCGTCTCGCCGGGCACCGGGTTTCCCCGTGCATCGATCACCTTTGCCCGGATATCTGCGGTGATCCCTGAGTCCAGATCCGCACTTGGAATCACCTGAGGGTTTGCGGTCAGCAGCATCGCCACCGGTTCGGTATGGTAGAACTGCAGGGCTACAGTATCATGGACTGTCTCGTTATCAACGGCAGTGCAGGTGATCGTCACCTCCCCGACGGTGATGACCGGACCATAGCTGATCCGGATCTCCCCGGCACTGCTTGTGGAATACAATGCAGTGGTTGTTCCGGTGCCGGTGGTTGCGGTGAACTGAATATTCCTGTTCCCTGCACGATTTCCGTACTCATCATAGAATGTATAGAAGAGATCGATCTTTGATGCCCCATCTGCCGGAGCATACAGGGGGGATGCAGAGGGATCACGATGGACAGAGTGTGGGATCCCATCAGCAATTGCGGTGATTGTTATCCATCGGGACGGGATTTGCGGAGGAGATGGATCGATCAGGATGACATGATCAACAGGTTCTGTTTCGAGCCCGAGACTTGTATTCACAAATCCCTCTGCATCTACCGGGACAGAGACAGTTGCACCGTTTTCACCTGCACCCAGGAAAACTGCATTCCCTCCGGGCGATGTGACCGTCATCGTCACATACTCCGGAGAAAGAGAGAGAGCCGTTTCCCTCCGGTTATCAACGGAGTTTCCAAAGGCATCTATGAGCAGAAGAGAGATCGGCACTGTTGCGCCGACAGTCGCCTCCTGTGGATAGGAGGTATAATCGATTGCCACAGGTTCACCATGATCGACAGGCTGGATGAGCTGAGCTTCGATTGCTTCCATCTCATCCCCTGACGCATACAAGGCTTCGACCCTGATGGTGACATTTCCGCTTGTTGTACCGGGGAAAAAGGAGACTGTGCCCACCCCCGCACCATCAGTTGTGGGAGAGGGGTTTGTGAGAGATCCGGTATCTGGATCAAGGAGTGAGAAGGTGAGCAGAACACCGGGGAGCGGGACACTCTGGTTATAGACCACTGCCGTGAGTGTTGCAGGTGTGGATGATCCCGCCACCAGCCATTCCGTATCGGTTGTGATGACGATTTCATCAGGAAGAAGGGCTGCTGCCGGTGCTGCTCCGGCTGCTGCGATGATGAGAAGAAGAATGAGCAGCCGGGATGGTGAGTTCATAGCATAGATTCATCCATTCTCCTATTTAACTGCTCGCGATATAAAAGAGAGGATATAATTAAATTACCAGAATAAAAGCATCACCAGTCTTTAAACCGCTTGCTTTTACTTCCTTTTCGCCCACGGTTCCTGGAGATATACACGCCCCCTCCGAGGAGCACAAGAGCAAGCACAATACCACCTAAAAGGATCGGGTTGAACTGAGGCTCAAGAGTCATCGTGACTGAATCCTGCTGTCCATCCACTGGTATCACAAGTTGTGTAGTTCCCTGATGATACCCGTCTTTTATCGCTGAGAGGGTATGAACGGAACCCGGTGTTAGAGAGATGAAGATAATTCCCCTTTCATCGGTTGTACCTTCCACCACCCCATCTGCCGACACGATTGCTCCGGGGAGGATCGAGTGTGAAGGATCCTCAACAAGCACACGAATCGGAACCGCAGAATAAGCAAGATTTGCAACAAAATCAAGCGAATCTTCAGAAACCGTGATATTCTGGCTATAAGGTTCAAATCCCCCCTTCCTAATCTCAAGGAGGTACGTACCAGCAGTGAGCCTTCCCAGGCTCGCACGCCCATAATTGTCAGTCTTTCTCAGGAGCATTCCATCAATATAGACATCAGCGCTATCAACAACCTTCTTCACGGGATCAAAGGCCGATACAAATGGAGAGTGATATGCCTTCGAAAGGGATATCGAAAGAACCTGCTGGTCGCCGGTGATATATTCACGTTTTGCAAAGGACTGGTACTCGGGTTTTTCCACCAGAATCTGGTATTCGTATCCTTTCCGGAGATTATATGAGAAGACCCCGTCATCTCCGGTCGTTCCTTTGAGATTACCATCAATCGAGATCGAAGCCCCGCTGATCGGGAGAGCTGTCTCCACTTCAGTAACACGGAAGGCAAAACGGTCACCACGCACCATCACAACCGTGATCGGCTCAGGTTGTGCCCCGGATATGAGTACAGATCTCTGTTCATCACGGTAATCAAGAGCGGTGATAAATATCTGGTATGTTTCGCCGTCTTTAAGGGTAAAAATAGCTTTTCCATCAAATCCGGTTTCACCCGTCTTCTCGGCATCCGGACCAACCACTCTGACAATAGCGTTCCGAAGAGGGGCCACATTCTCATCATAAACAAGCACAGTCAAAACGACAGTACTCCGTGGCAGGGTAATAGTCCGGTTTCTCTCGGTTGCCAGAACTGAGACGGTAGTGCTCTGATATCCCGTTTTGCTCACCATGAGGTTGAAAGCTGTTGTGCCTGCGTGATCATACAAAAATAGCCCAGAACCATCACTTGTTCCGACATGAGTACCAGCAACATAAATATCAGCACCTGGAACCCGGTTTCCCTGTGAATCCTCTACGGTGATCTGCAGGGTGACCACCGCCTGCACTGTTACCACCAGGGTAATAAGCAGGATGAGAGCAACGACAATCCGCATAGCACGCATATACAGGTTAGTATTGTTTTCTCACCTATTAGTGCATCGGTGTCCGCCAGCGGTTCCCCGGCACCCTGTCAATCAGCATTCCTTCAACAGCTATCGGCATGAGGCGCCTGCCTTCTTCAAGGGCTTTCTGGAGCCGCCAGCCGCGATCCGCATAGATGGTGAAGATCGGCTCCCCCTTCTTCACATGCTGCCCCTGTTTCTTATGGAACAAGATCCCGGCGCCGTGGTCATGCGGGGCGCCAGCTGCGCGCGCAATCGTGATCAGAGCCCGGTTATTCATCTCGACCACGTACCCGGTTTCAGGAGCATTGATGGTGAAGGAATGTTCACCGGGTGGGAGATCCTCAGCTTTCACAACGGGATCGCCGCCCTGAATCTCAATCACCTTCTGCATCATCAGATCGGCTTTGCCAGATGAGAGGAGATCAAGCGCCGCCTCTGTTCCAGTGCCATACTGCACCTTGCCTGCCATCTCAAGAGCTATCCCTGCAATTGCGGCGCTCTTCTGCATGAGGGAGTCGGGGCCGGAGCCTCCCTTTAAAATGGAGAGAGCTTCTGCGACTTCAAGATTGACGCCGATAGAATGGCCGATCGGGGTCTCGCCATAGGTGAGTGCGCACTCGACTTTCATCCCGAGCCGATCCCCAAGTTCCATAAAGTCACGGGCGAGTTTCCTTCCCTCCTCGACGGTGGTGACTTTTGCATCCCTGCCAACAGGGATGTCGATGACGACGAGATCTGCACCGACTGCAAACTTCTTTGCCATCACCGAGGCGAGCATCTGGCCATGCGGATCAATCTTGAGCGGGTATTCATAGAGGATGATCTTGTCGTCTGCGGGGGCGATGTTTGTTGCACCCCCCCAGACGATGGCGCCCCCGACCTTCTCTGTCATCTCCTGAAGCTCAGATCCGGTGAAGGCAACCGGGGCGATTGCTTCCATCAGGTCGGCTGTCCCGCCTGCGCCGGTGATCGCCCTTGAGCTGGTTTTTGGGCATTTCAGGCCCGCTGCCATGATGATCGGCACCACAAGCAGGGTGATCTTGTTGCCGGGGACACCGCCGATTGAATGCTTGTCAACAATCGGGTGCGAGGCAAAGGAGAGTTTCTCGCCAGTCTGGACGGTTGAGCGGGTGAGATACTCGATCTCGTCCATATCAAGACCGTTGATGTAGGTGCCTACGATGTATGCGCTGATCTCGCCAGGGGAAAGGGTATCGTCGACGATCTCCCGGACGATCGACTGGGTCTCCTCCATCGAGAGTTTGCCGCCGTCCATCTTCTTCTTAATGAAATCAATTGAGGAAGGCCTTCCGACAGCCCGGATCTCGATTGGTTCGCCTCCTTCAAGGGCGAGCCGCCGGTTTGTCACCTGGTAAACGCCGGCTGTTCCCTGCGGCAGCAGGGTGGTGGTTGTTGTGACAAATGCCTGTGCGGCGGTCTTCTTCTCTTCATTGATCACCTCGACACGATCACCGTCCAGGACGCCGATGGTGCGGGCGTCGTCCCGGTTCAGGAGGATGCCCCGGTATTCGATATCAATCACTTTTCCAGAGAGACGAACCATAGATCACACTACCTTTTTGAATTGTACCGGTAGTAACCGGTATAATATAGAGGATCTGGTTGGCGGGAGAGATAAGGGTTGCCGGAAGGAGGGTTGTCAGAGAGGAGTTTCCGGATATTGGCAGTTTGGTGGAAGGTGAGGGGTTGGGAAAGAGAGGAGGAGGAAGATTGGAAGAGGAGGGGTGAGGAAATAATCCGGCATTGGCATACTTCGCTATACCGTACTCCTGGAAAAAAATGAAGATGGAGGATATACCGTAACAGTACCCCTCCTTCCGGGAGGTATAAGTGAAGGATCAAACTGGGAAGAGGCATTATATCATATCGAGGAGGCAATTGCCGGGTATATTGAAGTGGCCGGAAAGCCTGGAAAAGCTATTCCTGTTGAATAATCTGCTTATTCTATAGCAATCCCACTAAAAAAGCTCCACAAGCTCTTCTCTCTCCTGAATACGCCTGATATCATCAAGAAGACGCTGTTTCTTTTCGTGCTCGATCATCTCTTCAATAACCCCGGAGAGCGTCATTCCGGGTTTTCGCATATGAAGGAGATCCTCAACGATATCCTCCCTGAGAATAATCTTTTTTGGAGCCTTCATGAGAATACAGGAATGTTGTTTTCAATCCGGATAGTGATTCCGGTAAGAAAACACCCTCCCTTGCTCTTTCGTGATCCAACAAACGGATCATGGGAACTGATTGGAGCAGGTGCGGCGCAGGTATAGGGGGGCGGGGCGAGCGAAGGGATAAGGATGACAGAGCTGATAAACCCTTGCTCATCAGAGCAACCTGAAAGGCGATTCTTAAGAATCGGGGATTTATCTGCTTCTGGCAGCCACCGAAGTATTCCCGCCCCTCCAGCGTTGCATCTGCGGTCAGCCAGTACAACTTCCTTGCGAAGCACGTGCGGACAGGACAGGGGCGGTGGGGAAAATGCCTCAGTGAACAGATTCGAATACATGATTCAAGCCACCCGATAGCCGGATGATGACTCGTTCCGTATTGAAAACCCACACGTTACCGCGAGGAGCAGAGAGAGAGAGAGAGAGAGAGAAGAATAGCTTCAAAAACTCAGAAGCGCGTTTAAACAAGAAAAGAGCTATCGCTCAGCTGTTTTGCTCTGACAAAGAAAAAGAAAAGTTAGGGTTGGTTAGGTTTAGTCCCTGCGAAGAACGAGGAACGCTACCGCACCAAGACCTGCAATCGCAACAAGCGCACCAAATCCGGGTGATGCCGGGGTTGCTGGTGGCTGGGTTGGGACAACGGTTGCCGGTGGTGTGGTTGGCACCGGGGTTGCAGGTGGCTGTGTTACCGGGACACCCTCAAGGACGTTGAAGGTGGTGGTTGCAGTTGTACCTGCTTCGATTGATTCAACCTTGACGATGTACTCGTCAGGCAGGAAGGAACTTGTATCGACTTCGAATGACCAGGTGTTGTAACCTGCGTCACCCTTGGTAACCTTTATAGTTCCGGACTGTCCGGCGAATTCGCCCGTTGTTGTCTTCTCAGTTGGCTTGAAAGCTGAGGAGAGGACATCAATGAGGAAGTCATTATCGACTGCAAGGTTTGTTGTTCCAGTGATTGAGAACTGAGAGCCAACATACTTGTCATTAACAGTGTCAATCCTGATCCATGGCTCTTCAACGAGGAAGGTCAGTTTTGCATATGTGTCGTCAATGTTTGCGTTGTTCAGGAGATCTATGAGTGCCTGTGCTGCATCAGAACCCTGAAGACGGCCAGCACCTTTCAGGACAAACCAATCTGTCGAAGTGTTACCTGAACTTATGATGGCATTTCTCATCTTAGCATACTCAATGTTTGCAACACTCGTTGTGTCTCGCACCACATCAAACCTATCATTCTGCATCGGGTGCTGAACAACTACAAAGTACTGGCCGGATGCAAGATCCTTTGTTGTCTGCGTAGTAACTTCATGCTCAAATGTTGAGTCATCATTCACAGATGTAGTTTGAATATCATAGTAATTCTTTCCAAAGAACCAGATCTGAACACCTGATGTAGGTTTTCCTTCAGCGGTTCCACGGACAAAGAGTTTATCACCCTTTGCTACAGTAGATGCAGAGGTTGTTGCGGAAACGAATGGCTTCTTGACAACGATTGAAACGGTTGCATACTGAACATTAGCAAGGTTATCTCTGTCACGTGGAGCAGATACTGCGTAGATCGTGTAAGAGCCTGCATCTAGTCCAACATTAGAGGTATCCCACCTCTTCTCATAGGTATCATCTGTTTTGACAGCTGCACTGTCAAATGTAGTTGCAGTGTTATTTGTAACTGCCTGAATGTTTGTGAGGTTTACACCTTTTGATGCAAGGTTTGGACCGGTAATGAAGAAGTAAGTATTTTCGGTTTCTGTGTTAGTACCGGTGAGTTTGATCTCTTCACCAATGTAATAGCTCCCAGTTCCGGAGGCTGTGACACTGACTCCACCTTTCTCAACTTTAACCTTTACTTCGTCATAATCAGCAGTATCAGCGACTCCACCCACGATTTTCTCGACTCTGATTGTAAAAGTCTTGTCTTTGGTGTTAGCAGTAGTGTTGAACTCAATCGGGCGTGTTCCAGCAGCATTGGTCATAACAAATGCAGTGTAGTAAGGCTTCGTTGCACTAGGTAATACATTTGGTTGTCCTGGTGTAAGACCTGGATTGCTAGTATCACCATCTGTTTCAGCGTTTTTAACAAACACAGTATAGTTTGCAGATGATTCACCGGCAATCGTCACAACAAAGTTGTTGCCTCTGACGAGAGTGTCTTTGTTTGACGTGATGCTGGTCACACGTGACTCAACGGTGAATGAAGCAGTGTTTGATGACGCTGCATAGTCCGAGAAGCCATCTGGAGACACCCACTTCACCTGTGCGGTGTAGGTACCTGCTGCAACGTCAGTGAGGACTGCAGCCGTTGTGTTAAACTCCGATGAAGAGACATTGAGACTTGCCAAGTCCAATCCACCAAAGGATGTCAGCTTGGCTCCACCAGGAGTTGTAATCTCGACTTTCACAGTCGCATTGACAGTTGAACCTGCGGCACGGTAATACGATCCAACTTGACTACCTACTTTAAAAGCAAGCAGTGTATCTTTTGTCACTGTCTTACCATCAAGTGAATCGGGCTTCATTTGTGGGGTAGCGGTTGTAACCCAAAGCCTGACATCAGCTGTAAGCGCAGGTTGGCGAATGACAATAGATTGATAATCAAGCGCCCCACCATTACCAGTTATTACAGCGGTTCCATTCCATGCATAGTAGACCCCAGATTGTCCAGAAACAGCAGCTTCAAGAAGCTCAAAATTTGTGGCCGTGTCAACAGGAATCTCATTCAAAAGCGCCTTTGACGGATTGTCTTCAGAATACCTTCTGAAAGCTGTAACATCGGTTGCAGCTGATCCATTCAGACCTGTCACATTAAGCGATTTTTCATAAACAAAGATGGTGTCACCATTTTTTATATCACCGATACCTGGATACCGTGCTACTGCCGGTGCAACCAGCAGTGCCGTAGCAAGTAACAGAGCAATGGCGACGACCATCATCTTAGTTGTGTTTTTCATGTGTTTTTACACCTCAATACTTTCCTTAATCAACATGCGATTCCGGGCTTTTCGACATGTGCCGAAAAACCGTTCTGCAAGGATCATACTCCGATCAACGGAATATGCTTCCTTATTAGATGTAGAATTAATATATCCTTTGTGGTCGAGCCCGTTTTTAAGAAGGAGCCCATCAAAACAACACCCCTCCTGATTTGATGGGATGAAATTCTGGGTCATTTGTTCCGTCAGATCTCCATAATGAGCCCTGAATATATCATTCAACTGCTCAATATCCCTGCCCTTGTCTTGAACAGCGATACGGTTCCACTGCCAGATTACCCAAAAACCCATTGAAAAGACAAAGCTATCGCTCTCTTTATTCCCCTCTCACCAAGGGGTTTGCCTCTTCTGACTGCAGGAATCAGTCCTCAGAATAACGTACTCAGGTGTGTCGGGTTCTTCACCCCGGCACGCAACCCCGTCAGGAGGAGCATTTGATAAACAACAAAGTTGAGGATTATATAGAGTTCCCGGCTTTCATGCTGAATCCTCCTGAGGTGAAAGGTAACTGATGCCTTCATCCGGGCATGTACCCGTTCACACTCACCACGGCTTCGCATGATTGCTGAGAATTCAGGGTCGAGAAGATTCTTGTTTCGGAAATGCATCCCGACCTGTTCCACTCTTCCGTTCTGGAAGAGGAATCTCAACTGTTGAGCCAGGGGAGCGTGGATATCTCCCCCTGCTCTCCAGAGCTTGTTGACCCAGTGTCTGATTCTCTCAACATTTCCTTCATTCTGGAGAACTGCTCCCTCCCGGATATCGATACAGGGTCGGGCATTCAGATGATACCAAACCTGAGCATGTGCTTCAAATGAGTCATATCCTGCATCAAGCAGCACATTGATGAGCCGTGGATTCAATGTCTTCACCCGTTTAAGAAGAGGTAGAAGATGAGATGGATCAGCATCGGTTCCATACGAATAGACCATTGCAAGAGGGTATGGTCCCAGATGGAAGATATGCGCTTTATCCATCTTCACCGAGTAGTGCGGATGAAACGGAGCATATTTGTCGTACCGGGAAGCTTCAATCGGAGTTGAATCAATGATACCTACCATCTCATTCTGTGCCCAGAGAAGGATTGCCTCGCCGACAAGGTGCATGAGCCGTTTCATCCCCTTGACTCCGAGACGGTATTTCACGAAGTAGTGGAGTGTTGCTGAATTGGGTATGATGTACCCATCTTCGCCCAACTCTGCCCCAAGATGAAAACAATCCTCGTCTGTCAGGAGAAGAATTGTCCGGGCATAGGATTGTTTCCTGAAACACTTGATGATAAGGAGTTTCAGCAGGAGATGAACCGGATAACGGAATCTGGTGCTTCCTGTGGGGTAGTATTCTCGTTCAATGGTCTGTGCAATTGTGTGCAGATGCGATGAACTCAGGAATTCTGAGATAGAGGTTCCCTGTTCAATCTCTTTAATTCGACCTGCTTTTTCCGAGAACTCAATGCTGGAGTCCATGAGCCAGTCGTACGCTGAGTATATAAACCTGACTGAAAACCCCTCTTAGGGGCGCAAAAAAGGTGAGAAGACCAGGAAAAATGAGGGAAATAACGTATAAATTGATGGGATTTTTCAGAGGAGCGCAGAATGACGGAAAAATGGGGAGGTTTTATAAGTCAGATCGGTGGTTTGATGGGCTCAGAAGTCATAATGAAAAACAGGGCGCGGGCAATCGGGGAGAGCCGTAAGATCTGACGAGTTTGATCACCGGGATCTCCACACAACAGATCATCTCCCCATCTGGATAGAAAAGGGCGCTGGTATACTTGCAAGAACACACCGAAAGACACCCCTTACAACCCACTTTCGCACTATTACTATCTACCCCCCGCACCATTAGTATGATCATGAAGATCATCCGTGCTGCAAGCCTTGGCCGTGCCCACGAACTCATCATCAAACACATCCTTGAGAAGGGAAGGGAGCGGCGAACCGAGAACGGCGAGGAAACACTTGAAACCGACGAGATTGCACTCCGGGTCGAGAATCCGCTAGCTGAGCCGATGGCAAGTGCCCATTCACGGTTTAGAAACGCGTTTCTGGAGAGCTATGCAGACGGCCTGATCAAGGGATCTGATGCCGTCTTTGAATATGACTACCATTCACGCCTCTTCGACTGGGGGCAGGGACTCAAAATCAAGGAAGGCGACATCCATGCCGACCAGATCAGGTACATTATAGAGAAGCTAAAGAATGAGCCAGTCAGCAGGCGGGCAGTCGCCGTCACATGGAACCCCGCAATTGACGAAACACTGGACGACTGCCCCTGCCTCCAGCTGATCCAGTGCGTCATCCGGAAGGAAGGAGATGCACGGCTCCTTGATATGAAGGTCGTCTTCCGTTCAAATGACATGCTCTCGGCAGCAGGTGCAAATATGTATGCACTGGCACGCCTCCAGCAGTGTATTGCAGAGGCAGTCGGCGTGCCGGTTGGTGCATACACCCATATCTCGCTTGTCCCGCACATATATTATAAGAGAGATGTAGCTGACATCCCGCCATTCTGTGGTGAAGGAACACTGATCCGGCCCATGGAATTTGTCTGTGCAGCATGCCGGGGATGCCGGAGAGCGGAGAATATTTAACCCTCATCGCTGTTTCTCGCTATTTTCTTCTTTTTTCGTCTTATTCCCGCCATATCACATGCAGAGATTCCATATGTGATCTCCTGCGGGATACGGGATTATTGTTGAAGAAAAACTCCCTGAAGACTCCACCAGACCGGGGATTTCCGTCAGGTTCATTAATCATCAGGAATCACATATTATGGCACAATAGTCCGGTAGTGTAGCGGTCAATCATGGGGGACTCTGGATCCCCCGACAGCAGTTCGAATCTGCTCCGGACTACTTTCCTTTTCTTTCAAATTTTTTGCTCTAACAATAGTAATTCAGCCTTTTTCCGAACATCTCCACCATGAAGAGTCCGGGCGATTCTTACACCACCATTAACAGTGTAATTCCGTCAACTCCCCTCGAAAATAATGCTTAAATTGATGAATATAGCTTATAAATTCGTTAGATCCATTACCCCCTGATCTATTCTCATGATGCGCAATAAACCACATGCAGGTTTATGAAGAGACGGTAACGAAAGAAGAGAGAGGAGACGATACAAGGAAAACACAAGAGTTGCAGACAGTCGAAAGGCCCTCATAGCCAGAATAAGAACCATAAGAGGTTTAAAACTGCCAGATATAGAAGGAGGAAGAAAGAGCGAGGCCCTTAAACTCATTCAGAAGACAGAGAGGCTTTCAATCAAAGATTACACAAAATAATTCGATGTTTACAAGATAAAATATGAGATAATGAGATCCCACTCAAAATCATCCCATTAGTTAGACTCACTCAAGCCCCAGATCACGCTTCAGCTCTTCATGGGTGACGAACCCACCCCGTTCAACCTCCTCCAGAGCCTCCTGGATCTCGGCAATCTCCTCATCAGTGATAGGTTCATCATCCAATTCACTCTCCAAACCCCGTTCAAATTCTGCAAGCCCGGTTCCACCCCTCTCTTCTTCAATACCCGATCCACCAAACCCGCACTCACACCTTTTACACATCCAATCCCCTTCAAGCCAGAAACGCCGCGATAATCCCTGACAAAAAGATCCCGTCAAACGTCCCGGCACCCCCGATAGAGACAATAGGCACTCCAAGGGATCCGATCTTCCTGAGATTTAAGAGATCTGCCCCGACAAGCGTTCCGACTGTCCCGCTTACATAGGCAATGATAGCGGCACTCAGCCCAAATCCTCCTGCAAGCAGGATCCCGCAGATAAGAGCAGCAAGCGGCGGCAGGAAGAACGGCGTCCCTATACCGACTCCGGGGATGAGCCGTGCATATCGATTGACGACAATAGTGACAGCAAGGGCCCCCACACAGGCAAGAGTGAAGAGCCGTACATCACCCATCCCGATGAGTGCATGAAGAAGCAGGAAAACCGATATCAGAACAGGAATCACTGCACCACCGAGATTAAGGGCCACTTTCGTCACCTGTGCAGGCGGCTGCACCTTATACATCCCATCATAGAGTGACGGGGCAAACTGGCGCCTTTCAGGACGCTCCACCGGATCAGGCGCTCTCTCCCGGATCTCAGTCACCGGGATATTCACCAGGCTCCCGATCAAAATCAGGAGAAGGAGCCCGATCGCCTGGAACCAAGAGAAGCCGAGGTTTGTGAGGGCACCCCCGACAATGCCGAGAAGAAGGAGCGGGATTAAGAGGATGAGTGCGGCGAAGAGAATGATCACCATCAGGATGGAGAAAGGATTGAAGAAGACGTAGCGGGGCATTGGCAGATGATCCTTATAATTCGTATAATCCATTCTCTTGCATTAGCAGTATTATTAGAGTATCGATGGAGGCGATGGGGTTGTACCCGGAGATTGCAGGAAGACAGGTTTTCATGAGTGGATGAAGCAGGGCGGGATCCAGCCAGACATCCCCATCATAAACCTGCATATAGTTTATTGGCGAAAATGCAAACCAGAGGAAGACCGCTCGTTTTTGTAGAGATTTGAACCCTAAATCCATAAATACAATTCAGAAAGCCGTTAAAAGGAACAAAACAGACAGCTGGGAGAGAGAGAGAGATCTCCATGTAGCAAGAATCATTATCATGCACAAGATCATATTTACCAATAATCCAATAGGAGAGTGATGAGTGATGCCACAAAAGCCTGAGGATATACCCAAAACATGGACGGTTCACTCCATTATCCGGAAGATCCAGAGAGCAAAGCCTGAATTACTACGCCGATACCCGATAAAAGAGATAGCCATCTTTGGATCATTCGCACGAAACGAACAAACAGAAGAGAGTGATCTTGATATTCTGGTCTCATTTGAAAGACCGATTGGATGGGATGTCATCGACCTGAAAGACGAACTCGAAGATATCCTCAACAGAGACGTCGATCTTGTTCTGAAAGGCGGCATAGCCACCCGGCCACGCCTGATGAGCTATATCGAAAAGGATGCCATATATGCCTGATATTGGAGGAGTAGATCACATGGAAAACCATTATTATTGGAAAGAAACAGAGATACTCCTGATAGTATGAAAACCCTCATCGAAGTACACAGGGAAGGAAAATACTACGTTGCTATTGATCTTCTTACGCATGTCGCTGATCAGGGTTTCACTGAGGAGGAAGCAATAAGCAACTTAAAAAAAGGGCTTGAAGAACACTACAAGCTGTTAATCGAATTAAGCCCCAGAGATCACAAATTGACCTATATCGATATTGAAGTAGATAACCTTGTCAAAAATTCCGCCTCTATCATCTCGTGAGATTATCAAAATTCTCTACCATTTTGGATTCAAACAGGTAAGGCAAACTGGAAGCCACATTCATCTATTCAATGAAGAAACCAGGCGGCTGGTTACAATTCCAAATTACCGGGAAGTGGCAACGGGAACACTCCTATCAATTCTGAAGCAGGCAGGTATTGAAAAGAAAGAGTTCCTCAGCCATACAAAATAAAGTGAGAATAACCCTCACCTTCACCTCTCCCCAACACCACACACAATCGCCGCATGATCATGATGGTATGGCTCAAGCCAGCAGGTGTTCAGGATAGAAAGCCCTGCACCTTCCAAACGCTCGATCGTCTCGGCAAAGACCTCTTCCGGTGTCCTCCTGATATCAACTGACCGCGTCTTCAGCATCAGAATCGCCGTCATCCCGCCATCGATCCCCACACCCTGTTTTAGAAACGGCAGGTGCTTAATCAGAATTCCTGCCTGATCGGGCTGGGCAACATCCTGATACAGCAGATCAACCTCTTCCAGAAACGGCGCATACCGGTCCGGGCGGGTCGCATCTCCAGCGATCGGAACGATATTCTTCCGCTTCTCTGCAACCACCAGCAGATCCCGCAAGGGTCGTGGAGCAAACTCAACCGCATACACGCAATCCACATAGTCGGCCACATGCGAGACCGTCGTCCCGTTTGCAGCACCCAGATACAAGACCTTCATGTCAGCCGCAAGATCCAGAGACTCATCCAGCATACAGAGGGCAGCAAGCTTTGAGCGGTAGGGATCCCAGACCCGGTACCCTTTCACCATCCTTTCATTATAGACCCCGCCTGACCCCGACGAGACGAGCTGTCCATCAATTCGAATCATTCGGATCCACCTCCTGCGATTCCATCGATCAATGCCTGTGCCGACGAGAGGAAGCCGGGATCCGCCTCGCCACGATAGAAGTCGATTCTGGCCGCAATCGCAAGCTTTGCAGCAAGCACCCGGGCAACCCTCCCCCGGATCTCACGGGGTGCGTTATGCACCCGGCGGTGCTGGAAGATGATCCCGTGTTTTGGGGAGGGCGAGTTCCCCCGGATATGGGAGAAGAGTGCGGCCTCAGCCCCGATCACCTGAACAGAACTGCCGGGCATCCGGGCAAGCTTCTCAAGCCCCCCGGCACGGGCCATGATACGTGCCGCAACAAGGCCGCCGACAAGCTCGCTTGTGTTTGGGATCACCAGTGCTGCGAGCCGCGAGACATCAGCGGCAAGTGATGTCCGGGCGGTAATCAGCCCTTCAAGCTCATCAGCCATTCCTCGCAGGGGACGGGATCTGCTCCGCCTGATCTTCGGAAGAACCCGCCTCACCGAACCCTGCCTCCCTTTCTGTGAGAATGCCGGGTTCGTCACCTGGTACCATTCAACCAGTCGCTCGGAGAGGAGATTGATCACCTCATCCAACTGGTCGAGCATCCTGACCATCTGGAGGAGTTCTGCATCCTTCCCCGATGCCGCCGCCTCGATCACCCCCTGTGCCTGGAGAATGGTGACCTCCCGGAGCTGCCGGATATATGCAGCACGATCAGGGAAGATGCCGCTTCCTTCGATCAGAGCGGGCGTAAGAGGGTGGTATACCTGCATATTGGTCTTTAATGACTCCACCCTCGCCAGCAGCTCAGCCGGTGACCCGCGGGAAGGAACAAAAACCCCCCCATCATCTACGCTCCCGCACCAGTACTCCGTCATTGCAGAAGAGATGATACCTCAGCACCTATATATCCGGCGACCGAATCTTTGGGTATGATCATCGAGGCGGCACTCTTTGTAGTCGGCATCATACTCCTTGTGAAGGGTGCGGACCTCTTTGTCGGCGGGGGGAGCGGGCTCGCCTCACGGTTTGGGATCACCCCGTCACTCATCGGGTTCACTGTTGTTGCATTCGGAACCTCGCTGCCTGAGTTCGTCGTCAGCATGAATGCAGGCCTGACCGGCAACCCCGAAATCGCAACCGGAAACATCATCGGGAGCAATATAGCCAATATCGCGCTTGTACTGGCGATCTGCGGGTTGCTCAACCCCCATGCACTCAACAGGCATGATCCTGCCAACAGCGGGGTGAAGAGACAGGCTCTGATGATGCTTGCGGCAACCGCCCTCTTTGTTGTCGTTGCATGGTCCGGGACCCTCTCCGTACCAGCAGGAGCCATATTCCTGATCGCATTTATCCTAATCCTGAGATCACTCTGGAGAAAAGGCAGGATCGAGGGGGAAATGCCCATTTTGGCAAAAGGCAGCCTCGATTATATCCTGACTGCAGGAGGGATTATCGCAGTCATCATCGGCGCACAACTTGTTGTCACCTCCGCTGTCGGAATTGCAACCGCCCTTGGGATCTCTGCTTTTGTGATCGGGATGACCATCGTCGCCATCGGCACCTCGCTACCTGAGCTTGCCACCTCAGCCGCGGCAATTCTGAAAGGCGAATCCGGTATCTCGGTTGGCAACCTGCTTGGGAGCAACATCTTCAACCTCCTCTTCGTGATGGGGATCATCGCCCTGATTGTCCCTATCCAGGTAGCAGAAATAGGAGATCTCCTGATAATGGCAGTCTTCTCGGCAGCCGCAATCCCCCTCATCTATGCAGGCGAACGGGTAAAACGCCCTATATCGGCGGTTGTTCTCATCGGGTACTTCGCCTATATCGGGATACTGGCAGGTCTCATCTAAAAGAGTGGAAGCCCAAGAACCGACCAGACGATGATCGGAACCATGATCGCCCCCATGCAGAAGACCCGTTGCACCGAGACCATCGGGGGCACCGTCCCGATTGCGGTTGCAAGCGCGAGGATCAGGAGCCCAAACGGCCCCGTCACAAGAGCGGTCAATGCCACAAGGAAGATGATGACCGTGAGATTCAGCCGCCTGACATTCAGGGCTGCCAGGTACCGTGAGCCTTTTGAGAAGAGAATTGTCAGCGGATACGCAGCCACCGCAGCGAGACAGGCCGCAAGCATGATCCCGGCAAGCGGCGGCAGTTCATCTGTTGCGATTGCCACCATCGCACCGTTCCGCGCCCGCGAAAGGGCATAGAGGGCGGCGATACCGAGGAACGCATTTGCCGTATTCGCCGCACCGGTTGCAAGGATATACCCCCTCCCATTCCGGGTATATGAGATAAATGAAGCAAGTACCGCGTTTGCAGTTGCATTTGAGAAACCGGGCATCCACCCGACGACTGCACCCGCAACCGAACCGGCAGCAGCAGCCCCGGCGATCTCCCGCCGCTCCATCCTGATCCCCCGGTATATCTGCTCGGGAATTGTGCCTGTTGCTCCTTTCAGGAGGATCGGCAGTCCAAAGAGGCCGGTTAAGAGCGGGAGGAGGAGCGGGCTCCCGCCGGGGAGCACCTGCCAGGAGAGGTATGAATAGGCAAGCGTGAATGAACCGAGGATCCCCGATGCGATGAAGACAACAGCCGCCCATTCCGGCGCCTCTGACCTGACCACAAGCACCCCGGCAACCGTCATCAGGAGCAGGCCGATCCACCAGTCAAGGTACGGCTGGAGCGGGGGCAGGAGAGAGAAGAAGAGGGGAAAGAGCAGCAGCCCGAATGCGGCACCCGCAGCAGATCCAAGTGCCGAGATCCGGACCGCCTCCTCACCAAGCCCTTTCATGCAGAGATCATGCGCAGGCAGAACCGCAATTGCAGTATCTGGATCGGGCACGCCGAGGAAGGTGGAAGGAACTGCATCAAGGAAGGTATGCGTGATCAGGGTTGCTGTGACAGATGCTGCAAAGACGGCAGGACCAAAGAGGAGAAGGAGTGCCGGATGCACCCCGAGCAGGATACCTGCCATCGTGTTTGAATGGATCCCCGGCGTACACCCGCTGATGGTACCGAGTACCACACCGATTGCCGCTCCGATCAGGATCCCATCCATCATGCGAAGATGAAGGTTGAACCAGAGAAGACAAGAATATCATGCATCCGTCCCTATAGAGATCAATGATCATTGCGATAACCAGGCTTCCGGAGAAGGCAGGCAGGGATCGGGCTACCTGTGAGCAATACGGCCATTCCTGCCGGATTGTCTCGCCTCTGGCTGCAGATGTCTATGACAACCAGATCCAGGCGTTTGTGCTGGAGGCAAACCGCGGCGCCTTCGACTGCATCTTCTTCACCAGCGCGCTTCCTGCCGAGCGGATTGCCCCGCTGCTCGAAACAGATGCCCGGATCATCGCAATCGGACCCCAGACTGCCCGGATGCTGGAGAAGGAAGGGCTGAAGGTCGAAACGCTCCCCACATACTATTCCCGGGATTTTGTTCCCTACCTCGGCGACTGGATTGAGGGGAAGGCGATCGGCATTCCCCGTGCCGATGTCCCAAACCCCACCCTCATTCAGGGCATTGAAGATGCCGGAGGCACGGCATATGAGTACCGGTGCTATGGGCTTGTTCCGACGCATACACCACTTGACACAGATGGGGCAGATGCGATCCTCTTTACAAGCGCAAACTCGTTTCTGATGGCTGTCTGGGAGAAGAATGCAGATATCATCCCGATTGCAATCGGGGATATCACCGCAGACGCAATGCGGAAAGGGGGAGTGGAGCCGGCGGTTATCGGTGACGGATCACTTGCCGGAACCCTTGAAGCACTGAATACCTACCTGAGAGTGAAGAGATCATGACCGGAAAGAAGCAGACCACCATACAGTCAGGAATCATCATCATCGATAAGCCGCCCGGCCCCACCAGCCACGAGGTTGCCGCCTGGGTGCGGGATATCCTCGGTGTCAGCACCGGGCAGGGGGGCACCCTTGACCCGATGGTCTCCGGCATCCTGATCGTGATGCTTGGAAAGGCTGCCAAGATCGCAGAGCATCTCCTCGCCCATGATAAGGAGTACATCTGCCTCCTGAAGCTGCATGGCGATGTAGCCGAAGACGAGATCCGGGAGGTGGTCAGCAGCTTCTGTGGCAGGGTCTATCAGCGCCCCCCACGCCGGAGTGCTGTGAAGCGGGCGCTCCGTATCAGGACACTCCATGAGATCGAGGTGCTGGATATCGAAGGGCGGCTTGTCCTCTTCCGGGTGCGGTGCGAGGCAGGCACCTACATCAGGACACTCTGCGTCCATATCGGCCTCGCACTCGGAGTGCGGGGGCAGATGGTCGAGCTCCGGCGCACCCTCTCGGGAGGATTCGGAGAAGCAGATGCACATACCCTCCATGAACTTGCAGACGCAAAAGCCGCAGCAGATGAAGGGGATCCAGAACCGCTTAAGCAGATGATCCTCCCGGTGGAGCGGGCAGTTGCCGATCTTCCATCGATTACCATCAGGAGTTCTGCCGTTGATGCGATATGCCGGGGCGCACAGCTTGCAGGCGCCGGGGTTCTCTCCTGCAAAACATTTGCAAAAGGGGACACGGTTGCGCTGATGACCGAAGCGGGCGAATGTATCGGCCTTGGCACCGCCCGTATTCCGTCAGAGAAATGCGTGCCAGGGAAAAAAGGCTTTGTTGCACGCCCAAAATCGATCCTGATGGAGCCCGGCAGGTACCCCCGGGGCTGGAAGAAGAAGAGCAGGATTAAGTAATACCCGGAACAATTAATTTACTGCATCTTTTGCTGAGGTAGTCTAGCGGAAAGGCGCGAGGCTGGAAACCTCGTGAGGCGTTTGTCTCTCGGGAGTTCAAATCTCCCCCTCAGCGTTTTGAAATCACTTTTCTGTACAACCTGATCATTCATTCATTATTCACGATCCCCCGCCCTTTCTCAGCCAGATATACTGTTTCTCTAACTCAAGGTATGATACCTTAGGAGAGGAGGAAGACTGCTAAGTCAGGTTAGATTGACTTACATGGCTTTGTGGCATCTGACATACTCCCACGACTAAAGTCGTGGGGTTCTGACGTTGCTTAGGCATTCTTCAAGCATTGCGTCGTGGGGTATCAGTGCTCCCATCGTGTACATCTCTTTCTGTACATGATCAATCATGTTTTTTTGACGGAGTGCGATATTGAATGCCGCATTCACATCAGCATGATCAACGTGCCCGCAGATCGGACACTTAAACTCCTTTCCTCGCCGTTGACCTCTTCCATCACACCGAGAGCAATCTTGCGAGGTGTATGCTGGATCAATGTAGAGGACAGGAACGCCGAGCAGCTTGGCTTTGTATTCCACAAACTGTTGTAGTTGATAAAACGACCAACTGTGCAGGGCGTATTTGAACGAACGGTGTTGTTTCCTCGTCTTGCGGATACCGGTCAGATCCTCAAATACGAGTGCTGCGTCTTGATCCTTTGCCATATCGACAACCTTGCGGCTAATTTTATGGTTCAGATCCTTGACGATACGGGACTCACGATCTTTGATCGCTTTCAGTTTGCGGAACTTTCCCTGCTTCTGAAGGCGTTTTCTGATCACGGAGTATTTTCGGTGCGTGTGGATTGCCTTCTTACCAAGTTTCTCGATCTTTCCGGTATCAGGATTCGCTGCTACCGCCACATGCCCCGTAGTGTTCCGATCAACCCCGATAAACTGTCGAGGTATCATATCCGGTTCTTCCAAGACGGTACATGATACATAGGCGTAGTTGGCATCAATCTCAATCTGATTAACCTTCTCGAACTCTGGAAACTGGTAGTTGAGAGTCAATTTCAACGGGACAACCCGGATTGTTCGAGTATCTCGATCCACTTTGATTGACTGTCCCGGTACAACCAGATTGACGTTCCGTACTCGCTTGATTGTCTTCTGGCTTCCATACTTCTTGAGGATCTGGTTTGAGATGGCTGATTTTAATCCAATCTCTTTGACTGCAGCGGACGAACGGCATTTCGGATTTCTAACTGCAAACTCCGCTACAGCAAACGCTTTCTTTAATTCATCGCTGAAATCGCGGTTGTGCCGGAGTTTGTAGGTTAAGATCATGTTAATTCCGCTTCTGGTCTTCGATATATTTTTTCACAACATCTTCAGAGATGTGTCCGCATGATTCAACATAGTAGCTACGAGTCCACAATGACGGCAAACGAGTTCTCAATATCTCGAACTCCTGTCGGAGTGTCCTTGATGTATACCCTTTGAACTGCTGTACGATCCAGTGTGGACTTGCAGTAGGTTTTGTTTTGACAAACAAATGGAGGTGATCGGGCATTATCTCCATTGTTTCGATGACAACTCCGATCTCATCTGCCTTCTCCCTGAGAAGAACTTCTAACCTGTCAGATACCGGAGATTCGAGAACTTTACGTCGATATTTAGGGCACCATATGATATGGTATCCGATGTTGTATACCGTTGTATCTGAGTGCGTCCACCGTTCTTTTGCCATCCATATAATAATATGGGTGGATAATAGATATTGTTTGTGGTTGGCATTGACGCATTCATCCCACGACTAAAGTCGTGGGCTTTCTGCTGCTATGATCGTAAGTCATGCCTGGTTGCGTTAGAGAGAGCAGTAGTCGTCTAAGTCAACATAGGTTGACTTACAAGACACTTTATAGCATTACACATTGAAATACCACATATGGGAAAATATTCCGATAATCGGGCAGGGGTTTTCGTCCGCCAGAAAGGCGGATATGAAGCCTTTATCCCCCATTCTTTACCCCCCGGGGATCTGGTTTTCGATGAGGGACTTCTCTATCTGTTATCGAAAGCCGACGGAGCTCTGGCCCGCCTTGACGGAGTCACCCAGGTACTCCCAAACCCCGATCTCTTCGTGGCGATGTACATCAAGAAAGAGGCATTGTTAAGTTCCCAGATCGAGGGAACGCAGGCATCACTTCAGGGAGTTCTTGAATTCGAAGCCCATATGCGGCCAAAAGACGACATCAACGAGATACAGGAAGTATTGAATTACATAAAAGCACTTCATCATGGTATAGAGAAACTGGAGTTCTCGCCACTCACTCTGGATCTGATCAATGAGATTCATCGCTTTTTAATTCACGGAACACGGGGATCGCATAAACTTCCGGGTCAGCTACGGCATGTTCAGAACTGGATCGGTCTACCGGGAGGGACGATTCAGGATGCGGTATTTGTTCCTCCTCCACCAGAGCAGGTCCCAGAATTAATGCAGGATCTTGAACGTTTTATCCAGAACGATGATAAAACGCCGAGGCTGATCAAGGCCGCTCTCATTCACGCCCAATTGGAAACAATCCATCCATATCTGGATGGTAACGGAAGAATGGGCCGTTTGATGATCACGTTTTACCTCTGCTCAAAAGGTGTTCTGGCAAGGCCATTGTTGTATCTTAGTTATTACCTGAAGAGATATCGGGAGGATTACTATACACTCCTTAATGGTATCCGGTATCAGGGGAATTGGGAAGCATGGCTGGCTTTCTTCCTTCAGGGAGTCATTGACGTATCTAATAACTCTATTGAAACAGCAAAGAAAATTATCCAGCTCAAGGAGACGCTGATTGAAAGGTTGCTGGAGAACAATATCGGCGGCGTGCATGCGGTAAAGCTGATCGATACACTCTTTGATCGCCCGATCATCACGATCGGGCAGGTGACAGAGGAGTTACGAATAAGCCGCCAGTCTGCAACCAATCTCGTGGGGAAATTTGAGAAAATTGGAATACTGGAAGAGATTACCGGGAAAGAACGATATAAGCAGTATATGTTTGTGGACTATGTCAGGATAATCGAGGAGGGAACACGGATATAACTCTATTTTGGACAACAAGATCCTGCCCGTAGATATGAATCCGGATCGGAACATTTTCAGGCAGAATCCTGAGAGAGGGTCTTTGAATATCTAAAAATGATATGTGATCGGGAACGCAATTATCACATTTACATCACATTTTCTGGAGAGAAATGTGAGCGAATTGTGACATAATCATTTGGGGAGTTATTTCTGCTCTCTCTCGTCCAAAGTTAGCTCCCATTCCCCTAAAAAACTTTAAACCTTATCCTGACTCCCCACAGGAGTGATTCATTTTGTTCTCCCCTGCACCATCCCCTTCACCTGCTCCCCATCCTCAGTCAGCCGGTAGATGATCCATGTGCCGGACTGCCCCCCCGCGATCAGGCCTGCTTTCTTCAGGATGGAGAGATGGTATGAAAGCCTGGAATCTGAGATTTCGAGAACAGAGCGGATCACACAGACACAGAGTGGCTGTACTGCTAGCAGGGCAAGAATTTTCAGCCTGAAAGGGTCAGCCAGGGCACGGAAGAGGGAGGCGGCAGCCCGGGCTTCATCATCCTCAGGCAGATGGGAAACAAGCCCCCCAAGGCCCCCTGAAGCGTTGAGGGATGCTTCGACCTCCGGCGGAATGCCACATCCCTTTCCAGGCACAGCCACACCACTGCACTCGTCTTTCGGTACGCCTGCCATACTTCAAATGAATATGAAATACCATCAGATAAGCATTTCGAGCGGGTATGAGTTAAGGGAACGCTGATGCCAGCCACAGATATTTCAACATATGTTGAAATAGAAGCCTTTTTATTTCAGAACGACCGATATGATTTCAAGAGGTTTTGAAATAATGAGTTCGTCCATTCCATTCAAACGTAATGTTGCGAACCCCAGACCTCCCGGAGAAAGACAGGATATGATTCAGAGGATGCATTCAGCCAGGAGAAAACCATGATTGACCTCTTCATCGGCTCCCTTATGATGGGATGGACGACACTCGCAGAATACCTCGCTGAGCATGTCGTCACCTGCCTCATCCCGGCGTTCTTCATCGCCGGAGGAATCGCCGCCTTCATCAGAAAGGATGCCATTCTGAAGTACTTCAGCCCGGATGCGCCGAAAAAGATCGCGTACGGGATTGCATCAGTTTCAGGCACTGTCCTTGCCGTCTGCTCCTGCACCATCCTTCCGATGTTCGCAGGCCTCTTCAAGCGGGGAAGCGGGATTGGGCCTGCCATCACCTTCGTCTATGCAGGACCGGCGATCAACATCCTGGCAATTGTGTATACCGCAAAAGTGCTCGGCTTTGATCTCGGCCTTGCACGGGCCGCCTTTGCGATCATTCTTGCTATTGCAATCGGCCTGATCATGGCAGCGCTCTTCAGATCAGATGATGACGCAACAAAGAAGAAGATGGCGGCGATGCCACCGGCACCCGCATCTGAGGAGGAACGGCCTCAGTGGATCGTCCCACTCTTCTTCATCCTCTTAATCGGCATCCTGATCACAGGTACAGCACAGATTGACTGGATGATCAAGTTCCCGATAATCTATGCCCTCACTCTCGGGGTGGCATATCTTCTGATATACTTCTTCCAGAGAGACGAAGTGACCGAGTGGGGATGGGAGACATGGGATCTCACAAAGAAGATCTTTCCGATCCTCCTCATCGGAACATTTGCCCTCGGGATGCTCGCCTTCTTCCTCCCCCCGGAGACTTTCGCGCCATTCTTCGGGACGAACACACTTCAATCGAACCTGCTTGCCTCATTCGTCGGTACCATCCTCTATATGCCGACACTCCTTGAGGTGCCGGTGATCGGAACGACATTCGGATACACATCAGGAGTGATGGCGGGGGGGCCGGCACTTGCCCTCCTTCTTTCAGGACCTAGCGTCAGCCTGCCGTCGCTCCTCGTCATCTCACGGATAATGGGGATGAAGAAGACTATCGTCTATGCAATCCTTGTGATCGTCTTCTCGGCCCTTGCAGGGTTTACCTATGGACTTATTATCGGGTGAAGAGAGATGGCAGAGATGAAAAAGCCATGCTGTGCGGCTGAGGCGATGCGAAGGATCAGGCAGATCGATGTTGGCGGCATAAACGTCGGGCTTACGATGCTTGATGATGCAATTCATGAGGTGGCTCGGATGAACCTTATCAAAGATGAAGAGATTGCAGACGAACTGATGAAAAGATTGAGAATATACAATTATATCCCAAAGTCCGCAGAACAGCAGTACCGCTCTGCAACTTTAAGAGAATACACACACGAGGTTACATTATGAAGATTGAAGTCCTTGGAACCGGATGCATGAAATGTAAACGCCTTGCAAAGAATGTCGAAAAAGCAGTCGCTGAACTCAGCATATCAGCAGACATTGTTAAGGTAGAGGATATCACCGCGATCATGGAGCGGGATGTGATGCTGACACCCGCACTTATGATTGATGGAGAACTGAAGATCTCCGGACGGGTTGCCGATGTGGCTGAATTAAAAGAACTCCTCGGAGGTGCGTAAGAATGGCAGAACAGCCGACCTGTTCATGTGGAACGACTGATGAACTGACCGTTAAACGGATCATCTTCCCCTGCGCGGGAGTTGCAAATGTCGGCCAGATCACAAACGCCGCCGCCATCCAGCTCACTGAAGAGGGGTACGGCGGGGCTGCCTGCGTGGCACTCCTTGCCACCGGGGCAGACGGCCTCCTGAAGAATATCGAATCAGCAGATGAGATACTCATCCTTGACGGCTGTCCTGTTCAGTGTGCAAAAACAATTGCAGAAGACCAGAAGATACCCATCAACCAGCATATCATCGTAACCGATCTCGGCATCATAAAAGCCGGATCCAGGGAGTATACCGATGACGATGTAGAGATGATCGTCTCTGCTGCCTGGGAAGGGAAAGGGCGAATCTGAACAAATCCTATAGAAATACATATTCTCCCAACAATACTGCCAGGTTGATCACTATGAAGAGGATACTCTTTGTCTGTACCCATAACGCAGGCCGCTCCCAGATGGCTGAGGGGTATGTAAATGCAACGTATAGCGACCGCTACACTGCATTCTCTGCCGGATCAGAGCCGGCTGGTGAGGTGAACCCGCTCGTAATAAAGGCGATGCAGGAGATCGGAGTCGACATCTCGAATGCAAAACCGAAGCTGATCGATGAGTTCGATGGTATCGGGATGGATCTGCTCGTCACCCTCTGTGACTCCGGCACCTGCCCACTCTTCCCCTGGGCAAAGGAGACGATTCACCAGACCTTCCCCGATCCAAAGGCGATCTCCGGGACTGAGGAAGAACGCCTCGCTGCCATACGGGCGATCCGCGATGCAATCACCGGCTGGATCGATCAAACACTTGGACAGGCATAGGAATGGCATATACCATCATCACCTGCTCCGGGATCTCAAATACCGGGAAACTCACCACCAGGTGTGCGATGAACCTCCACCGGATATGCGCTGGCGAGATCGACTGCTGCATCCCGGCAACACGGGAGAGAGAAGCAATCGATGAGGCACTCCGGGATGCAGAAGAACTCCTCATAATCGACGGATGCAGCGACTGCTGTGCACTGAAGAAGATTCAGCATTCCAGGCGACACCCGGATCACCATATCATCGCAACCGAATGTGGGATTGTTAAAAATGGGATGGAAGAGCCGCATTTTTCAGAGATAGAAGAGCTCACCGGGACCATAGTAAAGAGACTACGATCAAAAAGGGGATGACCAATCAACCTCTTTACGGCAGACCTATTTTACAATCATTACCGGGCAGGCGGCATGCTGTGCCACCTTCTGGCTGACACTCCCAAGGACAGCCCCTTTCAGTGAGCCAAGCCCCCGGCTCCCCATGACGATCAGCCCGGCTTTTGTCTTCTCTGCAATCTTGATGATCTCTAGTGCCGGGGCACCCATACTCACCTCAAGGGTATAGGCAGTTCCGGAGTTTTTGATATAGTCGAGTGTCTGCCCGGCAACCGCATGAGCATCCTCGATGAGAAGGGTATGGACATCAAAATCCGCCTTCATGATGCGTGACTGGGAGGGCGGATTGGGCGAGGCATAGACAACCACCAGTGAAGCACCGTCGATTTCCCTGACAAGCCCACAGGCAGACTCGGCTGCACGCCTCGCATTCTCTGATCCATCTATTGCAAGCAGTATCGTTTTAAACATCATTCCTCCGGGCGGGTATCAGGCAGGCCATAGTGTGCAGAATATCAGAACTCCATGTGGTACCTCAAGGAACTCGAGTCCATAAAACCATGTCGGAGCACAATATTTTCATAAATCAGGATACCTTAAAATGGAGAGATAACCATATGAAATGAACCCCCTCAATCAACAGATACACATGATCTGTCAGAAATTACTGATCAAAAACAAGAGGATATCCAGTGAATTTGAACAATACCCTTTCTTTTAACGCGCTGAAAAAAACCTGGCTCTCGAATATCCGGGGCGATACGCTTGCTGGTATGACGGTTGCACTGGCCCTCATCCCCGAGGCGATCGCCTTCTCCATCATCGCCGGTGTCGACCCGATGGTCGGTCTGTACGCTTCATTCTGTATTGCCGTTGTCATCGCCTTTGCAGGCGGAAGGCCCGGGATGATCTCAGGAGCAACCGGGGCAATGGCCCTTGTTATGGTGATCCTTGTCCGGGATTTTGGACTTGAGTACCTCCTCGCCGCCACCATCCTGACCGGGATATTGCAACTGGCACTGGGATTTCTTAATGTCGGGCGGCTTGTGAAGTTCATCCCCTATTCTGTCGTCCTTGGGTTCATCAACGCACTCGCTATCCTCATCTTCATCTCCCAGATCCCGTTCCTCATCGGGGTATCCCTTGCAGTCTACATTCTCGTTGCGATCACAATAGCGATCATCCTCATCCTTCCAAGACTCACAAAAGCAGTTCCTCCGGCACTCGTCGCAATCATCGTCGCCACGGTGATTGCAGTTCTCCTGAAACTTGACATGCTCACCGTCGGTGGTATGGGTGAGATCACCCAATCGCTCCCGCTCTTCCACCTGCCAGAAATACCGCTCACCCTTGAGACGCTGCTGATCATCCTCCCCTACTCAATAACCCTCGTCATCGTCGGGCTGCTCGAATCCCTCCTCACCGCCTCGATCGTCGATGAAATGACCGATACACCAAGTGATAAAGACAGGGAAGTTCGCGGACAGGGGCTTGCAAACTGTGTTGCCGGCTTCTTCGGAGGGATGGCAGGATGTGCAATGATCGGGCAATCGATGATCAATATCAAATCAGGTGCAACCGGCAGGCTCTCATCGCTTGTGGCAGGCGTATTCCTGATAATCCTCATCATCGTCTTTGGGGATATCGTCTCGATCATCCCGATGGCAGCACTCGTCGGCGTCATGATCGTCGTTGCCTTCAGCACCTTCGAATGGGATTCGATCAAAACCATCCATAAGATACCCCGTGGCGATGCCGCTGTTATGATCGTCACTGTCGCCATCGTCGTCTATACCCATGATCTGGCAAAAGGAGTTATTTCCGGAGTAATTCTTGCCCTCCTCATCTTCGGGTGGAAGATCTCGGTCATCTCGGCAACCTCGACCATCAGGAAGGATGGCGTAAAGGTGTACCTGATGAAAGGCCAGCTCTTCTTCGGCACCATGTCGGCGTTTATGGATCTCTTCGACTACACAAATGACCCGGAGAAGATTGAGATAGACTTCTCGAATTCACATATCTGGGACCAGTCCGGGGTTGAAGCGATCACGCGGGTGATCCACCGGTACCAGCAGCAGGGAAAATCAGTTTATGTGATCGGACTGAACCCGGAGAGCCAGGAGACACTCGATCGCGGTTTCTCCTGAGCCGGGCAGGGCTGCGGACTGACCTCCCCACCCGCCATCAGGGAAACATTTGATGCCACCCAAAACAGATCAGGTATCATGGTTGAGATACGCATTGCCAGCTGGGAGAGCAGGCTTTTTGCATGGATCATCGATATCATCCTCATATACGCCCTGGTCGCAGTCATAGAATCAACAATATCCACCCTTACCGGGTGGAGTCCTCAGGTTTTTGCACTTGCCCTGCCTGTTCTTGCCGGCTTATCTGTCCCGTTTGCATCCAACACCGTGCTATTGTTCCTGTACTGGACGATCATGGAAGGGACAAACGGCCAGTCTGTCGGGAAGATGGTCTTGAACCTCAGGCTCACCGATCGAGCCGGTGACGCAGCGGGCATTCCAAAAGCAGCACTTTCAGCATTTGGAAAGGCATTCCTCCTCCCCCTTGACTGCCTGATCGGGTGGTTTGCAATGGAGAAGAGCGGCCTTAGGCTCTTCAACCGCCTCTCGGATACAATCGTGATCAGATGCGATTACACGCCGCCGGACGGTGTCACCTATATCCATGAAGACGACTGATTCAAGTGGTTTTAGGAGAAAGAGAATCAGCATGCAGGGGAGAACAATCACCTACTCAAAGAACGTCTTCCTTCCGCTGACATCAGTCTGCCATAACCGCTGCGGCTACTGTTCTTTCAGAAAGCCTGTTGGAGACGGCTGCCTTATGGCTCCGGAAGAGGTCCGAGAGATACTCAGGCTGGGTGCTGAGGCAGGCTGTACCGAGGCGCTCTTCACCTTCGGCGAGCGGCCGGGCGAGGAGGAAGGATTCGAACGCTACCTGAGCGAGATTGGCTATGGCGACATCCTTGACTACTGCTTTGACCTCTGCAGGGAGGCACTTGCACTCGGCCTCCTTCCCCACACAAACGCAGGCATCATGACCGCTGACGAGCTTGCCCGCTTCAGGACGGTGAATGCAAGCATGGGACTGATGCTTGAGACTACAGCAAGAATACCTGCGCATGCCAATTCACCGGGAAAAGATCCTGATGTGAGAATCCGGATGCTCGAAGATGCAGGACGGCTGAAGATCCCCTTCACAACAGGGCTTCTGGTTGGGATCGGAGAGACATCAGCAGATCGAAGAGAATCTCTTGGAACAATAGCTTCAATTCACCGGAGTTATGGCCATATCCAGGAAGTGATCATCCAGAACTTCTGCCCAAAACCCGGCACCCCGATGGGCGAAGACGGAACTGTCACAAAGGAAGAGTTTGCAGAGACAATCCGGATGGCGCGCGCGATCCTTCCAGAGGATGTGAGTGTTCAGATACCACCAAACCTTGCGGATGCCCGGTATTTCCTGAAATGCGGAGTAAATGACCTCGGCGGCGTCTCCCCGGTGACCGTCGACTACATCAACCCGGAACATCCGTGGCCGGAGATCGAGCGGCTCAAGGAGATTGCAGCCGGATATACGCTCCGGGAGCGGCTCTGCATCTATCCCCGGTACATCAAAAGAGGGTGGTTCGATCCGGCACTCGCACCACTTATCATGCAGCTTGACAAACAGGTACAGGAGTATCACCTATGACCCAGGGCGACATTCTCTACAGTGGAAAGGCTAAGACCATCTTCCTCTCTGAAAAGCCAGACGAATTGATCGTTTCATTTCGTGACGATATCACGGCATTTGACGGCGGCAAGAAGGATCAGCTGGAAGGCAAGGGCGCCTCGAACGCCGGTGTTTCGGCATTCATCTTCGGGCTCCTTGAAGAAGCCGGAGTTAAAACTCATTTCATCCGGATGGAAGATCCAATAACGATGCGGGTCCGGAAACTCACGATGATCCCGCTTGAGGTGATCGTCAGGAACCGTGCCGCCGGATCAATTGTCAGGAACTATCCCTTCACCGAGGGGCAGTACTTTAACCCGCCTGTCGTCGTCACCGACTATAAGGATGATACGCGGCATGATCCGATGATTAATGACGATATCATCGTTGCACTCGGCCTCCTCACCCATGAGGAGATTGCCGCTGTGAAGGCATCCGCCCTGAAGGTGAATGAGGTAATGAGGGCATTCTTTGATGGAATCGGCCTTGATCTCGTTGATTTCAAGATCGAGTACGGCAGGTATGGCGATACCATCATCCTCGGCGATGAGATCAGCATGGATTCGATGAGGCTCTGGGAGAAAGGCACCATGAAATCCATGGACAAGGATGTCTACAGGTTTGAGAAAGGGGATGTCATGGAGGCATACCGCGCCGTATCGGCCAGGATAACCGGGAGTAAGGGGCTATGAAATTCGAGGTTGTCATTACAATCAGCTTAAAGGAAGGGATGTTGAACCCCGAGGCAGAGGCCATCCAGCGTGCAATTGCACATCTTGGCTTTGGAGTAGACCACCTCCGGAAGAGAGACCAGTACAGGATCACCCTTGATGCCGTTGATAAGCAGGAGGCCGAAAAGATTGCCGGATCCATCTGTGAACGGCTCCTTGCAAACCCGGTGATCCACACATACGAGATTGAGGTCATCTGATGCGGGCGGCGGTCATCCAGTTCGGGGGGAGCAACTGTGACCGTGACGTCGTGCATGTGATCGAAGAGGTCTGTGGTGCCGACGCCGATCTGGTCTGGTATAAGGATGGGTTGAATAGAGCTTACGACGCCATAGTCCTCCCGGGAGGTTTCAGTTATGGCGACTATCTCCGAGCAGGTGCAATCGCTGCCCGGACACCGATCATGGCTGATATCATCAAGGCAGCTGAAAAAGGATGCCTCGTCCTTGGGATCTGCAACGGAGCGCAGATCGCAGCTGAAAGCGGCCTGATCCCCGGTGTCTTCACCATCAATGCCTATCCGAAGTTCCTCTGCAAGCCGGCATATCTCAGGGTTGAGAATACCACCTCCCCCTTCACCCGGCTCTATTCCGAAGGCGAGGTTGTGAGGTTCCCGATTGCCCACAAGGAAGGCCGCTACATCATCCCGGCAGAGGAACTGAAACGGCTTGAAAAGGAGAAGAGAATCGCATTCCGGTTCTGCGACGAGGCCGGAAACGTGACCGCATCTTCAAACCCAAATGGCGCCACCGGCAATATCACCGGCGTCCTCTCGGAGAAGGAGAATGTCCTTGTCATGATGCCGCATCCCGAGCGGGCAGCTGAAGAGATCCTGGGATCAGCTGACGGGAAGAAGATCTTCGATTCGATGATTGCTTATGTGGAAGAGTCCTAGGAGATCGTAAGCATGGATGAACTTGAAGCTGCCCGGCTGATCCGGGACTGGGTAAAACGATATGCGGCAGAGAATAATCTGAAACTCAATTCCGATCCCAAACAGCTTGACGCGGTCATCAGGGGGCTTGCCCGCAGGATGGTCAGGAATGGCGAGCGGTACTGCCCATGCAGGGTTATGAGCGGGGATCCCGATGTGGATAAACAGATCATCTGCCCCTGCATCTACCATAAGGATGAGATTGAGAGGGACGGGCACTGCCACTGCAATCTCTTCTTCAGGGAATGATATCAGGCATTCCCTCTACCACTTTTATTTTATTTCTGAGAAGATACCTGCCCTATGGCCGGTGCAAGCCCCTTAACCCTTTTGATCATCTCAGCCTGAGATCTTCGCGGCGTGATACGCGGAACGCATGGATAATCGCATAGATCCCCACAATCACCGCAGCACCGTATCCGAGCAGGGCAATAATCTCGCCATAGGGGATCGTTGACCCGGAGGCAAGGAGCAGGAGAGATGATCCGATCACAACCGACGAGACGATCAGCCCCACCATGATCCGATCAGTTGAGCGATCCATCGTCTCCTGAAGCCGCCGGATATCATGTGCAACCACATCGATCCGGATCTTCCCCTCACTCAACTTCTTCAGGGCTGAGGAGACCTGATCCGGGATCCGGAGAAGTGTCCGAAACGAACCAATCCCGGTTGAAACCTCTTTTTTGAGAGTATCATAGGAGAAATACTGCTCTTTTACAAGTATCTCAAGGTACGGACGGACCCGGTTGGTAAAACAGAACGAAGGATCAAGCGCAAGCGCAATCTCACTCACCATCCCGATCACTTTCAGGAGCCGCATCAGCTCTCCGGGAACCTGGAGCTGGTACTTTCTCAGGATCTCAGAGAGTTCGATCGCCATCTTCGAGAAATCATACTGCTGAACCTCATAATCTGCGTAGTCGAGCAGGAGAACATACAGATCATCACGGAAGAGCTCTCTGTATTCATCTGAAACTATCACGCCGAGATCGGCAAATGCAGAGATACAGGCTTCTACATCAGTATTCACAATCCCGGAGAGAAGCCTGATGAATGTCTCCCGCCGCTCCGGCCTGAGCACCATGCAGATCCCAAAATCAAGGAATGCGAGATCGCCATTCTCCATGACAAGCAGGTTGCCGGGGTGGGGATCGCCATGGAAGAAACCATCAATCATGATCTGTTTGATATATGCAGCAAAGCCGCGTTCTGCAATGACCACCGGATCATGACCCATATCCCTGATGGACTCAACATCATCGATCCGGACACCCTCGATATAATCCATCGTCAGTACCCGTCGTGAACTGGCATTCCAGTGGATACGGGGAACCCTTATGCCCTCTAATTCAGCCATATTTCTCCGGATGCGTTCGGCATTCTTTCCATCACGGGTGAAATCCAGCTCTTTTCGGATCTGGCCTGCAAATTCACGGACGAGGCCGGTCGGATTAAACAGACGATAATCCGGCGATACCACCTCAATCCGCTCAGCGAGCGAGGAGAGGATGAGGAGATCGGTCTCGATAACCTCGTCGATCTTCGGACGCTGGATCTTCACCGCAACCTGTGTTCCATCGGCCAGCACTCCCCGGTGCACCTGTGATAGCGAGGCGGCGGCAACCGGGTATTGTGCAAGGTTGAGAAAGATCTCCCTCCAGCCAGGAAGAGACTCATCAAGGAGAGGTTCAATCTCAGGAAACAAAAGGGGGGGCACCTGATCCTGGAGCTTACTGAGTTCATCAATCAGATCAGGAGGGAAGAGTTCACGCCGGGTGCTCATGATCTGGCCAAATTTTATGAATGTCGGGCCAAGCTCCTCAAATACGAGGCGGATCCGCTCATAGACCGATATTGAAGGCGAATCCTCTCCCGCCCTGAATTTAAAGCCACGTCCGGGAAGACCGGGAAAGAGTTCATCGACAACGATCCCAAACCCGTGCTTCACCAGAATATCGGCAATCTGGGCATACCGTTTCATCCCCGCAAGCATAGCAATCAGCATTGGATTGCTCTCCTGCATAAAAGGTGTTGTGGAGGGGATCAGTCAGTGGCAACCGGAGATCTGGGAAGAGCCAGGGAGAGGAGGGCAGCCAGGATCAATGGAACCGCAAGGGCAAAGAGTGCCGTGTAGAGATCTGTGATATCGGCTGCAATTCCTATAACTGCCACACCAAGCCCGCCTGCTCCGATTGAAAATCCGAGGAGGAGACCGGATGCCAGGCCGACTCTTCCGGGAAGATACTCCTGTGCCATCGTCACCGTCACCGAGAAGGTCGACCAGGTCAGGTAGCCGATGACGAGCATCAGGAGGAGCGCCACCCATCCGGTTGTGGTGAAGAAGAGAATATACGGGACGATACAGGCAAAGAGGCCGATGATCGTCACCTCCTTCTTTCCGTACCTGTCAGAGAGGAAACCCCCGGTCACCTGGCCGACAACCCCGGCAAGGAGCATCAGCGTGAGCATCGTGTTTGCAAAGACGATCGATACCCCGGATGTGACGATCAGGTATGCGGGGAAGAATGCAACAGACGACATTATCACCCATGACCGGAGAGCGGCGATGGTGACGATCAGGCTGACCGGCCCAAGAGGGATCTTCGTCTGCGTGACCGGGACGGTTCTGGCTATCTTCTCCTGTTCAGTTCCTCTTGTCAGGTAATAGAGGAACGCAGCTGTCAGAAGGCCGGGGATTGCGATCAGGGTGAGCGCAGTCATCCCTCCAAACCCGATAAGGATACCGACGATTACAGGTCCTATCGCAAAACCGAGGTTTCCGCCGGTGACAAATATCGAGGTGAGATAACCCCGGTTTCTGTCTGTTGTTTCACCATGCACCCGGAGGAGGGCGGAAGGGTGGAAGAGGGCATGGGAGATCCCGGCTGCTGCTGCAAAGATGATGAGGAGATAGTAGTCCTGAACCACACCGTAGAGACCGATACAGATTGAGCTCGTCAGGATACAGAGCCAGATCGGAGCCGACCACCCGCTCCGGTCAGAGAGCCAGCCGACGACCGGCTGGAAGAGTGATGAGGTGATCTGGAAGACACTGACGAGAAGGCCTGCAAGGAAGTATCCTATTCCCGGATAGAGGATCAACAGAGGAATTAGCGCCGGAATCACCGGACTGTAGAGATCGATGACAATATGGCCGAAGGTATACCCGGCAATGGGACGGGGGATTTTTATCATTTATATGCGCCTCAGACAGACAATTTCAACCGGGATCTCGAGGAGATCCCGGGAATGGAAGGAGAACATTCTTTTTATTGGAAACAACGCTGATACCGCGCCGACGATCTCGGCCCTGCCCCTGATATACGAAGCGAGGAATGGCATCGTTCCTGCATTAAAGATTCCATAGGTGACAGGTGCGATCCTGAGAGCAGCATCGATGAACGGCCTGTCCGCATGCTCGCTTTGTGCACCAAACGGCGGGTTCATCACCACGGTATCAAAGGATTCTCTCATAGATCTGATGTCATCTGCGATAAACCTGCAGTCTGCTGAGAGTTTCTCTGCATTCTCACGGGCAGCGGCAACGAGGCGGGCATCCCCTTCCACGCCAACCACCTCGTCCGCACCGAGGAGTGCCGCACCGATCGAGAGGATGCCGGTTCCTGATCCAAGATCACAGACAGAACACCCCTCGATATCTCCTGCAAGATACGCATCAAAGAGGAGCCGTGCCGCAAGTGGGGCAGGAGTCATGTACTGCTCCTGTGCCGGATCGGGATTTGGGATGCCGGCAACCCGTTCCAGTTTGATCTCGAGTGTTCTGAGTTTCATGACCGGATCTCATCTATTTCGTAGTCATCCCACTCCCGCCTGCCACAGAGGATCTCAAATTCCGGTGGCGAGAGGACCGGAACCGGGAAACGGACCTGATCATCGAGTCCGAGGCGGGGGCAGGCGGTATTGACATAACAGGGGAAACCGAGATTTTGGAGCTGATCAGCGGTTACTTCGCGGAGGAGGACAATCTCCGCACGTGGGTGTAGCGAGAGGAGCTCTTCTGCCAGTTTCATCCGGTTCTGCCCGCATTTCTGCGAGACGATGATCCCAAAACGGTCAGCTGAACGGGCTTTTTCGATAACTGCAAACCGTCTTCTGAGGGGGCGATCGGTCTCGACAAGACCTGCTTCTCCGGTATAGGGGTCAAGGGATATGACAGGGACTCTGCCTGCAATCCCTGATCCGATCGCATGGAAGACGCCTGTTCCAAGATAGAGGAGGCAGTCTGCTGCCGTCTCCCGTGCTGCCGTATAGGTGCAGCCGAGGACCTGCCCCGGAAGCGGAGTCCGTGGTGAGGCTGGTGCAATCACCGGGATGAACCCATGCTTTTTGAGTTCTTCTGCTAGCAGGGGAAGCGAGTTTGCATGTTGTGCGGTTGAGATGAGACCGATTTTATTCCCTGTCAGCAGGGGAAGCACGGAATCAAGGGGGGGGATCTGTTCAGGCTGGAGGATCGGCTCGACAAGCACCCGTGGATGATCCAGAAGTGGCGTATGCCCGAAATGGATCAGGATATCGGCATACTCAAGTGCATCAAGGGCGAGATCGCATGCCCCGTAACAGGGATCCCCTGAGATGATCACCGAATATCCCTCTGCCCGGAGGGCTTCGGCAAGGACGGGGAGCTCCCTCTTCAGGCCTTCAGGGGCCTGGAGGGCGATTTTCCTGACAGAAAGGGATCGTACCCGTTCAATGATATCAGTAATAGGAATCAAGGACATGTACGCCGTCTTTGTCAACGTCAATGGTGACCAGGGATTTGTATGGCCGCCCGATATCGGGGTTGCCGCGATTGATCACAAAACAGAGATCAGCCACTTCTGCACCTGTTGATTCAATTGCAGGAAGAAGTGCCCGTATCGTGCCGCCGGTGCTGATCACATCGTCGATGAATGCGATCCGGTCGCCTTCAAAGACACTGTTCAAATAGAGCGTTCCTTTCGAGTACCCGGTCGTCTGGCCGATCACCACCTCGCCGGGGAGCTTGTATTCACGTTTCCTGACGATGGTATAGGGGATATCGGTCATCAGGGAGAGGACGGTTCCAATATGGATACCCATCGCCTCGCTGACAACGAGCTTATTGACATTTTTCAGATCAAGCGCCTTGAAGAGGGCACATGCCACATCCCTGAGGAGATTTGGTTCAACGAGCGGAACACCATCGGTTATCGGGTGAATAAAATAGCTGTACTCACCCCGCTGTACGATCGGACAGGTTTCCAGAGATCTCTTGAGTACTTCAAGCATGAGATTCACCAATTGTTTCTAAAAATGATTCCACAACATCCCGTGTCACATGGGGCATCAGCACCGTGCGCATATGGCCCCATCGTGTCCGGGAGACCCGCCAGCCGGTTGGCGTGAGGGGGCAGTCAAAGGTGGCGACATTCACATCCGGTGTAACGGCACGCAGATACCCATATGCCTCCATCCCTTCGATGAGGCGGCGGGTATTCTCCATGCACCCCTTCACGAGTGCAGAGAGCCCTTCACGGCCAAGATACCGGAGTACTGCATATGCACTTGCCACAGGCGCACCGGGGCGGGTTCCCGCCAGCGTGCATTCCTTCTTCACCGTCAGGTACGGGGTATCGACATTCAGGCATCCAAACGCCTCCGGGTTCCGGAGGAGGAGTGCGCCACAGGGGATGGTGCTCATACCCATCTTATGCGGATCAACCGAGATGCTCGATACCGATGGAACCAGGAAGTCCCATGGTGCAAGACCTGAGAGGAAGGGTGCAACGAGGCCCCCGAATGCGGCATCAACATGGAAGAAGATCCCGTTCTCGGCTGCCACCGATCCGATCTCTTTGACCGGATCGATCATCCCATATTCGGTGGTCCCGACGACCGAGACGATTGCGACCGTATTGGTATCAACTGCTTCATTGACGGAGACGGGATCCATCCTGTAGTTGCTGTCAAGCGGAACCGAACGCATCTCAAGCCCGAGCATATCACATGCCTTATCAAAGGAGAAGTGTGCTGATGCAGGGATGATGACATTGGGTTTTTCAACAGGTTTCTGTTTCTTTGCAATCCTGAGTGCCTGGATATTCGACTCGGTTCCACCTGACGTGGCATATCCGCCTGCGCCGCTATGGTGGAGGAGATCGCCAAGTATCCTGATCAGTTCATCCTCAAGCCCCATTGTTCCGGGGAAGAGACCCGGATCTCCAAGGTTCGTCTCGATGAACTGCATATGTGCACGGATTGCAACCGGGTGGGGTTGTGTACACATTGATGAGAGAATCCGGCCGTACTTCAGGTCCTCTTCCCTGACAGAAGAGAGATAAGAGAAGAGTTCCTCCTCAGAAGAACCGTTCTCCTTCATTTCCACCCTTCGAGAACGCCATATCAAGAACCATCCGCTTTTCGGTCCGGGCTGCTGCCTCACGGATCGCCTGTACTGCATCGATATTCGCAGAGACGCTGCGGATTCCGTGTTCGACAAGCCAGGCAACCATCTTCGGATCAGATCCTGCCTGCCCGCAGATGGAGCATTCAACACCTGCCGCACGGCACCGGCGTATTGCGTAGTCGATCAGCCGCAGGACTGCCGGGTGCGTCGGCTCATACATCGAGGCAACATGTTCGTTGTTCCGGTCAACCGCAAGGGTGTACTGGACGAGATCATTTGTTCCAAATGAGGCGAATTTGATACCGGCCTGGATGAACTCATCGATCATGATGGCTGATGAGGGAACCTCGACCATGATACCGAGGGTAACAGATTCCACAGGAACGCCCCATCCACGGAGGAGTTCTTTTGCCTGGATAAACTCCCGCGGGTGGTTGACAAGCGGGAACATGAGGCCAAGGTTCTCGTACCCGGACTTCCAGAGCCGCTTGAATGCCTCGATCTGGAGCCTGAACTGTTCTGGCGCTCCGAGATCGCGGCGGATTCCGCGCCATCCGAGCATCGGGTTGTGCTCGATCGGCTCATCCTCTCCGCCTTCCATATTGCGGAACTCATCAGTCGGTGCATCCAGTGTCCTGACCCAGACGGGTTTTCCGGGGAATGCATCGAGGATGGTCTTGATACCATCATAGAGTTCTGCGATAAATTCCTCTTCCTTATTATTGGCGATGAACCACTGGGGAGTCCGGTTTAAGCCGAGGATCAGGTGTTCGATCCTGAGGAGCCCGACACCATCTGCGCCGGTGGCAGCTGCCCGCTGTGCCGCCTCGGGGAGCGAGACATTCACCTTGACAAGTGTTGCCGTGACGATTGGGGCTGATCCTGCCTGCACAACAGTGGGAGTATCCTCATGGGCTTTCTGAACCTCACCCTCATAGACGATGCCCTTGTCACCGTCGATGGTGACGATCTGGCCGTCTTTGAGTGTTGAAGTGGCCTTCTTTGTCCCGACAACAGCGGGCGTTCCCAGTTCGCGGGAGACGATTGCCGCATGGCAGGTCATTCCGCCTTCATCGGTGATGATCCCCTTCACCCGCCGCATGGCAGGCACCATATCGGGGTTCGTCATCTTTGCAACGAGAATATCGCCTTCCTTCACCGATCCCGAATCCTTCACGCTCTGAATGATGGCAACCCTGCCGGTTGCAATACCGGGGGATGCACCCTGCCCCTCAATGAGGATCTTCCCTGAACCTGTGGAGGCATCAGCCTTCTTCTGCGAGGATGAAGCGGGTTTGATCGTGGTGATCGGGCGTGACTGAAGAATATAGACATCATCACCAACAATGCCCCATTCAATATCCTGCGGGGTGCCATAGTGATCCTCGGAGAGTTTGCCGAGGGCGGCGAGACGTCCTATCTCCTTTTCAGAGAGGACACGGGCATTCTTCCTCTTCTCAGAGATGGGAACTTCCTTTGTGCCTTTCCTGCCGTCAGGTATGATCTCGGTCTCCTTGCTGGCGATGATCGTATCAACGACCTTCTGCTTTGACTGGTCAAAGACATAATTGTCAGGTGATACAGAGCCGGATACTACCGCCTCCCCAAGCCCCCATGACCCTTCGATGATGGTGAGAGATTCACCGGTGACCGGATGGGAGGTGAAGAGCACACCAGCCTTCTCAGAGAAGATAAGCTGCTGAATCACAACTGCAATATTGACGCTTCTGTCATCAAAGCCCTGCTTGGAACGGTAGTATACTGCCCGTGCCCCATACAGCGATGCCCAGCATTTCTGGACCGCTTCGATCACATCATCTTCACCGAGGATGTTCAGGAACGTCTCCTGCTGCCCGGCAAAGCTTGCATCTGGAAGATCTTCTGCGGTTGCACTTGACCTGACTGCAACAACAGAACCCTCACCCATACGTGCATACGCAGATTTGATGTCTGCTATCATATGATCGGGAATCGGAACTGACATGATGAGGTCCTGGGCCTTTGCCGCAGCAGACTCCAGTGCGCTGTTATCATCCACATCAAGTCCCTCAAGGATCGAATAGAGCGATTCTTCAAGCCCGGTCTCTACAAGAAAACGGCGGAAAGCCTGGGCTGTCACGACATAAGCCTTGGGTACCGGCAGGCCGATTGAGGACATCTCGCCAAGGGATGCCCCCTTGCCACCAACCGATGGCAGATCGTTCTTTCTTATCTCCTCTAGCCAGAGAATGTTCGGCGCGTCCTTCATAGCATCTCAGGTATGAATCGACCCGAAGATACATAAAAGAGGGTGAAGGTGTTCACCTGGAATCCCGGTAAGAACAACCATCATTACCTCTGGGTTATATAATCGTACTCGGGTTTCACATGAGTTATAACGTCCTTGTCAGTGATCCGCTGGCTGAAGAGGGTATAGAAATACTGAAAAATTTCTGTAACGTCGATGAAAAGATCGGGCTCTCCGAGGACGAGCTGGTCGGCATAATCGGCAACTATGACGCACTCGTCGTCAGATCAGGAACCGAGGTCACCGCACGGGTCATCGAAGCAGCAACAAAGATGAAGTATATCGGCCGGGCCGGTGCCGGGGTCGACAATATCGATACGGATGCCGCAACCCGGAAAGGTATCATCGTCGCAAATGCTCCTGAAGGAAATACCCTCGCCGCAACAGAGCACACAATGGCGATGATGCTCTCGCTTGCCCGGAGGATTCCATCTGCAAATGCCTCTCTCAAGAAAGGTGAGTGGAAGCGGTCGAAGTTCATGGGTGTCGAGATGAACGAGAAGACGCTCGGTGTCGTCGGCTTCGGCCGTATCGGGCGGGAAGTGGCACAGCGTGCCCAGTCCTTCAATATGCGGGTGGTTGCCTATGATCCCTTCATCACGCCTGAGCGCGGTGCGCAGTTTGGTGTCGAGATGATGAGTGTCGAGGATCTCTTCAAGGTCGCCGATGTGATCACCGTTCATACGCCGCTCATCAAGGAGACGAAGCACCTGGTGAATGCTGCCTCGATTGCAACGATGAAAGACGGGGTCCGGATCATCAACTGTGCACGCGGGGGCATCATCGATGAGAAAGCGCTTGCCGATGCAGTTGCTAGCGGGAAGGTTGCCGGTGCGGCACTTGATGTCTTTGAGGAGGAGCCTCCGACCGAGTCTCCGCTCCTTGGGCTTGACAATGTCGTTGTCACCCCGCATCTCGGGGCAAGCACTGTCGAGGCGCAGAAGAATGTCGCCATCTCGATTGCACACCAGTGCATCGATGTCTTAAAAGGCGGGGCCGCGAAGTATGTCGTGAATGCGCCGATGATCCCAACAGAGCTCCAGGAGACGATCGAGCCGTATGCCCGGCTTGCCGAGAAGATGGGGCGGCTTGTCTCGCAGATTGTGAGCGGCGCAATAACAAAGGTTGAGGTGACCTATGCAGGCGATCTCATCGAGATGCGGCAGAACCTCAAGTTTGTGACCCGGATGGCGATCAAAGGCATCCTTGACCCAGTTCTCCAGCGGCCGGTCAATATCGTGAATGCCGAGTTCGTTGCACGGGAGCGGGGGATTGCGGTTGCCGAGACGATGACCGAGGAGTCTCACGGATTTAAGAACCTAATCAGCATCACTGTCCGGACAAAAGACGGCGAAGAGACGATCAGCGGATCGGTCTTTGGGAAGAAGCGGGTGCGGATCGTTGAGATCGGCTCGTTCACGATGGATCTCGTTCCCGAGGGCTCAGTCGTCATCTCCCGCCATGTCGATCGCCCCGGCGTCATCGGGCCTGCCGCAACGGTCCTTGGCAAACAATCAATCAATATTGCCGGGATGCAGGTCGGCCGGGTGAGTGCCGGTGAAGAGGCGCTCATGGTGCTGAATGTGGACTCGGATGTTCCCGAGAATGTCATGGACGAGCTGAGGGCGGTCCCCGGCATCATCTCGGCAACATTTGCAACGCTCTGAGGACGGAACCGTAAACAGGGAAGAGAGCTTCAGTGGATCATACATATCACTGGAGCAAAAACCAATTCTTTTATACTGCAAAAGCCAATATCGTAAGGTCGCAAGGCATTGGGCTCGTGGTCTAGCTGGTTATGACGTCGCCTTGACATGGCGGAGGTCCTGAGTTCGAATCTCAGCGGGCCCATCTTCTTTTCGGGATTCGTCCATAATTTGAACTTTGTTTGTCGTGATTAAGATCGGTGCATACTGAACATTTGTTTTAAGCGCAGATATTGCACTATCGAAGAATCGGGATGCTTTAAAGCCTGCGTTCTTGATGAATGTATAATGATCAGGATCGATCGTTAGCGTTATCTGTTTCCTCTTTCTCTCCTCTATACCCTGCTTTTTTGGTTTTGCCTTTGATTTCATTTTTTTCTTCAGGAGTCACGTGTGATCACACTTTTTTATCCACCAAAATTTGTCAAATGATAGCAACCAAGGTTCCTCTGGAATGGTTATCTGATACATGAAATCCGACAATACATCAAGAAAGAGCTCGAAGATTATTACCAGAGGGCATAATCGCAACTAACGGTGATTGGTACCGATCGAGGACTATAAGCTCCAGTCCAAGTTTAGGCACCGAATGCGGGCGCACTCGAAGATCTTAGAAAATTTGGAGGAGAATCATCCAGTTGAAGAAGAGGCTGGGTGAGCGAGGTATTGAAGACACGGATAGATTGGATCTCAATTGGTTGCCAAATTTGAGGTGGAAGGGGAATGAAATCAAAAGGTTCATATCTGCTTTTAATAATATTAGATCTTTAAGAGATTGGAAACAAATGGAGATATCGCTTATCAATGCTATGGGAACCATTACAGAAGCTTGAATCTGTTTTTTCAGATTATTCGGAGGTAATTCTCGGACTTCTGGTTATCTTAATTTCCTTAGTTGCAACGCCACTCCACTCGACTCTAATGTATTATTTAGGGAATTCTAATTCACCTCTTGATATAACCTCATCCATTGCGGGGATAATTTTCATTATCCTATTTGGTGTCACTTTAGTAGTACAACATAAAAACAAAAAAAGTGCAAAAATACTTGAGGCAGAAAACACTGAATTTAAAAAACGCCTTGGTGATTTAACGGCTGAAGACACAAACCACCAACAAGATGCCCTTCAAATTGTTGATTTTTTAATTCGACATATTGGATCTCAACATCTAAAATTTGGAACAGAGCGAGAAAATAATGAGCGGATCAGTTTGTACGTCCATGATGGTAAGGGTTTCTTTCCAATCGCCCGTTTTTCACAAAACCCTGAGTACAATAAAAAATCGAGGAAATGGTATCCCATTGATCAAGGTATAATAAGTAAGGCGTGGCATAATGGAGAATACTTCAAGCAATACACTCAAAAACCGGGAACTGAGGAATACTATGAGTTCTTAGAACGAGATGAAAACATACCACAAGAAGTATCAAGACAATTTAAAATGAAACCATGGCTTATCTATGGATTTCGGATTGGAGATCCGGATAATCCTGTTGCAATCTTCATTGTAGAATCAACAAGCAAACAAAGGTATAGAAAGACGGATTTAAAGAATATTTTCACAGAAAGTCCTGACGTACAGATATGCATCGAAATCCTTTTAAAGTTAAGATTACCTAATCCAAACATTGGAGAAGAGTGGGAAGATAATGGACAGCCTCGTTGATGTGATGGTATACCTCATAAAAAAATATCCATATAAGGATGAGCTCTCAAATGCCCGACTGACAAAAATGGTATATCTTGCGGATTGGAAATTCGCATTAAAACATGGGAGACAGATAACAGATACAAATTGGGTCTTCAATAACTATGGACCCTTCGTCCGTGATATCTTAAATACCGCTAATCAGCATCCCGATCTTTTTACTGTAGAGGATACAACAAATTCATTTGGAGCTAAAAAGACATTGATATCATTGTTAAAAGAAGAATATACGCATAAATTGTCAGATGATGAAAAAGAAATACTAGACTACGTCATCAACACCACAAAAGATCTCAATTGGGATAAATTTATCCAATTGGTCTATTCTACATTCCCGATACTCACTTCAGAGCGTTACTCTGAACTCGACTTAATCAAATTGGCGCAAGAAAAAAAGTCCCTCGCCGGACAAGCTAAAGTACAAGCCGCTCAAGCTGCTACAAAACTTTGAGCTCACTTCAGAATCCGCACCCCTTGAAGTGAAAGAGCTGATTTAGGACTTTCTACGAGAAAAATGAGCCAAGTGGATCAAAATTAAATGAGCGAAAACACCCATATTCCCGCTCACTCATAACGAGGCTGGCGGCTCCATCGTTTTTTTCGGGATTTAATACCTATCGATTGCCAGATTCAGATCCAATTATGTGCTATCCCTTAGCATCATCTTCAATTCCTCAAGATTCTGCTGAATCTGACTCTCAAGAGCCTGAATCTTCTCAATGATGACTACCGGAGAGTCATACTCGATCTCTTCGTATTCGATCTCCTTGTAGCGGGAGATAGAGAGGTCATAGTTATTTGCCTGAATCTCTTCGACCGGCACATAGAAGCACTTCGCCTTCCGATCAGTCGGTTCTGCAGCTCTTCGGTTCCTAAACTGCTCGATGATATCAGGGATATCGCCTTTACCGTCGATGAATGTCCGCTTGTCGTCGAGCGAGTAGCCGTCTGCCTCCATATCATAGAACCAGACCTTCCCGGTCTTCCCACCCTTCACGAAGATCAGGACAGCAGTCGACACCCCCGCATACGGCTTGAAGATGCCGGAGGGCATGGAGATGACACCCTCCAGCTGATTCTCTTCAAGGAGCATCCGGCGAAGCTCCTTATGCGCCCTAGAGCTCCCAAAAAGCACACCGTCAGGTACGATGACGCCGCACTTCCCGCCTATCGTCAGAAGCTGCATCATCCGCTCGACTAAGAGCAGCTCTGTCTTCGTCGTGTTAAGGGAGAGAAGGTCATTGATGTCGCTCTTATCGATGCTCCCCTTGAAGGGAGGATTGGCGAGCACAACGGTATATCGCTCTTCCTCAGTGTATCCCTTGGAGAGTGTATCCCTGAGCTCGATATGAGGCGCTTTGATGCCATGCAGCATCAGATTCATGAGTGAGATCCGGGTCATCGTGGAGTCGAAGTCGAATCCGTAGAAGGTATCGCTCCAGAGCTTCTCCCAATGCTTCTGATCGGTGATGTTGTCTCCGATGAGGTTATGGCATTCTCCCTCGCTATCAACCTCCAGCAGGTCAGGGCTTGTGTACTTCCTGATGATATGCTCGTATGAGTTGATGAGGAAGCCAGCCGTGCCGCATGCCGGATCGCAGATGCGATCAGTGATGTCGGGATCGATCAGCTCGATGATCATCCTGATGATATGGCGCGGAGTGCGGAACTGTCCGTTCTTTCCGGCGGTGGAGAGCTGTGAGAGGAGATATTCGTAGATGTCACCCTGAGTGTCGCGGTTCTGGGCGGTGATATTCATCTCATCGATGAGGGCAACCGATTCCTGAAGGAGGGAGGGCTTGGAGATGATAAAGATGGCATCACGCATCTGACGGGTAAAGAGCGTCTTTTCACCATTATGGAGGGACTTGATAAACGGAAAGACCGTATCGCGGACATGCTCAAGCATCTGCTCAGCTGGATAGTGCTTCCAGTGCGACCACCGGGACTCCTTATGCCCCTCAAAGACTGAGGTGTACGGAACACCACGAGCCCGTGCCCGGTTCTGCTCGACGACATCCATATCTTCCAGCCGCTTCATGAAGATGAGGTACGACATCTGCTCGATGGACTGCAGCGGGTTGGACATCCCGCCACTCCAGAAGCGATCCCAGAGAAGGTCAATTTTTGATTTAAGGTCGGATGCGAGCCTCATGCCACTATCTCCCCTGTAAATGCTCGATCAATAATCACCTTAGAGAGAATCTCCATCTTATTTCGGGACATATCTCCATTATTATAAACGAGTTGAATACTTGTAGCGATATCTGCAAACATTTTTTGAATTGCAATCGGAGGGAGAGGGATCTTGATTTTGACCATTGCCGTAGGGTTTATATAAGGCTGATCAGACCCTGAAAGCCTCGCTGATAATTCACTCAAGAAATACCGAGTCCGTAATAAGTGAAACAAATACTGCCGGTTTACTCTCTCTTCATCCAGAATGTCAATCCGTCCAACCCTTTGATACAATATTGCAGTGGCATCTTCCTCATCCATCATTCCAACTTTTAATCTATTCCCTAAAATCGGACGGTTTAAGGCCATTAATATGTCATCTTTTTTTAACACCAAGTTTGGGAAATTATCGCCATACTCAAAGGGGAGGTAAGCTACCTGCTCCCAGTTAATATCACCAAAACTCACGTTATTTATTCTTAGTAGTCGAATTCCATCATCACTGTACTCTTCAAACTTAAACCCATGCCCTGATGTCACGCCAATAACGTTTCCTAGCCTTTCAAAAGGCCAATCCGTCGATTTTATTGACGGAACGCCAAACATCTCCAGAAATACGCTTTGTAAAAGGTCTTGCGTCAGCGCATCCGCCTCTGCCCGCAGGCGCTGCGTTGTCTCAGCTTTTTCAAGAATGGCGACGATTTTGCGCTGAGTTTCGAGGGGAGGTATGGAGATAGGTATCTGTGCAAAGCGAGAGGCGGGCACTTCTAAAAATGTTGTCCCACTCGCATACTTTTCAGCTAATTTTGTATTGGCTCTCAAGTAATAACACACATATTCTGGCAAAATATCATCTTTTTTTAAAACAAGGTTTTTAAAGCCCTGATTTGTTGTAAGAGGCTTGGCGGCTATTGCAACATATCCTACAGGAGCCCTTGAGGAAAAAAGAATCGCCCCTTTTGGCAAGAGAGTTGCCGAAGAATTATTTAATCCCTTCTCGGAGAGATTTCGCTTTCCTCTCTCAATATACATACTGCCATGATTAGACAGATCGGCAGGTGTTATCCAAGGGATATTACCCGCGAAATTCTCACTATCGCTCGTAGAAGGCGTGCTTCCAGAGAAAATATCTCCAATTTCTCCCAATTTTTTCCATTCCCACCCATCAGGTAATTCCTTCTTCAGCACTCCTTCTCACGCCTCCACCGCAAACAGTTCCCGCTCCAGCCCCTGGCAGATGCCGATGAATGCCTTCAGATCGCCCTCGTCAAACATCGGCATCGGTGCAGTACTCCCAAAATTCGTAAATGGAGCAAGGAAGAGATCGTCCATTTCTATACGCTTTTTCCGCATAAATACGGTCTGAATCGTCCTGATGAAGTGTAGCTGGTCGGCGTTGTAGTGCTTGCTGTTCTCGATCATATAGGTCTGGAACGCCTCCTCGATCATCTTCTTCGGATCTGGGGCTTCATAGAGACCGAAGAGCGACCGGATGAACTCTACAAGCGAGCCGTACGGGTGGCGTGGCGATGTCTGCAACATCTCTTCGGTTACATTCACGCCTGCCTCAGAGAGCGCCTCTTCGAGATCAGAGAGATCGGCTTCGGTGATCGCTTCATCATGGAGGATCTTCTGGATAACCGGGCTATGATCCGCAAGCTCCGTCACCCGCCTCTCAACTTTATCCTTAAACGCCACCACATATTCGGGTGCATCCTCTTTAAACGCCCAGAGTGTTCTTTGCTCAATAATATCGCCCATGTCGATGACAATCGGATCGTACGCCTCCTTTGTCATATACTTCATGAGCGGGGCGATCTCCTCCACAAGCCCGATTGCGTCCTCAAACGACAAACCCTTCCAGAAGGCATGAGTCAGCACCTCATCAAGCCGCTCCTCCTTCTCTCTTACGAGATTGAGCGTGCGGGGGAGGTGATCAACCATCTCCCCGATCTCAGGCTTCAGCCGTTCGATCTCTTTCCCGTTACCCTCCAGCACTGCGAGTGCCAGCCGTTCTGCCTTGACTGTGAATGATGCCTCTTTGAGGTTAATGCCAGTCTGGAAGCGCATAAGAGGCAGGATTGTACTCTTCAGGTACTCAAGCGGGTCAAGCCCGACATTATCCCAGAGCTTTGGTGAAAGAGCTTTGGCGATCTCCTGCTCATGTTCCCTGACACTCACCGAATCCATTGGAAGCGAGCGGATATCTTCTTCTATCCGTTCCCGGACAAGCGCTGACCTCTCCCCATCGCCCTGCTTCAGGAGTTGTTCCAGCTGCTTCAGACGAAGGAAGAAGATACGGCTCGTGATGGCTTCTGTCGGCTCATTCTTCACCCCTTCGGGGTTCATATTCCAGTATTCGAAGTTATTCCAGAAGTCAAAGACCTTGAAGAATTCCTTATGCCCGTCCGGCAGCCACTCCCGGTGTTTGCATGCGGCATCTGATCGTGTGCCGCGTCCAAGCATCTGCCAGAACTTGATCTTTGAGAATACAGGCTTTGTGAAGACGAGGTTGCATACTTCAGGAACATCAATGCCGGTATCAAGCATATCAACCGAGATCGCCACACGGGGAAAAGACTCATGCTCGAATTCACGGATGAGCGCATCGGCACGGGGATCGTCTGATACGATGAGCCGTGCCAGCCGTCCTTTGTATTCGGGATAGAGGTCGTCGAATGCCTCATGCAGCCGTCGGGCGTGCCTCTTGGAGATGGCGAAGAAAATCGACTTTGCCGGGAGCGTTCCAGCCTGATCCATCAGGCAGCCCTCCATGAATTCCCGTACTATCGCTTCAGATGTTCCTTTGACGGCAACCTTCTTCTCAAGCTCCGTCCCTTCGAAGTTGATCTCGTCCGGGTCGATGCCCTTCTCTATCAGCCTATTACGCTCACTCTCCGTAAGATCGGACGGTCGGAGACCCTCGATCTGAAAGTGCGTCTGCGCTCCGAGAATGCTTTTACGGAAGTCAACAATTACACCGTCTCTCACCGCATCGTCGTATGAATAGAGAGCAGTTGGCATATTGTCATCGCAATGGAAGAAACGGAAGGTATCACGGTCAACCAGCTCGGCAGGTGTCGCCGTCAGCCCGATCTGTATGGCATCAAGATAGGTGAAGACATCACGCCACTTGTTGTAGATGCTCCGGTGCGCCTCGTCAGAGAAGACCAGGTCGAACTCGCCGGGGGAGAGGATATATTGGCCTCGCTCGTCTTTCTGAGTATATATCTCCTGGAATGTCTGGATGGTGGAGACATACAGCCGCTTCTCTTTGTTGAATCTGCCATGCAGGATCTTATCCTTTGCCTCATGGGGAAAGAACTCAAGGAGACCTTTATTCCACGCCAGGTTGCGGAGTGCTTTCCGGTCGGCAAGGAAGAGCACCTTCTGGATACGGTTATCCCGCAGGAGGGCATCGATGATCGCCATTGCCACACGGGTCTTGCCTGTTCCGGTCGCCATGACGATCAGACCCTTTCGATGGCCTTTGCGAAGATGCTCAAGCACCCGCTTGACATTCTCGATGCTCTTTGAGCGGTCGACGATCCGGGTGTCGATCTCGATTGTCCGTGTGGGATCTATCGTATCGTTCTGGAAACGGAGCCGCTCAAGATCTTTCTGCGCGTAGAAGCCTTTCAGCAATCTGAGCGGGTAACGCTCCCGATCCCAGAACCATATCTCATAGCCGTTGGAGAGGAAGATGAAGACATCCCTGCCTGTCTGCCGCTTGATGTCATCTGCGTATTGCTCAGCCTGCTTCTGCCCTATGAGCGGATCTTTGAGTGTCCGTTTTGCTTCGATGATCGCAAGAGGAGCACCCAGACTATCGAGCAGGAGGTAATCGACATACGTGCTCTCCAGATCGTTCTTCAGGGTCTCGGCAACGGTCTTATAGGAGCGTGCAAGAAAGTCGGACTGCTTGGTATCGACTTCTGGAATGACAGACGCCCGGCTTAAAACATCCCACCCCTGCTCCCGGAGGTAGACGTCTATTTTCTCCTTTCGCGTCTGAAATTCGTTTAAATCCATAGAGCACTTCTCATCGGAGAATTGAAAGGTAACGAACCCTATTCAATAGTTACTCAAAACGGAACTCTACATAAGGCTTGTGATATCGATTTGGCAGGTAGATCGCTCCAGAAGTCTTTGTAGTATTCTCCTCTGTAAATAAGAGTAACCCCTAACAGTCCCAAAGGAGAGCATTGAATAGAAAGGATCTGTTGAGAGAGGGCTGGTTTTATTTATAAAGCCCAAAAATATATTGTATTAGAAAATCCCATTGAGTGATTTCTTTGTTTACTGAAGAGGAGAGAATTGGGGAGAAAAGAACATTCTCCAGAATTCTCGTAGAAATTCGACAGAAAACCTGCAAAAATTGGCGAGAATTCGTTATAAATGTAGGACGTGAGATACTAATTTGGCTATCTCTTTGTGCCTTCATATTGGCAATATATTACTGTTTCTTTATTTTCCAAGTGTTAAGCAGTTTGATGTTATTGATAATCTCAATAGTGGCGGGATTATGTTTGGTAACATACCTCTATTTTAAAAAAAATCAAAAAGCTCTCAAAATAGCATATATTTTCATCATCTCAGTTTGGCTTATCCTGCAAGTATCAATTATCGTTAACATCGAATACCAATATCAGAATGCCATTGGTGATTACCAGAGTGAATACGCCGATGCGATCAATACAGAAAAAAATACACCATTAAATGCTTCATGGCTTCTTACAGAAAAATACTATGATGGAATGCATAATACGTATGGTCAAAAAACATTACTGCCAAATCGAGCAATGGTAGACACACCCATAAGAGCTATGCTGTTGGGGGCAAATCCACTTCTTCTGATCTATTTCTGCGATTTTAATTCTCAAAACAAACTGGTTTTCCTCCAGAAGACAGGTAATTGTGGTGAATTTGCAGGAGCAACTGCCTTAATGATTAGAGATGTGACTGGCATGAATACCAGAATAATTGAGATGGAAGGCGCCGATCACGCACTCCCGGAAATATACTATGAAGATGCTTGGTGGGTATTTGATAAAACTTACACTACATCCTATAGCCCGATTAAGGCACGAGATTATGCCTCACATTTGAGTGACACAAATTTTGATTTATATCTCTCCATTGCAGATCTGAAGGAGATTAAGCAAGGAGAGTCTACCTTGATTGAGCACGGATTCAACGCTTCAAATGTGACAATTTCAGCTCTTTTTGATACAATCAACGATTCAGAGCCGAATACTCCTCTGGCAAATACTAATATCGAGGTATACACGACAAAGTATCGAAGAGATCCATTGGTTTACGTAGGCACAACCGACATCAATGGCGAATGTAACCTGGTTTTAAATGTCGAGAAAGAATATGTGATTATAGGCAATAATGGCGTTCATAAAGGAATTAAAATAATAAGTTTAGCGCCGTTAGAAAGCGAATCGATAATTCTTCTTCTATATTGAGAATAATAGAATATTAATAATTTAATTAAGTTATAGATATCAAGGAGTCAACTCAACTTCACAGTGGATTATACACAAAACCCAACTATCCCCTGACCGCCGCCACAACAGCCGGCGATCGTGCCCCGTTCTTCAGGTAGATGACGCCGCACTTCTTTGACCTGTTGAGGAGCTTTTTCAGATCGCCGTCATCGATCTCGATCCCATCGTGGCCGCTTCTGTAGACAATCCGGTATCCAAGCTCCACAAGCCGGTCAGTGACCCATGCCGGGTCTTCTGCAAAGAGGAAGGGGTGGATCTCGACGATGATCGCACGGGGGCGGATTGCCATCGATCTGAGTATCTCCACTTCAGATCCTTCGCAATCAAGTTCAAGAATATCGCAGTCCGGGATCTCATTCGGTGCAACATGGGCCGCAGTCGCAAAATCCCCGCCATACACATCGATATGCGGGCCGACGACCGCGTGGTGGATGGTACAGATCCCGCTGATGCCTTCCCGTGCACAGAGCGTGGTGAGCCTGCCGGCGGCCCGGTCTCCCCCTTCGTAGACCTGCACAGATCCGGATCTCCCCACCTTCTTTGCCGCAGTGACCGCTGTTACACCGTCTCCTCCACCGATGATAACAACCCGGTCACCGGTTTGTGTGAGCCGTTGATGGGCGTCGGCTATCCCCTTTTCAGAGAGGCCGTTTGCGGAGACATACCGGCAGGCACCGAAGAAGAGATCGACAAAATCATTATACTTATAGATTGTGTGTGCGTACCGTAACAGACTCATACCGGAGTTCTCCTGACAGTCCGGTTGCGCCATCCAGCCTGATTCCTGTCCGGGGCGCACCGGCAACAGTTGTGGCTTTTATATACACCGTACAGACGTATCACATTTCCGCTTTCGAGCGTGATCGCATACCCCGGACAGAATATTCCGATGGGGGAGGCCTGCCCTTAAGCTTGCCCTCAATTATGCGAAGGTTGCGCAGACAGAGATTGGGGATGCCTTCTCATCCGTTACCTTCAAGTGCATGAAAGAGGGAAGAGAGGATAACGGAGAGGGAGAGACAGAATTGCCCGCTCCGGATATCTGCACCCAGAAGGTGCATCTCCATACCAGGAGAAATACAGGAGGAAGAACAGAATGGAAGGAGAAGCAAAGTACTCGTTACCGGACCTGCCCTATGCAGCAGATGCACTTGAGCCGTATATCTCAAAGGAACAGCTCACCATACACCATGACAAGCACCACATGGCATATGTAAACGGCGCCAATGCCAACCTTGCCGCACTGGATGATGGGAGGAAGAAGGGAACAGACCCCAACATGAAACCGGTCCTAAAAGATCTCTCATGGAACTTCGGGGGCCACTATCTCCACTCGCTCTTCTGGGCAAACCTGGCTCCCGCCGGAAAAGGCGGCGGAGGGGAGCCGACAGGGGCGGCAGCTGAAAAGATCAAAACCGGCTTTGGCAGCTTTGCACGGTTCAAGGCAGAATTCACCCAGGCAGCAGCCAGTGTCGAAGGATCAGGATGGGCAGCCCTCATCGAATGCCCGCTCACAAAGAGCCTCCAGATCATGCAGGTTGAGAAGCACAACACCAATGTCTTCCCGGCATGCAAGGTGCTGATGGTGCTTGATCTCTTTGAGCATGCCTACTATATCGATTACAAAAATGATCGCGGGGCATTCATCGGTGCCTTCTGGAATATCGTGAACTGGGACGAGGTAAACCGGAGACTCTGATTGTTCGGAACAACTACCGGATAGGTGGATGGAAAGGCATTGTACCATTCACCCTTTTATGGACGGGGCGCCAACGATCTTTCTGATGAAAGGAAAGACCAGATTTTTCATATGCCTGCTTGGTCTGCTGGCAGCATTCCTGCTCATCGCAGGCTGCACGGGAGCGGCACCAACAGCAGGTGACGGCGATACCGTAAAGGTTAATTTTATTGCCTCTTCGCTATTTCATGTGGGTAGTTTGAAATCCAGCTTCCCCAGTTTCAAGTAGATTGTGGCCATCAGATACTTCGTTGATCGATATCCCCTTGCAGCTGTTTTTGCTGACTGAATCAAGCTATTTAACCCCTCCAAAAGACCGTTCGTTACGCGATATCTGAAATAATTCACAATACCATTCCAGTGACTCTTCAACGTTTTTGCAACCTTAATCATCGGGTCTAACTTACTGTGGGTTGCCCAGAAATACCAACGTTTGAAGTAGGCTTCTGCAGATTCCTGACTATCAAGTGACCAAAGCATTTGAAGCGAGAGTTTCAGATTATAGGCTCGTGATGTCTTGAGATTCATATCTTTTAAAGAACCAAGCTGTTTTTGTTGTTTTACAGTCAGATTATGCGGATTCTTCAGCCAGATGTATCTGGTCTTCTTCAATGCTTTATTGGTCCCTTGTTCTTCACGTCGTACGTCATCCAAGCCACTGTTCACCAACTTCATGATATGGAATTTATCGTAGATTATTGCAGAATTCGGGAAATTCGTTCGTATTCCCTTGATATAGGCAGGTGACATGTCACAACAGATGCTCTCAATCATTTCAGGATCACCATGATGAGCAACAAAGTCCAGGTAAAATGATGTGAGAGCATCTGAACTCCGACCTTCACACACATGGATGATCTTTGATTGGTCAAGATCCGCAACTACAGTGATGTACTTATGACCTTTTGCACTGGACTTATCATCAATTCCAATGGATACTATATCAGAGAAATCCTCGTCCTTTCGAGCTTCTTGAACATAATAGTGGATAACACGCCATATTCGTGTATCATGTTCATCGATCAGTTCAGCAACGTTTGCAACAGGCATATCCTCAGCCATGAGCAGGATCATCGCATCCATCAGAAGCGTAAAGCCACTCTGCTTCCTGGCCCAGGGAACGTGTACCTGGTGGACTCCACACGATTCACAGATCACTCGAGGTACGCGGCAATGGAGATACGTCTTGTTTTGAAAGAAGTTGAGATGACGCCAGATCTTTTCATTGGTATCATGAACCGGCTTTCCTCCGGAACCACACTTAGGACAGTCGAATTTTGAACCGGTGACAAAGTCTATCCAGATATCCAATCTTCGTTCATTTTTGTCAAATTCCACCCGTTTGACCATCCATGGTTCCTGAATATTCAGAGCCAGAGTGAACAGTTCCTCGTGCATGATTCAAACCCCGATTAGCAAATTGTTGAATCAAACCCTATTTAAAACCCACACTGATTAGCGAAGAGCCATTTTATTGGAACCCTCTCCAACGGAACCATCTTCTCAAGCTCTGCCGTGGGAGAGCCGCATGAGTTTACACTTGGAACCGGTCAGGTCATAACCGGCTTTAATAATGCTGTTTTGGGAATGGCTGTTGGTGAAGAGAAGACCGTGACAATCCCGGTCGAAGAGGCATATGGATAATTATGATGAGGATCTGATCCTGGTTGTTCCAAGGGAGATGGTGCCGGACGAGATCGCAGTTGTCGGTACATCCCTCTATCAGCCAAGGGGAACAATCATCCATGTTGACGATGAGGTCGTTATGATCGACCAGAACCACCGCCTTGTAGGAGAGGATCTGACGTTTACCATCACCCTCGTTGAGATCCTCTGAGCCACAATACTCACTTTTTTTCTCATCCAATTTCAAACAAAAACAGAAAATAATCAACCAGAGAGTTTTTTTGAGAGAGAACTACCCATCCGAACCTTCAGGTAAAGGTGTATGACAATGAGGGGATCAGAACTTTTATAAAGGTAAACTCATACCAGAGAATACGATCTCATAGGAGTATAACTATGAATTCACCACTTTCTGAACAGGGAAGGATAAGGAGAATCCATAAAGAACTTATTACATTCATAGGCATCACTTTTTTTCTCACATATGCCTACAATCTCTGGCTTATCCTTGCATTTGGGACAATCAATAATGTTCCACCCTACAGCACCCTCGTCCAGATGATGATACCTGCATTGGTGGCAATATTCTGTATCTGTATCTTCCGGGATCAAACCCTTTCGCCATCTGTAAAGCTGTTTTTTGCACTCGTCTTTATCAATGCCGCAGTATTTCTCTGGGAGATGGGCATATCACCGATCTTAGCGGTTACACTCTTTGAACTGCCGATCTACCGGTTCATGCCCACCCTCTCCATTATTGTTTCATCCATCAGCGTCCTGATTCTGATTGCAATGAACCTCGTACAAAAGAGTCGGGAAGAGCTCTACCCCGCCGGACTATCCTTCGGACACGGCCCGAAATGGTACGGCATCATTCCCGTCCTCTTCGGGATGCTCTTTTTTGCAGTCTATTTCCTGAATCATATCTCCAATTCCGGGGATCCCATTTTGGAATTCAGCCTCGAGGCGTTTACCACAGCCCTTTGTATTAATTTATTCATCGGTTTTCTGGTAGGATGGCAGTTCTACTTCGGTGAAGAGTATGGATGGAGAATCTACTTGCAGGATCGACTATTTACTATCCTCGGAGGATTGAAGGGAGTGATAGTGATCGGGATAATCTGGGGCCTATGGCACAGCGGCTTGATCCTGATGGGGATGAACTATCCTGGCCAGCCAATACTCGGTAATAGTATAATGATTCTCTTCGCAATCGTGATGGGAGTTTTCTATTCCATTGCAGTCCTGAAAACAGGGAGTGTCTGGATTGCAGTCATACTGCACCTGATCACGGATACCATGGAGCCACTTGCATGGCTGTATCTCTCGTATCCGTCAGATATGATAAACTCGTTTGGAACGGGAATATACGGAGTTGCCATTCTCGGCATCATAGCGATCTTCCTCCTTCTCAGGCTCGACATCTGGGAAAAAGCCAGTACTCTTGTAGCTAAAAGGCTGTCTGGGCAAAATTATGAGCACAAACACGCTCACACGGGAGCAAAGGACGTTTAGAAGCTTCAGTTGATCCGGGAATCAGAAGAACCATATCAGACGGAGTCTATCAATAGTACACGAAAGTTTCAGGAGGCATAAACCATGGATACCATAATCGAGGAAGGCTTTACCCGTCTCACCGAGACGATAGCGGAGCTTGGAGAGAGGAGAGGGACACTGGAAACAGAGATACTCTCAGATCTCTCAGGACTTCTTGAGAAGATGGCAAGCCTCGCAACCCCGCTTGTCGGAACTCTTGGAAACCAGTTCCTTGAGAGGAGCAAGCAGGATGCAAAGGGTGAGCTCTATGACACTGTGCATTATGAGAAGAAGATGATCGTCATCGGCCGGGCGGAAGAGCCGGTACACTACCGGCCCGATGATCCGAAGAAGTCGGTGCAGAAACAGTTCTGCCTCCTCACCGAGGATGGGGTCCTTGCAGAACTCATGTATTCTGATGACGGGTTCATCATCGACAGCTACCTAAACCTGCTCACACCCGGAGAAGCAATCGATCTCTATGGGCCTGAGCTGCTCTTCATGCTCTACCGGGCACTCCACGACTATGGAAACCTGCAGGAAGAGCTGGTTGTGGCACTTGACACAACACTCGCCTTCATCCAGCAAAAAGAAGAATAATTTCCCTTATTTTTTCCATCCAAAGATCGGGAACATCGGTTTGAGGGGATCATATGCTGCTCCGTCAACACTTGAGATCGGATATGAGTTCTCAATAACCGAGTCGCTCTCCACAGGTGAATACCTGACAACCACCTTCGCCTGCTGAATCATCTTTTCGAGCGTGAAGATCTCCTCTTCATCAGGCTGGATCTCTTTGAAATCAAATTCGATATCAAGCGGAACAAGTGCGACATGGATCTTTCTGGCGGGTGCGGTCCCGATATTTCGAACGATTATTGACTTTGCATCTTCAGACAGCGAGCAGACAACATGAGGCAGGTATGCCGCATCCTGCATGATCCAGAGCATCATATACACGACGCCAACAACAACTGCAACACCAAGAGCGAGGAAGATATCAATGAATGCAGACGCAATACAGGCGATCGCACCGATGATGATGAGTAGAGATTGCCGCGAATCCATAGAGACATTCTATGCTCAGAGAATATAAGCAATAGCAATTCGATCGAACAAGAAAAAGAAAAGTGGGCCCGATGCGATTCGAACGCATGACCTCTCGGTTATCAGCCGAGCGCACCACCGGGCTATGCTACGGGCCCAGATGTTACCTTAATACATTCTCAGTTACTGCATTTATAGATTGTCAATTTCCTTCTGCCGGGCTTCGGAAGATCACACCCCCCGGGATTGAGGTTCCGGTACATTTCCGAACGTTTTGTTATTTATGGTGAGAGGACGACACATGTACCATTAAGCGAGCCGGAGGAAGACATGGAACGAAAATATCTCCTCGGAAACCTTGCAATCGCACACGCATGCAGGGAAGCGGGCGTTGATTTTGTCAGCGGTTATCCGGGAACACCATCATCTGAAGTCATTGAAAGCCTGAGAACGGTAGCAGATGAGATCCCCCACCTGGAATGGTCGGTAAATGAGAAGGTCGCATTCGAGAATGCCCTTGGAGCTGCCTGGTGCGGGTGCCGCGCCCTTGTGACGATGAAGCATGTCGGCGTCAATGTTGCAGCTGATCCCCTGATGACGAGCAGCTACACAGGCGTCACCGGCGGCTTTGTGCTGCTGGCAGCAGACGATCCCTTTGCCCACAGCTCACAGAACGAACAGGATTCGCGGATCTATGCAGGATTTGCAAAGATTCCCTGTATCGACCCCTCGGGGATACAGGAGGCGCATGACGGGATGAAGCGGGCATTTGGCCTCTCCGAAGAGTTCGGCCTTCCCGTGATGGTCCGCCCCACCACCCGGATCTGCCACAGCAAGGGCGATATCGCACTCGGTGAGCTGGCAACCGAACACCGTGTCGGAACATTCACCAAAAATCCAAGGCAGTATGTCGTCATCCCCGCACATACCCGGATCCTGCACAGGCTTTTGAATGAGAAACAGCCCGGCATAAAGAAGCGGCTCATCGAAGAGGGCTTCAATACACAGATCATCCGGGGCACAAAAGCAGTGATCGCCGGCGGGATCAGTGCCGCCTATGCCCGTGAAGTCGTCCCGGATGATGTCTCAATCGCCACAATCGGGGCATATCCGATTGATGAAGAATGGCTCAGGGCATTCGTCTCCGCTCATACCGAGATCCTGGTGATCGAGGAGATGATGCCTGTTATTGAAGGAGCTGTCCTCGAAGTTGCCTGCGACCAGGCGATCTATGGCAAGAAGAACGGCTATCTCCCCTATGAGGGCGAATTCTCCCCGGCAGTCATCGCAGGTGCGCTGAAGAAGGCCGGATTTATCAGCGGCGAGCTCTATCCTGCTGTCACCCCGGCAGAGAACCTCCCGGTAAGGCCCCCTATCCTCTGTGCAGGCTGTATGCACCGATCCACCTTCTATTCGATGAAGAAGGTCTTCAAAGACGGGATCTTTCCAAGCGATATCGGGTGCTATACGCTCGGCCTCCAGCTCGGCGCAGTCGATACCACCATCTGCATGGGCGCATCCATCACCGTTGCAAGCGGGATCAATCTCTGTGGAGAGGAGCGCGATGTGGTCTGCACCATCGGTGACTCGACCTTCCTCCATACAGGCGTAAACGGGCTCATCAACGCAGTCTATAATGGTGCGGATATGGTCGTGGTCATCCTGGACAACCGGATCACCGCGATGACCGGACACCAGCCAAACCCGAATACCGGAAAGACTGCATGCGGCGTGGACAGCCCCCCGCTCTCACTTGAAGCACTCTGCCGCTCCTGCGGCGTATCATTTGTCGAGACGGTCGATCCCTATGATCTCACGCTCCTGCTCGATACGATGAAGAAGGCAAAAGAGGAGAAGGGCGTCCGGGTGATCATCGCCCGCCAGCCCTGCATCATCGTTGCCAAACGCGAAGGGATGAAACGCCGCCGCTTCATGGTGGAGACCGAGACCTGCACCGGCTGCCAGCTCTGCGTCAAATACGGATGCCCGGCAATCGAGTTCCATGATGAGAAGGCATCCATAAACGACCTCTGCAGCGGATGTGCGGTCTGTGCCGACATCTGTCCTGCGGGTGCGATCCGGCGGGAGGTGAAGAGATGAAGACGGGTTTTGACATCATGATCGTCGGCATCGGCGGCCAGGGGACGATCCTCGCCTCAAACGTACTCGGGGAGGCATGCCTTGTCGAGGGACGGAGCGTTCGGGGAGCAGAGACGCATGGCATGGCCCAGAGAGGCGGCTCGGTCGAGAGCCAGATCCGGATCGACTGCGGGTTCGGCCCGCTCATCGTACCGGGAACAGCAGATCTTCTGATCGCCTTTGATCTTCTGGAAGCGGTCAGGTACCGGCATTTCCTGAAAGAGGGTGGAGAGATGATCGTGAACAACCAGCTCGTCCTCCCGACATCCACCTTCACCTCAGGGCAGGCACCACCCACAGAGGACGACATCATCGGCATGCTGAAGGGATGGAAGGTATCAATTGTTGACGCAACCGCGATTGCAACCGCGGCAGGAAGCCCTCTGGCTGCAAATATCGCCCTTCTCGGTGCAGCATCCCACACCATCCCCCTCGGCCTTGAATCGCTCCTTGAAGGGGTCAGGCGGTGTGTTCCGAAGAAGACGATCCCGATCAATGAGAAGGCATTCCTGGATGGCAGGGCAGAAGTAGCTCCCTGAAAACCCTTTTTTTTACAGAAATAATAGCATTCAAGCGCTCTTTTCACCGAAATATTTATCAACCCATTCTTTCCTAACGGGGATGAAAGAGGAGTTGATCGATAATGCCATACAAAAACATTGATGAGTTACCAGATTCTGTAAAAGATAATCTCCCCAATCATGCTCAGGAGATATATATGGCGGCTTTTAACAACGCATGGGACGAATATCGCGACCCTGAGAAAAGGCGGAATGATGCATCCCGTGAAGAAACTGCGCATCGGGTTGCCTGGGCTGCTGTAAAGAACAAATATGAGAAAGACGAAGAAACAGGTAACTGGAAGAAAAAAAGCGATTGAAAACCCATTTTTAAAAAATAAAGAGAGAAAACGAATGGACCCGGCGGGATTTGAACCCGCGGCCTCTACGTTGCGAACGTAGCGATCTACCCCTGATCTACGAGCCCCTGGCAAAAAAATTAGAGAATTATCTCTATATCTAACTTCTCTGCCAGTTCCTTATATCTGTTCCGAATCGTGACCTCGGTGACGCCCGCAACCTCGGCAACCTCACGCTGGGTCCGCCGCTCGCCCGAGAGGATCGAGCTGATATAGATGGCGGCAGCCGCAACACCGGTCGGCCCCCGTCCGCTCGTCAGTTCACGCTCTCCTGCCTGCCTGAGGATCTCAACGGCACGGCTCTGCACCTCACCCTTCAGGGTCAGGCCCGAGCAGAATCTCGGCACATAGTCGATCGGGGAGGTAGGGAGGAGCTTGAGACCGAGTTCACGGGAGATGAACCGGTATGTCCTGCCGATCTCTTTCCTCGATACACGGGATACCTCGGCAATCTCGTCAAGGGTACGTGGCACACTGCACTGGCGGCAGGCTGCATAGAGGGCTGCTGCTGCAACACCTTCTATTGAACGGCCACGGATCAGGTTCTTGTCAACAGCATCACGGTAGACGACCGCTGCGGTTTCACGGACGTTTCGTGGAAGACCGAGGGCAGATGCCATCCTGTCAAGTTCGGAGAGGGCGAATGCGAGGTTCCGCTCGGTTGCATTCGAGACACGGATACGCCGCTGCCATTTCCTGAGACGGTACAGCTGTGCACGGTTCTTCGAGGAGATGGCACGGCCGTAGCTGTCACGGTTCCTCCAGTCGATCATCGTCGAAAGACCCTTGTCGTGGATGGTAAAGGTCATCGGTGCACCGACACGGGAACGCTTCATCCGCTGGTCATGGTCAAATGCACGCCATTCGGGACCACGGTCGATGAAGTCGTCATCAAGCACAAGCCCGCATCCCTGGCAGACGAGTTCGGCCCGCTCATAATCGTGGATGAGCTGCCTGCCTCCACACTCGGGGCAGACCGTCTGGATATGCTCCTCGTGCTTCTGCTTCTCGACAACCACCTCTTTCTGGCGTAATTTCTGTGCTTCTCTCTCGGATTTTAGCTGTTTTAACTTCTCTATCTCCTGCATTTGTTCACCTTCTCCTTCACAAAGAGCTTCTCCCCTTCCAGGACACGACAATCGTTCTGGCATACAATCGTCGCATAGGGAGCAGCAATATTTCCAAATAAATCAACGATCCGCCCAACCGGTTTCATACGGCTGTCCACCACATCACAGAAGAGGGGGGGCAGCTGTCCCGCGTCACACGTGGCAACCAGAAGACGATCACTACAATTACGATGTATCCGACCTGCAAATTTCAAGTTTCAGCCTCAAACGGGAGATCCGAATACAATTCGGAACCTTTATATAATTATATATGAGTTGCCAATACCATATAAAAGTATCGACAACCTATAAAAGTCAGAAGCGGTGGAATATACTTCTCTCGGGGCTGAGCACCCGGAGAGCCTCCTCTTCGGTAAGACCCGCACCACGGGCAACAAGCCACCTGCTTTCCTTATTGAGGAGATCACGCGGTTCATGGGCATCAGACTGTACGATCAGTTCGCAGCCGAGCTCGCGTCCTACCATAACGACATGGCCATTTGTCCTGTTATGCCCGTTCCTTGACGTGATCTCAAGATATACCCCGTGATCTGCTGCAATCTGTGCATCTTCACGAGAGATCAGGCCGGGATGTGCAAGAATATCAACATCCGGGCAGGAGACCGCTGCGTGATTTGTTCCCGGAGCCACCGGCTCGACGACCGTCTCACCATGCACAAGAACGACATCTGCCCCCATCTCCTTTGCCTCACGCGCAATTCCCGTGATCTCTTCCGGAGGCACATGGGTGATCTCAACGCCACAGAGGAGATTGACATCAAAGAGCGACGCAGACTTCTTCAGGCGGTTGACAGCACCGATCACCTCCAGAAGGTTGGTCGCATCGACGTGATCCGAGATGGCAACAGTTGAATAGCCAAGAACCGCCATCCTCCGGACCATCTCGATGGGAAGCATATCGCCGTCAGAGAGGGTGCTGTGGCAGTGGAAATCGTACATGCCGATCATGATTTCTCCACCATTTTTTGTGCAACCTTTTTGATCAGCGATTCCTTGCTCCCTTTCCACTCAAGGACAACACGGCCTTCTCTCCTGAACCAGTGTGCAGGGTGGGAGTTTGGCTCAATCACAACATTGGTGGCACCAGTTCTCCGGGCGGCACGCTCAATATCCTGGATTTTTGGAGACTTCAGTGCATGCTCACGATCAACTCTTCTCCCTTCGGCACGTGTCAGGGAGTGGTTGAAGTAACAGGGGTACAGGATCCGGCGCGTTCCCATACCTACTAGATTCGCGATGAACCTATAAACAGATCACGCCAAGTACCTCTATGCATCATATCGACATCCATATGGAGAAAGATATTTTTGATGGGAATACCCGTCTTGCCGGGGCAAATGCACGCCACCTCAAAGACCACGGCATCAGGGCCTTTGATCTCCTCGGAGCCATTGGCTCCGGAAAGACCGCGCTCATTGAGAAGCTGGTGCCGCTTCTGCGTGCGCGTGGACTCTCGCCGGGAGCCATTGCAGGCGATGTCTATGGCGATGACGATTTTCAGCGGATTGTGAAGACCGGCATCCCGGCATATAATGCAAATACCGGAAAAGAATGCCATCTGGACGCGCATCTTGTCGAACATGGCCTTCAACATCTCCCCCTTGACGATATCGACATCCTCTTCATCGAGAATGTGGGGAACATGGTCTGCCCGACAGACTTCCAGCTCGGTGCAGAGAAGAGGATCATCGTCATCAGCTCAACAGAAGGCGATGATGTCGTCAACAAGCATCCGATGATGTTTCGGGGTGGCGACATAGCAGTCATCAACAAAGTCGATCTTGCGCCGCTTGTGGGATCCAACCTTGATAGGATGGAAGCGGACATCCGAAAATACAACCCGGAAATGCCAATATTCCGGACAAACCTGAAGACCGGCGATGGTACGGAGGCACTCCTCGATGCCATCCTTGCTGAATAGCCGGTCACAGAAGAACCCAAACTTAAATATCTCGTAAAGTGATATATAGAGAACTCCACTTGGGAAAACCCATACGCGAGATACTATCAGATACGAGGAGAATCAATGCTCTGGCAAGGAAGATCAGTTCGAAAACCATCTGGCGGACGTTACCATTCCGCACAAGGTAAGAAGCGTTTTGAGATCGGAAGATCTCCGGCAGACACCGTCGTCGGAACCACCCGCATCCGCATCATCCGCACCCGTGGCGGCAACAGCAAGGTACGGGCACTCCGTGCAGAATTCGCTTCTGTCTCAGACAGAAAGACAGGAATTACAAAGAAGGTCGCCATTGAGAAGGTCGAGTCAAATGCCGCAAACCCGAACTATGTCCGGAGAAATCTTCTCACGAAAGGCGCGATCATAAAGACAGAGATCGGGCGCGCCCAGATCATCTCCCGCCCAAGCCAGGACGGAACAGTCAACGCCGTTCTGATCGAATAATCCCATAATTTTCTTTTTTCATTCTCTTTTACGGGAGCTGTCAATCAACCGGAGATCCATCGATATGATCGGAGATCGGTATCCGGCGAAGGCTCATCTGCCATTTGGGGAGAGAGTTTAAGCCCTGTATCGTCCCATATACGAGTATTATGCGTCGTATCTCCTACCAGTTTCCAAACCGTTGTGATCTCGCCTTCGATCACGATGTTCCATTCTCCCGTGCAATCTCCTCGATATGCAGGATGGATGGAAAGCAGACGAATTTCAGGACTGACCTCGGCCTCTTCAAACGTGAGATAAAAGTTGAGATCGCCTCGGAGAAGACAGGCTTTGAACCTGTCAGAACAGACAACGAGTTCCTGAGAGGAATCAGTGAGCGGGCAGACTTCACGTTCAGGGTGAGAGACACCCTCTTAAAAGGTGACGGGCGGTATCCCGCAGCAGACTATACGTTCCTCCTCAGAATTGATGACAAGGGAGGCAGGATTGAATGCTTCATCGTCCATGAGGGGAGATCAGGCGAGATCGACTCACTGGATCTGAAGAACCTGCTGAAAGGTGCACTCAGTTGAGCCTCAAAACAGTCGTGGCAGCAGCCTTCAGGCATCTGAGAAAAGAGCGGCTTCAAAAGGTTGAGTTCATCTATTACATCTCAATCGACCGAAAATGGATGAATAAGGATCAGGCTGCGCTCCTTCTCGAACGGGCACGTGACGAGGGGCTGATCACCCTTGTGGAGGGTGCCTGGGTGCCTGCATTCGATCCCGCCGAAGTGGAGATCCCGCTTGGCTTCAAGCCTTCAGCCGGGGTGCTTGAAAAACATGATCCGGTTGAACGGCTCGTTGCTGAGATCGCACAGAAGGCAGGAGCCGATACAAAATCGATCTACGCCGAGATGAACAGGATCATTTCAGATTCGTTCCATGGCAACCTGATGCCTGAAGCGGCAGTCGTGATCCTTGCCCGGAGATACAAGGTACCTTCCGGGAAGTACAGAGCCGAACTCATCAGTCAGCTCATAGAAAATTCGCCAGAAAAAACAGGATAGAGAAGAGGCTTACTCTTCAGCCTTCTCTTCTTTTGGTTTAAAGATATCAGCAAGAGGAGTAGTTCCGTATTCGACGACCTTCACATTGATCTGGACAAAGTCCTGTGTGATCTCTGATCCGCGGACGGTCTTTCGTCTCCGCTCACCCTTCTTTGTCGGATTAAAGCCGATACCGCCTCCAATAAGGAGGTGGCGGCGGGAAGAGCCTGGAAGCCCCTTTCGTGCGGGAATTCCGGTTTTGTCACTGCCTCCGGTGATCTCAACGCGATACCCGGCAAGACCGATTGCGTTACCATCTATCTGGGCCGAAATTGCCTTTCCGATAAAGGCACCAGCAGCACCTCCACCAGCTACAGTATTGTAGGAGTGGCCGGTCTGTGGGTCTGATACAACAATTTTTAAATCAACCATGTATTGAAACAACTCCTCGTTCTATTTCGAAACCGAAGTACCCATATTGTTTGAGTGTCCGGGTTTATACTACTTACCCCAGAACGGATTCTCCTTCCTCCTGATCATTGCATACTCAGAGAGGGCTTCCTGGGAACTGATATTAATATGAGAGAGCATCTCGGTCTCAAGCACCTTCACATGCCGCTCAGGGATCTGGACATAGAGCGTATCCCCGACATTGATCTGCCTGCCAACCGTCGGGCCATCTATTGAGACGGCGATCTCCATCCCTTCTTTCGCCTCGGTGACAGTTTCCCCTTTATCCTGCATCATCTTGATCGACCCGACAGTGCGGCCGTCAGGTGCCATCAGGTCAACCTTCGGCCTGAGAAGTCCGGCGAGAATCCGTACCCCGACAACAGCAGGCCCGCTCTGCCTGAAGACACAGTTGGGGAGGAGCTGGAACTTTGCAGGCATGACCACCGCTTCAAACTGCTGGGCCTTCTGGCGCCTGATCTGCTCATCGCGCCATTCAGTATAATCATCAATAACCCGGTAGATGATATCCCCGGAGAAGACGACGATATCTGAATACCGGCTATCTTTCAGCATCTCGGAGACATCGGGAAGGATATCGGTATTGAAGCAGAGGATCACCTTATGGAGAGGATCGCGCATCGTCTCAAGCTCGATGATATCATGCCTGCTGACAGGACCCACATCGGCACGCATGATCTCGATCTCCTTTGCCTCCAGTTCTTTTGAGAGCGCCTCCAGCGCCCCGATCGTATCGGCTTTGATACTGATCCCAATGCCCGAGAGGGAGATGTTTGCATCCTGCATCTCGGCATCGATTGCATCGATCACCTCCTGCCGGTTTCCTTTGACTGCCCTGAGGGGCGATCCCGAGATCACGTCATCAAGATTTGGGGCAGAGAGCTTGATTCCGGCTGCCGCGGTCACGGACTTCACCCGTTCGAACCGATCCTCGATTAAGATCTCCTTCATCGGCCTCGGTTTTAGGAGTGAGCGGATCTTTGTGACGATACACCCGTTTGATCCGGCAACAGCAATCTCATCGCCGACCGAGAGGGTACCATCATAGAGGATCAGGTCAAGGGTCATCCCAAGGCCCCGCTCCTCCTTCACTTCAAGCACAGTTCCCTGTCCGGGACCCTCAGCAGTGATCCTGAGCGACTCGGTAAGGTACCGCTGGGCAAGGCCGATCATCACCATCAGGAGATCCGGCACACCCTCGCCGGTGATCCCCGAAGACGGGACAATGGCAATATTGCGTGCAAAATCCCTGACGCGATCGTAGCGTTCCGAATTAAACCCGAGATCCGAGAGTGTGCCAACAAGCTCATAAAGGCGGGTCTCAAGGATACCCTGCACCCTTTCATTCTGTTTGGCAAATGTCTTCTGGAAGGGTTCGTTTGGATGAACCCGCCATCCGGGGATCCGATCCACCTTCGTTGCCGCAATGACAAACGGAGTCTTGCAGTTTTTCAGGATCTGGAGGGCTTCCTGGGTCTGCTGCTTGAACCCCTCATTGATATCAATAACAAGGATGGCAATCTCCGCTAGTGCGCCGCCCCGTGCCCTGAGGGTGGTGAAGGCACGGTGGCCGGGAGTGTCGATGAAGAGGAGACCGGGGATATTGATCTCGGTTGCAGCCGAAACCCCGCTCATCTCGCGTATTGATTCAATAGGTATCAGTGTTGCCCCGATATGCTGGGTGATGGCTCCGGCTTCCGAGTCAACAACCTGGGAGCCCCGGATCTTATCCAGAAGCGATGTCTTGCCGTGGTCGACATGGCCGAGTACACAGACGATCGGTGTTCTGATATTCTTCTTTGCCATTTCTCCATCTCCCTCCGAAAAGCCGTTATATACCGGATAACCCCGAAAAGTGATAGTCTATAACGCATTCGGAGTATTAATATTCTTTTGAGAGTCCTTTATGAATCTGGTATGAGAGACTGGCTGGGGGCAATCCGTTAGGTTAAATAATGTTTACCATCAATTATAATGAGCATTTATGCTAGGGTAGGGTAGCTGGACATCCTATAGGACTGTGGATCCTTTGACCCGGGTTCGAGTCCCGGCCCTGGCCTGAATCACCTTTTTGACACAATTCATCTGTTTCAGGATTCCCTCTTTCTGTATTATATGCAAAAGGTACAGATCTGTCACACATCGCCGCCCCCTCTCGCCCTGACCGTTATCTATAAGAGCCCATGCGCTCTTTCATCGCTAAGAGATGACGAAGGTGCATCTCACCAGTCTGGAGTGGATTAAATTGTCTGATAAAACAAAAAAGCCAAAACCGCAGCTTGTAGGTGAAAAGATTGAAACCTGTGAGATGGATCGGGCAAAGATGTCGCTCATGAACCCAAAAGTGATTCACGAGAAGGTGGAGGAGCGGTCGATCGATGAGCTGGCCAAGAAGACCATTGAGCACTGCCTGAAAGAAGGTATAGAGACCGTATGGGACAGGAGCGAGATGCAGGAGCCGCAGTGCAAATGGTGTTCAACCGGCCTCTCCTGCAGCAGGTGTACGATGGGGCCGTGCCGGATCATCCCCGAACGGAACCGCGTGCGGGGCGTCTGCGGAGCAGATGCAGATCTGATCGTCGCCCGGAATCTGCTTGATATGCTCACAACTGGTGCAGCCGCCCATTCCGATCATGGGAGGGAAATTGCAGAAACGCTATTGCTTGTAGGTAAAGGAGAAGGCAGCGGCTATACTATTAAGGACACTGAAAAGCTGTTTGCCATTGCAGAAGAGTACAATATCCCGACTGACCGTGCGGCAATCGAGGTGGCCCACGATCTTGCTCTTGCTTTCCTTGAGGAGTTCGGGACGATCAAAGGTGAATTAGAACTCTGCCGCCGTGCCCCGGATGCCACATACGCCATCTGGGAGCAGGCAGGGATCCTGCCGCGTGGCATTGACCGGGAGATCGTTGAGGCGATGCACCGCGTCCACATGGGTGTCGGGGCACACTACGCCAACATGCTCCTCCATGGTCTGAGAACCGCACTTGGAGACGGCTGGGGCGGATCGATGATCGGGACAGAGGTATCCGACATCCTCTTCGGTACACCGACACCTGTTGAGTCGATGATGAACCTCGGCGTCATCAAGGAGGATCAGGTCAATATCACGCTCCATGGCCATAACCCGATGTTATCGGAGATGATCGTTGAAGCTGCGGAGAGCGAGGCAATGCAGGCCATGGCAAAGAAGAACGGGGCAACCGGCATCAACCTCATCGGCCTCTGCTGTACCGGCAATGAACTGCTGATGCGGCGCGGCATCCCGATGGCAGGGAACCACTTCAACCAGGAGCTTGTGATCGCAACAGGTGCGCTTGATGCGATGATCGTGGATTACCAGTGTATCTTCCCATCACTCCCACGAACCGCAAGCTGCTTCCATACAAAGATCATCTCAACAAGCCCAAAAGCAAAGATACCCGGATCCTATTATGTCGGATTCTCGCCAGAGAATGCCATTGAAGCCGCCGAAATAATCGTCAGGACAGCGGTTGAGAACTTTAAAAACAGGATTCCTGAGAGGATCTTCATACCGGGAAAACCCGTTGCAGTGACTGCAGGCTTCTCGGTGGAAGCGATTACAAAGGCACTCGGCGGAACGCTCCAGCCGCTTGTCGATGCGATCGCAAGCGGGAAGATCAGAGGTGCGGTGGGGATTGTAGGATGCAATAACCCAAAGATCAAGCATGACTATGGCCATGTAACCCTTGCAAAGGAGCTGATCAAGCATGATATCCTCTGTGTCGAAACCGGGTGTGCCGCTGTTGCATCAGGAAAAGCAGGCCTCCTCACACCCGATGCATGCTTCCTCGCAGGGGACGGCCTGAAAGGGATCTGCAAAGCAGTCGGCATACCGCCGGTGCTCCACATGGGCTCCTGCGTAGACTGCTCACGAATCCTTGTCCTTCTGGCAGCTCTTGCAAACAATCTCGGCGTTGGTATCCACCAGCTCCCGGTCGCGGGTGCGGCACCAGAATGGTATTCGCAGAAGGCGGTATCCATAGGATCATACTTTGTTGCATCGGGTGTCTACACCGTGCTTGGACCGATGCCGAATATCAGCGGAAGCCCCGCTGTTATCGATCTCCTGACCAACGGACTTGAAGGCGTGGTGAATGCGAAGTTTGCAGTCGAGCCCGATCCATTGAAGGCAGCAGAACTGATCATCACGCATATTGAAGAGAAGAGGAAGGCGCTTGGCATCTGAGATGAAACAGCCGGCTCAGCTGAGAAGACGGAGAATACAGGGGCCTTTATCCGGTCTCCGGGTGATCGTCACCGGAAAAGGTGGTGTCGGGAAGACCACCTTCACCGCCCTCCTTGCAGGTGAATTAAGACGAAGAGGCCTCTCAGTGCTTGCGATCGATTCCGATCCACAGGAAGATCTCGCGTATTCACTGGGATTCTCTTCCGCTGAGATTGTACCGGTAACAAAGAACAGGGCTTATCTTGAGGAGAAGGTCGGATCCGGAGGGATCATTAATCTCAACCCCGATCTCTCGGATATCGTCACCCGCTGTGGTACCAGAAGAGCAGACGGAATAGGCCTCCTCGTCATGGGAACTGTGGACTCTGCCGGTGGCGGCTGCCTCTGCCCTGAGAATACCATCATCAGGAGTATCGCGAGGCAGGTTCGCGTAAAGGATGGTGAGGCGATCCTGATGGACACCCCGGCCGGACTTGAGCATTTCGGACGTGGGCTTGGCAGGGGCTTTTCGCACCTGATCGCAGTATCCGAGCCAACCGAACAGGCACTCAGAACTGCATGCAGGACCGCCGAACTCGCAGGCGAACTTGGCATTCAAAACCGGTTCCTTGTCATCAACAAAATTCGGAATGAAGATGAGTTCCAGAGATCCCGTGAGATTCTCGGAGATACAGACCTTTTTGCAGAGGTTTTCCGGCTTCCGTATGATGAAAGGCTCCCGGGACAGAAAGAACTGACAGAACTCACAGCCGGAGAGGATAGTCCGCTCACAGAAGCAATCGCAGGGATCGCCACCCTGCTGATGAAAAAAGAGAGGGAATGATTATTCAGACAAGCGTTGCCGAGATGATCTTCACTTCCGGCTTTGGACGATCATTGGCACCGGTCTTCGTCTTGCCGATGGCATTGACAACCTGAATTCCATCTACAACCTGCCCGAATACCGGGTGCTTTGAATCGAGGTAGGTGTTGTCAACCAGGTTGATGAAGAACTGGCTGCCGCCGGTGTTTGGTCCGGCGTTTGCCATTGCAATCGTCCCGCGGAGATTCTTCCTCTTTGGCGAGAACTCATCTTTGATGGTGTATCCGGGTCCGCCGGTACCTGTGCCTTTTGGATCGCCGCCCTGGATCATGAATCCGGCAATCACACGGTGAAAGACGATCCCGTCATAAAAACCCTTCTTCACAAGGCTTGCAAAGTTCCCGGCTGTCACCGGCATGTCATCAAAGAGCTCGATGGTGATATCCCCCATCGTCGTCTTCAGGAGAACCTTCTGTCCACTCTGTACATCAGTCATGTATACTGGGTATGCGATTGTTATCGATAATGCTTCTCAAGAGTACCCATACCCTTTTTTATGGCTCAGGACAAGTGGAGCGTGTATGGTGCGATCGATCCGGATAGTCACCGCCTTTGATGAAGAAGCGGTCGGGAAGAGGATATGATCCGGGCTCTCCTCCTCTCACTCATTCTCCTCGCCGGGGTATGCGGGATCACAGCAGCACTTGAGGAAGAGAGCCTTGAGGAGTTCTTCACCGCACATCTGGCAGAAGATCTCCGGGATCCGGATATATCCGGTGCGGTTATTGCAGTTGTCGCTGATGAAGAGATAGTCGCTCTCCTCGGATACGGATTCGCAGATGCTGACGGGAGCTATCCGCTCGATCCTGAGGATACACTCCTTCCGATCGGTTCAGTCACAAAACTCTTCACCTGGGAGGCGGCACTCCGGCTGGCAGATCAGGGATTGCTCGATCTCGATTCGGATCTCAATCTGTTCCTGCCGGGACCAGTGATCCCGGAGACCTATGCCGAACCAATAACGCTCAATCACCTGATGACCCATACATCCGGCCTGGATGAAGTGGCAGTCGGTATCTTCACACAGAATCCTCTCGAGATACTCCCCGCATTTGAAACCTATACAAAAACGCAGCCGGTGCGGGTTCGTGAACCGGGCAGGATCGCCTCATACTCGAATATCGGCGCTCTCCTCGCCGGAGCGGTGATCGGGGAGGCGAGCGGCACCTCCTACCAGGAATATATCGAGCGGGAGATTCTCACCCCAATCGGGATGGAGGCAACAACAGTACGTGAACCCCTCCCGGATCATCTCTCAGCCAGATCCCCCGGTACAGTCCTCACCGAAGGCATCCCTATCTACTCACGGTATCCCCCGGCCGGTGGTATGCATACGACTGCGCATGATATGGGGCTCTATATGATCCATGCACTGGAAGCAGGAGAAGACGCCCATCCCCGGATCTTCTCCCATGACGAACGGCTTTCAGGGATCACCCGTGGAGGCTTTTTTGAGCGCTCCCATGGAGAGAGACGGGTTCTCTGGCATGCCGGGGATGTTCCCGGAACCTCCGCCCTTCTTGCCCTTGTCCCTGAAGAGAATCTCGGGATCTTTATCTGCTATACAGGAGCAGGAGGATCGGCTGAGCGGTTTCTGCTTCTGCATACCTTCCTCGACACATATCTCCGTGCAGAGGAAGAAGAGCCCTTTCCATACCGGGAGGAATCAACAAGGGCCTATGCAGGAACATACATCTCATCACGTGCTCCTGTAGCCGGATTTGAAAGGATACTGCTCATAATCGGACGGGAGCAGCTGTCGATACAGGTTCATTCGGATGGTGACAGGATAAGGATCGGAGATTCTGTATTTCAGGAGGTGGAGCCGGGCTATTTTGTAGGGGTGAATACCTATGAAAAGCTTGTCTTCGCAGAAACAGAAGGTGAAAACTGGATGTTTATGGACAGCATCCCTTCGATTGGCTGGAAGCGGGCAGGCTGGCCTTGGGATCCGCACCTTAACTATCTCCTCCTCCTCTTCTTTGCAGGAGTCTTCCTCTCCGGGGCAGTCATCGGTGGAAAACGGGCAATTGAAACGACCGATCCATTTCAGAAGCAGGGATACATCCTGATCGCCCTTGTTTCAGGAACGGCGATCCTCTTCATGCTCCTCTTCTTTGGCACTATCAGGATAGTCGGCATACTCTTTGGTCTCCCGCCCGGATTTGGTGCGATACGCTGCATACCGGCTGCCACTCTGGTGCTGACGTCATGCCTGATCCTCCATATTATCCGGAACAGGCAGAAGAGAGAGATTGATGGGGTGTTCATCGGAGCTGTGGCAATCCTGTTCCTTGTATGGCTCTATTCCTGGAACCTGCTGCTCCCGGTTTAGGAGCGGATCAGGCGCCGCCCCTTCTCAGTCAGGAGAAAACGCATGGGCAGCTCCTTAGAACTACACTTGCACCCGCTGCAACATGCGCAGAGCGGGGATGGTTCTCCGGGGGTGCATGCGATATCCCCGGCGATATAGCCCATATGCTCCATCATCCTGAGCCGTTCACGGAGCTGATCAAGAGAGATGCCAAGATCGGCAGCAAGCAGGGGGACTGCAACCCCTCCTTCTGCAAGTTTCAAAAGAATATCCTTAAACATTTAATCCCTCAGGAGTCCGGCAGAGAACTCCCTGCCCCATACAATAAACCCGAAGAGGGCAATGACTGCAAGGTAGAGCTGCGGTACAATCGCTTCCCGAATCATTTCAAAGGTGATCTCCTCGCCTTCAAAGATGGCGAGTGTGGCAAACCCAGCACCAGTCGAGAGGAGCCAGATCAACCCAAAGACGAGAGCAAGGGCGATCCCGACATGCAGGTATGCAACACCCTCATGGATGCCTTTTGAGAGCTCACGGTATCCGAAGATAAGGGTGAGCCCGATGATGATTGAAATAAAGCCCATCGCCGGATCACCTGAGATCCCAAGGAGTGCGAAGAGTTCTATCTCCGGAGATATCAGGGCGATGAACGCAGCCAATCCGGTAGTGAGATACAGGAGTCCAAGGAACCCTGCAAACAACTGTTTCCTGTATTCCGACATCGTTTATACACCTCCGAGGAAGTATCCGGCGAGATGGAAGGTGACAAACGCCAATATCCATGCCACCACCAGTCCATACAGAACCGAGAACCCGGCCCAGCGCCAGGATCCGGTCTCTTTTTTAATAACCGCGAGTGTTGCCAGACAGGGCATATACAGGAGCACAAAGACCATCACAGCAAGGGCTCCTGCCATCGAGAGGGCGGGATCTGCAAGCAGTGCGTCAGAGAGGGCGGCTGATCCCTCGTCTGCCCCATAGAGGACACCGAGCGAACTGACAACGATCTCCTTGGCAATGAAGCCGAAGAGGAGTGCAACGGCGATCTTCCAGTCAAGGCCAAGCGGTGCAACGAGCGGTTCAAGTACATGCCCGATCATCCCGGCGAAACTCTCCTCGCTTCCATACCCGACACCGGCGGGATATGAAGCAAGGAACCAGACGATTAACGAGCCTATAAGGATGATCCCTCCGGCTTTCCTCAGGTAGGTCGATCCCTTCTCCCACATATTCAGCATCGCGTTCTTAAAGGTCGGAATCCGGTACGGGGGCATCTCCATGATGAATGGTGACGATTCACCCGGAAGGACTGTGCTCCTGAAGAGTTTTGCCGAGAGGATCGCTACAAGGATACCCAGGGCATAAAGGCCGAAGATCACATTCCCTGCATCCCTTCCGAAGAAAACCCCTGCAAAGAGGATATACACCGGAAGCCGGGCACCACAGGAGATGAACGGATTTACGAGGATGGTGATGAGCCTGTCACGATCATCCTCGATCGTCCGGGTCGACATGATCGCCGGGACATTGCATCCAAAGCCCATCAGCATCGGGATGAATGACTTGCCCGGCAACCCTATCGCATACATCAGCCGATCCATAATGAAGGCGGCACGGGCAAGATACCCGCTCCCTTCAAGGATCGAGAGGATCAGGAAGAGGATGAAGATATTGGGAACAAAGACGAGGACACCGCCGACCCCGCCGATCACACCGTCTCCAAGGAGCGATGCCAGCCATTCATTTCCAATTGAGCCTGCCACAACTTCACCAAGCCAGCCGAAGACATACTCGATTCCTGCCATAAACGGCTCGGCAACCGCGAAGGTGAGCTGGAATGCCCCCCACATCAGGGCGAGGAAGATCGGAATGCCGAGGTACTTGTTGGTGACGACACGATCGATCATATCCGATCCGGTCATCTTCCTTACGCAGACTGTGCATGCCTGCGGGAGGATCGCACCTATTGCCTCATACCGCTTATCAGCGAGAAGTGCTTCATATTCATCAAGATCAATCTGCTGAAGTCTTGCCTGCACGGCTTCTGCAACATTGCTTTTTCCAATCAATGCCAGGACAGCAGAATCCCCTTCGATTGCCCGGACAGCAAGCCACCGGAGCGGATATCCGCCAGCCAGAGCCGGATCGTCGTCAAGAATCCTGACAAGATCCGAGATATGGGCTTCAGCATCATCTCCATACCCTATGGTATGGGTATGCTTCTCACCTTTTGCAGCGACTGCGGCGATCGTTTCAAGAAGCTCATCAAGCCCCCTGCCGCTTGTTCCAACCGTCCTGACAACCGGCATTGCAAGCAGTTCGGAGAGGCGTTTCTCATCGATGGTATCGCCCCGTCCCTCCGCCACATCAACCATATTCAGGGCGATGATCACCGGCCGGCCAAGTTCGGCAAGCTGCATCGTCAGGTAGAGGTTCCGTTCAAGATTTGAAGCATCCACCACCTGGACAACAACATCCGGGCGATCCTGAGTGATGAAATTCCGGGCAATCACCTCATCTGCCGAGTATGCGGTGAGGCTGTAGGTGCCGGGGAGATCGGTCACTTCAATTGAAGTGCCTGCATGCTCGCATCTCCCCATCTTCTTCTCGACAGTGACACCGGGCCAGTTCCCGACATGCTGGCGGGCGCCGGTTAAGGTATTGAAGACGGTCGTCTTTCCGACATTCGGGTTTCCGGTTAAGGCAACCGAGATCGTCTTCTTCATTGGGCTGCCACCTCCGGTGCAATCAGGACTTTCATTGCCATCCCGCGGGAGAGGGCATACCGGCAGCCGCAGACAGAGACGATGATCGATCCCCGGTCACGGGTGACAACCGTAACTGTCGCCTCAGGTACAAGGCCGAGTGCATAGAGGCGAAGGCGAAGACCCTGGCCTGCATGGACGGCCGTAATCTTCCCGGCAGTTCCGGGAGAGAGAAGAGAGAGAGGGCAGGATGCCATTCTCACTCCACCTCCATCACAACTTCGATGCAGGCGGCATCCCCTTTCCGGATGGAGAGGTTATAGCCTTTGACCCGGAACTCAACCGGATCGCCGAGAGGGGCAACCCGGATCGACTCGATGATGGCACCCGGAATGATGCCCATCTCTAACAGCCGCTTCCTGAGATGCCCCTTCGCTTTGACACTCACAATCCGTGCCTTATCTCCGGATATAACAGTGTCAAGGGTAACTGGAGAGTGATCTGGTGAACTCATTACCAGTCTGTTCTGTTGTTTGGTAGGGATAACCCAGAGTCGAAGAAGATTCGAAAAGAGAGGAGAATACAGAAAAGTATTCGGTTTTCATAGGAAAACCGAAGATCCTGATTACACACTACAGGCGGTTTGCCAGCACCGGAAGCGCCGCCCCGATCCGCGGATCATGGATGCGTTCTCCTTCTATTCCGAGAGCCTCCCAGATGACCGCCTCAACCACAAGATAGACACGGCAGTCTGTCCTGAGGCAGCCGCAGACTGCATCACGGCCCCGTCCGGCAGCTGCGTGGAGATGGAGAGAGGGGCCGCCCTCACCCGGATAGATGGTGGCGGTGCCGAGGCACTCCCAGCCGCCCTCGATCTGCTCCTTATGCGGCACCGGGGGGATCACCGCCTCCTCAGGGCCGGTTACCAGCCCGGCAGAATGGAGCGCTCCAAGAAAGGAGATGACTCCGTGGCTGATCTGCTTCTCCTGAATAAATGAACTGACCGATTCGATCAGATCCTCGCCATCATCAAAGCGGAGGAAGAAGACCCGGCCAACTGTGCCTTCCGAATACTGCATACAGAGTAGTGTGCATCTGATCGTGGTTATGGTTTGGGATTTTTGGATCAATAGAGGTAAGAACCTCAGGATCAGTACCTCATCATAATGAATACTGGTCATGAGATCCACCCGCTTGGCGCAACCGAGATCGCTGTTCGTATCGGTGAGATCGAGGTGAATACCGGGGATTTGTCTCCCTTCCAGAAAGTGCTCCTTGGAACGGACGGGTCGGTCACCCATCTCCTGTCGCTTGCAACCGAGTCGAATGTGGGTGTGAAGACCCGGCTTCAGGAGGTCCTCCCTGCTGATCATGAGGTTGCAGACCTGCTTGACATCTGTCCGGATGACCCGGTGAACCACCGGATTGTCGATCTCGGTATTGGTGAGGAGGGGCGGCCGCTCATCTATGCCATCTCATACACCCCGATCAACCGGCTTGCTCCTGAGATGAGAACTGATATGATGAAGGCCGATATTCCGATCGGAATCATCCTCAAAAAACATAAAATAGAATCCCGCCGCGAGATCCTGACGATCGATTCATATCCGGCAGATGAGCATCTCGCCGGAATATTCGGCATTCTTCCTGGTGAGCCACTCTTTGCCCGGAGGTACAGGATCATCCACAAAGATGAGCCCCTCATGGTGATCACCGAGATCTTTTCGTCAGGCACATTCTCAGATACAAAGCGGGTCATCGTGGATACCCCATCCCGCCTTCATATCGGATTGATCGACCTAAACGGGAGCATCGGCCGCGTTGACGGAGGGGTCGGGATCACCCTTGACCGGCCGCATCTCCTCATTGAGGCGCGTGCTGCCGGCCGGATTTCGGTGCATGGAGGGGATGAGGAGAGCAGGCGGCGTGCGGCGGAGGCAGCAGCTGCTGTGATCGAACACTTCGGGCTCACCGGCGGTGCCACAATCATCCTCCATACCCTCCTCCCCCGCCACTCGGGGCTTGGGAGCGGAACACAGATTGCACTTGCAGCAGGAAAAGCAGTGGCAGAGCTCTTCGGAAGAGAGGCAACAGCACTGGATCTCGCCCGGATCACCGGCCGTGGAGGGACATCCGGCATTGGAACGGCCGCTTTTGATGACGGGGGAATCATCATCGACGGGGGGCACCGGTTCGGACCGGATCAGGAGAAAACAGTTTTTAAGCCTTCATCTGCCTCACGCGGGGTAGCACCGGCACCGGTCATATTCCGGCATCCATTCCCCGAAGACTGGGGAATCCTGCTGGTCACGCCGGAGACAGAGCCCGGCGCCTCGGAGGATGCCGAGGTGGATATCTTCTCTGAATACTGCCCGGTGCCTCTTGCCGAAGTGCAGGAGATCTGCCATCTCGTGATGATGCAGATGCTTCCCTCTGTTGTCGAAGGTGATATCAGGCGCTTTGGGGCGGCGGTGAGCCGGATGCAGGAGATCGGTTTCAAGCGGGTGGAGGCATCACTTCAGCCGGAGAACCTCCGGAACCTCCCCGCCCTGCTCTGTGAGGCAGGGGCATACGGGGCGGGCCTCTCATCATTTGGGCCGACCGTCTATGCGATCATCGACAGGGGCGACAGACAGGTTGCGGAGGCCGCCCGCTGTGCACTTGAGGGAATTGGCGGCACGGTGGAGGAGGTCTCCGCGAGGAACAGTGGAGCGATTGTGAGGATGGGGTGAGACAGATGATCATCATCGGCCACCGGGGGGCCCGTGCCACCCGTCCTGAGAATACCATCACTGCCCTCAGGGAGGGGAGCAGGTGGGCAGACTATGTCGAGATAGATGTACGGATAAGCCGGGATGGTGTTTTGGTTGTAATCCACGATCCAACCCTTGAACGGACAACAGACGGATCCGGTTTTGTCCGGGATTATACCCTCGCTGAGCTGAAGGCACTGGATGCCGGGGAGGGCGAGCCGATCCCGACACTCGCAGAGGTGCTCGCCCTTGATCTTGGTGAATGCGGGCTTGTGATCGAACTGAAGGAGGGAGGTTATGAGGATCAGGTTGCCGCTCTTGTGAAAGAGGCAGGGCTTTCGAAGGTGCTTGTCGCCTCATTTGATGCAGACTGCCTCCGCCGGATCGCTCCCCTGCTCCCTGATGCCGGAATCGGGTACATCTTCCGGTCTCCCGGTGCTGATCCGGTCCGGGTGGCGGCATCGATCCCTGCATCATATATCCTTCTGCGGTTTATTGACACAACTCAGGAGCAAATAGATACAAGCCGGAGAGCCGGCCTCAAAACCTTTGCATGGACCCTCAATTCGGAAGAAGTGTTCGAAGAAGCCTCCAAAATCGGAGTTGACGGGATAGTAACAGATGATCCGCATTCAGCACGGACATTCTTCGGCTCATTGAGGAATGCAAGAGATACAGAACAGGCTTGATTGGATTCCAAGTTCCAACACCCCGGCAGCAAAAACAGATATCCGGGTGAGACAATAGAGAGCTATGCGAAAAGCGGTCTTGTCAGCAGGACTAATCCTTATCATGCTGCTTGCAGCATCCGGATGTACTGCTCCGGGGGAATCCGTAGAGAATGATCCGGTTCCAAAACTCCAGACGATTACTGCAAGTGAGGCGATCCTCCTGACCGGATTAGATCCCACACTTACAATCATCGATCTCAGAAGAGCTGATGAGTATGCTGCCGGACATATCCCGGGCGCAGTGAATATCGATATCTCCTCATCATTTGCTGAGGAGGCGGGGAGGCTCGATCGGGATGGATCATATCTCATCTACTGTGCAGCAGGCGGAAAGAGCAGTTCTGCACTCCGGATGATGGGAGATCTTGGTTTCACCGAGGTCTATAATCTTGGAGGAGGGATCTCCGCCTGGCAGAGGGCCGGAGGATCCATTGCCAGGTGAAGAGGAGGATCATTTCATTCTAAGCAGATCTGAGAAGATAGCCAGATACCGTGAGGCGGTCAACCCGATGTTTACCGGATCAAGCCTTGCCGCCTCTTTCATTGAGGTTTCTGCCTCCTGTATCTGCCCAAGAGTTTGAAGGGTGATACTTCGATAGAACCAGGTATTTGCATTTTCAGGGTTATACTTAAGGGCGGTTTCAAAGGATTCAAGCGCTTCAATATACCGGTGAGAGTCCATCAGAGCCCGTCCATGAAAATGCCAGGCATACCCGCTCTCTGGATCGAGTGAGAGACTTTGCTCAAAAAGAGGGAGGGCTTCTTCTGGCCGCCCCAGCTCCACCAGCGCCGCACCCATGATATTCTGGAAATTCAGATCGCCCGGCCATCTCTTCCGACCCTCCTCTGCTGCCCTGAGCGCCTCATCGAACCGCCGGGCTTGTTTCAGTGAATCACACCAGAGAAGGAATTCTCTCTTTGAATTCCGTGGATCCTGATCGGTTTTAGGTGCAGAAACTGAAGAGATAACTGGTTTCTTCAGCCGTTCCCGTGCATTTCGAAGGGAAGGATGATCGGAATCGATCTCCTCTGCCTTCGCAAGTGAGGCTGCCGCCTCCTCCCCCCTGCCCATCTCATGCAGGAGGACACCACGGCTGATCCAGGCAGCGGCATCAAGCGGATGTATCGCGATTGAGCGGTCAAACGACTCGATCGCCTCCTGATCACGTTCGAGGCAGACGAGGGCAGCCGCACGCTTCATCCAGAATCCGGCATGATCCGGCCTCTTCTTCAGGATTTCATCATAGGTACGAAGAGCCTCTTCATATTTTCCGGTATTCAGGGCGATCTCTGCCCGTTCGATCTTTCTCTGAAGCACTTTTGGGTTGATATGTATACGCCTCCGCAGATCTCAGTTTTTACTGCCGCCTGATAATACTGATGATACCATATGTTCAATTCACACGAACATTCACCACGATACCACGCGGCGGGGCTGGCAGATGACGGGCAGAAGAAACTATTTGGAATCTGCCGTCATTGGAATCGTTGATACAAGACCAGAATGAGAATTAAAATAAAAGAGAATGATAGAGGAGATTACCATGAAACAGAAAAGCTGGAAAGAACGATCGGTTCTCGCCCTGATCCTGCTGATTGCGATCCTGGGAATACCCGCAACTGCTGCCGCCTCCATGCCGGGATCACTCCATTCGACAGCAAAAGGCGATAGCGTCTTCATTGAAGGGCATGCGTACGGAAGCCCGAGTGCGGGTGTTGCAGTCTGGATCTTCGGGCACAACTACTATCTCAGGGATACGCAGCAGGTCGAAACTGATGCAAGCTTCTCATACGAGCTCACAGGCACGCGGACAAATCAGATGGCATCGGGGCAGTATTTCGCCGTCGTCCAGCATCCTATGGCAAATAACCGGTTCGATGTGGTCGAGGATACAACCACGACTGCCGGAACAACCTATGTGCGGATGGTGGGGAGTGCGGGAGCACCGGGTGCCGGTGCCTTCATAGCAGAAGGGCCCGGCCGCCTCCAGGGATCCAATGCAGCAGAAGCCCTCATTCGACTTTTAGACAACCAGAATATCGACGATACCTACATGAGAACGACATTTCTCATGGAAGAACCCCGGATCGAAATTGACCCGATTAATACCATATACACCGCAGAGAGGTTTATGATCAGGGGAAGAACGAACCTGGCTGTTGGAAATGATCTCCTCGTCGAGGTCGTATCATCAGCATTTGGACACACCAGCAAGACAAAACCTGAGCCCTTCTCAGGAGCCTCCGGGATAGCAAAGGTGGTTCCGGGCGACGCCTTCTCACAGAGGTTCTTCTTTGAGGTCGACCCGGCTGCGTTCCTCCCTGATGAGTACACGGTGAAGGTTACGTCGCTGAAGACAGATCAGGCTGCCACCACAACCATCACCGTGCTCGATGGCATGCCACCCACTGAAGAGCCACCTACAGATCTGCCAGCACCAATACCAACCATGCCGGAACCGGAGACCCCCTCACCTGAGCCTGAGCCCGAAAAGAGCCCGCTCATCTATGCAACCATAGCGGCCCTCTTTGTAGTGGCGGTGTTTGCATGGAGGCGGGGGTGAAGGGAGATGAAGAGGAGTAAGGTGAGACCATTCATTTGATTACAGCAAAAACATAAAGGTTTTCAACAACCATTTAGCAAGTATCTTCAGTACCATAGAATACAAAGTCCGACAAATGGCGACCCAGATCACCACCAGTACCCGGACTGTTGTATGCAATCCCATGAGATGATGACAGTAAAGCCTTATATCCCCGATGAATTGCCCCCGGATACAATCAACTGGGAGAGCCATATCCCGCAGATAGCATCAGCAAACCGTGCCCTTGCCAGGTACGACGGCATTCTCAATGCGATCCCAAACCCCGAACTCCTCCTCTCCCCACTCCTGACACAGGAAGCAGTGATCTCGTCACGAATCGAGGGTACACAGGCATCGCTTAAGGATGTCATGAAGTTTGAGGCAAACCCAAAAGATCCGATCAGCGATGCAAGCCTTGCCGATATCCAGGAGATCATCAATTATCGGGAAGCACTTCGCACGGCGGTTGATGCCCTTAAATCCCAAAATCTGGATATACCACTTATCTGCAATCTGCACAGGATTCTCCTGACAGGCAGCCGCGGTATGAACCGTGAACCAGGATGCATCCGCTCAATCCAGAATTTTATCGGGCGGGATGCAGATATTGAGCATGCAATCTTTGTCCCACCTTCACCAGATTGTGTGTTAAAAGTGCTTGCAGACTGGGAGAGCTACCTGAACTATAAAGAGAGGGATGTTCTTGTCCAGTTATCAATACTCAAAGCACAATTTGAACTTATTCACCCGTTCTCCGATGGAAACGGACGAATAGGCCGAATGCTTGTCCCGCTGATCCTGTACAAAAAAGCACTGATAGGAAGCCCTATGTTCTACATCAGTGACTATCTTGAGAGGAACAGACCACTCTATTACGAACGGCTCCTTGCCATTTCACGGGATCGGGACTGGAACGGATGGATTGCATTCTTTCTCCATGCCATTGAGGAGCAGGCAGAAACCAACGGCAGGACAGCAAGGACCATTCTGGATCTCCATAATGAGATGAAACAGACAATTCCAGAGATAACACGATCGCAGTATGCCGTTGCCGCAATCGATGCCCTCTTCAGAACACCAATCTTCACCCCATCTGAATTTTACGACCAAACAGGGATCCCAAAGAAGACAGCGAATCGGATACTTCAACAACTCCGTGAACAGGAGATCATTACCATCCTGGCTGAAGGAAGCGGGCGTCGTGCTACAACCTATCTCTTCCCCCGGCTGATTGCCATCACAGAAGGAGACAGACTGTAGGAGAGGATGATAGTACTTACGATCACCGTACCTGCATATGTTACAGAACGAAACAGTTCTTATCCCGGACACCTTTTGCAGCCACCGGATCATCTCGAAAAACCAGGCCGCCGGGATATATTGTGGGTCATCTACGATCCACAAAGTCTTTTGCGGGACATGAAAAGAACAATGTGTCCCACAAATCAGATTGTGGGACACAGATGACATACAAACAACACGAACCCGTATTCATCAAAACCTCTAGAGATCAATATCCAGCCAGGCCAGATCGTCCTCAGGAAATGAGTTTTTCACAGGGCGTTTTGGGAGAGGGGAGAAGATATCCCCTCTCTTTATCCATAAAATGAAGAGATCCGGGATTGTCTAAACACAATGTACAGGGTACTAAGGAATACTCCTTACTCCTCACTGCTCATCCTTATGATACAGATCAAGAAAGATGAGCAGATCCTCCTTGGCATCATAGCAATATGATAGCCGGAATGGAGGAATATACACCTCCCGCGTATCTTTCCGGGCATACCTCATTGGTTTTCCAATCTCAGGATCCCCGATGATCCTGATAATCTGTTGCTTCAACCGTTGCTTTGTTCTGGAATCCCGTATCTTTTTAATCGTCTTTTCAAACGATACATCATATGCAACGGTTACCATGACTTCAGCTTATGAAGGAAGTCAACATCCTTTTCTCTGGTAAATTCTCCTTTCTCAAACTCCAGATAGGCTTTCTCTGTCCGCTCGGCGAACCTGAGATCATCTTCCAGTGCCGGTTCAAGATCATCAAGCGGCTTTAAGATAAAACGGCCTCCATCCCTGATGATGACGAGCTGTTCCCCCTCATCAAGATCTCTCCTCATCGATGCCGGGATGACGATCTGACCCTTTGAACTCATTCTGATAATTCCGATCTCCATATGCAATCAGTAAGATATATCTTACACACACATATATGAGCCTATGCATTCTGGATATGGAAACTGTTCACGAGCGTGTCGCCACATCCCCGAATCAGTTCAGGAGCATCGATGCAGTATTTCTGAAACAGGCGGCACATAAGCAGGAGCGAACTCACCACCCCCCAAAATCATCGAGTATAGTCGACAGTTTTTCCAGAAATCATCGACTATAATCGACGATTATTCACCATCAGCTTAAGGTCGTAATACCAGTACCTGAGGAGTGCCCAGAGTCAGCATCTCTCTCTTTCTTGGAAACGCAAAAAGGAAAACATGGATTCATCGTGATTCGAACACGAGATCTTTGCCATGTGAAGGCAATTCTTAAATAGCTCCGTTTTGGGAAATAAGACAAATTATGACGATTCGGATTTTTCAACCCCCTCGTGTGTAACCCCTAAATGTAAATGGGAAATAGTTTACTTTTGCAAAGGAGAAATAAATGGACCGCGACTCCGGCGCGGAGCGATCCGCGGTGAGGTATCCTATTTCCTGAGACCCGTATTTGTTTCCAGGTAGTTCATCGTCAAGGAAAGATCTTCCTTGACTACTTGGCGCTTCATTGAATCCACGTGCCCTCGAAAGACACGACTTCAATAAAAGATGAAGATGCAGGGATAATTTTCCGGCTTAGAGTTTCTCGATCAGTTCTACAGATTTAGGCACTTTACCCGTTTCCACCTTAATCGCATAATCATCAAAACTGCGTGCAGGTTTTGCTGCATCCTTTCTCTTCACGGAGATCAGATCGAATAATACGTGAGACGGAGCACAGCCGAGAGCCGATTCGTGTTTGAACACGAACAACTTTCTCGTTGCCATCTTACCGCGTGCTGCCGAGTGATCGTGTTCGAACAGATTGATCAAAGCTTCCCAGAGCAAAGAAAGATCTGTATCATTGAAACCGGTGACCTTCTGTGCAAGATTTGCAGAAATATACCCCTCAACACGGTAAAGAGCATATGGGACGATGTGTTTTCTTCCCATTTCATGCTCCTTCTTCTCTGCATCCTCTTTACTCGTCACCGCGACACGGGTGATCGTGATCTCCTGAGGCACGATCGGATCGATACTTCGGGCGAAATTGATTTGGACCGGACCCCTGACCTGTCCGCAGTTCACCTTTGTCGTCATGACCGCACCAAAAGCCCGGATATCGTAGAAGTTTTCACACATGAATCCCGTGATCTTTTTTGCATCCGCTTCATCTTTCGGCAGTTTCTTCTCTTCAGGTTTCATGTCATATTTCTTGTAGGCAAGCTCGTGCTGAGCATTCAAAACAGCTCCGTCGCGAACATAGATCTGGAAACCCGGTTCTTCCTCCTTGACCGTTGCCACGTAATCCCGGATCTTTCTCTTGATGCAAACATCCGTCACGATTCCGTAACTCGTCTCCGGGTCGATCCTGGGCATATTTCCTGCATCCGGATCGCCGTTCGGGTTACCGTTTTCCACATCAAACAACATTACAAATTCATATCTGTTTTCAATTGCCATTTTTCAAGCCTCCTGTGATTCTCTGTCTTCTTTTTTCGTGTAGATAAATTCGCGCTGGTGATAGTAACCCAGAACAAACTTTCCTTGTTCTTCCAGATTGAATGCCGCCGGGAATTCGGTAACTCCGGACAAAATCGCCTCCATCTGTTTATCGTGATACCTTCCGTCGGTCTTTGCGATATGATGCTGCGATAAATTCAGCAACGTTGGAAACACCAGTTTCGGGTTCGCCGAAGCCGATGCAAAAAAACGAGACCGGATGGTTGATGTGCCGTTCGCTTTCTGCTGCAATGCCTCCATCACAGCGAACAGCCTTCCAAGAGAATAGGCTGTATCTGTTGATTTTTGATTTAGACTCACTGTTAATTCCTCCATTTTTTCCGCCATGTTCTGTTTCTGATAATACCGTCTCAGATAAGCTTTCAGATATCCTACGCGAATAAAATCGATACCGTAATCATCGCCTGCCTCGGCACGTATCCTCATCAAAACAGCTGAATATACCGATGTCGGATACATATCTCCGGAGATGACTGCCCGAAACAAAGCGGTCTCATATGATGAGGGGACATTCTCCCACCATTTTTTACTGGACTTAACGGTAATACTTCTCAGAATATCCCCTATCGACACGATCCTCGTTTTGAGTTTCGCGGATTTCACCACATCCATATTTTCGGCATGTTCGCCCATCTTCAGAATAAAATTCTCAAGAGTGTCCTCATACCAGAATCTGATAGATGCCCGGGCGACATTTGGACCAAGACCCAGGATGTACGTCTTCACCTTAAAATCAGGATCGTTCACTGCCTGACCTGATCTGACTTTTTTCAGGATGTCAAGAATGTGCTGTTCGGTTAAGCGATCCGAAGTGTCAGATTCCTTTGGAGAATCTGCACCAAGTAGTGCCGAAATAAGAGATAAGGCCTTGCTGTCATCTTTCTTGTCTGTCCAGAATACAACGGTCGAATCCCCGATCTGGATCCTGCTGTCATTTTTAGAAAGAAGATAATTCAGAGCGGTCGTATATGCAAACATCGCTTTTTCTGAAACGGGTGCATTGTAACTCTGGGTTTTTCCATATGAAGTGACCGATGGAAAATTGAACCCGACGATAACACAACCCATCGGATTTGCGTCTGCCACTCCTTTGAGTATGTTATGTGTTTTTGCAAGAGGCTGATTCGAAAGTCCGGTAACCAGACACTGTCCGCGTTCTTCCGAGCAGGATGAAGCATTGCAATACGTCTCCCAGACGTTCTTTGCTTCGGATCGGTCGTGGATGTAGCCTTTTTCATCCGTGAGGCGGAACACGATGTTCCCGCTCTGATAGACCGGATGATCTGCCAGAATATCGAGAGGGATACCATCCACCCTGTTTTTGAGAAATGCGATTACCGCCCTGAGTCCGGCATCCTCGGATGAACCGATGATTTTCTGATAGGCATCATACGCACTGCGCAAACGTTCGGGTATCGGTTTCAGATTTTTCTCCTTTTTATCATACTCGAAACCAAGGAGATACTTCGCATTATCACAGAGGAAGTAGGGCGGCGGATTTTTTCCTGACCGACCGGATTGTTCCGGGACCCTCATCATCACCCGCTGTTTATTCTCAACCAGAGTGATAATGCCGTTAAAATTCCCGTTTCGGGACAATTCAATCGCATATGAACACGGCACACTCGAATAACTAGGCTGTGCAACTCCCGATCCAGGGTCCAAAACGAGATTGTCGTATAACTCACACAAGGCTGTAAGAATCATACGTTCACCTCTTTATGAAACGATTCCGGGATCGTAATGACACCTTTATGCATCTGCGCACGGAAAAATTTGGGCGTCATTTCATCGCTGAAATTAATATCGTAGAGCATCCATCCAAGATCCCGGTCTTCATCAATGGGGATCTTCGAGAGCGGTTTTTCCACCAGTTCAAATGAAACGGGAAACTCTCTGCATCCGAAATAAGGCTGGTGATGACACTGACCTTTCCGTGCCCTTCGGAGAAATATATTGTAATGTTTCTCTTCAGTGTCATCTTTGCCTGCCTTATTGGTCAGTTCAAAGTGAGCTTTGATAATGTACTCAACATTTTTGAGCATCAGGGTCGCCCGCTGCTGCCGGTCCTTTTGGGTGTTTTGATAGAAGGGTTCTGCAGACCCTTTTTCAGAAACAGTTTTCATTAATGAACCGGGATTTTTCATGATGGAGGAGACTTCATTTCGTCTGATATTGGAAAATGCGATCGGCTGCATGACCTGAATCTCATCGATCACCCAGCGGATGGCGGGTTTCCAATGGATCGCCTCCAGGATCCCCCGTGCTGCTGATGGGGTCATCACATCATAACTTACCCGTTCGACCTTCATTTCAGGCCGGGTAAAACATGCGTAATCTCCCCATACTCGTAATGTAATTCCGTAGATAGTATCACCTCCTTAAGAAACGAGAATAAAAAATAAAATTTTATTCAGTAAAAGTAAATTAAAACCAAGGGTATGTAAATATATCCTAATTACCTAGGATTTAGAGAATATAATCAAACATTTCCGGGTTTCCGGAAAGATGGATCCCTGTGTCCCGGGCGTAATATCGGCTTTGATTCTTCAAAACAACGAAGCTGTCGCCAACTAAGCTTAATGCGCCCTCGTCATTAAGGTGATCAAGGTCTTTTTTTCTCACGTTCACACAGTAGGGTGAGATCTTTCTGATAAAACTGCGGATGAAATCAGGAGAATAATTATTTATGAGTCTCTCCGCTCCATCGTCGAAGGGAATGATGACCGCACATCCGCTGTCGGATATCAGTTTGAATTTATCCGAAATATCGGCAAATGGAAATGCCGTTTCCGTGGTCTTGGTCTGAATTCCCTGTCGGCAAAGTCCGAGGATCTCTTTGTTGTCGAGCTGTTCTTTTCGGATATCAAAGATTTTAGAGAAGTATTTCGCTATCGTATCAAGAGACAGATAATCCTCGGTCTGGATACTGTGAGATATTTCTGCAGTCTGTTTTACATATCCAGCTCCGGAATGCGTTTGTTCGGGAGTGAAAATGTACACATTCCCGCTAGGAAGTTTACCTTCACGATTACATCTTCCTGCAGCCTGAGTTATTGAATCAACTCCTGCCAAAGAACGATACACGACCGGAAAATCGATATCGACTCCAGCCTCGATGAGCTGGGTCGAGATGACACGGCAGGGTTCTTTGTTTTTGAGTTTTTTCCGTATCGTTTCGATGACCAGTTTTCGATGCTTCGGACACATGTTTGTGCTTAAGTGCAGGGTATCTCCCGCTTCTTTCACCAGATCGTAGAGATCTTTTGCATGCTTTTTTGTATTAACGATGCAAAGGACCTGTTGTTCGGATTTGAGGCTGGAAGCGATTTCGTCTATTGTTTTATAACCGAGGTCGTATGCATCTGCCCGTTTCATTATCTTTGCAAGTTCCTGGTAGTTTGGAACGATGTTCCTGACCGATGTGCCTTTCGGGAAAACCTCGTTTTCTACAAAGTCAGGCTGGGTCGCCGTACAGAGAACTACGGTACAGTGATAATTGTTCACGAGTTCAGAGAGTGCATACATGCAGGGAAGGAGAAATTCGTTAGGAAGAGCCTGGACTTCATCTAAGATTATTACACTGTTTGCGATGTTGTGGACTTTTCTGGCCCGTGACGGGTGGGAGGTGAAGAGCGATTCAAAGAACTGAACATTCGTGGTGAGAATAAGAGGGGCATTCCAGTTTGCGGCTGCGAGTGAGAGATTTTTATTTTCTCCTTCCGGGGAGTCAGGTTCGACCGCAGTCCCGGTCGGAAGAACGAAGTTTGAGTGGTGTTCAACGATATTGTTCCGACCAAAAATATCGGCATAGACTTTGGCATTTTGTTCGATGATCGAGGTGAAGGGGATCGTGTAGATTATCCGGGTCTGGTTATTTTTTATGGCGTGTTTCAGCGCGAAAGAGAGGGAGGAGAGAGTTTTCCCTCCGCCTGTCGGAACGTTGAGAGTGAAGATCCCGGGTTCTGTTTGAGCTGCTTTGTTGCAGGATGTGAGGATGTCGTTTCGGATCTTGTCAAGGTCAGAGGCTACCTTGAACTCTGCCATCCGTGCATCAAGTTTGTTATTATATTCTCTCAACGAGGGAAACATTCCTTCCGTTACATATCCATCCCATCGTGCAGCATCAGTTCTGTCTGCATCGACCAGACAGGAGTAAAGGAAGTGGGTGTAGAGAAAAAGCGAGAGAGCGAATTCGCTTTCGAATTCGTTTTGATCGAGTTTGGATTGATCTTTCGGGAAGAAGGTTTGCGTGTTGAAAAAATCCGAGAGGTCCGGAAACGATTGGGAGATCTCGGTTTTCCATGCGGCAAATAATTCCGGGTCAGAGTTTTGGAGACGCTGAAATAATCCTGATGCATTGGCATTTCCGCGATTCGGCAGTCCGCCGTGGTGTCCCGCGATCACATAGGACATGAGATGATAGGCAAGCGATGAATGCAGATCCTGCTGTTTTGCTGCAAGAAGATAGGCAGTTTTCGCTCCGGCGGTCGAGTGATCCGTCTGAATGTTTTCTCCTCTGATGCGTTTCTGGAAGTCATCGGAGTATTTGCCTATATCATGGAGCAAACCGCAGGCTTCACCTATTTCCCTGGTGGTGAAGGTTTCCGCATATGTTCCGGCAAGAACGGATACGTTTGTCAAATGATCGAGAAGGGTTTGAAATTTTGTTTGGTCTTCATTACATCGCGCATAGTATTCGGTCATCGTATCAGTCTGGAATGTTCTTCTTTTGCATCGCAGTGACGAAATAGTTATGCAAAAAAAAAATCGCCAGTATCTGTAATTGGACGGCATTCTATCATAATTACCAAGATACTTTCATGTTTTTTCATCCCGTATTATCAATTAATGAACCCGGATGATTATCTCATGGTAAGCGGGATCCAGCATTTTGCATTCTGCCCGCGCCAGTGGGCACTGATCCACGTAGAACAGCTCTGGGCGGAAAACGCACTCACATTTTCGGGAAAACTCATGCACGAAAAAGCCGACGATCCCTTTTTTGTGGAGGCAAGAGGCGATATCCTTGTTTCCCGCAGTATCCCGCTCGTATCCCACGATTTGAAGATCTATGGTATTGCAGATGTCGTAGAGTTTCACCGGTCTTCATCCGGGGTAACCATTCCAAACAGGGATGGATCATGGATAGTTGTCCCTATAGAATACAAGCGGGGTAAGAAAAAGGAGGATGACTGTGACGAGGTCCAGCTCTGCTGTCAGGCGATGTGTCTCGAAGAGATGTATGGGACAAAAATTCCCAAAGGTTATCTGTATTACGGAAAAACCCGGCACCGAACGGAGGTGATCTTTGACGAAGAATTACGGGAGCATGTCGTTTCCCTTATCCGGGAAATGTATGCTCTCTACGAAAACGGGATCACGCCCGCCGCCGAACTGAAAAATCAGTGTACCAGTTGTTCGATCCGAGATCTCTGCGTTCCAGTCATATCTTCACGAAAAAAGTCCGTTGACCGATATCTTGATTCAGTACTCCAGGAGTATGCTCATGAGAAAACTGCGTAATGTTTTGTATGTGACAAATCCAAAGTCCTATCTTTCGCGGGATGGGGAGAGTATCGTCGTGTCCGTTGAGAATCAGGAGCTTGCCAGAGTTCCGATCCATAATCTGGAGGGGGTCGTATGTTTTGGTTTTATGGGAGCAAGTCCTGGAATGATGGCGCTTTGTACGGAAAATGATGTGGGTATGTGTTTTGTTTCGCCATATGGAAAGTTTATGGCGCGGGTCGGCGGTAAGGTTTCGGGAAATGTCCTGCTTCGCAAACGTCAGTATGCCGTTTCAGATGATGAGGATGCGTCGAAGAAGATCGCGGCATATTGTATACTTGGGAAGCTGATGAATTGCCGGACGGTTCTTCAGAGATTTTCCCGCGATTATCCTGATATGGTGTCGGGTGAGTTCGAGCGGAATTTCAAACGGCTGTCGGAGGGGATCCTCGAAATACGTGCCGGGACCTGCGGTTCGCTGAATGAACTGAGAGGGTTTGAGGGAATATTTACGAAGTATTATTTTGATTGTTTCGATGATCTGATTTTGTCGACGGAGCCGGAGTTTTCTTTTGAGAACCGGTCGAGGCGTCCGCCTCTGGATCGGGTGAATGCTTTGCTTTCATTTTCCTATACGCTGATCGCTGCCGATTGTGCATCTGCTCTGGAATCGGTGGGTCTTGATCCGCAGGTGGGATTTCTGCACAGGGTCCGTCCAGGGAGGCCGAGTCTGGCTCTCGATCTGATGGAGGAGTTCCGTCCGTATCTGGGGGACCGGTTTGTGCTGAGTCTCATCAATAATCGTGTGGTGAAGGCAGGTGATTTCAGGGTGAAGGAGAACGGAGCGGTTTTGCTGACTGATGATGCACGAAAGACGGTTCTGCAGGCATGGCAGAAGCGAAAGAAGGAGGAGGTAATGCACGGATATCTGGAGGAGAAGATTCCGATCGGTCTTTTGCCGTATGCCCAGGCAATGCTTCTCGCACGATCCCTCAGGGGAGATATCGACGGGTATCCGCCGTTTGTGGTGAGGTGAGAGATGTTTGTTTTGGTTACATATGATGTGAATACAGAGACGCCGGAGGGAAGACGTCGGCTTCGTCAGGTCGCAAAGATTTGTAAAAATTTTGGGGTGAGGGTGCAGAACTCGGTGTTTGAGTGCGTGGTGGATTCAGTACAGCTGATGGATCTGAAGTTCAAGATAGGAGAGGTTATTAATCCTGAGACGGATAGTGTCAGATATTATAATCTCGGAAAGCATGGAAGGGAGCATGTTGAACATGTGGGAGCAAAACCGGGTTTGAATGTGGATGATGCGCTGATTTTTTAGATTTTTTTTCGCGAAGGGGTTGTGCACATGATTTTACCGGGGAGTTCGCGATGTCGCAGATTTTTGTTTTGTTTTTAAGTTTGGTGAAGATATCGAACAATTCCAATGGAGCCTTCAGCTTTGCGTGTGGAAATTTCTCCTGATGAGGGAGGGAGAGAATTATATGCGTGTGGTTATCGTATATTAGAGTTAGAGTCGTGCCCCCCGTGGGCACGTGGATTGAAATCAGCAGTTGGCCGGCAAAGAGTTCGGCGCTTGATGTCGTGCCCCCCGTGGGCACGTGGATTGAAATACGACAGATCCCCTGCTGCACCTGAGCCCCAAAGGTCGTGCCCCCCGTGGGCACGTGGATTGAAATACCCCCTTTCCGCGTCCTCCATACGGTGGCGGTCGTGCCCCCCGTGGGCACGTGGATTGAAATAAGCAGGTGGGATATAACGCATTAAAGACCATGTCGTGCCCCCCGTGGGCACGTGGATTGAAATAGGAAGCAACTCCCGTACAGATCGCGGGTGATGTCGTGCCCCCCGTGGGCACGTGGATTGAAATCGCGCTTCTGGTCGAAAAGAATCATCAATGGCTTGTCGTGCCCCCCGTGGGCACGTGGATTGAAATGTGTGTCCCCGATATACGATACCGAAGATGATGTCGTGCCCCCCGTGGGCACGTGGATTGAAATAGGAAGCTACCCCTGTACAGATCGCGGGCGATGTCGTGCCCCCCGTGGGCACGTGGATTGAAATTGGAGTCCGCTTTGACTCCCGTTATCGGCGATGGTCGTGCCCCCCGTGGGCACGTGGATTGAAATTCCTCCTTTCCGGGTGTTACATACTGCGGCAATCGTCGTGCCCCCCGTGGGCACGTGGATTGAAATACGCGCACCCGGAACCGCCGCACTCGGTACGCTGTCGTGCCCCCCGTGGGCACGTGGATTGAAATAAAATCTACCATAATCTATTCCTCCTTCTGTGGTCGTGCCCCCCGTGGGCACGTGGATTGAAATTAGGATGGTATGGCTCTGAAAAAGTGGAGGAAGTCGTGCCCCCCGTGGGCACGTGGATTGAAATAAACTACTGGAAGATATCGGAGATAAAATCTCGTCGTGCCCCCCGTGGGCACGTGGATTGAAATCCGGCTCGGCTCCGGCGTTGCCTGCGTCCGGCGGTCGTGCCCCCCGTGGGCACGTGGATTGAAATTCCCTCAATCCCGAAACGCTCCCGTGTATAGCTGTCGTGCCCCCCGTGGGCACGTGGATTGAAATTCCCTCAATCCCGAAACGCTCCCGTGTATAGCGTCGTGCCCCCCGTGGGCACGTGGATTGAAATAGGGGTCAGGTAAGACGTATTTTGTCAAAAACAAGTCGTGCCCCCCGTGGGCACGTGGATTGAAATTTGTCGAATAAAATCATCAATGGCTTGCTTTCCGTCGTGCCCCCCGTGGGCACGTGGATTGAAATATGGTCGATAATCGGGCGGTCGTTGTGGTGCTCATGTCGTGCCCCCCGTGGGCACGTGGATTGAAATGTGGTTGTTGACGATATTATACAGGGTGCTTGTGTCGTGCCCCCCGTGGGCACGTGGATTGAAATAACAGTATCAGCCCACAACCCTATATGCTCCGAGTCGTGCCCCCCGTGGGCACGTGGATTGAAATGTTGCTTGCGGTGAGCTTGATATCATAATAACGTCGTGCCCCCCGTGGGCACGTGGATTGAAATAACCCCCCGATCCCGTATGCCGCGTCCCGATAGTCGTGCCCCCCGTGGGCACGTGGATTGAAATTCCGGTGGGGGGACAGAGGATTACACTACAAGTCGTGCCCCCCGTGGGCACGTGGATTGAAATAAAGACAGGCACAGGTATGATGTGGCGGTGAAGGTCGTGCCCCCCGTGGGCACGTGGATTGAAATATCGCAGAGGTTGCTGCAGAGGGGAACATCAGGTCGTGCCCCCCGTGGGCACGTGGATTGAAATATCCCGGTCTATTACATGGCGATGTATCCAGGTCGTGCCCCCCGTGGGCACGTGGATTGAAATATGAATTCGACGACCCGGATATACGGGATCCGGGTCGTGCCCCCCGTGGGCACGTGGATTGAAATACAGCTGATCTCCTCATGAATCACAGGGGCGGTCGTGCCCCCCGTGGGCACGTGGATTGAAATTCTGAGTTTTTGCCAGTCTACCATAATCTATGTCGTGCCCCCCGTGGGCACGTGGATTGAAATATCTGTCATAGTCTCAACCTCCTCTGGTGGTTGTCGTGCCCCCCGTGGGCACGTGGATTGAAATCATACACGATCTCTGCAATACCGTCTCTGACGTCGTGCCCCCCGTGGGCACGTGGATTGAAATGTTTATAAATGGGTCGATATTGATGATCTTTTGTCGTGCCCCCCGTGGGCACGTGGATTGAAATTGAACGATGCCTGCACCCCCTGCAACAGCAGGAGTCGTGCCCCCCGTGGGCACGTGGATTGAAATCATCCGGCCTCGGTGTCGAATGGCAGCAGGTGGTCGTGCCCCCCGTGGGCACGTGGATTGAAATGTACCTCTCCGCTGCGTGTGATCTCGTGTGCGTAGTCGTGCCCCCCGTGGGCACGTGGATTGAAATTGAGAGTGTGCCATCTGCTTTCGCATTACCGGTCGTGCCCCCCGTGGGCACGTGGATTGAAATAAAAGTGGTTTACCACTTCACCCTAGATAAATCGTCGTGCCCCCCGTGGGCACGTGGATTGAAATGCTTATTTCTGCCAATCATCAGGGAGAGTATCGTCGTGCCCCCCGTGGGCACGTGGATTGAAATATCAATACCGCTCGGTGGAGTCCATGATGTAGGTCGTGCCCCCCGTGGGCACGTGGATTGAAATGATTGCGCTGGCAGTTGATGGGATTGAAGACCTCGTCGTGCCCCCCGTGGGCACGTGGATTGAAATGTTGATCGTAGATGCAGATCTCGATTTGGCAGGTCGTGCCCCCCGTGGGCACGTGGATTGAAATTATCTACGCACACCAACGAGAGATTTGGTGAAGTCGTGCCCCCCGTGGGCACGTGGATTGAAATAGCCCCGACGACCAGATCATCACTATCAACGAGTCGTGCCCCCCGTGGGCACGTGGATTGAAATAATCGGTTGTTATCGATTGAATTTTCAATTTTGTCGTGCCCCCCGTGGGCACGTGGATTGAAATTCGTAGTACGACACCCTTTCTCCGGTCGAATAGGTCGTGCCCCCCGTGGGCACGTGGATTGAAATTCATGAGGTTCTGTTGTGATCTGATCGTGCCGGTCGTGCCCCCCGTGGGCACGTGGATTGAAATTTCTCCGATCAGTGGTATTAACTGATCTTCCGTCGTGCCCCCCGTGGGCACGTGGATTGAAATTTCGGGGCGGGTGCTGGTTCTGGTTCCGGCGTGTCGTGCCCCCCGTGGGCACGTGGATTGAAATTGCCCATGCATCTTTGCGCGGTTTTGGGGGGACGTCGTGCCCCCCGTGGGCACGTGGATTGAAATCGATATCCCGATCATAAGACCGGGAAAGTAAAAGTCGTGCCCCCCGTGGGCACGTGGATTGAAATTTGCCTATCCTGACCCTCCTATATTCACTCCAAGTCGTGCCCCCCGTGGGCACGTGGATTGAAATTTTGATAGACGCCTCCATGAAATCCTGACACCGGGTCGTGCCCCCCGTGGGCACGTGGATTGAAATTTCGTCCACCAGTCCGATCAGCCCGGTTAATGTCGTGCCCCCCGTGGGCACGTGGATTGAAATCCTGGAGATCTTGATCCTACTGCCTGCCAGATCGTCGTGCCCCCCGTGGGCACGTGGATTGAAATTTTCCGGGATCTCTGTGTGGCCGTTCTCGTTGTCGTGCCCCCCGTGGGCACGTGGATTGAAATACCGGTGGCACCCGTTGCTGCAGGGCATCGAGGTCGTGCCCCCCGTGGGCACGTGGATCCAAAGAATAGCCAAATCCTTCCACCCCTGTCCCCCTTTTCGTGAATTGAGTTTGCGGGTTGGACGCTGAAAGCGGTCGACCTCAGCCGAGCAAACCGAGGGTTTGCGAAATGGTGGGTTTCGTGTTGGGGGACAGGGGAGGGAACGATATCATTCCCACCATTTTTTCATTCATTATATTTTCGTGTTTTAGTATTTTTTTCGTGAGTTTCGTGTGATGCCCGCCGCTCTCACCCCTCCGCCATATCACATTCCGTAATCAGCATCTCCTGCGTCAAAACACCGTCGATCTCCCGATCAAGGGCCCGCAGCTTCGCTGTCAGATACGTCGTCTCATCGATCAGACGCCACTCCGGAAGAGCTACATTCAAACGGATAGGGGGCCAGCAAATATGATGCTTTGATGGGGGATGTTCAGCCGAGCATGTCGATAGACATGCGAGCATATCTTTGATTTACAATCCGGTGTAACACGGTCAGCGGTGGAGATATCTTATTAATCCAAGTATTCCAGTGGTTTTCCATGGAATCCAAAACATATTCCATCTTTTCCAACCGGCAATTCCAGAATTTCCAGTGGCTTTCCGTGGATTCCAAAACATATTCCATCATTTCCAGCGGATATTCCCAGGTTTTCCAGGTGGAAGATCAAATTTATATCCCAACTACGGGGAGAGAGGGCTTCTTCTGCCTGAAATCGAGTGAGAATTTGACACTTATCGAAGCTCTTCAAACCTATCGGAAAAAGGACTCGATTGAGAAGATATTCAACTCACTCAAGAACGGGATCGAGATCAAACCATTGCGCGTATGGACTGATAATAGCATTTATGGCGCTCTAATCATTGGGTTTATCGCACAGTTGTTTGTCTCCCTGATCCGATTTGAGATCCCGGAACTGAAGCATACATCAACAAAATTCATCAAAACGGCGCTATTGAATTTGACAGTTACGGTTGATTCGTGGATGAGGAAGACAAAAAGGTTCATTCACTCCAATTTTGATGCCATTAACACGATGGTTTTACGGCATAATTGGGCAGTTACATGAAATTTTGATGGAAAAATCGTCAACTGTCAAATACAGTTTCCTGATGAAATTCTGGAAATGTTAGATCCCGATATTGGATGCCCTTATTGGGTGGCTGAACCCAAAGTGGCAAACTTAGGCTCCCGGACAGACCAAGCATCCCCTTATACATTCAATCTCATAAAATAGGCGTTTTAATGGATCATCAATCTCCATAATCTCTACAAAATGAGAAAACGAAAGAGAGCCAATCAGTTTTTCAGGAGGAATTCTCATTTGGGGGGACGGTGTACCCTCAATTCGTATAATAAAAGGATTTTGATCATCCTCAGCCGATGAGCATATTGACAAATAGTGATCTTTTACAGACTCTGGAAGCAGTGAGCCAACATCGGGATAACGATTGTAAAACAGGACATATCTTGACAGTTCCCTCTTGTCGCAGTTTTTCAGGCCCCTTTAAGAACTCCCTATCTCAAACTCAGTAACGGTCTGTCCGAGACGTTCAATCTCCTCCTGCGCTTAAAATGAATATTTCAATATCAGAGTTACAAATAACGACCTTTACGAGCTCCGATAACGAAAAGAGCGAAGATAAGAGTGGACTCGTCGTGATTCGAACACGAGATCTTCGCCGTGTGAAGGCGACGTCATAACCAGCTAGACCACGAGTCCCGGTACTCTTATTCTATTCTTCATTCTCGGGGATAAGGCTTTTCAAAAGGAAACCGGTCGGGCGAGCCGGAAAGAACGAGGGGAGAGCAGACCCTTCAGAGCGGGGTATACTCTCCGCGGTCACCTCGCTCAGGTACAGACCTGATCCAAGCCACCACTCATCATGCACCCCCACAGACCACTGTTGCGAAGATGGTGCATGCCGATGCTATCGCAGAGGCGCTCATGAAAAAGGAGAACATCGCCCTCAAGGCGTACCGGGATGTGAAATGGATATACCCGGCTCTTGAGGGGTTCGAATCAGAGAATAGAGAGTGTGCTGCTGGGATCCGGGCACATAAGGACTGGCGTTTAGAAACGCGGACCGAGGAGCGGAGGCGATCGGTGATCGGGACAGTACCGGAGGGATTCCTGGAGGAACGGTGGCGGCGATTATGAGGATCTTTGGGGAGGATGAGGGATTAAAAAAACTCAATAATTCGCCCGATATCAAATCTAAGCCTTAGGTTTACGATATTGTTATCTCCTCTGAAGCCAGGTATAACGTATCCCCTTGATTAAAAATAAAAATAGGGCGAGGTGAGAAACTATGGTACGTAAAGCAAAGCAGGATGAGAAGAAAGATGCTGCCAAACAGCAGGCCACCAAACACGAGGAACAGGCAAAGCAGCATCAGGAGCAAAAAGCCCAGGAACAACAGATCCCGGAGCAAAATGAACAGCAACAGCAGATTGAACAACAGGTTCTGCAGGAGAGTGGACATCAGAAGAAAGCAGAGCAGGTTGCCGAGCAAAATCAGCAAAAGGTGGAGAAATAACCGTATCTTCCCGAAAGACAACAGGGTGTTCCGGGTGCTCACATTCTATACTTCATGCTCGGAGATAAGACTTTCAAAAGGAATCAGCGAAAAAAAAGGGCAAGCCGGAAATAAAAAGGTGAGAGCATGACCCTCAAAGCGGCGTATACTCTCCTGTCACTTCGCTCAGGTACACCCCAGACCCGAGCCACCACTCATCATTCACCGGGAGGACATACCCGATCTTCAGCTCCTCGCGGTTCCCTTCATCGGGGTTTGGCCAGATGAAGACGACAAAGCCGCCACCCTCCCCGGCAGTTGTGGCAAGGGCTTCGATATTCCGCATCCCGTACATATCCACACGACCATACAGGTTTGATCCGATCTTCTCAGGGAGATAGGGATGCCCGATCAGGGTGCCGTCATACGTGTATGCATAGAGATAGTGGCCATTGGCATTCACAAACCGGCCACTGAGATCCGAGATCTCAGCAAGGGCCGCCTCATCCCCTTCCGAGAGGGCATACGCGGCCCCGTCCCCGACAAGATCAATCATATCGCCGACAACCCCGGGATACCCTTCACCGGGACTGAGATCGGCGAGGGCAACACCGGATCCGATCCACCAGCCCTCGCCTGCCGGGAGGACGTACCCGAGCTTCGGCTCATAGGTTGCATATGCCGCCTCATCAATTCCGCCCCCAGAGGGCTTCGGATAGAGGTAGGTGATGAATCCGCCGCCCCTGGCCGCGACATCCCGACCCATCCGGATCACCGGCAGGCCCCTGCTGTCTGTCCAGCCGGATCGGTCAAGCCCGACACTGCCCGGCTCATAGGGGTGGGCGAGCAGGACGCAGTCATTATCATAGGCATAGATGTACCAGCCGTCATGAGTGTACTCACCCAAAGGATCGCCAAATGCGGCCAGTGCCTCGTCTTTCCCGGCACCTGCCGCATATAAAACCGCATCCTGCATGGACGACTCCAATGTCGCCATTACCATTGCAGCATATCGATCCTCTTCAGTTGGAGAAGTGAGCTCATCGCCGGGGGATTCAACCACGGGTTTCGCACCCTCTTCAGCAACACAACCCGCACAGGCGAGCAGTACCATAAGGCAGAAAAACAGACCCATAATCCAGCATTTCATTAAGAATGGTTCAATGAGAAGAGAGAAAAAGATAACGAATGCGAAAAGAAGTGGAAAATGCATCGACCGGGAATTGAACCCGGGCTATTGGCTTGGAAGGCCAAAGTCATACCACTAGACCATCGATGCGATGCGTCTTTTATGTTCTCGTTGAAGAGATTTAAGGATTACGTAATTGCATCCCAACCGGGATGGGAAAAGAGGGGTTACCAGCCACCCCTGATCTCCTCATTCAGCTTCTCTAATGCCGCAATCCGCTTCTCAAGAGGCGGGTGGGTCGAGAAGAGCTCCATTAAGGACTGCCCCGAGAGGGCAGGGATGATGAAGAAGGCGTTTGCACCCTCCACCTCCTGCTTCTTCTGCCGTGGCACAGCATCCATCCTGTTGCTGATCTTCATCAGTGCACTCTGAAGCGCCTTTGGATTATTGGTGATATATGCTGCACCACGATCTGCGGTGAACTCGCGGTACCGTGAGAGCGTCCGGATCAAAAGCGTTGCCGCCACCCAGACCAGGATCGCAACGATCCATGCGATGATCCAGGGATTCCCATCCCGCCGGTCAAAGAGAGAGGCAAAAATGGCGTTCTGGACGATCAGTGCCGCAACCATCGCCAGGAAACTGGCAATAGTCAGGGTCATCACGTCACGGTTCTTGATATGCGAGAGTTCGTGTGCAACGACCGCCTCAAGCTCCTCCTTTGAAAGAATCCGCATGATCGAATCAGTCACCGCAACAACCCCGTGCTTCGGGCTCCGGCCGGTTGCAAATGCATTCGGCACCGGAGACTGCATGATCGCAATCCTCGGTTTCGGGAGATCGGCTGTTGCACAAAGCCGTTCAACCATCCGGTGAAGTTCCGGGTACTCGTCTTCGGCAACCACCCTTGCACCGGTACTCATCAGCACCAGCTTGTCTGAGAAGAAGTACTGTGAGAAGGCCATCACAAAGGCAATACCTATCAGAAGCTGAAGGGACAGCCCCAGAACCGCCTGTAGCACGGTGAGGAAGATGAGGTACACGAGGAGCAGAAGTGCCCAGGTGAAGATCATCCTCATGGTGAGGCCATAGTCGCGCTTCCATTTCATACCCTTATCTTTGCCTTTCGCCTTCATAATACCTGCGAACAAGACCATTCACAGTACCATAAATCAAGAGAATATTAGTAAGATCAGCGCACCTAATACGATTGAGGAATCAGATGCAACTCGATGAAGTGACGATCAGCAGGGCAATACTGGAGACACATGCGGAGATCTTTTCGAGATACCTCGATCTTGACATCGCCATCGTCGGCGGGGGTCCCTCAGGTCTCGTCTGTGCCGCCCTTGCTGCAGAAGATGGGAGGAAGGTCGCCATCATCGAGAAGAAACTCTCTGTAGGCGGGGGAATGTGGGGAGGCGGCATGACCTTCCCGCGGATTGTGGTCCAGGAGGAGGGAAAACGGCTCCTTGATCAGTTTGGGATCAGATCAAGGGCATACAAACCCGGCTACCATGTCGCATCATCAGTAGAGTCTGTTGCCAGATTAACCGCAGCAGCCTGTGATGCGGGGGCAGAATTCTTCAACCTTACCTCGGTTGAAGATGTCGTCATCAAGGGGGACGGACGGGTATCGGGCCTCGTCATCACCACATCACCGGTTGAGATGACCGGGCTCCATGTCGATCCGCTCACCCTTGCAGCAAAAGTGACCGTCGATGCAACCGGCCATGATGCCGTCGTCGCCAACTGCGTCCTCAGGAAGGGAGGCGACATCACAATCCATGGAGAGAGTTTCATGTGGGCAGAGCGGGCAGAGACTAATATCATCAGCCATACCCGCGAGATCTTTCCGGGCCTTATTGCCTGCGGCATGGCAGCAAATGCAGTCGCAGGCGAAGCGCGGATGGGACCCGTCTTCGGCGGGATGCTCCTCTCAGGAGAGCATGCAGCCATCCTTGCCAGGGAAGTGTCTGATCGGATGTGAGGGAGGAATGAGACGATGGAATCGATGGAACAGGATATGGACGAAGGGCTCGCAGATCTCGCCTTTGGCATCTTTACAATATACTTTGGAAAGGCTATGGAAGCAGCAGAGAGACCCCTCTTTCTGCTTCTCTCCAATGAAGATGAGCTCGTAACCTGCTGCCAGAAGACCTTTGCAGAATTCGGCGGGGAATACCCAGAGCTTGGGGATACGATCCGATCGAGTATCGGGGGATGTGACGAGATCTGCTGCCTCTACCAGATGGGGGAGGGCATTCTTCCATCAGAGACACATAAGATGCACTGGATCATCCAGGATGCACCCGGCATCCATCCCGATGCCGTCAATGCAGAAGATGCGGGAAAATGGCTCATCTTCCTCGCACGGGATCAGGCAGATGCCATCTGGTCACTGATCCGGGATGCAACATGGGAAGGAACCCTCGGCATCTCGGCAAAGGTGAGCACCATCAAAGAGAACCCGCAATCACGTGATGAACGGCTTGTCATCTATGTCTATACGAGCGACTGGAAAGACATTGATGAGGTGATGCGGGTGCGGGAGAAGCTGAAAACCTTTGGGATCACCGATCGTATCGGGTACAAGCGGAATATCGAAACCTTTGCCGGAGAGTACAGCTCTGCCGGGAAGAGAGTCACGTACTACAACGCGTAAAAAATAAAAGATGAGCGGAAGAGATTATGCCTTCCGTTCCTTGTTCTTCGTTCTGAGCTGGTTTGAACCGCATTTCCGGCAGGTAGATGCGCGGATTGCGTTTCGGGCATTGCATTTCATGCAGACCTTGACATTGAGGAGTCTTGCTTCAGCTTCTGGAAAACGTGCCATAGTAAACACCAAGAGATATGCTTCTTATAAGTGGATGTTCCGACCTCTTAACCATTGTTGTATTCAGTCCATCGTGGAGGCGAACCAGTCCCGGAAAAGAGCGAGGGCTTTTCCCCTGTGTGAGACAGCGCTCTTCTCGGAGAGAGGATATTCAGCAAGCGAACGGCCTCCCAGGAGGAAGATCGGATCATAGCCAAACCCTTCACTCCCACGTGGCTCTTCGAGGATCTCGCCATCAATCCTGCCAGAGAAGGTTTGTATCCCCTCCTCCGATGCATATGCGATAACAGTCTCAAAATATGCCGACCGATCCAAAACCCCGTCCATCAGCCTGAGGATGCCGGGATTGCCGATCGTCTTCATGCAGTATGCCGCACAGGTGCCGGGAAAGCCATTCAATGCCGATATGAAGAACCCTGTATCATCAACAATCAGAGGCCTCTTCAGCTGATCCCATGCAGCCCTCGCTTTCCCGGAGGCAACTGCGGCGACCTCATCATGCCGGATCTCGGGGAGATCGAGATTCACATGCTCGATCTCGGCAATACCTGAGAAGAACGAGGCGATCTCATCTGCCTTGTGAAGGTTGCCGGTGACAGCGGTGATGATCAGAGATACCGCCCCCGCAGCTCAATCTCATGCTCCCTGACCAAAACATCATCCGCTCCGGAAAAGGTGCTCCGGTACCCCTTCACGAATGCCTCCTTCAGCTCCTCTGCATCCTCACGGGTACTCTCGAGCGTCTGGAAGATTACATGGAGATCGACACCACGCGCCTCTATCTCGGAGGTGATCTGCGAGAGCCCGAAGTCGATCAGGACGATCTGATCGCCTCTTTTAATCATATTGCTCGTTGTCAGGTCACCATGTGCGATTCCGCCGGAGTGAAGTTTCCCGATCATTGCACCGGCCATCTCCGCAGAGGACCGATCAAGGGCATACTTTAAGGTCTCACCCTCGATCAACTCCATGACGATGGTATCTTCAGTCAGATCTGTAATCACCGGAGTAGGCACACCGGCGCGACGTGCAGATGCAATGATCCGTGCCTCGGCACGGGTCCTCTCCCATATCAGTTCGGCATCAAGGACAGGGTGGCGGTATCCCTTCTTCAGGCGATATTTCCGGGCAACAGCGCCGTTGAGATCAACCTCGGCTTCAGCTCCACGGAGCAGCTGATCGGCCTCCTTTCGATCAAAGATAGACCCGGCTTCATTCCTCCAGGTTACCTCCACCTGATCGGACCGGTAACACGGGTTCACACCGGATGCAGGGACAGAAATCGTCTGCCCGCTCTCGAGCATGATCCTCCCGGTATAGGCGATCATCGCCCCATTGTCTCCCATGTATTTCCGCTCGGGAACAGCAAATGATGCGCCCCGTTCTTCGCACATGATCCTGAGCATCTCCTGAAGCCGGGAATTCACACCGACACCACCAACCAGGATCGCCTGATCCTTGCCGGTATGGGCAAGTGCCCGCTCCGTGACCTCCACACACATGGCAAACGCCGTCTCCTGAAGGCTGTAACAGACATCGGGAAGAGAGGCAGGGGAATCTTTTGCAGCGGAAACAAGCCCGGAGAAGGCAAGATCCATCCCCTTCACCGTGTAGGGGAGGGGGATATAGGATCCTTTCTTTGCAAGATTCTCGACAATCGGCCCTCCCGGATGGGGAAGATTGTGATGGCGTGCAAACTTGTCAAGGGCATTGCCTATCCCGATATCAAGGGTCTCGCCGAAGATGCGGTACCTTCCATTGAGGTAGCCGAGCACCTGCGTATTCGCACCGCTCGCATAGAGCACAATCGGATCATCATATCCTGTGGCAAACCGCCCTATCTCGATATGTGCAACACAATGGTTGACACCAATAAGCGGAACCCCGAGACGGAGCGCCAGTGAGCGTGCAGCAGTACCAACAGTCCTGAGGCATGGGCCAAGGCCGGGACCCTGTGAGAACGCAACACCGGTGATCTCATCTGCATCAGCAAGAGCAGATGAGATCACATCCTTTAACACAGCTGCATGATGCCTTGCCGCTTCCCGCGGATGAATCCCTCCCTGTGGAGGCGAGTACGCAGAAGACGACAGGCTGACAAGATCATCATCAAAAACAGCGGCACTGAGGTTCCATGCAGTCCCCTCAATACCCAGTACCTGCCCTACATGAGGCATGGATCAGTTACTTGTTGAATTCGGTAAAACCACACTTGCCGCAGGATACACGGTCAGAGTGTGTGGCAAGAAAAACACCGGGTCCGCAGCGGGGGCAGTGGCGTTTCTGTGAAACTGCCTTGTCACCCTCGATTGCATAGTGCTTGTAACGACCATCAGCCATTATTACTCCTCCGCTTCTGCCTTTGGCTGGCCACGGGCGATGAGGTACTCGCGTTCCGTCCGATCACGGGCTTCCGGTGAATCGTAGATTCTTGCAAGGCCCTTTCCGACACATGAACCATAATGGGTCTTGATCGAATCAAGTGCCATCTTCTCCTCGTTCGCATTCAGAAGAGCACCGAGCTTTCCAATGATCTCTTTCCTTGACGGAGTTGCGCCGTCAAACGTCAGGGTGAACTCCACCTCATTTCTCAGCAGGAGTTCGTTTCTGGTATTGGCTGTTATCTGAATATCCATCGGTATCCCAGAATTATTATCATGGTAGTTATTTAATACTGGCGTTCTCACTGGTGAAATATGAGAGGAGAACCTGTGCCTCTTCGCGGGCAGCGTCATCAATCTCCCTGAGGACAACCCCCTCACCCGGCTGTCCATAGAGGACAAGAGCACCGAGGGGGGCTGCAATAACCAGTGGAATCACCGCAAGATCCTCCTCGCCGTCAACAAATACAAGAGCAGGAGGATCTGCAAGGGCACGGCGAAGCCCGGAGATCAGATCGGGGGTGATCATTCCGGCAGGATTAGTCACCCTGATGTGGCTTGCGCCCGCATAAAGAGGAGTTCTGAGAAAAGGTGAACGCATTGTGTATCCATCGATAACTGCGATATCAGGATAGATGCCGCGCGAGAGAAGAGAGTCTGTCACCACATCCCCGACGGTATACACCACTCTTCCGGAGAGGAGCGGTATAACCTCGCTCATATCCGGGAAGAGGATTCCAAACGGTCTCCTGAAGAGATCGCGGAACTCATCCTGAAGACGGAGCATCAACGAACCTTCAGAGCATACCTTCCGGGAAGGTCGATGTTCATCTTTTCTGCGATCTCAGATTGTTTTGGATCGATGATGACGACATACCCCTGCCAGTCTGTCGAGAGATTGGAGTCGCCACAGATGATACAGGACTCCTTATCCGAATCAAGCACCCTGTGGCACTGCCTGCATACCTTATCCTGTTTCTTACGCGCGGGCATCTGCATTCCTCTCGGCAACCTGCTTCGTCTGCTCGTCTTCAAGCCACTGCGCGGTTCCAAGACCTGCCTGCCGCATCGTCAGTCCAATCTTGCTCTCACGGGGCTCACGCTCATTTAATGAGAGGGAGACGATACGTGCCCTGACAATATCCCCGACACCGATCGTCCGGTTCGTCTCCTGGCAGACGAGCCGTGAATTCTTCTCATCGTGATTGATATAATCATCTGAGATCTGGCTCACATGCAGCATTGCATCGATTGGACCAAGGCTCACAAAAGCACCGAATCCTGTCGTTTCGACAACAATCCCCTCAACAATCTCCTGAAGAGCGATCCGGAGCGCAAGTGCCTCGAAATTGACATCATAGTACACCGCACCATCACCGGGAATAATCTCACCCTCTCCAATCTCATCGATATCGGTGACGACGATGAAGATCCCGATCTCCTTATCTATACTCCCTTCGAGCTGTTCCTGGAGAACATCCAGAAGAACAACACTGAGATCCTCACCAAGGCGGTGGGCAGGAACCCGTACCTTATCGGCTAGTTTCAGCTTGTAATACATATCCCATACCTACTTTCTGATCAATTCCAATCGTTTCTGATTTCTTAATACTATTACCGCGATCCCCTTTTGAAGGAGGAGTTCTTTTAATTTTCTGTCATTTGTCAGAACCGGTACAGCGAGAGATTCAGCCTGAAGGGCAACAATCTCATCGACAGGTGCCATGACATCAGATGGCGGAAGAACCCTGCATTCCCGGACAAGGGCAAGTCCGAAGCGGGCAGCCGCCGCAGATTTTCCCCTGCCTTGCGAGAGCGCCCGCAGTTCATTCACCACTTCTGATGGAACAACCGGTTCAAATGCACCAAAGATCTCCTGCAGGCAGGAGAATATATCCACACCTGAACGGGAGGGGATCAGCAGGGCATTTGTATCCAGGAGGACACTTACTCTGTCAGAACCCCCATTCCGATAAGCCGCCATCGTCCACCTACCTGCCTTGAGATCGCAATCCGGGATCCAACCTCTGCACACACAGGGCGTTTCAGGACCACTTCGACGGAATTCTTCTTTGTTCCGGTAACAACACCCACAGTCACCGCAGTTCCAACAGAGAGCATCAGGGGTTCCTTGTGTTTCAGCGGTTCGATCACCTGCTCGGAAGTGGCACCGACAACCCGCTCCATCAGGGTGACATCAAATCTGAGTTTCTCCCAGACCGGCGGGAGCCTGCCCGGGTGTCCTGCAACCTGCCCGACAAGGGTGTCGCTCTTTGTAATCGCCGGATCGAGTTTCGTCCCGATACCGGTAAGGCCACCAGGTGTTGCCACGGCAATCTTCTTCGAGCCCATATGCATCGAGCTGATCTTCGTCAGGATAGGCTCCCACTTCGTCTTATTCTCGATGGTATGCTGGCGTCCGGGACGGATCTCGATCTCTTCGCCATCATGGAGCAGACCCCTGATGAGTGATCCGCCGATGACACCGCCACGAATATCCTTCCATCGCGAACCCGGTTTGTTGATATCAAAGGAACGCGCGATTAAAAGGACGGGAGGACGATCGGGATCACGATCGGTATCGGGAATATTCTCATTCAAAACTGCGATGAGTGAGGAATAATTGATCCCTTTCTGCGCTGAGACAGGAATGATTGGTGCATTCTCTGCAACAGTGCCCTGGATGAATTTCTTTATCTGCTTGTAATTCTCAAGCGCTGCCTGCTGGGTAACCACATCGATCTTGTTCTGGACAATGACGATGCGCGTAATCCCGGTCAGCTCAAGTGCCATTAAGTGCTCTTTTGTCTGTGGCTGCGGGCAGGGTTCATTGGCTGCAATGACGAGCATTGCACCATCCATTATGGCAGAACCGGACAACATTGTTGCCATCAGGGTTTCGTGCCCCGGTGCATCCACAAAGGAGACCGAACGGATGGGTTCTGTTTTCCCACCACAAACCGGACATTTCTCAGATGCAGAATACGCATCCTCCTCGGGACAGGTGAGGCAACGGTAAAATGTTGCATCAGCATAGCCGAGGCGGATCGATATCCCCCTCTTCAATTCTTCACTATGGCGATCGGTCCATGTGCCGGTTATCCCCGAGACGAGCGTCGTCTTCCCGTGGTCGACATGGCCGACAACGCCTATATTGACACTTGGTATTGTTGGATCATGCAAAGAAACTCAAACCTCCTTAGCCTATATAATCGTTCTTCTCATAGATAATATCTCAGTGCCTGAGTGTTCCCTCATCGCTGATGTACCGCTCTTTTTCAAGCCCCATGGAATACAATGTATGTCATTACCATGAGGGTTTTTCCGAAATAGTAATATTGTTGCATGCAATAGATACAGGTAGGAACGCATATGACCGGAGATTCAGAATTATCCCGAATTGGAATATCACTCCCAAAGAACCTGCTTGACACATTTGATGATATTATAAACATGCGTGGGTACTCATCCCGGTCCGAGGGGATCAGGGATGCGATCAGGAGCTATATCACCTACTACCAGTGGATGTCTGATGTGAAAGGGGAGCGTCAGGGTGTCATCACAATGGTGTACGATCATGAACACCGGGGCCTGATCCAGACACTCACCGAGATCCAGCACGAATATATGACCGTGATTCAGGCATCCCTCCACTCTCATGTCACCCACGATCGCTGCCTTGAAGTTATACTGGTCAGGGGCGATGGCGGGGATCTCAAGAGCATTGCCGAGCGGCTGATGGCACAAAAAGGTGTGGAATCCGTCAAACTGACAACGATTCCGGTAAAGGATAAACTCTGAAGATTATCCCCCGCCTTCACAGGCACCATCAACATTAAGCCAGGCACTCTCTGCAGCGACTGTCTCACGGAGACGCTCTTCAGTAATGGACTCCCGTGCATCTTTTTTCACTTTTACCACCTTCCCCTCCCTCAGCTCAACCGGAGTGAGGAGATCGATTCTGTAGAGGAGATCGGTTGTGTCGATGCAGCCAAAGAGGACACCCCCAATCTCTTCTATCCGGGTAATTGTTCCAACTGTTCCGGTCCTCCCGTACCGTACCGCCTGTCCCGGGATGATCTCTGTTGCCATACCGGGTTTCTCGATTTCAAAGCGGATAAAAGTATTGACTGTACCGACTCAGATCAATACCCGTTGCAGGAGTTTTACTATCCTCATGGTGCTCGCCTGAGGCTCTCCGGGCGAAGGAACGGGGATCGGATCTCCCTTCAGCGCAGAGAAGATAGAAGAGAGGGATCTCCCCATCGACGGACCGTATCCGCCTTCAAGCACAAGGGCAACCGGCAGATCGAGTGCATCGGTGATGGTCCGTGTCAGTATGCCAAAATCCCGGGGTGCAAGATGCATACCGGCAAGCGGATCGTCGCTGAGACCGTCCTGCCCCGAGGAGATGATCAGGGCATCCGGCCTGAACCTGAGAATTGCAGGGATGAAGACATCCCTGAGAAGAGAGAGATAATCCAGAATAGTGCCACCGGGCAAAATCGGTGCATTCAGGTTATAGCCTTTCCCGGCACCTGCGCCGATCTCATCGATCCACCCGGTTCTTGGAAAACTGTTGCTCTGGTGGATTGACATCACAAGGACACGATCACTGGTATAGAATGCCTTCTGGGTCCCGTTCCCGTGATGCACATCCCAGTCCAGAATAGCAACCCGATCACACTCTTTGAGGAGTGAGGCAGCCGCAATTGCCGCACTGTTGAAGAGGCAGAATCCCATTGCACGATCGGGTTCGGCATGGTGGCCGGGGGGGCGGACCAGTGCAAATGATCGCTCGCCATCCATGGCACGCTCAGCAGCATAGACGGCAGAGCCGGCAGCATATGAAGCCACCTCATATGAATGTGAGGTGACATAGGTATCGGGATCGATGAACCTCACACCACCAAACTCCGAGAGCTGGGAAATCATCCTCACATGAGCCGGAGTATGAACGAGTTCAAGTTCCTCCACTCCGGCCAACACGGGAGGATGGATCAGAACGCCTTTTGGAATACACTCATGGAGGGTATCCAGCCGGAGAGCACATTCCGGATGATTATCGAGGTGGTGGAGGAAGAATATCTCCCCCGATACTGCTGAGGTTTTCGGCATTACGATACACTATTCCTCAATTTGGGATAAATAGCTTTCATTCTCCTCTTCATAAGAGAAGGTGCATCCTTCACTCAACCGTCACGCTCTTTGCAAGATTTCTCGGCTTGTCGATGTCGCACCCGAGTGCATCGGCGACATGGTATGCGAGACGCTGGAGGATGACAGAGACCATTGCTATGCCTGCCACCTCATGCGAGGGGGAGAGCGGGATGAAGATATCGGCGATCTCAGGCAGTTCCATATCCCCTGCAGTGCCGATCCCGATTACGGGCGCCCCGCGTGCCTTGATCTCCTTGATATTTGAGATCATCACTGCATAGGTCTTCCCCGGCATCGCAAGAGCAACAACCGGAGTATCAGGCGAGAGGAGGGCAAAAGGACCATGTTTCAGCTCTCCCGCAGCGTACCCCTCTGCATGAATATAGGAGATCTCCTTCATCTTCAGGGCACCTTCAAGGGCGACAGGATAGTAGAAACCGCGGCCAATGAAGAAGATCGAGTGTGCCTTCCTGCAGATTGAGACTGCCTCGTCGATTGGAACAGTGAGGGTCTCCTCGATCCCGATATTGACCCGGTCAAGGGCCTCTTCCAGTGCTGAATCGTCTGAAAGGCTGCCTGCGATCTGGAGGGCAGCTGCAAGCTGTGCGATGAACGACTTTGTTGCTGCAACACTGATCTCGGGACCGGCACGGGTATAGATGGTCGCATCGGCAATTCTCGTCACAGATGACCCGACCACATTGGTGATCGCAATCGTCGGGCATCCCCATGCCTTTGCCATCTTCAGGGCAGCCAGGGTATCCGCCGTCTCCCCGGACTGGGTAATCCCGATCACCGGATCCTTCAGGGGAGGAGTATAGTACTTGAATTCCGAGCCGATCTCCACCCGCACCGGGATGCCGCAGTATACCTCGATCAGGTATTTACAGAGGAGGGCTGCATGATAGGAGGAGCCGCAGGCAACCACCATTATGCTCATCCTGCTCCTGACAAGGTACGCAAGGGCATCGGGAGATTCCCTCACCGCATGAATTGTGTTGTAGAAGACCTGCGGCTGTTCGAAGATCTCTTTCTGCATAAAATGAGAGAAACCACCTTTCCGGGCATCCTGGATATCCCAGTCCACTTCTTCGACGGGTCTGTCAACCAGCTGGCCGTCATGAGTTATTGTGTACTCTGATCGGCTGAGAACGGCATAATCGCCATCCTCCAGATAAATCACTCTCCGTGTATGATCAATCAGAGGTGTGACATCCGAGGCACAGAAGAACTCCCGATCCCCCACCCCGATCACAAGCGGGCTTGCCATCCGTGCAGCGATAATCCGGTCATCCCCCTCGGCAATCACAAGGATGGCATATGATCCCTCAAGATGTGGGAGGACTGCCCTGACAGCAGCAGCGAGATCGCCCTTATACTGCTCCTCCACCAGATGGGCAATCACCTCGGTATCGGTATCTGAACTGAATATATGGCCGCGGGCAGTGAGATCACGCCTGAGTTCTGCATAATTTTCGATGATACCGTTATGCACAACAGCAATTTTTCCGGTACAGTCGATATGAGGGTGGGCATTCTGATCATTCGGTATGCCGTGGGTTGCCCAGCGGGTATGGCCAATCCCGATTGTTCCCGGCAAAACAGCTGCATTGGAACTTCCATCTGATATCCGGCCGCTCTTTTTCGAGATGTGAAGGGTATCGTTCTTTGTGGCAAGGCCAAATGAGTCATACCCCCGGTACTCAAGCCGCTTCAATCCCTCGATCACGATACCGGCGGCCTTTCGGCGGCCGATATACCCGACGATCCCGCACATTCAGATCACCTGCGAGCCATCAGGAATCACTCCTTCAAGCCGCCTGCCGGATTGAACCCGGCAATTGTTCCCGAGGATACATCCTTTCAGGACAACGGATGACTCCAGTGAGACACCCTCGCCGATGATGGCTCCGAAGGTTCCCCGGTGGAGTATCTTCGCATCGCTCTCGCCAAGAGGGAAAAGCCCTTCGGCAGTGATCGTTGAGAGATGATCCAGAATACTGCATCGTTCCCCGATTACCGTATCCATGACCCTGGAATGGGAGCCGATCCGAACATCATCCATGATGAGTGAGTTTTCAAGAACCGTGAAAGGCTCGATTGTGACGCGGTTGCCGATGCTCACATCAGGCCCGATGACGGCATTCGGTCCGATGGCGGTGCCCTCCCCGATCCGGACCGGACCGGTGATGCAGCAGCCGGGCCCGATTCTGCTCCCTGCTCCAATCGAGACTCTGCCGCTGATCGTGACAAGCCGGCTGATCGTCCCGCTGCGGAAGGATTCGTTTGTCTGGAGCAGGTGGCGGTTCTGTCCGAGGAGATCCCAGGCATGAATGGCATCATACCATTGGCCGCCCCGGACTCCCCGGACAGGGATGCCGTCTCCGATCATGCGAATGAGCAGATCCGAGAGATCCGCTTCCCTGATGGATCTGATCACCTCCGGTGTGAAGAGATAGAGGCCGCTGCTCACAAGACAGGGACCTTTTTCATCGGGTTTTTCGAAGAAGTCCGTGACGAGACCATCCTGCATCCGGACAACGCCATAATGGGAAGGAGAGAGCGAGCCGGAGACCATGATTGCATTGCCTTCTGTCCCCATCTCCTCGATGGATGCAGCATCCACGTAATTATCCCCTGAGAGGACAAGGGTCGTCTCATGAATCAGGTGAGCCGCAGAAGCAAGTGCATGGGCGGATCCAAGCTGCTTCTCCTGGAAAACCACCCTGACTTCATGATCGAGAGTATTGAGATGCCGGATCACCTGTTCTCTCCGGTATCCGGCGACAACGATGATATCCCGTATTCCTGCCTTCAGAAGGGCCTCGATACAATAGTCTATCAAGGGACGGTTACCGACAGGGATCAATGCCTTCGGCCGGTTCTTAGTCAATGGGCGGAGCCGCCACCCCTCGCCGCCTGCCAAAATTACTGCCTGCATTCACGCTCACCTCGACACGATCGTCTCATCATCACACACACCCTCGACAAATGAATGGGGCGCAATCCTGCACCCGGACCCGATACTCGAACCGGTATTCACCGAACAGTTGATCCCAAAGAGGACATCATCCCCGATGACCGCACCGAACTTCTTTCTTCCCGTCAGGACTCCTCCGACCTGCACGATGCCGGAGTCATGCCTGAGATTGGCAATTTTTGTCCCTGCACCGAAATTGCACCCTGAGCCGATCACGCTGTCACCGATATAATTAAAATGCGGGATCTTGGTTCCATGCAGGATGACGGAGTTCTTGATTTCGACCGCATGACCGATATGGCAGGAGTCCCCGATCGCAGTCTTCGGCCTGATATAGGCATGCGGACCGATGATACAGTCCTTTCCGATGATGCAGGGGCCTTCGATATAGCTCCCGGCCCTGATGGTTGTCCCTTCCCCGATGACAACCGCACCCTTGATGACCGCTCCTTCCTCAACGGTTCCGGCAATCTCTTCCTTCAGATCAGTAAGAAGGAGTTCGTGTGCTGCGAGTATATCCCAGGGATACCCGACATCCATCCACGTATGAAGCGTGAGAGCAGAGAGCATTCCTTCATTGATATAGTCCATCAATGCATCGGTCAGTTCGTATTCTCCCCGCCGCGAGAGGCCGATTGCTTCGATCCGTTCGAAGATCTCAAGAGAGAAGAGATAGGCACCGGCATTAATCATCCTGCTTTTAGGATTCTTCGACTTCTCCTCAAGGCTGACCACCCGGTCACCCTCAAGCAGAACCACCCCGTACTCCTCGGGGTGATCGACTTCAGAGACACCAAGTGCAGGTTCCGGCATAGTACAGAGCGCCCGGATTTCATCAGATCCGAGAATCATATCGCCATTCATCATCAGGAAATTTCCTGATACCAGCCCTGCTGCAGATCGAAGTGCATCGGCGGTTCCGAGCTGATGCCTCTGGACAACATAGTCGATCTCAACACCAAGGGCACTTCCATCACCGAAATATTCCCTGACCGCCTGTTCGCCATATCCGACGACCAGGATAAAACGCCTGATCCCCGCCTTATGGGCTGCAAGGATGAGATGTTCGAGCATGGGACGATTGGCGAGTGGGATCATCACCTTTGGACGGCTGGTCGTCAGGGGGCGCATCCGCTTCCCTTCGCCTGCCGCAAGAAGAATACATTCTGTTACCGGTTCCATCAGGAGACCTCCCTGAGTACTTTTTTTAATCGATCCTCTCCTTCAGAGAGGAGTTTCTCTGCGATATCCTTTGTCCTTCCTTCTGCGGTCACCCTTACCTTCGGCTCGGTTCCGCTTGCCCGGATCAGGTACCAGCCATCTTCCTGCTCAACCCGGATGCCATCTGTTGGTACCTCCGCGCCAAGAGATCGGAGTGCTGCATCACCGTTTACAGTCGCAAGAGATGAGCGAAGGATCGGATAAACCGGCATGGTATCAACTTCTTCGGCAATATCCCATTCACCGGCAATCTCACAGAGGAGGGTGGCGGCATAGATTCCATCAGGGCAGAAAGAGTGGGCGGGGAAGATCCAGCTTCCCGAGGGCTCGCCGCCGAGGCTTCCCCAGGAGAGGAGGGCTTCGGAGACATAGCTGTCACCGACAGGAGTCCGCCTGACAGTAGCAACCTCCTCAATTGCCATCGAGGCATCGACTGTGGTCACCACCTCATGCAGGTCGAGATACCGCGCAAAGAGCATCAGGAGATGTTCACCAGAAATAAACCGGCCCCGGTTATCAAAAGCAACACACCGATCCGCATCGCCATCATGGGCAACACCGCATGAAGCACCAGAACTCCTGATGATCGCAGGCATATATGAGAGATTTTCGGGGAGGGGTTCTGAGGGGCGGGGGAAAGTTCCCGTTGGATCGCAGTTGAGGCAGACGGTCCTCAGGCCTGCCTCATCCAGAAGGGAGGGGGTGATCCGGGATCCCGCCCCTCCACCGCAGTCCAGCACAACCGTCATGCCTTCCTGAGGTGAAAGAGACCCGAGTATGGCATCGGAGTGGGGTGTTATGATATCCGCATCTCTCCGGGAGCCAATGGCCTTCCAGTCCGTCCAGCCAGGGTCCTCAAGTGACTCCTCCATCTGCTTCTGCTGGGCAATGGTAAAGGAAGAGCCATCCGGATTGAAGACTTTCAGTCCGTTATACATCTCAGGATTATGCGATGCGGTCACCATGCACGCTGCATCGGCTTCCCGTGCTGCATAGGCGACAGTCGGTGTCGGTGCGATGCCACCGGCGATGACGTCCGCCCCGGAGGAGAGGATCCCGGAGATGAGGGATTGGGTAAGGATATCCCGTGTGGTTCGTGTATCGCTCCCGAGAACCACACATTCCCTGCCTGCACCAAGAGAGGCGCCGACCCGGAGAGAGAGGTCAAGGAGGGTTTTTCCATACTGCATCCTGATACCGGATGAACCAAAGAGCATACTGAAGATGTGATTTTGATGGTATTATGGTTACTCATCTGCCAAAGGGGCACCAGTGCTTCAGAGCGAGGAGTGTGGCAACTCCTGCGGTCGACGGACCCATATAGACGATCTCTTTCTCCTCAAGGAAATTCTCCTGGATGGCAATCCCTTCATCGGTGACAAAACCGTCGCCGGCGATGATGATGATATCCGCATCCTCCGGACGATCAACGATCCTCCCGGGGAAGAGATCAGGGATATGGTTGAGATCCCCGACAGGATAGATCTTTCCGGAATCATAGAACTTCTGGAGGAGTTCCTGGCATTCCAGGCGATCAGAGGGGGAGCATGAATGGAGTTTGCGCGAAAGACAGGCAAAGCCTGTCACAACATTGATTATTGCAGCAGCAGCAGCCCGGGTCTTCAGTTTCTTCAGTGGCGCTCCATACAGGAATGAGACCTTCGTCTTCGTTTCAAGCGGATCTGTCGTCACCATCTCTGCTGTCCTTCCACCATACACAGCCTCGAGGCATACACCTTTTGGATACTGGCAGATCGGCACATCGGAGTTTATCCAGAGGGAGACGACCCCATCGTCGCAACCGCTCCCATCAAGCTTTTCTTTGAGTTTGTGTACTGCATCATGAATGACTGTCATGGCATCATCTCTTCAGAATCAATGAGGAGCACCCGCGCTGGTGATCCGTCAATACCCTTCAATAGTAAAGGCAGGGCAACCATCATATATACTCCTTCCGGGATAGCGTCCAGCCTGAGGAGTTCGATGATCATGACACCGGCACGGAGAAGGATCCGGTGAACCGAGCCGTCACCCTCCGGGGATTCAATCGACGGGGCATCGGTTCCAATCACCGATATGCCCCGCTCCACCACACGGCGGGCACCCTCTTCGGTCAGGTACCCATACTCATCAGGATGTGTCGGGGACCAGCCCGAGCAGAGGATCAGGCGGCTTGTTCCTTCGGGGGGGGTTGCCGTGATATCCCCTGAAAGCGGGCCTTTTGGAGTATTCAATACAAGACAGGGACCCATACAGAGATCTGGCGGGATCTGGTCGATCGACTGCCCATCCGGAAGATAGTGGAGAGGTGCATCGATATGGGTGCCGGAATGGCTTCCCATCCTGATTCCGGTGATCCGGATCCCACCATCCCCTCGAGGCTCAAATACTACCGGCGGATCACCGGGATAACAGTATCCCTCCCCTGAGAGAAGGTGTGTTGCATCATAGATCTTCATTCTGCCACCCGTACTCGCCGATCAGCGGGACGAACCGGACCGGCTCGAATGTCTCCCTCATGAATTCATCACCATGGCGCGTGATCCTGATTAGATGCTGGATGTTTCGATCCCCGACAGGTACCACAAGGCGTCCGCCATCCGCCAGCTGGGAGAGGAGCGGAGACGGGAGGGAGGGTGCGGCTGCGGTCACCAGAATGGCATCATAGGGGGCTTCTTCCGGGTACCCGGCGGTCCCGTCACTGATGACGATTCTGACACCATCAATTTCTGCCCGCCTGAGATTCTCCTCTGCCCGCCGTGCAACCTCCGGTATACGCTCGATCGATATGATCCGACCGGCAATTCTGGCAAGAAGCGCCGCCTGGTACCCGCTTCCGGTCCCGATCTCAAGGACGGAGTCACCCGGCTTCAGTTGGAGAAGCGCGGTCATCCCGGCAACGATATAAGGCTGGGAGATGGTCTGTCCATGCCCGATCGGGAGCGGGTGATCGCGGTATGCATCCCTCTCAAGATCAGGAGGGACAAAGAGGTGGCGGGGCACCTCTTCCATCGCAACAAGAACCTGTTCGTCTGTTATCCCACGGGATCGGATCTGGTCATTGACCATTGAACGCCGCATCCGGACAAACGGGTCATCCATCTCAGAATCCCTTCTCGGCCGCGTCAATTGCGGCATCGATCTGGGCCTGGAGGCTTTCGGGAAGACCGCTGATCTTCACGTCAAGGAATCCGCGGATGATTGTTGCAGTCGCTTCATCCTCAGAGAGGCCCCGTGCCATCAGGTACTCGATCTCATCCCGTGCAATCTTGCCGACTGCCGCTTCATGGGAGAGTTCACAGTCAACAACCCGCCCTTCAATCTCGGGGATGGCATGGATGATTCCATCTTTGAGGATTAAAGCCCGGCACTCGATATGGCCTTTGGTATCCTTCACAGAACCGAGGATATGGCCACGTGAGATGATGGTGCCGCCGGTCGTTATTGCCCGTGTGATCAGTTCAGCCGTTGCACCCTTCGCAGAGAGGATGGCACGGGAGCCGGTATCAAGGTAGGAGCCGGGTGTGGCAAGCATGATGCTCGAGAATCGTGCAACCGCACCATCTCCCCTGAGTTCTGCTGTCGGGTACATCTGCACCTTCTTTGCCGGAACCATGCAGACATAGTTGGAAAGGAAGATACCCCGCTCCTCGATGACCGTTACACTCCGGGGATAGACCTCAATCGATTCGCCCCAGGTATGGATCATCGTGGAGGTGACTTTTGCATCTTTCCCGACATAGATCTCGGTCACCCCGTAATGTGCACCGTTCTTCGTCTTCATCGAGCTGGCACAGCCTGCTATCAGGTGGAGCTCGGCTCCCTCCTCGGCGATGATGATATTGTGGACATACTGGATGTCATCTTTTGCCAGGAAGAGGCATGTCTGAAGGGGGAAGGTGGTCTGGCTGCCTTTCCGTGCAATGATGACATAGCCTTTCGGTTCACGGGCAGCAACATACTGCGTAATCTCATCCTTGTCACGCGGCACCGCCTTCCAGTAATAGTCTTCAAGCCACGCATACTTTTCAAGCGCGTCTGACAGGGCAAGTATCTCGACACCTTTTGTATCGGTTTGGGCATGGTGGATATGCTCATCCACCTGGAGGAAACTCCCGGATCTCCCGTCAAGGGATCCCGTCTGGAGACCGGTCATCTCGATCCGCTTCAGATCGTCCTCTCCGAGATCTGAATATCCCTTCATACTCTCTGGCATGCGATACACTCCTTGTATCCTTTACTCTGGACGCTTTTTAAGATCTCACGCGGGTTGCCATGGCATTTGAAGGTGCCGTCACACATCACATGCCCGAAATCCGCATCGATATAATCGAGGATATATCCGGTATGGGTGATGATCAGGCCGCTCTTCTTCCGGTTCACGATATGCTGATCCTTCTCGACAAGGGCTGCGATGGCGTTCCCGACAAGGGACATGTTTTCAAGATCAACACCGCTCTCCGGCTCATCGAGCATGACAAGGTCAGGCTTCTGGATCATCAGCTGCAACACCTCGCTCCGCTTGATCTCACCGCCGGAGAACCCCTTGTTGATATCCCGTTCAAGGAAAGTATCCATATTCATGTGCCGTGCATACTCATCGACACGCTCAGTGTCGCCGCCGGAGGTGACCGCAAGCAGCTTCCCGAGTTTCAGTCCCGAAACAGTCGGTGGACGCTGGAAGAGGAGGCCAATCCCAAGGCGTGCCCGTTCATGAATCGGGACATGGGTGATATCATGATCCTTGTAGATGAGGGATCCTTCCGTGATGCGTGAGCTGCCAAAGCCCATGATCGCACGGAGAAGGGTCGTCTTCCCGGAGCCATTGGGCCCCATGAGGACATGCGTCTCTCCCTCATTTATCGTGAGATTAATATCGTGGAGTACCTCTCTCCCCTCAACCTCGACATGAAGGTCTTCTATAACGAGCATTTGAAATCATGATATATTCGGTATCCGGGATGAAAAAGGCTTCTTTTGGGGGATCAAAAGAGACGGAAACAAGACCGTCTCATATTTGAAGGAGAGAACGGGCTTTCTATGCAGGCTGTTGCCACCCGCCTTCACTTTCGCGCCCCGCCCGGAGGATATTCATATAGGGGTTTTCAATTGTTCATTATGCAATCGAGAACATTCATCTACCTCACTGCACGTTCAGAAGAGAATGCCATGATGCTCTGTCAGGGACATAAGAAAGAGGAGAAAGACTCTGTAATGAGAGCGGGGAGAGTATCAGGAATGCACAGGAACACGAGCAGCAGAATCATCATCGCCTGAACCGGGCAGAACAGGCACCGGTGATGAGGATACCCGGTCTGATCCGGGTGATCTCACTCAAACATGATCCAGTGTGCCTCTTTGATAGTCTGATTCTGTTCTTTACAACCACTCTTTTCAATTCAATGAATATTGCAGAGGTTTTTCTCTGCACACTCCACCATCAGCGGGTAGTAATTACGGACATACTCCTTCACCATCCGGCGTGCGGAAAAAACCGGGGGTATGGTCTTCATGGACTCCTTCATCATCGCCACCCATCCATGAGGTATGCCATCCATCGACTGCGTATAATAGAGCGGGGCTATATCGCTCTCAATAAGCCGGTAGAGTTCCTCTGCATCCTGTGAAGTCCGATCCCCCAACACATCCCCGGATCCAAACACCCACCCGTTTCTGCCATTGTATCCCTCACACCACCAGCCGTCAAGGATGCTGCAGTTCAGGACACCATTCATCGCTGCCTTCATCCCACTCGTGCCCGATGCTTCAAGGGGCGGAAGCGGGGTGTTGAGCCAGAGATCAACTCCATGAACCATATACTGTGCAATCTGCTCGCCATAATTTTCGATGACGGCAATCCTCCCGGCTATCTCTGGTTTTTCAGCAAGCTGGTAGATCCGCTGGAGTATCTTCTTTCCCTCCGTATCATCGGGATGCGCTTTCCCGGCAAATACAATCTGGACAGGATACCAGGGATTATTCAGGATACTGGCAAGGCGCGATGTATCATGCAGGAGGAGATCTGCTCGTTTATAGGTCGAGAAGCGGCGGGCAAACCCGATCGTCAGAACGCTCGGGTTGAGCAGCGTCCCTTCTGCTACCAGATTCTCAGGCATTTCAAGCCCCTCCGCCCACTTTCTCCGTTTATACTCCCGTATCCTGTTGAAGAGTTTTATCTTCAGCCGCATATGCAGCTCCCACAGTTCACTATCGGGGATCTCATCGATCACCTCCCAGATCTCCCTGTTATCATGCTCGTGCTGCCAGTGCGGGCATATCCGGGTGAAATAGCCATTTAAGAGCATCTCCATCCTGGGGTTGAGCCAGGTGGGAAGATGCACCCCGTTTGTGATCGCGTCAATCGGTATCTCATCATCATTCCGATCCGGCCAGCAGGATCTCCACATATCCCGTGTCACCCCGGCATGCCGCCGTGAAACTGCATTGTGGAACCTGGAGAGCCGAAGTGCAAGGGCAGTCATGTTGAAGCCCTCATTCGAACGAACCGGGTGCCTGCCCAGCGCCAGGAACTCATCCCGCGTGATACCAAGCGCCTGAATGTAGTGGCCCAGGTGACGTTCGACCAGCACAGGATCGTAGATATCATGTCCGGCAGGAACCGGCGTATGGGTGGTGAAGATGGTGAGTCCGCGGATTTTTTCAAAGGCCTCATGCACGGGTACGCCCTCTTCCACATGTTCACGTGCAAGTTCGAGGAGAGCAAACGCAGAGTGCCCTTCATTCAGATGGATTCCTGAAAAGTTGATTCCAAGCATTCTGAGGACATGGCGGCCACCAATGCCAAGGACAATCTGCTGTAAGAGCCGCATCTCCCGATCACCGGTATAGAGGTGTGAGGAGATACTTCGTCTCTTTGGATCATTCTTTGGTATATCGGTGTCAAGAAGATAGAGCGGAACCCTCCCGACATCGACCCTCCATACAGCAACATAGATCGCCGGATCGATGTCAGGGACCTTTATAATCAGGTGTCTCCCGTGTTCATCCCGTACCCGTTTGATCGGCGTGAGATCGCGGTTTAAGGGGAGAGTGATCTCCTCCTGCCATCCATCAACACGGATATGCTGATGGAGGTATCCCTGTGAGTACATAAACCCAATCCCGACAACCGGCACATTCAGGTCAGAACACTCCTTCAGGTGATCGCCTGCAAGAAAGCCAAGGCCACCTGCATAAAAGGGAAGCGAATGGTGAAGGCCGTACTCCGCCGAGAAATACGCGATATTGAACGGGCCTTTCTGGTAATGTTCCCCGAACCAGCCCTGCCTCTGCCGCATATAGGATCCAAGCCTCGCCATAATGATGTCATATTCACGGAGATACCGGGGATTTTTACTTGCAGCTTCAAGATACCGGTATGGAATCTCCCGAAGCATTCGGACGGGATTATGCACGCTCTCACGCCATGCCTCACGGTTCAGCTGTTTAAAGAGCATCCTGGCCTCGGGGTGCCAGCTCCACCAGAGGTTATAGGCAAGTTCGCCCAGGCCGGAGATTCGATCCGGAAGAGTGAAGAGCCGCTCACCTGTCAATTCACCATGGATCATCAGCCATCTATTGATCGATTCAGGTACTTATGTGATTGTACAGATCCTCTCATTCCAGACGACCATATGTTTCAGTATAATGGCGCAGGCGTTTGGCGGCCTCTTCAGCAGGCCAGTCCTTATGAAGACGCCAGAGCCAGTTCCCTTTTTCGGTTCCGGGACGGTTCATACGCGCTTCCGATCCAAGGTTCAGGAGATCCTGGATGGGAATGATCGCATACCTTGCAACCGAAGAGAATGCAAGCCTGATGAAGAGATCTGACACCTCATCTTTTTCAATTATCCTGCCTGCATACCGGTTGAGGTATGAACGCTCAGCTGTGGTTGCATCATCTATAAACCAGCCTTTCACCGGGGGATTATCATGGGTGCCGGTATAGGCAACCGCATTCTCAGGGTGGTTAAAAGGGAGATGGGGATTGTCAGTGTCCCCGCCAAAAGCAAACTGGAGAACCCGCATCCCCGGGATCTTCGCCCTCTCCATCAGTGTGCGGACCGGTTGATCGATCAGCCCGAGGTCCTCGGCAATCAGGGTATCAGCCCCATATCTCTTCCTGATGGCATCAATGAGCGCATCTCCCGGGGCGGGGAGCCAGCGTCCCTTTACAGCAGTCCGGTGCTCATCCGGTATTGCCCAGTATGCCGAGAGCCCCCGGAAGTGATCGATTCGCACCAGATCGTAGAGGGAGAGCGCCCGCCCAATCCTTGAGAGCCACCAGGAGAATCCCTCCTGCTGGTGCTCTTCCCAGCGGTAGAGGGGATTGCCCCATCGTTGCCCGGTTCTGCTGAAGTAATCGGGAGGAACACCAGCAACATCGATCGGTGTGCCATCGGCATCCAGGCAGAAGAGGTGTTGATGCGCCCACACATCCGCACTGTCATGGGTCGGGTAGATGGGCATATCTCCGATGATCCGAATCCCACCTGCCCGGGCATGGGATCGGAGCGCCTCCCATTGCTTTTCAAACAGCCACTGGATCACCTCGATCTCACGGATTGTATCCACGTACCGCTCTTCTGCCTCCCCAAGTGCCAGTCTGTCCCTGATACGGTAAGGGCGATCCCACAGTGTCCAGGGCAGACCATTGTGGCGTTCTTTCAGGATGCAGAATATGGCATAATCAGGAAGCCATTCCCTGTTTCTGGCGGAAAATTCGTCTACTTCCTCCCGAAAACCTTCTCTCAAAACCCGTTCCACTGCACGGCCAAAGAGGAGTTTCCGAACTTCTTCTGCTTCAGAATAGCGTACCTGATCAATTGGCAGTTCAGCCTGCCTGCATTCCTCCCGGGTCAGGAGGCCGGACTCCGCAAGTGCAGCCGGGCTGATCAGGAGCGGGTTTCCTGCAAAAGAGGAGTTTGCATAGTACGGCGAACCATCGGGACCAACCGGGTGGAGGGGAAGAACCTGCCAGATTCCCTGGCGGGCGCTCCTGAGGAGATCGATAAAGCCGGTCGCAGCAGGGCCGAAGTCACCGATCCCATGTGATGAAGGGAGAGCGGATACCGGAAGGAGAACCCCTCCCATACGGCGGGAGTTCATATCTTCACCCCAAGGAACCGCCCGATCTCCTCTATCTGTTCGGGAAGCGAATGGAACCGGCGATCTACCAGTTTTCCATTCCGTACCGGCATGTATGCATCCCTCAATTGAATAAATGCGTTCTGAGCCTCCCAGAGAGACGGGCAGAGGGAGAGGGCAGTTATGATATTCAGAATCCCGAGTATCGATGCCATAATGGAGGCATCTCCGGGACTGCCCAGGAGATCCTGAAGAAGATTGCAGAGGCGGGATCCAGCTACCATCGATATCTTCTCCTTTTCAGGAGGTATTGCAAAACGGAGCATGGCATCGGAAATACGGGACATTTCCACGGGATCGGGGTATTCGCTCTCAAGGACTGCGATAAGGTCGCGGTTTAGAATATGCCCTACCGGAACTGCTATTGCGGCTGGTATTGGCATCTCCAGCATATGCATCGACTCCATCAGTGGAAGATACCGGCTGTAGATATCCTGAAATGAACCTTCAATCCTCCCGATACTGGTTTTTAAGATCAGACTCACAATTGTGCGGGCTTCATCACGGAGAAGATCTGTCCCCCGGATGCATCCCTCGCCAAACCAGCGCGTGAGCTCATCATAGAATGAAGATGCCGGATCACGCCACGCAGCACATACCGCATCGCGGATCTCGCAGAATGATTTCCCGCCCGCATATGGCGCAACACCGGCAAGAAGATTCGGGCCGCCGGGATAGGCTGCCGCGTAGATGAATTCCTTTGATTCACATGTCAGGAGTGACTGGATCCTGGCAACCCCGACAGCAATCCTCCGCCGATCTTCCTGTTCCTGGCATTCATCAAACCTGGTCACCCTGTAGATTGCGTGCATGCTTGTATCAGGATAGGGACAGAAGAGCGAGGTGAGTGCAAAGTGTCCGCATACCTTTCTCAGATCCGTAACATGCGGAAGAACACGGTTTTGCCATACCGAGGCGCCGTCAGAAAATCCGGTGGTATTTGATTTCGCTTCAGCAAGGATCTGTAGGAGATCATCTTTGGAATCGTCACCACCTGTTGAACGATAGAGCTGAAGTGCCCGTGCCGCATACCACATCACCTGTATCGCCTCTATTCCCGCGATATCATCAAAGAACCAACCGCAGCTGGTATACATCAGCATCAGGTTTCGTTGCATCTCAAGGAGTTCGAGCACAAGAACCTGTTCTTCACCATCCAGGGAGCGTGAAGTGTGTTTTTCAAGGAACGCCCCCCGCATCTTCCGGCTCCGGTCATTGATGACACTGATGTATTCATTCCTCGCCGCCCATGGATCCAGGAGGAGCGGGGATGCAACATTCTCATAATGGATGGAGGCACGGTCGCGGAGGAGATCAAATGCACGGCGAAGATACATTCTCCAGTCAAGCGACCAGCCGGGATGGGCGCCTGTTGAACAGGTGCATCCGCCCTTCCAGCGGGCAAGTGAGTGAGGGCAGCTCCAGGCAGTATCCTCCCTGATCTCTATCTCATGTTGAGGGGGATGAGTGGAGAGATACTCGCCATATATTGTTGGAATGATGCCCTCTTCTCCGAGCCGTGAGAGACAGTATGCAAGTGCCATCTCACCGAAATGAAAGTGATGCCCATAGGTTTCTCCGTCTATTGCAAAGTGTACGAGCTGATCCTCCTCCCTTCCGTCAAATGCCCCGGCTAGACGTGCCGAAAGCCTGTATCCGTCCACAAGAAGGTTGCCAAATGCTACCTCATGGGCAATTCCGACATCATTGAGAAAAACAGCAATCTCCTGCCCTTCTCCCAGATCCACCCGGTACGGCACCTTCGGATCGATCCATCCATCGGAAAGAGAGCTCCAGGTGCCGTTCTGTCCTCTCACCCTGGCCACCTGGTGGGGCTCCAGGAGCACGTACCGGATGCCTTCAGCTGCCATGATACGAAGCGTCTCCATATCGACCGCCATTTCAGGGAGCCACATGCCTTCAGGCTCCCTCCCGAACCGGTCAAGGAAGTCCTCTACACCCCAGCGGACCTGGGTTTCTTTATCGCGTTTGTTTGCAAGCGGCATGATCATGTGGTTGTAGCACTGGGCGATCGCAGGGCCATGCCCCCTGAAACGATTCGATCCGATATGGTCGGCTTCGATGAGTGCAAGATAGGTATTCGGGTGATTATCCTCAAGCCATGAAAGGAGCGTCGGACCCGCATTAAAACTCATCATCGAATAATTATTCACGATTCTCGTGATCAGGCCATCTTCATCGAGGATCCTGGCAGCGGAGTTTGGCGCATAGCATTCGGCGGTGATCCGCTCGTTCCAGTCATGGAACGGATATGCCGAATCCTGAACTTCTATCCTCTCGAACCAGGGGTTTTCTCGCGGGGGCTGGTAGAAATGGCCATGAATACAGGCAAAGCGGCTCATGATTCACCTCTCTCTGGCCTGAGGATGACGGCTCCAAGCGGCGGGAGTGTCAGGGAGAGGGAAGAGGGGAAGCCATGCCATGGATACGTATCTGCCACCACAGAGCCGTTGTTCCCGCAGTTGCTCCCACCATAGCAGCCGGAATCGGTGTTGATCAGCTCCTCCCAGACACCCCCTTCAGGCACGCCGATCCGGTAGCCATGCCGGGGAACAGGTGTAAAATTGCAGATACAGGCAACCGGGGCTTCTGCATCGGCTCTCCTGAGATAGGCAATCACGCTCTGTTCCCAATCGCCGTGATCGATCCATGAGAATCCTTCGCTTCTGTCATCAGCACGATGAAGTGAGGGTTCACTCCTGTAGAGATGGTTGAGATCTGCAACTAATGTGCTGATACCCCTGTGCATGTCACCAGAGAGGAGGTGCCAGTCGAGGCTTGATTCGTGATCCCATTCATTCCACTGGGCAAATTCATCTCCCATGAAGAGGAGCTTTCTCCCCGGATGGGTGTACATATATCCATAGAGAAGCCGGAGATTAGCAAACTGCTGCCACCAGTCGCCGGGCATCTTTTTAATCAGCGACCCCTTGCCATAGACCACCTCATCATGGGAGAGTGGAAGGAGATAGTTTTCAGTGAATGCATAGATGATCGAGAAGGTCAGATTATCATGATGGTGCCGCCGGTGGATCGGATCCCGCTTCATGTACTGAAGCGTATCATGCATCCATCCCATATTCCATTTCAGGCCAAAACCGAGTCCCCCTGCAAAAGTCGGGCGGGTGACCATCGGCCATGCCGTTGACTCTTCAGCAATCACCTGCACATCTGGAAACTCAGCATAAACGGTCTCATTTAGCAATCGCAGGAACCAAATTGCCTCCATATTCTCCTTGCCGCCGTACCTGTTCGGCACCCATTCGCCTGAAGGACGTGCATAGTCAAGGTAGAGCATCGAGGCAACCCCATCCACCCTCAGGCCGTCTGCGTGATAGCGATCAAGCCAGAACCGGGCACTGGAGAGGAGGAAGGAACGAACCTCGTTCCGACCATAATTAAAGATACAGCTCTGCCATTCCGGGTGGAACCCCTGTTTTGGGTCGGCGTGTTCATAACAATGCGACCCGTCAAAGAGGGCAAGCGCATGGGAATCCGAGGGGAAATGAGAGGGTACCCAGTCCAGAATCACACCGATTCTGTTCTGGTGAAGGTGATCGATCAGGTACATCAGATCCTCGGGCGAGCCATACCGGGCCGTGGGCGCGAAGTATCCGGTTGTCTGGTAGCCCCACGATCCATAGAACGGGTGTTCCATTAATGGAAGGAACTCGACATGGGTAAACCCCATCTCATGGATATAATCTGAGAGGAGTGGAGCCATCTCCCGGTACCCGAGCATCCGCCCCCCATCTTCGGGGACACGCCGCCACGAGCCGATATGGAGTTCATAGATCGAAAGGGGGGTATCAAGAGCATTTATGGAGATGCGCTCCTCCATCCACGCACAATCTCCCCAGTCATAGGAGAGGGAGGTGATCCTGGAGGCAGTCTTTGGAGGCTCTTCCCACTGGAACGCGAAAGGATCGCCTTTGAAGAGTATCTTACCGGATGATGTTTCTATTGCATACTTGTAGATCGAGCCGATCTCAATCTCATCAACTGACCCCTCCCAAACCCCAGAGCTGTCCCACCGAGGGCAGAGGGGATCAATTCCGGGCGTCCAGTTATTCTGATCTGTTATAACCGATACGCTTCTGGCTTCGGGAGCCCAGACTGCGAAGTGCACCCCGTCCCGTGAGGAATGCGATCCAAGGCACTCATAGATGCGGGCGTGTGATCCCTCCTTAAAGAGGTAGATATCATAATCGGTCAGGTTTCTCCTATCCATGACCATAGTCCCCCAGGATCAGCATAGTGGAGGCTTAAGCACCTTCACATATACATGGTTGAGCTTCTCTGTCACCCTCTTCCAGTTAAACTGATCCATCACCTTCTGCCTGCCTGCAATCCCCATTGAGATGAGGAAATCCGGATTGTTGAGCGAGTAGCAGATCGCCCATGCAATCGGATCAGGTGCCGGGGGTACCTTGATCCCGTCGACAAGGTTCTCGATGTTCATCGAGAGGCCGCCCACATCAGACGCAACCACTCCCTTGCCGGCACTCCATGCTTCGGTGAGCACGAGGCCGAAAGGTTCGTTTCTGCTCGGGATACAGATAAGGTCAGCCGCATTCAGGAGTTCGAGATGTTCGGGATCAGAGACATAGCCGGTAAATTGTACCGGAAGGCCACGGGATCGTTCCTGCAAGGCAGGCAGCATATCACCTTTGCCTGCGAAGATGAACCTGACATCCTCCCTTTTGGCAAGCACGTGCGGGATTGCATCAAGCAGTATATCCGGGCCTTTCTGCCATCCGATACGGCCGACAAAGAGGACGAGCGGGGCGAGTTTATGGATCCCATATCGTTGCTTGATGAGCCCGGGGACAACATCCAGCATGTAAAGAGACGGATCTGTTCCATTCGGGATGATGGATATCTTCCAATCAGGAACATCATAGAGCCACATAAGCTCCACTTTCATCACCTTTGAGACAGTTATGATCTCACGGGCAAGGGAGGCCATCGATTGTTCGATCCCGGATATCTCGATGAATTCTTTCCATCCACCAAAAGAGCCCCCGTTTCTTCCATACTCTGTTGAATGGAATGTGAGAACAGTTACCCGGTCCTGGAACTGCCGGAGTGTCTGGTAAAAATGCCAGTCATGGAAATGGAGCAGGTCAAAGGGAGGGTCGTCAAACTCGAGGAACCGGTCGATTGCCTCTTCGCTCATCTCCCTGCAATGGGAGAGAATATCGATCTGGTGTGGGGAGAGTGAGTGGAAGTGTACGCCATTCCTTGTAAAATCCTCTTTACCTCTCGTAAAGTAGTGAATCTCATGTGTTTTCGCCAGCTCTTCGGCAAGATATGTTGCGGCCGGGGCGAGCCCGCCAACCTTCTCCGTATAGACGGATTCCCAGGCAAAGAAAGCTATTTTAAGCGATTCCATAGAAACCGAACCCTCTCTATAACTGCTTTCTGTATATCCTCACGAGTCGTCAGGGGATGGATCGCGTCGGCAAGCTTTTCGTCATGGATCACATCCCGTACCCAGTGTTCAAAATCCAGGCGTTCGCAATGGTGGAGGATGCATTCATCAGTTGCCACATTGAGAAGTTTGACAAACTCTTCCAGTGAATGGGCAGAGAAGCCCTCCCTGTGATATGGGCTGCAGAAGTGGAATGCCTGATTTGGGGGAATGCAACGGAGAATGCGGGCAGCGGTCTTTGCCCTGACAAAACCGATCTGATCCTCTTCAAATTTGCAAAGAGCCGCGATATAATCAGAAAAGTACCGGTATGCATCCGCCTGTGTCCGGTAGTCTGTCAGCATCCCGCATGATCCTGATGTTGTTGCCATCTGCGAGAAGTGATCACGTGCCTGGAAACGACGGAGGGTCGTTCTGTCTGGAACCCATTGTCCCGCAGCCTTGAGAGCCTCAAGAGTCGTGCATTGCATCATATTGACCGGCCATGCAACCGATGCGCTCTCGATCAGTTCATCCGGGATCTGATCCGGTGAAGTGGCCTGTGCAACCGCCTCAGAAGGCAGGATACTGCGTACGCCAGTATCATGGAATGCTGCGGGCAATCCTTCAAGAAATGCGAATATACCTGTTTCTGGCTGGAAGCGGCCGCCAAAAACCTCCATATCAACCATGATATGGGCGATACCCCCCCTGATTGCAGAGAGCCAGCCTGCATAAGTACAAGGAGAGAGGGGATGATGTATCCAGTCCACCTCTCCGTACCGAAGGGCGATATCATCCGAAAGTTCGCAGTGCCTGATTAAAACAGGCATCCCACCAGCCTGATAACTCTTCAGGGGATTTATAAAAGGAGTGTTTTTCCCAAACACATCGGTATAGACAGCCGGGATGCCCATGTTCATTGCTGCTGTGATCACCGTCCAGTTGAATATCGAATCAGTTGCAACCAGTATCGCCGGCCTTCGTCCGGAAAAGTCCTCCATCGCTCTTTGGTGCATCTCAACCTGGTGCTGATACTCCTCAACCTCCCCGAAGAGAGCCACTACAGAGCAATAGTACGATTCGGTCAGGAGTTCTGCCTGCCTGTGGCTGGCGGCATCCCGGAGCAGATCGCAGAGATCCGGCTCAGATCCCTCAAGGTATTCAAGGAGGACACCAGACAACAGCAGGCCGCATCTGAAGCCTTCATCCATCATCCGGATCAGGCATTCTGTTGCCGGGATATAACAGGAACGCGAAAGGTGCCGGATCCGTCTCTCTTCATCAGGGGAAGGGAATGAAGAAGGACCTTGTTCACCTGTCTTCACCCCCAAAATATAAAGGGAATCCACCCGCTGCTGATGGCGAAGAACAAAGCTCATGCAGACCTGTGGAACACCAGATACCTCACCGGGCATGAGGAGGGATAAGGAGTGTTTAGTATATATAATATTTTATCATATAAATCTCGCAAACAACTCCTTCAGATACGCTATTGAAGGCAGGATCATATCCGGTTGAACTCCCGACTCCCGGGCAGCCACAGGCGAATACTTGCCGGTTTTTACCAGCACGCCAACAAGCCCTGCGTTCTGTGCACCACCCACATCTGTTCTGATATCGTCCCCAATCATCGCAGTCTTCCCAGGCTCTACACCCATCATCGTACATGCAGAAAGGAAAGCATCAGGCGAGGGCTTACCCATCACCACTGCGGTTCTTCCGGTTGCGTATTCAAGTGCCGCGACAAACGGTCCGGCAGCGAGGGTGAGTCCATCTTCGGCCATCCAGTACCGGTCCCGCTCAAGGGCGATGAAGAGGGCACCGTCATTGATCTCGCGGAACGCCTCATTCAGGACGCTGAAGGAAAAGGCTGATCCGGCATCACCGACGATCACGGCTTCTGCGCCATTTGGGGCTTCGGTGATGCCCCCCTCGGAAAATTCCGATCTGGCAGCATCGGTCATCAGGAGGCGGCAGGCGCTGATACCTTTCTCTTCAAGAAGCCGGAGTGCAGAAACGACCGGGGTTGCGATCTGATCGGGAGAGATGGAGAAGCCGGCCTTATTGAGCCGCTCCGCAATCTGCCGCCTGCTCCGCTGGGTCGAGTTTGAAACGAACCGATAGGGGATTCCCTGATCTTCAATCCACCGGATCGCTTCGGGTGCGCCCTGGATCGGCACTCCGCCTACTGCCAGAACCCCGTCAATATCTATGAGAAGTGCCTGTATCTGCATAAGATACCCCCTGAGCCAGCCTCTTCGCGGAGCGAGATGAGAAACGCCATGAAGATACTCGTTCCTCTTCTGCAATAAGCCGTTTGAAGTTCACTTTCACGCCCCGCTCAAGGGATTTATCTGAGATCACCCGGATGAGTACATATGGGACGATCTGCGGGTGCCTTTACGGATGCTGGTACATTCTGGCGGCAGAGGATCAGTGCAGCACCCGGCTATTCCGTCATCGATCATGACAACCGGTTCCGGGCACATATCGCACGATCCCCGGTCTTCGCATCTGCATACCAGAGATGCATGGAGAATCGCGATACACTCCTCCGGAGCTATGCGGGATCTGACCTTGCTGATATCTGCAAGGGAACCGAGATTGAGACGGATGAGGGGATCTGCCTCAGGATCACCGAAGAGCATGACCATCAGCAGTTCCCGCTTCATCCGGAAGAAGCAAAGCACCGCCTGATCAGAAGGCTCAGGCTCATACCCGGTATCGGGCCTGCCACCGAGCGGCTGCTTATCAGGAAGGGGTGCAGGACAATCCATGATCTCCGCCATATCAGGCGGTTCCAAAAAGATGCAGAAGAGGTGCTTCGGATCATCGAAGAGGGCGACTTTGGAGCAGTTGTGGCGTTAATTGCAGAACGATTCGGCCGGACACATCCCGATATCATTATGGCATCCGCTTTCTCGCCGGATGAGCGGTTCTGTTTTCTGGATATCGAGACGCTCGGGGTATTCTCCCGCCCGGTCTTTCTGATCGGATCGGCTGAGCTCAGGGGCGGCCGGATCTCCTTCCATCAGTTCCTCGCCCGCGATATCGACGAGGAGCTCCCCGCACTCCTTGCCTGGAGAGATTCGGTGCCACAGGATGCAACAGTCATCAGTTATAATGGAAGATCCTTTGATCTCCCGTACCTGGCAGACCGGTTCGCCTATTATGGTATAGAACATGAAATTGCCAGGGACCAGATCGATCTCCTCCATATCACCCGGAGGATGCACAGGAGTACGCTTTCCGACTGCCGCCTCGGCACGGTCGAAGAAGAGCTGCTCGGAATAGAGAGGGGATCAGATCTTCCGGGGGCGCTTGTTCCCGAATTCTACGATATCTACCGGAGGACAAAGAATCCGGGCCCCCTTCTCCCGGTGCTGAAACATAACCGGCAGGATGTCCTCTCGCTCATCGAACTCCTCCGATTCTACCGGGAGATGGCAGGGTGAGTACATCCCCGCTCCTCAGATCCTTTCAGGAACGGTACGGGTACCCGGATGATGCACTCTTCATCAAAACGCTGCCGGGACGGGAGGCGCAGTATGCGGAGGTGCCAAATCGGCTTCACCCCCGCCTGAAAGAGTATCTCGCCAAATCGGGGATTAAACCCTATATCCACCAGGCCCTGGCATATGAAGCCCTCGCTGATGGTGAGGATATCATCCTTGCAACCCCGACTGCGTCAGGAAAGACCCTCGCCTTTGCCCTCCCGATCATCGATCGCCTCCTCACCGATTCCGATGCCCGTGCCCTGCTGCTCTACCCCACAAAGGCGCTTGCCCGTGATCAGCTCCGGGCATTTCAGGAGATCGATGCTGCGATCGGAGGGGGTATGCGGCCCGCCGTCTATGATGGAGATACTCCCCGCGATGCCCGCCCCGGCATCAGGGCACAGTCGCGGATCATCATCTCGAATATGCATGAGATACACCATATCCTCCCCTGGCGGCGGCAGTGGGCAGATTTCTTCGCCGGGCTCTCCTTCATCGTGATCGATGAGGCGCACCGGTACCGGGGGGTCTTCGGCTCGCATATCGCCCTTCTGATCCGGCGTCTTCTGCGTGTCCTCGCATTCTATGATGCCAATCCTGCATTCATTCTGGCAACGGCCACACTCGGCAATCCCGGAGAGTTTGGTGAGCAGCTCACCGGCAGAGCATGCCGCCTCATCAGTGAGGACGGGTCTCCGCAGAATGCGCGTAGAATCGTCTTCTATAACCCCTATGCCCGCGACCCGACGGCATCTCTCGTCTCCGAAACAACTGATCTCTTCTCCGCTTCAATACGCGAGGGGTACCAGACGATCTGCTTCTCATCGTCCCGGCGGCTTGCCGAGGTGATTGCGCTCAGGGCCCGCGAAGAATTTCCAGCCGGACAAGCTCAGGAGACAACGATTTGTGCCTACCGTGCCGGGTATCTCGCAGATGAACGCCGGGAGATCGAGTCAGCAGTAAAGGAGGGAAGTATCCGGGGTATCGTATCGACAAATGCACTCGAGCTCGGGGTGGATATCGGCACCCTCGACTCGGTGGTGATGGCAGGGTATCCCGGTACCACCCTCTCCTTCTGGCAGCAGGCAGGGCGTGCCGGAAGGAGCGGAAGAGAGAGTATCGTCGCGATGGTAGCCCGGTACGATCCGATCGACCAGTACTACATGCACCACCCGGATCGGTTCTTTGAGACTGCATACGAGCATGCGGCAATCGACTGCAGAAACCCGATCGCCCTCTCGGGGCATCTCCTCTGTGCGGCAGCCGAGGTGCCGATACGCGATTCTGACTGCCGGTATTTCGGAGCAGAGATGAACGACTATCTTGCAACCCTCATGGAACAGGAGATTCTGGCAAAAACGAAGCGGGGGATCGTCTATGCCGGCTCCTCCCGTGCATCCGAACTTGTCTCCCTCTCGGGATCGGCATCAGGTGGATACCGGATCACCCATAACGGGTATCTTATCGAGACGATGGATGATTCACAGGCATATCGCGAGGCATATCCGGGTGCGATCATCCTCCACCAGGGGGAGAGCTACATTGTGCGGTCGGTGAACCGTGAGGATCGCCAGATCAGGGTTGAGGCAGCCGATGTCGATTACCATACCCGCCCCCTGATGAGGAAGAGTGTCGAGGTCGGCACGATTGAAAGGAGCGTCTCCCACGGAGGCTTCACCATCTCATCTGCCGGGGTGACCGTCACCGAAGAGCTCTATGGCTTTCGTATCGTCAGGTATGACCGGGTGATCGGATCTGCCGAGGTTGATGCACCCCCGCTCTCCTTCCCGACACAGGGGCTTCTGATCGCAATTGATGAGAATATGTTAGCAGATGGAGGAATCGGTGATCCGGATGGCGCCCTCCATGCCGCCGAACATGCCCTGATCGCGGCAATGCCGGGTGTTGTCATCTGTGATCGGTATGATATCGGCGGTATCTCAACTGCCTGCCATCCGGCAACAGGCACTCCTGCGATCATCATCTATGACGGCTATATCGGGGGAGCAGGGCTCTCTCAGAAGGCATATGATCTGGTTTTCCGGGTCGCCTCGCTTGCAGAAGCGATTATCAGCGAGTGCCGGTGCACTGACGGCTGCCCCGCCTGCATCTTCTCGCCAAAATGCGGCAATGATAACCAGCCGCTCGACAAGGCAGGTGCAGGGGTGCTGCTCGGTTCTCTTTGTGAGAGGATGAAAGGGGCAGAACCGGTGCCTTCATAATCCATAAATGTAAATAGTTTTTTACATTGTGGTGTACCATGCATGCGATCAGGGCAGAGAACCTCTCGAAATCCTTTGATGGGCGGATGGTGCTCGATGAAGTATCATTCTCCGTTGAGAAGGGGGAGATCTTCGGGTACCTCGGCCCAAACGGGGCAGGAAAGACAACGACGATCAATCTCCTCCTCGGGCTCCTCACTCCTGATGGCGGGACTGCCACGGTGAATGGCGCCGATCTAGGTTCAGATGACGAGGCACGGCGGCGAATCGGGGTGCTCTTTGAGAATAACGGTTTTTCAGAGCGGCAGAGTGCCTACGAGAACCTCAGGTACTATGCCCTGCTCTATGGGATGGATGATCCGGATCACAGGGTAGATGAGCTGCTCGGGATGATCGGCCTGAATGACCGTGCATATGATCCCGTCGGTACATTCTCAACCGGCATGAAACGGAAGCTCGGGATCGCACGTGCGATCCTCCACAAACCAGAGGTCCTCTTCCTTGATGAACCATCATCCGGCCTCGATCCCGATGCCCAGCGGATGGTCCGTGACCTGATCCTCTCCCTCTCTGCATCCGGGGCAATGACCGTCTTCATCAACTCGCACCATCTCGATGAGGTGCAGCGGATCTGCACACGTGTGGCAATCCTTGCCAGAGGACAGATCCGGGCAGAGGATTCTGTTGCCCGGCTCACTGCCTCCGGAAACGAATCATCGATCTGGATCGCCTTTGAGGAAGGAGAGGTATCAGAAGATATGCTTCTGGCAGTTCATGCCCTTCCGATGGTAGAGAGAGTGGAGCGGGAGGGAGAGGGAATCATCTGCACCCTGACAGGCGATGGAAGTGCCGCCGATCTCATCTCTGCCCTCGTGGAGGCAGGATTTCGGATCGATGAGGCAAAGAAGCGATCCGCAAACCTTGAGGAGATCTATCTCAGGTATGTCCATTCAGGGGAGGAGGCGTCATGAACGAACTGCGTACGATCGCACGGAAGGAATTTCTCCAGGCGATCACCAACAAGGGAGTCCTGATTGCCGCGTTCATCTTTGCGATCTGGTTCCCGGTATTCACCACCCTCGGCATCATGGCAGGCATATCAGGCGATCCCGGCACGGCTCTTGCAGGCCATCTTGCAAGCCTCTCGGTGGTGCTTGCGATCTTCATGGGATATCTCTTCTCTGCAGATGCCTTCTTCCGGGAGAAGAAGGACGGAACGATCCTGACCCTCCTCTGTGCCCCCGTCTCCCTCCGGCAGATCTGGGAGGGGAAAGTCCTCGGCGTCGCAACAGCAGCATATGGGATGACGCTCCTCTCTGTCCTGATCACCGTGGCAGTCGCCTTCGCCTTCTCACCTGTCGGGATCACCCTCCCCTGGCTTCTGCTGGTGCATCTCGTAATCATCCTCCCGATCTATGCCGCAGCATCCGCAGGTATCATCGGAGCCGCACAGCTCTACCTCGGGATGCGGGAGAACCAGTTCCTCGGGATGGGCTTTGTCTTCCTCTTCATCTTCCTCATCTTTTCACTCCAGACACTCATCTCCCCTGAAGGCGGGATCACGATCCAGAACGAACTCTTCTTTTTCGTTCTCGGGCTCGTGCTGCTTCTGCTTGGAAGGAGATGGGCAGGACGGCTCTCAAAAGAGCGTATTGTCAGGACAATAGCGTGATTAAAAAAAGAAATGGGGATTTGCCTCTGGAAAGTAAGGATCTGCGAAGAGATCTCTTACTCTTCCCGCACCCTGCTCTCCACCGTCATGAAGATCGGGCCACGGAGATCGATCTTCTTCCGGTTATCGGTGACAAAGCGCATCGCATGATCGGCGATTTTGATATTCACGTCTGATGGGAGTTTTGCCATCTTCACCTGCACGGTTGTCCCTTCCCCGCACCGTGCCGCCTCCTCGATCCGGGCGGCTGCGAGAAGGGCGACGGTATCGATGAACCTGATGCCGGTTTCGATGCCGTTTGCCCTGATATTCGCAAACTTCTCGGTATCGGGCACCCCGAGGATTGCACTCTCATGGATGAAGACCTCGTTTCCGCAGGCAGGCCCAAGGAGCTTTGAGTTCTCTTCCGGCTCAATGACAGTGACATCGAGTGCAGTTCCTGCGATCTCGCCTGACCAGACGGGGAACGAGCAGGGGGATGGCACTGCCGCATGTTCTGTGGCAACCGCTGCGATTGCCTGTGCAAGGACGCGGCCTGCCTCTGTTGACGGCTCTTCGCGGACAGAGACCGCCCGTGCGAGATCCCGATCGGTGAGGGTCGGTGGATAGAACTGGCCGAAGCTGAGCTTTCTGACATCATCTGCCTGGTGGAGGATCATCGCAAGCCGCTCGACGCCAAGGCCGAGGTTCATCACCGGGATACCGACCCCGTACTCCCCAAGTGCGGATGGCGAGTAGATCCCAAAGGTCGCCACCTCCACCCAGTCATGCACCGGGTGGCGTGCATACACCTCAGTCTGGGTACCGGGCATGTAGTACTTCGACCGCTTCTCATCAGGCCGAAACTCAAAGTCGGTGAATCCGAAGGCTGAGAGGAGGCCTTCTGCAACCGCCATCCCCTCATCGAGGGTGACATCCTCGCCTGCGACGATACAGGATGCCGAATGGTAGCTCATCAGCCGGGTTGCCCCCTCCTCCTGCTCGCGCCGGAAACACCGGTCGATCGAGAACATCCGTATCGGGTGGGGGTTCCTCATCCAGCATTCGCCAAGGGACATGAACCAGCCTGAGGTCATGTGGGATCTGAGGGTGGATCGGGATGACTCCGGTGCGAGTTCCCGGAACTCGGGGAAGACGGAATCGAGGATATGCACCACTGTCGCATCATCGATGTCAAGCACCACCGAGAGTTCATGGGTGAGATCGTCGCCATCAAAGTCACCCTTCTTATACCGATGCAGGCAGGTGCGGAGCGCCTCTTCTTTCTCAGAATCAATGGATTTGCCGGTGATCCCCTCGATCCCCTCGATCTGTTTCCGTGCGATCCCGACATTTGGCCTCGGCAGGCCGCCGAGATAGAAGACACGATCCAGAACAGCCATCGCTTCGGGACCGAACTGCCGGTACACCTCCTGTTCCTCGACGATCACCGGGTTCATCGCCTCATCAAAGCCCATTGAAAGATATGCCTGCCTGAGCTTCTGGATGGTATCAAAGACCGGGTGCGGCCGGGCGCGCCGGTACATATACCGCGGGTACTGCCGTGATACCGGCGGTGTGGAGAGCACCTTCGGCCCGTCATGCCATGCCCCTTCAAAATCCTCTTTCGAGCGTTTCCTGAACTCTTCTGCATCAAACTTCATAGATCCTCCTCAAGACAGACAACCCGTGATACCGGACTCTCGTCCCTGATCCGGTACCCTGCTGATTCCGCTATCTTCTCCGCAAAGGAGCGGACATAGGCATGTTCAGGCATCTGATCCATTGATAATCTGCTTCGACTGTATCCAAGATACATATATCCTTTGACCTCGACAAAGTCCGGATGGGCATCAGCAATGATCCGCCCATATGCCTCGGGCGAATGATCATTCAATCCCTTCACCAGCGTCACCCGTACAGCCGATCTCCGGGATGAAAGCAGTGAGAGGCTCTGGAGCACCTGCTCCCAGTAATCCCCTTTTGGTCGGCAGAGCATCGTATAGGTCTCCTCATCCGGCGCATCCAGCGAGATATAGAGCTGTGTCGGATGGAGCTTCTCCACCACCTCCGGACGGGTCCCGTTTGAGACGACAAAGACGGTATAGCCGTTCTCTTTGAAGAGATCGACAAGGGCCGGGAGCTGTGAATAGCAGGTCGGCTCGCCGGAGAGGGAGATTGCCACCTGGTTCGGGGCTTCGGAAGCCGCCTGCCACCGCTCCGGGGTGACATCCGGGTGCGGCTTGTATCCGGCAAGCCCCTTCTTATGGAGTTTTTGGGCCCCCGAGACGATTGTTTCAGGTGTCAGTTCGATCTCGTTCTCAACCTCATGCTCCATCGAACGCCAGCAGAAGAGGCACCGCTGGTTGCAACGGAGTGTCGGAGTCATCTGGATACACCGGTGGCTCTCGATCCCGTAGAACTGGTGTTTATAGCACATATCCCCGCCGCGAAGTGCCCGTTTGCTCCACATGCAGGGCTTTACCGCGGCTGATGATTCCGGAGAGAAGAAGAGATATCCCTGCTTCCGCAGGGCATCACATGCTTTCGAGCGCATCGATACCAAGGGTCTGCAGGGCTTCCCTGAGGGTGTTCCGTGTTGCGTCAACCAGCGCAAGCCGGGCATCCCGGCTCTTCCCTTCGGCTTTTAAGACCGGAACAAACCGGTAGAAGGTATTGAAGAGATCCGCAAGATCCCGGACATAGGTGGCGAGGAGATGTGGGCGGAGATCCGAGACCACAGAATCGAGCACTGCCGGGAACCGGGCGATCGCTTTTGCGAGCGCTACCTCGTGGGGATCCTCATACTCATAGATCCCGTCAAACTCACCAGCCTTTGCCAGGATCGAGCAGGCCCGTGCATGGGCATACTGGATATAGGGGGCGCTCTGCCGCTCGAAATCAAGTGCCTGCTTCCAGTCAAAGACGGTGCTCTTCTCTGGGGAGACCCGGACGATATCATACCGGATTGCGCCAACGGCAACAGATCCCGCGATTGCCTGCCGTTCTTCCTCCGTCAGCTCCGGCCTCCGTTTCGTCACCTCCTCAAATGCCCTTATGGTGACCTCTTCAATCAGCTCGTCTGCGGAGATGAACTTCCCTGCACGGGTGCTCATCGACCCTTCCGGCAGGGAGACAAACTCGAAATGCAGGATTTCAGGTTCACGCTCACCCATCAGCCTGAGTGTCGAGGAGAGCTGGGCTCCGATCAGCTTGTGATCCGCTCCCAGAACATCAATGATCCGGCCAAAGTTGGCATTCTTCCAGACATGGTATGCGAGATCCCGGGCAGCATACACACTGGTACCATCGCCACGCCTGAGGATGTACTTCTTCTCAATCCCATATGCCGAGAGGTTCACGGAGAAGAGTTCTCCATCATCTTCTCCCTCATCCATGCGGGAGAGGATATCGAGCACGCGGTGCATATCCCCGATCCTGACAAAGGTGCTCTCCCGGACATACCGGTCATGCACCACATTCAGATCAGCAAGAGTCTTCTTAATTCCGTCGAGACAGGTATCGACCGCATCACGGAAGACCTTTTCAATATCCTTCCCTCCACGTTCGATCTCCTGCATCAGCCGCTCGATCTCACGGTTGATCGACTCGTCCTTCTCTATCTCGCGGTTTGCCTGGATATAGACGCGGGCAATGAAGTGATCGCCCTTCTCGCCGTCATTTCGGGTAATACCAAGTGTCTGAAGACCCCAGACGACAATGGCGATCTGGCGGCCCATATCATTCACGTAGTACTGCACTTCAAGCGGATACCCGGCCTTCCGAAACGTCCGTGCAAGCGTGTCACCGATGATGGTGTTCCTGATATGGCCGACATGGAGAGGGCCGTTTGGGTTTGCACTGGTATGCTCGATCATGACCCGTTCAGGCCGTTTTGGAAGTGATCCATACCCGGATTCACGCGCCAGTTGAACTGACTTTCCGACATAGTCACTGCCGAAGGTGAAGTTCAGGTACGGCCCGGTGGCGGCAACCGAGATGCCATCCATCTCCGGGCGGGTTTTCAGCTTCTCCAGAAGATCCTGTGCAATGATCGCTGGTGACTTCTTCTCTTTTTTAGCGCAGGCAAACGCGATCGTGGATGCGATATCCGCATGGTCGCCGCCATCAACAAGGAGAGGGTCTTCCTCACCGGTGCATGCCATCAGCACACGCCCAATCATCTCAACTGTTTCAAGATACATTATAACCCCGTCCGGTACCGCAGGATCGCAGCAATTCCGCCAAACGCATTGTAGAGCATAGCCCCTTCCTCAAAATCATCCGAGATGATCTCAACTTTTGTGTTGCTCTGGTCGGCGAGAGTCGTCAGCTCATCGATGATATCTGTTTCTTCCTCAAGGAAGAGGGGGGATGTGCATTTCGGGCAGTTGCCAAAGTCGATAGCAGAAGCCTTCTTCCCCGGCTCGATCTGGATCGTCCGCTCCTCACTATGATTACATGCACCGCACCTGATCAGGAGGCGGAGTTCCCGGAGCCTGGTTGAGAGGAGGAGGATATCGACAGACCCGGCTTCGAGATTCTTCCGGATACTCGCTTCACCATATGCCGCAACCCCGTCGTCTTTGGTGAGCTCCTTGAAGAACTTTGACATGATGTTCTTCTCCTTCATCAGGTCAACACCCTTCAGGGCATCGGCGGCGGCATCGACGAGTTCTGCGAGTCCGCTCTCGTTTGTGTAAGCGACATCAAAGAGGCCGATCATCCGCTTCTTCACCTCGTGGTGGAGATAGTCTCCATCGGCAAACTCCTCTTTCGTGGGGGTCGGCCCGCCGATGAGGAGCCCCTTGAAACGATTGAAGAAATCCTTCTCGGCAAGGAACGTCTCGCTGGCACGCTCTCCGACCTTTTTATAGAATTCATTGATTGCGATCAGCCTGAGACGCTCAAAACGGGCTGCCGACTGGCCGCCTTTCCGCTGTTTGCCCGGAACAGTCGAGGTGGTTCCGTTGATAGGCTCAATCCGGTTGCCACGGAGGAATCCCCAGTAGGATTCACGGCGATCGAGGACAAGCAGGCCATAGACAAACTTCTCCTCAAGCATCAGCCTGAGTGGTTCCAGCTCGAAGTTCGAGCTGCACCGGTACATATAGGTGCCAAGCGGCTCGGGCGGCTCAACGATTATTGTCTCAAATGTGCTCCTGTCACCTCCGACATTAACGGCACCTGAGAAGACCGCCATCCCATTCGGTGGCGGGGATTTATAGCCCTTCAGGCGCGAGAGGATCGAAGATAGGGCGCTCTGCACATTCGTCTTCGTCTGCTTGCTCTTGATGTTTGCGCACTGCCCGAACTCATCGCGGAGCTGTGCAGTTACATCGTATATCTGCTTATCTGGAGGAATATAGAGGGAGATCAGCTCGGTTCCGCTCCCCTCCTTCTCCTGAAGCCGCTCGAGCATCTTCTTGAACTCGTACCGTCGGCGTGCCTCATCCTTCTCGGTCTGTACTGTTTCGGCCATGGGGGTATGTCACCATTATAAAATGGGTAATTATTGTTCTTCTGCTCCAATAAAGATGATTATTGGGCATTATCTCTTCTGTCTGCACCTGAAAAGAAGAGCAATCGTCTTAGCATCGATTATCCTCCCATCATGCGCCATAGATTCTGCCTCCTTCCGGGGGAGGCAGACGACATCGATCACCTCATCGTCATCGGGCTTGAAGTTGTCTGCCGGTGAAAGGGTTCGTGCCTCATACAGGTGGATCACCTCATCGGTGAAGCCGGGAGAGGTCATGAGGACACCACGGGGGATGAGTTCATCAGATCGCATCCGCGTCTCCTCGATCAGTTCACGCGATGCCGTCTCTTCCGGCAGTTCTCCATCCTCCATCGTCCCTGCTGGCGCTTCATAGATGTAATCGCCAATTGCCGGGCGGAACTGGCGGATCAGGTAACAGTCATCGCCGTCGCATGGCAGCATCGCAACAGCACCGCCGGGGTGGACGATGATCGTCTCCTTTGTCCTGCCGTTTGGAAGATCGACGCTCTTCAGCTCAACAAAGAGGCGCTTTCCCTGGTAGATGATCGTCAAGGGAGCCTCCGGTATGAGATCGGATCAGATCTGCCAACGGCACGAAACGCCTCAAGCCGATAGTGGCAGGACGAACAGGTGCCGCAGGCAAGGTCATCATTCTGGTAGCATGACCAGGTCTCTTCATAGGGAACAGAGAGATCAAAACCCACCTTCAGGATCTCCGCCTTGTTCATCCCGACAAACGGAGCATTCAGCGCAATCGGCTTCTCAGACATCGTACCGAGGTTAATGACCGACTGGAATGCCTCAATAAATTCCGGCCTGCAATCGGGGTACCCGATATAGTCTCCTGCCTGCACACCGATGAAGATGGCATCGCCCCCCCTCGCCTCACAGAAGCTGGTGGCGATGGCAAGCAGATTCGCATTCCTGAAGGGAACATAGGTATTCGGGCGCTCTTCGGGGGACTCTTCATAGGTTTCAACTTCTATTGCAAAATCCGTGAGGCTGCTTGCCCCAAACGCTTTGAAATAGTCAAGCGAGATCACGACAGGAGGCTCTGCACCAAGCAGATCGGCAATCCTCTGCGCGCATCCGAGTTCCCGTGATTCCGTCCTCTGGCCATATGTGATATGGAGAGGGAGGATATCATATCCCATATTCTTTGCATAGTAGGCAAGGGTGGCCGAGTCCATCCCGCCTGAAAGGAGACATACTGCTTTCATTTATTGCACCCCGATCTGCTTATGAAGCTGGAGCTGGAGACGGACGGGAAGATCCCATGTCATCAGCACCTCTGCAATTCCTCTGTAATTCGATCCATGGACAGGCGAGATGTAGATCTCACCCCTGATCGGAATAGATCGGATCTGTTCATAAACATAATCGAGATCCGCATCATCCGCCACGACACATTTGACCGAATCTGTAGGCCTGATATCAGCAAGAAGACTGAGATCGCTTCGCTCGCCCGATGACGGGCATTTGACATCCATGCAGATGGAAGCATATGGCTGAACCTGCCTAAAGGGGATCGTCCCATTCGTCTCGATATCGATTGTATACCCTCTGGAAGAGAGTTCTTGTAGAAGAGGAAGAAGCTCATCCTGCCGGAGGAGCGGCTCCCCCCCCGTCACACAGAGATACCGGATTCCGGTCTCTTCTATCCGGCGCAGAATATCGTCTGTAGTGAGATCTTCGCCTGTATGCGGGTCCCGCGCACCCGGGGTATCGCACCACCGGCAGTTGAGGTTGCATCCGGCGAGCCTGAGGAAACAGCAGCGCAGCCCCTGGTTTCTCCCTTCGCCCTGCAGACTCGGAAAGATCTCACAGACCTGCATATTCAGCGTTCAACCTCTGAGTAGCAGCCATCAGACTCCCAGACCCGCACCTTTGAAACCCGGCAGTCAAGCCCCATTGAGCGGCAGGCTTCATCGATCATATCGGCAATCTCAACAGTCAGAAGTTCGCTTGTCGGATCTCCATGCGTGGTGACGACATCCTGGAACTGCGAGAGGCATTCCACCATCGGATCATCAACATTGAGGATCACCTGGTGGTCATAGCATTCGACCAGCTTTTTTATGCAATTATAATCAATCAGGATCTGCGTTCCTGCATCCACATTCCCCTCAAGCCAGACCTCGGTGCGCCACCGGTGGCCATGGAGACGGGCGCATTTCCCGTCATAATTGAGGAGACGGTGGCTTGCATCGAAGTGGACCTCCTTGTATATGCGGACTGACATGTTGTTATCCATTGGAGAAGAGAACGTATAAGGTTATTATTAGAGACCACTCATGAATGTAGGAACGAGTGGCTTGCGGATAGTATAATAAAACACTTCCGCGCAATATGTATTCCAGATTCTGGAGTATCCACCGGATCAAAAACCAGAAAATAGAGGTCTATACATGGGACAGGGAAAATTTGCAGCGAGAAAACTCCAGCGCGACTCAAAAAAGTTCCGCTGGAGCGATTCCAAATATGCACGACGTGCACTTGAACTGAAACTGAAGGCCGACCCTCTGAAGGGATCGCCTCAGGGCCGCGGTATCGTCCTCGAAAAGGTCGGTGTTGAGGCAAAACAGCCAAACTCTGCCATCAGGAAGTGCGTCCGTGTGCAGCTGATCAAAAATGGCCGCCAGGTGACCGCATTTGCAGTCGGCGACGGTGCAATCAACTTCATCGATGAACACGATGAAGTGACGATTGAGGGAATCGGCGGACGTATGGGACGTTCCATGGGAGATATCCCGGGAGTTCGTTTCGTCGTTACCGCTGTGAACAATGTATGTCTCCACGAGCTTGTCATGGGACGCAAGGAGAAGGCGCGCAGGTGATTAGGATGACCGAAGAAGCACAGAGTACACAGAAAGCAGTCCTTCTCTTCAACAAGTGGGACTCATCAGAAGTTGTCATCAATGATCCCGGCCTTGAGCGGTATGTGAGTTTCAAATCAATGGCTGTTCCTCACAGCTGTGGACGACTCACCCAGCAGCAGTTCACCAAATCCTCAATGGCAATCGTCGAGCGGCTGATCAACCGCCTGATGCAGGTCGAGCACAACAGCGGAAAAAAGCAGCTCTGCACAAGGATTGTGATGGATGCATTCGATATCATCCACACAAAGACCAAGCAGAACCCGATCCAGGTTCTCGTCGATGCAGTCGCCAATGCCGGACCCCGTGAAGAGACGGTTCGTCTGAAGTACGGTGGTATCAACGTGCCAAAGTCTGTTGACACCGCACCGATCCGAAGGGTAAACACCGCAATGAAATATATCGCAACCGGTGTCTGGAAGGGAGCCCACAAAAAGAAGCGCTCAGCAGCCCAGGTGCTTGCCGATGAGCTGATCGCCGCATCAAAAGGCGACTCGAAATGTTTCTCTGTCGGTAAGAAGGAAGAAGTCGAGCGGATTGCAAAGTCCGCCCGCTAATCAATACTTTTTTTGGTGAATTATGTCACGCGGCAAAAAGATGGTGGAGAAAGTTTCGGAGCTGATGGACAAGCCCGAATTTATCCGTAACATTGGTATCGTTGCACACATCGACCATGGGAAGACCACATTCTCAGATAATCTCCTCTCCGGAGCAGGGATGATCTCAGAAGAGCTCTCAGGCAGACAGCTCTTCATGGACTCCGATGAGGAAGAGCAGGCTCGAGGAATTACAATCGATGCATCGAACGTCTCGATGGTCCACGAGTACGGCGGGAATGAGTACCTGATCAACATGATCGATACCCCCGGCCACGTCGACTTCGGTGGCGACGTCACACGGGCAATGCGTGCAGTCGATGGTGCCATCGTCCTCGTCGATGCAGTCGAAGGCCCGATGCCCCAGACCGAGACCGTTCTCAGGCAGGCACTGAAAGAGGGTGTCAGGCCGGTACTCTTCATCAACAAGGTCGATCGCCTTATCAACGAGCTGAAGGTCGACCCGCAGGAGATGATGATCCGGCTCGGCCGTGTCATTGACAAGGTCAACAAACTGATCAAAGGGATGAACGAGAAGATGTACACCGAAGGCGGATGGAAGCTCGATGCCCAGATCGGCACCGTTGCCTTTGGATCTGCTCTCTACAACTGGGCAGTCTCAATCCCATACATGCAGAAGAGCGGCGTCTCCTTCAAGGAAGTCATCGACAAGTGCAATGCCGGTGACATGAAAGCGCTTGCCAAGTCAAGCCCGCTTCACGAAGTGATCCTTGATATCGTCGTAAAGCACCTTCCAAACCCAATCGATGCACAGAAACGGCGTATCCCGATCATCTGGCATGGTGACAAGGAATCCGCCGAAGGAAAGGCGATGCTCACCTGCGACCCGAAAGGCGCAGTTGCCATGATGGTCACCGACATCTCCTTTGATCCCCATGCAGGCGAGGTCGCAACCGGCCGTCTCTTCTCAGGAAAGCTCAGCCGTGGGATGGAGCTCTTTGTTGTCGGAACAGCTGGAAAGGGCAACCGCCTCCAGCAGGTCGGCATCTTCATGGGCCCAAGCCGTGTTGAGGTCGAACAGATCGTCGGAGGCAATATTGCTGCTGTAACCGGCTTAAAGGATGCAATCGTCGGATCGACTGTCACCTCCAGCAAAGAGATGACACCATTTGAGTCGCTGAAACACTACTCAGAGCCTGTCATGACTGTTGCAGTCGAGGCAAAGAACATGAAGGATCTGCCAAAGCTCGTCGAAGTGCTCCGTCAGGTTGCCAAGGAAGATCCGACGATCCGTGTCAACATCAATGAAGAGACCGGTGAGCACTTAATCGCCGGTATGGGAGAACTCCACCTTGAGGTTATCACCGGCCGTATCCGCCGTGACAAGAACGTCGATATCGTGACGTCTGAACCTATCGTCGTCTACCGTGAGACAGTCACCACAAAGGCAGGGCCTGTCGAAGGAAAGTCGCCAAACCGCCACAACCGGTTCTATATCGAGGTTGAGCCCCTTGACCAGGCTATTGTCGATGCAATCCAGAACGGCGATGTCTCGATGAACATGAGCCAGCTCGAGCGGCGTGATGTGCTTGTCGGCCTTGGCATGGATAAGGATGAGGCGAAGAATGTCAAGGATATCTACACCACCAATGTCTTCCTCGACATGACAAAGGGTATCCAGTACCTGAACGAGACGATGGAACTGGTCCTTGATGGTCTCCACGAGGCCCTTGACGGCGGCCCGCTCGCAGACGAGCAGGTGCAGAACCTCAAGATCCGGCTGATGGATGTGAAGCTCCACGAGGATGCAATCCACCGTGGCCCTGCACAGGTCATCCCGGCAGTAAGAGCTGCTGTGAAAGCTGCATGCCTGATGGCAAACGACCAGCTCCTCGAGCCAGTCCAGAAGATCCAGATCACCGTCCCGCAGGACCAGATGGGAGCGGCAATCTCCCAGATCCAGGGTCGGCGCGGACAGCTCACCACCACCGATTCGGAAGGCGACCAGATTGTGGTCAATGGCACTGCCCCGGTTGCAGAACTCTTCGGGTTCGCAGGCGACCTCAGGTCAGCAACCGAAGGACGTGCAATGTGGAGCACCGAGTTTGCCGGGTTCCAGCTGGTTCCTGCAAGCCTTGTCGGTGAAGTTGTTATGGGTATCCGGAAGCGGAAGGGTCTGAAAGAACAGATCCCAACACCTGGCGACTACCTCGCATAAGAGGGATCACCTCCACCCTGTCCTTTTTTTTCGTCCTCATATCACGAGAGCGACCTTTATCTACCTCTTTCACATAGTGAGTGAGTATGCCAATCGACTGGTACGATGAATTTGTTGATCTGAGCCATACCCCCGCAGAGGATGATATCATCTGCCTCTTCTCCTGCACCCCGGCATCCGGGATCAGTATGAAGGAAGCAGCAGGCAGGGTTGCATCTGAAAGCTCCACGGGGACATGGACAACCCTCTATTCTCTCCCGCCGAGGATGAAGGATCTTCAGGCAACCGCCTTTGAGATAGACGGACAGTTCCTGAAGATCGCCTATCCGATCGGTCTCTGGGAAGAGGGGAATGCTGTCCAGCTCTTAAGCGGTATCGCCGGAAATATCTTCGGTATGAAAGCTGTCAACCAGCTCAGGCTGATCGATGCTACTCTGCCAGAGGTATATCTGAGAAACTTCGATGGCCCGCATTTCGGCAATGAAGGGATCAGGAAGCTGACGGGGATCCATGGCCGCCCCCTGACCGGAGCAGTGCCAAAACCAAAGATCGGGTTCTCGGCAGCCGAACATGCCGAGATCGGGTTTGAGACATGGATGGGAGGGTTTGATTTTGTCAAGGATGATGAGAACCTCACCTCCACCTCCTTCAACCGGTTCGATGACCGGGTGGCCGCACTCACGGAAAAACGCGATAAGGCCGAGCAGATCACTGGCGAGAAGAAGTCGGCGTTCATCAATATCACCGCTGATACCGAGACGATGAAACAGCGGGTAGATCTACTCGCAGCCAACGGATGGAACTATGCGATGATCGATGTGGTCGTCGCCGGGTTTGCCGCTGTCATGACGCTCCGTGACTACTGCTCAGACCTCGGCATTGCAATCCATGCCCACCGGGCGATGCATGCGGCATTTGACCGCGATCCCCGGCATGGGATCACCATGCAGTTCCTTGCGAAGATGATGCGTCTGATCGGCGTTTCGCAGATCCATACCGGAACAGCAGTCGGAAAGCTCGTCGGTACCTCTCAGGAAGCGAAAGTGCTCGCAGATGTCCTGCGGGAGGAGAAGGTGCAGGCAGTTCCCGGGATGGCGCTTGAGCAGAACTGGGGACATATCAAAAGTGCATTCCCGGTCTCTTCAGGCGGCCTTCACCCCGGACTTGTCCCCGATGTCCTTGACATCTATGGAGAAGAACTCGTGCTCCTCGTATCAGGCGGCATTCACGGCCACCCGGACGGCACCCGTGCCGGGGCAGCTGCTACCATGCAGGCGATCGAGGCATGGCAGGACGGCCTCTCACTGGAAGAGAAGGCTCAAAAGGCACCTGAGCTCGCACGAGCCCTTGAGAAATGGGGCGCCTATAAGCCGGTATAGCCAGACAGATTATGCCAGGATCTCTTCTCGGGAGGGATCCGGAACCCTCATCCTTTTTCTCAGTGCCATCCCCTCTGCAATCAGGTAGATGCCGATAAGGAGGGCAATCCCTGCCAGGAGATACATCAGGATCGCGATGATTGCTTCCGGTGCAATGATCGCCATGAACGCAACGGCAAGCGAGAGGATACCAACCGCAAGCCTCAGCCAGAACCCCTCAGGCACGGCTTTTTTCCCCCTTAAAACTCTTTTTAGTGAGATCCAGGCACTTGCAAAGGTCCATATCGCCAGGACAAAAAGGAAGGTTCCTGCAAGTTCATCAGGTTCAGAGAAGAATGTGCTAAGAGCAAGGAGAGCAATCCCAAGCCCGATAACAAAACGCCCAATCGATCGCAGTCGAAATGGCCTGATTACAAACGCAGACCTCAGGAAAGGATAAGAAAGAGCCAGGAAGAGGAGAGGGATGATGAGCCGGGTGAGGCTGTCAAATGTGATGAATGGTTCAGTAAGTATCTGGATGCCAAAGAGGAGCATGAAGATGCCGCAGAAGGCAACGAGCTTCCAGGCCTTTGTCTGCTCCGAGAGCACTTCTGAAGTATCCCGCACAAGAGCTTTTTTTGAATCGATCAGGAGAGCGGATATGGTATCTATCACCATCAGGACGAGCGGCGCATCATCTGCAAGATGCAGAACCGGATGCTCTTTTGGATCATAGCGGTCAAGGTGCACCCGGTATTCGGTGGCAGTCTCATGCAGGTGGTACTGGCCGAACCGGTAGCTTGCAAGGGTTCCGGGGGAGGGGATATTCATGCGGGAGAGAACCCAGCTCTCCGAGAGCGGAGAGGCAACCCCGCTCTTTGGCACCACCACCTCCCAGACTCCTTCATGGAGGGGAGCAAGGAGATCCTCAAGCCTCTGCATACATAAAATCTTGTTTTGGGATTATTTGTGCGTATCTATTGGAAAAATATTTTCCCATTAATAACATTTATTAATAAATAAAATGAATTGGAATGTAAAACAGATGGGAGAATTAGAATGGAAGTGAAAGAAAAAGATATTTACCTTTTTCTCGTGGTGGTAGGTGTAACAATAATACTCGCTACTTTTATAATTTATGCAGTGGATGACTACAATTGGAACAAAGAAATGGAGGATGCAAAAGCATCACCGTATTCTATAGGTCCTTCTGTATCTCTTATTTTTCTGCAGCCATCTTTGCAAATCAAGCCTATTGCTTATGGATCTATTTGCCTTCTTGGGGGAATCGTAGGCTATTTCTGGTTATTGATTAAGAAGAAAGAAGATTAAAGAGGAGGAAACAATTAGGGGGTAGATAAAACAATTAAAAAAATGGTAACGGGTCAGCCATACCTCATATAAAGGGAAATGGATCTAGAAGGTGACTGATGGGATCTCAGTCACCGTTACGCTTGTCGGATCGATCATGAAGAACATGAGCCCGAGGACTGCCAGGATGATGATGACGATGACCGGCAGGAGCACCGCAATAACTGCCCGGATCGTTGATATCCCATGATAGTCCCGGATACCCATTACCATCAGGATAAAAATCCATATTACTGCGAGAAGGTTGATGAACGGGATCCAGCCTATCACAGCGGTCGGTGATTGTGCGAGTGCGTATGCACGTATTGATGCGCCATAATCGCCTTTGCCGCCGAGGATCTTCGTACAGATATGGATGATTGTTGCAAATATAATTAGAATGATCGTCCAGAGGATAACAAATCCAATGATGAATTCAATCATCCCCATGATGTCATTGATGGGCTTAAGTGGCATTGGGTGTGATGCTCCAAGGAGATACGTGATAACAGCAGTCAGTATTGAATATACAAAGATGACAATCAAAAAGTAGATGATTGAATCTGTGAGCGTCCCGGAACTGCTCTTCTGAATGGTTTCACCGGGGGATGTGATCATCCCCTTGAATGTCTCAATGAAAGGAAGTGACATATATAAAGAAATGATATGCCCCTATAAATACCCTTTCCATGGTTTGAATGTGTTATGGGGACGAGAAGCCGCGGTACTCCCCAATTCCTACAATATGCTCTTCAAATGATCCTCCCGCATAGACCATCACCCGCACCGGCTCACCCTTCCGGAACCGCCGGAGTGCCTGATCATAGATCTTCCTGACATGCCGGAGGTTCTGTTCGTCGAAGTACAAGGAGATCGCTTCCCAGAAGCCGATCTGCTGCCGGACAAAGTCCAGTTCATAGGAGAGGACCTGGTTAGCGATCGTTGTTGCCTCTTCTTCAGTGATCTCACCGTGATATTCCCCGTGTTCTCCAAGACCAGATATCTGCCGCCATTCCACCACCCCGTTGGCATCAGGTTCCCGGTGAAGCATATAGGGATAGATGCGGCAGATCGAGAACCGGTTCTCATAGATTTCGCACCGGTTGCCTGCATCCAGAAAGAGACACCGCCCATCCTCATGGACTTTCAAGGCATATCCCGAGACATACAGGGTGCCATTTGAATCGCCATATTCAAAGTCAGGCGCCGGAATGAGGGCTTTGGGATGATGGGTTTGGAGATAGGGGAGATCGCTGTCAAGGAGGAAGACATGGCCGTTATAGGATGCGGTGCAGCATCGCCCGCATCCGTCACAGGAGAATCCGACATCACGGATGATGCTGATCAGCTCATCTTCAGAATACCCAAGAAGTGCTGCTTCATCCTGTTTGAGCGTGATAATGTGGTCCTGTATGCTCATGTTCCTGCTCATAGCAATCGCAGGTTTTATTCATCAGAGAGGAGGAGAGCCCGGATATATGGGTCAAAACGAATTCCCCCGCATGATGGACATTCCAGCTCGCCAACAGTCAGAATTTCAACAGAGACCGACTCACCATCGATGAGTTCAAGCCCTTCTTCCTCGATTACCCGGTAGAACTGATGAAGTTCAAGATACGGCCGTGCCTTTGGGGGAAGCAGGGAATAGTTATCGATATCGCTCTGCATGGTCGAATGCCTGGCGATCCGTTCGTCAAAGAAGAGAAATACGGTAATTTTGCACTGCTCCTGAATCTGCCTGAGTTCAGAGAGCGGCATCAGCTTTCCGGGGACAATCCCGATGGTCTCGCACTTTTCTCCAGGTGTTCTTCCCGGTATCTCGCGATAGGGTTTCAGGGGCTCTGCACATCCGGAGGACTCGATCATAGGTAATAGTAATTCAGTACCAGAGGAGAATAAAGGATCGCTTCAGTGCATCAGAAGAGAAAAACCATCAGAAAATAGGCAAAGGCGATTGCTGCCACCAGGAAGATCCCATATCCGGCATTGGTGGACTGCGGAATTGCCTGAGGATATGTATTGATCAGGATTGAGAGCCGGATCTCCTTCTCTCTCCGCCTTTCAGGATTGAATGAGAGGGGTACAGATATCGCATGTGAAAGGATATCCACTGCCATGACCGGGTTTTTTGAGAGCCATGAAGCCCCGTTCACACACCTGTCAAGAGAACCCGAGATGCTGTTCTGGAGACAGGGGAGGAGGGTATGGGAGAGATAGAGGACACCCCGCCCTCCGGCACGATAGAGATCCATCATATCGGGGGGAATATAGGTTGGTTTTTGAATCATGCTCCTCACGATCCAGAGGTTCAGCAGCACTGCAGCAAAGATGAGGATCATCTCAAGGATATGCGAGATGCTGAAGATATCATGGGTAACCGGATAAGGGAGGATCGAGAAGAGGATCCAGGGATAGACACCATAGATTACGCAGGCAGATGCGGTCATCACCATTGCAATGAGCATCGGAACCGGAGGGTCACGTGTAATTAGATCAAGCTTCTCCCTGATGAATGCATAGTAGTTCAGTTTCACAAAGGAGAGGAAGGTACCGATCGACCCTATCAGAAGGAGCAACTCAAGGGTTAAAAGACCGCTCTCAGCAGCCGCTCCGACGATCATCTCCTTGCTGACATAGCCATTGAACCCCGGTACACCTGCAATGGCAGCAGATGCTATCAGGGAGACATAGAAAGTGATCGGCATCTGCTTCCCGAGTCCGCCGAGTTCGGAGAGGCGGTGTCTGCCGGTCTGGTAGATGATCGCCCCCACCACCATGAAGAGGAGGGCCTTGTAGAGGATATGGTTGAAGAGATGGGCAATACCCCCGTTCAAGGCGAGTGTGGTGCCGATACCGACAGCAGCGACCATGTACCCGACCTGGCTGATCACATGGTAGGAGAGGAGCATCCGCATATCATCCTGAAGGATCGCAAAGACGAGACCGTAAACGACCATGATCGCTCCCAGGTACATCACCGCCTCGGATCCGGGGAGGGTACGTGCCAGCAGGTACACCGCTGCCTTGGTCGTGAAGATGCAGAGGATGACCGATCCCACAATCGATGCCTTTGAATATGATTCGGGAAGCCAGGCATGGAGCGGGATGATCGCGGCATTCATTCCGATCCCGATAATGAAGAGGAATGCAGCAGTACCAGGGGCGGCGAGGCCGATCTGAAGCGAACCGGTTTCAGCAAACTGAACGGCGATAGCTGCAAGGAGGAAGACCCCTCCGAGGATATGCATCAGGGCATACCGATACCCGGCACCTTGTGAACCCTCGTATCCATGCCAGATGAGGGCAAGTGAGGAGAGGGCGAGCAGTTCCCAGAAGATGAAGAGGGTGATGAAGTCGCCTGCATAGACGATACCCATTCCTGATGCGACCTGAACCAGTAATGCCATCTGGTGGGAGATACGCTCCTCCTGGCTCGAATAGATGACGGCAAGGACACTGATTCCTGCAAAGATATAGCCAACCACCCGTGACAGGCCGTCAACCGAGAGGAGGGAGAGCTCTATTCCGGGGAGAAGCTGAAGGACAGGGACCACCATCCCGTATTCCTGAAGGCTGATTGCGGCAAGCCCGGCTATTGTGACAAAAAGCATCCACTCATGCCGCACCCTCTTCGGGAGGAGAGGGAGGAGGGCGGCACCTATGATATAGATTAGGAACGGAGGGATGGCAATCATGAGAGCTGCCTCCTGAAGAGTGAGAGCATCCGCTCCTGCATTGGGTGCCTCATCTTCTGCCCGATAACTTGTGTCATCATATCACTCCTTCACTTCCAGCCGGGAAACTGCCTGATTGTACATACACCCGACTCATCGTGAATGAGAAGGTTGTGGATCATACCCGGATACGCGGCATCGTGGATCGCAAGTCAGACCCTCATGCAGCACCTGCCGGTTTCATCTATCGTCAGGAGAGAAGAGGGGCAGACGATACTCTGTGATACTGTCTCTGTCAATTCGATGCATGATCAGTGAGAGACTCATGATGATACATATACCCGACAGATAATAAGTTTAACCTGATGAAAAAACGCCAAATATTACACAGATAACTCATTCGGGACATTATTTGTCATTTCAGGAATTCCCAATCGGGTTTTTCCGGGTAGGGTTGCCCTGCATGAATGAATAGCATTAAGGAGCTGTATGGATGACCAGATACTGAAATACGATGAAAAATCCGTTCCACGTGATGATCATACCAACCCTCGGGTGTCCGGGCAACTGTGCCTACTGCTGGAGTTCCGAGGAGGGATCGCCTGTCATGTCCATCAAGACGATCCACGATATCGTCAGGTGGCTGAAGAGTTTCCGGACCGATCCCGTCACCTTCACCTTTCACGGGGGGGAGCCGCTCCTTGCAGGTGCGGATTTTTACCGTCAGGCACTCCCGATCCTTGCAGAGGGGCTCTCCGAACTTAACCCCGATTTTGCACTCCAGTCTAATCTCTGGCGGATGACACCGGAGATTGCAGACGCTCTTGCCGCATACCATGTCCCGATTGGATCATCTATTGATGGTCCGCAGGAGATAAACGATCCACAGAGAGGAGACGGCTACTATGAGAAGACGATGAGAGGGTATGAGATTGCGAGATCGCATGGGCTGACGGTCCGTTTCATCTGCACCTTCACGAATAAGTCGGTCCAGCATAAGGAAGAGATCTTCAACTTCTTCATGGAGAATGGCTTCCCGATGAAGCTGCATCCCGCCCTCCCCTCGCTCCGGGGCGACCAGCCGCAGGAATGGGCACTTCCACCAGAAGAGTATGGGGAGCTCCTCGTCTTTTTACTTGACCGGTACCTTGAGAACATCGACCGCTCTGAAGTGATGAATATCAACGATCTCGTCAAATGCGTCTTCACGAGGCACGGAACGGTCTGCACCTATGTCGACTGCATGGCAAACACCTTCGCAATCGGCCCGGACGGGGGGATTTATCCATGCTACCGGTTTGTCGGGATGCCGGAGTATGTGATGGGGAATGTTGCTGACTGCCCGTCACTTGAGGAGCTCGCAGAGTCAAAGGCATGGAAGCTGATGCAGGAGTACAAAGCCTATGTCGATTCCGCATGCGGTGACTGCTCACACATCCGGTACTGCCGGGGGGGATGCCCATACAATGCGATTGCACCAACCGAGGGGCGGATTGAAGGGGTTGATCCCCACTGCACCGCATATAAGCGGATCTTTGAAGAGATCAATCTTCGGATGAACAATGAGATGTTTGAGACACCCCCTGTGAGTGCACGGCGGAGGCAGCGGGCAAAACCGGGTGTCATGGCGCTTGTGCAGAAGATCGTCTCAAAATAACGGAAAAGGTTTCCTCTCCTCCCCTATTTTATCAGATCAAAGAGGAAATACAGAAACGCGATGATACTGATGAAGATGATCCCATACCCGCCACCCCAGATCGAGATCTGTTCGTCCGGGTACTGATTCCTCATATGGGAAAGCCGATCTTCATATGCCCTTGTTTTTGATGGATCGGAGAATGCCCGGACAAAAGGCAGTGCAATGCTCCGGAATGCGATCTGGCAGGCAACCGGGGGGTTGGAAGCGATGGTTCTGAGAGCAGAAACGAAGCGCTGAAGGCAAGCACCAATCAGATCAGCCCCATGAACAAGCGGGTTTTTGGCAATCCATGCAACCAGTCTCCCTGCCCGGACATAGAGTGAGTCAATATCTCTTTCAAATCCATGCCAGGGCTTTCGAAGGGGCCGGATAATCAGCAGGAGAACTCCGGCACCAATAAAGATCATGGCCGATTCCAGGAGATGTGAGGTTGCAAACGGATGGGCTGCGGTCATCCCCGGGAGGAGACTGGTCAGGAGAGTCGGATTGAGACCGATGACAATACAGAGAAGGGCGGTTGCAGCCATTGCAATCATCATCAGGGAGGGGGCATCCTCAGGAAGCCGCCCTTCCTTCGTCCCGGAGACCGGCCTGAAGAAGCCGAGGTAGAGGAGACGGACGACATAGATGACGGTGATCACAGCCGAGATGATGAGAAGGGGAGCAAGATATGGGACTGCTCCGGCTGCTTCGATCACCATCCCTTTACTGACAGCACCGTTCAGACCCGGCACACCGGCAAGGGCAAGACCCCCGATCACCGCACAGACTGTTGTTTTCGGCATCGTTCGTGCAAGACCCCCAAGTTCAAAAAGGTGGGAAGATCCCGTCCTCAGGATCACAGCACCGGCTGCCATGAAGAGGAGCGACTTGAAGAGGATATCATTGACGAGATGTGCGAGTCCGGCATCGATCCCGGCAACTGTTCCCACCCCGATTGCCGCAACCATATAGCCGCACTGGCTGATGATCGAGTACGAGAGGAGGCGCCGGATATCATCCTGCATGAGGGCATAGACGGCGCCATAGAGTGCCATCGCACCGCCCATATATGCAATGGCAACGCCCCACCCGCCGATAGCGGCAAGGAGGAATACTGCCGCTTTAGTCGTGAATATGCAGAGGGCAACCGATCCGACGACTGATGCCCTCGGATACGCATCCGGAACCCAGGTATGGAGGGGAATGAATGCGGCATTCACCCCGATCCCGATGAAGAGCAGCAGGAAGCCCATGCCTTCCCCTGCCGCCCCGATTGCCGCGGTTCCTGTTGTCGCAATGGTATAGACGATTCCCCCGAGGAGACAGGCGCCGCCGAAGATATGGAAGAGGAGGTACCTGTACCCGGCACCAGATGATTCTGGATCCTTTGAAGACCAGATGATCGATAAGGAGGCAAGCGCCAAAAGCTCCCAGAAGACAAAGACTGTGATCAGATCGCCTGCATAGACGATTCCAAGTGCCGCGGCAACTGATGCGAGGATGCCGATCGTTTCTATCCGGGGAAGATCGCGGTATGCTGCATAGATAATAACCAGGAACCCGGCTGTTGCAAAGATGATCCCGGCAAGCTGCCGCATGGGATCGGTTGTCAGGAGGATCGTCTCGATACCGGGGATGATCGCCACCACCAGATCGGGGGAGCCAGAGCCGATCAGAACCACCATCAGAAGCCCTGCTGCGCCAAGGAGAACCGTCCAGCACTTCCGTGCAGCTCCTTTCAGGATAGGAACGAGGAGGAGGCCGATGAGGAAGAGAAATGCCGGGGGAAGTCCGATCATGGCATCACCTGGTGAGTGATCTCGGCAATGGCGATCTCAATCAGATCCATAAACGGCATTGACGGGAAGAAGAAGATCAACACCGATACACCCGCAGTCAGGACAATCGGAACGAGCATCGTGAGCGGGGGTTCACTTACCGATTCGAGGGCCCCCGGATCGTCGGGAGTCTCAAAGAGCATCGTGTAGATGATAGGGAAGAAATATGCCGCATTTAAGACGGCGCTTGCGATGATCACAATGAGCAGCACCGGCACCCCGCCCTCCACCGCACCAAGTGCAAGGTAGATCTTGCTGATGATGCCTGCAAGCGGAGGAAGTCCGCAGATGCCGATTGCAGCGATAGCAAACATGACTGCGGTCACCGGCATCTTCCTCCCGATCCCTTTCATCCCGGAGATGCTCTCCTTCCCGGCAGAGACGATGACAGCACCTGCAACAAAGAAGAGCGTGATCTTCAGGAACGCATGGATCGGGATATGCGCCATTGCCCCGGTCATCCCGGCGATCGAGAGCATCGAGACGCCAAGCAGGATATAGGAGAGCTGGCTCACCGTCGAGTAGGCAAGCCGCCGTTTCAGGTTATCCTCGGCAAGTGCGAAGAGGGAGGCTACGATGATGGTGAAGGAGGCGATCACCGCAAGGAGGGTGCCAAGCCCAAGCATGGCCATCAGATCCATCCCAAAGACCCACCCGGCAATCCTGACAATCCCAAAGACACCGGCGGTAACAACCGCAACTGCGTGAAGGAACGCCGAGACCGGCGTCGGGGCAACCATTGCCGCGGGGAGCCACCCGTGGAGCGGCATCCATGCCGCCTTCACAAAACCGACCAGGAATAAAATAAAGAGAATCTGGAGCGTCAGATCTGAGCCCGAACCTGCAAGGAATCCTCCTGCCACAAAGTCGGTTGTTCCGGTGAGGATATAGGTCAGGATGACCGCGGCAAGGAGGAAGATACCACCAATTAAGAGATAGGCAAGGTATTTTCTTCCTGCTTTCATCGCCTCCGGGGTCTCGACATGGACAACAAGCGGATAGGTGATGATCGTCAGGATCTCATAGAATATGAAGAGTGTCAGAAGATTTGCCGAGAATGCGATCCCGATTGCAGCGGCTATCGCAACTGCGAGGCAGAAGAAGAACCTCGTCTGGGCATGCTCTTTTAAGGATCGCATGTACCCGATTGCATAAAATGAATTCAGGAGGAAGAGAGACGCTGCAACAAGCGCAAAGACCATCCCGAATGCATCCACCTTCAGGGCAAAGTCACCGCCCGGCACCATAGGAAGGAGCGTGAACGTAAACCGGTTTCCGGCAAGCACGCCGGGGAGCATCAGGAGGACTGAGCCGAGCATGGCAGATGCCGCTGTGATCGTGACACCTTCGCGGAGATTCTCATATCGCCCAGTCGCAAGTATCAGAACCGATGCGAGGAGCGGGATTGCGATCACAACAGCAGGGAGTACCCATTCGATATCCGCCATCTCAGGCACCTCCAAGGAGCATGAGTGCAGCAGGGGCGACTGCCTTCATCAGCACCTCGACGAAGATGCCAAATATGAGACAGAGGAGGGCAAGGCCGACCATCGGGGCGAGCATCGAGAGAGGGCCTTCGCGTTCTGCCGTTTGAGTGGCATGATCCTCGTCATGCCTTCCATGCGGATCGCCGAAGTAGGCGATCTCGATGAAACGCCAGATATAGATGGCGGCAAGAAGGGATCCGATCAGGAGCACCACCGCATATGGCCAGAGCCCGGCTTCAAATGCCCCGAGCACCAGGTAATATTTGCTCATGAACCCGATCGTCGGGGGAATCCCGATCATCGATGCTCCGGCAAGTGCAAAGGCGGCACAGGATATCGGCATCGTCTTTGAGAGCCCTTTCATGTCGCTTAAGCGGGAAGTACCCATCCGGTAGATGATCATCCCTGCCACCATGAAGAGGCAGCCTTTCATCACCGCATGGCCGAGGATATGCAGGAGGCCGCCTTCGAGCGCAATCTCGTTTGCAACTCCAAGGGCGAACATGATATACCCGATCTGGCTGACGCTTGAGTATGCAAGCATCCGCTTCAGATCCTCCTGGGCAATTGCGAGTACCGCACCCGCAACAATCGCCACCGTTGACATCAGGAGGATGAAGCCGGTCACCGGGAAGCTGTCGATGATGTATGCGGTCGTAAAGACCGTGAAGAGGATGCGGAAGAGTGCATAGACGCTCACCTTTGCCATCACCGTCGAGATGAGCACTGTCACCGCCGAGGGAGATTCTGTATATGCATCCGGGAGCCAGAGGTGGAGCGGGAAGAATGCCACTTTTATCGAGAAGCCGATCATAAGGAAGAGGAATGCCGAATGGACTGTTGCAAGATGGTACGATGCCGGAAGCATCGCTGCAAGCTCTGCCATATTCAGCGTCCCGGTCGCGACATAGAGGTTGCCGATACCAAGAAGGATGAAACCGGCTGCAATTGAGCCGAGGATCAGGTAGTTGAAGCTTGCCACATAAGAGTGGGACTTGCGTGAAGAAGCGATCAGGGTATATGCTGCGATCGAGGATATCTCCAGGAATACATAGAGATTGAAGAGATCGCCTGTGATCGTCATTCCCACAAGCCCGGTGACAAGGAGCTGGAAGAGGACATAGAAGGAGACGATCTTATCAGGGGTAATCTCCTTCTCGACACTCCGCCGTGCATAGATGATCGTTGCTGCGGCAAGAAGGAGGATAGCAACGAGGATAAACCCGTTGAAGCTGTCGATGACGAGCTCGATCCCAAGCGGGGGCGCCCAGTTTCCAAGATGGTACCGGATGGTTCCTCCATCAAGCACCTGCAGAAGAATGGCTATTGAAGCCACAAACTGGGAGAGGATCGTGATGAGTGCTATCGGATAGCAGAACCTCCGGTCATACCACCCGGCAGCAAGTATCAGAAGCGATGCAATGATCGGGATTGCAACCAGCAGAACCGGAACATGATTGATGATCGTCATCTTTTCCTCACCGCCAGCATCAGTTCATCCTCATCGAGAACACCGTACTCCTCGTAGATACGGACGATTAACGAGAGAGCAACGGCTGTCACACTCACCCCGACGACGATTGCGGTTAGGATCAGGACATGCGGAAGAGGATTCACATAGAGGGCATGGACTCCTTCAGCCGTATAGATCGGTGCGGTGCCGCCCCTGACTTCGGCGAACGATATATAGAAGAGGAATATCGCCGTCTGGAAGATGTTCAGCCCGATGATCTTCTTCACCAGGTTCTGTTTGGCAATCAGGGCATACAGCCCGATCAGCATCAGGATGATTGCCATCCAGTAGTTGTACCGGGAGAGGAAGAGTTCATAGAATGACTCAATCATGATGATTCCTCCCCGTTTCCTGCAATATCATAGATGATCGAGACCATCGCCGCCATGACAGCGATTCCGATACCGGCTTCAACCAGATCGATCAGGATGCCATGGAGGTGCGGGATCCCGAGTGCCGCTTCTATTGCAGCGTATTCGAGGAAGTTACCTGCCATAAGGAGTGCCAGAAATCCGATCCCCGCATAGATGGAAATTCCGATCACAGATAGCCACATAATGCCCCTGTTATCGATCCGGCGGCGGACATTCGCCATTCCAAAGGCGATGATCATCAGGATGAATGAAGCGGCAAAGACGACACCACCCTGGAAGCCGCCGCCTGCCCCGGATGCGCCATGGACGATCACATAGAGGGCAAAGATCTGGATGAAGGGTACCGCAAGCCGGGACACCGTCCTGATGACGACATTCTCCATCATAGCCGCCCACCCCTTCGCAGCAGCAGGGCTACCGAAATCCCGGCTGTGAAGATCACGACAACCTCCCCGAGCGTATCAAAGCCACGGTAGCTGGCAAGTATTGCCGTCACAATATTGTCAATCCCGATATCGGGAAGGACAGAATCCACATACAGCTGCCCGGTATACTGAGTTGCCGGAGCATCCGGATCACCAAACGCAGGCATATCCTCAACTGCCCAGAAGAGGATGATACCGATGAAAAGAACCGCGATGAGTGCTTTCGTCTTCAATCTGATGAACTCCTTCTGGTTCGTGCGATTGCTGCAATAAAGAGTACAGTCGTAATTCCTGCGCCGACAGTTGCTTCGGTGAATGCAACATCAACGGCATTCATCTCTGCCCAGAGTACTGTCATGATCAGTGAATATGCAGCGAGTACGATCGTTGCATGAAGGAGATCCTTCACCGTGATCGCGGCGACTGCACAGATGATCATGAAGACGAGAAGAGCAAAATCAAGTTCCCAGATCATTGCCGTTCATCCCCCTTCTTCCAGGGTTTTACCCCACGCGAATGGGCAACATTTACGAGGGCATGAACGGCTGTCGGGGATGAGATGAAGATGAAGATTGCAAGGAGGAGCAGCTTCACCGAGATGAGCGTCATTCCTTCGTAGAGTATGAACCCGATCAGCATCATCCCCTCCCCGAGCGTATCGCACTTGCCGCTTGCATGGGCACGGGTATAGAAATCAGGCAGCCGGATCAGCCCGACTGCACCGACGACCATGAAGAAGAGGCCGATTCCGATACAGATGAGGGCAAGGATATTCAAAGGACTCAGGATATACACCCCCTCTTCAGGTACTTGGCGATTGCAAGGGTTGCGATGAAGTTGATCATCGCATAGACGATCGAGATGTCGATGAAGAGCGGCCGCTCGTATATAAACCCGATGATAACAAGAATGATGATCGTCTTGGTACCAATGGTATTCACCGCGATCAACCGGTTCTCAACACCGGGGCCAAAGACCACGCGATAGAAGCAGAGGAAGATCGTCAGGATCAAAATGATCCCGCTTGCCAGGAAGATATCGATCATGGACCTTCACCAAATATCCTTGAAAGCCTCTTCTGGATACTCCGGTTCTGCAGGAGATCCTCTTCTGAAACGCTCCTGACCAGTGCATGCACAGTAAAACGCCCTCCTTCAACAGCCACAGTAACGGTGCCTGGTGTAAGGGTCATTGCATTTGCGAATGCAGTCCTCAGCACATCGCCTGAGAATTTGGTATCAACAATGAGGATGTCGGGATCGATCGGCATCTTCGGATGCAGAATCCGGTATGCAACATCGAGGTTCGCATAGAGGATCTCCACCATCAGCCGTGGCAGGAACAGAATGAAACTGATGAAAACCCGTCCTGATTGGATGAGGCTCCGATCAGATCGCAGCATCAGATCCCCCGATATGAGTGTCACAATCCCACAGCAGATGATCCCGGCCCCGATATGAAAGAGATCGAAGTAACCGGACAGTATATACCAGAAGATCAGAAGGATCATAAAGATCACGATCATTTTTCCTGGTGAAGACCGCCTATTCTCTGAAGATATTCCAAACCCTCCGGAAGAATCGTTTCTTTTACATTGGAGAATCGTATTTATAAACCTGTGTTTCCTATGGTTCTCTCGGAGAAAGACTATGACCACGATAACCACATTAAGCGGTGTCCCAGGCATACTCAGGCCCTTTAAGGAGTACCTGAAAGAAAAGAGCCTCCCTGAAGGATCGCAGATCGTCTACTATGGCTGTGCCGGAACCTGCACCCCGTTTGTCGAGCTGCTCGCCTTTGCAACGCGCGATATGAATCTGAAACATCTCTTTGTTCCGCTCTTTGATGAGAAGAGTGCCCGTATGTTAAAGCCCGTCTCCGGTGTCGGCATGCAGGCGGGAGAGGGTGCGGCAGTGCACCCGGCAATCATCGTCCTGATGGGCGGCCTTGCCATGCCGGGAGTGCCGGTGACGATTGAGGAGGCAAAGGCCATCGTTACACAGCATGGCGTTCCTGTGGCAGGCGTCTGTTTCCAGAGTATGTTTGAGAAGTCAGGGTGGCTTGCGGAGATCTCTTTTGAGCTTCTGATCGACGCGAAGATCGACCCGGTGACAATTACCAGAACCGATTAAAAAGTGTTTGCGGATTTTGGGAGAGGGAAATGTGATCCCTCTCACGCATATCCGGGAGGGGCGCCATCGTCTCTTTGAAGAGAGAACCGTTTTGCAAACGACTGGATATCATCCCCATACCTCCCGATCATCTCCTGATCAAAGGCTTCTGCCGGGAGTTTCTTCACCTCGTTCATCATGATCAGGGTCAGCTGGAAGAGTGATTCGGGGGTCATCTTCAGGTGTGCGATCGTCCCGTTGTACTGGGCAAGGCGGAGTTCAATCATCCAGCTCTGCTCGCCTTCCCGCCTGAATGTATTGATGTCCGCTGTGAACCAGTCTTCATCAAGGGATCCGACGGAGAGGGCATATGCCTCCTGCACACGGTTTCCATAGAGCGCAGTGAGATGCTGGAGAACGGCAATTGCTTCGGTCTCTTCCTCCCCCTCACCCGCCTGCTTTTTTATATCTCCAAAGAAGGCAGCGGCATTGATATGGCAGGCTGTTGCCACAACCATCGTTGAACTGTGGCCAAGAATCATCGTCAGGGCATTGACGATCCGGGAGAATGTCCGGCGATCGGTCATATCAACAAGATGATACTCGAAGACATCCCGGATCTGCTCGACAAGGGCCGGGCTCTTTCTGATATTCTCGCCAAATGCCTTCAGATCGCGGATGAATGCTTCGGGGACCATGCTTCCGTTCTCAGGTACATCGGGAGCCTCATCTCCACCGGCATCTGTTACTTCCTCTGAAACAGGCATATCCGGAACATGCTCTTCCTGAAGAACGGGATCTTTTGGAAGAGCAGCATCTTCTTCAACGATATCATCTGCCATTGCTGATATGTAGATGCAGTATCTTTAAACCCCTTTTCTTCTGTTCCTGTGACAGAAGCGGGGATAAGCAAAAAAAAAGATTAGATGTATGGGTTCCGAAGCGCCTTTCCGACACCGTACTCTGTTGCACGGGACTCAAGGTACTTCTGGTTCTTTGTGATCTTCTCGGTTGCGAGCTTTGTGACGAGTTCGAGGCCTGGCTTGACGGAGTCAATCGGCTTTGTCTCGAATGCGCCTGCTGCGATCGCCTTTGCCCAGATGTCATCACCCTTTGCTGACCTGACGAAGACCGTCGACCAGCCGTCGGGGGTTCCGACTGAGCCGGTTGAGATGTCAGCTAAGTTTGCGACATAGTCGAGGCAGACGTGGCAGCCTGGCTGCTCGTACTTGTGGGTGACCTTCAGCGGAAGCTGAACGGTTGCACCGCGCTCGGTGTAGATCCAGAACTTGCCCTTTCCGATATCAAGCTTTGAGACGTTTTCAAGAGCGGTCGCACCGTGGTCTTCCACGAGCTGGAGAATACCCTGGTAGGGGAAGTTCTCCATGCAGAAGATACCGACTGCGAGTGCAATCTTGTCCGCGACATCACGAAGGCCGACAGGATAGAGTTGTCCCTTCCTGAGTGCCTGCATCTGGCAGGGGGTGCCAACAACACCGACCTTGTCAAGTCCATAGCTCCGGGTCACCTCTTTGATGAGTGACATGTTCGGGGAGATGGAGTAGCGGGTGCCACGTGCTGCGAGGAGTTCCTCACGGGTGGTCGCAACCATCGGCTCGGGTTTGAATGGCTCATCGCTCTGACCTGCGACGATCGCACCGTCAATGATGCCAGCATCAAGTGCATAAGCAAAGAGCTGGGTGACAATGCCGCCGTCCTGTGATTTGCGGAGAATATCGGGGTCTGTGCTGCGTGCAGCAACAGCCTGTTTGTAGTTACCAAGTACCATTTCTTCTCCCTCCTCAGGGCTGCATAGCAGCATCTATTGCTTCCATGATACCCTCATACTGGTTGACCACATCGAAGCTGAAGAAGCTCCGTGGACACTGGGCATAGCATGCTCCGCATTTGATACAGAGATCGCGCTCGATCTGTGGTCTGCCATATTGCATGGTGATTGCACGTACCGGGCAGGCTGCTGCACATGAGCCACAGCCCATGCAGAGACCCTGGTTGATCACCTGGGTCATGATGTCGCATCCGCAGGCTTCTGTGCCTGCCTTTGCAAGGTTCATCATGGGTGTCAGGTATGCACCTGCAAGCGCCTTCTGCTCATCGTTTCCTTTCAGCAGCAGGTACGCCATAACACAGACGTTTCTGATCTGCTGCGGGGTCGGTGCACATCCGGGGATGTAGACATCCACATCGATCAGGTCACCGATTGGCAGATACGACTCGTGCTGGGGCTGGTTCTGCTGGCCACCACGGCAGAATCTGGTGATGTTGCCATAGCAGGCGCAGGCACCGAGTGCAACGACGATCTTCGCGTTCTTTCGGGTCTCGATGATCTCCTCGACTGCAATGTGATCCTGAATACAGACAGATCCCTCAACGAGGGCTACATCCATCTCTGGGATATGCCGGACATCTGCTAATGTGAGACAGTAGACGAGGTCCGCATATTTGTCAAGAATTGTTAACAATCCTTCATAGTTATCTGCAAAGGACACAAGGCACCCGGTACAACCGCTCATGTGCACGTGTCCTACAGTAATCTTATCAGCCACTGGCTTCTCCTCCTTTGGTTCTTTTATGATTGACGCCTTCTTTTCGACAATTACGTCAGCCGGTTTATCAGCCGGTTTTTGATCCTGCTTTTCCCCACCGACGTCGTGTTTACCGAATAACAGGGCCTTCAGGGATTCAAGTATTCCCATTGTTCACCCCTATTTCCTTCAATACAACCTGAATCGTCAGGGGTATAGCATCCTCGACCTCAGTTGAAATGCCTATTTCAACATCGGGGGCGGGTACGTTCTTTGGCTGGCACCCGATTACGGTGATATCCACCTTATCCTTCAGCCGGTGCAGAGGTTCAGTAAGATCCCAAGAATGGGCATCACGGTAGCTGCCCGGAGGCAGATCCTCGATCCGGAGCTTTGTAAGCGTTCCGGGCTCAGCACCAAAATCGACGATATCGATGATAATGAGCTTTTTAGTGACTTCGTTGTCGAGCATGGTAAAACAGAAATGGGGGCCACCAAGGCCCACATCAACCGCTTTCACATTGTCGGGGAGAGAGATCTCCTTCAACCGCTCCACAACTTCCGGTCCATAGCCGTCATCACCAAACAGCATGTTGCCGCAGCCGGCGATGACAATCTCGGGGTACAGCTCATCCATGAACGCACTCACTCGAGGAGTTTCTCTGCAACGAGCCTCTTGTCTTCGTCTATGACGATCATGTGGGTTGCACAGGAGACACAGGGATCATAGGCACGCATGATGACCTCGGCGAGCTGCCAGGGTGCACCAGTGAGTGCACGGCTGCAGGTGGGGAAGTTCCAGGTGGTCGGGACAAGCATCGAGAAGAACTCGACTTTGCCATTCCTGACCTTTGCAAGGTGAACGTCACAGCCTCGCGGGGCTTCGTTTGCTGCCCATCCGATGGAACCGTCACCCTGCGGGATGACATCTGCTACAACCGGAGCCGAGCAGTCGATAGCGTCTGCTGCCTCAATCATCTTGTACACAGCATCCATGTATTCCATCTGCCGTGCGATCTGCAGGCCGATTGCACCCTTCTCGTCATAGTTCTTGAACTGAACCAGACGGGCACGGGGACCGACCTCAACGGGCTGGCCGTCATAGAGCGGAACACCGGTGCAGGCTTCCATCTGTGGCCAGGCCTTGGTGCCTGCCTTTGTGGTGCCGCCGACCGGGTATGATGGGTCTTCGAGTGTGATCTCTTCCTCACCCATGTACCAGTCCCATGGCCGGACTTCAGTCCAGCGCTCGGGGAACCAGCGGGGGCATTCGTCCAGTGAGCTGCTTCCGTAACACGGGTCTGCTGCCATGTATCCCTGGTTGTGGTATCCGAGATCCTTTGGAATAGGAATCTCTTTGCCACCGACTTCTGCCCAGTCACGCTTCTGGTAGTTCCTGAGGATTGCAATCATGAACTCCATCTGCTCGCGTGCAAGGGGGAGTGCCATCTTTGCAAGATCAACAACCTTTGCCCTTGCCCGTGGGGTAATGTTCTTGTACATACCGCCGACACGGGGGTTTGATGGGTGGATTGCTTCGCCGCCGACGATCTCGCCGATCGTCTGGCCGACCATACGGAGAGTCTGAAGGCGTTTTGCAACGCTTCTGACCGGCTCTTCTGGTGTGAAGGGGTTAATCTTTGTGTCTGTTCCGGGTAAGTACATATCCGGCAGGGTCAGGATGTTATGCAGTGCATGGCTGTGCAGCCTGTTTGCGCACTGGAGAATCAGCCTGAGAAGATATGCATCCTCTGGGATCTCACATCCGATCGATGCTTCCATCGCTTCTGTTGCTGCGAGGGTGTGTGCAATCGGACAGATACCACAGACACGTGATGCGATCTTTGGAACCTGCTCCATCGTCTTACCGATGGCAAGCTTTTCAACACCCCTGACAGGAGTAATGGAGAGCCAGTCTCCGCGCTCGACAATGCCGTCATCATTGACTTTTAAGACGAGCTTGGAATGGCCTTCATGCCTTGTGGTTGGGGAAATTTCTACTACTTTCGACAATGTTATCGCCTCATCCAAAATGTGGTGGTCGATCTGCTATACGTCAATATTTATCCTGTGCGGTTAATGACACGTACATGAAAGTACGCTAAAGTGAATTAGAACGATATCGTTAATTATAGTTTGTGATAGTACACTCCAATAAATTCTAAAGTATATCGATAAAATAACAAATAGTATTACAATTTTTAGCATTATAGCAAAAGTGCCGGAACCCGGCGAAAATAACAAGAATATCCCCGCTTTTTTGTTAAAAATTACTTATGCGCTTTTTTTACGGTATATCCCACCATATGCTGACGGAGATAAAGAGAAGAGCATTATAAATAACTTACCCATTATGCATTAATACCAATGAATATGGCATTTATAAGAATAGCAGATATACTCCCGAGGGGAAAAGAGCGGATCTCTCTTCAATATATGAAGAGAGAATGATTCCGGAGAGGGTAAAAAATATCACCCGCCCATGCCCGGTTTTACGGATTATTCACAATTTAATTCTGCATACAGCTCGGCAAGGGTTGCATGCCGCTCTGCATATGCATCATGCTGGTGGATACTCTCCTCGTTTGTCTGGCGGATGGTGATCCGGGCATCAGCGGGAAGATGGCCGAAGGTACTGACCACCTTCTTTGCCATCACCCGGACACAATCCTCGACAAATCGCGGGTTCTTGTGAGCTTCCATCACCACGTAGCTCTCATCACCACGTTTGAGGAGTTCATAGATCCTGCCGCTCATGGAATCTTTGAGGACATCGATCACATCTTCAAGCGGAACATGCTGATCGTCGTCTGTCTCGATGCAGAGGAAACCCTTGCCACGCTGGTTGTGGGTTGCCATTGGAACCTCGTCAAAGAATTTCTCTATCTTGTCCTTTTCCATATCAAGTGATTCAAGCACCATCATGGCATGATCCTTCATGATATTCTGGGCACAGGGACAGGCGGTCATGCCGGTCACTTCTGCCCCGATGCTCTTCCTGATGATCGGCTGGCGGCTTGTCCGCTGGGCAATCGCACGGGCATGCACCGTAACCACTTCATGGCACTGTGTCTGGGTGACCGGCGTCTCCCTCTTCACCATGTAGGCGCTCTCCATCCGGACCTCGGTTCTCTCGGCGTACTCATGGCGATCAAGGAGTTTCCGTGCAACCCTGCTGCAGACCTCCTCAATCTCTTTCACCTCGCCACCGATTGCCTCCTGGAGCACATCGTCGATCACTTCAAAATTCCGTGAGAGGTTTGCACCTTTCAGGGAGCCGGGGAGATCAACGAAGATATCAAACTTCGATATAAAGATCGCCGGACGTTTCCCGACACGTGCTACTTCCACGAGTTTTCGTACATTCCTGACACCCACCCGGCTCAGGTTGATCCGGATATCGGGGATAGTGGACTGAATATCAGACAGTTCCATGCGAAAAGACCTCTATCATTATATCTTCTTCACAGAAGATCGAGCTATAAAAGTACAGTCAGGTATGAGCCTGAGTATAATATATTTATGTAGGCTCGCACCGCATTACGTAATGGTAAAGCTATGGTCCAGAAGTACTATGACGCAGACGCCGATCTCTCTCATTTAAAAGGAAAGACGATCGCCGTGATCGGCTACGGCTCGCAGGGCCGCGGCCAGGCTTTGAATCTTCGTGACAGCGGACTCGATGTTATCATCGGCCTCCGCCCCGGCAAGAGCTGGGATGAGGCGAAGAAAGACGGGTTTACAGTCCTTACCGTTGCCGAGGCAGTAAAGAAAGCCGATCTGGTCCAGATTCTCCTCCCTGACGAGAGCCAGGCGGCTGTCTTCAGGTCAGAGATTGCAGGGAACCTCAAAAAGGGTGCATCGCTGGTCTTCTCACATGGATTCAACATTCATTTCGGCCAGATCGTCCCGCCGGAGACGGTGAATGTCTTCATGGTCGCTCCAAAAGGGCCCGGATTCATGGTCAGGAGAACCTACACCGAAGGCATGGGCGTTCCCGCACTCATCGCAGTGTACCAGGATGTCTCGGGTAATGCCCGCGCACTTGCGCTCGCCTATGCAAAAGGCATCGGTGCCACCCGTGCCATGGTCCTCGAAACAACATTCCGCGAGGAGACCGAGACCGATCTCTTTGGGGAACAGGCAGTTCTCTGCGGTGGTATCACCTCGCTGATCAGGGCAGGGTATGAGACCCTCGTTGATGCCGGGTACAGCCCGGAGATGGCATACCTTGAGGTTCTCCACGAGACGAAACTGATCATCGACCTCATCTACGAAGGTGGATTCACCAAGATGCGCAGATACATCAGCAACACCGCCCAGTATGGGGATATCACCCGCGGACCCCGTGTCATCGGACCCGAGAGCAGGATGGAGATGGAGGAGATCCTCTCCGAGATCCAGAACGGCACCTTTGCAAAAGAGTGGATCCTTGAGAATATGGTGGGCAGGCCCGTCTTCAATGCATTGACCCGTGCCGATGAAGAGCATGAGATCGAGCATATCGGGGCAGAACTGAGAAAGGATATGCCCCAGTTCAAGAATCTTTAATCTTCTTTTTCCATATTTTTTATAGTACCAGATCCCATAACGCAGAGTATGAAGATCCTCTGCATCTACCATAGCGAGACCGGCAACACCCATTCTGTGATGGAAACACTCTCAAAAGCCACAGGAGCCGAACTGATCAGGGTCCGTGATCTTGCCGGATACGGAAAGACAACAATGTACCTGCTTGGCGCTCCCCGCGCCCGAAAGGGAGGCATTGCCGCAATCGATCCGAATGCAATCGATCTATCCGGTTATGACCTCGCTATACTCGGATCTCCGGTCTGGGCATCCCGCCCGTCACCTGCTGCAAACGCAATGATACAGGCAATGAAGAACTGTTCGGGGAAGAAGGCGGTGCTCGTCTGCACCTCACGGAGCACTCCCGGCGAGACGCTCACGCTCATGGAGACCCATGCAAAGGAACGCGGAATGGATGTCGCCGGCAGTTTCCATGTTCGCTTTTCAATGAGAGGCGGCAGAAATGAAGAAGAGATGGCCGCCCTTGTACAGGCGGTCACTGAGTTGGCGGAAGCCTAATCGATCCGCATCAGGTCCGTGATAGTGCGCGACGCTTCCCGCAGGTCGGATGGTGTGAGGACGATCTCTTCATCACCGGATCTGATCCTGAGCGCATCGCCGCCGACGGTTCCAAGAACCGTATGCGGAGTTCCTTGTAGAACAGACAGATCATCAACTGCCACCAGGAACCGGGCATAGGATTCCGAGAAGAGTGCTGCAACCGGATCGCCCTCTATTGAGACCGAAGAGCAGGGGGCGATCTTTGCAAGTGCAGTGAGAAGCCCGCCACGGGAAAGGTCGGTTACTGCACCCAGCGCATTTTTCCGGACGAGATCACGGACTGTTACAACCAACTCCACATCCCCGGTTGCAGGAGCAGGGCCACCGCATCCGGTGACACAATCAAGAATTGATCCGCCGAGATCAGGGGAGGTTGTTCCAAGAAGAACCAGGGTTGCACCCTCCTGTGGCGGGGTGAAGGTGCGGAGATCGCCCTTTCCGATCATACCGAGCATCGGGGTGGGCTTTATCCGGGTATCAAATTCATCACTCTCATTATAGAGGGAGACGTTCCCGCCGACGATCGGGACATCAAGACGGCGGCACATCTCCCCCATCCCAATGATCGATTCCTCGATCTGCCAGCTGATCTCCGGGTGCACCGGGCTTGCAAAGTTTAAGCAGTCAACGATACAGAGCGGATCGGATCCATAACAGGCAAGGTTTGAAGCATTCTCAAGAACGGCATTCGCTGTCCCATCACGCGGTGAAAGATAGATATGCCGGGGATTACAGCCGCTGGTGAAGTAGAGGCCGCTTCCATCAAGCCGGAGCACCGCAGCATCGGGACCGAGAGAGACGGATCTGAGCTGGACATCATGATCGTACTGCGAGAAGACCCAGTCCTTTGCCGCACACTCGGGGTGGGAGAGCACTTTTTGGCAGAGGGTGCGGAGATCCTCTTCAGGGCGGCGGAAAGGCTCTTCTGCACTATATGCCTTCGTCTCCCATCGGCAGGCGGGAGTGCCGCCTACGAGTAGATCGATCGGGAGATCGCAGACGGTTCTTCCATTAAATTCGATGATATAACGGGGCTCTGCGATCACCTCTCCGACATCTGCCCAGGCAAGATCATACTTTTCGGCGATCGCCCCGATCAGAGCCACATCCTCCGGTGCGACCTCGGCAAGCATCCGCTCCTGTGATTCGGCGAGCATGATCTCAATCTCATTCATACCGGTCTCACGGAGAGGGACTCGATCTGCACTGATCCGGGCCCCGAATGTGCTTGACATCTCGCTTGACGCACCGGCAAACCCGGCCGCGCCGAGATCACGGCAGGCGAGCACCTTCCCGGTTGCGCACATCTCCATCGTCGCCTCGATGAGGAGCTTCTCGGTATAGGGATCGCCAACCTGCACGCTCGGGCGATCTTCTGCTTCCGAATCCTCACTCAGATCCCGCGAGGCAAAGGAGGCGCCGCCCAGCCCGTCGCGGCCCGTCCGGGAGCCATAGAGGATGAGATGGTTACCGGGCTTTTGCACCCTGCCGGTGATGATATGTTCGGGGTCAACGACACCGACAGCAACAACATTGACAAGCGGGTTGCCCTGGTAACTCTCGTCAAAGATGAGATCTCCCCTGACAACCGGCACGCCGATACAATTTCCGTAATCCCCGATACCGGAGACGACATGCTCAAAGAGGTGGCGCGTCTTCTCGGAATCGAGGGTTCCGAAGCAGAGGGGATCCATCAGGGCGATCGGGCGGGCACCCATCGAGATGATATCCCGGACAATGCCCCCGACACCGGTTGCGGCACCATCATAGGGGTCAACATAGCTTGGATGGTTATGGCTCTCCATCCCGATCGCAAGCGCGGTCTTCTCATTGTATCTGACGATAGCAGCATCGTCTCCCGGCCCGATGATGACGTTTCTCCCCTCTGTCGGGAGAGTCTTCAGAAGAGCCCGTGTTGAGCGATAGCTACAGTGTTCACTCCAGAGGTTCTCAAAAGCGACCGCCTCAAGGGGGGTGATATCCCGTCCGAGGCGTGAGCGGATGATCGTGAGATCTTCGGCGGACAGCATTCCTTAGAGGTCATCTTTAGAGAAGAAATAAGGATCACTCTCCCTGCCCATACTACACTTTTTAGCACTATGACCCCCATATACTCTGCATGGTCGATAGTTACGAGGATCTCCTGAAGAAGGCATATACCGGCATCACCGAACCGTCGGATACGGGGGAGCGGTTTGTCGTGCCACAGGTCAAATCATACCCCGAAGGAAAGACGACGATCCTTGAAAATTTCATGGATATTGTCGGGACACTGAACCGGGAACCCGATCACGTGATGAAATTCATGCTCGGGGAGCTTGGAACTGCCGGTAAGATTGACGGAAACCGTGCAATCTTTAATGGCAAATTTGAAACAGATGTCCTTGAAGCGATCGTCAGGAATTACATCGACGATTATGTCATCTGTTCCGAGTGCGGGCGGCCCGATACCCGGCTTGTCAAGGACGATCGTATCCAGATGCTCCGGTGTGATGCCTGCGGCAGTCACCGTCCGGTGAGAAAGCGGCGTGCCAGAACCGAGGTGAAGGGAACCAGCCTCGAAGAAGGGATGGAGATCGAGGTGGAGATCGAGTCGGTCAGCCGCCGTGGTGACGGGGTTGCCAAGGTGGGTAAATATATCCTCTATGTCACCAACGGAAAGCCGGGGCAGAAGATCAAAGTCAAGATATCAAAGATATCAGGTCAGGTTGCATTCACCCAGCGGGTGTAATGCGCCAGGTCTTTTTTTTCAACCCAAAATACGTAAAAGAGAGTTTTTCCGGGATCCAATGCTCTCTCCAAAGCATCAGATCCGGATATGGTATCGAAGACTTCTCCTGAAAAGAACACCTTATGCAGATTGTACCTGTGTCAGCAGTTCGTCACAGGAGCGGCTGATCCGCTCGCATGCTTCCCTGATGATTGTGACAGGATCCTTACTGCCGTCGGTTGTGACGAGGAGTTCGGGGTCAGAGAACTGGTACTCGATCTGGTATTTGGCAACATCAACGGCCGGATCTTTCAGGATCTCATCGGTCAGAAGATTCATAAAGGTGTGTTTCTCTGAAACTAACACCATTTTAACCTTATTTTTTTCAAGCTCAAGAATTTTTATGTTCATACTGTATATCAATTGGCAGGGAGACTATATAGCCATTAGCGGAGGCTGAGATCAAAGGTCTCCATATCATATGCCGAATACGGCTGATCCCATGAGACCATGTGGCTCAGGTGTACGCACCTGAGTTCTTTTGGTTTCAACTCATCTGCGAGGTCAAGCGCATCGGTGTAGTTCATATGTTTTGAGATCGTGAGGTGCGACGGCGCCATCGCATCAAGGATGAGAAGATCCGCATCCCTCATACAATCGATACTCTCGTCGGGGATCCCCCTGCGCGTATCTGACGAATAGACGAGGACAGAATCACCTGATTCAATTCTTACACCATATGTCGGAGCGCCGGGATGGTCAACCGGGAAGAGGGTGATCGTGAGATCGAAGAGCGCAAATGGCTGATAGGGTAATACTGGATGCCCCGGTGAAGGGAGGAATGAAAAAACATTGCTGCAATAGTCGAGCACTTCCGGTGCCGCATACATGGCAGGCGGTTTCTGAATCCGATAAAAATCCCCAAATCCCATGAAATGGTCGTAATGGCCATGAGTCCAGATTCCGGCATCGATATGGGGAGAGCCGGCATACAGGAGCTGTCTGCGGAGGTCAGGGGTGGTATCGATGAGCAGGTGGTGTGAACCCGTCTCGATCAAAAGGGATGTCCTGAGCCGCTCCCTGCCTTCCTTCCATGCCTGAATGCAGTGATCGCAGTTGCACCCGATCTTGGGTGTGCCGATGGCGTCACCGGTTCCAAGGAAGGTGACCCTCATGCCCCGATCCATCCGGTCTTCCGAAGCGCATTCCTCCGGTCCACAAGGAGCATCCCCTGTTCGATATCAATATCGGTAATTTCGTCCCGCCCTTCAATGAGAGCGGCCATAACTGCTTCTTTTATCATCAGGCGGAGATCGGCACCAGTGAAGCCCTCGGTTCTGGCTGCGAGGAGCGGGATATCGGGAACAATCCGGAGGCTCCGGGTGATCGTACGCAGGATCGCCTCCCGCATGGATGCGTCTGGTATGGTGAAGGGAACTGCGTCATCGAACCTTCTCCAGGCAGCCTCGTCAAGGATTCCCGGGTGGTTTGTCGCCCCGATGAAGAGGACTTCTGATTTGACCAGGCTGATCTGGTCGATGCTCTTCAGAAGCGTATTGACCGCCCGCTTCATCGCACCGTGATCATCTGAATCCCGTGTGCGTGCCACATAATCGAACTCATCAATGAAGAGGATGCAGGGAGACAGCCGTTTTGCTATCTCAAAGATCCTGTCAATATTCTTTGATGTCTCTCCAAGGTACTGGGAGGTGATCATCGAGAGGCGGGCCTCGAGGATCGGCATATGCAGCTCACGTGCAAGCGAGAGTGCAAACGAGGTTTTTCCGGTTCCGGGGGGTCCGACAAAGAGGAGCCTGCCAACCTGGTAGATCTGATGGGTTTTCAGGAACTGGCGGTTTTTCAGCGCAACCCTGATCTTTTCGATCACTTCACGCTGTTCCGGGGTGGCAACAAAGGTCTCAAATGACTCTTCGATCTCTTCAGGGGCATAGATTGCAACAAGCCCGAGTGCATCGCGGATCTCCTCGGATTCGGCTTTCATGGCATCGATCCGTGGCTGGAGAAACGCACGGCTGTCTTCATAGAGCGGATTTTGGGCAGAGGCATCCCCGTACCTGATCTCACCGGCCCCGCTCTTCTCATAATAGAAGGCAAGAACCGGATTTGAGGCTGCCAGATCCCTGCCACCACGGTCAAGGAACCAGCGGGCCGCCGGATCGAGTGCGGTCACCGAGAGGCGCTGGCCGAAGTCATCGAACCCGATGAAAGGATTCGATGAGACAAACGTATGAGCCTCTTCAATGCCGAGAGCTCGCTTTGCCAGGCTGTTGCTCACAATGAACGGCCTTTTGAGATCCGGTCCGTTCTTGCCGATGCTAAACGCCTCGCGGCATGCAGGGGTAAGATCTGCAATGCCGAGGGATTCCTCACGGTTGACGATCTCTGCGGTGAGAAGGAGCTCCATGAGCCGGAGGGTGGTGTGATCAGCCATCTCCATATCTTAACCTTATATGTTGTCTGGGAATCGGAATAAGAGTATCTCTACTTCGTGGTGATGATGCATCCATCTTCAGTGACGATGATCGTATGCTCTGCCTGGGATACAAATGACCCCGGAACATCCTGGAGAACTGGGTACGATCGGAGCACACCCTGCCTGATAAGTGCGGTCAGGGCGAGATCGGCGCGATCAGTTTTCAGCCATCTCCGGGCAAAGGGGAGGCCGCGGCGATCCCGTATCTCTTCGAGGATCTTTCTTCCGGCGGGGGTTCTCACTGGTTTTACTGCGATCTGGGAGAATATCTCGGCTCTTGAGCCCTCGGTGACGCGGCCATGGCCGGTCGAGGCAAACGGCTCAATGGCGATTGCCATCCCCTCCTTCAGGAGAGTGCCGCCACCGGATCCGATGTTTGGAACAGATGGGGAAGCATGCAGGGAGTAAAGATCAAGTCCGTGGCCTGTGAGGTTTGCAACCGGCTGGAATCCGCGTGAGACGATCGCCTCCTGGATCGCAGCCCCTAATTCACCTGCACGGACACCGGGTTTTGCCAGTGAGAGGGCTGAGTCCAGTGCCACACGTGATGCCTCAACCAGCAGGGGATGATCCCCGAGATCGACGGTGAGTGCGGTATCTGCGATACATCCGTCGATATGAATGCCGATATCCAGCTTGACCAGATCGCCTGCTGCAAAAATGCGATCATCGGAGGGGCCTGCCGTATCATGTGCGGCTGCTTCATTCAGGGAGAGGTTTGGAGGAAACGCAATTCCTGCCCCTTCCTCATGGATCATGGTACAGACACAATCGGCGACCCCGGCAAGGGTTGCGCCCGGGACAATCATGCGTGCACCGTTCTGCAGGATCTTCTTCGCGAGCCTGCCGGATTGTTTGTACTGATCTATCATCTCATCGTTCATATGCAGAAGACCTCCGGGAACCGGGTGATTCGTTCATAGCCGCCATCTGTGACAAGTGCCATATCCTCAATCCGAACACCGCCGATCCCGGGATAGTATAAGCCGGGTTCGATGGTGACGACATTGCCCGCGGCAAGCGGACTAACCCGTGAGCTGATGGACGGGGCTTCATGCACCTCAAGTCCCACACCATGGCCAAGGCTATGGACAAAGCCATCCGGCTCTGTCCCATACCCTGCATCTGCGAAGAGGGAGACGACTGCCTGGTAGAGAGTGGAACCATCTGCACCTGCGCGGAGGAGGGAGAAGGCAAGCGTTTTTGCATCAGATACCGCGGCATACATCTCCCGGATCTCAGGAGTTGGTTCTCCCCGGACAACCGTCCTCGTCATATCGGCGAAGTATCCGGTCTCTTCATTCTGCGGGAAGATATCGATGATGATTGGAGCGTTGGCTGCAATTGGACCGGTTCCCCGGAGATGCACCACAGATGTCTCACTGCCCGAGGCGACGATCGTATCAACACCCCTGCACCCGTGTTTCAGGAGTGTGGAATGAACCCCATATCTGACATCTTCTGAAGTGAGGATCTTTCCTTCCGGGGTCACCAGGAGTTCTCCTGTGGGTTTTGACCTCCTGATCAGGGCAAGCGCTGTTTCGAGCGCATCTTCTGCTGCTGCCTGCGACTCACGCATCATCGCGATCTCGGATGGGGACTTCTGCGACCGCATGGCGGACAGGGCATCCATCTCCACATCCACCGGCTGGTGCGCTTCAATCGCCTTTGCAAGGCCGAGGGGAAACTCGGGCGGGACAAGAATCGGGCCGCCTGCCAGATCAGCTATCACCCGGCCCGTTGCCTTCAGGGGATCAGGCTCTTCCTTCAGAATATCAAAAAAACCTGCATCTGCCCGGCTTATGACGGTGCATGGCGACTCAAGGGCAGCCCGTTCCACCTCCATTGCAGGAACAACAATGATGCCCTCTTCATTCAGGCGTTTCATATAGATGACCGGATCGCTCGTCCGAAATGAGGTGAGGTACCGTACATTGGCATCTGATGAGGTGCCATATGCGGCATATGCCCTGGAACCGGTAGTTGCCAGAGCCTGATCGAGAGCATCCATTCTATACGTATTTGCAATCAGAGAAGATGTATCTTCGGAAAGGGGGCATCGGCATACTGTGATTCGGCACGGTTCCGGGCGGCATCGGCACGGGCAATCGAAGCTCCGGCATTTATTGAGAGCGAATTGGCACTCTCAAGGTACGAGAGCGCTTCAGCCGTATCTCCTCTTCCGCTGTCTGCAAGATCAAGATACTGGCTTAATGCCGCAAGACGCCCCTTGAATGTATTCTGCGTATTCCACATCTCTTCATCATAGAGACGAAGATCAGAGGCAACCCCGACAGCCCATTCGCCGCGGCTCCCTTCAAGGGTTCGGGCATAATCCGAGAACCTGCTGACTGCCCCGGTGAGCACCCAGTGCTTATCTGACAGTTCTGCCAGGAAGGCCTCTTCGCGGGCAATCTGTGTCCTGAGCGTCCGTGGATTCGGGGTATCTCCGGCAAGCTCGACATTCCAGAGATCGATTCCTATGGTATAGACGAGGAGGTAGTTGTCAAGGGATGCACGGTGGGGAGGGATGGATTGCATGCAGTCATCCCAGAGGGAATCGAGATCATCATCAGAGAGGCACCCTGCGGTACTGAGGGCTGCCAGTACCAGAATGATGAGCAGAAGTGTCACCCAGGCAGAAGAATGTCCCCGCATATCCTGACAGAAGAGTAGTAATTATCACTATAAATCAATATCTTCTCAATTCAACCGGTTTACCGCCAGAAATCTCCCCGAAGGGTTTTCCGGGAGAAGGAAGCGTTCCATACAAGTGAGGCCACAGGCAGCAGAGTGTTCCTGTTCACCTGCATCCTGCATGCCACAGAGTGGCAGGGCATATATTCTGTGAAGACCATATACCTGCATATGGAAGAATCGGCAAAACAGGTCTTCAAGATCAAGTATATTACCGTCGTGATACTTCTCAATATCTTCTTATTTGCTGCTGCGGCCGCGGTTGCAATCTTCTTCATTGTTCCGGCAGAGGCCGGATACAAAAATCCGGTCCTGATCGTCCTCGTGATAATCGCAGTCCTGTCAGGATTTTTTACGAAGAAGCACTACACCGCCACAAAGGAATGGCTTGAGATTCACGCAAAACCCGTGGAATCACCTGATTCAGATGGGAGTTCCTGAGTGGAAGAGGATTGGGAACGAATATACAGAGTTGGGAGATGAATGGGAGAGAGGGATCGTGCAGACAGTGAGGGATGCTCATGCTTGAAAAGCTCCGTGACGAGATTGAACTGATTGAACGGCACCTGATGATAGCACGTGCGGTTGTCGAGCATGAGCCGATCGGGATCATCAAGCTCGCAGAAGTGCTGAACCAGCCGCAGCACCGGGTGCGGTATTCCCTCCGCGTCCTCGAGCAGATGGGGTACATTCGCGCGTCTTCCACGGGGGCATATGCGACTCCTGAGATGAAGGAGATGCTGAAGGGCATCCCCGACGAGCTGGATGCATTCATCCGGGCTCTCGAGGATATGAAACGGGGATTGGTTAACAATCTTTAAGTTCTGGCACTGGCAATGTAATTAGGCAACTTGAGTGCCGCCATAACTCAGTTGGTAGAGTGGCTGGCTGTTAACCAGCATGTCACAGGTTCGAGTCCTGTTGGCGGCGTCAATTCATCCTGAGGATGACTCATACTTCTTTTCAAAAGGTTCATTATCCATCCCATCGATAATCCAAATCAGGTACAGGTCAAGATAACTACCTAAAACTACACTTAAATCACGAGAATTGAAATGGTTTCATATCGCAATCCCCCTGTTATCGAAGCGGTCTGTGAGTTTCGATTCCAACAAGATACGCAATGGCCAAAGGACATTGCAGATCAACTTTATGAGAAAGTGAAAGATGCATTCCCTCACAAAGAAATACATAAGGTCCAGGAACTTGAGATAACAGCAAAAGAAGATAATATCGGGCATAAAATTATACCAATAGAGCGTGTTACACTCCAATCTGAAAAGCCCAGAATCCAGCTTCATATAGGAAACCGTATTCTCTCTATTCACTGTTTGCAACCATATCCATCATGGGCAGTATTCCTCCCCAGTATTCAAATGGCATTCAATACAATCCAGAAGATCACAACCATTACAGGAATAGACCGGATTGGCCTATTATACCTAGATAAAATCGAGATTCCTCAAGATGGAGGTTCACTTAGTGAATACTTTAATTTTCATCCATTTCTTGGAGAGAAACTCCCAAAAGATTTTGTCAATTTTATCGTTGGATGCGAATTTCCCTATGCCAATATGCGCGATATCTGCCGACTCCAACTTACACGTGGAATTCAGGAGAGACAGGGGCACTCAACATTTATTCTCTCAACAGATTACTATCTGGCAAAACGGCAGATGATTTCTCATGAGGAAGTGGATGAATGGCTCGAAAATGCACACCGAGAGGTGCGAGAGATATTCGAAGGGAGTATTACCGATAAAATGAGAACACGCTTTGAGCTGGAGGGCAATTAGATGGAGAGTGGTTGGTTAATCAATCAATATCATGCACCGCGAACAATATGGCATAGCACAAGTGATTCTTACCTGAATAAAGATGAATACTCATGGAGAATTCACCTTCAACAGCTTTTAGAAAAATACATTGGCCATACCTGTATGAGCTTCTGTGAAATATTCAATCAAGACCAGTTTTTATCATCCTATCCCGGGGAAAGTACAACCTTCCCTCTTGATATTGAGCAATCGCTCCTATCATTGCAACAGTACCTTGAATTTATCTTCCCAAACCCCGGAGAGGTAGCCAGCTATCTCCGTCAGAATATCGGGCTTTATGACGTGGTGCTCTATGCATGCATGCTGACAAAAGAGACTTTTGGCAACACTGCCCAGGTTACACTTGAACTCTACTCTGATCCCGAAATAGATGACAAATATTTGACCCTTTGTATTCGCCAATCCCACTATGATGCTGACATAATGGAAAAAATCGACAGCATATGCAGCATGTATGAAAAGGCCTTAACCGATCAGACGGGCTGGTTTATCGTCACAACAGATTTCCGACCTCCAACGGTGTAATAAATGCAATTTCAGTGGTCTCATTATATCGAAGTGGCTAAATTTTTATTTGCCAGCGCAAATGACCAGAAAATACCCCCGGAAGCTGGCTACCGAAGTGCAATCAGCAGGGCATATTATGCTGCCTTCTGCCATGCAAAATACTACGCTAAAGATAATTTTTCATTTTCACCGGCTGACAATGACAAGGATCATCTTCTCCTCCGTGATTTTCTTAAGGATACCGGGAGAGTGGAGATCGCCCGACATCTCACCCATCTCAGACAATGGAGAAATGAAAGCGACTATGATGATCCAGCATATAATGCAAATCCACAAAAGGTTCAGTCAGCCCTAAAACTCGCTGAAAAGGTCGTAATTTCGCTCAAGTGATAAGGCAATTGAAACCACCTCTCGCCATTGCCCTGCAACTTGGGATATTTCAAGATATGATGAAGAGATTGCTGGGCAGGGGGTTCCCGACTCCAGCATATCCTCAATCTAATGGGCTTACAGGCGTCAGTGGCGGAGCTTTCGTCACATCCCTTCAACCCTCCCTCACCCCAAAAAAAGTCGTGCCCCACGCAGGCACATATATTGTCCCATATCGTGAGAAAAGCCAAACTCTTAATGCAGGGGAGATAATGAGATAACAATGGCTGCAATCTTTCTCTATATCACAGACACGCTCGCGGACTGGGAGTGTGGACACGTTCTTGCCGAACTCCATTCCGGGCGGTACTTGAAGGATCCGGATTCTCGTTACGATCTTGTCCTCTGCGGGAGGACAATGGATCCGGTAACCACGATGGGCGGGCTGCCTATGGTGCCGAAGGTTCTTTTTCAGGATATCCGGCCCGGGGCCGGAGATCTGGTGCTCCTGCCCGGTGCAGACACCTGGCTTGACCCGGTGCAGGGCCCGATACTTGAAAAGGTCCGGATGCTGCTCGATGAAGGCGTGGTTGTTGCCGCAATCTGCGGGGCTACGATGGCCCTTGCCAATGCCGGGCTGCTGGATGAACGCAGCCACACCAGCAATGATCAAGCGGCACTCAAAATGTTCTGCCCCGGCTATCATGGCGAACAATATTACGTAAACGAACCTGCGGTTACAGACGGAAACCTGATCACGGCAGGCAGCTTTGCACCAGTTGAATTTGCCACCCACATATTCAGGAGACTGGATGTGATGAGCCCGGAAACCCTTGCTGCATGGCACGGGCTCTTCACGACAGGAAAACCCGGGTTTTTTTACGCACTCATGGAATCGCTCTCACAAAGAGCCAAAGCCCCGTAACGAGCACAATCAGGAAGGCAGCTGAACCTCTCACCTGCACACCATATAGGAAGGACTCCCTCACACAGGCACGTGGATTGAATATCAGAAGGGGATTTTGTTGTCCTGGTAAGTGGATAGTCCGATCAGGAATAAAAAATAAGGAGAGTCTCTCTCAACTCCTTTTCAGCACATCGATTGTAATGGAGAAGGGGTTGCTCACAACCGAGTAGATGACTTCCATCTCATCAGGACCGGTAAGGTACCCGGAAGAATACCCCCCGTCTCCATCTGATCCCCCACTCTGGACCATGCTTATTGTCCTGCCGTCACGGCCGATCACCCCGGCAAATGGAACACTCTCCCATCCTAATTGCTCAGAAAAGGTTGCCTCTCCCGAAAATACCCGGTCTTTCTGTTCAGTGATCCTGAGAGTCAGGGTATACCCGGAATAGTCGGTATACCCGATTCCATCCACATACCCGGTCATCGTGCCGGTCCAATCCCCGATAAGGTTTGGAGTCGGGATATCAGCTGCAACAGTGCTCTGATCGGAGCTGGTGGTACATCCACAGAACAACACGGCTGCCAGAAGAATACCAGCACACAAGATTGTTTTCATTTCCATACATCTGTATAGAATCGAGAAAGGAGATAAATATGATCAATCAGCGCAAACGGCAGGTAACGTAATTGTAGAACCGGGAAGAGTTTTCTGCATAATTATATGGCTTCCCTTCTGCCTGACTTCTGAAAAACCATGTTTTTCAAGAATGGTGCAGACGTCCTTTCCCGATAGTACGAAGTTAACCAAAAAAAGCCACATCCATCCGTGTGATGTAGATCTCCCCGTGGAACCGTGACTGGATCTCCTGTGGGAATGCGGTTTCAAAAAAGAGCTCCAAAGCCTCATGAAGGTTATTTTGGGCTTCTTCTACAGTACCACCCTGGCTTGCAATGTCATATTCCGGGCAGAATGAGACATAGCCATCGCCCTCCTTTTGAATAATGGCTGTAAGCTCTTTTTGCATTTTCCCACTACCCCTCCACAATCTTCCCATCCTTCAGCCGGATTATCCGATCAAAGTACGGCAGGTGCCACTCCTCATGTGAGACCATCAGCACCGTCTGCCCCCGCTCCCGGTTGATCTCGGCAAAGAGGTCGAGGACGGCCTTTGAGTTCTCTGAATCAAGGTTCGCACATGGCTCGTCAGCGATCAGGATCTCAGGATCATTCACGAGGCCCCGGGCGACGGCAACCCGCTGCTGCTCCCCGCCCGAGAGCTCCTTTGGGAGATGATCGGCACGGGCACGAAGCCCGACCTGGTCGAGCATATGCAGAACCCGATCCCGGATCTCGTCTTCAGATAACCCTCGTGCCATCATCGGGAGAGCCACATTCTCAAATGCCGTCAGATCATGCATAAGGGCATACTCCTGGAAGACATACCCAAGCCACTCCAGCCGGAAGAGTGTGCGTTGATAGTCAGGGAGGGCGGTCACATCCTCTCCCGAGATGGTGACAGAGCCGCTTGTCGGGAGATCGAGGAGGCCGATCATATGGAGGAGCGTCGATTTGCCGCTCCCCGATGCTCCCGTGATTCCGATAAAATCCCCCTTGGCGATTGTGACACTCACCCCGTTCAATGCATGTACGAGCACGTCCCCCATCCTGTATGTCTTCTGGAGATCTGTCACCTCAATCACGAAATCAGCCCCTCATCGCATCAAGCGTATTCTCCCGTGTGATCCGCCATGCCGGCAGAAAGCCTGCGAGTGCAGAGGCTCCTGCAAGCCATCCGGCATTCTCAAGCATCGTTGCCATCTCAAAGACAGGAACCACATCGCCATCAGGGAACTCAAGCGGGTTTGCCGAGAAGTAGAGGAGGAGCAGGTTCACGACCACCATCCCGGCAAGTGAGCCGAAGAGCCAGATAAAGAGCACCTGTGCAACATAGCTCCCGATGATAATCCGGTTGGATATCCCGATTGCCTTCTGGATGCCTATCTGCCGCCGCTGGTTGATCGTCTTGATCGTGAAGACGATCCCAATCACAACAATCGCGATGATGAGGCTGACGGCAAGCGAGATTTTATCGATGATCGAGAACGTCTCCATCGAATCGGCAATCACCTGTGTCATCGCTTCATTCCAGGTCTCCACCCGCTCCTGCACCCCGAACTGAAGGAGGCGGAGCTTCACCAGATCAAGATCCTCTCCTGATTGTGCCCTGACAAGCACCTCGGTGGCTTCGGTATTCCGGGTACCAAGTACAGCATCCATCTCCTCCCACGAGATGAATGCCATATAATCGGCCTGGTAGGATTTTGTCGAGTATATCCCCTTCACGCGGTATGTCTTCAAAACCCCGTTTGCAAACATCACCTCTACCGAATCCCCAACCCTCACCCCGCCGAGCGACTCAAAGAAATCAAGGCCGGGATCTTCATGGCCTGCTACAAACTGGCCGAGAAGGATGCCGTCATCGGCAGGCGAGAGGAAATCACCCTCAACGATATGCTCATGGATCTTTGTGACCTCCATCTCATCGCGGGGATTGAACGCGGTGATCGGGATGCTCACCATCGAGCCCTTATGGCTCAGGGTACCCCCGATGGAGTAGCGTGCCGAGGCCCGGGCAACGCCCGGCACCCGGTTCACGCGATCGAGGAGTTCGTCCACATGGAAGAGGGTTCGCTCATCACGTTCGGGGCGGATCACAATATCAGACGTGACATAATCGATCGTCTGATCATGGAAGAGGTTCACTGCCCCCCCGATGATTGCGGAGAGGAGAATCATATTCGTAAAGACCATCGCGATGATCAGGATATTCAGAAGCGTCCCCACCTTTCCCCCACGGAGAATCGCCCGTGAGGCAAGAAATATGGAGACGCGTGCTCCGGAAAGCATGAGTGATTCACTCCTTCTTCCGTTGTGAATAGAGATAGTACCCTGCTCCTGCAATCAGCACGAGAATGACAAGGGCAACAAGGGCACCTGCAACCCCCTGCTCCCTGACGACCAGTGTAAGCGGCTGTTCCATCCGGTGATCGCCATAATCATCCGAATACCCGACAGTGAGAGACGCGGGGATCTCGCCGCCTTCAGCCGCAGTCAGCCGGAAGACTGCCGGGGCATCGTTTCCGGGCCTGATCGAGCCGATGAACGTCTCCCGTTGCCCTGAAAGGGGGGCATCGAGATACGCCACAACAGATTCTGCCCGTCCGGTTCCGGTATTTTCGAGGCGGACAATCAGGTCGAATGGCTCACCCGCATCAACGGTAATTGGATCCGTTCTCACCGCAGAGACTGCAAGAGATGATGCTCCACGGACATCGACTGCACAGGCAGTGGTGATTGACACAGTCGATCCGTCGGCCTGCTGGTAGCCGATCACAACCGGCAGCTCATAGAGGCCGGGTGCGATCTCTTTGCTGACCCGGAACGAAAGTGGGATCACCATCTCCGCACCGGGAGCAAGCACGGGCATGAAAGATGATGCAGGCCCGACAGGGGCGATCATCAGATCCCCGGATTGAACGATAACCGTGATCTCCTGTGCAGCACTCTGCCCGGTATTGGCAACAGCAAGCCCTGTTTCAAATGTCTCACCGGGCCTGACAAAAGGAAGTGCCGCCTGCGACACCTCGATCACCGGGACCTTCATCGAGAAGATCGGCATATTCACATTCACCGGGATCGGGTAGATGACGCTCTCCCCGCCCCTCACCCTGATACGGAGCTGGGGGAAATAGATCCCGCTCTTCTCCGGCGCCTGAATCAGAAATACCAGATCCATCGACTGTCCGGGTCCAAGCACCCCTGTGAAGGCCGAGTTCCCTTCCAATACCCGGATATCCCCCCGGCCATCAAAATAGACGCTTCCTATCACCAGGTAAACATCCTGGCTTTCCGATGTACTCACAGAATAGACTGATGAGAGGTATGTGGACTCTGTCTGGGTTGAGGTGGAAGCTGCATTCATGATCGTAACATACACAATCGCCTGATCGCCCGGCATCACGACTGAGGGGACAAGGGTGTGATCGGTGATAATAACGGACTGCCCGGAAGCCTGTGCAACCCCTGTTAATAGGGCACTCAGAAGAAGAAGGAGCATACAAAGGCGGAGGGGAATTGGTACAGGCGCCATAAACAGAATCCTCATTACCATGAAAAACGACCCCCGGTATATATAATAGCTCTCTTCACCCTCCCGGAGAGAGCCATGTACAAATAAATCAGAACCGATCTCCTTAACTTCGAGAAGGATAGATATTCAAAGTAGTTCATGTCCGATCCTGGCGCCAGCTCCCCGATCCGTATCCTCTATATCGATGACGAACCTGCACTCCTTGACCTGACAAAACTCTTCCTCGAAGAGAAAGGCAGGTATTCGGTCGATATCCTCGAAGATTCTCTTGAGGCGATGGAGATTATTATGGATGGCGACTATGACGCAGTCGTCTCTGATTACCAGATGCCGTCAAAGGACGGGATTACTCTCTTAAAGGAGCTCCGGGAGGCCGGATCGACTCTCCCGTTCATCATCTTCACCGGAAAGGGAAGAGAGGATATCGTTATCGAGGCACTGAACAATGGTGCCGACTTCTATCTCCAGAAAGGCGGCAACCCCCGTGCCCAGTTTGCAGAACTTTCCCACCAGATAGAGATGGCTGTTGCCTCAAGGAGAGCTGAGAAGAAGATCGCCGAGAGCCTTGATGAACTGAATGCCGCATATGAACAGCTCACCGCCAATGAAGAAGAGCTGAGATCGAGCTTCGAGGAGCTTTCGATACGGGAGCAGGAGATCAGGAGGAGCGAGCGGAGGCTCTCAGACATCATCAACTTCCTCCCTGACGCCACATTTGCGATCGATTCGGATGGCATTGTTATCGCCTGGAACAAGGCCATCGAGGAGATGACCGGGATCGAAGCGGATAAGGTCATCGGAAAACGAGATTACGAATACTCCCTCCTCTTCTATGGAGAGAGAAGGCCCGTTCTCATCGACTATATCCTCAAAGGGGAGCTTGACAATATACAGGGGCACTACCCGGAGATCCAAAAGAGGGGTGAGAGTGCGATCATCGAGACCGATTCCGCCCGGATGAAGGGAAATAAGAGAGTCCTCTGGGCAACGGCATCACGGTTCTATGATGATAAAGGAGAGGTGGCGGGTGCCATCGAATCGATCCGCGATATCACCGAGCAGAGGAATCAGGAACGCGAACTCCTCTCGATGCATGAGGAACTGGCATCAACAGAGGAGGAGATCCGCCAGCATCTGGATGAGGCGATCACAGCACAGGAAAAACTCAGAAAGAGCGAGGAGCGGTACCGGGGCATCTTCGAGAATACCGGCTCTGCACTTGCCATCTTCGGGCAGGATCTGACCATCCTAAGAGTCAATTCCCTCTTTGAGGAGCTCTCCGGATATACGGCTGCTGAGATCGAAGGAAAATTAAAACCCACTGCATTCATCCATCCAGAGGATATCGATCGGATAATGGAGTATCATCATGCACGCTACCAGAATGGTGACGCTCCACTCAGCTACGAGTTCCGGTTTATCAGGCGGAACGGGGAGGAGCGGATCATCTTCATCTCAATCGGGGTTTTACCAGAAGAACGGCTTTCCGTCGCCTCACTTGTGGATATCACCGAATGGAGGCGTGCTGAAGAAGAATTACTGATCCGCGAGAATATCCTCTCAAAGGTGATGGAGATCCTCCCGATCGGGCTCTGGTTTGCAGATAGCGAGGGGAAGCTCACCATGGGGAACCCGGCAGGGGTTGCCATCTGGGGTGCTGAACCCCACGTGGGGATAGAAGAGTATGGGATCTTCAAAGCCCGCAGGTACCCGTCTGGCGAGGAGATCGCACCAGAAGACTGGGCACTAGCCCGGAGCATACAGGATCGGGTCACCATCACCGATGAACTTCTCGAGATCGACTGTTTTGACGACAAAAAACGCCTCATATACAACTATACCGCACCGGTGATCCTTGATGACGGAACACTCAAGGGTGCGATCGTCGTCAACCGTGATGTCTCCATGGAGAAGCGATCGGAAGAGGCACTGAAGCTCTCCAATAAAAAGATCCGCCTCCTCGCCGGTATCACACGCCATGATGTCAGGAACCAGATGATGGCCATTGACGGGTATATCGAACTGATCAGAAGGAGGGAACCTGAAACCGGGATAGCTGAGTATCTCGAAAAGATCGGACTCTGCCTCGCACAGATCTCAAAATCCTTTGAATTTATGAAGGAATACGAGAAGATCGGAACGAGCGGACCGGCATGGCAGGAGATCAGCGCCTCGCTCGAACCTCTCGCCGGATCCAAAATTCCGATCACAAACACCTGCCGGAACGTCTCGATCATCGCCGATCCCCTCCTCACCAAGGTCTTCTCAAATCTTCTGGACAACACCATCCGGCATGGAGAAGATGCAACAGAGATCACGATCTCATGCGAAAAGAGCGATGGCAACCTGAGGATTCTGTGGCAGGATAATGGAGCAGGCATCCCTGAAACCATGAAAGAGCGAATTTTTGAATATAAATGCGGAAAAAACAGCGGGTATGGCCTCTACCTGATCCGGGAGATTCTGGCAATCACCGGGATCACGATCCATGAGGAAGGGATCGAAGGCGAGGGTGCCCGGTTTGTGATCCTGGTTCCGGCAGGCAGATGGAAGATCGGATAGAAGAATCCGCCCCTCTCTTCCATATCACTTTTCTCTTCCGGCAGGCAATATATACCAGCATGAATCATTACGGAGCAGCACTCCTTGGCAGGGTTCGATCAACCCGTCCGCTCATTCACCATATCACCAATACCGTCACAATCAATGACTGCGCAAATGCAACCCTTGCCATCGGTGCAGCACCGGTGATGGCAGGCGCAATCGAAGAGGTTGCCGAGATGGCCGGGATTGCAGGCGCCCTTGTCCTCAATATCGGAACCCTTACACCCGCACAGGTAGATGCGATGGTTGCCGCAGGGAAAGCCGCAAATGCACATGGCATCCCGGTGATCCTTGATCCGGTCGGAGTCGGTGCAACAACACTCAGGACAGAGAGTGCAGAGAGGATTCTGAATGAATGCAGGGTTGCGATCCTGAAAGGAAACGCCGGTGAAATCGGTGTCCTTGCCGGAAGCGGCGGCTCTGTCAGGGGGGTTGATTCGGGCGGCTGTACGGGTGATCCCATTGAGGTTGCCCTTCGGTGTTCCGGGAGGTGGAACACAGCCGTTGCCATGACCGGAAAGACCGATATCGTCTGCGGGAATGGTGAGGCATACCTGATTTTAAACGGGAGCCCGATGATGGAGCGGCTCTCGGGGACCGGCTGTATGGCAGCATCTGTTGTGGGGGCGTTTGCAGCCGCAGGCGACGATCCGGTGAAGTCCGCCGCCGCTGCACTCATCGCATTCGGGCTTGCCGGGGAACGGGCAGCCAGGCAATCTGCGGGACCATACTCATTCAGAACCGCACTCTTTGACGAACTCGCATCACTGACACCGGAGACGGTATCGGCTGAGGCACAGGTGGAGCAGTACCGTGGCATATGATCTCTACGTCATCACCGACGAGCAGATCGGGAGGGGGAGATCCCATACCGAACTCGCCCGGATGGCGCTTCTGGGCGGAGCGGATATCATCCAGCTCAGGGACAAGAGGATGGATGCTGCATCCCTCTACCGGACAGCAACAGAGATTCTGGCCATGACCAGGGATGCCGGTGCCTGCTTCATCATGAATGACCGGCTTGATATCGCTCTTGCAACCGGAGCAGACGGAGTTCATCTCGGCCAGCAGGATATGCCGATATCCGAAGCCCGACGGATTGTTCCAAGGGACTTTATCATCGGCTCTTCTGTCGGATCGGTTGATGAGGCGATACAGGCAGAGATATCAGGTGCCGATTACCTTGCACTCAGCCCGGTCTTTGCCACCACCTCAAAAGATGATGCCGGATGCGGGCACGGCCTTTCAACACTGGGCGCCATCCGTGCCGCAACCCGCCTCCCACTTGTCGCAATCGGCGGGATCACATGGGAGAATATCGGATCTGTGATCGGTGCGGGGGCAGACGGGGCCGCCGTCATCTCTGCGGTTGTCGGAGAGGAAGATGTAGCAGCAGCAGCAGCAGAACTGAAGCGGCAGATTGCAGTGGCAAAAAATCCTGGCAGGACACCACCCGTTCTACAGAAGGTGTGATTGCAAAATGGCCCGGCCTGTGATTGGCATTATCGGAGGCGGGCCGGCAGGACTCTTCTGTGCAGCTACGATAAAGTCAGAGGGAAGCCGGATCATCCTCTTTGAGAAGAAGAGGGAGGCAGGTCGGAAACTCTTAATCACCGGATCCGGGCGGTGCAATATCACACATGCGGGCAATATCCGCAGTTTTGAAGAACATTACGGTGAGAACGGGACTTTTTTGAAACCAGCACTCAGGAATTTTACGAACCGGGATCTGATCGCGTTCTTCGAAGATCGGGGATGCCCACTCTATACAGATGAGAACGAGAAGATATTCCCTGTATCAGAAAAGGCAGATGATATCCTCTCTGTACTGATGGCCGCATGCCGGGAGAACGGGGTGATCTTCAGGCAGAACAGCCAGGTTCGTGCCGTGGAGCGCTCAGGGAGCAGCTTTCTGATCAGGACAGACGATCAGGAGGTGCTGGTCGATCACCTCGTCATTGCAACCGGCGGTGCATCATACCCATCAACCGGATCAACAGGTGACGGGTATGGCTTTGCCGAATCCCTCGGCCACCGGATCATTGGGATTGGACCCGCCCTTGCCCCGGTACACCCGGACCAGTATCCGTTTTCAGATCTCGCCGGGATCTCCTTTGATGATATCACGGTCTCGGTCCTCAGGGAGAAAAAGATTGTTCGGAGAGTGACAGGGGATCTCCTCTTTACGCATAATGGCTTCTCAGGCCCCGCCATCCTGCATGCATCCCGGTACATCAGGGATGGCGACAGCCTCAGCATCGCATTTCTTCCGGAAAAAGAGAGGGAGGCGATCGCATCTCTTATCACCCATGGAACACAGGCATATGGGAAGCGTCTTGTGAAGACGATCCTCTCAGAACTACCCCTTCCTGCACGCTTCATCCAGCGGCTCACCGAAGAGGCGGGGCTGTCTCCGGACAGTACAGTGGCCCACCTCACAAAAAAGATGAGGAAAGAACTCCTTTCGCTCCTCACAGGCTGGATATTTCAGATCAAAACGGTCGGCGGATTTGACGTTGCAATGGCTACCCGCGGGGGCGTTGCACTTGAGGAGATCAACAACAAAACGATGGAATCGAGGCTTCTTCCAGATCTCTATTTTATCGGAGAGGTGCTCGATATCGACGGCGATACCGGGGGATATAACCTTCAGGCAGCATTCTCAACCGCATATGCAGCTGCGGAATCAATCTCTGCAAAAACAGGGGAAATTTAGATATTCGAGAAACGGAGCCTGACCTCACCGGGATCCAGGTGGCGGGCTTCCATCAGGGCGGAGATGATTGCATCCGAATGGGCGAGCGCAACCATCTCAAAGGCTGATCCCCTCCCGATAGGAACCGACGCCGAGCGGTACTGTCCGGAGATCTGCCTCACCTCATACTCAGGTGGAAGATCAGCACTATTTCCGGACGATTCACCGAGATCGATGACCAGATCAACATACCCGGCTGCTTGTGAGTCCGGATTTGCGGTGATAAGGCAGGACCACCCTCCAAGTTCACGCACCTTCTCAGCCGCGCTCACCACCGATTTCGTCTCGCCGGAGCCGGAGAAAACAACGAGCATATCGCCGGAATCAAAGGCAGGGGTAATCGTCTCACCGATCACATAACAGGGGAACCCAAGGTGCATCAGCCGTATCGCAAACGCCTTGGCAACAAGCCCGGATCTCCCGGCGCCAGTGACATATATCCTCCTTCCGGAGAGGATCTCGGAGATGAACTGCCGTGATTCCTCCTCGTCAATCACCTCGGCAACACGGATGATCATCTCCGCCGTCCTGAGCATATAATCCGATATATTCACGCTATCCCCTGTCATATCTGATCACTTCTGGATCATGACGGGGTAAGAGGATATCGGTCATCCCCTGACCATCCCGATGCCAAGGAGGATCAGGGTGATCAGCAGCACCGGGGGGATCAGATACCTGCATATTCAAAGGATGAGATGCGGAATGAAACCTTTCAGCCCGCCCTTCTCCCTGAGCAGATGGGGATCGAGTATCCAGCCGAATGCAACTGCCATGAACAGTGCCGTCAGGGGAAGGCCAAATGAGCCAGCCGTCTCATCAAGAAGATCCAGCACCGGGATGCCACCTATTGTGAGCTTCATCGCCGAGTAGCTGAGAGCCGAGGGGAGGCCGATTGCGATTACACCTCCGGTAAGAAGAAGGCTTGCCTTCTTTCTGGAGAAGCCCTTTCTGGCGACAAGAGAGGCAAGGGGCATCTCGATCATCGATACCGTTGCTGTCAGGGCAGAGAAGAAGAGGAGGAGGAAGAACAAGAATCCTATAATTGCGCCAAATGGTATCAGTGCAAATGCCTCGGGCAGGATCGTGAAGGTGAGTTCTGCACCCATTGCCGGAGAGAAGCCGAATGTGAAGACGATCGGGAAGATGATCAATCCTGCGAGTATCGCAACCGAGAGATCGGCTATGGTGATATAGACTGCCGATCTCGCGATGGGAACCGATCGTCTCAGATATGAACCGTACGTGAGGAGGATTCCGGTCCCAACCGATAATGAGAAGAACGACTGCCCGAATGCGGCCGCCCAGAGTGTGGGATCAGCAAGCACCGAGAAGTCCGGGGTGAAGAAGAATGCGAGTCCCTCGGCAAAACCCGGCAATGTGGCAGCATAGATGGCAAGGCCGATTAAGATGAAGAAGCTGATCGGAATGAGCCACCGGGTCACCCGTTCGATCCCCTCTTTGACCCCAAGCGCTACCACCCCTCCGGTCAGGAGGGCTGAGATGATGAAGAAGAGGACCGGCAGGTATCCGGCAGTAAATGATGCGAACCTTCCATCGGTTCCAATCAGTGAGAAGATAACAAACGCAAGCGTCCAGCCGGTGATAACAAGATAATAGCTCAGCACAACAAACCCGACTGCGATCAGGAGCCAGCCGGCCTTTGAGAGGTGGCGATGCACTTTCTCCAGAGCCGTGACAACATCGGCGGCAAGGGCACGGCCCGCCTTGATCTCAATCACCATCAGGGGGAGGGCGATCAGAAAGACGGCAAGCAGAAACGGGATGAGGTAGGCTCCACCACCGTTCTGCCCGACAACAGTGGAGAAACGCCAGATATTTCCGATACCAACCGCAGCACCAATGGAAGCGAGGATGAATCCAAGGCCCGATGACCAGTGCTCCTGTGGTTCCTCTATCCCTTCAGCAGACATAGGGAGAGGGGTATCTCCCCGGTATCATAAGAGTGTTACTGATATTCGACCGGCTGTGACTGCCGGGGAAGCCCGCCTTTGAAGTGTTGCTGTATCCGGGAGTAGTATTCAGTCAGCCGTTCGTTCATCGTCGGCCGTACCTTCTCCAGAGCAGCTTCGAAGTGGCGGGTGGAGACGACTGTTACCCCCTCCCGCATCGCAAGCATTCCTGCCTCACGGCAGAGCCCTTCGAGATCGGATCCGACATATCCGGCAGTCCGGGCTGCAACCGCCGCGATGATCGCATCACGTGCCGGATCAGGGGACTGCTGATTGAACCGGGAGGCGAGATCGTGGATGAGTTTTCGGATCTCGCTCCTCTTCAATCCTGCCCCTTCCTTCTTCGGCATCTCAGATGCAGCTTCCCTGACTGCATCAGCTGTGATCTCTTTTCCTTCTCCAATTGACTCGAATATCTTCTCGATGCAGCCATATTCACAGCCTTCAAGGAGAGTGATGAGCTCTTCAATCGTTCCCCCTTCAATCGGCATGCTCCTCATATGGATCCAGAGGATTCTTTTCCGATCCTCTTCATCAGGCTCCCCGATATAGACGAGCCGATCGAACCTGCCGGGCCGGAGAAGGGCGGGATCGACAATATCCGGCCTGTTGGTTGCTCCCATCACGATCACATCGCGGATATCCTCGATCCCGTCGATTTCGGTTAGGATCTGGTTTAAAACACTCTCGATGGTATGATTGGAATCCCCGCCCCCGCGAGCCGGGGTGAGGGCATCCATCTCATCAAAGAGGATGATCGAAGGTGCCACCTGCCGGGCCTTCTTGAAGATCTCACGAACCGCCCGTTCACTCTCCCCAACCCATTTGGAGAGGAGCTGGGGTCCCTTGATCGGGATGAAGTTCGCACCCGACTCGGTTGCAACAGCCTTTGCGATCAGGGTCTTCCCGGTACCAGGAGGGCCATAGAGAAGGATACCTTTTGGAGACTGTATCCCAAGCTCTTCAAACTTCTCCCTGTCGGTGAGGGGAAGCTCGACTGCCTCCCGAATCTCCTGCCGTGCAGCAGCAAGGCCGCCCACATCGGCCCATGTGATGTTGGTTCCCTCCAGCATCACCTCACGCATCGCTGAGGGGAAGACCTCACGCTGTGCTTCGCGGAAATCATCCGCGGTCACCTTCAGTTTATCAAGTACTTCCTGCGGTATCGAGTCCTGCTCGAGATCGATCTCGGGCAGATACCGTCTCAGGGCCCGGATCGCAGCTTCCCGTGCGAGGGCGGCGAGATCAGCCCCGACAAAACCATGTGTCCGGCCGGCAATCAGATCGATCCTGACACCTTCGTCAATCGGCATGCCACGGGTATGGATATTGAGGATCTCCTGGCGATCTGCATGCGGCGGCACCCCGATCTCGATCTCGCGGTCGAACCTGCCGGGGCGCCTGAGGGCGGGATCGATCGCATCCAGCCGGTTGGTTGCGCCGATCACAACAACCTGCCCGCGTTCCTCAAGCCCGTCCATCATCGTCAGCAGCTGGGCAACCACCCGCCGCTCCACCTCGCCGGTCACATCCTCGCGTTTCGGCGCAATTGAGTCGAGTTCATCGATAAAGATGATCGAGGGTGCATTCTCGTTTGCCTCCTCGAAGACCTCGCGGAGCCGCTGTTCGGATTCGCCATAGTACTTCGAGATCACTTCGGGCCCTGCAATCGATATGAAGTTCGCACCCGACTCATTGGCAACAGCCCGTGCGATCAGGGTCTTTCCGGTGCCGGGAGGCCCATACAGCAGGACACCCTTTGGCGGCTCGATCCCAAGGGTCTTGAAGAGTTCGGGATGGCGGATCGGGAGCTCGATCGTCTCCCTGAGCCGCTGGAGTTCGTCTTTTAATCCGCCGATATCCTCATAGCTGATCCGCTTCAGCCCCTCAAATCCGGGAACGGGCTTGTCGGATACGGTGATGGTGGTATTTCTGGTGATGATTACAGCATCCTCTGGTTCAAGGGAGATCACCTTGAACTCGATCAGCTGGGGGATCATCATCGCACGGATCGGAACTACATCGCCGATCGAAACCGGGTAGTTGATCAGACCCTGTGCGGCATGCTCCATATGAATGGTCAGGTGTGGGGGCAGGTTCTCGGGCGGCGCGATCACCACCTCTTTTGCCTCGATCACCGCCTCCACTTTCGAGATCTTCACGCGATCGCCGATGGTGACGGCGGCATTCTCACGGGTGAATTTGTCGATCCGGATCTTCTGCTGATCCCAGTCTTTCGCCATCGCACGCCAGACCTTTGCGAGCGTCTCCTTCTTCCCCTCGACTTTGATCAGATCGCCGGGGGAGACACGGAGTGCGAGCATCGTCTCTGGATCGAGGCGTGCCTTCCCTCCACCCAGATCTTCAGGATAGGCCGAATCGACCTTCAGGTACACTTCAGGCATTACTTTATTGTCAACGGTGCCCGGACATATAAGTAGTGTTTTTTCGATGCGGACGATCCTCTTTGACCCGGTGAATGGTGCTGCGGGAGATATGATCACAGGAGCCCTCCTTGCCGCTGGTGCTGATGAGGAGGCGGTGATCCGGGCAATGGCCTCACTTGTCGGAAAACCGGAGATATCACTGGTTTTGCGGTGTGGTATCGGGGCAACATACCTGAGGACGCATGCGGGGGAGAGTACCCGGACGCTGGATGAGGTCCTCACCCGCCTCAGGGAGGCTGATGCGACAGCCCGGGTAAAGGAGATGGCGGCGCGGATCTTTTCAAGAATCCATGATGCAGAGACCCGCGTCCATGGTGACCATGCCCATTTCCACGAGGTCGGAGCGGATGACGCGATTGCGGATGTGATCGGGGCATGCACCGCCCTCCTCTCACTTGCACCGGATGCTGTCGCAGTCCTCCCGATCCCGCTTGGCAGGGGGACGGTCAGGTCTCTGCATGGGATCATGCCGGTTCCGGCACCGGCAACCGCATATATCCTTCAAGATTCAGGGCTTCTCACCAGAAGGACGGAGGAAGAGACCGGGGAGCTGGTCACCCCGACGGGGGCTGCACTTCTCGCAGAGTTCACGGCAGCCTTTCCGGGAGGAGACGAGAACGGCACCATCGCCGCAGTCGGGTATGGTGCGGGTACACGAGACCCAAAAGACCGTCCGAATGTCCTCAGGGTGATGATCCTTGAGAGCAGTGAGAGCCTCCCGACGGTGGATATCCTGGAGACGAATGTCGACGATGTCGATGGCGAGGTGATCGCCTATACGATCGCCCGTCTCCACCGCGAGGGTGCACGGGATGCATCAGCCATTCCGATCATCATGAAGAAGGGTAGGCCCGGCCATCTGATCCGGGTGATCTGCCGCAGGGAGGATTCTGAGCGGCTTGCGGGAGTCATGGCAGAAGAGCTGGGAACGCTCGGAGTCCGGTGCATCCCGTCGGTTCACCGGTTCATTGCGGATCGGTTGGTGATCACCATCCGGATACCGGAAGGAGACGAGATTCCCGTGAAGATCGGGTACTCACAGGGAAAGATCATCTCCGTAAAAGCAGAGTTCGATGCTGTTGCCACCGCCGCTGAGCGGCATGGGCTGAGCATCCGGGATCTGAAGAGGAGAGCCGAGGAGATCGCATACCGGGAGCTGGAAGGGTGGAGACAGGACGCGTAAGCACAGGCAGCCCGGATCTGGACCGGATCCTCGGTGGCGGCCTTGAGAGGCAGATGATCACCCAGATCTATGGGGAGCCGGGGAGCGGCAAGAGCACGCTCGCCATCATAGCGGCGGTTGCCACCCTGAAGGAGGGTGCCGGGGTCATCTTCTTTGATACCGAAGGATTCTCACCCGATCGGTTCGTCCAGATCTGCGGTGGCGAGGATGCCGCACCGGAACTTGCCACCCGTCTCTACCTGTATGAGCCGATCGATTTTGCCGAACAGGGGCTGATGATCATTGAATCACAGAAGATCTTCACAAAACAGAGGATCGGTTTAATCGTGATGGATTCGGCAACCGCCCTTTACAGATCAGAACTGGAGAAACGGGGCGATGTGCAGCGGATGCTTGGGAAACAGATGATCGAGATTCTGGCAATTGCGCGAAAAAACCAGGTTCCGGTCTTAATTACCAACCAGGTGTACATGGATCCGTCAACCGGCACATTCTCCGGTCTCGGCGGAACGACCCTGTCACATATCTCAAAGGCGATCATCAGGATCGAACGGAGAGACAGCACCCGCCGGGCGATCGTCATGAAGCATCGATCCCGCCCGGAAGGGGAATCATTTGATTTTGCCATTACAGAAGATGGGATTCGTTCCTGCTGAGTGCGGATGCGGAAAGAAGCTTTCTGGCTATTTCATGCAGGATGTTAGAGATCCGGCTTTTCCTCAGGGGAATAGAGAGGCCGGGGGATTGATCCCGACACAACATCCAGGCATGAGGGGTGATTGAAGCACGTGCGGCGCGGGTATCTGGGGGCGGGTTGTCGAAGAATGAGGCTGACAGAGATGATAAAACCTTGCTTATCAGAGCAACCTGAAAGGCGATTCATCAGAACCGGGTTTTTATCTCCTCTGGCAGCCCACAAAACATTCCCGCCCCCTCACGTGCTGCATGTGCGGGGCCACCCATGACAACCTCCCTGCGAAGCACATGCGGACGGGGACAGGGCGGTGGGAATTTGCACGGTTTCTTCTCCATGAACCGGTTTTATGAAGGCATATTCTACGCCTGAATCAACAGATCACAAAGCATGATTAAAACACCGTATGGCCCGATGATGACCTGTTCCCTATTAATAAACAACACGGATCAGCAACGAGCCGAAAAAAAGTATAATCCCGGGATCTCCCGGAATCAGCGAATATACCTCTTTCTTCAGAGCTCGATCATCCCGATGAAGACGACTTCGGCGGGGCCGGTCATTGTGACCGTCTCATTAAAGCGGATCCTAAGCGGACCACCCTTCGTCTCAACGATGCAATCGCTCTTAACATAACCGAGCTTGTGGGCAACCGCCGCAGATGCTGTAGCACCGGTTCCACATGACCAGGTCTCGGCCTCAACACCCCGCTCGAATGTCCTGATCCTGAGGAGGTTCTGATCAACCTTCTCGACAAAGTTGACATTCGCACCCTTTGGGAAGGTGGGATGGTTCCGGATGGTTGGTCCAAGCTTCATCAGATCGATCGCCCCGATCTCATCGACAAAGACGACCGCATGGGGAACACCGGTATTGACGGCATAAACCTGATAGGTGCCGATATGCTCCGAGTAATCATCTTCGCCTGTCCCGGTTGCGGGGATTTTGCTCCTTGCAAATGCCGGGGTTGGCATTGTGATCGTTGCATAGAACTCATCATTCTGGTATCCAAGAGTAACCGGCATGATACCGGCGAGCGTCTCGACCGTGCTCTCCTTCTTGATGTAATCCTGATCATATGCATACCGTGCAAGGCAGCGGATCCCGTTTCCGCACATCTCTGCCTCAGATTCGTCGGGCTGGAAGAGGCGCATTTTGACATCCGCAGATTCGGACTTTGAGATGAAGAGGACACCGTCGCCCCCGATACCAAACCGGCGGTCACAGAAGAGCATCGCAAAAGCGGCTTTCATCTCTTCAGGGATGATCTCGTTCTCCATCTCATCGATCAGGATGAAATCATTGCCATTTCCCTGTAATTTTACAAATTGTACTCCCATGAACATCTCCTCATGTAATCTTCTCATTTACCTTGTCCGGGGAGCTATAAAATGTATCATCCACGGAATCGAAGGGTGATCCGGCATCCGGATACCTCAGACACCGTCTTATCTGATCATCGAAAGATCCCATCCGAGATGATCCCTGATGATGAACGGGGCATATGACGGAGGGATCAGGCCTGTTTCCGTCACGATTGCATCGATATATGCTGCCGGCGTTATGTCAAAGACCGGATTTCGAACTCTTACAAAAGGGAGCTCAGATGCAAGATCTTCAGCAAGCACCTCAGAGCCCGGCCGCTCCTCGATCGGGATGGGATGCCCGGCGAGGGTGCGGGGTGCAAACTTGTAGGTCTCGGCAGCAACGATCATCCGGGTACGTGCCTCGTGTGCAGCAAGGGCGATCTGGGAGGTCCCGATCTTGTTTATGACACTCCCATCGGAACAGACTGCATCCGCTCCGGCGATCGCTATATCGACATCATTGATGAAGGCGCGGACAGCTGAATCGACGATATAGTGTGTTGGGATTTCATGCTGGTTCAGTACCCTGATTGTCAGGAGACCCTGGTTCCAGGGCCTGACCTCGGTCGCATAGACCTCAATTTCTTTTCCCTGCCGCTTCGCCTCGATGATACAGGCGAGTGCCGCCTCTGAGTTGCAGTGGGTGAGGATCACATCTCCATCCCTGATCTGGTTCGCACCGATTGTGGCGATCATCGAAACAGCCTCTTCTGAGGACCGGATGAAGGCATCTGCATTTCTTTGGACAATACCGCGCGCATCTTCCACATCTGCTGCATCCTCAAGGCCCCGCATGACGATATGAATCGCATTGGGGAGTGAGACGGCTGTCGGGCGGGTGGAACGGAGGAGGGCTGCTGCCCGGTTCATCTCTTCACAAAAAGCAGCCTTCACTGTTGTTTCTGTTGCCCCGGCATGGTCCCTGAGTGCTGCTGCTGCTGCACGCGCAATCCGTCCGGCACCCCGTATCTCCATCGAGCGGATGGCATCTGCTGTCCTGATCAGTGGCATATATCAATCGACGGTACTTATCATTGATAAAGGTGGCTTTTGGATGACGATCGCAGTAGTCTTTGACAGTGCCGGGACGCTCCTCCGTACCTACCGGGTTGCAAAAGAGATTGCAGCAGGAAAGATCATCGAGGAGATAGAGACAACCACTCTCACCTTTGATGATCCCGATCGAATCCTGGTGCTTCTCCATGTACACTCCGAGGATGTCATTAAAGCAGACAAAGACGAGCTTCTCTCTGCATTTCTCTGCAGGAAAAAAATTGAATTTGGCATATCCTGCGGGCGCCGCGTGATCACCCAGGATGAAGTGGCCGATATCCTCTATCACGAAGAGTATGCCGCTGTTGGCGATCTCCAGGAGACGATACGCAGTGTCTGGAACCGGTGCAGCCACATCAAGCCGGTGATAGCGATCAACTCGGGCGTGATCCTCAATGTCAGAAGCAGGATGATCGAATTCGCAATAACAGCCGGGGGAAGCCCATTTCCCGGTGCGAAAGAGACGATCACCCGGCTCCACCAGATGGGGATCGCCACCTTCATCGCCTCAGGGGACAGGGGATCAAAACTTGAGCGGATGGGAGATTATCTCGGCATCCCGCATGACCGGATCTTCGGCGTTGCCACCCCGACGATGAAGGCGGAGATCGTACGGAGATTAAAAGACAATTATGATACCGTCCTGATGGTCGGAGACGGGATCAATGATCTCCGGGCGATGAGGGAGGCGGATATTGCCATCCTTTCGGAGCAGCAGCCGGGAGAGCGGATTGAAGCTCTGGAAGCTGCTGCCAACTATACGATTCATGAACTCCATGAAGTAATCTGTATTATTGAAGAGATTTTGCGATCAGATCCCGGGAAGACTGTTCACATATAAAGACTAATATGCTCCTTCTTCTACATACTACTCAAGAGGCTGCTTCATGAAACCCTTTATCTCAGTCGAAAACCTCTGCATGGACTTTAATGGCACGAGAGTACTCAATAACATCAATCTTGAGATCTCAGAAGGTGAAACCGTCGGTATCATCGGCAGGAGCGGTGCAGGAAAGACCGTCCTGATTCACCTTATCCGTGGAATCGATCAACCGCCGACTGGGGGGCGGGTCATATACCACATCTCGAGGTGTGATTCCTGCGGTCGGATTGAGCTTGCAAGCAAGGCTGAATCCACCTGTTCCCGCTGTAAGGCAGGAACCCTGAAGGAGAAAGATGTGGATCTCTGGAATGATGATGATTCATTAAAACGCCAACTGATGCAGAGAACCGCGATTATGTTCCAGCGGACATTTGCGCTGTATGGAAACGACCGTGTCATCGAGAATGTCCTCAGGGCACTCGAAGATACCGGCTATCCCTCAGGAAAAGCAGTATCACGGGCCGCTGATCTCCTCGATGAGGTGAGGCTCTCGCACCGGATGATGCATATTGCCCGTGATCTCTCCGGCGGTGAGAAACAGCGCGTGGTTCTTGCGCGCCAGCTTGCAAAAGAACCTTTCCTCCTCTTCGCTGACGAACCAACCGCAACCCTCGACCCGAAGATGGCTCGTGTCGTTCATGAGATGTTGAAAGAGGCTGCAAGCTCCGCATCTATGGGGATGATCATCACCTCCCACTTTGCCCAGGCAATCAAGGATGTCGCGGATCGTGCGATCCTCATTGCAGACGGCGAGATCACCGCCACCGGAACCCCGGAAGAGGTTATCGCCACCTTCATGAAAGATCACCATGATGACGAGGTCTTTGCAGCACCTGAGTTTGGTAATGCCCTCATTCGATCTGAAAATTTAAAGAAGCGTTATATATCCGTTGACCGGGGTGTGATCCGGGCCGTTGACGGGGTCGATTTTGAGATCCGGGAGAAGGAGATCTTCGGCATCATCGGGACAAGCGGTGCAGGAAAGACGACACTCTCACGGATTATTTCGGGGATCCTTGAGCCTACAAGCGGCAGGCTCGATATCAAGATCGGTGATGAATGGGTCGATATGACCCGTCCGGGATACCAGTTCCGTGGCCGTGCCAAGATGTACATCGGCCTCCTTCACCAGGAATACGACCTCTTCCCGCACAGATCCGTCCTTGACAACCTGACAGATTCGATCGGTCTTGAGTTTCCAAAGGAGCTTGCCATAAGAAAGGCGATGATCACCCTGAAGATGGCAGGCTTCACTGAAGAGAAGGGGCGGGCAATCCTGAACCGGCAGCCTGATTCCCTCTCTGAAGGGGAACGCCACCGTGTTGCGCTGGCACAGGTCCTGATACGTGAGCCGAAGATCATCATCCTCGATGAGCCGACCGGAACCATGGATCCGATCACAAAAGTCGATATAAAGCATTCAATTCTTCACTCACGTGAGGAGATGGACGAAACCTTTGTTATCGTCTCACATGACATGGAGTTTGTGCAGGAGGTCTGCGATCGCGCCGCACTGATGCGTGGAGGCAAGATCGTTGCTATCGGTCCGACACAGGAGATTATGGATCTTCTCACCGCAGAAGAACGCGACATCATGAACAAGGCTATCGCGGGAGAATAGCATGGTCAGGGTCACTCTGGATGGCACGGCAATCCAGGCAGATGATGGAGCATGCCTGAAGGATATCCTTCCCGATCATAACCCGGCATTATCCCTTGCAATCATCAGGCCCGGTGTCGTCTCTGAAGAGGTGACACGCCATTTCCGGATCACCACCACCAAAGGGGAGTTTGTTGCCGAGATCCCGGATGGCAGCGTGAGCCTTCCCGATCCGCATGATGCATCCTTCAACCCGGCTCTCCACTGGTCTGACCGGTACGCCGCGGCATTTGGGCCTTTTCCATCCGATTTCAAACCTTCACGCCGTCCTTCCCGGTATGCACGCGGAGATATCCTGATCGGGTGTGGAGGCTATGAAACACAACGCTCCTACCTGATCGTATCCAGAAAAGAGCACCAGGCAGATCACGGTGCAGCAGAAGGCGGAGGGATCATCGGCCGTGTTGTTGCCGGGCGTGGTGCAATCGACAGGCTTGACACCGGGGATCGGATCACCGGGATCGAGCGGATGATCAGCTGGGCTGATAGCACCCATACGATTACGACAACCGATCTCTCCATCCCTCTTGAAGAGGAGATGGAGATCATCTCCCATATCCGCATCCGGGCTGATGGCTATTCAAAAGAGGATATCAATACCGCGTTTGCAGATTCTGTGGATCACCTCCTCTTCTCCCTGCAATCCGGGGTCTTTCGTGCAGAGAGGACCACATCCACCCATTGCATGGATGCGCATCTCGGCCGCCTGGATATCAGGCTCGAACAGAAAGCCCCCCGGCGTGAAGGTGCGGTAACCGCCCGGACGAAAGGGAAGCTCTCCGGTGCGATCTATATCTACCGTGATGATGTGGCAACGAGTCCGCACCACACCGTCATCGGGCAGGTGACCCATGGGATCGAACTCATCAGGCTGATCTCAGAAGGAGAATCATGTGCTGTTATCTGTGAGCCTGAGCGGTTCGATCTGCTGGGTATGTATCTTGGAGATGCCCTCGCATATGCAGAGAACCGGGGCATCTCAGTGAATGCCGATTCAGAGACCGGCACACGGGTTGTCATCAGCCAGGAGCCGGGCACCACCCTTCTGGTGCTGAAAGAGAAGCAGGTCACCGTCACAACGATGGATCAGAATGATGTCATCGATGTCACGCTCTTTGATGAGATGGCCCCCCGCACCGTCGATATATTCCGCAGGTTCACAGGGCTGAAGAGGTACTCGATCGGGATGCTCCCGTTCTTCTTCAGTTTTGATGATGTCTGGCTGTTTGAACCGGATATCCCCGAGAAGATCAATATCATCCCGGAGAATATACCTGTTGGTTCTGTTCCGAAGCGCTCGCTTGGGATGACAAATGCATCCCGGAGAGGGGCCGGGCTTGTCGGGGTGCGTGACTCGGAGAATGCCGAGTTCGGCCCGACTGCTGAGCCTTTTGAGGGAACAAACATCATCGGAACCATGCACGATCTGGAGAAGCTTGGGAAGCTCAAGGAAGGAATGCCCGTCTATATCAGGGAGGTGAAGAGATGAAAGAGTACAATCCCGAGTATGTCGGCACCGAGACGAAATATGTCTTCGTCGAATCACCAACGACCACCCCGCAGGATCTTGCTATCGCCGCCTACGAGGTTGCGATGGGCATTATGATCAAGGAGACCTGTTTCGGGGTGCAGGTTACCGGGACGCCGGACGAAGTTGCGAGGGTGGTTGAACGCCTCCGGAAGCTGGATCCCTTCCATATCTTCATCAAGGACAGGGGATTTCCTCCGGGAGATCCGCGGAGATGCAGGGCGAACCTCGGGGGATCAAGGCCCGGATACCTCGGGCATGAATACGAGATCGGACTTTCGCGATTTATTTCATACGGACTGAAAGAGACGGATACCATGAAGCCAGAAGATCTAAAGAAGACTGCACAGCCTTTCAAACGGGAGCCACCCCTCGATATTGAGGAGCTCTCATCCATCATCAAGGAGGAGGCCTGAGTATGGCAAAGGTCTTCATCTATCCGGCAACAAGCCTGATGCTCTCGGACCTCGTTGCACGATTTGGGCATAAGCCGCTTGGATCTGCACTCTCAGTACGCGAACATATCCAGGCAGGCGGTTTCGATTCCCCGCCCCTCCAGATCACGCCTGAAGACCCTAAGAAGGGTCTTCACTGGGCAGCGGTTGAGGTGCCCTCAGGAGTACGGGGGCGGATGTCGCTGTACGGACCCCTGATCGAAGAGGCAGAAGCGGCCATCATCATTGAGGAATCCGACTTTGCCTTCGGCTGCATGGGATGTGCACGGACAAACGAGCTGCTGATATTCCTCCTGAAACAGAAGGGAATACCAGTCCTCGAGCTTTCATACCCAAAGACTAAAGAAGAGGGAGTCACCTTTGTCGCTTCCATCAAGGCATTCCTCGCAGAACTCGGGGGTGAAAAGGCATGAGCAGGCCGGTGCGTATCGCCCAGCTCACCTGCGGTGCCGACTATTCCGGCGTCCAGAACGAGATCGCTGAAGCTGCACGGGCAGTTGATGCTGAAGTCTTCTATCCCGACATCTCGCTCAATGATCTGAGACGGGATTTCGATGCATTTGGGCTGAATGTGAAGAGCCCGGATCTGAAGCTCGCCATTGCAAGGGCAAAGGCACTTGTCACCGGTAAGGTGGAGGCCGATGCGGTCTTCATCGGGAGCTGTTTTAGGTGTGCCGAAGCTGCAATCGTCAGGACCGAGCTCAGGCGATATATCCATCTGAACTCCACCCTGCCAGTCGTCTCGTACTCATTTACGGAGCGGACGACCTCAGGGACGCTTCTGACACGGATGGAGGCGCTGACAACGATAGCACGCCGCCGTGCCCTCCTCGCACGTGAGGAACAGACCGGGATCACAATGGGCGTCGATTCGGGATCATCCACGACAAAATGTGTCGTGATGAAGGATAACGAGATCATCGGAACCGGTTGGGAGCCGACAACCGAGGTTTTGCGATCCTCGGATCTGGTTGTTGAGGCAGCACTCGCCGAAGCCGGACTCACCATAAATGATATCGAGGCGATAGGAACAACCGGCTACGGACGGTTTCTGATCGGGAAACACCTCAATGCCGATCTCATCCAGGAGGAGCTGACCGTCAACTCAAAGGGTGCCGTCTATCTTGCTGACACCCAGCACGGCCCCGCAACGGTCATTGATATCGGAGGAATGGATAACAAGGCAATCTCGGTGATGGATGGGATCCCCGGCACCTTCACGATGGGCGGGATCTGTGCCGGAGCAAGCGGGAGGTTCCTTGAGATGACCGCAAAACGGCTCGGTATCGATATCACCGAGCTTGGACCCCTTGCAATGAAAGGGATGTCAGCCGGAGTTCCGATGAACAGCTACTGTATCGTCTTTGGAACGCAGAGCCTGGTGAATGCCCTTGCAGCAGGCAGCACACCCGAAGATGTAGCAGCAGCTGCCTGCCACTCGGTTGCCGAGCAGGTCTTCGAACAGCAGCTTCAGGAGGTTGATATCCGGGAGCCGGTGATCATGGTTGGCGGTACTTCGCTGATCCAGGGTCTTGTCAGGGCAATGGGAGAGCTCCTCCAGACCGAGATCGTCGTTCCGCACCACTCGCAGTATATCGGTGCCACGGGAGCCGCACTCCTTGCATCCGGGTTTGTTGACAGGAAGAAGGAGTGAATTGCCATGACGTTGCTGGATGCGTTTGAGGTCGAATGTTTTGAAGAGACAGGCCGGGATTTTTACAAGCAGATCACCGAGACCGTCCTCTCAGACCACAACCTCACAGCGGTCATCTCAAAACTCCGGATCTTCATCGATCCGAGGATACCGATCTTTGTTGCTGTCGGAACGATCCGGGATGCGGGTGCTGCCGTCCGGATCTCTGATATCGGATCGATCCAGGTGCAGGGGAATGATACAGTCATCTCCATCCGGGACGAGACCTATCTCGCACAATTCCTCACCCGCCTCTATGAGATCTTCGGGCATGATAATGTCGATCAGCCCGATCGGTTCACCATCATCATCTCGGATGTGGAGATCCCAGAGGATTTCGAGAAGATCGAGATTGTGAACCGTGCCGATACCGTGCTCCGTGACTTAATCTACGCGATGACCGTAATCGCACCCGAGGGCTTTAAAGTACGGAGGGAATCCTATGGAAAACGGCAGTTCTTCTATGCCGCAAGTGAGAATACGCTCCCCGAACATGTCGTCGGGGATCTGGTATCTGCACAGTTTAAGCTGATCGGGGAGGAGATGGCATGATCCTTGTTCCGATCACCTATACGGGCGGCGTGTACCGGCATGACGAGGTTATTGACTATATCGAGGATCTCGGCGGATACATCGTCCAGAAACATGAGATGGCACAGGAGATGGTGCTTCAGGCATTCATCCCAAAAGATGATATCGGACGGTTCACCGCATTCACAAAGCCGCTCGCCGGAGAGGTGGCCGAGTCGCCGCTTGTCGGCTGTGAGATAGCCGTCGTCATCCCGAGCCTTGAGATCCATCACCTCCCCCATTCCGCCTGCGACATTGCCGAATATCTCAGGACTGTCGGCGCCAAGACGAATATGGTCGGCCTGGCACGCGGGTTTGGGAAGCGGATCTCACAGCTGAATGATGAGGAGCGGGATGTGATCAATGAACACGATCTTGCCATCTATGTCCTCGGCAACTTCGAGACCTGTATCGAGCAGAAGTTCAACGGACTCAGGAGGGGCGTGAATGTCCCGATCATCCTGACCGGGGCACCCCCGCTCGAGGCACTGAAACGGATCACCGATCCCCCGGCAGCAGGCTATGTCGGCAACCTCGGCAGGTTCATGCACAGGACACGGACCGAAGCGGATATCGGACGGCTTGATGCGGTCGTCGAAGAGACTGCACGGGTATTAAATCAGATCCGGGACGAGATCACCCATGACCCCCTCTCGGTCTCTCCCGCACGGCTGAAAGAGGTGATCGAAGACGGAATACCCGATATTCATCAGGTCTATTCCCCGACACCGGTCACCGTCCAGCTCACCGGACTTCGGATAAAACTGCCTTTTGATCGGTATCATGATACAATCAGATCGCTTCCTGTTGAGGAGGATGTGACGATCGGCGATACCGCATGGATTTCACCATCACGAATGCGTGATTACATATTGGTGCAGATCAAACCTTTTTCAGAGACTCATATCGTGGTGTAGATGGAGATGGACTTCGAGGATATTATTCAGCATATCAAAGAGGATGGATCAGAGGAGACCGCACGGTGCTGGCTCGAACAGATCGAGCAGGAGTATGGCACAGTCCCCCTGATATTCCAGCGGATGAGCGAGAAGCCCGAGGTACTCATCTCACATCTCCTCTACAAAGGCTCAGTCACGCAGCTCTCCCAACTCGATCCAAAAGTGGTCGAACTGATCAGCATGGCTGTTGGTGCAGCATTGAAATGCAGCCACTGTGTCGAGTACCACATGCGGGCAGCCCAGTCCAAAGGCGCAACACGGGAGGAGATCCTTGAGGCGGTGCTGATCGCAGGACTCCTCGCCAATGCCGCAGTACTGGCAGATGCATACCGGGTCGTAAACGGATCCTGCGATGCATCATGCGATCTCTCCGGGGTTCCAAAGAAGCAGAAAAAAGAGTGATCCATCCCATATACTTTCCCGAGGTTCTCTCATGTGCGGAATAGCTGGCGATTACCGTTTTGGATCCGGATCCCCTGACAAGGATCTGGTCAGGAGGATGAGCGAGATCCTCAGGCACAGGGGACCTGATGGCGGGAGCATCTATACATCGGGGAGGGTCTCGCTCGCCCATCGCCGCTTAAAGATCATCGACCTCTCTGATTCAGGCATCCAACCGATGGCTAATGAGAACGGTACCCTCTGGATCGTCTATAATGGGGAGATCTTCAATTATATCGAGTTGAGAGCTGAGCTGATCCGAAGCGGCCACCGGTTCTCCACAGAGACGGATACCGAGGTGATCCTCCATGCATACGAGGAGTGGGGTGCAGACTGCCTCTCCCGGTTCAATGGCATGTGGGCGTTTGCCATCTACAATACCCATGATGAAAGCCTCTTCTGTGCCCGTGACCGCTTTGGGATCAAGCCCTTCTATTATGCGCCGATAAACGGCGGGATACTGTTTGGATCCGAGATTAAGGCACTTCTCCTCCACCCTGAGGTCGGGAGGAGGCCCGATGACGAGATGGTACGGACATTCCTCGCATGGGGGGTTCACGATCACACTGAAAAGACGATGTTTGAAGGGGTATTCCAGATCCCGCCCGGACATTTCATCACCGTCTCGCCAAAGGGAGCAGGAGAGGCGATACGTTATTTCGAGCTCACCGTGAGTTCCGAGACAGTTTCAACAGATGAGATCAATACAGCCGCCCCAAAAGAGCTCCTTGTACTGCTTGAGGATGCGGTCAGGCTCAGGCTCAGATCAGATGTCCCGGTTGGCACATGCCTATCCGGCGGGATCGATTCATCCACGGTGACAGCCCTGATCAACCGCCTGATCAAAAGGGAATCGCCTGAAAGTGTCGGCGAACGGCAGAGGACCTTCTCTGCCTGCTTCGATGATCCGGCATCTGACGAGAGCCGGTATATGAATATCATCCTTGATGCGACCGGGGCATCAAACGATCGGATCTTCCCGGATGGCGCCTGCCTGAAGGAAGATCTCGCCAGGCTCCTCTACATGATGGACGAGCCGTTTGGCTCACTCACCTGCTATTCCCAGTACTGTGTGATGCAGGCTGCAAGCAGCCATGTGAAAGTCGTCCTCGACGGGCAGGGTGCGGATGAGGAGCTTGCCGGATATATCGGGTATCTCCCCTCGCTTGGAAAGGAGCTCTGGGCATCTGGAAAACCGCTTGCTGCAATCACCGCATGGTTCCATGCCCTCAGGCGGCACCTCCCGTTCTTCCTGGATGCAAGATCCCAGCTTGCGGTCAGGCGGAGGAGAAGGGCATGCATCCGGGGGGATTATCCGGTAATCGACCGATATCATGGGCCGCTTTCTGAGATTCTGAGACGTGAGATCTCCGAGACGAACCTGCCTGCACTCCTCCATTACGAGGATCGGAATGCAAGCGCATTCTCTATCGAGGCGCGTGTGCCATTCCTTGACTACCGGCTCGTTGAATATATCGCCTCCCTCCCCCTTGACCAGAAGGTAAGAGATGGCGAGACGAAACATGTACTCAGGCAGGCAATTTCTGGTCTTGTACCGGATGAGATCGTGCACCGGAGGGATAAGATGGGGTTCTCGACACCGGAAGCCATCTGGATGAAAGAAGTGCTTGCCGATCAGATCCTTGCACTCTTTACAACTGATCGGTTCAGATCACGGCCTTACTGGGACGCTGACTGTCTCCTCCATGAGTTCGAGGCATTCCTATACGGGAAGGCGCCATACTCAACAGATCTCTGGCGCTTCGCCTGTGTCGAGCGGTGGCTTGTGATGTTCTTTGACAACAGGCCGCCTGCCTGATCAGGCTTGCAGGTTCAGTCGTTGCCCTCCTCTTCACGGGTGGCTGCTGCCTGGAGGCGGGCTATCCAGGTGGTGGCGATAACTGCGATCACCGTTACAATGATTGCATACACAAACATTGCAGCGAGATTATCCGCAGTCCCAAAGATTTCCCGAAAGAGGGCCTGGATCGATGAGTTCCAGGCAAGTGCCGCAACAAGCCCGAATGCAACAGTCATCAGGGCTCCAACCTTCTCAATAACCTCGGTTTTGATGCTCATAGGCTGTAATGATACCGGGATGATGATAGTTTTTCCTGCTATTATCTTCCAAGAAGAGCCATTATCAGATTGAAATATTCCCGAAGGAGATCCCGTGGCTGCACGATCGGGATATCAAGCGAGATATTGAGCGTCGGGGAGGGGATGGGATCTTCTGCACCGTCCTGACTGCCATTATCTGCCGGATCAGCCATCAGCATAGCCGCAGGAGCCGGTGTCGGTTTCAGGACGGTGATATAGTTCTCCTCCAGGTGCCAGTCTGATCCATCTGAATTTTTTATCGTCAGCAGAACAGAGTAGGTGCCTTCTTCTGTGTAGGTGTGGCTCGGGTGCCGCTCTGAACTGCCGGAACCATCGCCAAACTCCCATCGCCATTCTTCAGGGCCGCCGATCGAACGATCCGAGAACCGGATGGTGAGGGGAGCGTTTCCAAATGTTTTCCCGGCATCAAAGGCAGCAGTCGGCTGATCCCGTACAACAATATACCCGGTCCGGGTGAGCGATCCCGCAACATTCGTTCCTGATGCGGTGAGTTGTACCCGGAATGTTCCGGGGTGGGTATAGGTATGGGTTGGGTTCTGCTGGATGGAACTCCGTCCATCACCAAAATCCCATCGCCACTGGTTCGGGCTGCCGCCGGAGAGATCGGTGAACCGGACAGTGAGGGGAGCTCCTCCCCTCTGCTGGTCAACACCAAAGTCCACAACCGGATTTTTATCAAGTGTGATCAAGTTGTTTTTTTCGGTGGTTGCCGTTCCATGCCTGTTTTCGACCTTCAGGGTAACCGTGTACTCTCCTTTTTTGGTGTAGGTATGCGAGGGGTGCTGAAGTGTTGAGGTTGAGCCATCACCAAAATCCCAATGCCATGAGGTGATGCCTCCGGTTGATTCATCGGTGAACTGAACAGTGAGCGGGAGCTCGCCGCTTGTCCTGTCAACAGAGAAGAGGGCGGCCGGGGGAGTGGTGACGGTGATGTGATTTGAGAAGGTCTTTGTAAACCTTCCGGCAGGGTTCTCGATTGCAAGGATGACCGAGTAGGATCCCGGCTCTGTGTAGGTATGTACCACTGTCTGGCCGGTTCCCGTTGCCCCATCACCAAATGTCCAGTGCCAGTTTGTCGGAAGGTGTTGTGACGTATCCCTGAAGATGACGGTGAGGGGAGCTGTTCCGGTTACAGGAGATGCCTCAAACTCCGGTACCGGCACAAAATCACTCTCATAGATCATCACGTCATAGGGATTGCTCTGGAAGTTCTGTCCGTCAACCATCGTATAGAGGACTGCACGATAGGTACCGGCACGATCGAAGGTCTTTGTCACCACCCTGCCACTCCCGACCATCCGCGTTGCAGACGAGGGATCACCCACCCTTGCAAACTGCCATGACCATTCACTCACGTCTGTCTCGTTTCCCAAGACCGATCCGGTGAAGGTGATGGTGCCTGGAACGACGACGGATGTGGTATCGCTTGCGATCATCACATTCACAGCAGATGCTGTTCCGCATATAAAGAAGGCCAGAATGAGAAAGGAGAGGAGCAGAGAACGCCTCATAGAATCCCTCCCGAGAGGAGAATGCCCGCAAAGAGAGCGGCACCGTAACTGGCAACCGGGGGAAAGAGGGAGGCAGGTATCGAGAAGTCAAACGTGCTCCTGAGTGCGCCCGAGAGTACAAGAATCGACCATATGCCGGCGATAAAAAGACCTGCAACAGGAAGAAGCCCCACTATTCCAAAAGGAAGTACAGCGTAGAGCGTTATCCGGAGCAGCCTCCCGAAACTCCCCTCAACCCTCCCGGTGATCAGAAATGCCAGGAACGCGGCGATCAGAACCGCTGCTCCTGCTGCGATCAGGGTTGTGATGGTGAAGACTGCCATTGTCGCAGGGTCGGTGATCAGCTCCGAGATGACCGGATAGAGGGCGGGATCAACTCCGGCACGCCCTGCAAGAAAGCTGATAATCCCGATGGTGCCGAGGATACAGACGAGCATCGAGGTGAGGAAGAAGGTGAGCGGGAGCGGGAGGGGATCATCCTGGAACCTCGCAGCACCGGACGGTGCAAAGAGAAATGTCAGGATACGGCCATGCTCCCGCTTCGGGCGCGGGGTAAGGGGGTCGTCCTCCGTCGTCAGGAGCACATATTCCGAGAGTCCCCTCCAGTCATGGTCAGGGGAGAGGCGTACGCCGCAGGTGTCGCACCACGGGCTTCCCGGAGCGATGATCGTCTCGCATACCGGGCACCGGCATACAGGAGGTGGCGGTTTCTGATCGTCTTTTGGAGGTGGAGGAATCTCTTCCTCCTCTTCGTCCTCTTCCTCCGATTCTTCTTCGGGTTCATCCACTATCTCGTCCGGGTACTCACGACCAGCCGATTCCAGATCATCATACTCCCCCTCGATCATGGGGGGAGGGGTTTCATCCGCGGTGAGATACGCAATCCAGGTATCACGCTCGTCTTCCTCCTCGAAGACGATGATCCGGTGGAAGATCTCTTTCTCCCTTGAGATGAGCGAAATGGTGACTGCCGGCATCCCGAAGAGATCGATTGTGGGGGATGCATCAAGGACCTGTGATGAACGGAACTCTTCCCGCACCGACGCCGAGGTGCCGTCACCTTCATAGATGATGAGCCTTTTTGAGGTGAGAAGAAGGCCGACTGGCTCATTATCCATCAGGAGTTCGGATCTCTGGCATATCGGATATTCTGTTTTTGCAGGAGCCCGTCCTCTCTTTGAAAGAGTCTCGGGCCTGCTCCCGGCTGTCCCGTCGATGATCTCCTGAACCCGTACAATGAACCGGTCCCGCTCAAATGAACCCCCTTTCTCTGAAGGGAAACAGAGGATCAGGCGCCGGATGCCACTTCCGGTTGCAATGGCAAGGACCGCAGACTGGTGGCCGTCCGGTGTAAACTCAGGGACGATATCGAAGAGATCAGATCTCTGAAATTCACGGGGTGCGCCTTCACCTGCTTCCGGGATCAGGCAGATCCGGTCGAGATAGAGATCGGATCTGAAGGGGATATCCTTGATGGTGATACCGGTGATTGAACAAAAGGGAGTGGCAGGAGCTTTTTTTGGAGCAGGGATCTCCTGTCCGGGGGCACTGTTCCCCCTGATATTACGGATCATGCTGATCGCCCGGTCACGTGCGGATGATCCTCCGGCATCACCCGGGAAGGAGAGGATCATCCGCCTGATACCACCGGATGTGCTGATCTCAAGGGCGAGGGAGGGGGAATCTCCATTTCCGGGTTCCAACTCCACCCCGGTAATGGCAGAGAGGGGGAAACCGGACCGTTTCCCTTTTCCATCTCCGGATGTTAACGTGATCCCGGAGGGGTCAATCCCGATAGCAAACCGCTCACCCTTGATCAGAACACCGGAAAAGATCTGATCATTCTTCGAGGCAATACCCGCAGGCGAATCACCTTTTCCCTGAATAATCGCCCGGATCAGGGCTTCAAGCCTGTCACGGCCCTGGGTACCCCCTGCCCATTCGGGAAAGGAAAGGACCATACGCCGGATACCGTTCGACGTGTTGATCGCAAGGGCAAGGGCGGGAAGGCCTTCGCTATCGATCTCGGGGACTGCATCGAAGAGGGCATCACGGGAAAATTCCCGAACATTTCCTGTTGTTGATTCGGGCTCGAGCCGGAGGATGCCGCGAGCTGCCGAGACGGTGAAGGGTTCATTCTTGATTGAGACACCGGAGAACCTGTGACCCGGCTGATTCCCCTGTGCTGCGCTGTCGCCTTCCATTATCTAATTATTATATATACTCAATGCACAGATAAGTCCTTTCTCCCCGGTTATCATCCGCCCCTGTTTTGATCACGGCTGAATGATAAGGGTTTATGTTTGTACTCCTCCAACAGAGAGTATGAGCGGTGATATCATTGCCTGATGACGATTCGATCAGGATACCGGAGATTGCAAGCCTTCTCTCCCTGTCAGAAGACCTGGTACGGCAGTATGCAGATGAATATAATGACTTTCTTCCGCATCGGACGATCGGAAAAGTCAGGATCTATGAACAGAGTGCCCTCAAACGGTTCCGTGTGATCGCCGATCTGACATCACAGGGATTAAGCCATGAGGGGATTGTGGCAGTTCTCCGTGGTGGAAAGCCCCTTCACGAGATCGGGATGGATGAGGAGAGAGAGAAGAAGCATGGAGGGGTGCGATCAGCAACCCTGCCACCATCCCCACAGGGATCTGATCTGCTGGATGAGATCGCCATCGCCTCCCGGCTGGCCGGGGAGAGGACAAACGCAATCGATCACCGGCTTGGCGCAATCCGTGACGGCATGGAAGCAGATACCGGCCTGATCCTCCGTGAGATCGCAAATCTCCGGGAAGAGGTCGCCCTCTCGCGATCGGAACTGAGAACACTCTGGTCACAGGTGAGGGAGCTTGAAGAGGATCTCCGGGAGCGGGAACTCAGAAAGTCCTGGCTTGAACGGGTGGCAGAGCGTTTCTCCCGTTAAGGAGTTACCCTCCAGTCGATGACCACCTCGCGGGAGAAGAGGGCGGTGAAGAGATCTGAACGCTCCAGTGCATATTCGCATTCAGGGTACCCCTTGCTCCGTGAAGAGCAGTGGAGGATCACCTCATCCCCACCTATCGTGGCGGTGATGGTATCGACAAGAGACTGGTGTGAGCGATCGAGGGCGTCTGCGATCCTGAGGAGGGAGGCGAGCTTCTGCACGCGTTCCCGGTCTCCCTGATTCAGTTCAGCAAAGCGCCTTTGCCGGAGGGAGGGCGGAGTTTTTCTATGATACCGGATAAGCAGAGCTATTATCTCCCGCTCATCCCTCTTCAGGGGAAGGGAGGTGTCTGCCCGGACCATCCGGGCTCCGGTCTTGTTATGGGCCGCGTCCGGCTGGCTCCACCCGATATCATGCAGGATGGCTGCTGCCTGGAGGAGGAAGCGTTCCTCTCCCGATAGGCCGTGCAGGGGGGCGAGCTGGTCAAAGAGCATGAGGGCATTCTTCATCACCTGCTCGTCATGATCCTGATCCGGGGTGTATTTTGCGGCAAATACGCGTATCCTCTCAAGCCTGCCACTTATGGAACCATCTCCGGAGAGGGTGTTCTGCTGCATTCTCCTGCACCTCATCTCAACCTTATCCCCGGAAGAGATATAGACTTCTCCGGGCATGGGCGGGATCAGCGGAGATGATAGGGAGCCGGATGATCCGGTATCATCTCTTTTTTGTAGGTCCGCACCGATCTGATAGAGGAGATATGCAACCCGCAGAAGGACAGCCGGATTCAATCACCGGGATATGGAATAAACAAGTCTACATCGAGACCTACGGGTGCACCTATAATTACGGCGATACAGGGAAGATCAGGATCATTCTGGAGTCACAAGGGTGTATTATTACCCCGTCTCCCGATGATGCAGACTGCATTCTCATAAATACCTGTATTGTAATCGAAAAAACAGAACGGGAGATGAGGAAGAGGATTGCCGAATGCCGGGATCGGAACCTCTTCGTCACCGGCTGCCTCCCGAAGATCGATCCGGATTGCGGGGGATTCGTGATCGATCCGGATACCATTCACGGCCATTTCAAGAAGACGGGAGTTTACCCCTCCGGGAACCCTGCCATCCTCCAGGTGGCACAGGGATGTCCGGGCCATTGCACGTACTGCATCACCCGGAAAGCAAGGGGGCCGCTTCTGAGCCATCCCCTGGAAGAGATTGTCAATGAGCTTGAAGGACTGGTGAGAGAGGGTGCTGTAGAGGTGCAGCTGACAGCACAGGATCTCTCTGCATGGGGGATGGACCGGGGGGAGAGCCTTGCCGGACTGCTGGAGGCGATCGGGAGGGTGCCGGGATCGTACCGGGTGCGGCTTGGGATGATGAACCCGGACACCCTCATGCCGATCCTCAATGATGTCCTTGATGCCTGCAGAAACGATCAGATCTTCTTATTCTTCCATATCCCGGTGCAATCAGGATCAGATGCGGTTCTCGGGCAGATGGGGCGGCGGTACTGCCGCGATGATGTGATTGCGATTGTCCGTGCAATCCGTTCAAGGTTCCCCTCTGCCCGGATCTCAACCGATATCATCTGCGGGTTTCCAGGTGAGACAGATGAAGACTTTGCAGAGACGATCGATCTCCTCCGGGTGATTGAGCCTGAGAAGATCAATATCACCCGGTACTCGAACCGGCCGGGGACACCGGCTGCCAGCAGGGCTGATATGCCGGATCGGTTCAAGAAAGACCGATCCCGGCTGGCAACTGCGATTGCCGGGGAGATCTTCGATCGGATCTATTCCGGATTCATCGGAGAAGAGCTGGATGTGCTCGTCACAGAAGTTGTGCAGGAAGGATCAGTCTCATCACGGGATTCTGCATACCGGCCGGTGATCATCGGTGAGACCCTTCCGATCGGAACCAGATGCCGTGTGCGGATCACCGGCCATCGCCGCCATTACCTGGTGGGGACCCGGATCAGCTGATCTCCGACTCCCACATATCCCGCCCCCGCTCGGTATCCTCCGGATCAAGGACCATGAACTCATCGGGGAATGGTGCAAACCATGTCTGTCCGGCAAGTGCCGGGGCATTACTTCTGAGAATCCATGCCGCAAGAAGCGTCTTCATGACAGAGACCGGCACTCTGCCCTTCCGGTACGAATCAAGCTCTTCAAGGAAGAATGCCTTCTCGTCCCTGGATAATGAGTCTTTCAGGTACCCGAATGCATGGAGGATCACATTGATCTCGGCAGTATACCGGGGTCCTGCCTTCATACCGCCGAGAAGAGTCTCCCTGTACTCCTTAATGAGAAGGGGGAGAGGCTTTTTCCCGGCATTCGCAACAATCCGGCCGAGCCTCTGTTGCAACACCTGGCTGTAACAGAGGTAGAGGAGCTTGTTCTCTGTATGGAGACGGATGAGCGCCTTCATGGATCCGATCTCTTCCACATGCCTGAGATCGGCCAGAAGGAAGATCCGTGTGAGAAAATGATCCCTGATCCTCCGGTTCCTCAGCCTCCCCTCATCCTCGATCGGATAGCCGCTGAAGCGATCCAGTACCATGCCCCCGAAGAAACCCGGACCCTTACCTATGGGAGAGGACGGCTCTGCGGAGGGATACCGCCGCACATCGGATATTCCTGAGGTCGGGGACTTGTTCTTCAGGATAAAGCCATCAACAGGCGGGATCTCATCAAGGAAGCCCCGGCAGAATCCCTGCATCAGTTCGGTCAGATCCCGTCCTGTGGATGGCTGGATGAGATGCAGTTTGCCATTCTGTTCTACGATCCGAATCGTATCACGGGGGATGCCAAGCCCGATCTCAACCTCAGGGCAGACCGGAATGAAGGTGACTACCGGCTTCATAGAACGGACGAGTGGACTTCCTATCATATCCCCGTTGTACCTGACAGGATCAAATTCTATACACCGGCTGACAACAAGGGCCGGTCTCCAAAAGCTTCTCTTCACTCCCATAATCCAGAAATCCTCACCCCTTACTGAACACGGACAAATATATACCCAGCAGTCGGGAAGATTTTTACCCAACCGAAACTTTTATTTTCCCAAAACCAAAGTCCAGATATGGAGTTCCAGGGAGAAGATGAGGTATCGCCACGGAAGGCAGAGTACCTGAAATACATCCTTGAATCTGGCGGATGCGTAAAAACAACAGATATTGCCAATAATTTTGGCATATCGCCATCAACCGGAACCAAGGCGATCCGTGAGATGGCAGAGGCGGGGCTTCTGATCCATACGCCGTATGCAGGAGCTACCCTTACAGAAAAAGGGGAGCATATTGCACATTTCATCATGAGAAGGCATAGAATACTGGCACTCCTCTTCTCCCACTATGGTTTTACCCCCGGTGAAGCCTGTGCCGAGGTGAAGAGGTTTGAATATCATGTCTCAAGAGATGCGGTGAACCGGATCTGCGCCTCACTTGGCCACCCGATGATGTCGGTATGCGGACGGATCGAGCATGAGGAGGGATGTTGCATTGAGCCTGCAGAATGATTCCCTGTGGTATCCGGGGATTCTTGCCATTGTGGTGATCCTCATTGCATGCCTCTCCTCCGGATGTGTAGAGACGACGAGTGATGAAGAGGATGGGAGGATTCCGGTAGCGGTGACGATCCTTCCGATGAAAGAGATCGCTTCTGCAATCGGGGGCGACAGGATCGCCGTAACCGTAATTGTACCACCTGGAACCGAACCCCATACCTTCGAGCCGACACCCGGACAGATCGTGTCTATCGCAGAATCCCGGATCTTCTTCAGGGTCGGTTATGGGCTGCTTCCTTTTGAAGACCGGCTTGTCAGCCGCCTCTCATCCCAGAACCCCGGCCTGCTTGTTGTTGATCTCTCAGAAGGAATTGACTTAATTAAAGGAGATGCAGGGCATGAGCATGAGGAGAACCATCTTTCAACGGAATCGGCAGATCCCCATATCTGGCTCTCGCCCACAAATGGTGCCCTGATGGCAGAAACAATCGCACGTACCCTCATCGCAATCGATCCGGAGGGGGAGGCGATCTATCAGGAGAACCTCGATGAATACCAGAAGAGAACGGCTTCTGTGGATGCAGAGGTGCGTGAGATACTGGGCGCCCTCCCAGGCCGCCGGTTCATCGTAACCCATGATGCATGGGGATACTTTGCCCGTGAATATGATCTCGAGCAGGTTGCGGTTCATATCGGCGGGAAGGAGCCGACAGCAAGGGAGATACAGGAGGTTGTCAGAATCGCTGTTGAAGATGGAATCAGAATCGTATGCATCGAACCGCAGTTCCCTGAGAGATCCGCCCGTGTCATTGCTGCCGAGATAAACGGAGATGTAGTTGTAATCGATCCCCTGCCAGAGGCATACCTTGAGAACTTTATCAGGGTTGCAGAAGCACTTCAGGGAGGCCACAGATGACAGCTGCCCTCCTTCTGAATGATGTAAAAGTCTGCTATGGCAGGCATGTTGCCATCGAAAATGTCACCTGGGAGGTGGAAGAGCATGATTTTGCCGCCATTATCGGGCCAAACGGCGGCGGGAAGACCACCCTCCTCAAGGCAATCCTCGGCCTCCTCCCACTCGCAGCCGGGAGCATCAGTATCTTCGGCCACCCGCCTTCGGAAGGCCGGGATCTGATCGGGTATGTCCCGCAGTTCCATACCTTCGACTTCTCCTTTCCGATCACCGTCTCGGAGATGATCCTCCAGAGCCGTCTCCCACAGAAGAGGAGGTTTTTGTCGGGATATTCAGAGGAGGATTACCAGGCAATGGAGATGTCCATGGATCTGATCGGACTCTCAGGGCTTTCAGATCACCCGATTGCCGATCTCTCGGGCGGCCAGCAGCAGCGGGCAATTATTGCACGGGCGCTTGCAGGCGATCCGCGCCTCCTCATCCTCGATGAACCGACCGTCTACATCGATGCTCCGGCAGAAGAGCTCTTCTTCTCGCTGATCGGGAAACTCCGGGAAACGATGGCCGTGATCATAGTCACCCATGATATCAGTGCGATATCCGGGCAGGTGAACAGAATCGCCTGTTTAAACCGTCGGCTGTATACGCATGGGGATGCGACCATCACCGAAGATATGCTCACGTCGGTGTACGGGTGCCCGGTTGATCTGATCGCCCACGGTGTTCCCCATCGTGTCCTCCGCGATCATCGGGGTGGCCGGGATGATTGAGATCCTCGGGCTCGGATTCTTCCAGAATGCCATTATAGCCGGTATTCTTGCCGCTATTGCCTGTGGCATTGTCGGGAGCTTTGTTGTGGTCAGGCGGATGGCAGCAACAAGCGGAGGTATCTCCCATGCTGCATTCGGGGGAGTCGGGCTTGGATTCTTCCTCGGCATCGACCCCCTGATCGGTGCGGTCATCTTCACCATCGGTGCAGCCTGCATTCTCTGGTACCTGAATGTCCGCGAGATGCAGGAGACTGATACGATCACCGCCGCAGTCTGGGCAGTCGGTATGGCGCTTGGTATAATCTTCATCTCGATAACACCCGGATATCCCCCGGATCTCTTCAGTTATCTCTTCGGAAACATCCTGCTTGTTCCATTAACAGACATCTTCCTGATGGCACTCCTGCTTGGAGTGATACTGGCAGTTGTGATCACCCTCTTCCCCCGGCTTGTGGCAGTCACCTTCGATCCCGAATATGCAGCGGTGATGGGGCTGCCGGTGTCTGCGCTGAAACTGGTGCTCTTCCTCTTAATCGCACTTACAATCGTCCCCCTCATCTCGGTTGTCGGGATCATCCTGGTGATTGCATTATTGACACTTCCCGCGGCAACTGCACGCCTGTACACGCAATCCCTCAAAACGATGATGATAACAGCAGTGCTGATCGGCGTCGTAACGGTCCTTATCGGGATCGCCCTCTCCTATGCATCCAACCTCCCCTCAGGCGCAACGATCATCATTCTCGGGGCTGCAATCTATGGAGGCGCCCTTGCCGGGCGGCACCTCCAATTGCACTGAGGGATCAGATCTCAAGTGCTTCCATATCCTGGAGAAATGGCATCAGTGTGGTGATGTACCGGTGATCTGCACCTGCAATAGTCATCTCCCCGCACGCGATCACCTCAAGGATCAGTGGCAGCTCCTTCAGCTTTTCCCGGAATTGTGGATCCTGGCTGGCAGCAAAGGCAATAAACTTATCAAGCAGTATAAAGGGGCGCTCATACTCGGGGACCGCATTAAAATCCTCCATATCTTTCTGAAGTGTTGAGTTCCGGGCGAGATCCTCCTCAAAATAGAGATACATATCAATACCATACCGGGAGCCAAGCTCCTCAAGCTCCAGTATATCGACCTTCTCACCTGGCGCAACTGCAAAAGTGTTGCATTCACCATCTCTCTTCGTCTCCATAGCCAATAGGTTTGAACCTGAACCTTATGAGAGTCACGATTCCACAATCAAAACCTGCATCTTCTTCTCCGGGGCAGAAGGGATCAACACCTTTATGTAGGCATGGATGAAAGTGCCGTTTAGGTGTGTGACTGATGGCGGAGATGGATGAAGAGGGAACCAAAAAAGAAGAGCTTTTCTTTCAGCTGATAACGCTTCTCCAGACAGGAACGTTGAATTTCCGGTGGCGGGCAGCTGAGGCGCTGGGAAAAGAGGGGGATCTCCGGGCTGTCGGCCCCCTCATTGAGGCGTTGTCTGATGAGTATGTGGATGTCAGCTGGCTGGCAGCAAAATCACTTGGAAAGCTCGGTGATCCCGAGGCGGTGCCCCACTTAATCGAACTGCTGAAACATGAGGATAAATGGAACCGGCTTGGTGCCGTCATCGGACTTGCCGGGATCGGTGATCAAAAGGCAGTGGAGCCGATCTCCGATCTCCTGAGGAATGATGCTGAACGAAAAGTCAGAAAGGAGGCAGCAAAGGCACTTTCCAGAATCGGAGGCGATGCGGCACAAAAAGCGCTTGAGATGATGAAGGATGAAGAGGATGAGGGGGTGCGAAAAGCCGTTCTCGAGGCACTGGAGATGATGAAAGAGAACAAATCGAAAAAGTAGTAGTAACACTATTTTTCTATTTTATCTCCCATATAGGCTTATTTTACCTTCCACACCACTCCCGGAACGGGGAGGTTCCAAAAAGGAATACTAATATTCTCTGACTCCTTAATGTTGAAGGAATGAAGAAAGAGATCGGGAAGATTATTGGCATACTGGTGTTTATCGCACTACTCCTTGCACCAGTAGATCCGGCAGTTATCCCGGTTGAGGCGCGATACGTTGCTGCCGTCACACTCCTGATGGCAATCTTCTGGGTCACAGAGGCAGTTCCCCTTGAAGTAACAGCACTTCTTCCAATCGTTCTCTTCCCGCTTCTTGGCGTCCTCTCGATACGTGAAGCAACAACCCCGTATGCAGATCCTGTCATCTTCCTCTTCCTCGGCGGGTTTATCATCGCGATGTCGATGCAGAGATGGGGATTGCACAGGAGGATCGCACTCTCCATCATCAATATCGTTGGAACAAGCCCAAGAAGGCTCATCCTTGGATTCATGGTTGCAACCGGATTCCTCTCGATGTGGATCTCAAATACCGCAACCGCAATGATGATGATCCCAATCGCCATTGCGATCATTGCAACCGTGATGCCCGCGGTGAATGCCAAACTTGATGAGATGAACGAAGAGCAGCGTGACTTTGCAGGATGCCTTGTTATTGCAGTTGCTTATGCCGCAAACATTGGAGGCATTGCCACCATCATCGGATCGCCGCCAAACGGGATCTTCATCGCACAGATGAAGGTTCTCTTCCCCCTGGCACCGACAGTCGACTTCTTCACCTGGATGAAGTTCGGTGTCCCTCTTGCCGCGATCTTCATACCGATCGTCTGGCTCTGGCTGATTAAAGTCCCCTACCGCCACCTGCCACAGAAACTTTCCCAGGCAAAGGACGTTATCGAACAGGAGATGGAAGAGCTCGGGCCGATGAGCAAAGGTGAGAAATGGACCCTCTTCGTCTTCCTCCTCACTGCATTCAGCTGGATTTTTGCCTCCACCAAGGTGATCGGAGGCACAACAATCCCCGGCCTTGACCAGATCTTCCCCGGAATCAATGATACGGTGATTGCAATCTTTGGAGCACTCCTCCTCTTCTTCCTTCCAGTAGACATGAAGAAGGGGATCTTCACCATGAACTGGGAATGGGCACAGAAGATCCCCTGGGGCATTCTCATCCTCTTTGGAGGAGGCCTCTGTTTATCTGCTGCATTTATCTCAAGCGGCCTTGCAAAGCTGATCGTCAACTCCTTCACGATGCTCTCGCTCCTCCCGATCGTTGCAATCGTGCTGATCGTGGCAATCGCAGTCTCCCTCCTCACCGAGGTCTCCTCAAATACCGCCATTGCATCGGTGATGATGCCGATCATGGCCGTAACAGCGGTCTCAATGGGAATCCACCCCTACATGCTGATGCTGACTGCCGCGGTCTGTGCCTCCCTTGCATTCATGCTCCCGGTTGCCACCCCGCCAAATGCAGTTGCCTATGGAACAGGGTATATCGATATGAAGACACTCTTCAAATCAGGATGGGCGCTGAACCTGATGGGTGTCGTCTTCTGGACATTCTTCCTCTTCACGGTTGTGATCTGGGCGATCGGGTTCAGCCCTGATCTCCCGGCATGGGCAGTAAACCCCTGATCTCTCCAGCACCCTTATCTATGGAGAGATCAATAGCCTGCATATGTCACGTATTACGATTAAAGACGATGAGAGCCTTTCTGCCGGAGCCGGCGTCGAGGGGCGGCAGCAGAAGAAGGGTTTTGATACCGATATCGAAGGCGAACGGGGGAAGAAGAAAAAGATTCAGGGTTTCGGCAGCCTGAAGTTCGATACACAAAAAAATGCCGATATCTTCGAGTCCGAACCCCGTTAACCGGGGATGAGGTCAGATCCCTTCCGAATGATTATCTCTCTTTCACCATCATAGGTCGAGAGAAGACCATATGCTTTGAGCGGATCACCAATCCTGAGGGGAGGGGGATCAATTCCCCCCGGAATAAAGACTTTTACATCCGAGAGGATGATGATTGTATGGCCGCCGCTCCAGGTGGTCCTGATATCATCTATTATTCCTGAATACACAACCAGTTTCCCATCAGGAAGAGCGGGATCATAGGGATGGGAGAAGAACGCTGGACCTGCTCCCTGGATAGTGAGATGAAAGAGAAGGATCACCAGAAGAGAACCAACAATAAGAATCCCTGCCTTCTTTTCCGATGGATAAGCCATTCAAGAAAATTCTACCTGATCTCTTATGAAGCGATAGGTTGATATGTTAACAGCGTTAACATACTGCTATGCACCCCCATATGCTGCCACCATCCTCGCAGAAGGTTCTTCACCTTCTCCGGCAGGGTGGTTCAATGACACACAAGGATATCGTCAAAGAGAGCAGCCTTGCACCCCGTACAGTCCGGTATGCATTGAAGCGTCTCAAGGAACAGGGTTTGATCCTTGAGAAATTCAACTTCCGGGATGCACGGCAGATCATCTATGAGTGCAGGGTTGCTGATAGCCAGAGGGCTACGGCATGAAGAAGCAGCTCTGCGACATCACCCACTGTGACGAACTGGCACGGAACGTGCTTCCCCGCATGAGGGCGGAGCTTGTGTACCGGCTTGTGAACGAACAGGGTGTCAGGCAGAGCGAAGTTTCCCGCCGTCTCGGGATATCCCGCGCCGCCATATCACAGTACCTCAGCAGGAAGCGTGGATCCAAAGAGATTGAACTCTCTGATGATATCGCTGCCATGCTTGACAGATGGGCATTTGCCGTGATGAACGAAGAGAAGTCTTCCGCTATCACCATCTGTGATATCTGCTATTGTACAAAGAAAAAGAAAAAATTACCCTAATCTTTTCTGATACGCTTTCCCAGGATAATTCCCGAAAAAAAGAGCAGGATAGCAATAGCGATTGCCGGTTTTGACCAGTCACCGGGAGGGAGGGGGAGGGCGATCTGCCCCGCCGGGCGATACTCGTTCTTCCAGTCCTCTTCAAAGATCCGCAGGAAGTATGCGGCGGCATCAGGATGCCTGATGATGACCCCCGCCTCCCTGTTGTTCATGGGAGAATTCTCATTCCAGTTGATGCTCGATACAAGAACGGAGTTGCCATCCACGATCACTCCTTTGGTGTGGATCTTCGTGATTCCGGCACGATCTCCCAGATATAACCGTGCTTCAAGCGGGAGATCTGCTGCTTCCGCATGCCTGTTGATGAATGCCACCATCTCATCATTATCAGCATCACCCTCAATATTGAACCAGCTGGCATCAAGGATGATCCGGACATTCACCCCCCGTTCCGAAGCATCAATTGCCGCATCAAGCCAGGGGTTTGGTGCATTTTTTGTCCAGTTCCGTATGTATGCCTGCTGAATCTCAACTGTTTGGGTTGCTCCCGCGATCATCTCCGGGACCAGGTGGGATGTATCTGGCGAGAGCACCGGGATTACGGTTGCACCTTCGATGAAGAGGGGGCTGTAGCGTTGTGTATGGGCATCGGATGTACCCGGGGCCGGAATCTCTGCGTTCCGCATGGGGGAGATCGGAACGACATCCCTCCCGATGCTGTCTTCGGAATAGACCATCCCGAAATAGTCTGCAAGCCGGTCATCGTGTATCCAGACCCCCCATCCCCGGTTGCCGGCATATCCGGGGAGAGGCATCCCGCTCTCCTTGATATTTTCGCTCGTTATGAGGAGAGATTCGGAATCAATGATAAGGTACTTGGAGTGGAGGAATCGATACCTCGATCTCTCACCACCAGAGATACCCATATAATCGACAGAAATTCCACTCTGGTTCAGGACAGTCAGGAGGGCAGATTGTTCCGGGGAGACGCCGCCGACCGGAGATCCATCCACGAGAATCCGGATCACGACACCCCGCTTCTGCGCATCCATGAGGAGCTCTCCGATGCCCGGATGTGTGAATTCGTATACGCTCACCTCAATTGAGCGTTCTGCTGATCGTATCGCTTGTTCCATCACCTCATAGGCTGAGTCTGGGGAGACGAAGAGGGTGGCAGAGACGCCTTCAATATGGATCGGCGAGAAGTCGCTCTGCCCGATCAGAAACGGGCGCGGGTTCCAGACGCCATCGATGATCCGGTGGATCTGCCCTTCACGCGGCTTTACATCCCGTGGCCAGGCGATCTCAAACTGCCTGTTGCCACGATACCAGAGCTCTAGCTCATCCTCTGTATTTGCCAGGATGAAGCGGCCGTTGTGGATAAGAACCGGGACCGCGTCTGTTGAATATTCCCATTCAAAATCCGGGTACACACCATGAGTGGTTTTGTATGCCTCTGCCTGGCGGGCAAGGACGAGATCCCCATCGATCCGGCTACCCGGCGGGAAGCCGAGTGTCCCTTCGCCATCGGTGATCGTCCAGCCTTCCAGGCTCCCCTGCCCGGTGAGGAGAATGAATTCATCGGGATCATTGGGGAGATATGGATCCGGGCAGAAGGCAGTAACGGTGATCCCGGCGGTGGCGGCAGCAGGGATGAGAAGGAGAATGAAGAGGAGAAGGAGGAGAGGTGAGCGCATGAAGAGTTTTCGATCTATTCCTTTATTGCCGTCACGGTTTTATTCTTCATATGGATGGGTATGTGGTGAAGGTTGGAGGAAGCCTCGCCGATATACTGCCGGAACTGGTGCAGACACTTCTTGAGTCTGGGAAGAGGCTCCTGATCGTTCCAGGCGGGGGAGCGGGAGCCGATGCAGTCCGGCTGATCGATCCCGAACCCGATGCCGCGCACTGGATGGCAATCTCGGCAATGGAGCAGTATGGCCACAGAATCGCATCGTTTGGCATCCCCGCAGTTGATCAACCGGGGGAGATCAACACACCATCGGTCCTCCTGCCATACTGCCTTCTCAGAAGAGAAGATCCCCTTCCGCATACGTGGGATGTGACATCCGATACCATTGCCGCATGGGTTGCATGGCGATCAGGACTTCCCCTGATCGTCCTCAAATCTGTTGATGGACTGCTATTGGATGGAAAAAAGATTGATATCGTCACAGACCCCATCGCAACCGATACTGTTGATACTGCCTTCCTTCCCTTCATCCTCGAGCATAACGTGAGGGCTGCTGTTGTGAACGGCCGGAAGGAGGGGAGGCTCCGAGAGGCACTTTCCGGGGATTTTTCGAAGGGCACTTATATCGAGCCCATCAAACCACCGATCTGACTTATAAAACCTCCCCATTTTTCCGTCATTCTGCGCTCTTCTGAAAAATCCCATCAATTTATACGTTATTTCCCTCATTTTTCCTGGTCTTCTCACCTTTTTTGCGCCCCTAAGAGGGGTTTTCAGTCAGGTTTATATACTCAGCGTACGACTGGCTCATGGACTCCAGCATTGAGTTCTCGGAAAAAGCAGGTCGAATTAAAGAGATTGAACAGGGAACCTCTATCTCAGAATTCCTGAGTTCATCGCATCTGCACACAATTGCACAGACCATTGAACGAGAATACTACCCCACAGGAAGCACCAGATTCCGTTATCCGGTTCATCTCCTGCTGAAACTCCTTATCATCAAGTGTTTCAGGAAACAATCCTATGCCCGGACAATTCTTCTCCTGACAGACGAGGATTGTTTTCATCTTGGGGCAGAGTTGGGCGAAGATGGGTACATCATACCCAATTCAGCAACACTCCACTACTTCGTGAAATACCGTCTCGGAGTCAAGGGGATGAAACGGCTCATGCACCTTGTCGGCGAGGCAATCCTTCTCTGGGCACAGAATGAGATGGTAGGTATCATTGATTCAACTCCGATTGAAGCTTCCCGGTACGACAAATATGCTCCGTTTCATCCGCACTACTCGGTGAAGATGGATAAAGCGCATATCTTCCATCTGGGACCATACCCTCTTGCAATGGTCTATTCGTATGGAACCGATGCTGATCCATCTCATCTTCTACCTCTTCTTAAACGGGTGAAGACATTGAATCCACGGCTCATCAATGTGCTGCTTGATGCAGGATATGACTCATTTGAAGCACATGCTCAGGTTTGGTATCATCTGAATGCCCGACCCTGTATCGATATCCGGGAGGGAGCAGTTCTCCAGAATGAAGGAAATGTTGAGAGAATCAGACACTGGGTCAACAAGCTCTGGAGAGCAGGGGGAGATATCCACGCTCCCCTGGCTCAACAGTTGAGATTCCTCTTCCAGAACGGAAGAGTGGAACAGGTCGGGATGCATTTCCGAAACAAGAATCTTCTCGACCCTGAATTCTCAGCAATCATGCGAAGCCGTGGTGAGTGTGAACGGGTACATGCCCGGATGAAGGCATCAGTTACCTTTCACCTCAGGAGGATTCAGCATGAAAGCCGGGAACTCTATATAATCCTCAACTTTGTTGTTTATCAAATGCTCCTCCTGACGGGGTTGCGTGCCGGGGTGAAGAACCCGACACACCTGAGTACGTTATTCTGAGGACTGATTCCTGCAGTCAGAAGAGGCAAACCCCTTGGTGAGAGGGGAATAAAGAGAGCGATAGCTTTGTCTTTTCAATGGGTTTTTGGGTAATCTGGCAGTGGAACCGTATCGCTGTTCAAGACAAGGGCAGGGATATTGAGCAGTTGAATGATATATTCAGGGCTCATTATGGAGATCTGACGGAACAAATGACCCAGAATTTCATCCCATCAAATCAGGAGGGGTGTTGTTTTGATGGGCTCATATCCCCGCCCGGACAGAGGGATTATAACCGATTGATCCCAACCATATAAGGGAGTCCGACTATGTCAACAGTAAAGTGCACATCATGCCATGCCCCGCTCGCTGAGCGAGGTGCTACCGAATTTAAATGTCCAGAGTGCTCCGAGGTTATCCGCCGGTGTGCCAGGTGCAGACTTCAGAGCATACCATATGTCTGCCAGAAGTGCGGATTCCAGGGGCCCTGAAGATGGGAGCAGTAGCAGTTATTCTGAGAGTAATGCCGGAATCGACCGATGTTGATCTCGAAGGATTAAAACTTGCAATCCGTGAGAAGATACCGGGCGTCTCTGATATCAGGGACGAGCCGATCGGGTTTGGCCTTGTTGCATTAAAGGTTGCAACGGTCATCCAGGATGAAGAAGGTGCAACAGAAGGGATTGAATCACAGTTCAATGATATCCCCGGAATCGACCGTGCAGAGATCGTCGATCTCAGCCGGATGATCTAAACTTTTTTTAAAAGAGATTAAACGGGTCGTATTTCATCTTCTTCAAGAGTCTTGAAGACATGATGCGTAACTTCGCGGATCTGTTCGGTTGAGAACCTGAATGCCTCCAGCTCATCGTCAGATAGGTTGATAGGCACTGGAAATGCTCCACCCCGCGTGATCCGTGCAGGAACACCGATACAGACGCTCCCGATATCATGCACCTCTTTCCTGATGAAGGCAGAGACGGTCAATATCCGGTGTTCGTCCTCGACGATTGTCCTGATGATAGTGGCAATCGCATCGCCCGGACCGTAGACGGTTGATCCCTTGTTCCGGATGATCAGCGATCCGCTCGTCTTTACCCGCTCCATCATCTCCTCTTTGGGGATGTGCGAGAATGCAGGCAGGTTGTTAATCTGGATACCGCCGATCGTTGTTGCAGACCAGAGAGGCACCATCGAATCGCCATGTTCTCCGATGATCCGTGTGTGGACTTCGGAAACGTGAACGTTAAAGAACTCTGCAATACAGGATTTCAGCCGCATCGAGTCAAGATGCGTTCCAAGCCCGAATACCCGGTGTGGCGGGAGATTTGAGTACCTGAGGGCAACTGCGGTCATGACATCGACCGGATTTGAAACGACAAAGAGAAGTGTTTCCGATGCGTTCCTACCGATCTTTTCCGCATATCCTGCGACAATCCGTGCATTATCGACTGCGAGATCGAGCCTGTTCTGATCGGACTTTCTGGCAGCACCCGAGGCCAGTATGATGATCTCAGATCCACGGAGGTCTTTCTCATCACAACTCCATGAGATACGGGTATTGGTTCCGCGTGCCGCAAATGAGTCTTTGAGATCGCGGGCCAGCCCTTCGAGAAACAGCTGGTTTCCATCACGGCCAAAGAGGCTCACCTCTTTCACATGCGGAATCTGTGATATCGCATGAGCTGCATATGAACCGACCTGGCCTGTCGCTCCGATGATCGTTACTTTCACCATAGAAATCAGCAGATTGGGAACACGTCATCGGTCGACAGCACATACCGCCGTTCCACAGACCCCCCTTCTCCACCCCGCCACCCCATGGGCGCCAGACGTCTGCGGTAAGTCTGCTCCCTTCCGGGCCTGAACCGGTACCCGCAGCAACAGGCCTCACCCCCCTCCGGAGGATTGGTCCCTGGCCGTTGACCTCATAGGACGAGGCTTCTACGTCGGAAGATACTGCTTCCCGGAAGCTGCCTCAGCCTTCCTCAGACTTCGCCCCCCGCATGTCGACGGTTTCGGGTGACAGGTGACGTCTAACCACCCAGGCTAGTTCCCGTAAAATATTGGTTTTTTTATGGGATAAATACATCCCCATGGTTTTTTGCCTTCCAGGCCGTGATGGTATCCTCCACCATCTCACGGGAGGCCTTGTCAAAGAGATCGATCACCGCAAGGACATTTTCTGCGGGGATATGTGGAGAAAGATGCCTGAAATCGCCCTGATAGACCTCTGCCGAGATTCCGCCACGGGCGGTTGCAACAAGACGGGGTTCACTCCTCACCGGCGTATCCGCCATCGCAGTATAACTCTCGAATATCTCCACATCATCAATCCCAAGGTAGGCATGATTCACCTTGAGATTGAATGCGGTCCAGAAGGCAGCAGCATACCAGGCATCATTGAAGATCAGGTGCCTGACACCGAGCCGTGCGGCAGCAATACCGAGTGTTCCTGCTCCACAACAGGCATCAACAAAGACCTTCGGCCGTTTTGTAAAGACCTTGCGATCCACAGAGATGATCTTTGGATTGATTGGCCGAGGGAATTCGATATGCATCATTGATGACTGTTTGTAAATGACGATCGGGCCGACCTGGGTTGCAAAGATATTTGCCCTGACATCGCAGCCTGCAAGGAGGGTATGCGTCTTTGGAGGAAGATCCGAATCGGGATCGGTGATGCCGGGTATGATATGATTATCCTGAATAATCCCCCTGACCTCCGGCACTTCGGCGATGATCCGTTCTGCGGTTTTTTTCCCGAGCTGATCGGTGAGGAGGACGAGCGAGTGGCGGGGCAGGTATGGCGCCTCATGCAGGACAAAGCCAGGATGGATAAGTGGTGTGCCGACCTCTTTCAGCGGCTCGGAACCGGTGAGATCCCCTTCCTCAACACCAATCCTATACATCACCGCATAGACATCGTCAATGAACCGCTTCCCGCATGAGCAGGTATCGGGAGGGATATAATCTGGCGGAGGAATCTTCTTGTCAAGATGCCTGCCCCTGCACCGGGGACAGGGCGAGAAGATCGTCTCCATCGTATTGATCAGGTCAAAGGCATCGGAGACGCAGTCATCACCACAAACCGGGCACTTCATACACCCCACTTGGAGCGGGAGAAGATAAAGGATCAGCGTCTTGTGGATTGGAGGTGGATGCACGATTACTCCGGATTGAATGGAGAATAGAAGAAAAATGCAGTTTTTTTATGGCAACCCATGATCCGGGGAGTTATGCGAAGAGGGATCGGAGGGGTTTTGTATGCGCGCCGTTCCTGTTAAAGATTAGACCTTTTTATCTCAAATAATCACCACTTTGCTGAAATTGAAATGGTTATGCTCCTGTCTTCTGACAAGTCAGATTCGGGAGAGAATTATATAAGTAGAGCTGCCAGATGATCGGTACCTGAAGTGATGTTGCAATGAGCCAGACAAGGGAAGAGATAATAAGTGAGTTAAACGGTCTTCCTCCAGGTAAGTACTATCAAGTCCTTGACTTCATCCGTTTTCTCAAATCCCGGAGTCGACGAAACATTCCGGAAACTGTCACCGTAAGTGAGGCATTACTAAGGAAAGATTGGCTTCTGCCTGAGGAGGACGAGGCTTGGAGCGATTTGTAAAGGGCGATGTCGTTATAGTCCCATTTCCCTTCTCGGATCTCTCTACATATAAGCGCCGACCAGCCCTTGTTGTTGCTGTACCTGGCGGGGAAGATATCATCCTATGCCAGATTACAAGCCAACAGATCAGAGATAGCCATACCATCCGCATCAATGATTCAGACTTTGCAGAAGGATCACTTGACAGAATAAGTAATATCCGTCCAAATAGGCTATTTTCCGCAAGTTCCGATCTGATCCTCTATAGGGCTGGGCATCTCAATGATCAAGCAGTAATATCCGTTATCAATCGAATAATCGAGATCCTTAAAGCCTGACAATTATTGCCTTTTTTTGTAGATTAGGCTGGTTTGATCTGTTTTTGGTATGAAACAGGATCTACATGAGAACCATTTACAAAGAGATGGGCCTGATGCGATTTGAACGCATGACCGCCCGGTTATGAGCCGGGCGCTCTAACCAACTAAGCTACAGGCCCTGTTCTGGATCACATCACCAGAGAACAGGTGTGGCAATGTACCAGTATCTGTTGACCCATAGACTAAAAAAGATGTATGATGGGGGATTGCCCTGCCTTTCCATGGATTCTTCTCAGCCGAAGATCCAGCTGAAGAATCCCCTCTTCTGCTCTTCTACCATCACCCTCTCCATGAGGCGGAGCTGCTCCTCCTCCATCTGGCCGAGCTGTTCAAGTAGGATCGCTGAGAGCGCCGGATCGGTTGAAGAGCTTGTCAGGATGATGCCCTGAACCTCTGCTATCCGCCGCTCATTCTCTTCTGCCTGTACCCTGATCCGCTGAGCCGCCTCCCTGTCACCGCCGAAGAGCGCCAGCATGATACCGGATCTCTGCTCCATTGCCACCTCATCTCCCCATTGGGAATTCACCGAGGCATTGTATTCGCGGGCAACTTCGGCAACGAACGGGCCGATGCCGGTCATGTTCTCAGCGGCAAGGAGGGCAAAAACGGCATTCCTGACCTGATTCTCATGGGCATACCGTGCCCGTGCCTGCAACGGGAGCCCCTGCATCTCTTCTGCCTGTACTTCCTGCCGGACCCGGATCATCTCTCTCAGTTCTGCCGGATTCTCCGGACGGCGGGAAGTATTTGCTAAAACTCTCACACTGACTGCTGCACCCGGCGATTCCACCGAAGGACCGGCATGTGCTGGCGTTACAGACTGAGGCCCCACAGACTGGTTCCCCGTGTCATCCGGCGGACCCTTTGCGCCCGCCACCTGATCCGGCCTCCCCCCCTGCTCTGCGGCAACAGCAGGAGCTGCAGCGGCAAGAAGGAGGAAGAGGCAGAGAATAATTGACAGAGTTTTCATACGCTCCTCTCTCTGCCGCTGACATAATAATAGTTTTGGCTCTTCGCTAATCAGTGTGGGTTTTAAATAGGGTTTGATTCAACAATTTGCTAATCGGGGTTTGAATCATGCACGAGGAACTGTTCACTCTGGCTCTGAATATTCAGGAACCATGGATGGTCAAACGGGTGGAATTTGACAAAAATGAACGAAGATTGGATATCTGGATAGACTTTGTCACCGGTTCAAAATTCGACTGTCCTAAGTGTGGTTCCGGAGGAAAGCCGGTTCATGATACCAATGAAAAGATCTGGCGTCATCTCAACTTCTTTCAAAACAAGACGTATCTCCATTGCCGCGTACCTCGAGTGATCTGTGAATCGTGTGGAGTCCACCAGGTACACGTTCCCTGGGCCAGGAAGCAGAGTGGCTTTACGCTTCTGATGGATGCGATGATCCTGCTCATGGCTGAGGATATGCCTGTTGCAAACGTTGCTGAACTGATCGATGAACATGATACACGAATATGGCGTGTTATCCACTATTATGTTCAAGAAGCTCGAAAGGACGAGGATTTCTCTGATATAGTATCCATTGGAATTGATGATAAGTCCAGTGCAAAAGGTCATAAGTACATCACTGTAGTTGCGGATCTTGACCAATCAAAGATCATCCATGTGTGTGAAGGTCGGAGTTCAGATGCTCTCACATCATTTTACCTGGACTTTGTTGCTCATCATGGTGATCCTGAAATGATTGAGAGCATCTGTTGTGACATGTCACCTGCCTATATCAAGGGAATACGAACGAATTTCCCGAATTCTGCAATAATCTACGATAAATTCCATATCATGAAGTTGGTGAACAGTGGCTTGGATGACGTACGACGTGAAGAACAAGGGACCAATAAAGCATTGAAGAAGACCAGATACATCTGGCTGAAGAATCCGCATAATCTGACTGTAAAACAACAAAAACAGCTTGGTTCTTTAAAAGATATGAATCTCAAGACATCACGAGCCTATAATCTGAAACTCTCGCTTCAAATGCTTTGGTCACTTGATAGTCAGGAATCTGCAGAAGCCTACTTCAAACGTTGGTATTTCTGGGCAACCCACAGTAAGTTAGACCCGATGATTAAGGTTGCAAAAACGTTGAAGAGTCACTGGAATGGTATTGTGAATTATTTCAGATATCGCGTAACGAACGGTCTTTTGGAGGGGTTAAATAGCTTGATTCAGTCAGCAAAAACAGCTGCAAGGGGATATCGATCAACGAAGTATCTGATGGCCACAATCTACTTGAAACTGGGGAAGCTGGATTTCAAACTACCCACATGAAATAGCGAAGAGGCATAGTTTTCAGAAAGAGGAGGGGGAAAGGGCTGCCGGAAGAGAGATTTAGTATCTCCCGGTTCCAGTCACCATATCCCCCTGCATCTCATTCCACCCGTCATACGGGCCTCTGAGTTGTAATGACGAGAGCTGGGAGTAGCTATTCCCGCTCCACCCCAGGCTCCACCACTCGTTGCTGCCTGAGAACCGAACCCAGACCTCGACGCTTGTGTCTGGAGTGGACTCATAGGAGAGATACACAGGGCTTATGATTGCAGTACAGGGGGAGGGATCCCTGCCCATGCCCAGAATGGTGCATCCACCTTCAGAGGGGGTGAAGGGGAGGAGCGGTTCGCTCCCTTCAGGATGCTTCGTCCGGACCGTCCTGCCGGGATCATACCGGATTCCGAAACTCTCCGGCATCAGGATCGGTGTCTCTTCGCTGGAGCGATCTGATGGGGCAAGCGTCGGGGGCAGGTTCTCCTCGCCCGGCTCGATTGCGATCGGCATTCCACGGTACACGGGAATCATTCTGTCTGCTGTGATCGAGAGGAAGGGTGTGCCATTGATGGTGATCACCTCAGCCTCCCAATCCTCAGGCATGCCATAGAAGTCAGAAAGGAGGGGATTAAATCCCGGTGAAGGATACGGGAGGAGGAGCGTCACATTAGAGAGCGGTTCTGTGAAGCTGAGTGTAGCCTCGTAGGAGTAGCTGCTCTGGTAAGAATCAAGTGATTCGGGTGAGCCGGTGCAGCCGGCGGCAAGGAGGCAGAAGATGCAGACTGTGATTACAAGGAGGGAGATCGTCTTCATTCAGATAGGATGAGGATATCGGGAAGAATAAAGGTTCTGGTTCTGCCTGTTTCTGAGAGAAGACAGGGGAGGATCATGAGGCCGCAGGGATGCGGCGTTTTGGTTGGATAGAGGTTTCGGGGTTGGATACCGCTATATCCCTTGCCGTTACATGAAGAATAACGAATGTCCACTATCACTTCATGCCTCTCATCCCGGAAATGCCGGATAGGAGTGATATTTTTCCTGTTTCTCCTCGTTTCAGCAGGCGGATATCTCTCCTGGCAGTCTGCCCAGCCATACAGGGTCGGCGTCCTCCTCCCCGGTTCCGGTGATGATGATTCGGGGTACTTCGAGACGCTTGAGTGGGCTGTTGCGGGATTGAACCGGGAGGGTGTCGGGCGGAGGATTGAACTCGTTTTTATCGATACGGCCGAGGTGCCGGTCATGGCGGCTGCCAGGCAGATGATCGGGGATCCGTCAATCAGGGTGGTTATCGGTCCAGCCACCAGTGACGAGGCATTCCTGATCGCACCGGATTTTATCAGGGCAAAGAAGCTCCTGATCACCCCCTCCGCCACATCCGGGGATCTTCTGAGGATGTTCTCGAGGTTTGGGTATATCTGGCGGACAACGACAGGGGATCGTGCCCAGACACGGATTCTTTTCACTATCTTAAAAGAGAAAGGAGTTGGATCTGCGGCTCTGCTGTACGAGGAGAGTACCTATGGGAAGACATTCCAGGACTGGGCTGCGTTTTATGCCATCGAGTCCGGGATCGGGCTTACAGCAACAGTTCCCTTCGAGAGGGGAGGGGATCCCGGTGAGGCGGTAGCTGCTGCCTGCCTCTCAAATCCCGAGTATATCATCGTCGCTGCCCGTGGGTCAGATGCCGCAGAGGTGATCCGGATCATGGATGAAGAAGACAATTCTCCCCGCCTTATCTTCACCGATGCAGTCAGGACAGGCACCTTCCTTGAGGCAGCAGGAGAACTGGCGGAGGGAACCGAAGGGATCAGCCCGACAGCTGACCGGAAGACCGGGTTCTTTGTCGCATACAAAGAGCATTTTGGCAGAATGCCTGACGATTATGCCGCCCATACCTATGACTCCCTCATCCTCGCCGTTGCCGCCCTTGCCCGGATGGAGGCTGTCCCATCCGAATCTCCGGCAGAAGCGATGAAAGCGGTCGTTTCGGGACAGGACGGCATTTACGGATGGGATCGGCAGGGTGCGGCAGCTGCGATCCGGATGATCCGATCCGGGCGGCTTCCCGACCTGAATGGCGCATCGGGGCCGCTTGAGTATCACCTGGATCAACCCGGAGAGCCGCTTGTTACCTGGTATGTACACTGGCGGGTTGAAGATCTTGATTTCCGTTCAAATACCTATATTCCGGGATCTTTTGGCGTAAAAAGAGCCGTGCAGATGCCGAAGACAATGATTGAAGGAGAGAAGGCTTTCATTTTGGAGGAGGGAAAGGAACCCCGTGCAGTCCTGGTAACCACCTCTTCAGACTGGGAGAACTACCGGCACCAGGCAGATGTCGCATATATGTACTCGCTGCTCCTTGAGAACGGGATTTCCGAGGAGAATATCGTCGTGATCAGCCAGGAAGATGTGCCATTTTTAGCGATGAACCCCGATTCAGGGCAACTCTATCACCGGGTTGGGGGTGAGAACATCTATATCCCGGCAACGGTGACACAGAACCCGATCACCTCTGACGCATTTGTATCATTCCTCCTTGGAGAGAGCAGCCCTGAGATCCCGTTCGGACTGGATAGTGATGGAGAGAACAACCTGCTCCTGTATATTACAGGTCATGGAGGGCCGGGATTCCTCGAATTCCCAAATGGCGATCATCTCACAAGCTCGCGGTTCCAGGAGACGCTCAGGGAGATGATGGAACAGGAGAGGTTCTCCCGTATCCTGATCGTGGTTGAAGCCTGTTATGGAGAGAGTATGGGCATCGGCCTTGATGTTCCGGGTGTTATCTTCATGACAGGAGCATCATACCATGAGCCGTCGAAGGGGGCTGAGTATGACATCACCCTCAGGCAATGGCTCTCAAATGATTTTTCGATGAGCATGACAGACATAATCGTTCAGCATCCTGACCAGACCCTCCGGGGACTCTACGAGATGACGTACGACCGGGTATCAGGATCGCACCCCCGGATCATTGCCGGGAATACAACTGACCTGAATATACCCATTGCGGAGTTCTTTTTGCATGAAGAGAGTCTATAGTTCAATTATCATTGCAGGCATCCTTATCTGCATTGCAGGGGCTCTGCTGTTGTTTGTTCCGGGCCCTGAGAGGCCGGTTGTAACCTTCGTCTATATCGGGGAGAAAGGAGATTTCGGGTACCTCGATTCCGCATACCTTGGGCTGATCCGGGCACGTGATGACATTGATTTCATCTCACGTGAGATACTCTGGGATGGATCATTTAGGCAGGATCCGGTGATCGGCGAGGAGGGAAAGAGGGCGGATCTGGTGCTGATTCTCGGAGATCTGATGGGCGGGTATGCAGAGAGCGTTGCAGAGAAGTATCCGGAGACGCCGATCGTCGTCATCGATGCCGGATCTGTTCGGGGGGACGCCATCCGTTCGGTCTCCTTCTCAATGTACGGGGCAAGCTATCTTGCCGGGGTGCTTGCAGCAAACCAGACAAAGACCAATAAGATCGGTGTGATCGCTGCGAAGGATGCCCCGGTTATAAGCTCCTTCACCGACGGGTTTATGGATGGAGTATATAGCATGAATCCTGATGCAGAGGTATCAATCATCTATCTGGCCGATGACGACAGCGGTTTTACGATGCCGGATGAAGCAGGGGATCTTGCCCGCAGTATGTATTCAGAGGGAACCGATCTGATCTTCACGGTTGCCGGGGGGTCCGGACCGGGGGCGATCACTGCCGCAAAAGACCTGCCGGGCCTCTTCATCATCGGGGTTGATTCCGACCAGTCTGAGCTGGCACCACGGACAGTGATCGCATCTGTTGTAAAACGGGTCGATCATGTTGTCTATCTCGAAATTGAAGCTGCCTTTTCGGGAAGGCTGGTTCGGAGTGCAGACGTGATCGGCCTCTCGGATGGGGGCTCAGCACTCATCATAAACCCGCGTTACCAGGATCTTAGCAATCTTATTGAAGATAGGTATTCAGAAGCAGCCGAAAGAGAGGCTGAGTATCTGCTCGGGAAAGAAGACGTTTGAAGAGAGAATAAAATACGACGGGGGAGAAGCAGGCATTCCCCCCGGCTCATTCATTTGTACGTAATCTCGCAGTTCTGGAGACAGGAATCGAGGATTGTTTGCCTGTCTGCATAGTTTACGTAACAGTAATTCAGGCATTTATTGTAGGTGGTGGAGCCGGGTAGATTCAGCACAGCTGCGCCTGCGAGTTCGCCATCTTCAAAGCCGGCAGAATAGCCCGACTGGACACCTGCCTGGTACGAAACCACCCCGACTGCGATAGCAATCAGGATTGCTGCAACCAGGGCTCCATACTTTTTTGTCTGCTCATCCATTGGAAGTGAGAATACCTGCAAGCTATTTATTCATTCCTCAACAGATCAGATCGCAATCAGATAGGCATTCAAATCTGTTTTCTGCATAATTGCATTTGAATAAGCAGTTCTTACATTTTGTACTGATAGCAGAGTTGTAGACATCTTCTGCCGAATCCATTCCATCTACAAATCCCCCTGCATATCCTGCCTGGGACCCCGCCTGCCAGGAGATTCCCGCAACAAGCAGAATAACCAGAATGATTGCAGCCCAGATCCCATACTGCTTCAGAGACTCATTCATGAATACAGGTAACCAATGAAGAGGTATTTATTAGTTCTTCACATCAAAACAAAAAGAGAGATCTTCCCTATACGGAGACAATGAATGGAGACAGAAGATGATGCGTGAAAAGAGGGGGGGTGTTTCTCTTCGAATCCCCGCCATCACCTTCATGCTCCTCTGCCTCCTTGTTGCCACCGGTACAGCAGCTGATGCCATTCCAAAACCTCAATCGACAGATACACCTGTTGAGACGATTGATGCGATCTTCTTCCATAGCATCACCTGCGCAAGCTGTACCCGCATGCAACCTCTGGTGGAGGCGGTTGCCGATGAATATCCGGAAGTTCGTCTCCTCTCCATTGAGATCGCATACAACAGGACGAACTTGGATCTCTTCCATGATACCATCCAGAACCGCTCCATCGGATCATATATCATTCCCCTCCTTCTTCTCGGGAACATGACCTTCTCCGGAGAGGAGGAGATCCGCATCTCCCTTCTACCGTACCTGAGGCATGAGGGAGATCTCGTTGCTGATGCCAAAAAGCCGATCGCCTTCGCGGGCCCCGTGATCCCGGATCACCCATCCGGGGGAACAGAGGGCACCGGAAACCTTACTGCACCGGCTCCCGGCTCTTCCGGGCGGCTTGAGGTGACTGTTCTCTCAGTACTAGCAGCGGCGGCTGTCGACAGCATCAACCCCTGTGCCTTCGCCGTCCTCTTTATCCTCCTCGCATACCTCACCTCCCTCCATGACAGACGAAGGCTGCTTATTGTCGGGCTCACCTATATCGGGGTTGTCTTTGCCGTATACCTTGTTGCCGGGCTCGCACTCCTTGGGTTCGTCCATAGCCTTGGGATTTCAGGACCGGTCCTAACCATCGCCGCTCTTGTGGTGATAGGAGCCGGTTTCATTCAGATTATGGATCTGGTGCTGAAACAGAACGGCTTTTCCCTCTCGATTCCGGAAGCGGTAAAAGAGAAGATCAGCAGGAATATTCGGCGTGCCACCATCCCCTCGGCAGTTGCGCTTGGGGCACTCGTCAGCCTCGTCGAGCTCCCCTGCACAGGCGGGATCTATCTTGCGATCCTTGGACTGATTTCTGATCGGATGACCTTTGCAGAGGGGCTGCCATACCTGATCCTCTACAATATCATCTTCGTGCTCCCCCTTGCAATCGCCCTTGGAATCGTCTACTCCGGTACATCCCCTGACCGTGTGGAGGCACTGAGGTACCGATACAACCGTCCGGTGAGGCTTGTAATCGGCATCTTCATGATCGGAATAGGGGCGTCTATGCTGCTTGGGATAGTATAAAGGGAGACGGCTCACCATTCGCAAAGCGGTTTTGTAAAACTAGAGATGTTTTTCGTAATACTTAATGCATACAATAACTAATTACATTAATAGGAGAACGGTGGCAGAGTAATCTATGCCATTTCAAAGCTCCTGCCATCCTTTTTGTATGCCGGTGATACCTGATGCAGCCCACGACAATCGACTGGAATTTGATCTGGAGAGAACAGCAGAGAGAGCACCATGCGACCAACATGGAGAAGAACGATGCGAGCTTCTGGGATGCAAAGGATGCCGCACGCAGGTTCTATGCGATGGCGCACGAAAACAATGGCGAGCGGATCAACAAAACCCTGAAGGAACTCCCGCTGACCCCGGATTCGCGGGTCCTCGATATCGGCTCGGGACCGGGGGCAATAGCCATCCCGATTGCAAAGCAGGTGGCGCATCTTACCGCGGTTGAGCCATCTGAAGGAATGGCTGCGGTCTTTACCGAGAAGATCGGGGAGGAAAAGTGCGGCAATATCACCCTCATCAACAAGCGATGGGAGGATGTCCATGTGAAAGCGGATCTGGAGCCGCCATACGACATTGTCTTTGCCTCCTACTCTCTTGATCTCCCCGACATTCGCGGAGCGATTCAGAAGATTGAGGAGGCTGCATCAAAATATATCGCGATCTACTGGTTTGCGGGCGAGACCTCCTGGGATGCGATGTCACGTGATCTCTGGCCACAACTTCATGGATGTGAGTATGTGCCCTCCCCGAAATGCGATATCCTCTATAATGTCCTCTACTCGATGGGAATCTACCCACATATCGAGTCATTCCCCTTCCGGCATATCAACCGGTTCGAGACCCTTGAAGAGGCGGTCGAACACTTTTCCGGGAGATTCTTTGCAGAGATTGATGACCAGAAGGATCTGATCAGGAGATACCTTGAGAGACATACCCTTCCGGATGACGGCACGATCATCATTCCCGGCAACTCGACCCGTGTCAGGATCTGGTGGGAGAAGACGGATCTTGTGCATTCAAACAGGTAAACAAAAAAACGAGGGGTTGTTGAAAATAGAGTTACTCGGTCGTCTTCCCGTCGAAATGCTCGTGGGCAGCTTCTGCTTCTGCCTTTGTTTTATGGATCGTCTTATCCTGGTGTTCCGGCGGGGAGTAGATGGTGTATAATTTCAGATCAGCTGTCTTTGAGGTGTTGATCACGTTATGTTCTGCACCCGCAGGAACAACCACGGCACTGCCGTCTTTGACTGCATGTGAAACACCATCGATGACAACCTTTCCTTCACCCTCTTCAAAGCGGAAGAACTGATCAATATCATCATGCACCTCTGATCCGATCTCCTCGCCAGCCTTTAGGCACATCAGCACGAGCTGGCTGTACTTCCCGGTATACAGGACTCTCCTGAAATCAGTGTTCTTTACGGTCTCTGTCTCAATATCTGCTGCAAATCCTTTCTTCATATCGTATTCCTCCAATCTTTTTTGTACGGCAAAGCCGCTCAGTTACCACTGGGTGTGGGGATTATATCAGGGTTTTGGAGATGGCAATTACCTGCTACGTTCACTTTCACACTCAGCGGTTGGGGATTTATTGCATCCCGTGGAGAAGATTGATATGACACACAGTGAGGTGTTATTGAGTCAACTACCCCGCCCTAAACGGCGGGGCTTGCAATAGCGGTGTTCCCACAGACATTGCAATTTAATGTGCACGAAGGTTGCTCGTAGTTGAGCCTTATTCGTACCGGTCGGTTGACGCGACCGCTACTGATTATCGGTGTCATAACCGAATCACCAGCTACTTTTCTCAAATGGTTTAACGCACCATTGACATCCGCATTGATCACGGTACCGGAACTGCTCTGATACAGTCCCCGGCTGATCCGACGGCATCTTCCATACCATGGTTTTTGGATCGGATCGAGTGCCAGGGCATCAACCTGCGATGTGTACCGTTCATCATGGGAGTCGTCAAAGTGTATCCCGAATATCTCACATTTTGCCTGTAATTTCCGTCGAAATTTCGCATAGGGAATCTGGACGAAATTCTGGTTGTTTTGAGCACCATGGTTGATCTGTTGTTTGATCCCATCCCATGTTGGCACAATAATGGTACCGATTTCGTGATCACATGCAAATTTGATGAGATAAGCGACAAATCGGTTCATCGCCTCATCGATTTTGTTATTTCGTCTGATGAGGAGGCGTGACTGGCGGTGCGTAAACTCCTCGGTTAATCCCTGTTTATCTTTAATCGATTGTAATCGGGCGTTTTCTTTGTTGTACCACCGGTTGATTGATTTTAGATACGTACCATCGATAATCGAGGCAGTCCCGGTAGCAGTGTCAACGATTGTTGCAAAATTGGTAACGCCGAGATCAATCGCAAGATAATGGTCAGGATTAAGACGTGTTGGTTGAAGGGGAACCATATACGCAAATTCGATCGTGTATACCTTCCCGTTATGGTGTGGCACAATGGTCACCTCACGGATCTGGTTTGGTTGAATGTGTGGCGGAATTTTGAATGTCAGTTCTTTCCCGGTTAATCTATGCTGTTTTTTAAACATCCGTGACATGCCGAGAGTGACATATCCATTCCGCATTGTGATATGCGATGCAGGAAATGCCAGTTTGTACCTGCCATTTTTGTCCAGATAGCGCGGGGATCGTGGTTGGCTGCTGAGTTCACCACAGTGGTACATCCGCATGAGTGCAAAATACGAGGTGTACGCTTCTTCAACACTCCTAATCGTCTGTTGCGCAACATCACTATGGAGCAGCGGATAGTTCTCATTCTGGCGGGACAGGACATAATTTGAGACATCTTTGTAGGGAAAGTCTTTTTTCCGGGTATAGGGGAGAAAGGAACCGATACAGATGGTGACGTTTGCAGCAATATCCGGTCGAACCGCTTGGAAGATCGGAGCATTTTCGCAATATTCGAAGTAATGCTGCCGGGTATTGTACAATGCAACATTGTACAAATTCTTTGAATAGTATGCGAGTGTGTCGATAATGTGATACTGCCGTTGTGACAGTCGCAGATAGTTTGACACCGTTCGAATAGCCATTATATCGGTATGGGTTGTACCATATTTTATACGTTATGTTTCAATTCCGGGCGATTCCTCCCCGGCATGAATGCCGGGGTCTCCTCGCCCTTTTAGATGAATGTATCTACACCGGAAATTCAGGAGATCGATGCGAGAGAGGTCGCATCGGTCACATTTGTAGGGAATTATCTTGGAAATGCGAGCGTTTTTGAAAAGCTGTTTGGTACGCTCTGCGGATGGGCAGGCGAAAAGCAGCTGATTTCGCCGGAGACTCAGATGTTATCTGCCTATTACAATGACCCCGACACCACTCCGCCGGAAGAGCTGAGGGTCGATGTCTGTATGACGATCCCCCCCGGAACAGAGATCCCCACGGAGGGAGAGGTACGGAAGCAGACCCTCCCCGGAGGAAAGTATGCAGTTATGAAGGCCGAACTCACCGGGCCTGAGGAGTATGGTCCCGTCTGGTGTGCACTGGCAGAATGGCTTGGGGAGAATAATGTCGAACTCGATCTCTCAAGGCCGGGATATGAGCACTATCTCAACTGTCCGGACGAAGATCCGGAGAAGCTCCATCGTGTTGAGATCTGCCTTGGCGTGAAATGAGGCAGGCTAAGAAGAGCTTTTGAGAAGTTAAAACCTTCAATCCCCTATTTACTTGACATAAACAGGCTGAGCGAGATCCCGGTGATCAGTGCGACAAGGGCTTCTGATCCGAAGTATTCGGGAGAGAAGAGGATCTCAAGCGGGATTCCTCCCCAGAAATGACCGAGGATCAGTGAGAGGATCAGTCCGAGGAGGAATACGATGCCGAAATGCCTCAACCCGACGAGATAGTCTGTGTAGACGAGCCTGATAAAGATGAAGCAGGCTCCGACATACATGATGAAGAAGGTCAGCCCTGCCTCGGCTGTTACTGCAGCGATCGTCCGTGACGAGAATATGCCAAACTCTGCGATGATCAGGTAGATGATGATCCGTCCAAGAGTACTATCCTCGGTTCGCGTGAGGAATTGTGTCAGGGACATGCCAGGCTCCTCACCGCCGGGTGTACGTTCCACACTCTTCTCAGAGAAGATCTGCGGCATCTCCGGGATCACCATACCCCGCTTCCTCATCACCATCAGGACAGCTTTCACAACCGCAATAAGGGCAACTCCGATGGCGAGGATACCCGCGAAGAGGCCCGCAAGGCCGAAGAATATGTTATCCAGCGTGAGCCCCCCCTGCACGATCCTGAAGACGAAGTCATAGAGGAAGATGTAGGTGGCAATAGTGATGATCAGAAGCAGGGCAACCTTCCTGAGATCGTTTCTGGTGAGGTTCATCAGGATCTCTAGCTGCTTGTTCGCTGAATCGAGGGCTTTTTCGGTCTTCCTCAGATCAGTCACATCCTGGCCCTGTGCGATAGTGGCAATCACCGTCTTCCCGTCATCTGCAAGGATATTTGAGGAATTCCAGATAACGGCACGGATATCCTTGTTTCGTGTACGGATCGGTATCTCACATGCCTCCCAGGAGGATGAGCCTGAACTCGCCGCCTGGATCAGATCCATCGCAGACTCGCAGGTGTCGGAGCAAAAGAGGATGCTGAGATCGGATCCTATCGCCTCCTCGGCAGTGATACCGGAGAGTCGTGCAAAGGCCGTGTTGAACCGGGTAATTGTACCTTCTGCATCCCAGACGACGATCGGGGCATTGGTATAGGAGATAAGGTTATTCAGGAAGTCATTTGTCTCGAGGAGTTCCCGCTGCATCCGCTGGATCTGCTCACGGTTTGCCTGCATCTCGGCTTCAAGTGCAAGAAGCTGCTCGTTCTTCCTCTGGAGCGCCTCGTTTATCGCATTTATCTCGAGGGTCCGTGCCCGGAGCCCCCGCTCTGTTACCATCCATCCTTCCATCAGGAAGGTGACGACTGCGCCGACGATAATAAAGATGAGAACCCGGATTACACCGTTTACGAGATGATCGATACCCGCTGCCGAAATGAGGATGATCAGGTACAGAAGCGCTAATATAATCGAGTAGATGAGGCCCTGCCGGAGATAGAAGAGACAGGCAAGGATGATCGGGATGAAGAAGAGGATCTGGGCAATATCTGAGAAGCCTGAGGTGAGAAGGAGGATGCTCAGCAGAATGCTGAGAATGGTGGAGCAGATGACAGCTAAAAGCGCCACCCTTGGATCAACAGGCAGGTGCATCTCCCGCTTCCATAGAGTCTCAATGAGAGAGGAGATCTCACCCGGGATCGGCATATTGTGTCATTAGGAGAATGGAGACAATAATTATTTCCATTGATTCGGATGGAGGGACAGTGATTTTCAGAAGGGTGAAGGAAGCGTTCCCACGGTGCTACCGGGAAGGCTGTATGGACAGGGATGTGGATCAACCACTTGGCTGGAAATTCATTGAAGAAGGTTTATTGTTCTTGGTACCAATTCAAGGATATGCAATCCCCCGGATCCGATGATCCGTCGATTTCACTCCTCTATGTGGATGACGAGCCGGCGCTCCTTGAGATTGGAAAGGCATTTCTTGAGCGGAGCGCCGGGATCCGGGTCGATACACAGGAGACGGCAATTGATGCACTTCGCCTGCTGGAGACGCAATCCTATGATGCAATCGTCTCTGATTACCAGATGCCCGACATGGACGGGATCGTATTTTTAAAGGCCCTGAGGGAGAGGGGCGACACAACCCCGTTCATCATCTTCACCGGAAAAGGACGGGAAGAGGTCGTCATCGAAGCATTTGATGCAGGTGCAGACTTCTACCTCCAGAAAGGAGGGGATCCGAGATCCCAGTTTGCCGAACTTGAGAGGAAAGTACGGAGGGCGGTTGATCTCCACCGGGCAGAGAGGGCAACCAGGGAGAGTGAGGAGCGGTTCAAGAGGGTGATGAGCCTTGTTCCGGATATGATCTCAATCCACGATCCTGAGATGACGATCCTCTACAGCAACTGGATGGGCTTTGGGGCTGTACCGGAAGAAAAACGGCAGGTACAGACAAAGTGCTACAGGACATACAGGGATTATGATGACATCTGCCCGGACTGCCAGGCAAAAGAGGTTCTTGCCTCAAAGGAGCCGGTTCATCGGGAGGTGCTCCTCCCCGATGGCAGATGGATCGATCTCCGGGTGATACCGGTTCTGGATGCAGATGGAAACGTCGATTTCTTCCTTGAATGGGTTCGGGATATCTCAGAGATGAAGCGTTCGAATTCTGAAATATCTGACGTTCAGCGGCTCCTTCAAGGGATGCTGGATGGTGTTCCGGATATCATCGGACTGCAACGGCCGGATCATACCATTATCAGGTACAATAAAGCCGGATACGATGCCCTCAATCTGACGCCTGAAGAGGTGGATGGCAGGCGGTGCTATGAGCTGATCGGAAGAGATGAGCCCTGCGAGATCTGTGCAACAACAGAGGCGGTTGCTACAGGAAAAGCCGTGACAATCGAGAAGTTCGTCCCCGAAATGCAGAAGTACTTCCAGTGCACAAGCAACCCCGTATTCGGGGAAGATGGAAACCTGGAACTCGTCATTGAGCGGCTTCATGACATCAGCGATCAGAAAATGACAGAGGAGGCTCTCCGCAAGAGCGAGGAGAAGTACCGGACACTGGTTGACAGGGCAAGCCAGATGCTCTTCCTCCACGATCAATACGGAGCAATCCTTGATGTCAACCAGAAGGCGATAGAGAGCACCGGGTACAGCCGTGAAGAGCTCCTTTCGATGAATGTCGCGGATATCGACCCCGATGCAGATAAAAGAGATGATAAACGATTGATCTGGCAGGAAACACCACTCACTGAGGAGAGGTTCTTTGAAACACGGCACAGGCGGAAGGATGGATCGATCTACCCAGCCGAAGTGCATGCATCAAGGGTAACTATTGCGGGTGAGCCCTGCATCATGGGACTCGCAACCGATATCACCAGCCGCAAACAGGAGGAGGCGGCACTTCAGGAGAGTGAGGGGAAGTTCCGTGGCATCATCGAGAATCTCCAGGATATCTACTACAGAACCGATGCAGATGGAATTGTCACGATGCTGAGCCCCTCGGCAGCCGGAATCTTTGGGTATGATACACCGGATACCATGATGGGCAAGCCTGCTTCTGATTTCTGGGTATATCCTGAAGAGCGGAAGGAGATTTTAAGGCGTATTGCAGAGGAGGGAGGAGTGCGGGACTATGAGGTCACGCTCAAAAAGGCAGATGGAAGCTTCCTCCCTGTTTCAGTATCCTGCCGCCAGATCTATGATGGTTCCGGAAAACCAGCAGGAATTGAGGGAGTTATCCGGGATATCACCGAACGAAAAGAGGCTGAAGAGAGGATCAAAGAGAGTGAGGAGAAGTACCGGCTCATCGCAGATAATACCGCAGATACGATATGGATCGCTGATCTCAACCTCAAAATCCAGTATATCAGCCCGTCTGTCCTGAAGATGCGGGGATATACCCCGGAGGAGGTGATGGGGCAGTCCTTACAGGAGATGCTGACGCCCGGGTCATTTGAATCGGTACAGAAACAATTTGCCGCGGAGATGGCGCTTGAAGCTACAGGAAAGGCAGATCCGGAGAGGACGATTCACATAGAGTTTGAGAAGTACCGGAAGGATGGATCGACGATACTGGTTGAGAATGCGATCCGGTTCCTCCGCGATCATGATGGGCAGCCGACTGGTATTATCGGGGTATCACGGGATATAACCGAGCGGAAAGAGGTTGAGAAACTCATCAAACAATCCAATGATCGCCTGAAAACCGTCATTAACAGCATTGATGCTTTCATTTATATTGCTGACATGGAGACATATGAGGTTCTCTTTCAGAACGAACACGGGCGAAATGCCTGGGGCAATGTAGAAGGTGCTATCTGCTGGAAGTCCCTGCAACACGGCCAGGATGGTCCATGTCCGTTCTGCACAAATGATAAATTGCTTGATAAAGACGGGAAACCTGCCGGGGTATACATCTGGCAGTTCCAAAATACGGTAAATGGACGATGGTACGAATGCCGGGATGTGGCAATTCAGTGGATTGACGGACGCATTGTCCGGATGGAGATCGCAACAGATATCACCGAACGAAAAGAGGCTGAAGAGAGGATCAAAGAGAGCGAGGAGAAGTACCGGCTCATCGCAGATAATACCGCTGATAATATCTGGATCTTTGATATGGACTTTTCGCTCCGGTACATCAGCCCCTCGGTTCTCTTGATGAAGGGCTTCACCGTGGAGGAGTCGCTCGCACAGACTATCGAAGAGGTGATGACTCCTGCATCATATGCAGCACTTCGGGATCGGTTTAATAAGGAGATGGAAGCCGAAGCATTAGGTACCGCTGATCCGGACAGAACCGTATCATTTGAGACTGAAGAATACTGCAGGGACGGATCGACAATACTGGTTGAGAACTCGACACGGCTGCTCCGGGATGAGGAGGGGAAGCCTGTTGGAATACTCGGAGTATCACGTGACATCACGAAACGAAAGGAGATGGAGAGAGCCCTCAAAAGCCAGCTTGACCTGATCGAAGGGCTCTTTGAGAGCCTCCCGCTTGGAGTGATCATCTTTGATACAGGCGGGACGATACTCCGCATGAACAGGGGAGTTGAGGAGATCACCGGATATTCTGCTGAAGAGATTCCGACTGTGGGGGATTGGTTCCTCAGGACATACCCGGATCCTGCTTACCGGGATGAAGTGATCGCAACATGGGAAAGTGATAAAGAAGGGGAGGTCAGGAGCCGTGAATTTAAGGTCACCTGCAAGGATGGCACGATAAAGGATATCGAATTTCATGCAGTATTTCTCACAGATGGCAGGATCATTGTGACGATCTCGGATGTGACAGAGCGGAGGAGAGCGGAAAAAGAGAAAGAGAAGAATGAATACCGCTTTTCGATCATGGCAAACCAGAGCCGTGCCTATACCTGGGAGATAGATGCAGAAGGCCTCTATACTTCAATCAGTCCGGAGGCGGAGGCGATAACCGGGTATAAGCCAGAAGAGATCGTTGGAAGAATGCATTTTTACGAGCTTCATCCAGAGAAAGAGCGTGAGGGATTCAAACAGAGAGCAATGGGGATCATTGCCAGAAGAGAGACCTTCACAGAGTTTGAGAATTGTGCTCATAAAAAGAATGGTGAGACCATCTGGGTCAGCACAAGCGGCATTCCAATTGAGGACGATTCAGGCCGCCTTATTGGATACTGGGGAACAGATACCGATATCACTGAAAGAAAACTCTCAGAAGATGCCCTGCAGATGGCAAACAAGAAACTCCAGATACTCGCGAGTATCACCCGCCATGATATACAGAACAGGATCATGGCTCTTCTGGGATATCTCGATCTGACAAAGATGGAGATTGATGATCCAAGGCTATCTAAGTATCTGGGTGAGATAGAGAGAGCAGGGAGTGATATCCAGCGGCAGATTGAGTTCACCCGCACCTATCAGGAGCTCGGTGTGGAGAGGGCGGCATGGCATGCTATTGACGATCTCCTCTCTCCGATATCCGGTTCAGAGCTGCCTCTTATTGCTGATTGCACCGGATACCAGGTACTTGCCGATCCGATGATCGAGAGGGTCTTTTCCAACCTGATGGATAACACCATCCGGCATGCCCATGATGCAACAAGAGTCGGATGCCGGTGCGAAGAGCGGGACGGGCAGCTTGCGATCATCTGGGAAGATGACGGGGCAGGTGTTCCTGAGGACCAGAAGAAGCGGATCTTTGAGCGGGGGTATGGAGAGAATACAGGACTTGGGCTCTTCCTCTCACGGGAGATCCTGGCAATCACCGGAATTACGATTGAAGAAACCGGTGAATATGGAAAAGGAGCGAGATTTGAGATGCTGGTGCCTGCCGGGGCCTGGCAGAAAAGTGATGCAAGGTCCTGATTTTCTTTTAGAGCCTGATCGGTGAGAAGGTATTTTCACCCTTAATGCTCATCATAGAGTAGAGATGACATCCACCGGGGCTGAGGTACAACCAATTTCTGTTCTCTATGTAGATGACGAGCCTTCGCTCCTCGATATAGGGCAGCTCTTCCTTGAGCGGACAGGAGATATCGCCGTCACTACGACAGGAAGTGCCGGGGAGGCGATCCGGCTCATGGATGAACACCGATTTGATGCGATCGTCTCAGACTACCAGATGCCGGGGATGGATGGGATCGCGTTTCTCAAACACCTGAGGCAGTCGGCCAATACAATACCGTTCATCATATTCACCGGAAAAGGCCGGGAGGATGTTGTGATCGAGGCCTTAAACAGCGGTGCGGACTTCTACCTCCAGAAGGGCGGCGATCCAAAGTCCCAGTTTGCCGAGCTTGCCAATATGATCCGTTCCGCTGTTGCCCATAAGAATGCTGAGAAGCTCGCTAAAGAGACAGAAAAGCGGCTCTATGATATCATACAGTTCCTCCCTGACCCCACCTTCGCTATTGATTCCAAAGGTATTGTGATCGCATGGAACCAGGCGATTGAGGAGATGACCGGCGTTCCTGCAGGCGATATGATCGGGAAGGGCAATTATGAATATGCAATCCCCTTTTACGGGGAACGCCGCCCCTTGCTGATCGATCTCATCTCCTTTTCTGATGAGGAGCTTCTGCGATCAAAGTATGCATCAGTCACACGGGAACGGGATGTACTGATTGCAGAGACCTCCCTGCCACGGCCGCTGGGAAGGTATGCTGTCCTTGCAGGCAAGGCATCCCCACTCTATAATGAGAGCGGGGATATCGTCGGGGCGATCGAGACCATCCGGGACAACACAGAACAGAGGCGATCAGAAGAGGCACTTCAGGAGAGCGAGGAGCGGTACAGGCTCACGCTGGATGCTGCCAATGACGGGATCTGGGACTGGGATTATAACACGGGAGACGCCTTCTTCAGCTCACGCTGGTATACAATGCTTGGGTATGAACCGGATGAGCTACCGGGATCCTATGCAACGTGGAGATCGCTCCTTCACCCCGGGGATCTTGAACGGGCTGAAGAGCATATCCAGAACCATATCCGGGAAGGAAGAGGGAGTTTCCGCCTGGAGTTCCGGATGCAGACAAAAGAGGGCAGATGGAGATGGATCCTTGCCAGGGGAAAGATCGTCAGCCGGGATGGAGAGGGGAGGCCTCTCCGCCTCCTCGGCACCCATACCGACATAACAGAGCAGAAGGAGGCAGAGAAAGCATTACAGAAGAGCGAACGGCTGTACCGGCTGATCACCGAGAATATGACCGAGACGATCTCGATTCTCGATCTCTCACTCAGGTTTACCTATGTCAGCCCGTCTGTTGAATCCCTGAGAGGGTTTTCTATGGATGAGGCTGTAGTACAGTCTCTTGGGGAGGTGCTGGCACCGGAATCCCTGATAGTTGCCCAACGGACATTCCAGGAGGCAATGGAGCGTGAGGCTGCCGGAGAACCGGTTGGTGTTGTCAGCCTTGATCTTGAGACATATAGAAAGGATGGATCAAGCATCTGGGTGAATAATACCATGACCTTCCTCCGTGACAGCGACGGGATTGCCACTGCCATCCTCATTGTGGGCCGCGATGTGACAGAGATGAAGAGAGCTGGGTTTGAAGCGGATAGGAACAAAAGGCTTCTCGAAGCGATGCTGGATGGCATCCCCGATATCGTCGGCCTCCAGCTCCCCGATCATACCATTGTCAGGTACAATAAGGCAGGATACGAGATCCTGGGCCTGAGACCTGAGGAGATTCAGGGCAGGAGATGTTATGAGATCATCGGACGGAGCAGCCCCTGTGAACTCTGTGCCACCACACAGGCGGTTCTCTCGAAGAAGCAGGAGACAGTCGAGCGGTATGTACCGGAGCTTGGGAGGTTCATGGAATGTACAAGCAACCCGGTCCTTGATGAGAACGGCGAGATCGAGCTTTTAATCGAAGTCCTCCATGATATCACAGAACAAAAAAAGGCAGAGAAGGCGCTTCTGGAGAGCAAGCAGAAGTTCAAGTCCCTCTTTATGAATATGATCGAGGGATCCGCCCTCCACGAACTCATCTACAGCGAGGATGGGAAACCAGAAGATTATCGGATCATTGAGATCAATGCCTCGTATGAGAGGGTACTTGGAGTCAGGTGGAAGGATACCATCGGGAAGACAGGGCGGGAGATATACGGTGCCGGTGATCCGCCTTATCTTGAAGAGTATGCAGGTGTGGTCCGGTCTGGAGAACCGGTAATCTTTGAAACCTACTTCCAACCCCTGAAGAGGCACTTCATCATCTCGGCATACCGGACAGGGGAGGGCAGGTTTGCCACAATATTTGAAGATATCACCGAACAAAAGCTCGCTGAAGAAGAGCTTCTGTTAAAGGATGCCGCCGTTCGCGCATCATTAAACGGCCTTGTCATCACCAATCTCTCCGGAGATATCACCTATGCCAATCCCGCATTCATCGCCATGTGGGGGGCTTCTGATCAGGACGAGGTACTTGGCCGGTCTATCCTCTCCTTGTGGACGGCTGAAGCTAGTGGCCGGGAGATAGCTGAATCAATACAGAAGAACGGCAGCTGGTCGGGTGAGGTGTCCGGAACCAGAAAAGATGGATCAGAGATCATCCTTGAGCTTGCCACAAGCCTTGTCCGTGATGCTTCTGAAACTCCTATCGCTATGATGGGCTCCTGTATCGATATCACCGGCCGAAAGAGAGAGGAGAAGGCGCTTCAGGCCGCCAACAAGAAACTCCAGATCCTCTCCAGTGTCACCCGGCACGATATCCTGAACAAGATCATGGTGATTGACGGCTATATCTGGCTGAAGAGAGAGAAAGAGGGTGAGCAGCAGGATATGTACCTCGCTGATATTGAGAAGGCGGTCAAATCGATCGAACGGCAGATCGAGTTTACCCGCCAGTATGAGAACCTGGGGGTGCAGGCACCCACCTGGCTTTCGATCGCCAGTTTAATCGAGGTGATTGATGATGGCCGGCTACCCATCATCCGGCATCTCTCTGATGAAACCGCCGTCTTTGCCGATCCGATGATCCAGAAGGTCTTCGAAAATCTCATGGAGAATACCCTCCGGCATGCCGAAGGGGCGAGCCGGGTGGAGATCCGGTGCGAAGAGCGGGATGGCCGGCTCGACATCATCTGGGAGGATGATGGGCCGGGTGTTCCTGACGACCAGAAGGAGCGGATCTTCGAGCGGGGTTTTGGGAAGCATACAGGCCTTGGGCTCTTTCTCTCACAGGAGATTCTGGCGATCACCGGGATTATGATTGCCGAGACCGGGGAATATGGGAAAGGAGCAAGGTTTGAGATGCTGGTGCCTGAAGGGGGATGGCGGCAGGGATAGGCGGAGGCCCGGAGCCCACCTTTCTCAGTCTCTCTTACGCCGCATCATCAGCCCTGATATCGGTTATATCCTCAACTGAACAGAGTATGCAGGGCCTGTCATCTATCGTGACAAATGATGAAGAGAGGCGGCAGATGCAGATCTCGCCGGACCGTCTCCGGCAGCAGAGCTCCATGCCCCTGACCTGCCTGCCTTCCCTGACTGCCGAGTAAAAGGCATCCCATTCAAAACCGGGTACAGGAAGATCAAGTTCTTCCACAGTCTTTCCGATCACCTCATCCCGCAAGTACCCGAAACGCTCCTCAAACATATCATTGATATCCAGAAAGACCCCGCCTTCAAGGGAGACGACTGCCAGTGAGACCGGGGTATGCTTAAAGAGCATTCTCAGCCTCTTTTCGGATTCTTTGAGTGCATTTTCAGCCTTGATCTGTCCTGATATATCCCTGACAGAGAGGAGAATTGCCGGGATAAAACCAAATTCAATGAGATTCCCGACACATTCCACAACCTTCTCATTGCCTTTGAGTGTTTTGATCCGGTACTTCAGATCAAAAGGCTCATTCCCGCTTTGGATTTTAGCAAGAGCTTCAACGGCACTCTCCCTTTCGTCAGGGGAGATAATGAAATCCAGGGCATTGATACTGCCGGTTGTGTCCATATCCGGATCGCTCTCGATGATATCTGATGCACGGGGGTTTGCAAAGAGGATTCGTGCATTGAAATCCACGATGATGATCCCTTCGTTTGACTGTTCCACCAATGTCCTGAATATCTCAGTACTTCTCCAGAGTGCGTCTTCTGCCTGTTTCTTCCCAATCGCGTACTCGATCTTCTTCCGGAGCTCTGCAAACAGGGCAGCTGATCCCCCGGTTTTCTGGATATAGAAATCTGCGCCGCAGTTTAGGGCGTCGATCACCACTTCTTCCCTTCCCCTCCCGGTGAAGATGATGAAGGGAGTCGAGCTATCCATCTCCCGGAGATACTGGAGCAGCGAGATACCATCCATCCCCGGCATCTGGTAGTCCGAGACGATCGCATCGAAATCCTGCTCCCTGAGGAGGGAGAGAGCTTCCTCTGCGTTGCTTGCGGAGGTTACTGAAAAGTCTCCGGATTCTTCGAGAAACTGCTTTCCCACATCCAGAAGAGCGGGTTCGTCATCCACGAGGAGGATCCGAAAAACCGGTTTACCGGCAGGCGGCATATAAGAAAATACGGGTATAAGACCATAACTGTTCCGATATGGTGTATATGATAGGAAATGTGGGCGTAGGATCATTTTCCTCTTATTTCTCCAGCCATTCCTGTTTTAAGAGTTCGTTTTTAGTTCTTCAGCCGACCACTTCACCAGCAAACAGCCACATTCTAAAAAATATTTATCAGTTTAACCACAGTATCACCTAAAACCCACCAGAAACGCCGTCACCGGAACGACCTCAATTTTCATTTCATCCACTTCAATCGTCTTCTGCTGGTGTTCGGTGATGATCGTCCCTTCCGTCAGACCGAACTTTCTGCATGCCATGACGAGACCGGCGACCTCCCGTTCCATATTATTGTCATGCAGCTCATAGCAGACCTGGTATGCACCGGTGATCCGGCCCTTCTCCTGCGTGATAAAATCGCATTCATACCCCCCTTCATTCAGAAAGAAGAGACCTGTCCCCTGCCCCCGGCGGACGAACTCATTGAAGACGATATTCTCGTATAAACGGCCGATATTCTCGGAGAAGAGGAAAGAAACTGCATTGACAAAACCGGTATCGATGCAATAATATTTCACATCACTTCTCAGCTGTTTCTTCAGGGAGTGATCATAATTTCGAAGCTCCGCTATCATGTAGGTTGCTTTGAGGTAATCGACATAATCGGATACGGTGGCATAATTGTACGAAAGCGCCTTACTGATACTGTTCACACTGTTCTGTTTCGTATCATTTGTCAGGATGTATTCAACGAGTTTCTTCAGCATATCATAGTTTTTCAGACCATAGCGTGCCAGAATATCATGCAAAAGGATCGTGTTAAAATACGACAGAAGCTCTTCCTTCTTCAGATCCTCATCAACAAGGACGACCTTTGGAAAACCACCATATCTAAGGTAATTATCAAAAAGCTGATTAATCTCTCTCCTTTTCGTTGAGTAATCAGCGATAGTCCGGCATTCAATGCCATTGAAAGAGAGAAATTCCCAAAATCTGAGAGGATAGACGGCAATCTGAAGATATCTCCCGCTGATCGATGATGCCACCTCGCCGGATAGGAGCTTTGATGATGATCCGGTAATATAGATCGTTGCCTTCTTAAGATCATGGGCTGTTCGAACCCACCTCTCCCATCGGTCAACATACTGTACCTCATCAAGGAAGAGGAAGACCTCGCCGTCAGGGTTGATCGCTTCCCGGTATGTCTCAAGAATCAGGTCGAGGGTATGTGGATCTGCATCTTCAGAGAGCCTGGGATCTTCAAAATTGATATACAGGAGCTCTTTCTTATCACGGCTCATTGCAAGTGCTTCCATCTCCTGTTTCAAAAGCGTTGATTTTCCGCTCCTCCGTATTCCTGTCAGGACGACGATCTCTTTCGATCTCCTGTACCGCTCAAGGATGGAACGATATGCCGGTCGTTGCACATATGTTTCAAAGTCCCGATCCCAGTAGTTCCATTCCCCGAGGATCTCAAGGATCGCGAGTTTTGACAGCTCCTGCATCATGCACCTCTACGATACTATTGTGCCGGGGGATGATAAAACTTATAGTATACTGAAAGTTTTTCAGGCTTTTTGTTATAGTATACTATAAGTCGCTCCTCGGTAAACCCCCAACAATAATTATACCCATAATAATTGTAATTATAATCATTATCAAATTCTAGGGCAGGAGAGAAGAGCTCAGGCTGATGGAACACCTTTATGCACAGAACCTCTCGCTCCTCTTTATCACCGGCAGTCGGCTCATGGTGGAACCGCCGGGGCGACGAGATCGATCTCCTCGCAATATCCGAGGGGGCAGATCTTGCAGTTGAGATCATGAACACGGCACTCACCCGCTCCGAGGCATATTCCATTCTCACGTCATTAAAAGCAAAACTACCCGCAGTGAAGGGGCTCTCCTACCAGGTCTCGCCCGGCGTTGTTGCCCGTGAAATTGAAGATGTCGCAGAGTTTCAGAAAGAGGGGTTTTACTGTATGGAGCTTTTGGAGTTGCTGGAGAATACCCGGAAATGATCGATCACCTGATCCTTTCATCATTGCACAGTTTTGGAGAGAGAAGTGCATTTTGGATAGATAATACAATATGATGGCAAATGCATGGGTTTTCAGGGACGTTAGAATATTGAGAGATTCTACGAAAAAATCGTATAATCTACCAATACCATTATCTTTCAGGAGATCTGAGTATAGTATATGCTGATAGAATATAGTGTGGAAAACTTCCGTTCCATCTCTGAAAAGACAACATTTAGCATGGTACCTTCGAAAGAGAGGAAGAAGGCGGAGAACTTAATCCGGGTTGATGGAGTTACGGGGGTAACGAAATTACTGAAAAGCGCTGTCATTTTTGGAGCGAATGCATCGGGAAAGACAAACCAGATCCGCGCTCTTGACCTGATGCAATTTATTGTTCGTATGTCCCGAAATTTCAATAAAGGAGATAAAATCCCATATTTTCCATTCATCCTGAATTCTGAGTATGCAGAGAAACCAACAACTTTCTCACTTAACTTCATCATCGATGAAACGGAATACCGCTATTCATTCTCCTATAATGCAGATGAAATAATATCCGAGGAACTCGTGTATTTCAAAGGAAAAAGCGAAAAGACGATCTTTATCCGGAATCAAAATGATCTCCAGGCATACCAGGATGATGATGAGCAACAGGGGCTTTTTCGCCACACAGGAAATAATGTCCTCTTCCTCTCAAAAGCAAATAATGAATACAAACCCTTTGGACCGGCATTTAAGTGGTTTAATGAGAATTTAAATTATCTGGATTCCATCATGGATATTGGTGACCGATACACGATTAACTATATGAACAGATCACAGGAGAATAAGGATAAAATAATTAATCTGCTAAACTTTGCCGATTTTGATATTCATGATGTATCAGGCACTATAAAAACCCTGAAGAGAACAGATATTCCCGATATCGTCATTCAATTCATTGAAAAAGATACGAAAAAACCTCTTCCTGATGGAGCTATAATGACATCAGAATTAAAGAGCGTACATACCCGGGATGACGGCCATCAGATCACAAATACATTCTCTGAATTTGAATCTGCTGGAACCCAGATCTTCTTTAACCTGCTTGGATTATTCCGGGATGCATTTGAGAATCATCAGCGAGTCCTTATTATTGACGAGTTTGATACACGGCTCCACCCGGATTTAATCACGTACATCTTCCGTCTCTTCCATAGCAATAAGATCAACAGGATGAATTCACAGTTGATTGTAACTACCCATAATACGCGGCTTTTATCAGCCGATATCTTCCGAAGGGAACAGATCTGGTTTACTGAAAAGAAGAAGAATACCAGAAATACCGATCTGTATTCCCTTTTTGATTACGAAAAGAGGCTGGATCGGTCAATAGAGAAGAACTATTTTTCCGGAAGATACGGGGGAGTGCCGGATATCATGGAAAGGGGGTTATAATGTGGCACATACGCGGAGATCTCAGCAGCGCCCTTTACGAACCCTTGTCATCATCTTCTCTGATGGAGAGACAGAACTCAATTATTTCGAGTTAAAGAAGAGGAATATTCATGGAAACAGGAATATCAGAATCGTGACGGTACAACCAAACATCAAATCTCCATCCCAATATATCAAATATGCCGAGGGTTACATTCAAACACATTTACCCCCTCTAAATGGCCAGGACAGGATATTTTGTGTATTTGATGTAGATACCCTTTCAGATTCGGAGATAGATAATGCTCGAAATAAGCTGAAATTACATAAACCACTGAGATCCCATATGCATTTAATCCATTCTAACCCGGATTTTGAAGTGTGGCTCCTGCTCCATTATCGGTATCTTCAGGATTCACTCGGATCACAAGAGGCAACAGCTAAACTCCGTGTGTTTGAAAAGGATTACACAAAACCCAATGTCGAGAATATATTTGAGAATTTAATGGGGAATGAGCATCAGGCATTGGAGAACGCTCGAAGGCTCAGGCAGTATCATCAGGAAAACGGATCGAACCTCTTCTCCACCCTGACAAACCCATATACTAATGTCGATGAAATCGTGCTATTTATTAATTCTATAAGAGAATAACCCTCTCAAATTGAGAAGTTGGGAGGTCTAAAAGCAGACACTGCTACCTGGTAAGAATCGAGCCTGATATCCTGATGCGAGTGGCAGGAGTCGAACCTGCGAACCCCTACGGGAATCGATCTTGAGTCGATCACCTTTGGCCTCTCGGTAACACTCGCACTGAAGGACATATATTTGCGCTCCAATGCAAAAAACATTCCTCGATCTACATAAAATCCGCAAGCCCCAGCTGGAGCTTCACCTCTTCCCCGAATGTCGAGTTGATCGAGGCGTCGATCACGGCAATCCGCTGTTTTGTGTACTCGGAGACCTTAAACTGCTCGCAGATCGAGAGCGATGCCGCCAGGTATTTCTTCACTGATCCTTCCGAGACGGTGGCGATGATCTTGTTTCCGCACCGGCACTTCCCGGCAAGCGGCATCCGCCGGAACTTCGACCCACACCGGGCGCACCGGAACCCCTGCTTTGAGAAGGCATTTAAGTTCCCGATCATGTCGCGGATAAAGTGCGTTGTCAGGACACGCTCTGCGAGATCGTCCTCATCCACGGCCCGGATCATCTTCGCAAGGAGAAGCTCCGCATCCAGCTTATCAACCATCGACCCAAGCCGGGTATACATCGTCGTTGCGGGCCCTGCCGAGATATCGGTCGTATCATGGGTGAATGAGAACCCCTCATACTGGCCGGGGGTGCCGATCCGAAGCTCCACGTGATCCACCACGCGCTCAAGCTCCTTTGGTGCCGTATAGGTGAGGCATGCTTCATAGACAGAGAGCGGATACCGGCTCATCACATCCACGTTCAGCGTCTCCTTATCGACCTCGCTCGGATCGATCCGGCTCGTCAGGACAAGGGGGGCATCCATCGAGCCGCCCCGTGTCTCCGGCAGAAACGACCGCGAGAAGTTTATTAAGCCATCCAGAAGCAGCATCACGCAGTCCTCATCACCATCACACTGGCCGCAGAAGATCCCGTTTGCATGGAGGGTGTGATCATCTGCCACCGTCACACAGTACACCCGGTCATCAAGGCAGGGAACAGGTTCAGCAGTCTTGATCGTATCTGCAATCACTATTCCCCCTTCCAGCACCGGCACCCGTGCCCCCGGCTTCACCTCAAGTGCCCGGATCTTTCGGAGATACGCACAGTCCCAGACAAGCATCGCATGATCCGGGGTTACCGCGAGCTTTTTTCCACGTTCTGTCTCAAAGAGGATGAGATGTGCCGGGGCACGGTGTACCGAGACCGAGGTGACCTTCCGCATCTTCTGGTTTCCGTTCGTATCCACTGCAATCAGCATGTGGGGGGAGGCCGGATCTGAATAGAAGGTCCCAAGCCGGTCGCATCCCGGCTGGGAGATATCAAAATTCTCAATGACAAACTCCCGGATCGGCATCTTCTTCCAGCCGGACTGCCCGTACACCTCGATCTCGGTATCGCCGTGGAAACAGTTCCGCCGTTTTGCCGCATGGAAGAAGGGATGAGCATACCCGACAAGTGCCTTCGAGTAACCGATCAGCCGGGCAAGCACACCCGCGCTCGTATGCGGAGCAAGCCCGATTAAGAGCTGGCCGACGAGATCCTGAGGCTTCTCTGCATTATAGAACCGGGGCAGGCCGTACACCTTCTCGAGGAGATCATCCATAAACCCTGCCACCTTCAGGAGATACTCGCCGCAATCCTCTGAGACGAGTATATCCTGGGGCCTCAGCTCACAGATCTGCTCGCTATCCACCAGATCCCTCCCCTCATAATCCTTCAGGTATCCAAGCTCACGGAGCCTCTCAGGCGACACCCCGATCTCGGATGGCCGGAAATGGGTGAGGGGAAGATCGATCATATCATAGCGGACGGTTCCGTCCTTGAAGACGAAGAGATCCCGGACCGCCCGGAGGATCCCCTTCTCAATCGCCTCAACCGACCGCTCACGGGAGATCAGCCCTTTCACGCCCTTCAGGAGCTTCAGGTCTGATTGAACCATCCCGAGAGTGGTAAGCGCCGATTCATACTCCTTTTTGATATTCACCTCAACCTCAAAGTTGCAGTTGAGGGGGGCATCGCACCGGGGACAGCGGTCACCGTCTGTAACCTCCTTGTTGCAGTGAACGCACCGGAAAACAGGCACTGTGTGGCCTCCGCAGGCACACCGGTTCCAGAAGGTTTTTTCACCACAGACGGTGCACCGCCGCTCACCCACTTCAATTGAGATCTGCCCCTGCGTCTCGATATCGATATAGAGATCCCCATCCCCCATCGTCTCCTGCCGCCGCTTTGCGCCCGCACCCTGGAAAGAACGCCGGGCACCGCCATCGTTTCCGATCGGGAAGAGGGCATGCGGTGCGGTCTTCATCTTCCTTGGGGCGGATTTTCCGGGCCGGCCCATCCTGCCGCCGATCCGGGTTCCTGCCTTTGAACGAAGCTTGAACCCGCTCAGGTGAGCCGCACAGGGAAGGCCGTTTGTGCAATCAGGCAGGCTCTCCCAGCCGGGGCGGCGCGAGAGATCAAGGCCGAGTCCGAGGCAGGCGAGGAATGAATAGCAGGTACGAAGAACAATCTCATCCCCCTCCAACGTGTGTGGAACAAGCGTCTCCTCGATCAGCCCCTTCACCTCGGGATCATGGCGTACTCTCAGTACGCCATCTTCCATCCGTCCACGCTCCACCACAAGATCAGCGAGCCGGCAGAACTCCTTCTGGGTAAGATCATCAAAATACCAGGTATAGTCGGGATGAAGATATGCACCATTCAGTGCAAAGCTGATCGCCTCCATCTCATGTGCGGGATGCCGGGGGCCGCCCTCCTGGAGCCACCACTCCTCGCAGTAGGAGGGAGGGATCAGGGGATGGTTATTCTCAAGAAACTCCCCGTAACTGATTAAGAGCTCACCCACATCAAGGATATACTCGATCTCGTTTGCAACCGCCTTTGCCTCTTTCTCGGAATCGATCCGACGCACCTCACCTGACCTGAGCCGGACCGTCGGCCCTTCGATCGAATCGACCGGCACAATCCCTGCCGCCTTTCCGGGACGTTCCACCTTCATCTGGGTACCGGGGGAGAGATATTCTCCGAGGATGTGCATCGTTGCAGGATGAAGTCCGCCTGCGGCAAGCCCGGTATTTCTCGCACGGCCGAGCCGGAGCCGGAACCCGCCTTTCCGCATCGGGTAGGCAAAGACAGGCCTGCCGGCGATGGTATCCTGGATAAACTTGTCTTTGGGCTTGATCCCCTTCACTACCTCATCATCACCTGATTTCGCACCTGAAACGAGCTGATCGAGCCATTCCCAGCCCTCCATCTTCATTTTTCTGACATTCTTCTGGACTTTCGGGGCCTTCAGGGCGAGCCCTTCTGCAATAACAAGCGCCATCCCGCCGCGGACGGCATTTGTCTCAACACGGTCAAGGTTCCGGTACCCCGAGACCTCTTCCTTCTCGGTCGGCTCGCCATCGATACAGACCGGGCAGTTCCCGATGATCAGCCGGAGCTCTGCGTCTGTCGGTGAATACTGGAGGCTCAGGATATTATTGTATTGCCTGATCTCCTCGATATATCGCTCGATCTCATTCTGGCGCGGGATATACCGGTTGATCCCAAGCGCCTGCCTCACGTAGTCGCCGACAAGCACCGAGAGTGCCTGTGCAGTACCACCGGCGGACCTGATCGGCCCGGCATAATAGATCTTGAGGTACTCGGTACCGTCATCGTTCCTGCCAAACCCCACCTTCGCAATCCCTTCCTTGGGAGCAGAGACGACACCCTCAGTCAGGAGCGCCATCGAACACCGGATCGCGTGATCAACGACCTCCTCACGCGATGTCTCGCCGAACTTCCGGGCAACAAAATCATCCCCGATCTTAAGAGCTGCTTCCTCACGGGACATCCCGGATTCAAGCTCACGGATCCGTGCCGCCACACCGGGGATCTCAAGAAGTGCTTCAACCCGATCGGCAAGATCGCTCGCGATTGGGATCTCCGGGGTTATTGCGGGATCAATACCCCGTGATCGTGCCTCCTTTGCTATCGAGAGGGCCTCCTCAAGCTGACGGTTCAGGGAAGCAAGATAGGCTTCCATCGCTGGCGACATCGCTGGAAGCTCCATGGCTCTGTTACTCCTCGTCTTCTGAAAGAAGCGTAAGTATCCCTTCTTCACCCATCCTGAAGAGGACGAGCCCGGCTGAGTTCCGAAGGAGTGGATCATCCCCCTCAGATGCCTCTTTCAATGCAGGCATTGCGGGTCCACCAATCCGGCAGAGTGCCAGTGCCGCTGCCCCGCGGACTGCGACATCATCATCCACGAGCAGCCTGACAAGGAGCGGTATTGCCGCTTCACCCATAGCCGCAATCGATGCAGTCAGATACCGCCGCACCTCGGGATCATCAGAACTCCTGATCGCCTCAAGAACCGGCTCAAATGCTGGAATACCCATCCGGGCGATCGCCCGTGCAAGGTACCACCGCATCGTCTGCGGAGCCTCTCGAAGTGCGCTCGCGATCTCCGGTACCACATCAGGGCCAAGGGCGGCAAGCGCCTCCTCTGCTGATCGCCGGGCAGCAAGATCGGGCTCACCGACCGTTTTCTTCAGTTCAAGGATCGCTATCCTACCAGTCATGGGTATCCCCGGGCCTGGGTTTTCCGATCTCTGCATCGGGCTCCGCCCCCTCCTGGAAGGGAATATCCTTTATCGGGGGGGGACCTCTTACTGCTTTCATATCTGTCTTGAGGATATTATTGAACCAGACCTCCTGCTGCGGGAAGGGGATCTGGATATCGTTCTTCTCAAGCTCAACCTTGATCTTCCAGAGAAGCTCTGTCCGGAGCCCCCACCAGAAGAGGGATGGCGCCCAGATCTTTACCACGATATTGACACTCGATTCATCGAGCTTGTCCACATAGACAGATGGTCCGGGGCTCTTCAAGGCATACGGCTCTTTCTCGATCATCCCCTTGATGATTGCGATCGCTTTCTTTGCATCATCCTGGTACCGGATACCTATCGTGTAATCAAACCGGCGTGCCGGGTGGATCACAAGGTTTGTGATATCGCTTGTGAAGAGCTTGGAGTTTGGAACCCTGACATAGGTACCATCATATGTCCGGACAATCGTCGACATGATCTGGATCTTCTGGACTGTTGCGGTCAGCGATCCGATGGAGACATTGTCACCGATCTTGATCGGCCGCTCAAAGAGCAGGAAAATTCCAGATACCAGGTTCGCTACGATATTCTGGGTGGCAAACGCAATGGCGACTGCGATGATACCTCCTGCAACAAAGAGGCCGGAGAGATCGAAGTGGAGATAGGGGAGGATAGTGAGGATCACCACAATATAGACAAAGTATGAGACCAGGGTGATCGCGAGATCGAGATCCGATTTCGGCATCTTCTCACCCAGACTCCGTTTTAGCCACATCCTGACGATGCGCACAATAATAACACCGGCAATGGCGATGATTGCGACCCAGAGGATGTCGAGAAGGGTGATCTCCCCAAGAACAGATGTTGAAAGCAGATCAAAGACCGACCCGGTACTTTCGACCGTATCATCAATGGCACTCATCTAGACCAGCCCCTCCTCCATTGTATAGTACGCCATATTATCAACGACAGAGAGTTTCCGGGAGTAATACAGCTCGATCGACTTCTGCATACCGGTCCGGATTGGCTTGTCCTCAAATGCGGTATAGGCAAGTTTCGGCTTGACAATCTTCAAACCGGCACTCAATGAGACGAGATCCTGATCATAATAGATCTTCATCCCATAGCTCTCAAAGACCACACGGGAGACCTCTACCCAGTTCTTTGTCGTATTCATCAGATCCAGCTCAACGACTCCATAAAGGCTTGGATCAGGATCGGGGCGCCTGAAGAAGACCTTACTCCAATGATACCGGGTGATCACACCGGAATCGGTCGGTCCATAGAGAGAGTACTTCTGCGGAAGCCTTGAGAAGATATCAATGCACCGGTACGCATCGTTCTTCATGAGGAAGACCGCGATCTCGATCGGAAAGGTGACATAAATCCTGCGTGTTGCCTCCGGCTCGATCTCGATCGGCTCGAACCGGATCTCAAGGAACCGGGTTACCTCATCAGGCAGGTTCAAAGGCTCCACGGGGTTGATGATCACCGTCCCGGATTCAGAGGCGATGATCCGCTCCACAATCGATCCGCCGAGGTTGCGGTGGTACCGGAGAAAATCATCGTCTTTTGAGAAACAGACCTTCAGATCCTCTTTCTCGACACAATATTCATACCCGTATTTCCCGTACACAGGAGAGATCTGGTATTCCCCAGCCAATAAAGGTTACCGATATCAGGCATATTTCTCAAAAAAAAGGCAATATAGGCATTTATTCTGATTTCCCAGCCATCAGTTCTTCAATGAAAGGTAAGAGGGTTGGATCGGCGAGTTCTTCGAGAGAAGATGCAAGCTGCATACGCTGGTTGGAATCTGCATCCGCATAGATCCCGGTGATGGCTTCAGCAAGGCCCCGATCCAGCAGAAGAGAACGCCGATCTTTGAGAGAGGCAGATGTAAGGGCACCATGGAGCAGGGGGATTACCGGGGAGCCGATCTTTGCGAGAGACATTGCCGCTTCAAGGCTGACCATATCGACGGGATCAAAGAGGGCATCGATGAGGGGCGGGATCACCTGATCTGATCCGATTCCCCCAAGTGCAACAACAACAGCTGCCCTTTTCGCCGGATCAGGGGATGACAGGAAGGCAAGCAGACCGGGAAGAGCAGGTTCGCCAATCGTGCCGAGGGCAAGCGCGGCCCTGCTCCTCACATAGGAATCCGGATCATCAATAAGTGAAAGGAGGGGTGCAACAGCCCGTGGGTCTTCGGTCTCCCCAAGAGCGATCGCCACCTTCCACCGGACATCCTCATCAGGATCATCAAGGAGCGTTATCAGGGGACCAACAGCAGGCGTACCTATCCGGGCAAGCGCTTCTGCCGCCTTCCACCGGAGCCCCGAATATGCATCGCTTTTCAGGGTCTCAACAAGGAGCTCGATCGCACGGGGGTCGCGGAGGAGGCCGAGGGCATCGATTGCCAGATAGCGTTGATCCAGCTCACCATGAGCAAGGACATTCAGAAGAGCCGGGAGATCAACCGCCTTTCTCATCTTCACGATATCACCCTCGCTCACCATCATCGCACGCACCCGGTACATGCTATCCTCCAGCACTTCCCTGACATGGCCCTGCCTGATATATGTCGAAAAGAGATACCCTGAGAGAACCCCTGTAGTGATGAAGGAACCCGCACGGAGAACCGCATCCGTCGTCACCGTTCCTGTCAGCACAAACTCCGCGTAGAGATGCACGACTGCGAGATACCCGCCAGCGGCCACACCATAGTACCTGAAATAGAAGGCTGAGACGATGATAATGATATAATAAAGATGAGTATAGGCCGTTACAACACCATATCCGGCATGAAAGATCAGCTCTGCTGCTGAGGCAAGGAGGAGGGCAAGGATAACAATGGTGATCTGGAGATTCCGATCTCCGGGCTGATCCATACCTTTCTATCATGCATTGTGGGATATATGTCCATCGAAAGGGCCACAAAACAATGATCAGGGAGAGCATGGGTCAATCGGAAGGGAGGAGCCATCACCCGTTCGGGAGCAGGCGTTTCACCAACTGATCATTCGGAGATTTGGGAAAAAACCAATCATGTTTGGGATCACCTCATCTCTCCCAAACTACAGAGAGTAGAATAGCGACCCGCAGTCCCCGGCATATGGGGAAGTAGTGGGGATCTGGCGGGGTCGCAGGACAGAACAGACAGGAGGTGAAGAAAAGAAGAAGATCATACCCTCCCGGACGAAGGCTTGCGGAGGCCCTGCTGTCCGGGCTATTCAATGGAATACCATCACTTCAGCCAATGGTTACCAAAACCTCATCCAGGTGCCCCGATATGATATGCTGAATGCACCAGCCACCGGGCACTCTTCTCCGTTCTCCCTTTTGAGTTTATATCCCGGTTCTTACGCTTAATCCGAATACTTTTCGGTCGACATACTTATCAACCAAATACCAGATATATCACCAGTTCAGGAGATTATTGTATATGCAGCACCGGCACCAGGGAGGCGAACATTCTATACCTCTCAGAAACAGAGGATGTAACGTGAAGAACCTCTCACGAAAGGCAGAAGACTATCTCGAGGCAATCTATCGGGTCACGAGCACCAAGGGATATGCCCGGACAAAAGATGTCGCCCATGAACTCGGAGTCAGGCCATCAACCGTTGTTGAGATGTTCCGGAAACTCCACTCCTTCGGCTTAATTGAGTACCGGAGATACGAAGGGGTTGTCCTCCTGCCGGAAGGCGAGTCGATCGGAAGATCGGTTCATCTCCGTCATGAGACCCTCAAGGAGTTTCTTCTGCTCCTGAAAGTTCCTGAATCTGTTGCCGAGAAGGACGCCTGTTTCATGGAGCACGAGCTGCATCCGGAAACGATCCAGCAGATCCGTTCCCTCCTCGACTGCTTTGGTTCAGATACCGAAGCAGCAGAAACCTTAAGACGCCACCTGACAGCAGCACGGCTCTCCCGTGCCTGAGGCAACCTTTTTTATTCTATCCACCGTATTACCAGTTGTTCTCAATGGATACCGGCATCCTGCTTGTTGGGATTGTCCTTCTTGTCACGATCATCCTCTTTGTGAGTGACCGTATCAGGATCGATCTTGTCGCAATCGGCGCTGCAATTGCTCTTGCGTGGCTTGGCCTCATCACACCAATGGAAGCGGTATCAGGCTTTGCCTCAAATGCGGTTATGGCGATGGCAGGGGTGATGATCCTCGGCTATGGGATCGAGAGGACCGGTATCACCTCCAGACTCGCCCGCTCGATCGTCCGGTATGCCGGAACAGAAGAGCGGCGTGTCAGCTCGACGATCGGTATCACAGTCGGCCTCCTCTCCTCGGTGATGCAGAATATCGGGGCAGCCGCCCTCTTCCTCCCGGCGATGAGAAGGATCAGCAAACAGACAAAGATCCCGGTATCCCGGCTGATGATGCCGATGGGATTTGCCGCCATCCTCGGTGGGAGCATCACGATGATCGGCTCCGGCCCCCTGATCGTCTTAAACGACCTTCTCAGCCAGTCAGGTGCAGAGCCCTTCGGCCTCTTCGCCGTCACCCCGATCGGCCTTGTCCTTTTAATCGCCGGGGTCGCACTCTTCGCCTTCTTTGGGAACGCAATCCTCCCGCAGAAGGAGGAGAAGAGACCTGGCCCGACCGTGGCAGAGATCTGGGAGATCGACCACCCGGTGCGTACCTGCACGCTCCCTCCAAAATCCCCCTTTATCGGGCAGACCCGTGAAGAGGCATTCTTCAAGGTCCGGTACGGGCTCGATCTCCTCGCGGTCAGGACCTACAAGGATATCACAGTCGCTCCGTCACGCTCAACCCGTCTCGAGCCTTCCCAGGAGCTGGCATTCCTCGGATCTGCTGAGAACTTTGAGAGGTTTATCGAGGATTCAGGCTGTATCCCCACCGTCGACGACAGCAGGCTGAAAGAGATCCTGGATGGCGAGGGATTCGGGTTTGCAGAACTGACCGTCCGGCCAAAGGCTTCCATCATCGGGAAGACCCCGCGTGAGATCGGGTTTCGGCAGCGGTTCTCAATTGAGCCGATCCTCCATGTCAGCGGAGAGACCGAGAACCGTGTCGACTTCTCGGATATCCCGCTTGCCGCCGGTGACACCATCGTTGCCTTCGGCTCATGGGACACACTCCGGCTTCTTGCCGGAAACCGCGATCTGATCCTGCTCACCCATCCCGAAGGCGAGGAGATGCGACATAGCAAAGGCACACTCGCGGTTCTTATCTTTGCTTTCGCATTATCCCTGACCATGACCGGTGTTCCCCTCTCGCTTGCACTCCTTACCGGTGCTGCGGGAATGGTGATCACTGGTGTCCTCTCGATCGATGAGGCATACCACGCCATTGAATGGAAGACGGTTGTCCTGATCGCCGGGCTGATTCCCCTTGGGATAGCGATGGAGAAGTCCGGAGCGGCCGCTCTCATCGCAGGATCTCTCACAGAAGCGCTCATCGGCACCCACCCGATAATTATCCTCGCAGCAGTTGCGGTGCTTGCAACCCTTCTCTCACTGATCATCTCAAATGTCGCCGCAACCGTCCTGCTGGTGCCGCTCGTGATGCTCACCGGTTCCGGAACCGGGATCGAGCCGACCGCCCTTGCACTCCTCGTGGCAGTCTGTGCCTCGAACTCCTTCATCCTCCCGACCCACCAGGTAAACGCCCTCCTGATGGGTCCCGGGGGATACAGCACAAAAGACTATCTTAAAGCAGGCAGTGTGATGACAGTGATCTTTATCGCAATCGCCACAACACTCATTTACCTCCTCATCGCATAGGCAGTTGAAGCGCCTATGATCATCCAGCATTTTTTTACTCCCGGCATCGCCCACAGCTCCTATATCGTTGCCGGGAACAAATCATGTGCCGTCATCGACCCATCACGGGATATCGGACGGTACATCGGGTATGCAATGCAGAACAACCTGAAGATCACCCATATCCTCGAGACGCACCTGCACGCGGATTTTGTCTCGGGCCATCTCGATCTCGCTGATCTGACCGGTGCTGCAATTTTTGCACCTAAATCCGGAAACTGTGCCTTCCCGCACACCCCTGTTGCCGAAGGCGATACAATCGAGCTTGAAGATATCCGGTTTGCAGTGATCGATACCGCAGGCCATACCCCTGAACATATCGCCTACATCGCCACCGATCTCGCCCGTGGCGAGACACCGGTTGCCCTCTTCCCGGGCGACACCCTCTTTGTCGGGGATGTCGGGAGGCCGGATCTCTTCCCCGGAATGGCAGAGGAACTTGCATCTTCCCTCTATGACAACCTGCATACAAAGATCATGGCCCTCCCCGACGAGGTTGAGGTCTATCCGGCACATGGCATGGGTTCTCTCTGCGGGAGGGCGATGGCGGCAAAGCGGACGAGCACAATCGGGTATGAGAAGAAGTACAACTACGCCCTCCTGATTAAGACAAAAGAGGAGTTCATCCGTGCCCTCACCTCGGATATGCCCGCAGCACCTGACCATTTCGCCCGCTGTTCCGAGATCAACAGGAAGGGGCCGGAGCTGATGCGAAATCTCAGGCAGCCCGCCCCCATTGAACCGAAGGATTTCTCCGAGAAGATCAAGGGTGGTGCACTGCTGTTGGATGTCCGGAGCTATCCCGCATTCTCTGGTATGCATATCCCAAAGACCTGGCATATTGATCTCACCGGGAGTTTTGCCACACAGGCGGGCTGGGTGCTCCCTCCGGATCAGGAGATTGTTCTGGTTGTCGAGGGAAAGCAGCAGGCAGAGGAAGCCGCCCTCCAGCTGAGGCGTGTCGGGTTTGACACCATCAGCGGATTCCTCGAAGGCGGGATGCTTGCCTGGGGAACAGGAGCATTCCCGATCTCACGGGTGCCGGTGATCCCGCCTGAAGAGGCAGATACACTGGTGAAGAGCGGCAAGGCGACCTTAATCGATGTCAGATCACAGGAGGAGTGGGATCACACCCATGCAGAGGGATCAATTCATATCCCCTGGCATGATCTCAGGACCCGCTATACAGAGCTGAAGGAGGAAAAGCACTACATCGTCATGTGCCGGGGCGGGCAGCGGGCGAGCATTGCCGCGAGCATCCTGAAGATGAACGGTATCAGCCATGTGATGAACCTCGGCGGCGGCTATACCGCATACAGCCGTTCCGGGTTTGCACAGGTTCCGTAAAGGAAGAGAGATCAGACGGGAGATGAAAGATGATCGAATGGTTTACAGCGGCGACATGGTCGCCCTATATTGTCGGAGCGGGAATCGGGGTCCTCATCTGGATCACCTTCCTCCTCTCTGACCGGCCCCTCGGGGCATCGACTGCATATGCAAAGACCGCCGGGATGGTGGAGACGGCAATTTCACGTGAGAAGGCCGAATCGATGGCATATTACCAGAAGATCACGCCGACTGCTGACTGGCAGTGGATTATTGTGATCGGGATTCTGATCGGGGGATTCATATCCGCATATCTCTCCGGTGCCTTCTCCCTGCTGACGGTGCCGCCGCTCTTTGCAGGGGCATTTGGAACAGATGCCCTTCTCAGGGCGGGAGTAGCGCTTCTCGGGGGCATCCTGATGGGGCTTGGGGCCCGGTGGGCAGGCGGCTGCACCTCAGGCCACGGTATATCCGGCACACTTCAGCTTGGCCTTGCCAGCTGGGTGGCAGTGATCTTCTTCTTCATCGGCGGCATCCTTGTCGCCGGGATGATCTATGGGTTCGCATTCCTCTGAGGTGGCAGATATGGTATTTGATGAACTGAGATCCAATAAAAAAGCCCAGGTACTTCTCGGGCTCCTCTTCGGAATCATCTTCGGCTTCCTCCTCCAGAAAGGAGGGGTTGCCACCTATGATGTTATCCTCGGCCAGCTCCTCCTCACCGACTTCACGGTTGTGAAGATCATGATGACCGCGATCCTCGTCGGAATGATCGGTGTCTACGTAATGAAGGCGGCAGGACTTGTCCATCTGCACACAAAACTGGGATCAGCCGGTGCCACCATCATCGGCGGCCTGATCTTTGGTGCCGGCTTCGCCGTCCTCGGGTACTGCCCAGGCACCGCAGCAGCCGCGGTCGGCTCCGGTGCCCTTGATGCACTCGTCGGGATGATCGGAATAGTAATAGGCGCAGGGATCTTCGCCCGGCTCTATCCCCGGCTAGACAGGATGATCCTGAATAAAGGCGTCTTCCCGGCAGAGACGATACCGGAACTGCTCGGGGTTCGGGCGGCATTTATCGTTCCGGTTGTCGCAGTGCTGATTGTGGGAGTGCTGTACCTGCTCCAGGCAATCGGGTTCTAAAAAAGAGATCAGGTGGAGCCCTGCTCCACCCTCCCTTCAAGGGTGATCCGGGAGACCGGGATCTGGAAGGAGCCGTCACCTGATGGCGGATAGAGGACATGGTATCTCTCTGCCAGTGCTGAGATAAACTCCTCCCTCCGCTCCCCCGGCACCTGCCCGATCAGGGGCCGCCAGCTCTTTTCTATCCACCGGGAGAGTGCGCCCGCATCCCGGAGGAGAACCACCCTGCGGGCGAGATCGGCCCGTGAGAGGGTGATCCCCGCTGCCTCGGCGAGCCTTGCCACCTCATCTTTCCCGAAGAGGAGGAACTGATGGGAATCGCCGGTAAAATACTGTTTCCATGCGGGATCGGAGATGATTACCTGTATCCCGGCAAGCATCTCCTCTGATGGGCCGGTTCCCTCCACCTGGAGAAGGAGGCGGCCGCCATCTGCAAGTGCATTCCTGATGGAGCCGATTGCACGGGCTGGATCCAAAGCCCGGTTCAGTGCATCAAGGCAGATGATGGAATCGAATTCGGACTGGTATGCCATATCGGCAAGCTCTCCCTTCTGAAAGACGACATTATTGTACCTGTTCTTTCCATATGCCACCTCTGATGAAGTAAGAAGAGCAACAGAGGACTCGATACCCGTCACCTTCCCCCTCGGGAGGCAGGCGGCGATGGCAGCGGTCAGGGTGCCGTCATCTGATCCGATATGCAGCACCCGTTCATGCCCTTTGAGGCCGAGCCTGATGATAACTTCCCGTGCGATCGCCTCCGGTGGTGCAGGAGGATAGGCTTTCTCTTCTGAATTATGACTATTCATTCTATCCATAGTCTGGATTAACCCAAAAGCTGATAAAAGAGGTATATTGGGAGAGGTTATTCTGTGGCTACCCGGACACAGTCTTGAATCGTCCCAAGCCGGGGAAGAACCCCGCACATCGCCGGGAGATAGGAGAATGCTTTCCCTGAGTTCGTCATCACCGAGCCGAGCTTATCGGTTGCCGGTGAGACGACCATGCAGGTGTCTGCATAGACATGGGCGCCTGAACGATCGATGGTGGTGACGAGATCACGGTGCTCATTCAGCATCTCCTGCGAGACGAAGACGAAGAACGGCTTTTTAACCTTCTTCCCGGCGAGGAGATCCGCTAATACCCGCAGTTCGTCTTCCGAGAGGTGCGGGCAGCCGACTGCAACCGCATTCACCTCGATATCCGAGAAGACGGCGTTTATGTCAGAGACGGCAATCTCGATCGTCTCCTTCTCATCCACCGAGAACGACTTCCTGAAGAACGGTACCCGTGCCTCGGGGGTGATATCCTCGACATGGAAGAGGGCAACAGCACCGGTTGCCGCCATTGCCGCTCCAAGCGCCTTCAGCCGGTCACGGTTTGGCCGCAGTCCGCGGAAGAACGGAACACGGTTTCCAACCTCTTTTCCGGCAACAAATCCAAGCGCCCCGTACTCTGCCGGACCCCACTCCTTTGCCGCAGCCGGATCGTCAAGCGTGACGATCACATTCGGCAGGCGGTTCTTCATGATATGCAGGCCATATTCGGGGGTCTTCCCGATTAATGCGGAAGCAAGAGCCGAGGGGCCGCCTTCACGGTTCGTCCGGGCACCAAGCACCGAGTTTGCATAGGCAACCGCAGACGACTCGGACCAGGCAAGATGATCGCCGTACTGCACGATCTGGTGATAGTATGGTGTGCAGGTGCAGGTGAGCCGGATCCCAAGCCGCTGGTAGGCATTCAGGATCTCCTCCTGCTTCCCGGCAAAGACGCCATCGATCCCCATCTCACTCCACTGCTCCCTCGGCATCCCGATCGGGTTTAAGAATGCAGGAACAACTGCACGGGCATCAAGCCCCTCCAGCCATTCAAGACCGGCATCGCCTATCGTCTTGTATGATGCCCCGCTCACCTGGACGCTCGATACCGGGATCAGCCGCTCTGCATCGTATATCTTTCCGAGGGCGATTAAGATCTCAAGCATCACCCTCCGTGTCTCTCCAAACTCCCCTGAAAGGATCTCTTCATCTGATCTGTCAAGCTCCATTATGCATCCCATCCTGCTCTGATATACTCGTCTTCCCGCCCAACGGGCATTGTTGCATCCACCCCGACCTTCACATTCAGGCCATCTGCAATCCGGGACGGATCAAGCGACGAGCCCCGGACACCTGAGATCACCATGATGTCGCAATCGCCCCGGACACGGGTTGCTATCGCAAACTCGACATCCTCTGGATCATGGATCGCAATATCGGGATCAACGATGACCACATGTTTCAGCGAGGTATGTGCGGCAAACGCCGCCATGATCGCGTTCTTCCCGTCTCCTTCCGTCTGCTTCTCGATCTGCACCACTGCATGGAGGTATCCGGCTCCGCCCCGTGTCAGGAGGACATCCTTCACCTTCGTCACCCCGGCAACCGACTGATAGATCCGCGGCTCATAGGGAGCGCCCATCAGGAGGCGGTGTTCCGCACCTGCCGGGAGAATCCCGTGATAGATCGGGTCGGGTTTTGCGGCAACCCCGGTGATCTCGATCACCGGCTGGTTCCTGACCGGGTCATAGGTGCCGGTGATATCGACAAACGGCCCTTCAGCGGCAGTCTCTGCTGTCAGGTATCCTTCAAGGACATACTCGGCATCAGGCACGCGGACGCCGTTTGAAAGCGTCTTCACCCCGATCCCGCCGCCAAGCAGTTCCGAGGCATAGGCAAGCTCTTTTCCGGTAGGAACACGGGTGCATGAGGCGAATGTCACAGCCGGATGAACACCGATTACAATTCCGATGGGAAGCTTCCCGCCTGCTGCATGGGCTGCCTTCATCAGCTGATAGGTATGCCGCCCCTCAACGATCCTGGCAACAAGACGGTCTTTTCCGGAAACGAGCATCCGGTGGATGGCAGCATTCTCCACCCCGCCGAAGGAGGAGAAGACAATTCCCGCGGTGATATAGGCACCCGCATCCTTTGGGAAATGGGTCATCACCGGGATATCGCCGAGATCGGGTGCGGATGTCGCAAGTGAACCCTCATCGATCACTGCACCGTCATACCGGCACCCGGCAAGCTTCGGAACCATGCCCTTTGGATCCATTCCGAGGGCTAGCGCCAGGGTCTCACGGTTTGCAGTGAGGTTCATCACACCACGATGCCCTCCACTGAGATGATGGAAGAGGATCGGCTTGTCTGTCTGATATGCCATCTGTGCCGCTTCAAAGGTCGTCTGCACCTCCTCATCTATCTCTTTCAGGAGACCCGCTTCCCGCAGGCTCTCGATAAATTCACGCATGATATCCACTCCATCGGGACCCGATCGAATGTTCGATTCCAAGGTGGTCAAGAATCCGCGAGACGATCATATCCGCCAGATCCTCGATCGTCTCCGGCTTCTGGTAGAATGGTGGCGATGCGGGGAGAATAACTGCTCCGGCATCATGGGCTGCGAGCATATTCTGGAGATGCACCCGCGAGTACGGCGTCTCCCGCGGCACAAGGATCAGCGGGCGCCGTTCCTTCAGGCAGACATCTGCGGCTCTTCCGATCAGGGTATCCGAGATCCCATGTGCGATTCCGGCAAGAGACTTCATCGAACATGGGACAACGACCATTCCATCGAACCGGAATGATCCGCTTGCGATCGCCGCTGCCAGATCCGAATTTTCCTCACGGATAACCCTGACATTCGAAAACGAGATCCCTTCAAGGGCTGCAATCGTCTCCGCGGTTCCGCTCACCACCAGGTGCACCCGGCACTGTTTCTCAAGTTCCATCAAAAGCCGTTCTGCATAGATCATGCCACTTGCGCCGGTCACCCCGACAACCAGTTCCTTCATGGTACCTCTCCCCTCTCATCTTCTGTTTCTATTGGAAGCTTATCTTGTTTTGTTGCCGGACGGATCGAAAGCACCCCGGCTGCTGCGAGAGCAACCGCTTCACGGTGCTCCCCGGGGCAATAGATGCCAAGCCGCCACTGCGATCGCCGGATCTCATTCATCCCCCGGATCAGAGGCGATATCTCATCAAGCGAGACGATATCATGCCGGTTCTGCACCAGCACTCCCATCACCATATCGGTGGGAAAACCGGGTATATCCACACAGACCTCATGTGATGCAACACCGGCATGTGAGGCTATCTCTTCTGCCAGCGTAAAAGAGGCGCTCAGATCCGGCTGGGGGATACGGGCACGGTTGATTGAGCCAACCCCGACATACACGGCCCGCTTGTAGAGATTCCTGGTCAGGAGACGATGGATCATCTCCTGTGCAATCCCGCTTTCTGACTCCCGAAACGCCTGGATACATTCGGAATCATCCATTGCCACCAGACGGTCCGGGTCACCGCCACTTACGCAATGCTCATGTGCGGCAATGAGGAACATCCGTTCAGCTATCCGGGATACATGATGAAAATAGACGGCAGGCCGCATCAGGGTTCGTGCAACCAGGAGCGACTCTGCTGCCTGGACGCCGGAATCATCCAGGATAAGGCCTGATGGCGTCAGGACCGTGCTCCTGATGATCCGGTGGGAATCAACCGCACCATAGGGAACGCCTGTGTAGTGGGCATCCCGGTGCAGGTAATCCATCCGGTCGACATCAAGTTCCCCGTGGATCGCTCCCGAAAGCCGGTGATTACCCCCAATCACGGCGGCAACCTCACCGGGATCAAGGCCGTTTGCCGCAAGTGCTGATGCGGCAGAGGGCTCTTCAAGCAGATCATCGACAGCATCATGGCCATGGCCGCAGATCGACTCCATCAACGGTTCGATCGCATGCGAGAACGGCCCGTGGCCGATATCATGCAGGAGGGCAGATGCCCGGAGAAGGAGGGAGTCATCCTGATCTAGAGAGAGATGGTTACAGAGGCGTGTCGCCAGATGCATTGTCCCGAGTGCATGCTCAAACCGGGTATGGTTTGCACCCGGATAGACAAGGAATGAGAAGCCGAGCTGCCGGATCATCCTGAGCCGCTGGAGGGCGGGAGTATCAAGGAGGAGGCGGATCGGATCGTCCACCTCGATATCCCCATGGACCGGATCCTTGATCATCTTGGATCGCATGGATCCTGGAGCCGGTGCCCCTTGTGTATGCATAGTGAGATCTATGAGGCACGAGAGGTATTATATACCCCTCCCCGCCAGCTGCCATGCGGAACCCGGATTTCAAAGGCTGCACCCCCAAGAGTGCCACAGGCAGCTTTGATCGAGATCCCGGTGATCGAGAGGATCTCACTGATCAGGAAGAGACCAAGACCGGTACCCTTCCCCGCCCCATACTCGAAGAGATGGGCTTGTAGTGATGAATCGATCCCATCCCCGTCATCTTCGAGACAGATACAGAGATCCCCTTCGGCCTCACGGCACGAGGCCCGGAACCGGGATACCGAGTTCCCCCCATACTTCATCGTATTATCGACGAGGTTGTACATCGCCTTCTCAAGGAGGGGATCAGAATAGATCTCGTATCCCGATACCTCGTTCTCGAGCGTGATCCCATCCGGGCTCCTTGTACCAAATCCCCGGTTGATCACCATCCGGAGATCCTGCCAGGCAGGCCCATGAACCCCGACCCTCTGGTAATCCTGGGTGAATGCAGAGATCCTGTGGATCCGCTCGATGGTTGCCTCAAGGCCTGCACAATACTCGGATGCCTGTGGGTCGGTGATCAGATCCTTCATCAGTTCCGTGTATGCGGAGAGGCTGTTGAGCTGGTTGAAGATATCATGGCGTGTTACGCTCTGGAGGAGGTTGAGCTTCTCATTTGAACGGGAGAGCTCCTCTTCCATCTCCCGCCTGCTGGTGATATCAAAGATCGATGCCTCGATGATGGAGCAGCCGGTCTCTCCGATCCTGTGTTTGATCACCTCATGCACCCATCGGATACTGCCATCCCGATGAATAATCCGGTAATCTGCACTGAAATGTTCGCCTGGGGAGGCATAGAGATGATCGTACCGGCTCATGATATCCGGTGCATCGGCAGGATGGATCAGCGATGACCATGAGGGATTGCCGGTGCCGATCTCGTCTGGGCGGTATCCGGTGATCCCGGTGACGGCACCATGGAGGAAGACGGGTTCTCCTTCAACAAACCGGTAGACGATACCATGAAAATGCTGGAGGAACGAGCGGTGCATCTCCTCGCTCTCGGCAAGCTTCTGCTCTGCTTCCTTCCGGAGTGAGATGTCCCGGATCATTGCGATATAGCCTCTTCCATCCGGTGTGGCAACGGGTGCGACTGTCACATCCGCCCAGAAGGCGCTCCCGCCCTTCCTGATGTACCTCTTCTCCATCCGGTAGATCGGCAGCTTCCCCTGCATCAGATCCATAATCCCGCGTTCGTTTCCGGGAATGTCATCAGGATGCGTAATATCCCTGAAAGAGAAGAACAAGAGCTCGTCCCTTGAGTACCCGATCATCCGGGAGAAGGCGGGGTTTGCTTCGATGATCATATAATCGGGGCCTGCCAGGACAATGCCCACAGGGCCGTGCTCAAAGATACCCCGGAACCGGGCTTCGCTTTCGGCAAGTGCCCGGTGATCGGCATCACGAATAATTGCAGCTGCGATTATCCTGCCCGCAGTCTCAAGCGCCTGGATCTCCTGCTGGCTCCAGGCCCGTGCATGGCGGCATTCATTAAAGCCGATGAATCCGGAGAGGGTCCCATGGACGATGATCGGGACGACCAGAACCGAATGTGTATCAGGAGATGCGATCCGGACCAGTTCTCCAATGGATCCGAGATCGGCTACCGATCCTAAGATCACATCTCCGCCACGGAGGAGGTCGAAACCTTCCCCATAGATCGAGGCATCAAGCTGATCCGGGTTTTTTGAACGGATTCCTTCAGCAGCCCATTCACCTTTCAGGCAGGCAACCGGATTCTTACTATTCCGGTCAAGCATATAGAGATAGGCGCCCGAGGCATCCGCCGCCTCCCCAAGCCTCCTGAGCGCAGTCTGTATCCGGCTCTCCCAGTCTCCTTGTGAGAGGAAACCGGATGCCGCATACCCGACTGCTTCAAGGATGCAATCCCTTGATACAATCTCCTTCTCACGCCCGATCCTTTCAGTTACATCCCTTCCGATACCCTCAATGATCAGATCTCCGGTCTCTGGATCGGTGATCATGGCATTCTTCGTCTCGATCACCCGTATAGATCCATCCCTTGCCCTGAGGTGAAGGGTGTATGTACACTCACCATCTTTCCGGGACAACTCGCTGAAGAAGCCGGGATCATCATCTGTCAGGAGGTGCCTGAGCAGGGAGGGATCATCGGAGAAATTTTCGGGAGTGTAGCCGAGTATAGTGCGGACAGATCCCGAGATAAAGAGTACCTCCGGCTCTCCCCGGCGCGGGAGCCTGAGCCGATAGACGAGATCCTCTGTTTTTTCGGCAAAGAACGTAAGATAAGGAGCGGGATATCCTTCCATAACAACAGGATTCCTATCATCGATAATGGGCATATGATACGAAAAACCTGCCTATATTGGATCACCCGCAAAGGCTCTTCACTTCTGAAGAAGAGATCATCTGTATGATTACTCTCCTCTCGGGGGGCACCGGAACCCCGAAGCTGATCCGGGGCATGCGGCAGGTGCTCCATGATTCCGAACTCTCTGTCATCGTCAATACAGCCGAGGATGTCTGGATCTCCGGAAACCACCTCTCCCCCGATATCGATACCGTACTGTACCTCTTTGCCGGGATCTTAAACACAGAGACATGGTGGGGGATCCGGGGCGATAGCCTTGAGACGAACCGGTACCTGGAGCGGATCGGGATGCCCGAATCAATCACAATCGGCGACCGGGACCGGGGCATCCATATCGCACGCGGAAACCTCCTTCGGGAGGGAAAGACACTCACCGAAGCAACAGCGAAGGTCGCTGCTGCTCTTGGTGTTGAAGCCACTGTGCTCCCGATGTGTGACACCCCGGTTGCAACCCATGTGGCAACAGAGAACGGCCCCATGCATTTCCAGGAGTACTGGGTAACCCACCGGGGCAATGTCGAAATCTCGGGGATCATCCGTGAGTGTACGATCCCGCCTGTTGCAACCGATGCCGTCATCGAAACGATTCAGAAGAGTGATTCCGTGATCATCGGCCCTTCAAACCCGGTGACAAGCATCGGGCCGATCCTTGAGTGTGAAGGGGTCAGGGATGCACTCAGCGAAGTATTTGTCATCGCAATCAGCCCGTTCATCGGGAGCCGGCCGGTATCCGGCCCGGCTGCGGCACTGATGAAAGCCTGGGGAAAGACTCCCGATTCGCGGGGAACGCGTGAAGCATATGGTGATGTCGTTGATCTCTTCATCCAGGATCTCAATGACGAGATTGAAGTTCCGGGCAGCCTCCGGCTCAATACGATGATGACATCGCAGAAACAGAGCGAATCCCTTGCCTGGGATCTGCTTTCGATCATCCGGGGTCAGAGGTAGGGCAGCTTTTTAGGGAACCAAAAAGGTAGTTTTATACCCTGTATCAGACGATACCTTCTCAGAGAGGTGCTACCATGGGTTTATTCAGATGGCTCAGATCACGTGATGAACAGAAAGAGGAGAGAACAGAGAGCGTGGATGAGTCACATCTTCCGCGGCTCTCACTGGATGATTCACTCGGCAACTCCGATCCCGAGGTGCGGATCACTGCGGTTCATTCGATCAGCGGAATCGGCGCACCGGCAATCCCGCTTTTGATCAATTGCCTCGATGATGAGAGCTGGAGAGTAAGGAGAACTGCCGGATCAGGGCTTGCCGGGATCGGGGAGCCTTCAATCGGTCCGATGATTGCCGCACTGGATGGTGCCCGGACAGATGTACGGAAAGAGCTGATCCGGTCACTCACCCTCATCGGAAAGCCGGCATTTCCTGCCCTTGCAGCGGCACTTGATCACCCCTCCGTGGATATCAGGGCAGGCGCAGTCGGCGCGATCGCCAGAATAAACGCACCAGAGCGTGGGGAAGCACTCACAAAAGCCCTCAGCGATTCCGATCAGTCAGTCAGGGCGGCAGCCGCAGAAGCCTTCGGGCATCTTCCTGAGAAACAGGGGATACCGGTTCTACTGGGACTCCTTGCCGATCCTGTCGAGAGGGTACGGAATGCTGCGATCCTCGCATGTATCAGGATCGGAAAACCCGCCGTTGGACCGCTGATTGTGGCACTGGGAGACCCGGAGAGGGGAATATCCCCCTATGCCGAAGAGGCACTGATTGGGATTGGATCTGCCGGGCGGACAGAGGTAATCGAGCTGTTGCATCACGAAAACCCGTTGATGCGCCGGTCCGGTGTTCGGATCCTCGGCGGAATCAGGGATATGAATACCGTCTCACATCTTGTCGGGGCACTCGCAGACACCGATCCCGAGGTGAGAAATGCTGCTATTGCCGCACTCTCCGGTTTTGGAAAAATGGCACTCCCGGAGATCACCGCCGCCTTCGAGAGCAGCGATCTCCGTATCCGTGAAGGTGCAATGGAGATTTTGGCCGGGATCGGAGAGCCTGCGATTCCATCGCTTATCGTGTACCTGAAGAACGAGGACCCCTCGGTCAAAAAACGTGCCGCGGTGATCCTTGGTGAGATCAGGAGCTTCGAGGCACATGAGCCGCTGACTGATCTCCTCCATGACAGCGATCCTTCTGTACGCCGTGAGGCATTCGAGGCGATCGAGCAGATCAAAAGAAGGTGAGGCTACTTCTGTTTTCTCCGGACCTTCATCGCGTTCAGCCGTGAACTGAGAAAACCCGGTTTTTCAAGGGGGAATATCCCCTCTTTTACCGATCGGACATCCTCAATCGAGTAGAAGGCATTTGGATTAAAGTGTTTGATCAGTTCGATCACTTCGGTGAGCCGGGAACGGTTGATGACACAGAAGATCAGTTTGACATCCCCGGTTACACCTTCGGCATTGATCGAGGTGATACCGAAATTCTTCTGTTTTAATGCATCTACCAGCTGTGATGCATCCCGGTTTGTGATCACCCTGACGATCACCTGGCCGATGGAGAGGTGATCTTCAATGATGATGCCCAGATAATTCCCAAGCGCAAACCCAAGCCCATAGGCAATATAACAGGCAGGATTATTCAGGTTCTTCATGATCTCCCCGATGGCAAGGAGCCAGATGATCACCTCAAAGAACCCAAGTGCAGGTGCAAGGAACCGGTACCCCCGTGCAACAAAGATGATCCGGAGGGTTCCCATGCTGACATCGAACATACGTGCGATGACGATGAAGATGGGGATGAGAACCCAGGTGTAGAGATCTGTAAGAGGAATGCCTATGATCTCCATATTCTGACCACCTTCTAAAAAAGTTGGATGCTGATTATCCTGCTTCAGAGGACAAAGACAGCGGCTGCAAGGACGGTCACCCATTTACCATCCGCATCACCTTCTGCAGACTGGCAGATATGGGTCGTCTTGATGATCTTTCCACTCGCCTTATAGATCTGTTCCCGTTCCTGCCATGCCTTATCGGGATCAAACTCGATCCCAAGGGTGGTCGCAAGCATCGTTGCGGCAAGATCCTCTGCATATTCACCCGAGACAAACGCAGTCTCACCATAGGCATGGTGCTCTGAGAGGTACCCGTACTCATTTGCATCTTTTGGGAGTGCGAGTCCGATTGCAGATGATAACAGGCGGTTTGGCTCCTTCGTCTCATTCCGTGCCATCACACAGTAGACGATCTCGCCTGCATTGAGTTCTTTGAGACCATCTTCCGGGGAGACGATCGTTGCGTTTGGTGGGAAGATACTCGAGACATACACAAGATTGTACTTCTCGATCCCGGCTTTCCTGAGTGCAAGCTCAAATGAGGCGAGTTTGTCTTTATGGACACCCACCCCTTTTGTGAAGAATACCTTTGAGGGAACAACCATATGCATCATTCGAACTGCAGAGAGTTTAAACTTTGTCCGGCTAAAACCGCATTATTCATCCCATGAGAGGTATGATCCCACCCCGATGGGCGTGATTGCATGGTGATGAGAGAGTGCAATGGTTGCAGGAAGCCCGGTACAATGACAGGGAAAGATGACGCCAATGTCCGACTCTGCACACCATCGGGAGACTTCATCGATCCGGGCAGGTGTTGCCGAATAGAGGTGGAGACCTCCGATGATTGCTGCAACCCGATCATCCCCGCAGACACTCCGCGCGTATGCAACCGTATGCTCGATCCCTGCATGGGTGCAGCCGCAGATGAGTACAAGCCCCTCACTTCCCCGGTACACGAGGCACGAATCCTCGATGACAGGATCGGGTACCCACCCGTTTTGGGTCTTGACACAGGCGCTGCTCTGTGCTATCTGTTTTGGATCAGTCCTTGGAATCTCGCCGAGGAAGGTGATCCGATCTGAGACGTTCTGCGGAGAGACGGAGATCTTCACCTCCCCAAACATTGAGAGATACTCAGGGGAGACCGGGCAGCCGGCATCTCCGCCTTCTTTTGCCTTCTTCCTCCCGAAGGTTGCCGGGTGGGTGATGAAGAGAGGCTCTTTGGCTGGTTTCCCCTCGATTCCTGCCCTGATATGAAGTGCAGCAAGGGGCGGCAGGCCGCCGGTGTGATCGATATGGCCATGGGAGAGGACGACTGCATCAAGATCAAGGAGATCGATGCCCATTGCAGCGGCATTCCCGATGAAGAGATCCGAATACCCGCAGTCAAAGAGGATGCGGGTATCGCCATCCTCAATATACAATGAAAGTCCGGGTTCACTCCGGAAGTACCGGTCAATCAAGGTGGTGTTCTCTATGAGTACCGTCAGATGCATGTACGAAACTTTGTTGTATGAAACGAAAGCCTCTTTCATCACGGCGATGATGTCTGGGTATGTTCAGACGAGGAGCCTTCTGCATTACCTTGCTGCTCCTTCTGGTCTCCTCTGCCGGAGCCTTCCTTGTGGAGAGGGCCGAGGGGGTCCCGGAAGGGTACCCCGTCTATGGTGAGGAGCTGGAGCTTGAGATCTTCATCACATTTCCCGGCCTTGACCCACGCTCGTTCCCATCAGAAGACACACTGGAACTCAGGACAGGTCTCACAAATCCCCGCTGGACGGTTGATATGCACCGATCGGGTGGCGTGAGCACCCTGAGGCAGAGCAGTAAGAGCAGGGAGATGATCCCGGGATGGGAACTCTCGTATCCATCCGGTGACGATATCGCCCTGACTATCCGCGTATCGGGCACCGTTCCCCAGCTGGCTGAGCCGGGGAAGATCACCATACTCTCAGTACGCCAGCTCGACGGCTCCTATACGCTCCGCGGGGAGAATGAGTACCTGATCGCACAGACGGCATATCCTGTCGGAAGCGTCCCCTCAGGCACACCACCGGATCCGGTGGTCGCCGCCCCATCCCCTCCGGATCTCTCGGCGTTCACGGTGTCTGAGCGATCAACCACCCCTACCGGACTCCTTAATCCCGGAGAGACCACAACGCTCAGGACATACCTCTACTTCGACAGAATCCCCCACATCACGTTTCCAACAAGTGATACGCTCAGGCTCCAGACCCGTTTAATAAATGCTACATGGGCGGTCAGCATCCACAAGGGGGGAGCTGAAATCCCACGAAACCCCCGGAGCGGCTATTTCTATACCATCACGGGTTTTGAACTCTCCTATCCGGCACGCGAGAACCTCGGCCTCTCTGTTGCCGTCACCGGAGTGGTGCCCGCCGGAGTAACTGCGCCGCTCCTCGAGATCACCCAGTGCGGTCCTGACGGCTATGTAAGGGAGGGTGCGATCTTCGCCCATCCCGCAGGAGTTGTCACGATCATCCCGACAGAGACTCCGGCACCAACCGATCTGCCCACCCCGGTGCCAACAGTCACCCCGGCCACCACACCACCAGGAACAGAGAGCCCCACACCCCTGCCGACCCCGGAGATGACCCCGCTCCCACCACCTCCAAAGGGCGAGATCTTCCCTGATGGCATCACCATCGATGGCATTCTCAATCTCATCCGTGAACTCATCGATCATGGAACACTCTTTGTCAACCGGTTGATGCCGCTCATTGAACGGATCGCCGGGATCGGATCATGAGCAATGCTTTATTAAAGAAGAGAGGAGAATGAATCGTCATGGCAACCGAATCCGGGAGCATGCCACCCAGGAGAAAGAACGGACATCCCCTGATCCTCTTTGTCGATGATAACGAGGTGCTCAGGGGGATCATAACCGAGGTGCTGGAGGGACGGTGCGGGTATACTGTCATCACCGCGGACGGGGGGAGAGCCTGCCTCAATACCCTCGTCGATATCAGGCCGGACATGATCCTCCTCGACATTATGATGGAACCGATGGATGGGTGGGATACCCTCAGGGAGATCTACTCTAATGTGGAATACAGAACAATACCGATTGTCCTTATGACCGGCAAGATCTTCCTCCCCTCTGAGATGCTCGCCTATGGACCCCATATCTGCGGGTGGATTAAAAAGCCGATCCGGATGGAGCCCTTCACAAAGGCCATACAGCAGATATTTACCGAGCTTTCCGAGGATGAGAAGGTTGCAGAAGAGATGAAGGGGACGGCATCTCCGGAGGAGCGGCATGAGATTTCCCTGCACCGCCGCCGCCTCAGGGTGCTCCGCCAGATCTATGAGGGTATCAATGCCCAGTGCGTAACACCATCGGGTGATTCCTGTGAAGCGTGGGATGAGGATATCAAAGAGATGGATGAACTGATCGCACAGGAAGAGGAGTGGTGCAGGGCTCATGGGCTCATCTGACGATAGGCGCCTGCGATTCTTCTTCCTCACGCTCTTCATTTTTCTGGTTGCAACAACACTGACATCGCTTGTCAATTACCTCCTCTTCCATACTATAGCCGAGCTCTTCTCGATTGTTATCGGATGCCTCATCTTTATGATCGCGTGGACGGCACGGGATCGGATCGAGAACAGCTACCTCCTCTTCATTGGGATCGGATACCTCTTCATCGTGGGTATTGATCTCCTGCACACCCTCGCTTTTAAGGGGATGAATATCTTTGCCGGGTACGATGCGAACCTCCCAACACAGCTCTGGATAGCAGCCCGGAGCCTCGAGGCGGCAACACTCCTGATCGCAGCGGTACTTATCCCGAGAAGAGTGAACCCGAAAATTCAGTTCGGGATCTATCTGGCCCTCGTCACCGCCCTCATCTGGTCAATATTCTCACCTGGGGTATTCCCTGACTGTTTCATCGAGGGGAGCGGGCTGACACCCTTCAAGATTTATATGGAATACCTCCTCTCGATCCTCTTCGCCGCCACAGTACTACTCCTCTACCAGAAGAAGGCATATTTCGAGCCCCGGATACTTCACCTGATGATCGCAGCGCTTGGAACAACCATTATCGCAGAACTTGCATTCACCTTCTACATCGATGTCTACGGGCTCTCGAATCTCATTGGCCATCTCTTCAAGATCATCTCGTTTGCCCTCATCTACCTCGCACTTGTAGATACCGGGATCAGGCGTCCGCTTGAGATCCTGTACCGTGATCTCGCAGAGAGCGAGGGGAAGTTCCGGGGGCTCTTCAATGCGATGACCGAAGGGTTTGCATTCCATGAGATCATGAGGGATGATGAGGGGAATGCTGTTGATTACCGGATCCTTGAGGTGAACCCGGCATTTGAAGAGAGCCTCTCCATTCCGGCAGCAGATGCGATCGGTAAAACATCCCGTGATCTCTATGGACTGGAAGAGCCGCCATTCCTGAAGCGATACGCCACTGTTGCAGATAATGGACAGCCAATCACCTTTGAGGAGTATCTCCCGCATCTGAACCGGTACTTCAAGATATCTGTCTTCTCTGAAAAGAAAGATAGATTTGCCACCATTTTTACAGACATCACCAGATCAGTCGAAGATCAAAAAGCACTCCATCTCGCCAATAAAAAGCTGAATCTACTGACAAGCCTCACCCGGCATGATATTGTAAACAATATCACAGCCGCCGAAGGGTACCTGTACCTGATCGATACAACAGGTATGCCGCCGGATACCATCCGGTACATCAATGGCCTTCGCGAACAGATCCGGGCGATACAGAGGAAGAATGAGTTTTCACGTGATTACCAGGACATGGGGATTGATGCGCCCACATGGCAGTCGCTTGAGCAGATTCTCGAGCAGTACCGTGCTGATCACAAAGAAAACGTGGTTATTGGAATTGAGAATGAACTTGCCGGCTACGAGATCTATGCGGATCCAATGCTGCCCCGCGTTTTCGAAAATCTCATTGGAAATGCACTCATCCATGGAAAGACGCTCACATACATCAGGTGGTATGCCGAGGAGAGCGCAGATCTACTCAGGATCATCTGTGAAGATGATGGCGCGGGTGTTCCTGACGGAAAGAAGGAGACGATCTTCAGGCCTGCGTTTGGAAGGAGCCATGGGTTTGGACTTTATCTTGTGAGCGAGATCCTCTCGATCACAGGGATCACAATCAGAGAGACCGGAACCTACGGAGAGGGGGCCAGGTTTGAGATAAATGTGCCCACGGAAAAATTCAGGAGGATCTCCTGACATTAATCCTCAAGGACAGTATCAACGAAGGTGGAGAGCTGCATCAGGAGATCGGGATCAAGCCCCTTCTCTGCTGCAAGGAAGACCCCTGCCACCCCGGCGAGGCGGAGGCGGTTCGTCACGAAATGCATGAATTTTGAGATGTTCTGGGTGGGGAGGTAGATCAGCATCGTCGATACCGAGTCAAGGATGATGCAGGCTTTTTTCCCTTCCATCTGCTTCAGGATGGTGGTGACGGCAATTCCCATATCGGTCAGGTTTGAGGGGTGGTTGACATAGGTCGTCATCGGATCGGAGTCGGGCTCCTTTCCAAGGGAGTACCGGGTGATCGCATCGATATACCAGACTGATTGTGGATCGATTCCGGCTTTTTTGTAGAGCATTCTCAGGATCGGCGAGGGCTGGTTAGTGGTGATCACGATCGCGGCATAGCCGGCAGCGGTGATCTCACCAGCCAGCTGGATCGAGGCCTTCTTCATATCTTTTGGCTCTGCAAGGAGGAGATAGATCTCCCCCTCTTCGATCAGATGAGGAGCTTTTGCATCTGACATGGTCACTCCAGGAGGAACAATCGGTATGCCTCAGGAATATCTGTGCCCTCACCAGTGAGGGCGGCATTGAGTTCCCGGATCGTCTCTGCAATCTGTGCCAGGTGGGTCATCTGCACCCTCAGCCTGAGGGCGGCACTATCACAATCAATGGTATCATCATCGAACATCCCGAGGATATCCTCGATATTCTCATGCACAACCTCAACCGGCATCTTCAGACGGGCTGTTGCTTCCCTGATATACGCGATCATCGTCCGTTGCGCCTTCTTCACCTCTGTGATATCCCGGATGAGAAGCGAGAAGCCTTCACCACCGGAGAGCGGCGTTACAGAGATGATCACGTCATGCTCCATTCCCCGGCTGTCCGGCAGGATGGCGGAGACCAACGCATGATCCGATTGTGAGATCGCCTCAGCAATCCGATCTTCTCCCTCCTTCAGCCGGATCAGATCCAGAATCGGCGCATCAAGGGCGTTCTCTTTCGGAATACCTGTCATTTCTTCTGCTGCTTTGTTCCATGAGAGTATGGTGCCGGAGACGGAGACGCTGACGATCGCCTCCTGTGAGGTCTGTACGATCGTCGAGAGGAGCCGCATCTGCGACTCTGATCGCTTCTGTTCGGTCATATCACGGATCAGGATGATGATATGAGGACGGTTTTTGATCGTGACCCGTGAGATGTTGAGTTCGGCCGGGATCAGGCTGCCATCCTTTCTTCTGGCATCAAGCTCATAGGAGCCGATCTTTGCAAGCACCGACTGCCATCTGTTGCGGTCAGTATCCGGCGCAAGGAGGTCGATGACTGTGCTGCCTCTTGCCTCCTGTTTCTGATACAGGAATATCCGCTCTGCCGCCGGATTCCAGTATGTAATGATTGCGTGTTCGTCCAGGAGGATGATCCCGTTATAGGCTGCTGATGTGATCCCGTGGAAGAGCTCCTCGCGTTCACGGAGCTGGCGTTTGTTTTGAACCTTATCGGTGATATCCACCCCGACAGCCACATACCCGGTGATGGTGCCCCCGGGTGATCTGACTTCGCTTGTGTTCCATGAGATATGCTTCTCTCTGCCATCCTCTGTGATGATCCGCGTCTCAAAATTCCGGAGATATGCCTCTTCCTCGATCACATCCGTGATCAGCTTCGTGATCTCTTTCCGGTACCCGGGATCCGGATACAGGCGCTTCCAGACCTCATTCTTTCCGACCACCTCCCCGGCAGGATAGCCGGTAATCTGTTCGGCAGCAACATTCCAGAAGAGGATCGTTCCATCCGGCGCGAGGAAGGTGACCAGGGCATTCATCCGCTCGATGATCGTCTGGTGAAAGAGGGCAAGATCGGCAGTCATCATATATCGATCGATGATTGGGAGAGAGGCAGATATATTTAACCCTGTAATTGCCGGGTTGCATCCCTGATGGCACAAACCTCTTCACCTTGCACGAAGTACCAGTACTGGATTTTATGCGCATACCAATACGAGACGTAACGCCCACACTTGAGCGTGCCACAATCGCCGGATGGGTTCATGAAGAGCGGGATCTTGGGGGCCTTGCCTTCTTCCTGATCCGGGATCGGACCGGGATCATGCAGGTGACGGTTCCAAAGAAGAAAGTTCCCGAAGAGGTATTAATTGCAATCAAAGAGGTATCACGGGAGTCTGTGGTCCGCGTCTCAGGGATCATCAAGGCAACCGAAAAGGCGCCCGGCGGCCGGGAACTTGTCCCCGAAAGTTTTGAGATCCTCGCAAAGGCGGCCTCCCCGCTCCCCCTTGATGTCGCCGAGAAGGTGCCTGCTGAGATCGATACCCGGCTCGATGCCCGTTTCCTCGATGTCAGGCGGCCGAGGATCGCTGCAATCTTCTCGATCAGATCCCGCGTGATGGAAGCAACCCACAGCTTCCTCTTCAGGGAGGAGTTCCTCCAGATCACTACCCCGAAAGTGGTGGCAGCTGCAACCGAAGGGGGCACCGAACTCTTCCCGATCGCATATTTTGAGAAGGAGGCGTTTTTGAGCCAGAGCCCGCAGCTCTACAAGCAGATGATGATGGCAGCTGGCTGCGAGAAGGTCTTTGAGATCGGCCCGATCTTCCGGGCTGAAGAGCATAACACCGTCCGGCACCTAAATGAGGCAACCTCGATCGATGTCGAGGTCTCCTTTGCCGACCATAATGATGTGATGGTGCTCCTTGAGAGGCTTATGCACGAGATCTACTCCTCGGTTGCAGAGAACTGCACTGCCGAGCTTGAACTCCTCGGAATCCCAAATCTCCAGGTGCCTGAGAAGTCGCTCCCCCGCCTCCCCTATGCAGAAGCAATCGAGATTGCGGCCAGAAAGATGGAAGAGCCGATCGCATACGGCGATGATCTCGGAACTGCGTCTGAGCGGGCGGTAGGCGAGGAGATGGGCACCCATTACTTCATCACCGAATGGCCGACCGCCATCCGGCCGTACTATGCGATGCCCTCTGCTGCCGATCCTTCGATATGCAATGCATTCGACCTGATGCACCCGAAGATGGAGCTCTCATCCGGTGCACAGCGGTGCCATGTCTATGACCAGCTGGTTGCGCAGATCAAGTCCAAGGGACTCTCCCCCGAAGGCTTCGAGTTCTATTTGAAGCCTTTCCAGTACGGGATGCCGCCGCATGCCGGCTGGGGGCTTGGTGCCGAGCGGCTCGTCATGACGATGTGCAATCTCCAGAATATCCGTGAAGCGGTCCTCTTCCCACGGGATCGCCACCGTGTCACCCCATAAGCCATGTCTTCGCCTGTCTTCGATCCCGGTATGATCCTCCCGACAACCGTTGTCGGAAGCTTCCCCGCAGTGAAAGGAACAGGACTCTCAGCAGTCCTCGACCCCTACAAGCATGCGGTTCGGTTTGCTGTTTCCGAGCAGATACGTGCCGGGATCGATATCATCTCCGACGGGCAGGTCCGGGAGGGGATGATCCAGGCATTCACGGGAAAGTTGCCCGGTATACGGGATGATTCCGTCATCTCGTCTGTGCAGGCAGCGCCAACCGGGATCACCGTCTCTGATACCCGGTATGCGCTTACGAAAACGAAGAGGGTGAAAGGCATCCTCACCGGCCCCTCGTCAATTGCCCATGCCCTCCGGATCCAGACGCCCGCATACCGGAACCGGGAGGAGCTTGTGATCGATATTGCGCATGCCCTTGCCGCAGAAGGACAGGCACTCGCAAAAGAAGGGGTCTGTATCATCCAGATCGATGAGCCGATCCTCTCAACAGGAGCTGCCGATATCGGAACAGGGGCAGAGGCGATTGGAATCATCGCAGAAAAGGTGGATCTCCCGGTCTGCCTCCATGTCTGCGGACCGCTTGCAGGGATCATCGATCACCTCCTCAGGCTGCCGATCGCGATCCTTGATATCGAGGCAGCGACCCAGCCTGAGAATCTTGAGATCTTCACTGGTAAAGACCTTAAAGGAAAGATGGTCGGCTGCGGGTGTGTCGCCTCCTCTGACCACGAGGTGGAGCCAGTTGAACTGATACAACAGAGGATCGAGCGGTGTGTCGATATATTCTCGCATGATACGATCCTGATCGACCCGGACTGCGGGCTTCGGATGCATACGCCGGAGGGTGCATTTGCCAAACTCTCCCGGATGTGCGAGGCTGTACAGCTGGTACGGAGAGAGTACCTGTAGGGCGGGGATGCTGATTTCATCACCTGAACACGTCAACACGGAGCCTGCAGAGATGAACGGGGATCAGAAGAGACGCAGGCTTGAAGAAGAGTTCAGGATCTGGAGAAGCCGCAGCAAAGATGCCTACGTCCCATTATCCAGGATAAAGGATTAATTCTCTCCCCTGTTCTCTGGTTTGTGCGAAAACATGCAGACATTTAATGATCCTTCATCAGATTGTTCAGTCCTCGAACAATGACAGTTCTCTCCCATTCCTATCACAAAAATCACACAGTAACTCAACCAGGGTGTCATAATAGCCCCACCCCATGCCTGATGCCATATCAACAATTTTTTCAAGTTGGGGTAGAAAATGATCGACTATACCATCAGGCTGTGAGTCAAGCTCTTCTGTAATCTTCTCAAACATTCTTTCAAGGCTGAGATAGAAGTTTTCCCACATATCACCATAGTCGACAGTGTACTTTGTGCCCATCTCAACATAATGGGCCATGAGTTCTAATTTCCCGACTATATCGTTTGTTGCCTTAAAATAACTGGATATAACCCTTTTTCCAGCAGAGAAATTCACACTCCTCCTCCCTGTTATGGGGGGATACAGTGCATCTGAGATTTTTTTACAGTAAGGCTCAAGAGACGCCTCTCCAGTTGGGTAACGGGAGTGGAGAAACGTTTTATTATCCTTATTCAGCCTGTAAAGATCACCTATTAATGTTATCAGTTCCTTCTTCTCTTTCTCTGAAAGAACGTTCTTTACATCGCTCCATGCCATTTTCTTCAGTTCTGTCATAGCCCGGTTTGATAATTACTGAATTCGTCCTGCTTTCAGACACGTCATTGATGATACTCTGGCGCTAAAAGCCCCATACTTCATCCATATCCTCAATATCTTCATCAAGGTATCTCTCCATAGTTGCAATCCATTCCGGCTTCTCCTCTTTTATTGTTTCTTTCAGTTCAGTGAACTCCTCTTTGGTAATCTCACCTTTCTCAAACATAAACTGATAGAACTTCTTAAGGCTCGAAGCATTCTCATTTATTGCTGAAATACCACTCCAGTGAACTTTTTTGATAAACCAGAATCCCAGATACATGCTAATCTCAGTGACACCATCCCGGGCATCCTGCTCTTCATAGTACAGCAGAAACACATTTATGTAAAAATCGACATTTTGGAGATGTTTTTCAATGGTTCTTGGAGTAAGCTCCTTTTTTGTAAGATACTCCCTGAATTCGGCAAGAAGGTTTTTGTTATATGATTTGATAGCATCATTTTCGCCTTCGAAATCTTCAGAGGACATAATAATGAAATCCCTGACTTATTCGGTACTATAAACATTCTTTATTCATACATATATGTCACTCTGTTCTCAAGTATTGGACTCAAAATCCGGCTCTTCGTGGATCCGTTTGGGTTTTTTGGATGCGAGCCATCATCAGGCTATCTGGTATATACAACCCGTTAGTATCTCCTGACCGTTAACCCCGGAATACCTTCAAAATGATGATCCCGCGTCACAATCTCACTATCATATCCAAGTGATATTGCGGCGATTAGCTCATCAAAATCTCCAACCGGGTTGCCTTCCTTCCTCAATCTTGCAGACAGAGCTCCAAAGATCCTATATATCTCGTCATTAATGTTCTCGGTAATGAGATGCTGTGTGATCGCCTCCACCTCTTCCAGGTTTTTTTCCGGGGATGATGATAGGTAAGCACCTCTATACAATTCGAGAATGGTGATCGATGTTGTTGCAGGAGTCAGACCTTCCTTCTCAATTGTTTCCAATACCCTGAGCGCCTCGGGTTTGTGTCGGATCAGATCAATGATTAATGAGGTATCAAGTACCGGCATCAAAGTCGACCTCTCGCATCCTGGCTTTTCTCATCTCACGGGAGGCCTTTTCAATCGAATCTGCAAGCTCCTGATTTGGACCAAGCTCTTTGAGTATTTCAGAGAGCTTTTTCCTGGGGGGAGTAAATTTGAGGATTACTTCTGAGAAACTCATTCCCGTCCCACCTTTCAATCTGGAGAGACGCTCATAGGCATCATCACTGATGCTTATTGTTTTAGTTCCCATATCTGTGTATGTGTATGTATGTGCATATAAAAACGACTCTTCACCAAAATTCTGATCTTCATGGTTTTCCTGAATTCTTAGGAGCGTGGGACTGATCCCGTTCGAGATCCCGATGCAACACCCGGATTCATCAGGAGTGATTGAACCTGGTGCGGTGCGGGTATCGGCGCGGCGGGAGGGGTTCTGATATTCATCACTATAGCCGCTCCAAGGTAACATGAGGCCAATCTCTGACTCGTTACCACCAATAATCGTAAAGCCTGAAGATGGAGTTACTGATATGAATGTAGAAAAATAGTACGTCCTTTACTTATGCATATTGGTCAAAAGTTGGCGATTTGAGCCTATCCTTATATTATTATCCACTTTATATATGTACGACCTTCAGAAATATGGAGAAGAACCATATTAGATGATTTTCTTCTTCTTGAGATCCCTGATCTCACGAGATATTTCATGAAGATCCATTTTCAACCATTTCTTCCGTTCTTTTGTATAGTCTCCCTCTCCCTGATCAAACATCATCAGGAACCTGATCATGTCAACAGGACCAAGGGTTCTCAGGAGCGCCTCCATACCCTCAGTATGAATTTCATGGAGAGTCTTCGTCCTCATCATTATTCACCTCCAACATCAGGTCAACTGGATTACATACCTGCACAGTAGTACATAATGGTTGCGACCTCTTGATTTTTTTTATGAGTGAGTTGTCAGTTGTCACAAGAATAGCATCGGCACGCTCAACACATGCGACATGCAAAGCATCCATTGCATCAATACCATGATCCATTATTTCACTGGCCCGATCTTCCAGACTATCATCCCATTCGATAATTTCACTCGCATATGTGACAATATCCATGACACACTCTGACATACTCCCACGGCTAAAGCACGTAGGGTTCTGACGTTGCTCGGCATTCTTCAAGCATTGCGTCGTGGGGTATCAGTGCTCCCATCGTGTACATCTCTTTCTGTACACGATCAACCATGCCTTTTTGATGGAGTGCAATGTTGAATGCTGCATTCACATCGGCATGATCAACGTGCCCGCAGACCGGACACTTAAACTCTTTTCCTCGCCGTTGACCTCTTCCATCACACCGAGAGCAATCTTGCGAGGTGTATGCTGGATCAATGTAGAGGACAGGAACGCCGAGCAGCTTGGCTTTGTATTCTACAAACAATTGTAGTTGATAGAACGACCAACTGTGCAGGGCGTATTTGAACGAACGGTGTTGTTTCCTCGTTTTGCGGATACCGTCCAGATCCTCAAATACGAGTGCTGCGTCTTGATCTTTTGCCATATCAACCAATTTTCGACTGATCTTATGGTTCAGATCCTTGACGATACGGGACTCACGATCTTTGTTCGCTTTCAGTTTGCGGAACTTTCCTTGTTTCTGAAGGCGTTTTCGGATCGCGGAGTATTTCCGGTGCGTGTGGAGTGCTTTCTTGCCAAGTTTCTCAATCTTCCCGGTATCGGGGTTCGCCGCTACCGCCACATGCCCTGTTGTGTTCCGATCAACCCCGATAAACTGTCTGGGCATCATCTCCGGTTCTTCCATGACGGTACAGGACACATATGCGTATTCGGCATCAATCTCGATCTGATTAATCTTCTCGAACTCTGGAAACTGGTAGTTAAGAGTCAATTTCAAAGGGACGACCCGGATTGTTCGAGTATCCCGATCCACTTTGATTGACTGCCCCGGTACAACCAGATTGACGTTCCGTACCCGTTTGATTGTCTTCTGGTTTCCGTACTTTTTGAGGATCTGGTTTGAGATGGCTGATTTTAACCCAATCCCCTTGACTGCAGCAGAGGAACGACATTTTGGATTTTTAACAGCAAACTCCGCTACAGCGAACGCTTTCGTTAATTCATCGCTGAGATCGCGGTTGTGTCGGAGTTTGTAGGTTAAGATCATGCTAATTCCGCTTCTGATCTTCGATGTATTTTTTCACGACATCTTCGGAGATGTGCCCGCACGATTCAACATAATAGCTGCGAGTCCACAATGACGGCAAACGAGTCCTCAACGGTTCGAATTCCTGTCGGAGTATCCTTGATGTATACCTTTTGAACTGCTGTACGATCCAGTGTGGACTTGCAGTAGGTTTTGTTTTGATAAATAAATGGAGGTGATCGGGCATTATCTCAATTGTTTCGATGACAACTCCGATCTCATCTGCCTTCTCCCTGAGAAGAACTTCTAACCTGTTAGATACCGGGGATTGGAGCACTTTACGTCTATATTTCGGGCACCATATGATATGGTATCCGATGTTGTATACCGTTGTATTCGAGTGCGTCCACCGTTCTTTTGCCATCTATATAATTATATGCGAGGACAATAGATATTGTTTGGGGTTCGGCATTGACGCATTCATCCCACGACTAAAGTTGTGGGCTTTCTGCTGCTATGATCGTAACCGCTTCTGATCCGGTATCTGAAGAACCTCATATGAAATTATGTCACTTGATATGAGATTCCAATCACTCCTGCACCGGTTAAGAATTGCAATTACTGCTTCCATCTCCATATTTATTCTGGGATGGTTCCGTGAATCAAACGGCCTGCATAAACAACATACATCAAGATATAGTCTCACAGAAGCCTCTCGTTCATTTTAACCTATGATCTATTAAGTGATTACTGTAGTGAAAGAATGAAAGCAGAAACAAGTGCTTTCAGATTTTACACCACTCTTGACGTCGTCGAGAGCTCGATACCGTCCCCGGTGATCACAAAGGGAACCGTCCGGTCAGGGATCCGCATGCCCCGGTACTTCATGATCTGGAGCCTGCGTTCGATCTGGGACTGGTGGATCTCGGCTGTCAGCCTGATGACAATATCCGCATGCCTGAAGATGAGTGCCTCTTCATAGGGGGTATGGATGCCTTCATACATCGTGCAGAGGAGGCAACCGCCATCCTTCCTGAAGGCAGCGGTTGCGGTCGTGAGGAGCCGGAGTGCCTGGGCAATACCCCGGTCAAGGATGAGGGTCGAGAAAGAATCGACAACCGCGGCATCCCCCCGGATATCATGGGCGAGATCCTCAATAGAGAGGCCGGCTGCGGGGATCATCCCATCCCTCATCTCTTCATCAAGGATGAGGTACACCCCGGCATTGGCTCTCGCAAACTGGGCCGCGAGGGCATCCATCCCGGAGAGGGGGGATCCGACCATGATGATCCGGCTCCCTGCCAGGTAACCGCCGCCGATAACCGGATCAAGTCCGGGAACACCGCTTGCTCTCAAATTACCAATTCCTCCATTCTATTATAGTCCGATGATCTGGATCGCCGCCACGCCTGCCGCAAGTACAAGAGCGGCAGAGAGGACGAGCCCGTCAAGGGCGCCGACCGATATTGCTCCGGTCTCGGCTTTCCCACGGCGGTATCCACGCATATCGATGGTCAGCCCGAGGGTATCAGCCTTTCCAAGAGAATTTAAGATGAGGGGAAGGATCACCGGCTTCAGCCCCCGGACTTTTCCCATCAGCCCGTCGCCGGGTGCATACCCGCGGGCAAGCTGCGCCTCGCTGATCCGGATACCTTCCCTCTGGAGGGTCGGGATGAACCTAAGCGCTATCAGAAACATCAGGGTATAGTCGATCGGCATCTTCAGCTGCCGGAGCGTGGTGACGAGCTCTGCTGGTTTTGTAGAGACGACGAGGAGCTGGAATGCAAAAAGCATCACCGCAAACCGAAGCGAGAGGATGGTTCCAAAGAGGAGGGCTCCGGCAGTCACCGGCAGGGCGCCTCCGATGATCGGTACTGCTGCCGGAATAAGCGGGAAGAGCACCTCGCCCGCAGGCATCGTCAGCACCGTGAAGAGGACGAGCATCACGCCGAGGACGAGGAGTAACGGAATCTGTTCAGTGAGACCCCGCCCAAGCCCCCCTGCCCATGCGGCCAGGAAGACCACAACGAGAAGGAATCCAAGCAGCAGGAGGTCGCTTGTCATGACGGCGAGGATGACGAGTATCACCGTGAAGAGGAGTTTTGTGATCGGATGTATCCGGTGGAATATCCCGTTTCCGGGTATATACTGCATAATTTCCTGCATCTTTTATCCCTCCGTTGCTGCGATGAATTTCCCGTTGCTCATCTTCAGTACCCGATCTGCAAATGCCGTTGCAAGCCCTGGATTATGCGTAATCATCACAATCCCGTGCCCCTCATCAGAGAGCCGCATCAGAATTTCCATGATCTGGAGTGATTCTGCAAGATCCAGTCCCGTTGTCGGCTCGTCAAGGACAAAGACCTCCTGTCCCATCGCAACGACGCAGGCGAGGGCAAGCCGCTGCCGCTCACCCCGCGAGAGGTGGCGGGGATTGGTCTCCTCTTTTCCGGTGAGGCCGACCTCTTCCAGCACCTCCCCGATGGAGTTTGGGTCTTTCCCGATATTCTTCATCCCAAATGCGATCTCCTTTCTGACGGTATCTTCAAAGAGCATCGTATCGGGGTTCTGGAAGACGAGGCCGGTGTGCCGGGAGAGGACCGAAATGGAGTGGCCGTTGCAGGGTGTCCCGGCTATGGTGAGGGTTCCTTCAGTCGGTTTCAACAGGCCATTGAAATGCTTCACGAGGGTGGTCTTACCTGACCCGTTCTCCCCCACGATTGCGATGATCTCGCCTTTATGGAGCGTGAAGTCAACACCGTCGACTGCACGGAGATCACCATAGCAGTGGACAAGCCCTTCTGCTTCGATGAGGGGTGCACCACCTGCCTTCCGGGGCCGTTTGGTGATCGGGGGAAGAGCATCCCGGATGATCCGGGAGACTTCTTCCGGGGTGCCTGATGCGGTAATCGTCCCATCCTCCACCAGCACGCAGGTATCTGCATATGCTGCCGCCTCATCGATCATATGCTCGACAAGGACAATCGTCTTCCCATCATCTGCAAGCTTCCGCAGGATGGAGAAGATCAGGGTGCGTGCCTCCTCATCCAGCTCAGAGGTCGCCTCGTCAAGGATGAGGAACTGTGTTCCGAGGGCAAGGGTTGCGGCAAGCGCCGCCTTCTGCTTCTGCCCTCCCGAGAGGGTATAGGGGGCACGATCTGCGAGATGGGAGATCTCCAGGAGATCGAGGATCCTGATGAGTTCGGATTCTGCCTCCTGTTTTGAGAGGCCGCTGTTCTCAAGGCTCGTCATCACCTCTTCCCCGACGGTGGTGAAGATCAGCTGTGCGTCGGCATCATCAAAGACCATCGAGATGGTATGGGAGAGCTCTTCGATCCCATCATATTCCATCATATCCCGTCCGGCAATCGCAATCGATCCGACGGAGGTGCCGGTATAGATATGGGAGAGGATACCCGACATTGCCCGGCAAAGGGTGGTCTTGCCCGCACCCGAGGGGCCGGTGACAAGCGTCATCGAACCCTCCGGAAGGGAGAGGGAGATATCCCGGAGTACCGGGTGTTCCCTGTTCCGGTAGGTGTAGCTGAAGTGATCGATCCTGATCATCAGTTACCTCTCTAGAACCCGTGAGGCGGCGGGGTAGAGCATCGAGACGATGATCCCGTTCACTATTGCGGTGATGACGACGATCGGGACGACTGCCATCACAAAGCCGGTGAGGGTCACTGCCTGTGCGAGCATTCCCGGTGCTGCGAGGAGCAGGATGACGACGACTCCGACAAAGGAGAAGCCTGAGGCGAGTGTCGTAACGAGGGCGGTTATCCCGGGTGCTGCCAGCTTCATCCTGTCTTTCAGCGCCATGAAGACCAGTATACAGACGACTGCGCCTATCGGCTCGGATATAAGGTTTGCGGGCGGGAAGATCGAATGGCTGATCAGTGCCGATATCAGGCCGGCGATGACGCCTATCCCAAGAGCTTCACTGATCTTTGGGACGACCAGGATGATCGCAAGCGAGTAAAACGCGATCACAAGGTTCGCGACGATCGGGCCCGGTATGACGAGCGACATGTACCGTACAATGGCTCCTGCTGCAAGCAGGATACCGACAAGTGCTATATCTCTTGATTTCATGATAATCTCTCTCTGGTATATTCTTCTCTGAGCGTTTTCCGCATCAGTTTCCAGCCATTCATCCTTGGAAGGGAATCGGTGATGATCACTTCCCTCGGCACCTTGTATCCTGCAAGATGGGAACGGCAGTATTCGGTGATCAGTTCTCCCGTGATCGTTTTCCCCTCCTTTGGGACGACTGCTGCTACCGGGATCTCGCCCCTTCGTGGATCCGGGACCCCGAAGATGGCGGCATCGGCAACGGCGGGGTGGCGGAGGAGGATATCCTCGACCTCGGTCGGGTAGATCTTCCAGCCCGACATGATGATCATATCCTTTTTGCGATCCGTTATGGAGAGTCGGCCCTCTGTATCGATGAACCCGATGTCGCCGGTCAAAAACCAGCCTGATCTGAGGAAGGCCTCTTCGGTCTCCTCTTCCATCCCATAGTACCCAAGGGCGACTGCGGGGCCACGGAGGGCAACTTCCCCCTCTTCTCCAACAGGGAGGATCTTTTCGGGATCATCGGAATCGACGATTCTGACCTCCGAGTACCCGACCGGATGGCCGACCGAGAGGAACCGGTCTGCAAACGGATAGTCTGCTGCCCGTATCGCGGTGCCGGTCCCGATCACGATCGTCTCCGAGAGGCCGTATGCATTGATGATCGGGATATCGAACCGCTCATGGAACGGCTTCCAGACCTCGGGATGGAGGGGGCCGCCGCCTGAGATGATCTCCCTGACAGAGAGAAGCCGCTCTTCTGTTCCGGGTGGCGAGGTGAGGAGGGAGTGGATCACCGGCGGCATCCCTGCCAGGACGGTGACCCGGTATTCTTCTGTCAGCGTGAGGTAGGCTTCGAGCTCGAAGCGTTCCATCACAACAAAGGCGGCTCCCGCCTTCAGTGCTGCTATTCCCCATGATATGCCGACATGGCCCATCGGGTAGATGCCGAGATAGACATCATCCGGTGTGAGGGCGAGCGCCTCTGCCTCGGCATCGAGGGCCGCCATCCATCCGCCATGGGTGAGCATCGCTCCCTTCGGCCTTCCGGTGGTACCGGAGGTATACTGGATCTGGCAGAGATCGGTGGGCGAGCAGTTCACGGGGGGGAATACTGGTACTGCCTCCCGCAGCACGGGCCAGGGAACCGTGCCCTCAGGTGCATCGCGAGTTGATATGATGGTGATGCCGGGGATGGTTTCTGCCACCTTCACCCCTTCCGGATCGGTGATGAGAAGACGTGCACCGGAGTTTGCCACCGCATAGGCAAGCTCATCCCTGGTATAGACCCGGCCGGTCGGGACAGCGACTGCCCCGATCCGCCATGCCGCAGAGTACCCGATCAGGTACTCGGCGGAGCTCTCCAGGTAGATGACGATCCGGTCCCCCTTCAAAACACCAAGCGAGGTGAAGAGCGAGGCGAGAGAAGAGGTGGCATCCAGGAGATCCCGCATTGAATAGGACTCGCCCCGTGTGGGGACGATCAGGGCGGGTTTATCGGATCGGGCCGCCCCGATGTCAAGAAATGCGGTGATGTTTGGCACGTTAAATTCTCCATTATTGTAGTATAATGTATATATTTGTACAATTTGGGTATAAAAGAGCCGGTTCTGATCAGGCTGATCGGTGGAGTTTTCTCCGTTCCGCAAGCCCGAACCCGCAGATCACGCGGATCGAATCGGGAAACGATGCATCAAGATTCCGATCCCCTGAATCGATATGGAGCCTGGGCGTTGCCCTCAGCTTGCCGGGTGTTGCGACGACGATGAGGTTCTTATCTCCTATGATCCCGAGGATCTCAGGCGTGATCACCTGGGTGCCCCTCCCGATGATGAAGCCCTGGGAGCCGATCGGGCTGATGATGAGGCGGGTTTCCGGGTTCTCCCGAAGAAATGCAAGCAGTGAGTTCGCATTCCCGTCACGGAGGACGAGTTTTCCGGCAGAATAGGCATCGAAGCCGAGGAGGGTGCATTCCAGATCCATCGCATCTGCAATCGCCTCTGTCGTCGAGCCGGGGCCGAGGATGAAGGGGCGGGGGGAGGCGAGGACGCCTGCCATGAAGTTAGCAATCTCCTGCCGATCCTCATCTTCGTTTTCGGTTGTGAAGACCGTCTCTTTTGCGTTCTGGACATAGCCTGTCCGGTACGGTGTCCGTGCGATCCCATAGAGCCGGGTGCTGAGGCGGCCGTCCCGGTATGCCTCCTCATCGACATCCAGTACCTCGGCATCACGGAGCGGGAGGGAACCGGCATCACGGATCAGTGCGGCGGCTGCAACCGGATCGTTTGCAAAGACGCCAGAGTACATCTTCACCCCCGCCGGTATCCCGAGGATCGGGATCGTTCTTCCGACAGCCCCGAGGATATCGCGTGCGGTGCCGTCACCGCCTGCAAAGACGATTATGTCTGCTCCTGCTTCTTTGAATGCAGCTGCTGCACGGCGCGTATCCTCTGCCGTGGTCGGGTCACCGGATTCGTGGAGGACGGTAAACGCTTTGATCCCGCATTCCCTGAGTGCATCCTCGCCCATTGCACCGGAGGCGGTGAGGAAGGAGAGTGTGTCATTTTTGAGCAGGGAAAGGGTCTCCTTTGTCCGGATGGTGGAACGGGGGGTTGCCCCCCGTGCACGTGCCTCTCCCGAGAGGCCGTCGGTTCCTTTCAGCCCGACGGTCCCCCCCATCCCTGCGATCGGATTGATCAGAAGCCCGATTGTCGTTGTCATCCTCTCTGTTTCGGGAGGTTTGCAAGCGATTCCCTGATCAGGTCGTCGGGGCAGTCGTAATCGATGATATCACCTGCAAGGTAGGCATCATATGCAGTCATATCGAAGTGGCCGTGGCCCGAGTTGCAGAAGAGGATCGTCTTCTCTTCCCCTGTCTTCCTGCACTCAAGGGCGACATCGATTGCGCCTTTCACCGCATGGGCTGCCTCGGGGGCGATGATGATCCCTTCTGTCCGTGCAAAGGTGATGGCCGCTTCAAAGACCTCGTTCTGGAGATAGGATCGCGGCGTGATGATCCCGTCATGGACGAGGCGGGAGACGATCGGGGAGTCGCCATGGTACCGGAGCCCTCCTGCATGGAGTGCCGGAGGTATGAAATCATGGCCGAGGGTGTACATCTTCAGCATCGGGGTGAGCCCTGCGACATCGCCGTAATCGTACTCAAAGAGCCCCCGTGTCAGTGTCGGGCATGCAGCCGGCTCGACACCGATGATCTCGGTATCTTTTGCCTTTCCTGTGAGGATATCGCCTGCGAAGGGGAAGCTGATCCCGGCGAAGTTTGATCCGCCGCCGACACTCCCGATGACGACATCCGGGTACAGCTCTTCCATCGCAAGCTGTTCGCGTGCTTCGAGCCCCATGATCGTCTGGTGGAGGCAGACATGGTTTAAGACAGACCCAAGCGAGTAGTGGGTGTTTGCATGGGTGGCTGCGTCTTCGACTGCTTCTGAGATGGCGATCCCAAGCGATCCCGAGGTATTTGGATCTTTTTCAAGGATTGCCCGGCCTGATGCGGTTTTCGGGCTAGGGCTTGGGATGCATTCTGCGCCCCAGACCTCCATCATTGATTTCCGGTAGGGCTTATGGTAGTAGCTCGAACTGACCATGTACACTGTGCATTCGAGATCAAAGAGGCTCGTTGCGAAGGCTAAAGCGGAACCCCACTGCCCGGCGCCGGTCTCTGTGGCGATCCGCTCGATCCCTTCCTTCATATTGTAGTATGCCTGGGGAACAGCGGTGTTTGGCTTATGGCTGCCTGCGGGGCTGACACCTTCCCACTTGTAGTAGATCTTTGCAGGTGTCTTTAAGAACTTCTCAAGCCGGTGAGCCCGGATTAAGGGGGACGGCCTCCAGATCTGGAGGATCTCCCTGATCTCTTCCGGGATTGGGATATTCTTCTGCTGGCTCATCTCCTGGCCGATCAGCTCCATCGGGAAGATGGGGGCAAAGTCTTCAGGGCCTGCCGGCTTTCCGGTTCCCGGGTGAAGCGGCGGGTCAAGGGGTGAGGGGAGATCCGCCTGGATATTGTACCAGGTCTTTGGGAGGCTCTCCTCATCAAGGTAGATCTTGGTCTGCATCATATTCCTCCAATTACACACATCATTGTTCTGTAATGTATGAATATGTACATCAGAGTAATAAAAGTATCTCTGATCAGCCCAGTCTCTTCTTCTTCAGTTGTGTCTTTACCCGCATGTTTTTAGAGAGCATGAGCTTTTTATCCCGGATGAGGGCGTGAATTGCATTTTTCACCTCATCACCGGTCCATTCGGTAGCGATACCAAACGCCGGAAGAGAGGCATGGGCAGCTGTTTTTGACGACCCGGTGAGAATGGCTGCGGCGGTATCAATCCCAAAACGGCCGGATATGGATTCAATGCCTTTTGTTATTCGATCTTCAAGGCTCATGGTTGCAGATCTGCAGATATCGCAGTTTCCACAGCTCATCGCCGGATACTCTTCGCCAAAGACGTCGAGGAGGCTCCGGCGGCGGCATCCGGCGCTCTCGCACCATGCCTGCATGGTGCTGAGTTTGTTGATTCTAATCGAGAGATCGGTGTGGCTTGTGTACTCCTTATCTATCAGTTTTTTTGAGATGGCGAAGTCCTGTTTTGAGTAGAAGAGGAGGGATTCTGCGGGTTTTCCGTCTCTTCCTGCACGCCCGCTCTCCTGGTAGAAGGACTCGATATCCTTTGGAGGATGGAAATGGACGACGAACCGGACATCAGGCTTGTCGATCCCCATCCCGAAGGCGACAGTTGCGCAGATGATGTCTGTCCTGCCTTTGAGGAAAGAGTCCTGGGTACGGGAGCGATCATTTCCGGAGAGTCCTGCATGGTAGGCGAGTGCCCGGATATCGCGTCTCCTGAGTTCGTGTGCGATCTCATCTGCTGCTTTTCTGGAACGGCAGTAGACGATCCCGGCTTTTTTGTAGTGCCGGGAGATGAGGAGTGCAAGGAGGCGGATACGTTCGGACTCTCGCTTCTCATTGATTGCCGTGTAGGCGATATTCTCCCGATCAAAGCCGCCGACATACCTTTTGGGAGATCTGAGATGCAGCTGGGTGATGATATCATCCCGCACCTCTTCGGTTGCGGTTGCGGTGAGGGCGATGATCGGGGTTTTTGGGAAGAGATCGCGGATGAGGGAGAGGGAACGGTAATCTTTCCTGAACTGGTGGCCCCACTGGGAGATGCAGTGCGCCTCGTCGATTGCAAAGAGCTTCGGGTTGATTCTCCGGAGGAGGTCCTGGAATGCCGGCAGGGCGAGGCGCTCGGGTGAGACATAGAGGATCGTGATCGATCCGTCTGTCAGTTCGGCTTCGACCGCCTTTCTCTGGTCATAGGTCTGGTTCGAGGTGAGGAGTGCCGCACTGATTCCCTGCCGGTTCATATCATCGACCTGATCTTTCATCAGGGCTATAAGTGGGGAGACGACGACGGTGGTGCCGCCGAGAAGGACGGCTGGGAGCTGATAGCAGATGGATTTGCCGCCGCCGGTTGCCATGACGGCGAGGACGTCCCTGCCTGCAAGGAGATCTTCGACGATCCTCTCCTGGTTGGGCCGGAATGTGGTGTGGCCAAAGAATGCTTCAAGGGTCTTCTGGCAGGAAGTCTCTGCCTTCATGGCATCTCCCTGAGGTTTTTGTACTCGATATAGCTGACGAGTACACACCAGAGGAGAGCGATGATGGCGGGGGCAAGAACAAAGAGGAAGATAGAATCGGGATAGAATACGCCAAAGAGGGTGAGTCCTGCGGCGATACGGAAGATATTTGCGCTCCTCTGGTGTGTCCGTACCCAGACCTCGTCGCTCCTCATCGTCCAGGGGGTCCGAATCCCCATCATTTTATTCCTTTTCATGATCCGGGGGAGGATGATCGATATACCGAGATAGAAGAGGGCGAAGAGGACCGGGAAGAAGAACGCCGGGTCTATTGCAGAGCCGAGGATGGTGAGGCTCTGGAAGATCTGGACTGCAAAGAGGAGGGCGAGAATGAGGACGATGAACCAGCCGGTTGCCCGCCGTGTCTTTGTGTCGCCTGAACCGAGGTACCTGAGCATGGCTCCGAAGATGAGGGCGGTTGCGAGGAGGATTGCCGGGATGATTGCGAGCCCAAATGCCTTATCTGACCATGCGTCAGGCTCGCCCCCGATATTCCAGTGGGTTGGGATCTGGTCCGGTGCTGCCGGATAGATGAGGACTACTATGAGGAGTGATGCGGCGATGAGTGCGAGGATGGCGATCCGGTACGTCTCCATGATGATATCATTGTATTGATCGCACACCTTCAAAAGAGATGCTGTCTCTTTTGAGCCGAAGGGATCGCAACTCAAGAATTGTATAGGAGAAAGGAAGATGAACTCCTATGGATACCCGAATAAAAGGCACTATTTCAGTTCCCGGCGGCAGTGTCGGGTACTGTATTGCAGGCAGTGATAAGCCCGGTTGCCCGCTCATCCTGATTCACGGAGGGCCGGGGGGGAGCTGTGATGCATTTGAGCCATTCGTTGCGCTGGCACAATCCCGGCCAGTGATCTTCTATGACCAGCTCGGTTCATACCGCTCACCCGCACCTGTTGATGATTCGCTTCTGTCGCTTGAACGGTTCGCCGATGAGCTGCATGCGGTCATTTCAGCGCTTGCACCGGGGCGGGTGCATCTCCTCGGCCATTCATTCGGGGCGATGCTGGTGGCTGCATATATCGAGCGGTACGGGCAGGAGGGGGTTGTTTCATTGACACTTGCCGGCCCCCTGATCTCCTCGCCTCGCTGGGAGGCAGACCAGCGGCGGCTGCTCGCCGGGATGCCGCCGGATGTCCGGGCGGTGATCGAGATGCACGAGTCATGCGAGGTCTATGACTCGCCCGCATACCAGGAGGCGATGATGGCGTACTACCGCCGCCACCTCTGCCGGATGGATCCCTGGCCGGACTGCCTGAACCGGATGTTCGAATATATGGCGGCCCCGATCTACCTGGCGATGTGGGGGCCGTCCGAGTTCACGGTCCGGGGGAGCCTGCGGGAGAAGGATCTGACAAGCGTCCTGCCACTGCTCCGGCTGCCGGTGCTCTTTACCTGCGGCGAGTTTGATGAGGCGACACCCCTGACGGTCCGGGACTTCTGCGATCTGACAGACGGAGCGGTAATGAAGATCTTTGCCGGTGCATCGCACATGCATTTCCTTGAGGCGGAAGAGGAGTTCATGGCGGTGCTCTCGGCGTTTCTTGAGGGGGCGGATCGGTAGGAAGCCCGGAAGATCAAAGAACAAAGGAGCGGGCAGAAAGAAAAGAGAGAGAGAGAGAGAGAGAGAGGGAGGGAGGAAGGAAGGAAGAGAGAAAGGAGAGATTTATGCCCGCTTCACGAGCAGGTAGATGCCCCCGAGTGCTGAGAGGGAGGCGAGGATATTGATGATCGAGAGCATGTCATCTCCATATCCCATCATCGAGGTGATATCGTAGACTGCAAAGAGCAGGAATGCAAGGGCAAAGAGGTATCCTGCCTCTATCTTCAGTCTGTACCCCGCATAGCATCCGAGGATAACGATAATCAGCTGAATGGCGATAGAAACCGGTGTGAGCATCTCAGCGAGTGCCATAGTCAGAGATACAGTTTTTTATGTATATATAAATGTCCATATCCGGCATCACTGAGGAAGGCGAGAGGGAGATAAAGAGGTGGTGATGAGAGCAGATGGCAGAAAGATGAGAGGAAGATGCATGAAAGGTGACAGGGGGGGTTACCTATCTCTTGTACTAGTACTGCTCACAACAATAATACGATCTTTTTCCTTTGCTTTTTTCTGCCCGGGAAGCCACAAAAACACTCACACCATGCACGGTGAGGCTCTATATACCGGGGAGGGCGACCCTGAAGGGAGCAGAAACGGACTGAACAGAAGAGAGTTTTCCATCAGAAGGAGTGTACGCTATGAAAACCGAAGAATAGCCAACACGAATAACACGATAGCAGTTGTTGTCTGGTGGGTGCCCACCCCCTCTGACCCGTTTTTTTGATCTTGGAAAAAACACTCACACCCCGCACGGCTAATGCCTTTTATCTATCTCTGCAAACGGGATTGTATGCAAAGAACACATGTGATAGACGAGTTTTCAGGGTTTCAAAATGATATTCCGGGCATAGAAGCCATCCTTTGGGAAGAACGCCATCTGAAAGGGAAACCAGTTGCGGAAGATGAGCCATCTGCGGGAGAGACCCTTGCAGGGGGGATCTGCTGATGGCCTTCACGAAATCCCTCTCACTTGCCGATCATCTCCATCCCTATCTCGAATCCTACCATGCAGAAGGCCGATCCATCTCGGCACTCGCCTCCCGGCTCTTCACCGAGTACTTCACCGGGGCATCGGGGATATGCGGAACTGCGCTAACAGCCGGAACATCCGGTATCGGCGGGGCAAACGGGGCATATGGAGCTGCCGGAGAGGAAGAAAAAGCTATGGCCGGGAAGATGGCCGGCATCCGGTACGCCCTGATACAGCAGGATCTCGACCGCGTCAGGGCTGAGATTCAAGCCATCGAGCAGGAGCTCAGGCAGGCGAACACCACCTTCCAGGCGGCAGCCGAGCAAAGGAACGCCCGGAGGCACGAGCAGGAAAACCTGCTCCGGGATGAGATCAGCCGCGAGTTTGCCGACATCACGGGCGAATGGGGTGGTGCGAGTGTAGGTGCAGCAGGCGAATTAGGTGCAGATCCGGACAGCAGAAAGAAGGCGGCCGCCCGCTACCGTGCCTGGGCCCGGGGCCTCCTCCTTGAGGGATCTGATCCCATCAGCATCATCAACCACAGAATCGCCGCCATCGCCACCCGCACCGGCCGGCCGTCGGCCGAGGTCAGGGAGGCGGTGTACCGGCACCTGCCGGGGATCGGGGAGGCGAGGTGAGGGGGGGGGAGTTACGAAGAGTATCGGTTTTCGTTGCCGAGTAGTTGCCGGGTCGTTTCACATAAACCATTATTTCCCCTCATTTTCCCCGGTTTAAAATTTCAACGATAATCCTTGTTGCAGAGAAATCTCCGGGCGGCAATTCCACATTTACACCCCGGTTTTCAACCACACAATGCAGCCCGTTTTTCGTTGCCATTTAGTTGCCGGGTAGTTTCACTTCAACCACTTTTCTGCCCAATTTACCACCTATTTCAAAATCAAAAAGAATTCCTTGTTGCAGGGGCATTTCGAAGCAATATTTTCGCACCTCTGATCCCGGTTTTCACCCCACAATGTAGCCCATTTGATGTTGCCGGGTAGTTTCACTAAAACCATTATTCCCGCTCAGTTTCCCCGGTTTCAAATTTTAACGATAATCCTTGTTGCAGAGAAATCTCCAGGCGGCAATTCCACATTTACATCCAGGTTTTCAACCACAGAATATAGTCCGTTTTTAGTTGCCGGGTAGTTTCACTTCAACCACTTTTCTGCCCAATTTACCACCTATTTCAAAATCAAAAAGAATTCCTTGTTGCATGGGCATTTCGGAGCGATATTTTCGCACATCTGATCCCGGTTTTCACCCTCGCACCGTGACCAGTTTTAGTTGCCGGGTAGTTTTAGATGAACCATTAATTCGCCCACATTCACTCCTTTTCAAAATTCAAGAGGAATCCTTGTTGCAAGGAAATATTCCGGCACATATTTCCTCTTCATCATCACGTTTGCCTGACTCCCGGACTTCCGAACTTCAGCACTTACAAAATTCAGGACTTACCAACTTGTATTGTGGTTCTATTTGATGGCTATTTGACGGGTATTTGACAGCAACAGCATGAAAACCCCAATTCAACCTCCAATCGCAGATCCAGGCGATTCTGTATTTGATGGCTATTTGACGGGTATTTGACAGCAACAGCATGAAAACCCCAATTCAACCCCCAATCGCAGATCCAGGCGATTCTGTTTTGATGGCTATTTGACAGGTATTTGACAGCAAAAACAAGAAAACCCCAATTCAACCTCCAATCGAAGATCCAAGCGATTCTGTATTTGATGGCTATTTGACAGCATAAACAAGAAAACCCCAATTCAACCCCCAATCGCAGATCAGGGCAATTCTGTATTTGATAGAGCAAATAGTAGAACTAAAAGAACCGATGTCATTTGGAAATGAGGACTCCCAGACAGAGGCGTTGGTTATCTCTGCTTTAAGAAGACCATTCGAATTTGAGAATGAAGTCTGATTAGAGGGAATAAGCACCTGTACTGAAGAATGGAGTATAGGACATTCATTTATGAACAATCTGGAACACTGTATTTCTCATAGCTCGACTTAGAGGAGCCGGTGATCGATATGTACTGTGTAATTAATGGTTATGGAGCAGTTGTCAGAAAGAAGCAAAACAGATTTGTAGTCGAATCCGAGGGTGAATCAAAGGAATTTCCTGCAGTTGATCTCAGGCAGATCCTTCTTACTGATGCAGCAATGATCACAACCGGGGCATTGAGCCTTGCGGCAGAGAGTGGAACAGATATTGCCATTATTGGGCGTGATGGAACACCCATCTGCCGGTTCATCTCCTGTGCTGGTACTGGAACAGCAGCAACAAGAAAGAATCAGGTTCTCTTTTCACAAGGAGAGCAGGCATATCACTTCATTTCCCGGATTATTTCTGCAAAGATACAGAATATGGGGCTGCTTCTGCAAGCTATTGGACGCCGTAAGAACGATGGCTTACTTATCGACGAAGGACAGGTTATTGCGCTTTCTGCTGCGCACCTTCAACAAACAGGAACCCTTCCAGCTGATGCACCCCACCTGCGGGGAATCGAGGGAGAAGCATCACGGCGGTACTTCCAGGCTCTAACCCATGTGCTCCCGGAAGATGTATACAAAGGGTCACGTACACACCGCCCCGCAGGTGATGTCTTCAATGCCGCCCTGAATTATGGGTATGGCATCCTCTACCACGAAGTCGAGAAAGCATGCCTGATTGCAGGGCTTGAACCCGGAATCGGTTATCTCCATGCCGACAGGTATGGCAAGACACCCTTTGTGTATGATGTTATCGAGCAATTCCGCCAGCCAGTCATTGATCGGGCAATAATAACCCTTGCTGTAAGAGGTCGGATCTCTTCATCCGATCTCGATGAGAAAGGATTCCTGACACAGGATTCACGTAAGGTAATCATCGGGGAGGTCATCGGGCGGCTCACCGGAGAGCGGGAGCTCAATGGGATCAATACGACGTTTACACAGCTGATTCTGAATACCATGAGATCAGCCGTACACACGATCAATGAGGGGAAAACCTTCACACCCTACATCCACCGGTGGCGGTAATGTTCGTCTGGGTATTTTACGACATAACCTCCAATAAACTCCGCCAGCAGATTGCAGACGCCTGTATGGATGATGGGTTGACCCGGTTCCAGAAGAGCATCTTCTTTGGAGAGTTATCAACTCCCCGCATGAAAAAGCTCGGCTCACGAATTGAAGGGATATTTGGAGGCTATCCATCAGATGACAAGACTGAAGCTGACAGTGTCCTGCTCTTCTCCCTCTGTGACTCATGCCTTAATGAGAAGATAGTCATTGGAAGGACATTTAATGAGGATACCTACAGGAAACAGGCATTTGTGATCCTATAAGGGGTGAGTGGTGGCAATAGGTGAATCAAAGACTGGATTGGAACGCGGGATGAAGGTGGGGTGGAGCTTGGGTGGAGAGGCATGGCATCTTGAAGATCTGGTGGACTGGTGATGAGGAGGTATCAGGAATGAATATGTTCGTATTGGATTTAAATCCCTCAATGGACAATAAATTGCGAGAAAACCTCGTCCGCTTTATATAGTCTGAAAAATCGGAGGCGATAGAAAAGATTATAGCCAAAAAGGACAAAATTTGACCCTGTAGCAGAAGGTGTTCCAGCAAAACAAGGATTGCAACCATTTATGTTCGCACGATTCGCACTTCCAAACAACAAGTAGCAGAAGGTGTTCCAGCAAAACAAGGATTGCAACTTCCTAAATCTTTCTTCATCGAACCTCGGATTATCGTAGCAGAAGGTGTTCCAGCAAAACAAGGATTGCAACTCGTCATCATCCAACACGTCCTGAGGATACGCCCAATCGTAGCAGAAGGTGTTCCAGCAAAACAAGGATTGCAACATACACCTATAGCGGCACGCTTGATTCATGAATATTGTAGCAGAAGGTGTTCCAGCAAAACAAGGATTGCAACCAAATCGAATCAACTTGAAGGTAGGTCGATTTGGAGGAGTAGCAGAAGGTGTTCCAGCAAAACAAGGATTGCAACGAGATCACGCGGTTCACTCAGCATCAACCCTTGTCTATCGTAGCAGAAGGTGTTCCAGCAAAACAAGGATTGCAACTTTTTTGCAGTCCAACTCGTACCGTCCCACTGTTCCGTGTAGCAGAAGGTGTTCCAGCAAAACAAGGATTGCAACGTATTGATTGAGATCGTAAGGAATTTGTGAAGCTCTTGTAGCAGAAGGTGTTCCAGCAAAACAAGGATTGCAACAGGAATTTGTGAAGCTCTTTAGGAAGCTCTCTCTTAATGTAGCAGAAGGTGTTCCAGCAAAACAAGGATTGCAACTTCTTCCCACTGCACTTCATACGATCCCTTATCTGTTTGTAGCAGAAGGTGTTCCAGCAAAACAAGGATTGCAACTTAAGTGCGCTAAAATAATCCATGTGTTGCTCCAAAAAGGTAGCAGAAGGTGTTCCAGCAAAACAAGGATTGCAACTGATCCCTTATCTGTTTCGATAAGATATGTGTACAGTTTGTAGCAGAAGGTGTTCCAGCAAAACAAGGATTGCAACGGTAATTCACGCTTAATCGTCTTCTTGATAGCTTCGTAGCAGAAGGTGTTCCAGCAAAACAAGGATTGCAACTGCATTTCACGCATTTTACTTTACCACCTGAGATAAAGTAGCAGAAGGCGTTCCAGCAAAACAAGGATTGCAACTCGTTTGGTGGTGTTCCGAGGAGCACCCGATCTAACAGTCGTAGCAGAAGGCGTTCCAGCAAAACAAGGATTGCAACAACCCCGGCACCCGAAACCCCGGCACCTGAACGCAGTAGCAGAAGGCGCTCCAGCAAAACAAGGATTGCAACCCGAGATGCGGGCGGTTCTCTTGTATACCACCATATAGTAGCAGAAGGTGTTCCACCAAAACAAGGATTGCAACGCGAATCAAGCTTAGATAAGCTCGATTTCAATTTCAGTAGCAGAAGGTGTTCCACCAAAACAAGGATTGCAACTTTATTGGAGAGACACTAATGAGGAGTGTTTACGTGCCTTAGCAGAAGGTGTTCCAGCAAAACAAGGATGCAACTACGACTCAATTGGATCTTCGTCGTCTGCCAGTACAAACTTGTAGCAAAAAGCGTTCCACCAAAACAAGGCTCCTCTCCTCCCCCACCAAAAAGGAAGCATTCATCATGGAAGGGGAGAGAAAGGACTATTCATATGAAGACAGCAGTCATCGCTCCTGTCGGTATGAGCCCCCCCGCCGTCAGCAGCTTCATCGACGGCATAGGGGAACCTATATCCGATCTTGTAATACTTGCCACTCAGGATGATTTTGTCCTTGCAGGGACCAAGTTTCTCGATGCTGGTCTCTCTCTCAGATACCAGTGGCTCCGAATCCACCCTGTGATCCTACCTTTTGATGATGTCGCATCTGAGGATGATACACTTCGATTCATGGCAGAGGCAGCCAGGATCTTTCGTGAGGAACGAGATGAGCATAAGTGCGATACGATTTACCTGAATATCACCGGGGGCAGGAAAAATATGTCAGTTGTACTGACACTCATCGGACAGATCCTTGGTGCAGACGGTGTTTTCTCAGTTGTCAACCCTGAAATTCAGCATATGAACACCCTTCTTGAACGATACAGGCGTGAGATCGGGATGTTTGGCGAGGTGCAATCACGCGAAGAGGGGATTGCAATGTATGAAGAGCACCGCGAAAACTTTGATCAAATCCTCTTCCCATCCAGAACCTCATACCAGGTTGTAAGAATACCAACACTTCCCTATCCTACTGATCATATTGGATACCTTGTCAGGACATGCTTTGGCACCGGGGAGCGGCTTGCCTATAGTGACGCAGAACAGCTGATACGGCATGGCATTCTTGAAAAGAGTGGGCAGGAGCAGAACCTCACTCCCTATGGCCGGAAGTTCCTCTCGATCCTTCTCGGGAAACGGGACTGGAACGATCAGGGATAACGGTCCCAAATCCCTGGGAAACCCCTTTTCCAAGAGCAAAAAATTCAGGGATGACGACATTTGCCTGGAACTCCCCGGTGAACCCGGTCATCGCAAGACCTTTGTAATGGATAATTACTGGATCAAGATGCGTTCGGACCCGGATCTCACGTGAGATCACAATATCAAGCCCTTTCGCCATCGAGAGGATATTGCCAATGAGAATTCTGTTCAGCAGATCCTTCTTCTCCTTCCATCCCTCTGCCAACTGATATTTTTCGTAATTCTTCTCATTAAGGGCGATCCAGGGAGACGTAAACCGGTATGACCTGAGATCACGCACCGGATAGAGTGACCCTTTGATATCATAGGTCACCTTCTGGTCAACACGGTACCTGTTCTGTCCAAGAGTCAGCTCATCGATCTCCCCGACAATGGATCTCACCTCCTCTGCCCCTTCAGCAATTCCAAGAATGGAAGGTGTTCCTTCAATCACCCGGTACTGTACCTTCGGATATGTGTAGATGAGTGCAGGGGCATGATGATGAAGTATTGGGCGATCCGGATGCCTGCCTGCAACACACCCCCGGAGCATTGCTCCACTCTCCATAACAGGCCGGTCGGTCTTCAGGACGCAATAGAGAACAGGGAATGTCATAGTTTCTCAAATTTTGAACGCCGGATCATCTGCGGAATGTCATTATCTCCACAGGAACCTTTAGAGAGAGTAAGGATCTTTTCATACAGGCGCTTTGCATCATCTTCAGAAACAGATGTGATCCCATGCGCCAAAATTGAGCTGTTCCTTTTGGTAAGATCATCAGCAATCGATTCATAGATCCGCATCGCACGGGTCCAGCCAAGTGCTTCAAGAAGCCCAAACTTATCCCGGATTCCAAGCCTTAAACGGCCTTCGGGATCGGCCCTGCCTTCGCATCGGGCATAATATTCGGGATTCATCTTCTTTTTCTTAAGCAGGTCAAGCCTGATTGTTCCATTGATATCATCGATATCATATTCAAGAAGGCGGATCTGCGTGACGAGCTCGGCGGCACGGTAGAGCCGGGCGGTTGCATCATCATATTTTCCTTCCTCAATCCTGCGGCCTGCATTATTCAGAAGGTCGGCTAAAACCAGCTTGTACCGGTATTTTGGATCAGTTGCCGTATGGAGCTGCTTGACAAAACCCTTGTTATCATTGAACTTCTGATCATGAATTTTGTCAAAGAGAGCCGCTGCTCCGGCATGATCGAACCGATCCCAGAGCCGGTATGCCTCGGCAATTATCAGGAGTTCCTTCTTATCCTCTTCTGCAACCAGCTTCTTCAATGAGGCAATTGCAGAATCAAAACGGTACGCATTAAACTCCGCAACCGCCATATCCCGAATGACAATATTATATGCAAGATAAAGGGACTGTTCGGAGACGCTCTCTGTTCCAAGGATGACAAGGCCATTACTCCCTCTCTTCCCATTAATGAACGTCAGGGGTTTCTGATGCAGCATTGATGCTATTGCCGCCGACATCGTCATCGTCTTTGTCCCGGATGTATAATCAATCCGGATCTCTTCGCCTTCCCTCTTCCTGATCTCATCACGTATCTGTTCAAAACAGTCAGAAAATGAATCGATATTCTTCAACTGCACCCAGGTATGGGGGGGAAGATCATGACCATGTATTTGGACATAGCACTCCCCTATATGCTCGATCATCGGATGGCTCTCCTGAGATCCAAAGAATACCAGCTGATCGGCTTTCAGGTATGCAATACCATGCGCAAGCCCATGGGCAAGATTCCGCATCCGCTCAAGGCGATCTTCGCCCACTCCGGTGCCGACTGTCATAAAGAGGGTTACCATTCAACCCACCCAGGCATCTCCATTTTGGAAGTGATAAACTCGATACTCTTTGGATACGGTGGAGATACGGAATCACCGTCACTATTACGCGGATATCGTCCAAGCTTCATAGCGGTAATCAGATCAGCGGCAAGTTCGGCATCCCGCTTTTCAATGAGATCCATCACCGTCTGATATGTAGTCCCAATCGAAAAACCAAGCCTGATCAGATCCTTTTTCTGGTGCTCACCCTGCATTCTCTGAATCACTTTTTGCAACTCTTCACCCCCATTTTCAAAGCAGAGTGCCAGATCATGCTCAAGTGCTGCGGCGATAAACTCCTTCATGATCTTCTTCAGGTGTGTCATCACTTTCTGCTCAGCCTTCCCGTGTCGTACAGGATCATCGATTCCTGCCAGATCAGATTCAGTAATACCAAGGAGCGGGAGCTTCTTCTGTAGGAGGGTATAATCGCGGTGGTTAAGTGCATGAGCGATATCCGGGGATAACGTAATCGTCCCTTCGCAACGTGCCCACAGTGTCTCGCAGTAGATGCTGAATGGCTTTTGTATCATCCCTCGATTTTTTTGAAGAGACCAGGTCTTCAACTCGTAGAGGTACATATGAGGTGTCACCGGCATAAAATCGGAAACCTCAAGGAACCTGAGAAGGTCGTATTTTGGATCATTCTTTCTTGGATGCAGATTCAGGATACTACTGAAATATTCCGCACCGATCCACTTCTTATTCGGCCTTTGCCTCCCCCATGAGTCCGGGGGAAACATCGGATCATCCTTACATGCCTTCCATATCAGGGCGGTTCGGATTGCCCCTTTCAGGCTTGATCCCGGAATATAGGGGATATCAAAGCCGGTTTTAATACACTCACGGACTTCATCGGATATGGCCTTTTCAGGAGATTTCAATAGATACCGCTCTTTTGGCTTTACACCGGGATGGCGGGAAAGGAACTCATCCAGCATGAATCCAGGTTCTTCAAGGCCCGATAGAAACTCTTCATATGCCCTTCCCTCAAGGTTTCGGGCAATATCCGAGATCGAAGTCCTCATATAACCAGAGCCAGATCGATAGATCTCAGCACCGCCATACTTATCACCGGTACCAATATGCACCGGCGTTACGGTCTTTAATTCGAGCTTCATGCAACACCTCCAAACCTGATGGGGAATGCATATCCATACTCAACAACAGGGGGTTCATCCCGTACCCTAACGATTTTGCCATAGAACGGGGTTCCGGTATCAGGGAAAACTGAACCCTCTCCAAGCATCATCACCGGTTTCTTCATCACTCCATCGGCACTTCTCCCCCTGATCCGGCAGAGCTCATAATATGTCTCTGCTCCCAGATCACCAAAGTTCAATGGGGAGTAGCGGGAGAGTGTCACAATACGATTGCCCGTTGTCTTCGGAAGGATATCACAATCTTCAACAGATACTGAACACTGCCCACCTCCGGAGGAGATCTTCGGCCCAAAACCGCGATCCTCCAGCAGGCGTATAGCACCCAAAACCTCAGATTCCCACTTCTGGTTTTTCATATCAATCAGGAAATAGAGGCCGGCATTTTTAAACCGGTACCCACTGGTTGCAAAGAATGCCTCAGATGCAGATGAGAGGCGGTTGATCCTGTTATGTGGAATCTCAGCCGGTTCGATCTTAAAATCCCGGTTTTCCTCTCCATCATAACACATTCCATACCTGATGATGTACTTATCGATTATTTTTACGAGGGCATCGGCTGTCATCTCTTGACTTAAGAGTGCCGAGAAGAGAGGAGCAGACAGAAGCGATATTTTCTTCACTTTCCTGGCTGCATCAAACAGCTCTGGATCAGGCAGCTTTGTGATCGGCTGGATAGGCTTTGGAAGAAAATGGATCTTTCCACTTTTCCCATCCCCTTCAATGAAAGGAAATGCCGAGCTGATGAGGAACGGGGGGGAGGAGGCATACTCTGCAATGAGCTCATCCACCGGCCCCCCCAGGTCAGCCATTGCATGGCAGATTGCACCAAAGAGGGAATTTGAGGGGAGCGAGCCCGGAAAGAGCGATCGCGGTCTCAGATAGACTGCACGCATGTCCAATTCTCCTGGCTCAGAGGGATGCAAGGATCTCGCGTGCTGTCATCTTTCCTTCTGCAACCGAAGATTGCTCCCAATCTTTTCCTTCACGATACGCATCCGGCGTCTTTACCTGGAGGGAAAGATTTTGAAATTCGATCTTCCCATAGCCACGGGTGCCGCTTCCTCCAAGATAGCTGTCCTCAAGGAGAGTCATCGCCTCAAGGACAAGCTTCAGCCGGGCACGATCATCTGGTGAATAGACCGAGAAGACCATCTCAAATGCAAATATCGAACCTGCTGGCACACGCTCAATGAAACGGGGAGTGGCCATTGAGGTGATCCGGTTTAAGAAGTTCTCACCTTTGATCTCTGTACCATGGGCAATCCCTTCCTTATCCTCCCATGAGTGAGTGGTTTCCTCGGTAGGATATGCATCCCGGACGATCAGGCGGGTTGGACCGGATTTGATCTTATCTGTTGCACCTCTGCCAAATGTAGTGCAGAGATCACAGCCAGAATCAGTACATTTACTACCATGAACCTCACCACCGCTCTTATCGAGCCACCTGTCCGAATATTTCAGCTCAAGAGCAGAACGCATCTTTCCTTTGAGTGAGGAGCCAGGGATATACGGAATTTTCCTGAGCCTGTCAAGAATGACAGGGCTGTCTGAACCTCCGATTCCAAGCGTATCTGCTGAACCACCGACATGCAGTCCGGTTTTACAAACGATCTCTCCGGATATCCGGTAATTCTCTTCAAATTCAACCATTCCAATCACTCCCTCTTATCCTCATAATATTTCTGGTATGCAACCACCGATTCCAGGATCTGCATAAAACGCGTATAATTTTTCCTTGTCAGCTCCTCGTTCCCATCCTGAGCCACGACTTTACCCATACAGAGGGTCATGAACGTATAGAATGAGTCTGGGATTGCCTTTCTCCCCTTTGCATAAGCAAGGATTGGACGAAGCATCGCAAACTCTGCACTGACAGCATCCCACCCTTTCTCCTTCAGGTTTGCTTCGATTGACTTTGCCTGACTGAAAAATTTCCTTAGTTGCGTTGTTTTGAGTTCTTTTTGAGCTTTTTTAAACTCTCTTGCGGCAAGCTCTGCGATACCATTCTCTTTGGCAATATCATCGACCTTCAGATCAGAGAGGTTGACGACGTTTTTAATGCCCTCCATAAATGCAGGTTGAGAATAGTCATCTCTTGTACTTGATCCATAATTCCTCGATCCTGACTGCCTCTGGTTCTGATTATTATACAAATCACGTGACATTTACTTCCTCCTGGTTCTCATCATCGTCCATTGAATCGGAAACCGTGCCCATCCAAATGACGGGACAAGCATCTCTTCGATCCGTTTCTTTTCACTGCTCTTCACATTCCGTGCAATCTGGTATTTCAGGTACGGAAGATAGCGTTTAATCCTTGTTCTTTCTGCGGTTTTCTTATCATTTTCATGGATATTGTCGCATTTTGTAAATGCCATCTCCCATATGCTGTGTACATTATGCAGAAAACTCCGGCTGATAGATCCATCAGCCAATGCCTTCTCCATCGACTCTCCCTGTAAAAGCAGGGATGAGTATCCCTTTTCAGAAGACCGATCAGACCATGGAAGGCATTCCCTGAAGATCGAAACCCTGTCCTTTCCTAATACCTTCTTTGCCTCTTCGAGATGATCATCTGCTGCCTTCACCGCATGGGCAAGCGGCATTCGTGGTGGAACGGCAACGATACCTGCTGAAAGGGTGATATCCGGGTTTTTGCAGACAAATTCGGAGAATTCCTTCCTGAGACGGTCAGCAAACCGTATGATATGATCATATGGCCCGATGATCAGGAGATCATCCCCGCCTGAGAAGGTAATATAGAGCGTCGGGATGAAATACCGCTGGCATCTCTCACAGGGATCATCGCAGTCATAAGCAGTCCAGGTAACAGTTCTCGAATCCCCGCTCTCCTGATCCTCAACCTCCCGTTCAATATTGATCTCACGGGCATCTGATCGGCATTCGGGACAGAGATCATCATAAACGCCATACTCTTTACAGAGTTCATTGAGGTACCCGCTGAAGAAAAACTCAAATTGCGATGAGAGAGTATAGATTCTTGATATGGAACGCTTCTCCCTCTCAAGCCCGAGTGCAAAGATTTTTCCGAGATTATCCACATCCGCCTTAATCAGCCCAAGCTTCTGATCGCCACGGGCAATCTGTGCCATCTCGCTGAAGGTCAGAATACGATGCTTATGGAGCGGAACGCTATTGCCAAGGAGAATGAAACTTCGCTCATACACACCGCTCACAAGGAAATTCGTACTGTTGATTGCAGCAGTAAAGATATCCGGCTCCCGGATTGGCTGATCTGTCAGGGCATATGACGAGGAGAGACCATACTCGGAAAAGCCAAAGTCAAGATTCTTACCCCTGTTAAAGAACTTCGCGTGAGCCAGATCGCGGCCGATATCTTCATGTTGCCTACACATCGGGCAGGAATGGTTATCAGACAGAGTGTGCTCACAGATCGGGCAGAAACCCTCGATATCTCGGGCTTCTCCATATGTTTCTGCTGTGAGATTACATTCTGAAAACTTCCTCAGTTTCTTTCGGGAGGTTTCAAGATGGAGGCGTTCAAGGCATCCGGCAAAATCCTTTATCTCCTCTTCTGAGACAGCGAGGGTTCCAATAGCGAGATAGAGCCCGCCATCAGTTTCTTTCAGCAGGCCCTCATTAACAGAGGAAGAGAGCCTCTCCACAGCTTCATTAGTCCGGGGATTGTTTGGAAGAACGAGCAGGAAGTTCCCACCAGTATTCCAGAGGACATTTGCTTCACATACTGCCGAGGTCTTGATCATATCCTGTGCAACAGCATCCGCAAGCAGCGAGAGCCAGAACGATCTGCCCCTCAGCCGCTTTGCCATTCCTTTCCGGGCGGCCTCCGGCGTTGAAACATTGAAGATAAAATTCTGGATTCCCGAGAGATCACCCTGCACAAGCAGGAATGGAGATGCTTCTTTTGAAAGCCAGAGGCATGAGGCAAGTGCTGCCGTTGTCTTTGCATGATCATAGAGCGGGATATCCGGGTAGTCAACATACGCTGCCGAGGGAATGGTTGAGGTGTACTTACGGAGAAGGGCAAGAAGGGTTGTCGGGTGGGGCGGCTTTCCCGCCGCCGATAACTCATCGACAAATTCCTTCCAGAGGCGATCATATGCCGCTTCATTATTCCAGTGATAGGGATCGGGTTCATCTGTTGGGAAAAGATCGCGTGTTGGAGAGAGAATTCCCAACCGGTGATGCCACTTCAATGAAGCAGCCTGTGCCTTTCCCCTGAGTGATACCTGGGTGAAGATGCTCCAGAGGTGTTCTTTCTTTGGATCACCTTTCTCCCCCAGATCCCGTTTGCTTCGATCTATTGCTGCTGAGATCCAATCGGCTTTCTGGAGAATTGTTGTCATTTCCCGGTTTTTTGACTGCTCAGGTGCGTGGTGGTGAAGGACAAGATCCTCAATCTCATTGTTCTGAAAAACCGACCGGATCAGATCAGCCGACCATTTGGCGTGCGCGCCACTGAAACCATGATCCTTAGCCGTGAGCCCCCCAAATTCATCTCCATGTGACGCCCCCGTCCTCTGATAGAACTTTCCGATATCGTGGAGGAGGGCGGCATAGACCAATGTTTGTAATTTAGGCTCCACAGTTCCGGATTGTATTCAGGCATGTAATAAGTTTCGATTATTATCTGCTACCATTTCATCACTTGAAGGGGAGAGTGTGAGTCCACTGGAACAGATGAAGTAGTTGGATATGTGTGGTGAGAGTTGAGTGGGAGGATAACAAATAAGCAAACGGATTATTAGATTGTGCAAGGGGAGCGTTATTTTCGGAGAATTGAACGATATATGAGGATATTGAAGATACCAGGCTCGTCCGCTTTATATAGTCTGAAAAATCGGAAGCGATAGAAAAGATTATAGGCGAAAAGGACAAAATTTGACCCTGTAGCAGAAGGTGTTCCAGCAAAACAAGGATTGCAACACTTTCGTTGCCGGGAGCATCATCGTAAATTGATATCGTAGCAGAAGGTGTTCCAGCAAAACAAGGATTGCAACGCCGCTTCCAACACCATGATAGGTGTGGTATTCTCCAGTAGCAGAAGGTGTTCCAGCAAAACAAGGATTGCAACGATATCACCAATTCACGGACGGAAAAAGGGAGTTAGTAGCAGAAGGTGTTCCAGCAAAACAAGGATTGCAACCATTCATCATCTCGTTTGGATAGGCCTTCCCCCCAGCTCGTAGCAGAAGGTGTTCCAGCAAAACAAGGATTGCAACACTCCCTTATCCATTGCATGAACTGACTCAATCATTGTAGCAGAAGGTGTTCCAGCAAAACAAGGATTGCAACTTACCTGTAAGGGTGTATTACCTACTATGGCTAAAAGGAGTAGCAGAAGGTGTTCCAGCAAAACAAGGATTGCAACTTTATCGGGAACTGAGATTGCACTATCTTCCTCGATTCGTAGCAGAAGGTGTTCCAGCAAAACAAGGATTGCAACACACCTTTCAACTTGATGTGGATCTCGGTATAAACAGTAGCAGAAGGTGTTCCAGCAAAACAAGGATTGCAACTCTCAAAACAAAGGCGTACTTCTCTACTAGCGGTATGTAGCAGAAGGTGTTCCAGCAAAACAAGGATTGCAACAAGTTGGATCGCACCTTTGATGTATATCCACAAAGGTTGTAGCAGAGGGTGTTCCAGCAAAACAAGGATTGCAACAAGTTCAAATGTCATTTAGCAGTCCGCCTTTCTGTTTCAGTAGCAGAAGGTGTTCCAGCAAAACAAGGATTGCAACACATGTCTTTCTCCATCAACGTTATCAAAAACAAAACTCGTAGCAGAAGGTGTTCCAGCAAAACAAGGATTGCAACAGTGTTTCCCGGTTTACAATACGATCATAACCCTTTGGTAGCAGAAGGTGTTCCAGCAAAACAAGGATTGCAACTCCGTTTTTTCTTTCAGGATAATCAGAATGCGTTTTAGTAGCAGAAGGTGTTCCAGCAAAACAAGGATTGCAACTGCCGACGGACATATCTTCAAATCCATTCATCTGTTCTTTAGTAGCAGAAGGTGTTCCAGCAAAACAAGGATTGCAACTTATACTTTTCCGGCTTAATCAAGTCAGGAACGTTTTGTAGCAGAAGGTGTTCCAGCAAAACAAGGATTGCAACGGCATTCCTCCCCTGTGGGAAGGACTACATGGAATATGTAGCAGAAGGTGTTCCAGCAAAACAAGGATTGCAACCTGGTTAACTCTGATCTCAGTTCGATCAGCTCTTTAGTAGCAGAAGGTGTTCCAGCAAAACAAGGATTGCAACGCTTCTATGCGCCTGCCCTGATCCTCGATGATCTTTGTAGCAGAAGGTGTTCCAGCAAAACAAGGATTGCAACAAAAATTATAATTTCCTGAGGATGGTCTTCAGCGGGGTGTAGCAGAAGGTGTTCCAGCAAAACAAGGATTGCAACTGATGTTTGTCATCTCTGAATAAATTGGAGCGTATTCTTGTAGCAGAAGGTGTTCCAGCAAAACAAGGATTGCAACAATACCAATGCGGCTTTTGTATCATTGTATATTGTTTCGTAGCAGAAGGTGTTCCAGCAAAACAAGGATTGCAACAGGTTGTCGGAGTGTGTCCTTGATGCATCCGAATGATCTTGTAGCAGAAGGTGTTCCAGCAAAACAAGGATTGCAACGTCACTTTAGACAGCTCTTTAAATATCCTCTTCTCTGTAGCAGAAGGTGTTCCAGCAAAACAAGGATTGCAACCATATGATTTATCTTTACATCACCATACAGAAGTTCTTGTAGCAGAAGGTGTTCCAGCAAAACAAGGATTGCAACTGAAATTTCTCATCTCCGAGCCGTTCCAGGTAGTCATGTAGCAGAAGGTGTTCCAACAAAACAAGGATTGCAAATCCGTTTCGAAATTTTCTCATCATTGATCCCAACCTACGGGGCACACGCCCCGCAACCCAGCCCAACACCACCATGCATGCACCATGCAAGCACCGCGCAGGTACCGCGCAAGCTGAGACGGTAAAAGAAACCTCCATATTCCAATTTTAAAGCCCCTTAAAGCCAAATTAACCCATATTCACGCCACTTTCATCACCACCTAACAGGAGGGAAAACCACAAATTACACGATAATTTTAGCGAAAGCACCGTGCAAGTTGCGTGCAAGTACCGCGCAGGCTGAGCCGGTAAAAGAATCCCCCATATTCCATTTTTAAAGCCCTTTAAAGCCAATTAAACCCGTATTCACGCCAATTTCATCACCACCTAACAGGAGGGAAAACCACAAATTACACGATAATTTTAGCGAAAGCACCATGCAAGTAGCATGCAAGCACCGTGCAAGCACCGTGCAAGTACCGCGCAGGCTGAGAGGGTAAAAGAATCCTCCATATTCCAATTTTAAAGCTCATAAAGCCAATTGAACCCTTATAATCGCTCCTTTTATCACCACCTAACAGGAGGGAAAAACCACAAATTACACGATAATTTTAGCGAAAGCACCGTGCAGGTACCCCGCAAGTACCCCGCAGGCTGAGCCGGTAAGAGTATCCCCCCTTCTCCAATTATTTCGACATTTTAGAGAGAATTGAGCTCACCTAAACCGCCATTTCATCACTACCAGACAGGATGAACACCCCACAAGTACCCCACAAGTACCCCACAAGTACCCCACAGGTACCCCACAGGTACCCCGTAAGCTGATCCGCAAAATTCCCCTCCCTCTCCAATTCCCCCGACAGCCTAGAGACAATTGAAATCACATTCACTCCCCTCGCATCACCACTTTACATACTCCATGCAATTATCATGCATATCCCTGAAAACCCCCCCAACTCCCTCAATCGCCAGAATCCACTATCGTGAAAACCAGACACACCCACCAAAACCAAAGGATCAGATCACATGGCTGAACAGATATTCATCGTCGGGGGCGAGGTCGAGCCCCCCTACTTCATCGGCAGGGATGAGGAGGTGAGCCGGATCAGGCTCGATCTCCTCTCCCGGGCACAGCATAACGTCATCATCGGCCCACGCCGGATCGGGAAGACCTCGCTCCTGAAAAATCTCAGGACGAGCATCGGGAACGAGGTCCTCTTCGTCCAGGTGAACTGCCGGATGATCACCCACCCGGCCGACTTCTTCAGGATCACCTCACGGGCAATGGTCGAAGCCTATGAGGAGAAGCACCGGGCAAAGGGGCTTGCACGGAAGTTCTCTGATATCTTCAAGGCTACAATCACCCGTGCCACCCGTTCGATTGCGGAGATCGGAGGCAGTATCGAGCATATCGGAGAGATATACCTCCGGTTCCGGGAGAGCGAGGTGAGCGAATCCGAGCTCATCGAAGAGACCTTTGCATTCATCGGAAACCTGGCAGATGAGAGCAGAGAGCAGATCGTCATCGCCTTTGACGAGTTCCAGGAGCTGAGCAGATTCAATCCCGCAATCTTCAGCCTCTTCAAGACCCATATGGACAGCCGGCCGGATGTGCGGTACATCTTCTCGGGATCTTCAGTTGCACTCCTGAACAAGGTCTTCCTGAAGCCGGACTCTCCCCTCTACCTGATGGCCGCAAAAGTCCGGCTCGAGCCGATCGGAGAGGAGGCAGTCAGCAGGTACATCCGCTCCCGGCTCCTGATGCAGAAGATCACAATCACTGGCGATGCCCTTCATACCCTCTACAGCTACACTGACGGTTTCCCATTCTATTTCCAGAAGATGGGATTCTTACTGTACCAGCATGCCATCCTTGAAGGGAAAGGTTCGATCACCTCAGACGACACAGAACTCGCATTCTCCTCCATGCTTGATGAGTTCGACAGCGAGTTTGAATCACGGTACTCCTGCAAGTTCAGCAGGCAGCAGCAGGATATCCTGAAGTACCTCTCTGCCGCAAAGACCCGGAGGCTGAAAGAGATAGCGGCAGATATGGAGACGCAATCATCCTCGCTCACCGCCTCGATGAGAGATCTCACCAATACCATGACCATCGACAAGCCCGGCGAGGGGAGATATGGCATACTCGACTCTGTCTTCCGGGTATGGATTGCACGGAATATCCTCGGGAATTATGAGTAGTATCATTCACAATCGCCATCAGATGTGAGGAAATGGCGGTTTTAGCTTTTTCCAGCAATATGAGTATTTATATACGCCGATACCCCATAACCTACGTAGAAACGGGGAGATCTGACCATGGAAACCCATTCGCTCATCATCTGGATGCTCATCTTCTCTGCGATCAGTACAGCTGCCCTGGCACTCTATGGAAGCAGGCTCATTCCGGGAATCCGGATAGCACTCCCCTATACCCTCCTGATGATCGCAGCAACCGGATTTGCATCTGTAAATACACTCGAGCTCCTCTCAGAGACCCTCCAGTACAAAATTCTCTTTCATAACCTCCGTTTCCTCTTCCTGCCGTATATCGCAGTTCTCCAGATATGGCTTATCCTCGAGTACGTCAGGAAGACCGAATGGATCAGGAGAGGAATTGCACTTGCCGTCCTCGCCATTCCGGTGGCTGCCACGATCCTTGCCCTGACGAGCCCCTGGCACACCCTCTTTCGGTATAACTTCTCACTGGATTCTGCCGGCCCGGTTCCCGTCCTCGGGTATACAGAATCTGCATTCTTCCATCTCTATTCCGGGTTCTCGCTCGCACTCCTGATCGCAGGCTATGCAATCCTCTTTTACGAGAGCCGGAAGAGGCATACCCTCATTGAGATACAGACGATCCTCCTCTTTGCGGCTCTCATCATACCAAGCGTCATCACCTACCTCTTCGTCCTCGGGATCACTCCTGTTCCGGGAATCAACATGTCCGCACCGCTCTTCTGGATTAGTGCATTCCTCTTCACGATTGCACTCTTCCGGTACCGGTTCCTCGATATCATCCCGGTCGCCCGGAGCCACCTCATCGACAGGATGAGCCAGCTGATGCTCGTCCTTGACAGGGATGGGTATATCATCGATGCAAATCCAGCCGCCGCCGCATACTTTTCACTGAATACAGGACCAACCAGAAGCATCCGGATAGACGAGGCGGCTGGCAGCTGGCCGGAGTTTCTTGAGCTCTCCACAAAAGAAGAGAAGGCAACAGCAAGCCTCCAGAGAGAGACAGATACCGGAGTATGCTTCTATACCGGGACAGTGGATCTCCTCACAAGCCCCTCCGGTGAGACGGAGGGCAGGCTGATCCTTCTGCAGGACATAACACGGGAGCGGAAGGCCGAGATGGACCTCATCGAGGTCAATGATCTCTATAAACGCACGATCAACGCGATAAACGATGGGATATGGGAGTGGGATATCCGCACCGGGAAGACATTTTTCAGTCCCGTCTACTATACAATGCTCGGATACGAGCCGGGAGAATTCGAAGGATCATACGAATCATTCCTCTCACTTATCCACCCGGAAGAGAGGAAGTTCATTGATGCTGAAATAAGGCGCCAGATCAGCACAGGTGATACCTATGAACTGGAGTTTCGGGCACTCAGAAAAGATGGAGGAGTTACCTGGCTCCTCACCCGCGGGATGATCGTTGAGCGGGATCTGGAAGGAAGACCGGTTCGGGCTCTTGGAACCCACACAGATGTTTCCACAAGAAAACAGGGAGAAGAGGCATTGCGGCTTGCCAATAAGAAGCTCCAGCTCCTCTCCAGGATCACCCGGCACGACATTCTAAACCAGATCATGGTGATCCAGGGATTCCTCGATTTTGCCGGAGATCTGAGCGACGATCCCCAACTCACCCGGCATCTCGGCAGGGTGCACGATGCAGCCGATGTGATCGAGAAGCAGATCGCCTTCACCCGCGAGTACGAACAGCTCGGGGTGAAAGAGCCGATCTGGCTCCCGGTACACAATCTGTTAGAGATGAACAGGAGCGGAGATATCGCTGTTGCCTGCGACTGCGTGGGACACTCGATCTATTGCGATCCGATGATCGAGAAGGTCTTTTACAACTTAATGGACAATACCATCCGGCATGCAGAGGGGGCAACCACCGTGACAATCGGCTGCACCCCCCTTGATAGCGCCCTCTTGATCAGCTGGCAGGATAACGGCCCCGGGATCCCCGATGGCGATAAGGAGCAGATATTCATGAGGGGCTTTGGGAAGAACACAGGATTCGGGCTCTTCATCATCCGGGAGATCCTTGCGATCACCGGGATTACCATCACCGAGACCGGGGTGTATGGAGAGGGGGCACGGTTTGAGATCCTGGTGCCACGGGATGGGTACCGGCGGGAATAACCATCAGAATCTCTGAATTAAGTGAGAAAGGATGGATATCGAGAGAGCATAATAATAATCTGATTTAGCTCCCGGCTCATTCCATCCCCTCCCAGGACACTATCCGTTTCTCACACTCTTTTCGCGGAAGCCAGCGTTTTCTCTTCTCACCCACACATCTCCCCCGCTCTCGTTTTTACCTCCCCTGAACAAATCCAGTCAGTACCTTCTATCCCGTCATCTCCGATCAATTCGGCGAACCTCGATTCCGATATCATCCGTTCGCTTCGGGCATGCAGGAGCAGAAGCCTCATCTGTGTTGGGAATTCGGATGGGATCTGCTTCCCCGGCTCTATCTTTCGCCATCCGCGTATGCTGAGCTCTCTCCTGAGCCGGTCTGCTCCATCCCGCGTGATGATCCCAAGATCGAGTGCCCGGTAGATCCATGCGGCCATGCTCAGGCCGTATTTCTGCTTCAGGAGATAGAGCTCCCGGAGATCCAGCCGTGTCCGCTCCCTTCCCAGTTCACGAACTGCCACCTCTTCAGGTACCAGAAATGCTCCGGCAAACCGGTTTGCCGCCATCTCGTCAACCTTCTCTGGAATTGCTCCCGTACCTAAATCAGATTCCAGCTGCATAAGGAGATGGCCCAGTTCATGGGCAAGGCTGAAACGCTGCCTATCTCCCGGCATCTCTTTGTTCACAATGATAACCGGATGATGATTATACCAGAGGGTCAGGGCATCAAACTTCTCTGACGCAGCAAGAACACCAACCTTAATCCCATGCTGCTCAAGGACATCCATCACATTCTCGATCGGATCAAGACCAAGATCCCATTTTGTGCGGACTGACAGAGCCAGAGCTTCGATATCCTCAACATTCCGGATCCTGCATTCATCCTGAGAAGACAGATCAAGGCCTGCCTCTGCCCCGGTGATCCGCTCGATTGTCAGGTAACGCTCAAGCCAGTCCTCTGTCCTCCCGAGGATCATCGCCTCTTCCTTCTTTGTAAGGGCCTTTCTGCACCGGTACTGCGGCAGCCTCAGTGTTACGGATACTGGCCTTAGAAAAAACTCCACCTTCACGCCAAGAGCTTTTCCAAGGGCAAGCAGCATCCCGGAGCCGGGTATCACATCACCGGATTCATACTTGGAGATCGCCATCTTCGAGACCTTCACCTGGTCGGCAAGCGCCTGCTGCGAAAGGCCCGACAGTTTCCTCGCAGCCCTGATCCGCTCACCGATTATGGCCTTTGACACCATCATCACCTACCCCCTATCTTCTGATTTAGTTTACAAAAATTATAATTAATCAGGTAGAGTAAACTTACACATCAGGATATAAATACTATTCCCGAAAGGAGAGAATCAAGACAGAATTCCGTTATCCCGAATGTATGAAAGCATACATCACATGTTTCATCGGAATAAAATTCCTCATCTCCGTCGGAATAAAATTCCCCACTCTCCACCTGCAAAAGGGCATACCAGAGGAGATGCTGCCCATTCAAAATCAATAGTTTCTACACAAAAGAAAGAAAATAATCGTCTCAAAGAGGAAAAGTGAGGAGATCCCTCTCCCCTCTCCACTCCACTCAGCTCAGGGCTGCCATCTCGTCTGCCCAGTCCTCGACTGCTGCGAGGATCGCCGCATCATCGTAGCCGGTCAGCCGGACGGCCTTTCTGCCAAATGTGAGGGTATAGTTCTCGCCATTTGGATCGCGGCACTTCAGCTGGCAGGAGTACGAATCCTTGTTCTGGTCACGCTCCGGTGTCCCGCCGACTGCGGCGGTGAGTGCTGCATCTGCGAGGACGGCAGCAGCTGCCGCATTCATCCCGGCGGTTGTCCCGGCGGTGACGTTTGCTGCGCCGACCTTTTTCCCATCTCCGTCAAGGTACACGATCCGGGCGGTATACTGCTCGCGGCCCCGGACCACGCCCGCGATCGTCTCGCCGCCGGACTCGTACGGCACACAGCCGAAGGGGTTGTTCTCAAGTACATGCGCAACCACAGCCTCAAGGGCCGCGGTATCAACGAGCGGTGCCGGAAGGTCCCGGACCGCTGTCTTGTTGCTCCGTATCTGTTCGAAATCTACTGCCATTGTGGTGGCTCCTGCCGGGCAGGGGGGGCTTCTGCACAAGAAGAGGCAGCCCACCCCCCGCCTGCTCCGGCACATACTATGTCAGAAACAGGGGCAATGGGGATGAGCGGAGTCTGCGGGGCGTGAGTGTTTTATGAGGAGAGTTCTCTCTGAATCAAGGTAGAAACGACAAAGCGTAAGAAAAGGAAGAAGAACAAAAAAACCAGAGAGAGGGAGGAAATGATAAACCTCCCCGGATCGTGCCATTGTTTTCCGCACAGAAAATATTAGTTTTTATAGGGGGCAGACCCTAGTTTCGAATTGTATGTCGCATCCCCTTCCGCCCTGACCGCATGGGAGAGGAGGGCGAGCGGGATATCCATCGGGCAGAGCTCCTCGCACTGGCCGCAGTTGATACAGGAGTCAGAGATATGGGCGAACCTCCGCATGTGGAACATGGGGGATGGCGGAACCTGGCCGGTTGGGACCATCGTGGTTGCCTTCTTCAGTTCAGCTTCAATTGGAAGGCAGACCGGGCAGTTCTCGATGCAGGAGTAGCATTTGATGCACCGGGAGGTCTCTTCCTTTATGGTATCCCAGAGATCTCCTGAGAGTGCCGAGAAGTTCTTCTTCCTCCATTTCTCACCGAGCTTCAGCATTGCGCCTTCAACCTTGCTCCGGATCGCAATCCCCTTCGGATCAGCCGGGGCGGTTGCCAGTGCGCCTGAATCAGTTGCTTCTTCAACAAGGTTTGCTCCCTTCTCAGAGCAGACCTCGATGAAGGTTGCCTTTCCGGCCTTGTCACCGATGACACCCCAGTTCCCGCAGGCAAGATCCGCCTGGCGGGGAACTTTGTAGAGGCAGCGGCGGCAGTTGCTCCTCCGGCCATATCCCTCATCTTCCAGCTCATCAATGGAGATACCCTGGTGAGAACCATCTTTTTTGATGATGATGAACTGGCCCTTGTCGATCTCCTCTTTCACGACATCGGCGGGATTCGTCCCGAACTTCTCTCTGATCATCTTCGTTGCATCGACCGGAGAGACCGAGCCTCCACAGTTCAGGCCGATTAAGATCAGGTTGTCGAGATTGATCTTCTCCCGCTTTGCGAGTTCAAGGATACCCATCGTATCGCACCCTTTCACCGGCAGGGCGAGTTTCATGCCATTTGCTCCCTCGAGATATTTTGTCAGTATCTTCGAGAGGAGGAGTGTTCCGCAGTGAAGCGATCCGGACCCCTTCTCAACTTCAGCCGGATCGGTCACGATCTCAACCGTTGCATCATAGATGTCAGATCCCTTCTTTACGACAAGAACGCCATCAACCATCCTGCTCTCAAGTGCATATTTAAGAAGTGCTGTGACCGCACCGCCACACTCACCCTTTTTGACACCTTCATCTGTTGATGCCCATGCATAGAGCATATCGCCTTTTGCTACCATCGTAATCAGGCCTCCTGTATCTTCTCAATCTTTATAGCACAGGCCTTGAACTCCGGAATCTTTGCGATCGGGTCAAGTGCGTTGTTGGTCAGGATGTTTGCCGCACATTCTGCGAAGTGGAACGGCATGAACATCACACCCTTCATAATCTCCTTTGTCACGCGGGCAGGCACCTTGATCTCGCCACGGCGGGTTTTGGCAATTACCATCTCGCCGTCGACAACACCGAGATCTTTTGCATCTTCAGTATTGATCTCGATCCAGCCGGTTGGAACCTCGCTCTCAAGCGAGATTGAACGCCGGGTCATCGAACCGGTATGCCAGTGGAACAGGTTCCTGCCGGTTGTGAAGATATACGGGTATTCGGCATCCGGAACTTCGGCCGGGTACTTGAACTCGATCGGGAAGAAGACACCAAGCCCATCGGGATGTGAGAACTTGCCGATATGCAGGATCGGGGTGCCGGGGTGGTCGCCTGCCGGGCAGGGCCAGTGCAGCGCTTCGGGTTTGCGGAGACGCTCGTAGTTCATACCGCCATAGGATGGCGTGACTTTCGCTATCTCGGTGAAGACATCTTCAGCACTCTGCCAGGGGAACTGTGCTGCATATCCCATCTTTGCCGAGAGTTCGGCGAGGATCTGCCAGTCGAGTTTTGCATCGCCTGGCGGGTCCTGGGCTTTCCGCCACATCTGGACACGCCGCTCAGTCGAGGTCTGGGTGCCGTCCTTCTCTGCATAGCAGGTCGCCGGAAGCACGACATCGGCAAGCTGGGCGGTCTCGGTCAGGAAGATATCCTGGACGACGAGGAAGTCAAGGCTCTTGATTGCGTGTTCGACATGTGTCAGGTCAGGGTCGGAGAGCATCGGGTTCTCGCCCATGATGTACATCGCTTTCAGTTCACCGGGTTTCTCAGTTAGGACATCCATCATGGTGGTGACTTCATACCCGTTCTGAGGTGCTGAGATGCCATCGGGGAATCCCCAGGCGTCTGAGAACTTCTTGTGGGCGGCTTCATCGATGACCTTCTGGTACCCGGTGAAGACGACTGGCAGACAGCCCATATCACAGGCGCCCTGCACATTGTTCTGGCCACGGAGCGCGTTCACGCCGGCACCGGCTTTGCCGAGGTTGCCGGTCAGCATCTGGATGTTGGCAACGGATTTGACATTGTCCACACCGGTGGTGTGCTGCGTGATACCCATCGAGTACAGGATTGCGGTGGCACCGGATTTCGCGATCCACTCGGCGGCGGTCTTCAGCTGGTCGACCGGGATGCCGGAGATCTTCGAGACGTTCTCAAGGCTGTAGTCGGGCTTCATCACGACTTCTTTCATCGCTTCGAAGTCTTTTGTCCGGTTGGCGATGAAATCCTTGTCTTCCCAGCCATTTCTGATGATCTCCTGCATCAGACCGTTCAGAATAGCGACATCGCTGCCGGATCTAAACTGCAGGTACAGGTCAGCCTGTTTGCCGGTCGGGGTGAGACGGGGATCGGCGTAGATGATCTTCGCGCCGTTCTTCTTTGCCTGCATGACTCTCCGGCCGATCAGCGGGTGCTGTTCGAAGGTGTTGCTCCCGATGATGAAGACACATTTCGAGTCGGCGATGTCACCGATAGAGTTGGTCATTGCACCGGAGCCGAATGTCGCGGCAAGGCCGGCAACGGTCGAGGCGTGGCAGAGACGGGCACAGTGGTCGATGTGACGGGTCTTTAAGACACCACGGGCGAACTTCATGATCGCGTAGTTGTCCTCGTTCGAGGTTCTCGCGGAGGCAAGGACCGCCATCTCATCGGGCTTGTACGACTTCAGCTTCTGGGCGATGAGGTCATATGCCTCGTCCCAGCCGGCTTCGACGAACTTCCCGTCTTTCTTGATCAGCGGGGTGTTCAGACGATCTTCGCGGTTCACGAACTCGTGGGCATAGATACCCTTTGGACAGAGTTTTCCCTCATTGACAGGGGAACGCTGATAGGGGGCAACGCCCGTTACCTTGCCGTCAACGACGACGAGGTTGAATGTGCAGCCTGTCCCGCAGTACGGGCAGGTCGTTGGTACATACTTCATTTCCATAGGTTTTACCTCGGATATGTGAGAGGTGACAGATTCAGAGCTTAAAGCTGTTGATTTGTCATTCGGGCAATTTTAAAGGCGGTATTCAGGTTTACTAAACATATTTAACTTATTTTACAGGGTGCAGCAGAGGAAGCAGGAGAGGCGGCGTAAGGAGAGGGGCACTTTCCATCCGGGAGCAGATCAGATCATGAGAAGACCATTTCATGGAGGTATCGCTTTTTTGAGGTCTATTTAAAGATAATAAAAACACTTATAAGCCATGTTTTGACAGCATATAAACCAAACAGGTACTGCGCGTTGGATGGCGCCTTTATTCAACGATCAATGCGGGTTATTTGGGCAGATTGCATTCTCCGGAAAACCAATGGATTGTGAAAATATCCACAGATGCGGCGAGGCGGGATAAAGTGAAAGAACACGTAATAGCGCTATAATTTTCGAGAAAAAAGGAATGATCGATTGTGTTGATCCATCCGGAGCAGAGTTACACAATCAGGGTAAACGAGAGTATGATCCCGCAATCTGATGATGAGAGGAGAAGCCGATCCTCTTCAATCTCATACTTCGTCATCTCAGTCAGGAGTGAGAAGTACCTGCTCTCCTGATCCATCACGGATTCAGGCATACAGTAGACGAGTGTCTGGATCGGCGGCTCGATCCTCAGTCTTCCATCTTCAGAAACCTCGTATGCTGCCGAGTAACTGTTGCAGCCTCCGGTGCCGCCGACAGAACCGTTATCAAAGATTGCGGTCACTGCACGGTCTGGAAGCACCTCTGTCACGGTTCCATCTTCGGTGATCGATTCGAGCATCCACTTTCCGTTCCCAAGGGTTATTTCATTGGGTTTTGGATGAAAGACAAGCCTGGCATTTCCCTCTTCATCAAAGAAGGTGAGGGTTTCTGATCCAATCTCAAATGATGAGACCTCGCCAAGTGATGCAAGGTACTGCTGCTCCTGCTCCATCACCCCTGCTTCACCACAGTACATCTTCGTCGATCCAATCGCTCCAATTGCGATTCCGTCACCGGTAGCCTCAAAGGATCCGAAGTACCGGTTGCATCCGGCAGAGCCGCTGAGTGTCTCCTCATCAAAGACGAGGGAGATTATGGTCCCGCTCAGAACTGACGAGGCGGTTCCATCTTTCGATCCGATCGTCCCAAGCTCCCATGCCGTTCCCGGCAGGGCAGCGGCGATGGGCACCTTCTCAGGAATCTTCGCAAAGATCAGGCTCGGCACCCCGTCTGCATCAGAGAGGGTGAGGGTATCGCCATCAATCCGGACCGATGCCGCTTCCCCGAGGAGCGTGAGGTAGAGCTGCTCCTGCTCCATCACACCCGCCTCTCCGCAGTACATCTCGGTGGAGCCGATCCCCTCAACGGCGATCCTGTACTCATCAAGGGTGTAGCCGCCGAAGTAGAGGTTGCACCCGGCAGTGCCGCCGAGGCTCTCCTCATCGAAGACGAGGGTGATAGTTGTTCCCTCGACAAGGTTCACCGAGGTGATCGCAATCGCGGTCAGTTCCCATTCTGTTCCGGGGAGAGCGAGAACGGCTTTACCATCCGGGGATGGCGCCTGCTGATCCCCGACGCATCCGGCAACCGCCAGGCACGCTGCCAGGAAGAGGCATGCAAGTATCGGAAGTAACTTCATATGATCTGATCTGGCGGTGAAGATGAAAAGTTCATCGTAAACTTCAACTTTTTTCGCATCAATGAAAATCAGGGTATCTTCAAAAAGAGGGAAGCCAGGAGAGAGAAGAACTCACTCCAATCCACTCTGTCCGGATCGCGGCAGAAGCCGCCTCTCCATCCATGAGAAGGACGCATCAAGGAAGAGAGCGATCCCGATCGCAGGCAGGGCACCGGAGAGCATCTTCATCATATTCACCCCGGCAAGCCCTTCAAAGACGAGCGATCCAAGTCCGCCGCTCCCGATCATCGCTGTCAGGATCGCGACACTGTTTGCCAGGATCGCCGCAAACTTCACCCCGGCAAAGATGGCGGGATAGGCATTGGGGAGCCTGACATACCGGATGATCTCCCATTCCGAGAGGCCGATCCCCTCAGCCGAGGCTATCAGCACCGGATCAACAGACGAGAGGCCGATCCAGGTATTTTTGATGATCGGGAGGAGCGCCCGGAGGATAATCGCAACAATTGCCGGCCAGAACCCGATCCCGATTAAGGGAACCACAATCGCCACAACCGCCAGGGTCGGAACCGCCTGCATCAGGTTTGCCAGCGTCATCACGATCTTCTGGAGTGTCCTGCTATATAACGCGAGAATAGCAAGCGGAATTCCAAGGGCGATACTCACAAAGAGTGCGGTATAGGCAAGAACGATATGCTGGAAGATCGGGGTCAGCAGGAGGCCGCTCACCATGATCCAAACCTCCTCTTCAGCGAAGCCTCAATTCCACCGGCGATGCCATCCAGGATCACCGCCAGGATCCCAACCCAGATCCCGGCGACAAAGATGATATCCGGCCGGATCAGGTTGATCCCGGTCTGGAGAGGGGCACCAAGGCCCCCTGCCCCGAAGATACCGCCGAGAGTCACGATCCCCATTGTAAAGACGATCGCGATCCTGATCCCACCGGCGATCATCGGAAATGCCAGCGGAAACCTGACCTTGAGGAGGATGAATCGTTCGGAAAGGCCCATTGCCCGGCCCACCTCAAGGAGATCAGGACTCACAGAGATGAGACCGGTATAGGTGTTCCGTGCGATCGGAAGGATCGAGTACAGGACACAGGCGATGATCGTCGGGACAGTGCCGATCCCGGCAAGCGGGATGAGCAGGACGAGGAGTGCGACATCGGGGAATGTCTCAACCGCATTTAGGGAAGAGAAGACGGGAGAGGCATACCGCCTCCGCCGGTAGATGAATAAGCCAATTGCAACACCCGCTACGATCGCAGCGATAAGCGCGATAGAGAAGATCCAGAGATGCTCTATTGTCCGTTCGGTGAGGTTGTAGGTGATCCAGACAGCCGTGATCTCATCTATCACCAGAACCACCCCTTCAGACAAGCCGGCTGATCAGATCATCCGGCAGAAGCAGCCCTGCCGGCTCCCCATCCTTCATCACAAGACCCAGAGAGACGGAGGCGGCCTTCATCTCTTCAAGGGCAGAGAGGAGAGATGCATCCATGGAGAGGAAGAATGGTGGATCTGTTGCTTCCAGAACCGTTTTCACCTCATCCCTCATCTGGAGAAGGGTGGAGAGCTGCGCAACAGAGAAGGAGGAGGCTCTATCCCTCACAACGGCGATCTTTGATCCGCTCTGTACAATCACCCCGATTGCCGACTGAACCTCCATCTCTCCTGATATAATTGGAGAAGCAGGAACCATCATATCCGATACGGTGAGTGATGCGATATGCCCAAAGAGGCGATCAGATCCGACGAGATCAGAGACCATTTTGTCTGCCGGATTGAGGATGAGATCCCGCGGAGTACCAAGCTGGACGATCTGCCCTTCATGCATGATCGCGATCCGATCACCGAGCCGGAACGCCTCATTGATATCATGGGTCACAAAGACGATCGTCTTGCCGATATCCTCCTTGATCCCGATGAACTCATCCTGGAGCTGCCGCCTGAGAAGCGGATCAAGCGCTCCAAACGGCTCATCCATCAGCAGGAGGGGAGGGTTCATTACAAGGGCACGGGCAAGGCCGACCCGCTGCTGCTGGCCGCCTGAGAGCTCCTTTGGATACCGGTCCATGAACTGATCAGGGGGGAGATGGACGAGGATAAGGAGTTCTGCAACACGCGAATCGATCTCCTCCCTGCTCCACCCCTCAATTGTAGGGAGAAGACCTATATTCTCACGGATCGTCATGTGGGGGAAGAGGCCGATCTGCTGGATCACATACCCGATATTCTTCCGCAGTACAATCCCATCGATCGTCTGGGTATCAATCCCGTTGATTGCGATCGTCCCTTCATCCGGATCGATTAACCGGTTGATCATCCTGAGGGTGGTCGTCTTCCCTGACCCTGATCCCCCGATCAGGATGAGGAGTTCGCCACCCCTGATATCAAGGCTGATCCCATCAACTGCAACCGTCTCACCAAACCTCTTCCTAACTCCGTGGATATCGATCGTTTCGATACGATCAAACGGCCGTTTCAGAGTCACACCAGCTCCCTGGATCGATATGGCAAAAAAATCAGGAGGAGATTAATCCCTCCCTCCTGAGATAGTCACGGGCGATATCCCTGGCTTCACGCTTGTCATTATCAAACTCGGCATTTAATGCCCTCATCTCATCAGTATCGATCCGGTTATCGAGCAGAGAGAGGGCAGAGACGAGCCGTTCATCTGATGCGAGATCTGATCTCAGAAGAAGCATCGTCTCATAGGGAGGGAGCGCCGCCTTATCATCCTGAAGTACTCTCAGGGAATAGAGATCAACCCGTGAATCGGTGGTATATGGCGGGATCGCCTGCACCTGATCATTTGCAATCGCTTCGTACATCAGGGTCGGCGACATCGGTCTGACATCCGCAAATGTGAGACCATAGACCTCCTTCAACCCCGGAAGACCGTCTTCGCGTTCATGGAAGACGAGATCGGATCCAAAGACGAGCGTTCCGGCATGAGGCACCAGATCGCTGATGGTTCTGAGATTCTTCTCTTCGGCATATGACTCTTTGACTGCGATTGCATAGTCGTTCCTGAAGCCAAGCCTGAAGAGAACGTCAATTCCCTCTGCTGCAAGGCCGTCCTTCACCTGCTGGTAGACGAAATCCGGCTCCCAGCTCTCAGGCGGCTCAAGCTTCAACAGCTGTGAGTAGGCAGTACCGGTATATTCGACATAGACATCCACCTGCCCCCTTTTGATCCCCTCAAAAAGGGTTGCGTCATTCATACCGGACCTGATATCTGTCTGGTATCCCTCTTCCTCAAGCAGAAGGGCAATCATATTGGCAAGGATATACTGTTCATTGAACGGCTTCCCGCCGATGACAATCGTCTCTTCTTTACCGGTACCATCAGATCCCATGCACCCTGCCAGAAAGCAGGCAATGATCAGGATAGCAGCAAACCCCACATACATGAATTTTTTTCCAGACATCAGACCACAGGAGAGAGAGGAGAGGAGAGCATATAGACTTTTTTGATATCGCCGAACAAACATCCGGCCATTTAACGTGGGAAAAAAGGGATTTTAATCTGTTTTCGGCAGAGCACAGGTGGCACAGACAGTCTTGCCGTTCACCGTCTGCATCTTTGCATCCGCAACCGGCTCACCGCAGTCCGGGCAGATGACGGTGGTAAAGATCCGGGCCTTCTCTGGCGGATTGAACGAAACCTCGGTGACGGTGAGCATCTCGTCCTGCGGAATTGAGAGGACTGCCTCGGTTGCCTCTGCCATCAGCTCATAGAACCGCTTCTCTTCCGGCTCAGTCGCAGTGCCGGAGAAGACCTTCTTCCGCAGGGTATCCATCTCTTCCCTGTCTGGCGCATCGCGGTTTTTGATCAGGATCCTGACCCCTTTGTTCTTCTCACGCGAATAGAAGGTGAAGACATGCTTGCCATAATCATGGATGATCAGGTTTCCCTTCCCGGCAGTGCAGCCGGTCACAAGCTGGATTGCGTCAACACCGCAGGCATTGGTCTCGGCAACCGTCACAAGCTCCTCATCATAGGGGCGGGCAACAGAAAGCGCCTGCATTGCGGCAAGGGCGGCACGGTACCCCGTTGCTAGTCCGGGGCATGAATGGCCGTGGAATGTCACACACTCTTCAAATGCCGGGTATTTCCCGGTTGAGTCAAAATGATGGTGATCATGAGTTTCGCACATAAGTACTACCTTCTTCGTCCTGTGGTATCTTCGTTTTCTTTCCATTCCCATTTCCATTGCAGAGGCACCGGGGGATGACACAAGGAACCCCTTCAAGCTCCCCGATCATCACCGGGACGCCGTAAACCGCCTCTATCTCATCTGCGGTGATAACATTCTTATCGCCACAGGTATGGATAGACTGATCCTTTAAAAGGATGAAACGGTCTGCATACCGAAGAGCCGTATTCAGGTCATGCATCGTCATAACAACAGCAATGTTGTGCTCTGTAACGATATGGGTGATCCGATGTAAAATCTCGATCTGGTTCTTCAGGTCAAGCGCACTCGTCGGCTCGTCCAGCAGAAGGATCTTCGGCTCCTGGACAAACGCCCGTGCAATGGCGACCATCTGAAGTTCGCCACCGCTCATCTCGTCGATGTAGTGGAGGCGGAGGCGCTCGATCCCAAATGTCCGGAATGCCGCCTCGACGATCCTGAGATCCTTCTCAGAAACATTCCAGCCGATATGCGGCCTCCTGCCAAGGAGGACGGCATCAAAGCCGGTTAATCTGCCGGTCTCCACCCGCTGGGGAACATAGCCGATCCGCCGTGCTATCTCCATCAGTTCAAGCGAATCAATCATATCGCCGCAGACAGAGACCGCACCCTGCTTCGGAACAAGGATCCGGTTTAGGCATTTGAGGAGTGTTGTCTTCCCGACACCGTTTGGGCCGAGGATCGCAACAATCTCGCCTTCGTTGATGGAGAATGCAATCTCGTCGAGGATCCCCTTGTTCCGGTACATAAACTTCAGTTCATCAACATTGAGGATCATCGGTGATACCCCCGCAGCAGCAGGTAGATGAAGACCGGAGCACCCATGAACGCTGTTAAGATTGCAACCGGGAGGACATAGGGTGCGACAATCAGCCTGGCAACGGTATCAGATACAAGGAGGAGAAGGGCTCCCATCACAATCGATCCCGGAATCAGGTACCGCTGCTCATCGCCTATGATCCGCCTGACCATATGCGGGCAGACGAGCCCGACAAAACCGATCACGCCGAGGAACGAGACGAGGACAGCTGTGACAAGGGCAGCAACGATCATGCCGACATTCCTGAGCTGCTCGACATTCACCCCAAGCCCCTTTGCTGTCTCGTCACCGGCATCCATCGCATTGTAGTTCCAGCGGTTTGCGATGAAGTAGATACATGCAACGATCACAATCGCCCCCATCAGGTAGACTTCAGGCCATCCGGCACGCCCTACATCGCCGAATGTCCAGTGGACAACCGCGGCAAGCTGGGCGTCATCGCTGAAGTACTGAAGAAACATCACCCCTGCGGTAAAGAGCGAGGAGAGAGCGACCCCGGCGAGGATCACGACCTCCGGCGATGAAGCCTTGATCTTTGCGATCGCGATGATCGCAACGGTTGCGAGCATGCAGAAGATGAAGGCACAGATGGTTGTTACATAGGGATTATTGATGATCACCGCACCCGCAGTCGTCGAGGTCATCCTTCCGGTTCCAAGGAAGATGATAGCAACCGCCGCACCAAACGCACCCGCATTTGAGATACCGAGCGTAAAAGGCGAGGCAAGCGGGTTTCTCAGGATCGACTGCATCGCAACCCCGGCAACCGCAAGCCCTGCTCCGCAGATGATCGCCGCAAGCGCCTGGGGGAGACGGATATTCCAGATGATCCGATCCCACTTATCGGTGAGGTTCTGGCCGATCAGGGTCATGAAGACTTCATAGGGAGGAATTTGGACGGCCCCGACCGAGATCGAGAGGATGAGCATGAAGAAGAGGGCAAGAATCCCACCAAGTATCCAGAGAACCTTCCGGTGGGTATATTTCAGGTAATCTTCGGGGAGCTCGCCATCTGCGAAATGCAATGGATTATCCACCCCTGATCTCTGCCTGTATTGTGCCGGAGATGCCCCGGAGTCCGGCTGGTTGGTTATGGAGTAATTTAATACGAATTTTAATATTCATTATACTCCCTCAGATCAATGTAGGATAAAGGACTAAATAAGAATATCCTTTTTGAATTTGTTATGAATCGAGTATGTCTCTGTAACCAACATACGGCATTTACTGGAAAATAAGCAATAATTAGCATATTTTGGTGAAAAAATGGCGAAAGGCCGGTATATACCATGCAGCAAAAGAAGCAGTTATCTCAGGAGAACCCCAAGTCACCAGAGGCAGGAGGAGCAGATGAAATATCGGCATATCTTTGGCCCGGTAGCATCGCACCGGCTCGGCAGATCGCTTGGGATCGATCTCATCCCGTATAAGACCTGTTCATACAACTGCGTCTATTGCGAATGCGGGGAGACCACCATGCAGACGGTTCAGCGGGCCGCATTCATCCCAGAAGACGAGGTGATGGAAGAGCTCAGGAGCCTCCTCTCCACAAGCCCGGATCTCGACTCGGTCACTTTTGCCGGATCAGGTGAGCCGACCCTCTCACTCTCGCTTGGAAACGTGATTGCTATGGTAAAAGAGGAGTTTCCTGCATACACTATCAGTGTTCTCACAAACGGGAGCCTCCTCACCCGGCCGGATGTGAGGGGAGAGCTGATGGCAGCAGACCGGGTGATACCCACACTCACCTCGGCAAAACAGGAGACATTTGAAGCGATCCACCGCCCCCATCCATCCCTCTCGATCGACGCAATAATCAAAGGGATGGAAGAGTTCAGGCGGGAGTACCGGGGGGAGATCTGGCTTGAGGTCTTCATCATTCCAAAGATCAATACGACAGATGAAGAGCTCGCCCTGCTCAGTGACGCAATCAAAACGATCAATCCCGATCGCGTACAGCTGAACACGCTCGACCGCCCCGCCCCGGAGAGCTGGGTACAGGCGGCATCTGAAACCGACCTCAACAGGATACGGTTGCTCCTTGGAGAAGAGATCACTCAGATCATCAACCTTTCACCGCCGGTTTCGGGATCAGCGGGCGTACTGGGGGAGGAGAAAGAGATGATCAGCGCGATGCTCTCCCGCCGCCCCTCGACAATTGAGGATATTATTACACTCACCGGCATGTCCGGCGGCGAGGTGGCAAAGATTCTGCGGGATCTCGATAAGGCAGAAGAGATCAGGTCATACCGGGGCGCCCGCGGCACTTTTTACAGCAGTACGCTCCCTGATGAATCGGATCCGAAGGAAGAAGAGAACCACTGAAGACACCATTGCACGAAAAGATGGGTGAGAGGAGGATCTTTTCTCAGATCGATACAGGATGGAATCCGAAGTTGTTGAACTGGCTGTTCAGCTCGGAAAAGACCGGTTTTCCGACGAAGAAGGCCATGATCTCCTCACCCTTCTCTACAGGATCGATATCCTCAAACCTGTCGGGATAGAGCACCTTGCCAATATAGTAGGCATTTGAAAGGACAGTTTCATAGTTAGTGTTATAGAAATTGTACGGAAGCACTCCATAGACCCGTCCCTCTTTCACGGCAGAGAGCCCCTTGAGAGCCGGATCATCCCTCAACTGCCCGACAGCGCCTTCATTATCCATCCGGGTTGTACCCGCATCAATGAAGATATAGTCGGGATCCCAGTCCACGATCGCCTCTTTCGCCACATCGACATGTGCGGTTCCAAGGCCCGATGCGACATTATCTGCATGCAGCCAGAGGAATGGCGGGTATGCCGGTTCGGTCGAGATGATGCCATGGGCACCGGCAGCGCTCACACCGCCGATATAGACACGCTTCTGTTCGGCTGCCGGAATATCGCCGGTACGTGCTTCCAGATCTGCCATCGCCGCTTCGATGTATGCGATCACCTCTTCAGCACGGGCATCATGTCCGATCGCCTTGCCCATCACCCGGAGGGCGGTGTACATCTCTGTCTTCTCAGCCTGGTTCCTCAGCGAACCATATGCAAATGCCACCACGGGAATGCCGGTCTTCTCCTGGAGGGTATCTGCCTCGGCTGCACTTGTGCCATATGCAGTACCGCTTGATCCGCCCTTGAAGACGAGATCAGGGCCGATTGCAATCACCTTCTCGGGATCATCCTTTCCACGGTACTCGCCAAAGAGCGGTAATGTCTGGAGCCAATCCCGGTGTATAAGCGCATAGGGACGCCCTTCAACATCCCTTCCCTGCTTCTCGATGCTGTCGACACCGGCAACCAGATCCTCACCCTGGAGGTACACCAGGTACCGGAGCGTGCCGGAGCCGGAACAGAGGACACTCTCTACGGGTTGCGGGATCGTCACGATCCGGCCGAAGCCGTCGGTCAGGGTCATCTCTTTTTGCTCAGCCTTTTGATCAGCGGAGGGGACGGCTTCGCCGACACAACCAGCCGCTGCGAGGAGTGCAACGAGAAGCACTCCGGATATGATACCAAAAATTCGATTGTTCATAACATCACACCATACTGAGATCTCGTATGACGTAACTTAAACATACCTATTTGATTTTTAGTATTATCAAAATAAATAAAATTTAAAAAGAGTAACACAATAATCGAAAGAATTGATGCAGGGTAAGAAGAGCATCATGAGTGGAGATTCCAACCCGATTGAGAGTTTCCGGATGCAGGCAGGGCACTCCCTGCGCCCTGACCCTTTCCTATCTGCTGCCCACACTATCTGCGGGACACCGGAAGTACAAACCTGGAGATGGCATAATGAATGTATGGGAGAATATAAGCCCCGGAACATTCCACATTCCTGAAGGGAAAAACAATGGCAAAACCAGACCAGTTACAAGAAAAAGAATCCTCACGCCCAGACATCCGTAGATGGATCCTCATCATCACATTCCTTCTCATCCCTGTCACGATCTTCTATATCTCCCCGATAGTCATCATGATGGGTGCATCCGAGGGAATAGTCACGGGTGCCTTCCTGCTTTATATTATCCTCTTTATCCTCTCCCTCTTTGCCGGACGGCTATGGTGCGGATGGCTCTGCCCGATGGGTGCATGCCAGGAGCTCGGATCTCCCCTCATTAAAAAGACCGTAAAGGAGGGATGGCCCAACTGGGTCAAGTACGGTGTCACGGTGCTCTGGATTGCAGCGATCGCCCGGGCATTCCTCGCAGCAGGTGGAATAAAGGGAGTGGATCCCCTGTATGGAACGGTAAACGGTATCTCGGTCACATCTGTCGAGATCCTCATGATGGTCGTGATGATCTTTGCAGGAATCTTCATTATTGCCTTCCTCACCGGAAAGCGGGGAACCTGCCACATCTTCTGCCCGATTGCCGGCATCATGGTTGCCGGGCGGAAGATCCGGAACCTTGCAGGCTGGCCCGCTCTTCAGCTGAGTGCAGATGCGGATCTCTGTATCGACTGCAACACCTGTTCGAAGAGATGCCCGATGGGGCTTGATGTTCACCACATGGTCCGGGAAGGGAAGATGGAGGATCCCGACTGCATCCTCTGTGCAACCTGTGCCGATGTCTGCCCTGAGGGAGTTATACAATACTCGATACGGGGGAAGTAAATCCCCTGAAGGGTTCAGGGATACCTGCATTGCGGGCATCATGCCTGTACATCACCCTGACATATTTTATGGATACATTCCTTTTCTTTTAATAGTAATAGAAAGAGAAGCAATTCAGCCGGAGAGAAGTGAGTGTGAAAGAAGCAGATCATCATGAAGACGCAATCACCGCAACCGATCTCAGGAAGACCTTCTCCAGGATCGTTGCGGTCGATTCCATATCGTTCTCGGTTGCACGAGGAGAGATATTCGGATTCCTCGGCCCAAATGGTGCAGGAAAGACGACGACTGTCAGGATGCTCACCGGGGTGATGCAGCCGGACGGGGGATCTGCTGTGATCTTCGGCCACGATATCGTATCCTCCCCGATCCGGGCAAAACAGCGGTGCGGGGTGGTGCCTGAAACCGCAAATGCCTATACCGACATCTCTGCCTGGCAGAACCTGATGCTGATGGGAGAGCTCTATGGCGTCCCGCGGCGTTATGCGGAAGAGCGTGCAGAAACACTCCTTCAAAGCCTCGGCCTCCTTGAACGGCGCGATCAGAAGGTGCAGGGCTTCTCAAAAGGGATGAAACAGCGGCTGATCCTCGCCATGGCACTCCTCCATGAACCGGATCTCCTCTTCCTTGACGAGCCGACCTCCGGCCTTGATGTCCAGAGCACCCAGCTGATCACAGGCATGCTCAGGGAGCTGAATGATGGCGGCACCACCATCTTCCTCACGACCCATAACATGGAAGAAGCAAACCGGCTCTGCAACCGGATCGCGATCATGCGGAGGGGGCAGATAGCTGCCATCGACTCGCCCGAGCGGCTGAAGATGGCGATAGAACGGCTGCATACCATCGAGGTCAGTTTCGATCCTGCCGGATCGGCTGAGGATCTCGCCACTCTCCCCGGGATCGAATCCGCCCGGCGGGAGGGGGACAAGTGGGTGATCATGACAGGGGATGTCGATTCCGCAATCCACGCGATTTCCGCATACGGAGCAGAAAAGGGAGTTAAGATCCAGATGCTCAGGACACTGGCACCAACACTGGATGAAGCCTTCCTCAGGCTCACGGGAGCTGATTCCGCATGAACCCGGAGAGCATCACCGAACAGGCAAAACGGGCTTTTGCGATTGCGAAGAAGGATATCCGGATCTACTATGCGAAAGGGCCGGTTGTGATATTCGGCCTCTTCATGCCGCTCTTCCTCTTCCTCGCATTCGCAGCCGGAAACCGCGGGTTGTCGATGCCTTTTCTCATCTCGGGGCTTTTGGCGATGACGATCTTCTTCACGGCAACCGCTGTCTCGCCGGTGATCCAGCCCTGGGAAGCACAGGCACGGACCTTAGAGCGGCTGATCGCCTGCCCGGTGACAATGAAGACCCTGATCGCAGGCGACATGTTTGCTTCTGTTATCTTCGGGATTGGAATCGCCGTAGTCCCGATTGGAATCGGGGTGATCCTTGGGATCATCCCTCTCCACCCCTTCATACTCGCAGCCGGGATCATCCTCGCCTCGATCTGCTTCTCGGCGCTCGGACTCCTCCTCTCGACACCGGCGACGAATGTGCCATCAAACATCATGATGCTCTCATCACTCCTGAAGTTCCCGCTCATCTTCATCAGCGGCGTCTTCATCCCGGTGGAGCAGCTGCCATTCGCAGGGCAGGTGCTTGCGATCTGCTCACCCCTCACTTACTTCACCAATATCGCCCGATACTGCATCATGGGAACAGAGACTTTTCCACTGTTCGTCAACTTTGCGGCACTGGCGGTGTTCTCTTTACTCTTTACCATACTTGCGATCAGGCTTCATGCACGAACCATAAGCAGGCGGATCTGAGAGAGACCAGAGTCCTGAGTGGAAAAAGAAGAGAGGGGATCAGATCTGTATCTGTGAGAACCCGAGGTTTCCATACTGGCTGTTTATGAGCTCAAAGACCGGCTCTCCCAGCAGGAAGGAATAGATCTCATCTGCTTTCTCTGCCGGATCGATATCCTCAAACCGGTCGGGATAGAGAATCTTCCCGATAAAATACGCATCTGCAAGCACAGTTCCGTGATTCACATTATAGAAGTTGTAGGGAAGGACGCCATAGACCCTGCCTTCCTTCACGGCAGTGAGCCCTTTCAATGCCGGATCATGCTTCAGCTGCCCGATGGCGCCTTCATCATCCGCGGTCATGGTATTCACATCGATGAAGAGATATTCGGGATCCCAGTCCACAAGGGCCTCCTTGGCAACATCGGCATGTCCAATCCCAAGGCCCCCCGCGACATTATCCGCATGCACCCAGAGGAATGGGGGATATGCAGGCTCGGTTGAGATGATACCCTGGTTTCCGGCACTGCTGACACCGCCGACATAGACCCGCTTCTGTTCTGCGGCAGGGATATCACCGGTACGTGATTCGAGATCCGCCAGGGTATCTTCGATATAGGCGATCACCGCTTCAGCCCGATCCTCTCTGCCAAGAACCGTTCCCATCAGGCGGAGGGCAATTATCATCTCTTCCTTCTCGGCATCATTTCTGAGAGAGCCGTAGGGGAACGCAACCACCGGCACACCGCTCTTCTGCTGGAGCATATCTGCTTCGGGACCGCTTGTAGCGTAGCTTGTGCCGGTTGATCCGGTCTTGAAGACGAGATCAGGGTTGAGTGCAATGATCTTCTCGGGATCATCCTTTCCCCGCAGCTCCCCAAAGAGGGGGAGGGTCATCAGATAATCGCGATGAATGAGAGCATAGGGCCTCCCCTCTAACTCCCGGTAATTCTTATCCTGGCTGTCTACGCCGACGATCCTGTCAATACTCTCCAGGTATACCGCATACCGGACACCGCCTGATCCCGAGCAGAGGATACTCTCAACCGGGGAAGGAACGGTAACAGATCTCCCAAATCCATCGGTGACGGTGATCTCCGATTCGGAAGAGCCGGCAGCCGGGGCATCTGTCGTACATCCGGCAACTGCAAGGAGGGAAAGAAGCACCGCCCCACAGAAAATAATAAGAATACGGTTATTCATAACACCACATCGTATGAGGATACGAGATACGCTTACTTAAACACACCTATTTGGTCTTGAATAGAACAAAAATAATCAAATTATGTGATGTTTTAACAAATCGGGTGAAGAAAGAGTACTCGAGGGTCACGGTGAGAGAAGGGCCGGGGGATAATCCCCCGTTATGGAGAAGAGAGGGGTATGGTTCAGAGCTGGATCTGCGAAAAACCAAGCCCGTTATACTGGCTGTTCAGCCGGGAGAATACCGGCTCTCCGACGAAGATGGAATAGATCTCATCAGCCTTCTCAATCGGATCGATATCTGCAAACTGCTCCGGGTACAGAACCGATCCGATGAAGTACGCATCAGCAATCACGGTTCCGTAATTTGTCGTGTATGAGTTGTAGGGCAGTACGCCATACACCTTTCCGCTCCGGACAGCTGAAAGCCCGGCAAGTGCCGGATCGGTCTTCAGCTGATCGAGGGCATTACCCTCTCCAAGATGCGTTGAAGAGAGATCAATGAAGAGATACTCAGGATCCCAGTCCACAAGGGCTTCTTTGGCAACATCGGCGTGGTCAGTACCAAGTCCGTAAGCCACATTATCCGCATGCACCCATTCAAATGGCCCATATGCAGGCTCGGTTGAGATGATACCGTGGGCACCCTTGTTCCCGATACCACCAATATAAACCCGTTTGCGTTCAGATACCGGAATATCACGTGTCCGTTCCTCCAGATCGGCTATCTCTTTCTCAATGAAGTCGATCACGTCTTCTGCCCGTTCTTCCCGTCCGATCACGCTGCCCATCAGGCGGAGGGAGTTGTACATCAGGAGCAGGTCAGCCTCTGTCCGGACCGATCCGTACTGAAACCCGATCACCGGCACTCCCGTCCTCTGCTGGAGCGCCTCTGCTTCAGCCGTCCCGACCGCTACTCCTGAAGAGGTGGTCTTGAAGACGATATCAGGGCCAAGAGCAACGATCTTCTCGGGATCGTCCCTGCCACGCGCCTCACCGAAGAGCGGCAGAGATTCAAACATCCCAGCATGAACAATCGAATAGGGCCTGCCGAGGGCATCTTCCTGCACCTTATCGGCAGAGTCCACACCGACAGCCAGATCCTCTGCCTGGAGGTAGACGAGGTACCTGAGGCAGCCTGAACCAGAACAGAGGGCAGACTTCACATCAGACGGAACAGAGACCTCACGCCCGTACTGGTCGGTGATTATCCGTGAATCTTCCGGGGATGCATCCGCAACGCATCCGGTTGCTGCGCATATGAGCAGGATCACCATACACAGGAGAGGTGTCCAGCCACAACTAAAGTTAATCTTAGTATTATCCATTAATATTTAGTTTGGTGCGGATATATTTTAAAATATCCCGAAGATCGTCAAATATTACAAAATAAGGTAATAGTATGAGTTTTTTTGTATGAAGAACCTCCCAACTTCACAAGATTGCATCAATATAAACCATATGTTAAAGGGAAGATATTAAGCCAGAGAACCGCAAACACTGCTTTACCACAGGATTGGAAGCCCAATGGCAATCAAAGAGAAAGAAAGCATACCTTTTATCGCCCTCACTCTAACGACAGCGATCTGTATCATCATCACCCTCTATTCCCTCTCAACGGGCTGGTTCATCATCCACCAGAACCTCTTCTATATCCCGATCATCATCGCGTGTGTCTACTATTACAAACGCGGGCTTCTCTTCTCCATCCTGCTTGCCGGACTTTATTTTATCCTCTTTGCCGCAACAACCGCCGATCCCGCCCTTCTGCAGGGGGCGGCCATCAGGGTGCTCTTATTCATCCTGATCGCAGGCGTGATCACCTGGCTCTCGATGCAGAGAGCCGAGCTTGCCACTCGGCTCAGCCTGTCAAATGACGAGCTGACGGCAACAAACGAAGAGCTGCTGGCATCTGAAGAGGAGATCAGATCCCATGTCGATGAGCTGTATTCAGCGCAGCAGATCATCACTGACACAAAGGATCGGTACCTCGCACTCTTTGAGGCGGCAGGCGATGCGATCTTCCTCCATGAGATCGATGCAGACGGCATGCCCGGAAAATTCAACGAGGTGAACGGACGGGCATGCGAGAGCCTCGGCTATACAAGGGAAGAGCTGCTCGGGCTCACCGTCATCGATATCGCCGGGGAGAAGGCAATCCGCGAGGCACCGGATAGAATGCAGGAGCTCCTGGAGTGGGGGCATTCCATATTCGAGTCCGATCATAAGAGAAAAGATGGCTCAACGTTCCCGGTTGAGGTCAGCTCACGCGTCATCAGGCATCCGGATGAAACGCTCATCCTCTCGGTGGTCCGTGATATCAGCGAACGGAAAGCCGCAGAAGAGGCGCTCAGACAGATGGAAGAGGAGAAATCCACCGTCCTCAATTCGATGCCGGTGATGCTCGCATACTTAAATCCCGACCTGACCGTCCGGTATGCGAACCGGGCATCGGCAGACGCAGTTGGCATAAGCCAGCAGGATCTGATCGGGCACCACTGCTTTGAGATCTGGCATGGGCGGACAGAATCCTGCGATAAATGCCCGGTGCTCAGCTCACTGGCGAGCAACAGGATCGAGGAGGGAGAGGTGCAGATCCCGGACGGGCGAATCTTCCATCTGAAGGGCTGCCCGGTCTATGATGATGACGGGAACTTCGAGGGGATCATCGAGTTCGGGATGGATATCACCAGGCAGAGGGAAGCAGAGGATGCACTCAGGCTGACCAGCGAAAAGCTCCAGATCCTTTCGAGCATCACCCGCCATGATATCCTCAATCATATCACCACCGTCCTCGGTTTCCTGGATTTCGCAGAAGGAATGAGTGTCGATGAAACACAGGCACATTATCTCGATCGGATTAAGACTGCATCCAAAAACATCCAGCGTGCAATCGAGTTCACACGGGAGTACGAGAACCTCGGGATCGAGGAGCCCAGATGGCTTCAGCTCACCAGCCTGATCAACAAAGTATCCCAGGGAGAACTCCCAATCGAAAATGACTGTCAGGAAGTCCGGGTCTTCGCAGATCCGATGATCGAGAAGGTCTTCTATAACCTCTATGACAACACCCTCCGGCATGCAGAAGGAGCAACCGGGATTCTGATCCACTGCGAGACAGATGACTGGGATCTGCTGATCATCTGGGAGGATGACGGAACAGGTGTTCCGGAGGAGATGAAAGAGAGGATATTTGGACGTGGATTTGGTAAGAACACCGGTTTTGGCCTCTTCCTCAGCCGGGAGATCCTTGGGATCACCGGAACCACCATCACCGAGAACGGGATACCCGGCAAGGGTGCACGATTTGAGATCAGGGTCAGGAAAGGGCATTTTGAGAAAGCGGCATGATCATGATTCCATCATCCAATTCCAGTACATGAATAATGCTATTCACCATTCGGTTGGAAAAACCAGCAACGATCTCTGATCACAAGATCTTTTATAAAAAAAGATCCATCATAAATAGTAAATTCATTTAGGGGTTTTCATTGGAGAGAAGAGACTGATGAGTACTGCCAGGATATTGATCGTTGAGGATGAAGCCGTCACCGCGATGGCAATCAGAAAGCATCTGACAAATCTTGGATATTCTGTCTGCGGGATTGCCCAGACCGCAGAGCTCGCGGTCCAAAAGGCGATGGAAGAGATGCCTGATCTGATCCTGATGGATATTAAGCTCGCGGGCAGGAGAACCGGCATTGACGCGGCAGTTGAGATAAAAGCCAGAAGTGAAATTCCGATCATCTATCTGACCGCCTTCTCAAATGACGACTACATCAGAGAGGCAAAAAAGACCGAGCCATACGGGTATATCCTGAAACCGGTCCGGGAGCAGGAGCTGAAGACCACCATCGAGATGGCATTGTACAAGCATGCCATGGAGAAGAAACTCAGGCGGTCTGAGGAGGAGAAGGCGACCATTCTTGATGCGATGCCGGTGATGCTCACCTATATCAATTCCGATTATACCATCCGGTACGCAAACAGGGTGGCAGCAGCCTCTGCCCAAAGGAAGCCTGACGATCTCATCGGAGCCCGTTGCCATGAGATCTGGCAGGAGAATGCCTTTGGGTGCGGGGACTGCCCGGTGCTCAGGACGATCGAGACCGGCAGGATCGAGGAGGGTGATGTGACGCTTCCGGACGGGAGGATCTTCCACCTGAAGGGATGCCCCGTCTATAATGAGTTGGGAGAACCAGACGGTGCCATCATCTTCGGGATGGATGTCACCGAGGAGAAGGCGGCAGCAGAAGCCCTCTCTCTTGCACACCGGAAACTCCAGATCCTCTCGAGTATCACCCGCCATGACATCTTAAACGAGATCACCATGATCATCGGCTACCTTGGAATACTGCAGTGTAGCGTGGATGAGAGGGGCGATCCCGAGGAGAAAGACTATACCGACAGGATTATGGGAGCATCCCAGAACATCAGGCGGCAGATCGATTTTACCGACCAGTACGAGGAGCTCGGCGTGAAGGAACCTGCGTGGCTTTCACTCCATGATATGATAAGAAAGATTCCACAAGGCGACATTCCAATCACAAATGACTGCCAGGAGGGATCGATCTATGCAGATCAGATGGCAGAGAAGGTCTTCTACAACCTCTATGATAATACAATCCGGCATTCAGGGGGTGCAACAGGGATCAAAATTCATTGCAGGAGAGAGAGGGGTGAACTCGTCATAGTCTGGGAGGATGATGGGGAAGGCATCCCGGCAGATTATAAAGAGAAGATATTTGCCCGCAGTTTTGGCAAAAATACCGGTTTTGGGCTCTTTCTCTCCCGCGAGATCCTCGGAATCACCGATATCACCATCCATGAAACCGGCATTCCCGGAGAAGGGGCGAGGTTCGAGATCCGTGTTCCTGAAGGGCGGTTCAGAATATCAGGATGAAGCAGGTCTCCCCGGTTTCTGGTAATGGAGTTTGGATCTTCTTCTCCAAATCCCCATCATCTTTACCCAAACAGGTCATCTCCTCAGGATGTAGAGTTCAGATCCTTCCTCAATGCCTTCCCCTGATCGGACTGTACCAGCATTGATAAAACCGTTCTTTTCAAGTACACGGATCGATCCGATGAGATCCGGATAGGTGGTTGCGATGATCTGGCGTATGCCGGGCATCGAGAAGATAACCGGTATCAATCCCCTCAAGGCTTCAGTGGCATATCCATTGCCCTGGTACTCATCAAGTATTGAATATCCAATGGCAACAGTGTCACCTGAGCACGGTGATGAAGCAATCCCCCCACTTCCGATTAAATCCCGCATCCTGTGGCCCGGTTCATCCCGTACCCAGTACCAGCAGATGAAGAATGGATCACGCTCCTCTTCGAGTATGGTTATGAATGCAGAGAGTGTCTCCGCATCAAGGAGCGGTGGCGGCCAACCTGCAGGGATATGGGCATTGAGGAGACGAGCAAGGTTTGCCTTGTCATTTTGATCGCCTCTGAGGATCTCAACCGTTGCAGGGATGAGATCCAGACGATCTGTATGTATCCGCGGCAATGACATTGGAATAGTGTATATATGATCTCTTCTTTGATAGTATCCCAGGAGTGGCTTTCCCGTACTCGATAGGTGGAAGAGAAGAAGGGAGAATCAGCCCAGGCTGATCGGATTGCGAATAATAGATCCCACCAGAGGACCTGGAGTGAGCACAACGTTTATTAAAGAGGAGCGTCTCCCTGTTCCATACCAGACATCTGTTCTGATCCTTCCAAAGGAGAGGAGGCGGCAATTGAATACTAAAAGGATATTGATCGTTGAGGACGAAGCCATCACTGCAATGGCCATCAAAAAGACCCTGGTGAATCTCGGATATGCCGTCTGCGGGATTGCTTCAAACGCGGATATGGCAGTCCAGAAGGCAAAGGAGCAGAACCCCGATCTGATCCTGATGGATATCAAGCTTATCGGGAAGAAGACCGGTATTGATGCCGCAACCGAGATACTGGCACACCAGAGTGTTCCGGTTGTGTACCTGACTGCTTTTTCAGATGACCATTATATTAATGAAGCAAAAAAGACCAGCCCATATGGCTATCTCTTAAAACCGGTTCGCGAACAGGAACTGAAGACCACCATCGAGATGGCATTGCATAAGCACTCCTTGGAGAATGAGCGGGTGAGTGCTGGTATAAAGGATGCACCTGTTCTCGACGGGATGATCCTTCCGGCTATCACCCGGGATGACATCTTAAACGAGGTGACGACGATCCTCCACACACTCGGACTGAGCAGGGAGATGTGTGTGAATGGAACACAGACAGACTACCATGATCAGATACAGGCTGCTTCCCTGAAGATTCAGGAGAAGATACGGTTGGAGAGGAAAAACCAGAATAAGGGTCAGATTAAATAAGTTATCCTGCTAAACACCTTTTTTCAGAGAACCGGCAACCTCCCATGCACACCTTCATTGTTGATTGGAATCAGACATAGTACCAGCAAAGCCCGGAGTTTCATCAGATGGGGACTATTATTGAAGATGCAACAGAAGGAAAGGTACCTCCGGCCTTAAAAGCCGCAGCAGAGAGAGAAGGGCTCGATCCGGATCCTCTCATACACCATATCGCACATGGCAGTGCCACTGTTATGGTTGGAGGGAAGAGGGCTGTTGGGATTGGCAAGGGATTCTCTGCAAAAGTAAATGTCAATATCGGCACCTCAACGGTTCGATCGGATCTCGCAGCCGAGCTCGCGAAGGCAGCCGTTGCCGAACGATATGGAGCGGACACCTTAACCGATCTCTCGATGGGAGGGAATATCAGGGAGATCCGGGCCGCTATCCTGAAGGAGACGGCACTTCCCCTGACAACCGTTCCTATCTATCAGGCAGTCGTGGATGCCGGGGGGATCGACTGCCTTGATGGGGATTTCATTCTTGATACATTCAGAAGCCATGCAGCAGAAGGAGTGAGTTCGTGTGTCCTCCATATGACTGACAAAAAGACCCTCGAAGCACTCGGAAGGAGCCAGCGGGTACTCGGCGTTGTCTCAAAAGGCGGATCCATGACCGCCGCATACATGCTCCATTCGGGACGCGAGAATCCGTTCCTCGAATATTTCGACGAGGTGATGGAGATTGCCCGGAAGCATGAGATCGTCATCTCACTCGGAAATACCATGCGGGGCGGGAGTATCGTGGATGGCGGGGATGCCGCCGCCGCGGTTGAGCGGAAGCAGAATATCGATATCGCAGACCGGTGCCATCAGCATGGCGTCCAGGTGATCGTCGAAGGCTGCGGCGGCCATCTCAGGATCGACCGCATCCCCGTCTGTGTCAGGCTCTACAAGGATGCATCCCCCTATCCCCTCTTTGTTGCAGGGCCCCTTGCCACCGACAGGGCAGTCGGCCACGATGAGATCGCAGGATCAATCGGGGCATCCGTTGCAGTCTCTGCGGGTGCGGATTATCTCTGTGCGATCACCCCTGCCGAACATATCGGCCTCCCGACCGGGGAAGAGGTGAAGGAGGGGCTGATCGCCTTTAAGATCGCAGCCCATATCGGCGATACCGTCAGGCTGGGATCAGATGATCTCGATGCAGCACTCTCGGCATGCCGGGCAGAGCTCGACTGGAAGGGACAGATCGAACAGGCTATCGATCCCGACGGGCTCAGTGCACGGGTTCCTGATGCCGGCCCCTGCTCGATGTGCGGCGATTATTGCGCTATAAAGATTATGCGGGAGTATCTCTCCCGTGGAGATTAGATCCGGATCAGTTCATACTCAGGTGTACCAAGGCCGATCCGCTCTCCATGCCGGATCTGTGTCCTGATCGGGATCTCAGGCCAGACTCCTGCAAACTTATCCTCACCCGGAGCATGGTGCGTTGCCAGCCGGGTTCCGGCAAACCCCTGCTGGGCATCGATCAGATCGAGGCTGGCTGCATCGATTGCCACCGGATCGGCCGAGGCGAGTATCCCGATATCCGGGACGACCGGCCGGTCGCTGAAGGGTACACAGTCGCAGTCCGGGGTGATCCTGAGAAGGAAGTTCAGGTACAGCACCTTCTCCGGGAAGAGAGAGGCGGCACCGAGGGCATATTCGGCGAGGAGCTCTGAGAACTGTTCTGCATCACGCTCGTAATCAAAATGAATCGCACCTGATGGGCAGACCTCAACACAGTTCCAGCACCCGATACAGCAATCGGGATCAACAACAGCGGCTCCATCAAAAGTGATCGCCTTCTCAGGGCAGACGGAGATGCATCCACCACAGCCTTCACACTCTTCAGAACTGACAACTGCCGGAAACGTCCTGTGCTGATCATGTTTTCCTGCTGCCGATGCACAGCCCATCGCGAGGTTCTTGATCGCCCCACCAAATCCTGCCATCGAATGGCCCTTCAGATGCGATACGACGACCAGGGAGTCGGCCTCAGCAATCCCCGCAGCAATCCGCGTCTCCTTCAGGTGCACGCCGGGAATCCCCACCACGACATCGTTCTTTGACCGCAGGCCATCTGCGATGAAGACGGGGGCGCCGATCACCTCGGACCCAAATCCGTGCCTGATGGCAAGCGCAAGATGGGAGACGGCGTCATGCCTCTCCCCGGGATAGAGGGTGTTTGTATCGGTCACAAACGGCACACCTCCCGCCTCTTTCACCTTCGTAACAACCTGCCGGATATAGAGGGGCGAGACGAAGCTGTCGCACCCCTCTTCACCGAAATGCGTCTTCACGGCAACAAGCCCCTGCTCGGGGATTATCTCATTCAGCCCTGCCTCATCAAGGAGCCGCAGGCACTTTGCCTGGAGGCTCTCGCCACAACACCCCGCCTCAGAAGAGACGAACCACACCTTAACAGCCATGTGAAAAGGTGGGGCGTTCATGGGAGAAGATACTTGGGGATGGGGGGGAAGTATTTCCATTCTGGAAACAGTTCGGGTTGGAAGGGAAGGAAAAAAGATAGGCTGAAAACATGAGCCGTTTCCATTATCCACCTCCAAAAAATCTAATAGTATCTATAAGATGGTACTACTCATACACATAAAACGTAAAATTATCGACCATTTTTAATTTTTAAGGCATATTATTCGAGAAAATTATCTTTAAGATATCTAAAGGAAAGATCAGAAGTATTGATTTTTGATGCAGTTATTTCCATTTTGGAAATAGGTGCGGTTGATATAGTAAATCCAATAATAATACAACGATAACCGCATGCTATTCATCCGATGGATGTAAAAATGATTGAATAGTCATTCAATAGAGAGAGGTGCATCATGAGAAGAATCTTTTCAACGGTTTACCAGTTCAGAATCGAGCTCCTGGAGATCAAGCCAGCTATCTTGCGGAGGATCGAGTTTGCCATCGAGTGATACACTCCCGGCTGATTATCCGGCTTTTCTCTCAAGACTGAAGTTGCTGATTCAAGATGCGCAGATCAAGGCGGCCCTCTCAGTTAACCAGCAACTGATTCTTCTCTACTGGCAGATTGGGAGGGATATCCTGGTGAGGCAGGGACAGGAGGGATGGGGTGCGAAGGTGATCAACAGGCTCTCTGATGACCTCAGAGGTGAGTTTCCCGATATAAAAGGATTCTCTCCCAGAAACCTGAAATATATGCGCTCATTTGCAGAGGCATGGCCCGATCCTGAATTTGTGCAGCAGGTTGCTGCACAAATACCCTGGTTCCATAACTGCGTGATCCTTGACAAGCTTACCCAACCGGCGGATCGGGAGTGGTATATCCAGAAGACTATAGCAAACGGCTGGTCAAGGAACGTACTCGTACACCAGATCGAGAACCGTCTGATCAATCGGGAGGGGAAGGGCGTAACGAACTTTTCTGCGACGCTCCCTCAGGAACAGTCTGACCTGGCCCTCCAGACGATGAAAGATCCATATATCTTTGACTTTTTACAGATGGGAGAGAAGATCAGGGAGACCGAACTGGAGCGAGGGCTGATCGAACACATCCGCGAGTTCCTTCTGGAACTCGGTCTGGGGTTTGCGTTTGTTGGAAACCAGTATCATCTGGAGGTAGCTGACCAGGACTATTATCTGGATCTCCTCTTCTACCATTTGAAACTCCGTTCCTATGTAGTGATCGATCTGAAGGTTGGTGATTTTATCCCGGAGTATGCAGGAAAGATGAACTTCTATCTCTCGGCAGTCGATGATCTCCTTGCCCATCCATCAGATAATCCGAGCATCGGGATTGTGCTCTGCAAGGCGAAGAATCGCGTGATCGCCGAATATGCCCTGCGGGATATGGCCAGACCAATCGGGGTTGCAGGATACACCCTGACGTCATCGCTCCCCAGGGAGATGTCCGGGCGGTTGCCGACAGTAGACGAGCTAGAGGAGGAGCTTGGAGAGCATGAGGAGCATAGTGCATGAGAGAGAGTGACAACGAAGATGTCCGGCAATCCGCTTGATTTCGGAGCGACCGAATGTGGAGGGGGGATAGGGTTATACCGGGTTAATATGACATTATTGAATTAGACTAATTGATATATACCACTGAGGTACCCTGATGATTCGAAGTGATCACTGTAAACCATACTCCCAATCACAGGCCCGGCACACCCCTCCAGCCCGATCTCTCCTTCCGCTCTCCGTGCACGTGCTCCTCCTTGCTCTCGTCCTCACCCTCGTTGTGTCGGGCTGTGTTGCTCCTGCCTCTGCCCCCTCCCCTCAGGATACGCCTGTAATCCTCCACCCGCAGGATCAGAAAATGAAGACTATAGGCATGATCGGCGGGATCAGCTGGGTCTCGTCTGCTGAATACTACCGGATGATGAACCATATGGTACAGGACGAATACGGCGAGCAGAACTCGGCTCATATACTGCTCTACTCGATCGAGTTTGGGGAATTTTCAAAGCAGGAACGGCTCGCCGATGAAGGAGACTGGGAGGGGCTCACCATGATTATGGTCGATGCCGCAGAGCGGCTTGAGCGCGGCGGTGCAGACTGCATCATCATCTGCTCAAATACCATGCATTCAACAATCCCTGCCATCGAAGCCGCAGTCGATATCCCAATCATCAGCATCATCGATGAGACGGGGAAGAGGGTGCGGGAGAAGAATATCACAACCGTCGGTCTGCTCGGCACAAAGAAGACGATGTCAGCGGAATTTTACAAGGAGGAGCTGAGAGAAGAGTTCGGCCTTGTTGTCCTCGTTCCGGATATGGCAGATCAGGAGATCGTCAACAACGTCATCTTCGATGAGCTCTGTGTGGATTATATCAATCCGGCATCAAAGGAAGAGTACAAGAGGATAATCAGCAATCTTATCGATGAGGGTGCAGAAGGAATCATCCTTGGCTGTACCGAAATCCCCCTCTTAATCCGGCAGGAGGATGTGGACGTTCCGATCTTTGATACAACCAGGATCCATGCAGAGGCTGCGGTGAGGTATGCATTGAATCATACTCCTGCCTGAAGAGAAGCAACCCCTCCCTTCTCTTTGATGGGGGCAATACTTTAAGTAACTCCGGAATCCATACTTTAGCAGATACTCGCGTGCCGGATGCCTGGTGGCTACCATTATGATATTCTAACGTGGGGGATAAAGAGGTAGATTTTCTGACTGATAACAATAAACGAACCGGAGAACCAGAAGGGGTCGTACGTGTACGAATTCCGAACAGACGCTTAAAAGAACAGTTTGCTATTGCAGACCTGATGCTTGGGTCAAACCATATCCGTGTCAGGTGTGGCGATGGGATCACCCGGATGGGTAGGATCAAAGGCAAGATCAAGAAGCGTGTCTGGATCCGCGAAGGTGATATCCTGATCGTCATCCCATGGTCATTCCAGGATGAAAAGGCCGACATCATTTATCGCTACACCAAACCCCAGGTGGACTGGCTCAGGGCACATAACTACCTCTGAACTCCTTTTTTTGAACCTAAAAACCTGTTATGGTAATAACCGTCTCCTGAACGACGAGTTTCGAAGCAGATGGATGAGTATAGACGTTCTCACTATTCTGCACCATTCCAAGCCTCCCGGTCAGGTAATTCTCCCAGGCAACCGAATAGTCATGTTCCGGAGAGAGAGGGGAATATTGGATCTCAATAGAGCCGGTTTGAGCATCATATCCATTCGTGACCTTCTTCTCAGGATCGCTCTTCATCTCGATCCTTCCGACACCTGATAGCGCCCGTTCCTTCTCCGTTTCTATCTTGATGATGGAGAGGATCAGGGTATTCGATGGATCATCATAGTACCAGCGTGGCTCCGCGAGCATCGCTGAACCGCTGCCACGCTCGGGGCGGGTGAGGACGGCGCCGTTCTCGATCACAATCCGGGTGGAATCGAGATCAGATACATACCGGATCTGCCCGACCTCATAGAGAGGAAGAATTTCGATAGAATTATCGGGTTTACGATATGAAACGGTAAATACTCCGGACTCTCCGGTAACAAAGAGCATCCCACCCTGCACCTGCAAAGCCGTCTCCTTGTAGGGAACCATCTTGTAGCTGATCGATTTTTGATCATTCTGGAGCACGATCATCGTCTGCTCCATATTCCTCATATCAGCGCTCCCCTGGCCCGCAATGAGGAGGGGGAAGCCATAAAGGACAACAATTGCAATTCCAAGCACCACGATAGAGAAGATCAGGATGAATCCGATCGCTTCAGAAACCCCATCATCATTCTTCATCAATCAGACACCCCCTGAATCATAGATCACCCGGTTTGCGCCCCCTCCGGTCGTCGTTCCGCGGACGGCCTTTGTTGCCCCGATCCCGGCAAGCGAGATCACCGTCTCGATCCGATCGCCTTTCATCAGGATCTCCTGATCCACCCCCTGGCGCCGGACCGTGATGATATACCCTTCTCCAAGGACATCATAGGGGATATCAATATCCGAGACAATTGATCCATTCACCGGAGCAATCGTATAGATATCAACGATCCGAACCGACATCCCGTTCCCGATATCCACATAACTGTGGTAGGTAAACCGCTCGGCAGGCTTCACCATAAGGGCATCGTTTGCAAGGATCATCACCGAGACGAGGAGCACCATCAAAACGCCGGTGATGATGATGTAGCCGATGAGATTCGCAACCGCATCAGACGAGGAATGTCTCTTCATATACACATACTCCGTTATTGAACCGTATGGTCACCATCGTGGCGGTTGTATCTCCAAATACTACCGAGTCTTTTAAAGAACTGACAGATACAATCGCGTGATTCCGTTTCAATGAGATCACCCGGATATCATCATACAGAACGTCATTCATCTCTCCGCCTGCCCTGAAGACTTCCCCCCTGAGATCTCGGATCTCATGCTTTGGGAACTCGAGCACCCCTTCTGCCGTTGTCTGCCCGACAAGTGTCGCCTGGTTGATGATCACCATCAGGAAGAGGAGGGCGATGCTGATCAGAAATCCCATCAGGACGATCCACTGCCCGTTATCGTTCAGCCCCGCCACAGAATCACCTCCAGAAGTACCATCTGCTCTCTGGAAGGAACCGGTGGGGGAAGAGTATGCCCGGAATCCAGATGCACCCATCGTGTCACCCTGATTGCCGGATCATAGCCGGTATAGGAGGCACTTTCAGTGAAAGGCAACTGGTTCACACTATCATCAGCAGCAAAACGGTACGAGATCGAGGCAGCATACTGAACCGGATCATCCGGGGCAAACGATCGTTCCCTGAGAAGCGGATAGAATGCATTATGGAAACCTGCAGCATCCCATGAATACAGCAGCTGCTCCAGTTCAGTCTCCCCACCCGGCTCAACCGGCATATCCAGCACCGCCAGTGCATCGGCACCGAGCTGCTCGAGGAGCATATCATCGATATGGGTATCCCCGGGCGTATAGACAGAGACGGACTGGAGCACAATTGCTGCGGTTGCAATCATCAGGAGCCCTGCTGCCAGCCCTTCGATCGTATAGAGAGATCCACCATCCCCTACCATACCGCCACCTCGAGAATACCCTGCCCCGGATCAGGGAAGGTTGCATTCCGGTAATCATAGATATGAGTCCCTGTCATCAATGAAGCCGGGGGATCGTCTTGAAAAATGAAGGTGATTCCTATCATATGATCACTCCCCCAGGGCGGTTCAGGCACGGGATTGAGCGTGAAGTTGAGTGAATCAGAGATGTCTGCCGGGAGGGTTGTCTGGATCCCATCCAGCCGGATCTCATATGCCGGAAAGGTGATCGGGACACCATCCCGGGTTATTTCCACCCGGTGCAGTCTTGCCTCTGTTGCCGATGAATTCAGGTAATAGGAGAAGTTCAAAATCTCAATCCGGATCGGATCGGTTCTCGGATCGATCCTGAAGAGGGGATCAACCGATCGATCCAGGAGCTCAATCATCGGCAATTCTACGGTAAACCTCTGGTCAGGGGTTTCGTTCCCTTCATGTCGGAATTTTTTGTGATCGGGAACAGAATCACTCACAAAGAGAAGTGACGGCTCCTTCACCACCACCACCCTCCGCACCGCTCCGTACGACTCGGGCGGGGCGGGGCCGATCGAGCGAACGGGTGGATCGTTACGCATCGTCAGGGTGATATTGAAAGAGTACGGATAATCGCCGAAGAGAAGCGATCTCCGGTAATCATCCGGATAAGTGAAGAACGTATCATTAAAGAACCGTTCCACCTTTCCTTTCGAGAGGATATGGGCAGACCCCGGTTCAACCGAGAGCCCCATCCGGATCACATCCTGTGGGATCGCCTTCTGCTCCCAGACCGGAAACGTTGATAAGGCGGGCATACCGGGATCTTCAGTCAGGATCACCCCGGTCCGGTAGGCAACCGCATCATAATCGATCCTGCTCGACTGGACCGAGAAGAGCGTATGGGGGATCATCGCTGCAACAAAGATGAATGCGATGATGAAAATGGTGAAACCAACGAGAAAATCAAAGGTCGCAACCGCATCATCCCTCATCCCGTTTCCTCCCAAAAGACCACCTGATCAGCTGGACGATCCGGGTATGGGAATGCTTCCGGATCGATTGGATCCCCAGGAACCATCCCTTCCCACCGGGAAGAATCTGCCCTGTCCGCTGTTACAAAGAGGAAGAGAAAGCCTCCCTCAGGATCGGTTGCCAGGATGAGCCAGGAGGCGGCCATGCCATCGGGGAGGAGATCCCGGCCGATGATCAGGTACACCGGCGGCTCTGCATGGGTGAGGGCTTCGTCAAGGCTGATCCGCATCTGGAAGGAGGGTGGCGCTTCATAAACCATTTGATCAGACGGAGCGTCTCCTCCGGGAGCCATGACACAGCCGGTGGCAGAGATCAGCAGTATGGTGATGGTCAGAAGGTACAGCCGGAGCACAAGAGATTCATCTCTTTCCAACCGTAAGAGCTTTTGGGAAAAAATATGGGATACTCTCCCCTCCCTTACTTGTCAATCCCATGGATCACAAGACCGGAGAGGAGTTTTGGTTCAAACCAGGTCGATTTCGGCGGCATAATCATATCATTGTCTGCAATATCGCAGATCGAATCAACGCCAATCGGCTGCATCAGGATCGCAAACGCATACTCGCCCGAATCAACCCCGGCGATCAGATCAGCAATCGGAAGGGCGCCACCCATAAACGCAAGCCGCTCATCGCCTCGTGGATCGGTGATCCCAAGCATCGGGGAGAGGACCTTCTCCTGGAGGATCGATACATCGAGCCTTGCGATTGCATCTGCCGAGGGAGCAACCGGTCTCGTCAGCTCATAGAACCGGCCGCCGATATAGAGGTGCATAATATGCTGATCCGCCAAATCGAAAGCCGGAGGAATGGAAGATGCCAGCGTATCCACAGAATCCAGTTCCCGGATCGAAAAGATCTCCCCGAGCCTCTGGAGGAAGGCATCCTCCGTCATCCCGGCTATGTCACGGACGAGCCGGGAATACCCATGAATCAGGACGGAATCATGGGCAAAAAGGATGCCCATGAACCGGCTGGCTTCCAGATGAGCATCCCCGCGTTCACTCCTACGCTCATAGACATTGACGGCACTCTTTGCCCGGTGATGGCCATCAGCAATATAGAGGGACGGCACATCTGCAAAGGTTACGGTGATCTTTTTAATCAGATCGGGATCGGTGATCGGATAGATCCGGTGCACCGCACCCGACTTCGTCCTCGTCTCTGCAACCGGCTCTCCGGTTGCCTGTGAGGCGATCAGATCGTGGATACCTTTTGTATCACGGTACAGCAGGAAGACCTGCCCCGTATTGGCACCGACAGCATCGATATGCCGTGTCCGATCCTCCTCCTTATCGTAACGGGTCAGCTCATGCCGTTTCACGACCTTGTTCTGGTACTCGGAGACCCCGATGCATGCGACGAGGCCGGTAAAAACCCGGCCCTCATCCTCCACCTGGTACACCGAGTAGCTCTCTGCAGAATCCTGCCTGAGGAGGCCCTCTGCCTGCATCTCATCAAAGACCGCGCGGGCACGGGCATAGACCATATCATCATAGGGATTGAGATCCGGGAGTTCTGCATCGGATCGGATCACCCTGAGAAAACTCAGGTTATTTTCTGATATACATGCCGCCGCCTCGTCCCTGCTGACAACATCGTAGGGAACGGATGCAATAGCGGCAGACTCCTCCGCTGCCGGACGGAGGGCTCTGAACGGATAGATGGAAACCATGGAAAACTCCACGTAGGTGTAGGTGCTATACTCTATTGAAAGATGGTGACTGCAGGTTTTCATCCGGAACATGGGATCACTTTTTTGATCCGGAGGGCAAACCCTGGCGACATCCCCGCGATCGTCCCCCTTGAAGTGATGGCGTTCACTGATCCCTGGGGAGAGAGCGGTATTCGTGAAGCCATGGAGCTGTACCTCTCCTCATTCTTTGTGGCAGTTGCTCACGGGAAGATCATCGGCTTCTGCGGTGGCGGCATCGAGGATACCGGCGATGTGATCTATGGGCATCTCTGCACCCTCGCTGTGGCAGATGAGTACCGCCACAAGGGGGTTGGCCGGGAACTGCTCCGCTGGATCGAGGATGACCTCCGCCAGAAAGGAGCCGCAGCCATCCAGCTCGAGGTGAGGATCTCAAACCAGAATGCGATCACCTTCTACAAAAGGCTCGGATACCAGGAGATCTTCTGCTATGACAGCTATTACAAGGATGGCGAAGACGGCCTCGTCATGATGAGATGGTTCTCCACATAAATTGTCAGGATGCATCCTTATTATCTCCCGGAGAAGAGATCCTACTTGTTATGTTCTCACGCCGGATCTTTGAGACCGATTTTGCAGAAGCGCTTGACGAGGAGCTGAAGAGGAGGGATATGACGATCCGGGAGCTCTCCGAGAAGACCGGCATACCCCCCGCAACACTCTATAAGATCGCTTCAGGGGAACGGGATCCCCGGCTCTCGACAGTCCGGCGGATCGTTGCCGCCCTTGAGCCGCATGAAGGGACATTCATCGCCGTTGTTGCGGCAAAGTTCCTCCTTGACGAGATCGAGGGAGCACGGGTATCAATCGGAGGAAAAGAGGTGATCCTGAAAGGATATGCCGCAAATTCGATAGACGAGTGCATGATGGCAGCGGTCGAAGCCAAGAAAGATGGGGCCTCAGGGATCATCTGTGCCCCGATCATCGCCTCCATCATCGAGAAGATCGTCGATATCCCCGTCGCTATTCTGAAACCGCATCCCGATACCGTCATCGATGCTGCGAACATCATTGCCCGGCGGATCGAGAGGATCGGTGGCGGGCAATTCCGGACCTGATCTCCCGCACGGCTTCTCCCACAAAGAGAGCGGGATAATCCGGGTTCCTCTCGATCGCCCCGGAGATCACCGATCCGGCAATCACGGCATCTGCTCCGGCTGCTGCTGCTTCATGGGCGGTTTCTGCCGATCCGATCCCAAACCCGACTGCAACCGGCAGCACGGTACTCTTCTTCACCTCCAAGACCCGATCCCCCAGATCATCCGGAAGATGCTGCCGTGTTCCGGTGACACCGGGTGCCGAGACGAGATAGAGGAAACCCCGCCCGATCCCCCCGATCATCTCTCTCCGTTCCGGCGGTGTGTTCGGTGCGATGATGAAGATCGGATCGATCTTCTTCTGGGAGATGAGCAGACCTCCTTCCTCAGGCGGCATATCCACAATCAGTATCCCGTCTGCTCCTGCAGCCGCGGCATCAGAGAGGAATTTTGCCTCTCCCCTGACAATTGCCGGGTTTGCATAGGTCATCAGGCAGATCGGGATATCGCTCTTTCTCCTGATTGCACCGATAAGAGAGAAGACACCTTCGATGCCAATCCCACCCCTGATAGCCCGTTCATGGGCACGCGAGATCACGGGACCGTCGGCAACCGGGTTTGTGTTTGGAATGATCAGCTCGATCATATCGGCACCGGATTCGATCATCGACAGAATCACCTCAAGCGAGAGTTCCGGGGTCGGATCACCGGCCACGGTGCAGGCGATCAGGAGGGGAGAGTCCCCCTTATTGAATGCCTCTTCGATCCGGCTCATGCCCCGCCTCCAGTGACAGTGCCAAGATCCTTGTCCCCGCGTCCCGAGAGGGTGACTGCAATCAGGCTTCCGGGATCCATCTCTTCTGCAAGCCGGAGTGCCGCAGCAACCGCGTGTGCAGACTCAAGTGCCGGGATGATCCCCTCTTTCCTTGAGAGGAGCCGGAATGCCAAGAGGGCTTCGTTGTCAGTAACCGTCACATATTCTGCCCTGCCGATATCACGGAGATGGGCATGTTCGGGCCCGACGCCCGGATAATCGAGCCCTGCCGAGATGCTGTGCGTCGGGGAGATCAGTCCTTCTGCATCCTGGAGAACCGAGGTGAAGGCGCCATGGAGCACCCCCCGGGTTCCACAGGAGAGGGAGGCGCCATGATCGCCGGGGCTGAGGCTCCGGCCCCCCGCCTCTGCCCCGATCAGCCGGACCGGGGTATCAAGGAGCGGGAAAAAGGTCCCGATCGCATTTGATCCACCGCCGACACAGGCGACAGCTGCATCGGGGAGCCTTCCTTCCAGTGCAAGCGACTGATGATACAGCTCCCTGCCGATGACAGACTGGAAGTCGCGGACCAGTGTCGGAAACGGGTCAGGCCCGACACAGGATCCGATCAGGTAATGCGAGGTCTCTGCGGTGGCAGCCCAGTTCCGGAGCGCGCAATCAACGGCATCGGAGAGGGTGGCAGATCCGCCTGATACCGGGGTGACAGTGGCACCCAGAAGCTCCATCCGTGCAACATTCAGCGCCTGCCGCTCCATATCGACTGCACCCATGAAGACCTCGACCGGGAGGCCGAGGACTGCTCCCGCCATGGCGGTTGCCACCCCGTGCTGGCCTGCACCGGTCTCTGCGATCAGCCGTTCTTTTCCGGAACGCTTCGCAAGGAGCGCCTGGCCAAGTGTGTTGTTAATCTTATGGGCACCTCCATGAAGCAGATCCTCCCGTTTCAGGCAGATTCCGACCCCCGTCTCTCTCCCGAGGTTCCTGCAGATGTAGAGCGGTGTCTCTCTCCCGGCATAGCGGGTGAGGAGTGCTATAAGCTCTGCCTGTGCATCGGAATCCTCCCTGAAGATAGCATATGATTCAGCAAGCTCCCTGAGGGGTTCGATCAAAATCTCAGGAGCATACCTCCCCCCGTACTCCCCGAACCTCATGGTGAACACCCCCGGCAGGCAGCAACAAATGCCTGCACCCGGTGCATATCCTTCACGCCCGGAGATGATTCAACGCCGCTTGAGACATCGACACCGGCAGGATGGAGCGATCGTATCACGCCCGCAACAGATGAATGCGTGAGCCCGCCTGATACCAACACAGGAACCGTTGCTTCTTCAATCGCTGCTTCCGCAACCACAGTGTCAAGCATAACACCCCTGCCATGCGAGACATCAAGGAGGAGGCGGTCGGCATCTTCAGGAGGCAGGCTGATCCCATCCCAGCCCGAGACAGAGATGAACCGATCCGGTACATTCAGCTGATGATAGGTCTGGATCGCATCCGGTGAGAGGCGGCAGATCTCCCGCAGATAGGCAGGTGACCTTGTGGTGGTGACGCAGACCGTCTCCACCCTTCCGGCAATCGCCTTAAGAATTGCCTCAGCCCTCCGCGTGGTAACTGATCGTTGTGAATCGGTATAGAGGAGTATGCCGATCGCGTCGGCTCCGGCAGATACCGCAAGCCTGGCATCGGCGGGAGAGGTGATCCCGCAGATCTTCACGTACATGCAAACACCTCCGTCGCCTCCCTTGGATCCGCAGCTGACGCGATCGAGGTCCCGATTAATACACCCATACAGGTCTTCATCGCCTCCAGAACCTCGGCCTGGGTCGATATCCCGCTCATTGCAATCGGGATTTTGCCTGCTGCCCTGATTGCCGGGGCGATCCGGGCAGAAGTGCCGGGATCGATCTGAAGTGTCCTGAGATTGCGGTTATTGATCCCGATGAGTGAGGCCCGTGTGGCAATGGCATCTTCTGCTTCCCCGGCGGAGAAGACCTCGACAAGTGGCTCAAGACCGCATTCGATCGCGTAATCGACATATGCAGGGAGGTCGTCCCCGAGCACTGAAGCGATCAGGAGAACCGCATCCGCACCCAGTGCCCTGCTCTCCCTGATCTGGCGCGGGTGTACCAGGATATCCTTCCTGAGGATGGGGAGGCTTACATGCCGCCTGACCTCCCCTATGAAGGAGGGATCACCGGCAAAGACCGTCGGCTCGGTCAGAACCGAGATCGCAACCGCACCACCCGCCGCCATTGCTGCCGCAAGCCGTCCCGGAGGCAGGGTTGCACCCGTTGGTCCCCCCGGCGAGGCGTACTTCACCTCACCGATCACCGCAGGCGATCGGGAGAGGAGCGCCCGCTTCAGGCTCCGGACAGGGAAGAAATCCCGCGGAAACGTATCCGGTAGTTTGGCAGCCCGCTGGTGTGATGACGCGATAAGTGCATCCAGGATCATTCAGGCACCCCCGTTGATCTCCGCAAGAAGCCTGAGTGATTCAAGAGCCCTTCCCGAATCGATTGAGTCTTCTGCCATTTTCAGGGCAGAGGAGAAGGTTGCTGATCCTTCCCCGGCAAGGATCGCCCCCGCAGCATTCAGGAGGACGATATCCCGTGCAGGCCCCTCGCCGCCGTGAAGCACCCGGCTGATGATCGCAGCACTCTCTCCCGGGCTTTCCGCACGAAGCATATTACGTGGCGCTTCAGCAAGTCCGAGATCGGCTGCATTCAGCGTATAATAATCGATCTGACCCGAAGAGAGCTCGCAGATCCGGTTCTCCCCGGTGAGGGAGAGCTCATCCAGCTGATCCCCCGAGACGATCAGCGCCTTCTTAACCCCGAGTGCCTGGAGCGCCTCTGCCATCGGACCGAGGAGGGCGGGATCGGCGACACCAATGATCCGGTTGATCGGGCCTGCCGGGTTGCAGAGGGGTCCTGAGATATTGAGGATCGTCCTGAATCCAAGCTCTGAACGCAACCCCGAAAGGGTCTTCAGGGCGGGATGGTACTTCGGGGCAGAAAGAAAGGCAATATTTGCTTCATGAAAGGATCGAATCACCAGTTCTTCAGAAGCATCGATAGAGACACCGAGTGCGGTGAGGAGATCCGCAGAACCTGACCTGCCTGTCTGCGCACGGTTCCCGTGCTTTATGACAGGAACCCCTGCACCAGCCGCGACAAATGCGGCGGCGGTGCTGATATTAAACGTCATCGAGTGGTCGCCGCCTGTTCCGCAGGTATCAACCGCACGATCTGATCCGGGGATCACAATCGTTCTCGCATGGGAGAGGAGCACCGATGCACAGGTGGCGAGATCCTCTCCCGTCAGGGTGCGGTTCCTCAGTGCATAGAGGAACGCTCCTGCCTGTGCAGGTGTTGCTAACCCCGAGATGAGATCATCAAAGGCAAGGCCGAGTCCTCCCCGGGGCAGGGGGGCATCCTCTGCCATCGCAACGCAGACCTCCTGGATCATGCGATCCCTCCATCAAGGAATGCGGCGATGAGGCGGTTTCCCATCCCGGTGAGGAGACTCTCGGGATGGAACTGCACCCCTTCGATCGGAAATCGGCGGTGCCGGACACCCATCGGAAGGTGATCGTCAAGGGAGTATGCGGTGATCATCAGATCCTCCGGGAGAGAACCTTCATCAAGAACAAGAGAATGGTACCGGACAGCCGGAAACGGGTTCTGAAGACCGGAGTAGATCCCGGAACCATTATGGGAGATCTCCGAGACCTCCCCATGCACCGGGCGTGGGGCATGGATGATCCGCCCGCCGGCAGCAGAGCAGATCGCCTGGTGCCCGAGGCAGACGCCGAGTGTCGGCACCGTCTTTGAGAGGGTGGCAAGGACTTCCATCGGGAGTGCCATATCCCCCGGTTTTCCGGGTCCCGGTGAGAGGATGATCCGATCAGGCTCCTCCTTCTCCACAGACGCACATGAGCGGTCTGCGGGGATCACCACCGGATCGGCTCCGAGGCTCCCCACAAGCTGGAGGAGGTTATAGCTGAAGCTGTCAAAACAGTCCACGATTACGACCTTCATGCTGATTCCTTCCCGGCTGAGTCGATGGCACGGAGACAGGCTTCGGCCTTGATTGCAGTCTCATCGAATTCGCGATCTGGATCAGATCCTGCGACGATCCCGGCCCCCGCCTGCACCGATGCAACACCATCCCTGACAACAACGGTCCTGATTGCAATTGCAAATGCGAATGCCGATCTCCCGGCATACCCGACTGCACCGGCATAGATCCCACGGGGTTCCTGCTCCAGTTCTGCGATCAGCTCCATTGCACGCTTCTTCGGGGCTCCCGTTACAGTGCCTGCGGGAAAACAGGAGCGGAGCGCATCATAGCCATCAGCTCCGGGAGCTGCCTCTGCCGTCACCGTTGATACGATATGCTGGACTTTTTGGTACTTCGCCACCTCCGCATACCGGGGAACAGAGACAGATCCAAACGCTGCGACCCTCCCGATATCGTTCCGTGCAAGGTCAACGAGCATAAGATGTTCTGACCGCTCTTTTTTGTCGGCAAGCAGATCTGCTGCGAGCGCTTCATCCTCATCCGGGTTGCAGCCCCGCGGCCGTGTACCTGCAATCGGGACGGTGGTGAGGGTGCTCCCGCTGGCTGCAACCAGCATCTCCGGGCTCTCTCCTGCCACCTGTTCATCACCGAAATCGAGGAAATACCCATAACAGGTGGGGTTCTGTGACCGGAGAGCGGAATAGATCCTGAGGGGATCGCCAGTGAATGGGAGCTGGATCTTCCTTGAAAGGACCGCCTGATAGCAGTCACCATCAACGATATGGGATTTGAGCTGCCTGACGCCATCTGTAAAGAGAGGGCGCTCCATTGTGGTGTTCGATGCTGTTGGTAGATCACCTGGTGGTGGTGGAGGAGAGAAGAGATCACGCGATAGAAGGACTTCGGCCATCATCTGGATCCGGCTTTTTGCCTCTTCGTCCATATCACGTGAGAAGAGCGTGATCCCGTTTCGATCGATTGAGACGGCATCACGGCATGAGAGGAACCTGCCCCCTCCTTCGTACCTGAGATATCCGACAGGGGAGAAGGGGGGATCGGCTGCCATTGCCCTGAGAGTATCACAAGGATCACCCGGACAATCCAGTACTTCAGATCCAATCCCGACCATTACCGGAAGGCCGGGGAATTCGAGAATATAACCGGGGCCATCGGCAAGCGCCCGGTAGACCGCAACCGGATCTGCTTCCTTTATCGAGAGGAACAATCCGGGTGCGGCGGCTGCCAGTCCGATGGCATCACCGTCTTGTGTACTTCTGTTTGCATATACTCTGGTAAGTTCTGTATATATTTATACATTGTTGATCACATTTGTCCAATAGACTGACACACATCCTTAATAATCACCTGGTTATACTTCACTACCATGACAGAGAGAAATGTCTTTGATGCAATCCTGGAGCACCTCAGGACGATGGTCTCCTCGGACATCCTGGTATCAAATCCGATCATCTCGGGGAACCGCTCGATCTTCACCATCTCTTCAGTTGGATTTGGATTTGGCGGAGGGGAAGGGAAAGCCGAAGATGGTGTTGGTTCCGGCGGAGGTGCAGGAGCGGGCGTCACCCCGGTAGCGGTGATGGTCATTCACCAGGACATTCCGGGACCTGAGGGAATCCAGATCTTTACTCTGGGAAAGAAGGGTGAGGTCGCACAGGCGATCTCGACTGCCGCAGAATCCCTCCCCTCGGTGATCGAGGCGATCCGGGGATCCAAGAAAGAGTGAATGGATTTCTACCCCATACTCCTCGCATTCGCATGCATCGGAGGGGGAGCAACACTCGTCCTGATCTCGTTCTGTATCACCCTGACCGGATCGATCAGCCCTGATGGATGGTACGCCGGGGGGGGCCTCGGCCCGATCACCCTCCTCCTCCTCCCAAAACGGACTCTTGAGCTCCGGCTCTTTGAGAGGCTCGTGTACACGTATATCATCCCGGAAGAGGCAGAGGAGACAACAGGTGAAGAGGAGGAGCAGGCAGCAGATGGGGAAGATGATGAAGGCAGCGACATTCTGAAGGAAGCAGAGGGAAAAACCGGTTTTCCCCTCTCTGCCCTTTTGAAGCTTCCAATCTCAATCGACTCGGTCTGGATCTCCGGCAGGATCGGAACAGGCGATGCCGGTGAGACGGGGAAGCTCTACGGCTGGGCTGCTGCCCTCCGGGGTGCACTCCGGACAACCCGGATTCACCTCAATGTTACCCCTGATTTTGCATATGCGGGATGGTCAGCGAATGTCCGGGTCCGTATCCGGATACGATCGATTGTACATCTGGTGCTTGCATTTGTCCCATTTGTGAAGAGATAGCGGTCATTGACCGCATATATGCCACTCAATTATCATTGATTGCAGATACTGCCATTACCCATATCTTTTAAATATTTTGATCGCCTCTTTTCACATGTGTGTGATACACTATGACAGATGATGAAAAGAAGACAAATGAACCGGAGGTGACTCAGGATCCCCTGACTACTCCTGTCAGCACCCAGGCACCCGCTGCGGAAGAAAAACCAAAACCCGCTCCGGAACCAACGGTCAGACATGAGAAGGAGACGATCCATGAGATCCGGTATATGGATAAGCCTGAGAAGAAGAAGAAGAGCAATAAGCTGAAGATCATCGGCGTGCTCATCCTGATCCTCCTCATCGGTGTGATCGCAGTCTTCGCCACCCTGAACGTGACGATGTATGCACCGGTGGAGGGACAGTCATACCCCTACACCACCACCTATAATGTCTGGTTCCCGCTTGGAAAGACCGTGAACGTCGGCGGGATCGATATGGTCGCCCTCTCCACCCAGAATGAGATGTTGATCGCAGTTGGCGGGCAGACCGAAAAACTCGATGTAGGAGAGAATAAACTTATATCAGAGCGGCGTGCGGTTGTGAAGACGCTTGGTATCACCGTCGTCGACACGAACTTCCAGATATACCTCACCTATCGAGGGCTCTCAGACCCGGCAACGGCAAACTTCTTCCTTGCAGTGAGGACATCACAACAGGTGCCGCAGTTTATCGTGAATCTCCTCCTTCCGAAGGATATCCAGGCGGTTCCCGCCTAACCACCCAACCATTTTTTCTTCGATCCGCAGTCGGACGGCCTCATTCCTGAGCTTCTGATCTGCCCGTTCTGATCTGGTGAGAGGATGAAACAGAAGGCCGCAGTCCACGTCCCAGAGTATCAGTGGATCAGGAGGGGCTGCCGGGATCCGATTCCCTTCTTCAGTAAGGAGGGTGCTGATCCGTTCCGGGGGGATCACCCCTGCACCCGCTGCCAGGAGGAGGGTTGCCATCCCCCGGACCATATTCCAGAGGAAACTCTCTCCACTCACTTCAAAGATGATCAGATCTTCTTCCCTGAAGATCCCTGCTGAGAGGATCCGCCGCATCGGATCCCGCCCCTCCTCCACCCGTGCAATTCTTCGGAAATCATGGAGACCGACAAAACGGGATGCCGCCGCCTCCATCTGATGCAGATCAAGACCCTCTTCCGCGAAGAGGTAGCGGTATGTCCGGCTTGTTGCCTGGTACCGGGGATTAAAATCATCAGGAACCTCCGCCCAGCCTGTTGCCTGGCAGTCGAAAGGCAGCATCCGGTTTAATGAAGAGACGATACGCTCAGGACAGGGTGTTGTGAACGCGACCACCTGCCCCCGTGCCGAGACACCCGCATCGGTCCTCCCGGCAGAGACGAATCCCGCAGAACGGAAATCTTCAAAAAGGCCCAGGCGGAGACAGGTGTCGATGAACACCCCCTCAACAGTCCTGGTATCAGGTTGCTGCTGTGAGCCTGAGAATCGCCGCCCGGGATAGCTTATCCGAAGAGCGATTCTCACCGGCGAAGGTTCGGTATCCGCCGTTGCAACCTCCTCCATGTGCTTTTAAGGGACTGGCGGGTATAAGTGCGGAGTGGCGTCATCCGGCAGGAGGCGATGGTCTTCCCCTCGCAGATGGCGTGTAGGATCGACTCCGCTGTCGGTTCGGCATCAATAAGCGTTGAGCCGTACCCGACATACCGCCAGTGATGGGCATCGCTCCCTCCGATACAGGGCTTCCCGAACCTTTTGGCAAGCCGTGCCGCCTTCTGGTTTGCTGCACCGACGATATACCGCGAGTTGAATGCCTCCACAGCATCAACAAGGGCAAGAGCATCTTTCAGCTTCAGCCCGACCCCATGCCGCCACATATGGAACGGGTGGGGCAGGATCGTCACCCCGCCCATCTGCTCTGCAATCGCAATCGTCTGCCGGACCGATAATCCGGCAGGAATCGGATCGGTCACCCCGAGGACAAGAAGATGCCCTTCTTTTGTCGAGACCTCAATTCCGGGGATGATAATGACTGGTGTCTTCAGTTCAAGGGCATATCTGGCACCAGTTACGGTATCATGATCGGTGATTGCGATCGCATCGAGGCCTATCTCTTCAGCCCTCCTGAGGATATCCTCAACACGGCTCTCACCGTCACGCGAATGATTGGTATGAATATGGAGGTCACACCGGAGCATCATTGATACTCACTATTCTCACGCCAAGATAAAGAAACCCATCTATTCCTGCCAATCAGGCAGGTGATCCCTGAAAAGAAAAACATAATCCCTCTATTGCACTCTTTTCCGGGAAAATGCAGGTCAAATCGGATTTATTAAATGGAGCACCGGGGCATCCCGGACACCAGAGCTGATGCTCTTCAGCTGCATGCCCGGATCACACCTGTATCTTTCACACCCTCCGCCTGCGCTGATAGGTCCCTTTTGGAATCTGAATGATGATATCGCCCAGAATGTAACACCCCAGTGCAGCAAGAATGATTGCCGGAATCGGGAGGTTCAGAAGAGTGCCGAATGCAAAGGCTGGTATGCATGCAGCCAGGATCGTCATGAATCGAAGCACCCATCGGGGCGGACTATCCATAGAGGTTCTTTTGTATACTTCATCAAAAAGGTTTCCCGGAAGTTCACATTGGGAAAATGTGGTGAGATGATATGATATGCAGGATTCTGGTTTCGGAGAGATTATTTGTCTTGAGATGAATACAGTTAAAGACAAATTTTATAATTCCATGATACTATGAACCCCACCGATCAGTCCATCCATAAGGGAGTCTCCATCCTCACCGGCGATCCGAAGAAGGCAATCATTGCTCTTTCAATCCCGGTGATCATCGCAATGCTCCTCCAGTCCATCTACAACCTTGTCGATGCGATCTGGGTGGCGGGTCTTGGGGAAGATGCACTCGCCGCAGTCGGGTTTGTCACGCCGCTCTTCCTGATCCTGATCGGGCTTGGGAACGGGCTTGGCGCCGGTGTCAGTTCCGCCATAGCAAGGCGGATCGGAGCAGGAGATCGGAGAGGTGCTGACCGGGCAGCGATGCAGGGGATCGGCCTCATCCTGATCATCGCTGCCCTGATCACCCCTGTTCTTGTCTTCCGGGCAGAACCGCTTGCCGCACTTCTTGGTGCCGGGGATGCAACGGCACTGACTGCCGAGTATGCGAGGATCGTCTTTGCAGGAACTCCGTTCCTCCTCTTTGCCTCCATCTCCTATGCGATCTTCAATGCAGAAGGGTCAACAAAGAAGACGATGTATGCGATGGGTGCATCGGCTGTGATCAACTGTATCCTCGACCCGATCCTGATCTACCCGATGGGGCTTGGGGTTGCTGGTGCTGCGTGGGCAACCCTCATCTCGATCCTCTTGGTATCGGGCCTGATCTTCTACTGGCTCTTTATCGAGCGCTCCACCTATGTCACCCTGAGGAGATCAGAGATCCGGCCTGAGCGGGAGATATCAATGGATATCATCAAAGTCGGCATCCCCGGCAGCCTCCAGTTCGTGATGATGTCGGCGGTGGCGATCCTGATCAACGCCCTTTTGGTGACCACGACCGGGAACGATGCGGTGGCGGTCTATACTGCCGGATGGCGGGTGGTGCTCTTCTCGATCATCCCGCTGATTGGTATCTCGATTGCCCTCATATCAATTACCGGGGCATCCTATGGAGCACGGCAGTTCGAGCGGCTGCGCTCTGTCCAGAGAATTGCGCTGGGATACGGCCTTCTCATCTCCCTCGTCCTGACTGCCGCCACCTGGCTGCTTGCACCATACCTTGCAGTATTCTTCACCTATTCAGCTGAAAGTGCACATCTCGCACCGGGTATCACGGCATTTCTCAGGACCATCTGCTGGTTCTTCCCCTTTGTCCCGGCAGGCATGTTCTCTTCCGCCATCTTCCAGGGAACAGGCAGAGGGATATCGGCATTGATCCTTGAGTTCTTCCGAAACATCGTCTTTATCGCAGTCTTCATCTGGATCCTCGGCATCTCGCTCTCCTATGGAGAAGTGGGGGTCTGGTGGGGGGTTGTTGCCGGGAACACCTGCGGGGGTCTCTTTGCCCTCTTCTGGGCACACCGGTACATCACCAGGCTGATCAGGTATCAATGAGGGGGTTGTCCGGATGATGCAATAAGAGGAACCTCTATTGCCTGAAAATGGAGATCTCTGGTATGGATACCATGCTTGAAGAGATCCGATCCACCCTCAGGGAGAGAGCGGATCCGGCACTCGCAGAGAGTGGGAAACGGTTCTTTAAGGAGGAGGTCACCTCCTACGGCATGAAGACGGCTGAGGTTGCAAAAATTGCGAGATCCCATCTCCCTGCCCTGAAAACACTTGGGAAAGATGAGGTATTCTCCCTCTGCGAAGACCTCTTCTCCTCAGGCTACCTTGAGGAATCATTCATAGCATCCGAATGGCTTCCACATTTCAGTGACCGGTTCGAGCCCGCGGATCTGGTCATCTTCGAAGATTGGATCGAGAGGTATGTGACAAACTGGGCAACCTGCGACACCTTCTGCAACCATACCGTCGGCGATCTCCTGGTGCAGTACCCGGACTGCATCAAAAAGCTCTACAAATGGGCAGAATATGAGAACCGATGGCTCAGGCGCGCTGCCGCCGTCTCCCTGATCGTCCCTGCAAAGAAGGGAGAGTTCCTCGAAGAAGCGTTCCGGATCGCAGATCTCCTCTTTGAGGATTGCGAGGATCTGGTGCAGAAAGGATACGGGTGGCTGCTGAAAGAGGAGAGCAGGAAGCACCGGGACGAAGTCTTCGCTTATGTCCAGGCAAAGAAGAGGACGATGCCCCGGACGGCTCTCCGGTACGCAATCGAGCTGATGCCGCAGGAGATGCGAAGAGAGGCGATGAAGAAGGACTGGAAGTAGGGATCAGAAGCCCTGCTATTAATTCCTTACAATAATCTCAGAAGAATCGATCAGAATCAAAACTTTCAGACTTACCTCGTATCTTCTTCTTCGCCGGGAAGAGATCGATTTCAGGGAGGGGATCGCCTTTTACCCGCAGCGGGGACTTCTTCGGCGCCTTCTCATTTCGTTTCTGTTTTCGATTGTACCTCTCCGGATCTTTTGCAGCCAGGTACTCTGGTGCATCCGGGAAGCCCCCGAAATATTCTTCCTGATACAGGATATCCCGTGAAAAACGCGTATTCCGTCGCGACATCTCTCTCACTTGGTAATATCAGGGTTGAACCATTCAAATCATAAATATTTCCCTCTCCGGGAACGGGAACTGCACACCAATCGCCTTTTTAGTAAGGGTGTAACTAATACTCTTCTATGCGACCATTGAATGCACTGCTACTCCCGATTATCATCCTTCTTGTCTGTATCTGCGGATGTCTCGGCGGGGTGGATGAAGATGCCGTTCATCATGATGAGATGAGCCGGATACTGGATGAATCGATACACTCAATAAACGAAGAGCTGAATAGTCTCTCCCTGACAACCACAGAGAACGCAGATCAGCTCGCCATACTCGGGCTTGATTCTCCTGAAGCACTGGACTTCCTGAAACAATCGCTCCAGAAATATGTATATGCCCATTCCTCGGTTGTGATCGCACCTGATGGAATCGTCATCGCCGCCGTTCCCGAGCAGTATGCCGATCTTGCCGGCCTGGATTGGGCATACCAGCCGGAGGTTGAACGGGCAAATACCGAACAGGTTAAAATCGTCTCCGATGTCTTCTGGCTCGTCGAAGGGTTCTACGGGATCTCACAGAGCAGCCCGATCTTTTCAGCCGATGGAGAATATCTCGGCTATACCGATATCACCTACCGCCCCGAGCAGATGATCTCTCGGCAGATCGACCCGGTGCTTACCGGGACACCATACGATATCTGGGTTACAGAGACAGGCGGACGGGTGATCTATGATGCAACCGCAGAAGAGATCGGGAGGAACCTCTTTACTGATCCCGCATACCAGGAACCCGGACTTCAGGAGGCATTCCAGAGAATCGTCTCTGATCCTGCCGGAGAGACAACCTACACCTTCTGGGACACGAACTGGCAGGAGCAAGTGACAAAGACCGCTCTCTGGGGAACCGCCGGGGTTGACGGGGCCGAATGGAGGGTTGTTATCACATGGAACGCGGGCAGTGAGAGGGTCGACGAGAACGGCGATCGGATCACGCCCCGGACCGAGGAGGAGATCGATGCAATGAAGACCTTTGTTGCAGAAGCAGCCGCATATGGCCGTGAACACGGCCGGGAAGCGGCACTTGCGGCATTCAATGATCCGGAGGGCGACTTTGTCAGGGGAGAGCTCTACATCTTCTCCTATGCAGATGACGGCACCTGCCTCGCCCTCCCCTTCCAGCCGGGATTCATCGGCGAGAACCGTCTTGCAAACACCGATCCAAACGGTATCCTCTATATCAGCGAAATGACAAGGAAAGCCGGGACCGGAGGAGGAGCTGTATATTATATCTATCCAAACCCGGAACGTGGCTTACAGAACGAGCTGAAACTCTCATATCTGCTCCCCGTCGATGATACCTGGTGGGTTGGCTCAGGGATCTACCTCCCCTCAGTCAGGGCAGAATTCAATAAAGCCGATCGTGATGACCTGGTGCTCCGTGTCCACAATGCACGGGACTATGCCAGAGACCATGGAAAAGAGCAGGCGCTTATGGACTTCAATGATCAGGAGGGCGAATTCGGGCTCGGCGACGCCTATATCTTTGCATATGGCTTCGATGGCACCACCCTTGCCCTCCCTTACCAGCCTGAATTGATCGGATCAAAACGGCTTGGCTTTGAGGACAGCTACGGGGTCAATGCAATAGAATGGGAGATTGAAGTCGCACGGGCTGGCGGCGGGTTTGTGTATGTCACCTATACCAGCCCCGCAACCGGCATTGAAAGCTTAAAACTCTGTTACGTGGTTCCGGCTGGTCCTGACTGGCTCATCGGATCCGGGATCTATGCAGGTGCATAAGAGGATCAGGGCTAAAACCCCACCTCAATCAACCCTTTTGAAAGACCTGTGATCGATTCGCCACCACCGGGCCTGACCAGGAAGGTATTCTCCACCCCGACCATGCCGACACCGGAGATCCCGATCTTCGGCTCAAGTGCGATCGCCATCCCCACACTAAGCGGTTCGTCAAACCCTTCTGCCAGTACCGGATACTCATCGACCTCAAGCCCGACCCCATGGCCGAGGAAGGGAACCTGCCGGCCGGAATACCCCATGAAGTCCTTTTGGTATTTCTCAGGAATATCCGCAATCACCGTCCGGTAGATGTCTCCAGGGATGACACCGGGGCGGAGGAGGGACGCCATCTCCTGCTGGAGAGCGAGGCATCTTTGGTGTGCTGCAACTGCCCGCTCCGGTAGGGGGGCGCCGAACTGGTAGACGGCTGTCTTATCGGTATGGTAGCCTTCATACCCGCATCCGACATCAAGGAAGACGAGATCGCCCTTCCCAAGCTTCCGGTCACGCGATCCGAGGAGTGGTACTGCGGCTGAGAGCCCGACTGCCCCGCCGGGACCATTGAACGAGGTGGAGGCAAGGGAATGTTCGCCAAATGCGATCTGGCCGAGGACGATCTCGTTTCCAAACATCGAGAACCTGACGATCCCGTGGTGTCCTTCTGCAATCAGGGCGGAATGGAGCTCGCACCCCAGATCCGCCTCGCTCATCCCTTCCCGAAGGATCAAAGGGACGATATCGTCAAGGACATGCCGGTGGATCTCACCCGACTTTCTCATGAGTGCGATCTCATAGGGACTCTTCACTGCCCTGACATACGCGATCTGCTTATCGAGAGAGGCGAAGCTTTTTGCGGGAATATGCTTTCTGAATCTCTCAAGGAGTGCGATTGGTACCAGTTCAGCTTCAATATGACAGGTATCCGGGACTTTCCCCATCTCTTTTGCCAGATCCCGGAAACTCTGCATCGAACGGATATCAGGAAAAAGGGATTCTGCCCGTGCCCGTTCATAGCTCCTTCTCACCCAGTATACAGGATCACCGTCACGGGGTATCAGAAGGACGCCGTCCTGCATAGTGCCGCAGAAGTAGTACTGGTTGACTCTTCCAAAGAATGCCGCCATCTCCCAGTCCGGGAAATCACTCTCCATTCGCTGTCTGAAACGCTTAATACGGTCTATTTCTTCCGATACCGGTACCTTCGCCTGCATGCGTTTATGTATGCGGGGTGACTACTTGAGTGTCACGCCGCACCAGAATCACCGCTCAATACAACTCATCTGAATGAAGATCTGAAAAAGAAGGGACAAAGGGGGAAATCGTGGGATCAGATCATCCGCAGGCATTCGTCGGTTGTTATGATCGAGACCCCGATCGCCGCCATATCCCGGAGATTTGTTACGTGAATCTCCGGTGTTGCCGCGGCAACGGCATCTGAGACGAGGACGGTATCATATCCATATGCCATTGCATCAAAGACAGTCGTCCTGATGCAGTTTGGCGTCTGTATCCCGACAACAACAACCCTTTCAACGTCAAGAGAGCGGAGAAGGAGATCGAGATCGGTTCCGAGAAAACCGCTCATTCGCGTCTTTGAGAGGATATGTTCGCCTGGAATTGGGGCAATTGCATCGATCACCTCTGCTCCTTTTGTCCCGGCAACCGCAAACGGGGTTTTCGAAAAGATCTCTCTCCTGAAAGACTCGACATCGGATCCGCCGGGGCGGTGGATGCGGAGAATATGAATCACCGGGAGCTTCTGCTCCCTGAAATGGTTCAGGATGGATCTGAGGGGTGCAATGATCGCATCAGCCCCTGCGACACGGAGAATAGCAGAATCCCCCACAAAATCATTCTGCATATCGATGATCAACAGTGCAGTCTTCTTCATGATGATCTGGTTTTTGTCAGCTGATTGGGATATCCTTTTGGATCACCATCCGGCATCTTGATGTGCTGGAGGGTTAGAGAGTGTATCAGGTGCGAATCGTGACGACAGATGAGGCGGCTGCCCCCGAAAACGAGGAGATCATAGACGAGATCACCGGGACATTCCAGGGAACACAGGTGATCGATTTTGCCTATGAATATGACTGCACCACCACCCGCGGTGTCCGGCTCTGGTTCACCGATCTTCGGTTGAGATCGACCGATGCCCTCCCGATCACCCTCGATTGCGGCGGGTTCTGCCTCGAGGACAGAAGCGATCTCGGGGAGGGTGGAATTGCTCTTTTCATACGGGGAAGCCGCTACAGCCCCGATTCTGAGGCAGGAATCGACCAGATCGATTCAGTGATCAGGCAGGATCTCCTGACACTCTTTGATGATGCTGTTCTCGTTGATATCGACGGGCTCAGGTATGGCGAGATCCCCTGCCTCGAAGAGGATGGAATATCCTTCTATCCCCTAAAAGCAGATGCCATTCACTTCAGGACGCCGGAAGGGATCCCCTTCCTCTTCAGATCGGAAGGGTTCTGCAGGACAAACCCCGTTCATAAGACAAAGGCATGGATCGTCTTTGACACCCTGCTTGCGGTCGATTCGGAAGGTAACTGCGAACTCGTCTCTGATGACTTCTATAACGAATTTCTGGGCGAAGCTGAAGAGTCCCAATAGAAGGAATTCAATCTCCACCGGGGTTTGTGACAGGGGTTTGAGCCTGAAGCTCAATACAGGGTACTTTAATATTTTCAGAACCAGTATGGATGAATATGATCAGGGTTGCCATCAACGGGTATGGAACAATCGGCAAACGTGTCGCCGATGCAGTCACCTGCCAGCCGGATATGACGGTCATCGGGGTTTCAAAGACAAAACCCTCTGCCGAGGCATTTATCGCAAGAGAACGGAAATTTCCCCTGTATATAGCCGATCTCTCGAAGAAGGAAGCCTTTGAAAAAGCAGGTATTCCGGTTGCGGGAACGGTTGAAGAGATGCTTTCTGCCTGCGATATCGTCGTGGACGCAACACCGGGCGGAATCGGGGCAAAGAATCGCGCCCTCTATGAGAAGGCGGGAATCAAGGCGATCTGGCAGGGCGGCGAGGATCATGAAGTGGCAGGCTTCTCCTTCTCCTCGTCATGTAATTTCAAGGACGCAATCGGGCGGGATTATGCCCGTGTCGTCTCCTGCAATACAACAGGGCTCTGCCGGATCATCAGGCTTGTAGACAGTGAGTACGGTGTCAAAAAGGTAAGAGCAACGATGATCCGGCGCGGCGGCGATCCCGGTGATATCAAGCGGGGCCCAATCGACGCGATCGTCTTAAATCCGGTCACGATCCCCTCCCACCACGGACCCGATGTCCAGTCTGTACTTCCGGATATCAGGATCACCACCACCGCCCTCATCGTCCCGACGACGATGATGCATATGCATGTTGTACAGATGGATCTGAAGCGGCCGGGGACACGGGAGCGGATCATCGAGCTGATCAGTAAGAATCCGAGGATCGGGCTGGTGCGAAGAGAGACCGGTATCACCTCCACGGCTGAACTGAAGGAGTATGTGATGGATCTCGGCCGGCCGAGATCGGATCTCTGGGAGAACGGGGTCTTTGAAGGCTCGATCTCAGTTGACGAAGACGATCTCTGCCTCTTCCAGGCGATCCACCAGGAGGCGGATGTTGTTGTTGAGACGATCGACTGTATCCGGGCGATGATGGGAACGATTACGGTTCCTGAAGAGTCGATCGCGCTCACGAACCACTCACTCGGGTTCACGCCGATCAGGTGAAACAGTCCCGGAGAGGAGAGAAGGCGGCCACCCAGAGGGGAGCGGAGCATACCGTTCCCACACTCTTTTTCCCACCATCTTAAACACCTCAGAGTGTCAATAGTATGCTATGGATCCATATGATCTCGTGGCACGGAATACCGTTGAAATCGTCACGGAAGAGGAGCTTCGGAGCACCCTTGCAGAACCAGTGAAGCGGGTCTATGCCGGATACGAACCATCAGGGGAGATCCATCTCGGCCATCTCGTCACCATCAATAAGCTGATCGATATGAAAGAGGCGGGATTCCATGTGATCGTCCTTTTGGCAGACCTCCATGCCTTCCTGAACCGGAAAGGAACGCTTGAAGAGGTGAGAGAGCTTGCCGAGTATAACCGGTCATGTATCGAGGCGGTCGGACTGAAAGGTGCTGAATTTGTTATCGGAACCGATCTCCAGCTGAACCCGGAATACCAGCTCAATGTGCTTGAACTCTCCCAGCAGGTGACCCTGAACAGGGCAACGCGGAGTATGGATGAGGTCGGGCGGACCATGGAGAACCCGACAGTCTCACAGATGGTCTACCCGATCATGCAGATGGTCGATATTGCCGCACTGGATGTCGATGCCGCAGTCGGGGGGATCGACCAGCGGAAGATCCATATGCTCGCCCGGGAACATCTCGGTGCCATCGGCAGGAAACCCCCGGTATGTGTCCATACCCCGATCGTGCAGGGGCTTGACGGGAAGAAGATGTCCTCGTCTGCCGGAAATGTCGTCTCTGTTGCAGATTCCGAGGATGAGATCAGGAAGAAGATCAGGAAGGCCTTCTGCCCCCCTGAGACCGCAGAAAACCCGATCATCGAGATCTTCTGCCACCATATCTTCCCCCGCCTCGGAAATGTGGAGATAAAACGGCCCGAGAAATATGGCGGAGACCGTGAATTTGACACATTTGCTTCACTTGAGGCGGCATATGCGGCCGGGGAGATCCACGCGATGGATCTGAAGAATGCCTGTGCAGAGGGGCTCGTCGAGGTGCTCGCACCGGCATATGAGTTCATCATGAGCTGTAAGCGGGGATAGAGACGATGGGAAGACGGGGAGAGGAGACAAAGAAGACTGATGACCGGATCGAGATGCTCGATCGGAAGCTCTCGGAACTTGGGATCCGGATTCGGGATGATGATCAGCGGAAGGTCCTTGATGAGGTCTTTGATGATGTCACCCTCCTTGCTCTCTACAAATTCGCAAACAAAAAGGTGATCACCGCCATCGGCGGATCCATATCAACAGGAAAAGAAGCGAATGTCTTCGCTGCAGGGCGGGGAGAGGGAGAAGACTGCGTCATCAAGATATACCGGATCAGGACCGGGAACTTCAATGCGATGAGCGATTATATCCTGGGTGACCCCCGCTTTTCGAATATCAGGAAGACAAAGAAGAATATCATCTTTGCCTGGACAAAGAAGGAGTATTCAAACCTCAACCGGGCGCAGGAAGCAGGCCTTCCTGTTCCGGAGCCGATCGCCTTTGACCGGAATATCCTGATCATGGGGCTCCTCGGTGAAGACGGGGTTCCCTATCCCCAGCTCAGGCTTGATCCCCCTGACGATCCAAAGGCAGCATACAGAGAGTGCCTCGATCTCATCACCCGGCTCTACCAGAAGGCACGGCTTGTCCACGGGGATCTCTCAGAGTACAATATCCTAAGCGGCGGCGGCCGGCTCTGGCTCATCGATATGGGCCAGGCAGTGACACCGGACCATCCATCCGCCCACCGTTTCCTCTTTCGGGATATCCAGAACATCAACAGGTATTTTGGGAACCGATGCACCATACTCGATGAACACGAGATCCTCAGGGGGATCGTCGGTGAAGATTTCTTCACACCATAAAAACTAACCATAAAGAGAATCAGCCATGACAATGCAGGAACTGAAAGTGGCATCCGATCGGATCGGTGTCATTATTGGAAAAGGCGGAGCAACCCGCAAAGCCATCGAAGAGAAGGCCGAAGTTGCGATCACAATCGACAGCACAGAAGGACTGGTCACCATCGAGGGAGAAGACGCAGTCGGCGTACTCCGGGCAACAGAAGTGGTCCGGGCTCTTGGAAGGGGATTCTCTCCGGAGCGGGCATTCCACCTCTTTGATGATGAGGATATCCTCCTTGATATCATCGATCTCTCGAATGTCGCCGATACACCCCAGAAGATGAACCGGATCAGGGGACGGATCATCGGCCGTGACGGTAAGGCACGCGGCCAGATAGAGAATATGACCCAGACTTCCATCTCAATCTATGGAAAGACAGTTGGTATTATCGGGCTCCCGGAGCCGGTTCAGACTGCCCGGAAGGGTATCGAGATGCTCGTTGAGGGATCCGATCATGCGAATGTCTTTGCATTCCTTGAACGGAGGAAGAAAGAGGCGAAAGAGGATCTGATCAGTTACTATTACTGACGATTGTACGAATCGGTGTTACCGGCACCTGTTTGGGTGCCCGGCAATACTGGATGCATTGCAGAAACGAATGATTATTTCGGGATAGTATTGCGAATGGAGCCTTCAGGGGAAAGTGTTTGGGATTTCCGCAATGCCCTGATAAAGATTTCGAAGTGATCGGTGTGCGAAAAGAGGTTTCCAATGGAAATAAAGGGGTTCGCGAGGTTGCTTTTGATTCGCTCCCGATCCCACCCGCTCTGAAAGAGCAGTACTACGCAACCGGAATCCGATCCCTCTACCCGCCACAGCAAGCCTGCGTTGAGGAGGGGCTCTTTCTTGGAAAAAACCTTATTATAAGCATTCCTACCGCAAGCGGAAAGACTCTTGTTGCCGAGATGGCGATGCACCACCAGATTGCATCAGGTGGAAAATGCCTCTATGTCGTCCCGCTGAAGGCCCTTGCCAGCGAGAAGTTCGAGGACTTCTCGGGGAAGGGGGTGAGAGTCGGGATCGCAACCGGCGACTTTGACAGGAAAGATGAGCTCCTTGGGCGATCTGATATCATCGTTGCCACCTCCGAGAAGGTGGACTCGCTCCTCAGGAATAAGACAGGATGGGTAAGCCGGATCACCCTCCTCGTCATCGACGAGATGCACCTGATCGGGGATGAGGGGCGGGGGGCAACCCTTGAGATGGTGATCACCACGATGCGGAACAGAAATCCCGATCTCCAGGTGATCGGACTCTCCGCAACAATAGGGAACCCTGAAGAGCTGGCGGGCTGGCTCTCGGCCGGGCTCATCCAGTCAGACTGGCGGCCGGTTGATCTCAGGGAGGGCGTCTACTTCAAGGGGCAGATACACTTTGATGGAAGCGAGAGGAATGTTCCTTCTCTGAAGAAGGATGCGGATACAAACCTCTGCCTCGATACAATCCAGGAGGGGGGCCAGGCCCTCGTCTTCGTCTCGTCACGGAGGAATGCAGAGGGTGCTGCCAAGCGGATCGCATCTGCCCTCCGGCTCGAGGAGCCCGTCTTAAACGATATTGCCGATCAGATCCTTGGAACCGACGACACCGGGGTTGCACAGGCACTGGCACTCTGTATCAGGAACGGGGCCGCCTTCCACCATGCCGGCCTCTCACGGGATGCAAGAAGGCTGGTGGAAGAAGGGTTTCGGAAAGGTGCGATCCGGGTGATCGCCTCCACCCCGACCCTTGCTGCCGGGCTGAACCTCCCTGCCCGGCGTGTCATCATCAACAGCCTCCACCGGTTCGTCCCGGGAGAGGGGCAGGTCGCAATACCTGTCCGCGAGTACCGCCAGATGGCAGGGCGTGCAGGGAGGCCGGGGCTTGATCCCTATGGCGAGGCGGTCTTAATCGGAAAGAGCGAGCCTGCCGTCAAAGAGCTCTTCGATGAGTTCATCACCGCACCTGCCGAAGAGATCGATTCGCAGTGTGCAAAGAAATCAACACTCCTCTCCCGGATCCTGGCACTGGTCGCAAGCAGGGAGGCAACAGACAATGATGCGATCCTCTCCTTCTTCAAGGGCAGTTTCTATGCGGTACGGCATAGAAACCTGAACTATCTCACCAGAATATGCAGCCGTGTCACAACGGAACTTGAGGAGATGGGGATGGTTGTTGATCTGGGGAACCGGATCGAGGCAACGGAGTTTGGGGAACTCACCTCAAAGCTCTACCTTGATCCCAGATCCTCGGTGATGATCCAGGCTGCATTCCATGAACAGGATACGGTCACTGCATTTGGGATTCTTCATCTCCTCTCAGCCACCCCTGATATGTTCCGGCTCTTCCTGAAATCAGCCGATCATGAGATAATCGAGCGGGTGCTTGAAGAGCAGGGAGACGAGATCCTCATTGGCGAAGGTGAGCACTCCTTCCCCTGGCTCGGGTATGAGGAGTTTTTCCAGGCGATAAAAACCGCTCTTGTCCTTTTGGACTGGACAAATGAGGTCCCCATCGAGATGATCGCCGAGCGGTATTCTATCGGCCCCGGAGATATCCACGGCCTCGTTGACGGGATAGGGTGGCTCGTCCACGGTGCCCGTGAGATCTCCAGGCGGGAGATGCCCGCTCTCAAAAAGGATGTCGCTGATCTCGAGATCAGGATCCGGCACGGTGTCAAAGAGGAGCTTCTTCCCTTAATCAAGCTCCGGGGGATTGGCCGTGTGCGTGCACGCTCACTCTTCAACAGCGGGTATACCACCCCGGCGGAGGTTGCTGATGCGGGTGCTCCGAAGATTGCACGGATCATCGGTCAGAAGACCGCAGAATCAATCATCGATCAGATCCAAAAAGGAACCGGAAAAAAAAGCAGAGATGACGGCGATTTATCCCGGGAAGAAGGTTTTGGGAGAGAGAAGGGGAGAGGAAGGAGAAGAAAGGATGCAGAAGAGAGGGGAGGAAGCGATGATGAAAGGAAGAGCGGACAACAGACGATACTCGATTACTGGGAGAGCTGAGTGGTCATGAAAGAGAAGGGGATCAGAGGGGATCATATGACGCAGGATAAGATGCAGGGAGATGAAGCAGGAGCCACAGTGCAGGGGCCTGCGCAGAACCCGGATCAGGAATATGAGGTGAGGATGGCCCGGATGGAGATTGCATCGGTTCCCGGCCATCTTGCAGAACTGAGGAGAGCAGCTGATCAGGCCGATGTCCGGATCATCTGCATGAACGCGGAGATGATGGCCGGAAAAAGACACGCAGAAGAGGCGATCCGGCAGGCTCTCCGTGCCGAAATAGAGGGTTCAATGACCGCACGGAGCCTTGAGATGGAGGTGCTCCTCTATGCATCAGGCCAGCGGCAGACGAGTATTGCGATGGGGTTTGGGCTTCATGAAGGCGCGATGCTCGCCTGGATCGGGATGGTGCCCCCCTCTGAGGAGGCATGGAGAATGATCGGGGATCTGATCACGCCATGCCGGGATGAGAGTGAGATCCCGGCAGGCCGGATCCCGGCCCTCCAGAAGCTCTATTCAATCACTGATGAAGAGATTGGAACGGTCGGAAGAGAGCGGATCGCCGATCTGGTGATCGAGAGAACCGCTCTTCTGAACATCCTGAAGTAATTTTTTTGAATTTTTATATTCCGGGTATAGCCGGAGAGACGGGCTATCCGGGGATATCACCTGGGTCCGGCATGTGAGATGATATGCCGGATCTGGGGAATGATGATCTCTTCAACTGCAAGCCGGACCGCCTTTGTGGATCCCGGGATGCAGAAGACCGCCCTTCCCTGGATCACTCCTGCTGTTGCCCGTGAGAGAATGACTGCGGTTCCAACTTCAGCGATACTCTTCTGCCGGAAGATCTCGCCAAATCCATCCATCACCTTCTCAAATTGTGGAGCGACAGCTTCGATCGTCCGGTCATCGGGTGTAAGGCCGGTGCCTCCGGTGAAGACAATGCAGTTTGCCTTCAGGAGTGCCTCATCAAGTGCCGCTCTGATCGCCTCGTCCTGATCCGGGACGATCCGGTAGAAGGATACCGGTATTCCGGCTCCTGAAAAGAGGTCGGTTGCGGTTTTGCCGGATGTATCATCTGCCTCTTTCCTGGTGGTCGATACGGTGATCACTGCTCCGGTGATGGTGATCGCTTTCTCATGATGACTGCTCATAGGAGAGAATGGATCGTGGGTTGTTATCTGATCTTCGATATGAAGGACTGATACCAGCATTGGGGGGGGGAGGGAGGAGGGAGGAGGGAGGGTTGATACATCTCATAGAGAGTTCCATCTTATTACCCCGAAAACCGCCCTGGATCTCGTATCTATCCATGGTGGAAACGGGGTTCCGGGTGGAGCTCCAGTGGAAACCAAGGGGTTCATTATCTGAGGGAATTGATCTCCAATTGTCAGACATACCCGGAAAAAAACCCAATTAATAAACTTTCTAGGGGAAATAATCCATATTCGGGGTTATTTTTTTCGATGAGCCAAAGTGAAGATAAAGAAGGGGAAATTCGATGGAGATGATTGCCAATTGGAGGGTAGGTTAGGGGTACCCCTTTGTTTCCACTGGAGATAATAACGGGAGAGGGGGGGAGAGGATGGACAGAGTGGAAGAGAGGGATCATTATGGGTGTTATGAAAAGTGCTGGATTTAATTTAGTTGAATATTTATAAATAAAATAAAATTGTATAGTTGAATACAATTTCAGTATGTTTATATAGTATCAATGTCTAATATGAAAATGGCTTCTTCTGTTATTTGTTTTTATATCAATTTTCTTCTGAGCGGTTATTTTCCTTTTTTTTGGAAAAAAAGGACATAAAAACCCCAGTTTACCTATCTGCCTATGATCTTACTTCTCATCCCCTCTTTTCCCCCCAAAAAAACTCCACTCGAAATGATAGGGAGGGGGTTAGAAAATCCCGCTTACCATCCGCTTATCACTCCGGATTTCATCC